>CAVPCP010000020.1:0-32594 GCA_963702415.1 uncultured Bacteroidales bacterium | reverse complement strand
ACTATCAACTTCCGAATATTCCAGGATCAGGGTTGGAATTGGAAATGGATTCAGGAAGGGGACACAGGTAAATTATGTTCTTGGGAAATGGAATACGGAAGAGAAAAAATTCATTGAGGAAAGAATAGCAATCGTGATCGAAATGATCAGGTCGTTCGGAACAGTTGGTACAGAACTCACTATGACCGCATTTAACAGGAAAGCAAAACTACAGGTCCGTAATGAGGAAGAAGATGACCAGGATCAAAAGCAAAAATAATCTTATAAATATCGAGAAATGTCAGATATTAAACCTGTAAGGATCGATAAATTCCTCTGGTCAGTAAGAATATATAAAACAAGAAGCATCGCATCAGAAGCCTGCGGAAAAGGTAGAATCATAATAAATAATGTCCAGGTCAAACCATCCAGAATAGTCCTTAAAGGTGAAATTATAACTGTCAGAAAACCACCTGTCGTGTTTACATACCGGATCATCGGGCTTCTCGAAAACCGCGTATCTGCCAAACTTGTAAGTAATTACATTGAAGATCTTACACCTGAACAGGAGAAAATAAAAATGGATATCAGACAAACCGGATTTTCAGGTTACAGGGAAAAAGGTTCAGGCAGGCCAACAAAAAAAGAAAGGAGAAGCCTTGACAGGCTAACTGACGATTCTGACCTGCCTGACAGGTGGTAGAAAGACTTATTATTTACCAGAAATAAAATTAATTTACTGCTTGCTTAAAGACTGCAACCCATTTTTTTTAACTTGCATCAACCTTCCTGAACAGGATAAACCTGCCGGGAATTCCTAATTAACCTGATTGAATGGGCAAAGGAGATATTGAAAAATATTCGACACGCTATGCGCTTTTCAGGCGGGCTGTCGCCTTCTGGCATGACAATATTTTCTACAGGAAAATTATTGTTATGGGAGTTGAAAACATAAATCCTGACGACCATTTGATTTTTGCCCCAAATCATCAGAATGCCCTGATGGATGCACTTGCAGTTCTTTTTACACATAAGGGACAGCCGGTTTTCCTTGCCAGGGCCGATATTTTTAAAAAGAAAGCAATTGCCTCTATTTTGTATTTTTTAAAGATTCTCCCTGTCTACAGGATCAGGGACGGATTCAGCGCCCTTAAAGCCAATGATGAAATATTTCTTAAAACGATTGATGTCTTAAAAAATAAAAATGGTCTAATTATACTACCGGAGGGTGACCATGCCGGATTCAGAAGACTCAGGCAGCTTAAGAAAGGGATCTGCCGTGTTGCCCTCCAGGCTGATGAAGCAACCGGTTTTAAGCTGAAAATAAAGATTATTCCCGTTGGCATCGAATATTCAAGCTATTTCAGGTTCAGACAGGTGCTGACCGTAGTTTATGGGAAACCTGTGGAAGTCTCCGAGTTTCATCAATTGTATACTGAAAGCCCTGAAAGAGCCCTGAATGAGCTCAGAAACAAGATTTCGGCAGGTATCAAAAAAGTGATGGTCCATATTGAATCTGAGGATGATTACGAGGCAATTGATGAACTGAGAAGCATAATAAACGGACGATACAGCGATAGAATAAAGTATCCCAAGCTTTTGCGCGATAGAAACCTGATTGACAAGCTGAACCGGCTTAAACTCTCTGATCCCCTGACTTATAAAAATATCTGCTCCCTAAGCCTCCAGATTAAAAATCAGGCGAAAAAACTTAACATAACCTACCGGTTGCTTGAAAAGAAAAAGCACCCGCCCGGCTGGCTTATAGCAGGACTTGCCGCTATGCTTCTGACTTTCCCGGTATGGTTATTCGGAAATATATTTACTCTTACTTTCCTGTCATTGCCTGAGCTGCAGATACGAAAAACAAAAGACCTTCAGTTCCATAGCTCCGTCAGGTTTGGTATATCGCTTGTCCTGGCATTTATATTTTTACCGGTTTACCTGATCATCTCTTTTTTGATATTTTCTCCCTGGTGGCTGGCACTACTTATCTTTTTAACAATTCCGGTTGCAGGAATATTTGCCTGGAACTATAATATCTTGTTCCGTAGAATAATAGGTGGCTTCAGATTTTTAAATTACAAAATGAAAAAAGATCCTTCCTTTCTTGAACTGAGGAAAGACTATGATGAGCTGATTTCACTGATCTCAACCCTGAAAGATGAGGAAAAATAATATGTTTAAAGGGAAAGTGGCCTGGATCACCGGGGCATCATCCGGTATAGGGGAAGCTCTTGTCCGTGAATTTGCAGGACGCGGTGCAAAGCTAATAATTTCCTCTAACGACCCGGCCGGGCTTGAACGTGTTAAAAAAACCTGCGGCGGTCAATCCGAGATGATAACATGTGCCCCATTTGATCTTTCTGACACATCAGGAATCGATAAGCTTGTTGAGAAGCAAATCAGCGAAGCAGGCAAAATCGATTACCTGTTGAATATCGGCGGAATAAGCCAGAGGTCAAAAATAGATGAGACACCTCTCTGGATTGACCGGAAAATCTTTGAAATCAACTTTTTCGGTACTATCTCCCTTACAAAGGCTGTTCTGCCATATATGATAAAACAAAAATCAGGCCATATTCTTGCAACAAGCAGCATATCAGGGAGATTCGGATTCCCGTTAAGGTCAGCCTATTCAGCTTCAAAGCAGGCCCTTCATGGATTTTTTGAAACCCTTTACCTCGAAAACAAAATAAATAATATCAAAGCATCGGTCATCATACCTGGCAGGGTCAGAACGAAGATCTCTTTGCATGCTCTTGACAGTGAAGGAAGGGAACATGGGAAGCTGGATGACGGACTGGCAAAGGGGCTTTCACCGGAAAAAGCAGCAAAAATAATTATCAGAGGCATTTTGAAAGACAAAAGGGAAATCCTTGTCGGAGGGTGCGAATTAACTATGCTGTATATCAGGCGTATATGTCCATGGCTCTTTTTCAGAATCGCAGACAGGATAAAACCTATTTAATTTCTAAAACTATTGAAATGAAAGAATATAAACTTGGCGGGATTCAGCAAATAGGAATCGGTGTAAAGAAATTTGAAGAAGCATGGGACTGGTACATCAGGATGCTGGGTATGGACTGCAGAATTTTTGAAGAGGAGGCTGAAGCAAAGCTTATGCTGCCCTATACCGGAGGAGTCCCCCAGAAAAGGCATGCTGTTCTGGCACTGAACCTTCAGGGTGGCGGCGGCTTTGAGGTATGGCAGTACAAAGGCAGAGAACCTAAAGAAATCAATGAAGATATCAGAATCGGCGACCTTGGCATTCTCATTTGTAAAATGAAGGTAAAGAATATTGATGAAGCGTATTCTTTCTTCAGTAAAAATAATGCAGTTCTTATAAACCAGCCGATACCGGATCCGTCAGGTAAAAAGGTCTTCTATTTAAAGGACCCTTTCGGAAATATATTTCAGATGGTAGATGGAGAGGACTGGTTTATGAATGAGGATAAAGTCAATGGCGGAGTATATGGCGCAATTATCGGAGTGACAGATGTGGATAAATCAAGAGCTGTGTATTCAGATATTCTTGGCTATGACCACGTAGTTTATGATAGAACCGGATCTTTCCCGGATTTTGACAGCCTTCCTGATGGTAAAAATATATTCAGAAGAGTTCTCCTTAAAAGATCAGAACCATTAACGGGATATTTCAGCGGTATCTTTGGTCAAAGTTATATTGAACTGGTTAGTTCAGCTGTAAAACCCGGTAAAAGGATATTCAGGAACCGGTTCTGGGGGGACCCCGGATTTATTCATTTATGTTATGATACCTTTGGTATGGATGAACTCAGGAAATACTGCAGCGATAAAAGGTACCCATTTGTTGTCGACAGCCAGCAAAGCCATCATGGCAATAGTTTTGATATGGGTGATGCAGCAGGTCACTTTGCCTATATTGAGGACCCCGACGGTGTACTGATAGAATTTGTAGAGACTCACAAAATCCCTGTTTTGAAAAAACTAGGGTGGTTTATTGACCTCAGAAAAAGAAATTCTTACAGGCCTCTTCCTTCCTGGATACTGAAAACATTTAAATTTTCAAAAGTAAGAAAAGCTTGAACAATCCCCGGATAAGAATTAATTCAGGGATGTTATTCAGGCCGGAATCTCTTTTTTCTGTTCAGCTTCTTTTAAAACCCTCATAATATTTCCACCCCATATTTTGGCTATATCAGCCTTTTTATAGCCACGGTGCAATAATTCAATAGTTATATTCTTCATATCAGCCACCGTTTTGCATCCCTCCACTCCGCCACCTCCGTCAAAATCGGTGCCGATACCAACATAATCAACTCCGATAACCTGGATAACATGGTCAATATGATCAACCACATCCTTCACTGTTGCCAGTTTCTCATATTTGTCCTGGATAGCCCTGTATTCAGAACGCATCTCTTTCTTTTTATCTTCCGGAAGACTAGCATAATCGCCATATTTTCCCCTTAACTCCCGGAGCTTTGCATCCAGTTCGGGATTTGGATCCGGGGTCTTTAATATATTCACTCAGGATACATATCTGGATAACCCCGCCGTTTTCTTTAAGTGCAAGAAGCATATCGTCATTCAGATTCCTTGGCGATTCGCAAAGTGCCCTGCATGATGAATGTGATGCTATTACAGGAGCACTGGATAACTGAATAACGTCATAAAATGCCTTATCGGAAATATGAGAAACGTCTATCATCATGCCAAGGCGGTTCATTTCTTTAACCACCTCCCTGCCAAATGATGAAAGACCATTATGTTCGGGGCCTTTTGGATCGGTGGATGAATCGCAAATATCATTGTTACGGGTGTGCGACAGGGTAATGTATCGCGCACCCCGGTCATAGAACTCCCTGATTCCTGATATATCCTTCCCGACAGGATAACCGTTTTCTATCCCAATAAAAGCTGCAATTCTGCCTGCCTTCTTCAGTTTGTAGGCATCATCAGGATTAATGGCTATCCCTGCAACATCCGAATTCTTTTCAACATTGCTGTGAATTGTCTCTATAACTTCAAGTGCGTAACTATAAACCTCTTTATAAGCAGAATCATTTCTTGGTCCCTGGCTGATAAAGACCGCAAAAAATTCAGCATCAAGTCCGCCTTCGGCCATCCTTGGAAAATCTACGCACCCTTCTGAGTGACGCTGACCAAGGTCAAAATCTGATCTGACCATATCCATTGGAGTATCACAATGTGTATCGACAGTCAGGACCTTCTCATGGATTTTTTCTGCCATTTTAAGCAATTTCTTGTCACTGTTGCTGCAATCGGGCAAAAGAAGTATAAGCATGGAACAGAATAGTATATTTTTCATTCCTTATTTGAAGTTTTTTGTGCCGCAATTTAAGTAAATTGTGATATCAAAATGCCTGAAAACCTGCATTTAACACAATTTAACAATGCAAAAGCCCCTGACGAAGAGTCAGGGGCAGCCATGAAAAGAATGGAAAAATTGCTTTTGGACAGTAAAAGCTTCTTTATAAAGTATTACACTCTAAAATATCCTTGATTATTCTGCTTCGTTTTTAAAAATTAATACTTGGTTCTTAAGTTTTCAGGTCTTATAGCATGTAAATTTATAATATTATTTTGCATAATACAATAAAATCGATATCAATTTAATACTACGGTTAAAATGCGTGACTTATTTTTGTGGCCTGATCAAGAACAGACATACCTGATGAATTGAATTTATGACAAACAGGCTTTAATGAACAGGTATATACTTATAGCCCTGTCATTGTGCGGTGGAATTATTTCCGGACTTGCATGGACCGGCTGGTGTACCGGACTTATCCTGCTGTGTGGTTTCGTGCCGTTTTTTTATATAGGGAACCACTTGTTCGAAAACAACAAAAGATATACTCCCAATGCCTTTTTCCTATATCTGCTGCCTGGTTTTGTTGTCTTTTCCATTCTGACAATAGGATGGATCAGGGTTGTCAGTATAACAGCAGCCATATTTTATATTCTATCTTCAGCATTCCTGATGTCATTCACAATGCTTGCGGCTCACAAAATAAGGCTGAAAGAGGGGAATGTTCAGGGTTTTGTATCGCTGCTGGCTTTCTGGCTGTCACTCGAGTTTCTTTGTCTGAAAGTTAACATACTCTCACCATGGATCAACATCGGGAACGGATTATCCAAAGACATACTCTTTATTCAGTGGTATGAAGTAACAGGAACCTCAGGAGGGACTTTGTGGATCCTTCTTTCAAACCTGTTCCTGTTTTTATTTCTCAGCCGATTATTGGCGAAAAAAAGCAAAAGATTAATTTACATGTCATTATGGCTGGCAATCGTAATTATTCCTTCTGCTGCTTCAATTCTAAGGTACAGATCAATAAAAATTTCAACTGGCAATGAAAACGAGGCTGTAATTATTCAGCCTAATTTCGATCCTTACGGTGAGAAGTTCACCACTTCTTTTGAGAAACAGCTTGAAAAAGTAATCAATATGGCCGAACCTTTGATTACAGAAAGTACCGACTGGCTTGTAACACCTGAAACAACAGTTGCTGATCCTGTTAATGAAAACAATCTGGCCAATAACAAATACATTGATATGATAAGAAATCTTACAGAAAAACGGCCATTTTTAAGTGTGGTTACAGGAATGGTAAGTTACATTTCAGTTTTGCCAGGATTAGAAACGAAGGAAGATAATATAACCAGCATGCCCTCGCCAGAGGATCAGAATGTTTATTTCAATTCAGCTTTTAAGATTGACACAGGTACAGAAATTGAAATATATCATAAATCACGTCTTGTGCCTGGTTTTGAGTTCATTCCGTCAAAGGGGATCTTCGGACGAATAAGCAGGCTTCTTCCAAAACTCGGTGGAATTAACAGGGGTTATTCCACGCAGGAAGAGAGAACCTGCTTTTCAAATTCAGACAAATCACAAATAATTGCTCCTGTAATTTGCTATGAATCGGTATTCGGAGAATATGTAACTGATTATATTCTTAAGGGAGCCGGGGCAATTTTCATCATTACCAACGACGGCTGGTGGAAAAATACAGAAGGTTACAAGCAGCATTTTTCCTATGCATCTCTCAGAGCAATAGAAACACGCAGGCCAGTAGTAAGGGCTGCCAATACCGGTATTTCCTGTCTTATAGATATCAGGGGTAAGGTAACAATGAAAACTCCATGGTGGGAGCCTGCAACCTTAAAATGCACTTTTAATCCTGAGACCAGGATCACCCCATATGTTAAATATGGTGATTTCCTGATGTTAACAGCTCTGTTTTTCAGTGCGGCTGTAATAGTCATGGTATTTGTTGTAAAACCAGTTCTGAAAAAATAAAAAAAAATTGATTTGATGGTGCAACCCATGCATAATAATTTTGTCTTTTAACCAGGTAAGCTTATCAGGTGGATAATATAAACATTAATATACATGCCCAGCTAATAGAGAAGTGCAAAAAAGGCAATAGCCAGGCTCAGTTCAGTCTGTATAACCTATACAAAAAAGCTATGTACAACCTTGCACACAGGATTCTGAACAACAGGGAAGATGCTGAGGACATCCTTCAGGAAGCATTTGTTGATTGTTTCAGGAGCATAGGTTTATTCAGGTTTGAATCAACTTTCGGAGCATGGTTAAAAAAAATACTCGTGAACAAGTGTATAAACCATCTCAGGAAAAAGAAAATAGATCTTACACTCTGCGATAACCTGCCACCAGTAGTTTATGAAGAAGAAGAGGAGGTGACTTATGAAACAGGTAAAATCTTTAAAGGGATTGAAATGCTTCCCGATGGTTACAGAATAATATTGACTCTTTATCTGCTTGAAGGATATGATCATTCAGAAATCTCTCAGATACTTGGCATAACCGAATCAACTTCAAAATCGCAGTATATGAGAGCAAAGGAGAAGCTAAGAAGAATAATTTCAGTAAATTAATTAAATGGACAAATTTGAAGAACATATAAAGAAGGTAAGGCAGGATCTCGACATTTACAATCCGCCTTCGGAGCTCTGGAACAGAATTGAGAAGGGACTGAAAAAAGAAAAATCAATTAACTGGAAATGGCTCTCGATTGCTGCAACGGTAATTGTGGTACTTGGTTTCACAATTTTGCTGCTTAAACCATCGTTTAAGCAATCCAATAATAACAAAATAAGCAATGCTGAAGGAATTAATCCGGTCACCACTCAGCTGAGTGAAACTGAAATCTACTACAACAATCTTGTCATCTCACTTTATCGGAAGGCTGCCCCATTGCTGACTGCAAATCCTGAAATTAATAAGGAACTGAATGAGGATCTTTCAAGGCTTGACAGCATCGGTTCAGATATTAAGAAAGATCTTAAAGATAATGTTGCAAACCAGGAGGTCGTGGAAGCTTTGATACAGAATTACAGGATAAAGATCCGTCTGCTTGAGGATATTTTGAATTTGCTGAAAGAAAATGATGATAATCCCGGAAAAATCAAAAAGTATGAGCTATAAATCGATTGTAACATCCGGTTTAATACTCCTGTTATCGTACTCAGCATCCGCACAGGGTGAGTCAGAGACCCGTAGCTTTATGAGAAGTATTCCGGTAACAAAAGAGACCTCTCTTGATGTTTCAAATAAATACGGGAACATCTATGTTACCCCATGGAATAAGGATTCTGCATATATTAAGGTCGAAATCAAAGCATTTGCATCAAACCCTGAAAAACTGAAGAAGATGTTTGACGGGATAACTGTCAGCATAAATGAATCAGATAAAGTGATTAAAGCCCATACAGAATTCATTCAGAATATAGGTAATCTTTTCGAAGGATTTAAAGGGTTGACGAACAAACTTATATCATATGAATCCCGCATGGAGATTGATTATTACATAAATGTCCCTGAATATCTTAATCTTATTATTAATAATAAATATGGAGATGTATATATCGAGAAGTGTACCGGTGATTTTTCAGTTTCGCTTTCAAACGGATCATTCAAGGCAGGTTACCTTGGAGAAAAATCTGCAGTCGGATTGACTTTCTGCGATGCCTCGATCAGTTCTGTAATCTCTGGCACTATCGATGCTTCTTTTTCCGAGTTTACAATAGATTCGGTACGAGATATAAAAATAACTTCAATGTCATCAAGGTATGATATCGCTAAGGCCGGAGAAATAAGGTTCGAATCACGCAGGGACAAATTCTTTATAGATACTGTATCATCAATGACTGGTAATTCCTATTTCACGGAGTATGATGTGAAATATTTAAAAAAGGATATCAATCTTAATACAAAATATGGCAATCTTGATGTGGACCTGATCAATCCGGAATTTGAATCGGTTATTTTGAACTGCGGCTATTCAGATATATCCCTTAATTTTGACGAAAACACATCTTATAGTCTGGATATCAGACATATAAATACATTTTTGGTATTGCCTTCAAAGAATATCAATACTGAACAGGAAACACTTAATGCAGAAAAGAAAGAATACAAAACTACAGGTACCGTCGGTAAAAACCAGGGATCATCTAAAATCAGGATTGATGCTGTCCGCGGAAATATTTATCTGAAATAATCTTTCCCCCTGCAACTATGAAACAAATTTAATGTCTTTATCAGTAAAGTATTCAAAAAAACTGAAGATGAAAAAAGAACTTTTTACGGTAATTACTGGGATCATACTTTTCCCTTCTTTTCTATCAGGCCAGATAGTTATTCAGCAGGCAGGTTTCAGGCTTGGTTATAACAGCGGAATATATTATCAGATGGGATCCGAAGCAGGTAATGCCGAGATAGCCTATAATGCAATGTTGAGTTTTAGAAAAAACGGACTTCAGTTTACCGGGTTAAAGATAGTGTACGAAACATCTATCAGCGGAATATCCCCTGATCTTATTTTCGGTTGGGGATACGGAGGTCATCTCGGGTTTATATACTCTGATCATGTGAAATTCAGGGGTGAGGATTACTACTTTTATGGGGAACGGTTCTCTCCTCTGCTTGGTATTGACGGATTTTTTACTGCAGAATACCGCATCCACGAAATACCGGTTAACGTTAGCCTCAACGTAAAACCATTTGTCGAATTTACAGCACCATCCTTCGTCAGGATAGTACCATGGGACTTTGCAGTCTCAATAGCCTATGTTTTTTAATATGTTGAAATTCTAAATAATTATAAAAATGAAAAAAACTGTCATTTTATCAACCCTTATAATTTTAATGGGTGCACCATCTTTCTCGCAGGAAAGTGATAAGGATGAATTTAAAACACTATTTGGTGATTACAATCCGCGTGGATTTTACGGAGCCTTCACAATAGGCTATTCAGAGATAAATGAACAACAGGCAGTTGTTTTCGGGGGTAGATTCGAATGGATAATAAGCCATTCAATCGGATTGGGATTTGGAGGTAATGGTTTTATTAATGAGTACCATTACGATCCAATTCTTAATCAGGATGTGTTTATTACAGGCGGTTACGGGGGCTTTTACTTTGAACCAATAGTGATGCCCAAATTTCCGGTTCACATCTCTTTCCCAATCCTGTTGGGTATCGGAGGTGTTTCGTATATTACCAAAGAATCAATTGATTACAATAATATGATTGAAGACTCTGAAGTCTTCCTGGTGGCTGAACCTGCTGCAGAGCTTGAACTGAATCTCACAAGGAATTTCCGCCTTGCCCTGGGTGCATCCTACAGATTTCCAACTCCATTTGATTTGGGAACTACAGGATCATCGCTTGTCAGTTCCAAATCAATCCAGGGCTGGACATATATGGTAACTTTTAAATTCGGGAGATTCTGAGAATTTTTCTTTGTGCTTCTCTGCGGGACTTGTGTGAAAGTTATTCGTTCTCCTGCCCCCAACCCCCTGCCTTGCTCCGCCGAAGCGGCTACGCGAAGGCGAAGAAGGGGGCTCTTAATGTTGGGTAAACTTGTAAAGTCCCCTTTAGGGGATTTAGGGGCATAAAATAGTGAAATACAGAATATTTATCTGAATTTGTTATTTTCAAAGATCGCCAAACCCTCGTCGAGCCACGCCTTGAATTCCCCGATATTCAGATTTGTCGGCATCGGCTTGTTTAAGGGATTGCCGTCATGGTCAGTTATGACATAGAGTGGAAGGGCATTTGTTTTAAACCTGGATATCTCTATATCTTCGTTTATCTTTCCGATGGTTTTCTTTAACTTGCCATCAACTGAGGATGTGATCCATTCATTTTCAGGCAATAATGTCCGGTCGTCAGCATATAATGCGATTATTACAAAATTATCCCTTAACCTCCGGAGCACCTCAGGATCGGACCATACTTTTGCTTCCATAACTTTGCAATTGGCACAGGCGTGCCCTTTAAAGTCAAGCAGCACCGGTTTCCCCTGTTCTTTCGCACATTTTAATCCCTGGTTAAATTCATAATACCCTGTGAGACCATGCGGCATATCAAAAATATCATCAAACCTGGGTGTTGAGCACATCTCACCTGAAAAAACCAAAGGGCTTGAAGGCGCTGTTGCAACATTCACTGAACCCATCCTGGTCAGGTTGAATTTTGATGTTTCAGGCGACGGAAGCAGGGCAGATAATCCTTTCAACGGAGCACCGAATAATCCTGGGATAAGGTAGACGACGAATGAAAACACTGCAATAATGAGAAACAGCCTGAAGGTCCCAATATAAGGGAGATCACTGTCGTGATGAAATTTTATTTTCCCCATAAGATATAGTCCTGTCAGTGTGAATATTACTATCCAGATAGCAAGATAGATATCTCTTGAAAGGATCTTAAAGGAATAAACGCTGTCAATGGTCATAAGAAATTTCAGGCTGAAGGCAAGCATGATAAAACCCAGAACGACCTTCACCGAATTAAGCCACCCGCCTGATTTTGGTATCTTGCTCATAACCGAAGGGAAGAGAGCAAATATGGTGAAAGGCAGGGCAAATGCAAGTCCGAAACCCAACATTCCAATTGTCGGCCGTATAACATCGCCCGAGGCTGCTTCAACAAGCAGTACCCCGATAATCGGACCTGTACAGGAAAAAGATACTATTACAGTCGTCAGACCCATAAAAAATGCCGCAACCAATCCACCCTTATCAACCTTTGAATCAGCGCTTGTCACCCATTTATTTGGCAGAACTATCTCGAAAGCACCAAAAAATGATATCGCGAAAATAACAAACAAGGCAAAAAACAGCAGATTGGGAATCCAGTGAGTACTAAGTGTATTGGCAAAGCCAGCACCTGCACTGGTTAATGAGACAATTATGCCAAGCATGGAATAAATAATCACAATCGATATACCGAAAATAAGTGCTTTGAGAACCGATTTAGCCCTGTTTTCCGATCCCTGGGAGAAAAATGCAACAGTCATCGGGATCATCGGAAAAACACAGGGAGTAAGCACTCCGGCAAATCCAGCCAGCAATGAGAGAAGGAAAAACTTCAGCAATCCGCCTGAAGATTTGCCAACTTCTGCTGTCAGAACCTGGTTATTCTCTGAGACAGAAGTTACAATTTTGCCCTGTTCTCCTATCTTAAAAGAAAACTCAACATCTTTTGGAGGCGAGCAGGTTGTATTATTGCACGACATAAAGTTGACAACCCCTGTAACAGTAAAAGAGGCATTTTCAGATATTACTTTTTGCCTGAATTCTGCTTTATCGCTGAAAGATTTTATTTTAAACCCGAATGCCTCATCAAATAATTCTTCAGGTTTTGTTGCTTCATAGGTTTTGCCCTCGAGGGAAAACCCTGAAGATTCATTAAATGAGAAAGATGTAGGGATAGGTCCTCCCTCCGGAACATCCATAGAATATATATGAGAGCCCTTTTCAACCGATGCCGTGAAAACAAGCTCATAGGTTTTATCTCCTGTTCTTTCGTAAATGAAATCCCATGATACAGGATCATAGATCTGACCTGTAAGATTTAAATTCAGAAACAGAAAAATTGCGGTAATGTACAATACTCTTCTAGGCATAAAACTGGTATTAAATACTTTGCAAAAGTAATAAATTGATGAGAAATTAACAGAAAATGGCTTCAGGTTGTTCAGAAGTACCGGAAGACTATGCCAGGTCTATTTCATTATCGTACCTGTCAAAGAAATGATATTCAAGCATATGATAGGAAGTAACTGCCTGAATCTTTATGAAGATCCCGTACTTGAGATTCCATTTCCTGTACAGAGGTATTAATCCCTTTTTAAGAAAAGAGGCAACAAAAGGATGGACATTCAGAATTATTCTGCGTGTTCTGATCTTTCCAACAATAAAAGTGAGAGTATTTTCAAGTTCGTCAGTGAAAAGGATAGTGGGCCGGGTTTGTCCGGTACCATTACAGGAAGGGCATTTTTCATTTGTAACGATATCCATTTCGGGCCTGACTCTCTGTCGGGTAATCTGCATCAGCCCGAATTTCGAAAGAGGAAGAATATTATGCTTGGTCCTGTCGTTAGCCATAATTTCTTTCATCTTTTCAAACAGGATCTGCTTATTTTCAGATGTCTGCATATCAATAAAATCAACGACAATAATCCCCCCCATATCCCTGAGACGAAGCTGCCTTGCAATTTCTGCAGCAGCTTCCATATTTACTTCGAGTGCATTTGCCTCCTGATCGTTTCCTGATCTTGACCTGTTACCGCTGTTAACATCGATAACATGAAGCGCTTCGGTGTGCTCAATTATCAGATATGCTCCGTGTTTAAATGAAACAGTTTTTCCGAAAAGAGCTTTAATCTGCTTGTTAACTCCAAAATAATCAAAGATCGGAAGGGTACCATGATAAATCTTTACAATCTTCTCCTTTTCAGGGGCAATTTCTCTTATATATTTCCTTATATCTTCTGCTAATGCAGGATCATTAATATGAATACTGTTGAAAGTAACATTAAGCATATCCCTCAATATCGTTGAGGTTCTGTTCATTTCGCCTATGAAAATACGCGGCGTTTTGGTCTCCTTTTTGAGCGAAGTGAATGCCGATTCCCATCTCTTAACCAGCTCTTTCAATTCAGCATCAAGGAGTGCCACCTTTTTACCTTCTGCTACCGTTCTGACTATTACTCCATAGTTTTTTGGCTTAATACTCTGAACCAAAGTCTTCAGGCGGTTTTTCTCCTCACTGCTTTCAATCTTTGAGGAGACCGATACTTTATCAGAAAAAGGTATAAGTACGAGGTTTCTTCCGGCAAGAGAAATTTCGGATGCCAGTCTCGGGCCTTTTGTTGATATAGGTTCTTTTGTTATCTGGACAAGAACTGTCTGTCCGGTTGTAAGAACATCAGTGATTTTGCCATCCTTATCGATATCCTCCTCGCACTTTATTTTGTGCAGGGGATTGATGCGTCCCTGTTTTTGAATTGCAGTGGTATAGTATTTATGCTGTGTCCGGAACTGAGCTCCCAGGTCAAGATAATGAAGGAAGGCATCCCTTTCGAATCCGACATTCACAAAAGCAGCATTCAATCCCGGCATTATCTTTTTTACTTTGCCAAGATAAATATCGCCCACAGAGAATTTTACGTTGCTCTTTTCCTTATTTAACTCTATTAATTGCTTGTCTTCCAGTAATGCCAGAGTCACCTCAGAACCACCAACAGCAATAATCAAATCCTTATTTACCACTTCACTATATTAATCTGAGCTAATATAATTCATCGCTATCCAATATACTTATACAATAAACCTAAAGATCGTAGGACCTTTAGGTTTAGTAATTTCAAATGCAGACTACCCGTTTAATCTACTTCTTCTTATGTCTGTTCTTCCGCAAACGCTTTTTGCGCTTGTGGGTAGCCATTTTATGTCTTTTTCTTTTTTTTCCGCTTGGCATAGTCAGTCTTACTTCTTAACGTGAGATTTAACTTTGGTGATGAATGATTTTGCCGGCTTGAATGAAGGAATATTATGGGCAGGAATTATAATGGTTGTGTTCTTGGAGATATTCCTTGCTGTTTTTTTAGCCCTTTTCTTAACAATAAAGCTCCCGAAACCTCTCAGATAAACGTTATTACCTGTAACCATCGAATGTTTTATAGTTTCCATTAAGGCTTCAACAGTTTTCTGAACCGTTACCTTTTCAATACCAGTGTTCTTGGCAATTTCATTTACAATGTCTGCTTTAGTCATTTTCGTGAAGTTTAAAATTCAACAAATTATTTTGAGTATTCTTTTTTTTCAACCCTGCAAATATAAAAATATTATTTGTTTATATTGAAACACTTGATGAATAATTTTTTTAATAAAAATAATATTATTGCCTAAAATACAATGAAATAGCAAAAGTATATCAATTAACCACACTGTAAACGGAAAGAATTTGCCGTGATTGCTTATGAACCCGCTAAATTTGTAATTTATTGAAAATATGGATATTCACTTTATAATATACTACCGGATTGCAATAAGCCTAATTTTTATTAACTTTACGGTCAGGCTAAATGCGAATTTAAAACTATAACTATATGTCAATCAATAAGGTTATACTAGTGGGTAATGTTGGTAAAGATCCCGTGGTCCGTTATTTCGACAAGGGAGTTGCCAAAGTAACATTTCCCCTGGCCACGAGCGAATCGTACACCAACCAGCAGGGCGAAACAATTACATCAACCGAATGGCATAATATTGTCCTTTGGCGGGCACTTGCCGAGGTGGCTGAAAAAACTGTCAAAAAAGGTTCACAGGTATATATTATCGGGAAGATCAAGACAAGATCATATGTTGATAAGGATGGTAACAACAAATATATAACTGAAATCCTTGCAGATGCTTTTTTGGTGCTTGATAAAAAGCAAAGCCCTGTTTCTTCTTCTTCCCAGCCTGATCCTGGTAAAAACATTGTTTCCGAAAGGGAACCTTCCGTGCCGGAGATAAACGAACCGCCATCAGGTTATCAGCCAACTAACGAAGACGATCTGCCCTTCTAGCAGGTTTCACTTAAAATTTTGCAATTGGAACCAGGATTATTATTTTCATCTGTAATGCTTATCCCGGGTGTGGCTGTCACTCCTCCTGATTTTAAACTGATTACCGGATTAGTTGTCCTTATCTTCCTGCTTTTCACATCTGGCTTAATGTCGGGTTCCGAAGTGGCTTTTTTCTCATTAAGACCAGAAGATATTGAAAAGCTCAAATCCAGTAAAACAAAAAAGGCTGATATGGTTCTGAAGCTGCATGGCATGCCCGACCGGCTGCTGAGTACAATTCTCGTCGCAAATAATACCGTCAATATAGCTATTGTCCTATTGGCTGCCTTCCTCAGCGCCAGGACATTCGATTTCAGTGCCACCCCTTTCCTTGGATTTATTATTGAGGCTGTATGCATCACTTTTATACTGCTGTTCTTTGGTGAGATTATGCCGAAAGTATTTGCTACCAAAAACCAGATTTCGATGTCTCTCTTTATGGCATATCCAATGTCAGTTCTGGAAACATTGTTCAAGCCGGTCACATCCCTCCTTGTCTTCTCAACTTCATTTGTAAAAAAGAGGACCGGACACCATCATAAGAATATTAGTATGGATGATCTGTCGGACGCACTGGAACTTGCATCGGATGATATCAATGAAGATGAAAAGATTCTGAAGGGGATAGTTAACTTCGGGAATATTAACGTCAGCGAAATAATGAGCCCAAGAATAGATGTAACTTCTATTGATATAAAACTTGGCTTCAACAAGGTAAAATCGATAATCATCGAATCAGGATTTTCAAGAATTCCGGTTTATGCAGGATCATTTGATGCGGTAAAAGGGATATTATTTGCAAAAGACGTTCTTCCGTATACGAACAATCCGGATAATTTCAAATGGCAGTCGTTAATGCGCCCGCCTCATTTTGTACCTGAAACAAAGAAGATAAATGAATTGCTTAAGGAATTTCAAATCAGGAAGATACACATGGCTGTCGTGATTGATGAATACGGAGGCACTTCAGGGATAATAACCCTCGAGGATGTACTTGAGGAAATAGTTGGCGAAATAACTGATGAAAGCGACGAAGATGAAACACTGTTCAGGCAAATAGATGAAAAAACATATATTTTTGAAGGTAAAATACTTCTGAACGACTTCTTCAAAATAATTGAAATTGAAGATGATCCGTTTGAAGATGTCAGGGGGGAATCGGAGACACTGGCAGGGCTGCTACTTGAACTTACGGGAGAAATCCCCCAGAAAGGACAGGTAATTACTTACCGTAATTTCATTTTCAGAATAGAGTCGGCTGATAAAAGAAGGATTAAAGAGATACTGGTGGAAATAGCTACAAAGAATGGCAAAATTATGGAAGGTTAATATTACTGTGCTAATCGGTGTTTTGGCAATGGGTGGCTTATTCAGTTGCAGGGAAGTATCTGTGCCAAAACCAAAAGGCTATTTCAGAATTGATCTGCCTACAAAGGAATACGCAGTATTCAACAAAACCGGACAGAATGAAGATATTCCGATGATATTTGAATACCCTGTTTATGGGACTCTCTCCGACAAAACTGATAATTTGTCGGAATCCGGTTGGTTTAATATTGAATTCCCCCGATTCAAAGCCAGAATTTATCTTACATACAAAGACGTCGCGGGTGATCTTGCCGGACTTATTGAACAGACTTATACCATGAACGTAAAAAATCATATTACCAAAGCAGATGCAATAAATGAGCTGCTGATTGAGAATGAAGAGAACCGGGTTTATGGTATTCTTTATGACCTCAAAGGCAATACGGCCTCAGCTGTCCAGTTTTATGTTACCGACAGCACCGATCATTACCTTAGGGGGTCATTATATTTTGAATCGGAACCGAATGCCGATTCACTGGAACCTGTGATTGAATTCCTCAGGGAGGATGTCATTCATATGATTGAGACCCTGAAATGGACTGAAAAGTAAAATCCTGACAGATTAATGGGCTGTATCTCTAAACATTACCTTAACGAATTCACAATTCTGGGTGTCTGGAAAATTGAGGAGGATCTTAACACCCTGCTTAAATCTGTAGTACTTGATAACGGTGATAAAAAGAAATATAAAGTGTTTGCCAGTACTTCAAGAAAACTTGAGTTCCTGAGTGTAAGAGCACTGCTGGCAGAGCTTTTGGGAAAAGATGCCAGGATTGTGTATAATAAAAACAACAAACCTTTTCTGAAAGACGGCTCAAGATTCATAAGTATATCCCATTCCAACAAACTTACAGCTATCCTGCTTAGCACCAATGAGAAAGTTGGGATCGATCTTGAATATATGAGCTCCAATATCGGCCGGATTGCCTTTAAATTCCTGAACAGGAAAGAAAAAATCACAAAAGATCCGGAAACCCGGCGCTATCACCTCTACCTTCACTGGTGCGCAAAGGAGGCTCTTTACAAAATCTGCGACAAGGAAGGTATAAGTATTAAGAAAAATATTACTATTGAACCATTCGATGTTAAAGAATCAGGAGAAATTAAAGGGAAAGTCAGTACTGATAAAATTGATGATTCTTTTAACCTTTTTTATACAAGGTATGATAACTATGCTATAGTCTGGACAAAGAAAAATTATGATAACGGATAATTTCCCGGGAGATAAAAGTGTGGCTCTCCTGCTCGACCCTGATAAAGTTACTTCAGAAGGGCTTAATAATATTCTGGATATTGCTTCCGGATGCAAAACCGATTATATTTTCGCAGGTGGCAGCATTACCTTTAACAGTATTGATAACCTGATTGATACTATCAGGGAGAAGTGCGACATTCCAGTTGTTCTCTTTCCCGGAAATCTTCTGCAGTTAAGCCGTAAAGCTGATGCAATTTTGCTGCTTTCGCTCATTTCAGGCAGAAACCCTGAGCTTCTCATCGGTAATCATGTAGTAGCAGCTCCTTACCTGAGAAGTGTCAGGGAAAGGCTTATTTCTGTAGGATATATCCTGATAGGATGCGGGAAAAAGACATCAGTTGAATATATAAGCCAGACCGAGGCAATACCGTCCGACAAATCTGATCTTGTTGTTGCCACAGCACTTGCCGGAGAGATGCTCGGATTGCATATGATTTATCTCGAAGCAGGGAGCGGGGCAGCAAATCCTGTACCACCCGGAATAATAAAAGCAGTCAGGGAGAATGTTTCGGTTCCCCTTGCAGTCGGCGGAGGCTTAAAAAACGGCGAAGAAATATCAGATGCATTCAACTCCGGTGCAAACCTGGTGATACTGGGTAACGGCTGCGAAAATAATCCCGGACTATTGCTAAAAGCTTGCATTATCAGGGATAACCTGCTAAAAAAGTCAGCTATCTGAATAGCTCTGACATTGGTTCTCCCGTACATGCATTTGGATACGGCACCCTGCACAGCGATGAAAGGGTGGCCGCTATATCAGTCATATTTACCTTCCTCATTACAGTTGATCTGTTTACAGTCCAGCCATACCAAATAAGCGGAACATGGGAATCATATTCATAAGGCGAATTATGATTCGTCAGCTGATCACCTTCCCTGTCAATCCATCCCGGATTTAAAGTGACAATTACGTCTCCCGATCTCTGGGGACTGAAATTATTCACAATCCTCCTGAGATGACCGTTGCCGAAATCATTCGCCTCAAATGCATAGTATGGAAAGGCTGACGCAACACCGGTAAACTGGATCAGAAATCTTGCTGTTTTCTTCTGTATATCCTCGATCGGAATCCTCGCATCTTCAATTAGCGTTCTGTTAAGAAAAATCTGTCTTTCAGAAAATCCCTTCACCCAGTCACCTTCCCCATAAATGGCATTAAGGTAACTACGGAGGAGCTGAAGAGCTTGATTCTGATTAAAATAACCTGCCGGGATCCTCATATCGGCCATTATGGCGGGAACCTCAGAGACACCATGAGCCGATGTAAAATAAATGAGTATATTTTTCTTTCCCAGGTTGTCATTAAGAAATGTAAGAAGCGATTCAATATTTTTATCAAGACGCAGGATCGCATCCGCTGTCTCAACTGAGGATGGTCCGAATCTGTGACCGATATAATCAGTCGAGGAGTAACAGATCGATAGAAAATCCGGTATCTCGTCTTTACCAAGACCCTCTTTTTCAATGAGTTTTATTGCAAAACTGGTAGTTAAAGCATCAGCGAACGGAGTCTCCCTCAAAAATGCATAATTACGCACAGAACCTCTTCCTTCTGACTTGCTGAGCTTATTAATATCATACGGGAAATAATTGACTCCGTTAAAACCTGTCTCAAAGCGATTTGAATCCGGAACACAAATGGAATAATCTGATGCCTGCTTTAAAAGGTTCCAGGTTGTATTCAAATATGATTCAGAATAATTTGAGGCATTGAAATCGTTTACCCATGATGGAAGAGACCTCATATAATATGTTGATGACATCCATGTTCCGCTTGAGTTATCATACCAGAATGCCCCGTCAGCTGCATGTCCGGCCGAAAAAATTGCCGAATGCTCCCTGATCCCTACTGCAAACACTTTTGATTTCCTGCCCGATGCATTCTTAAGCTCATCGGTGAAGGTTGATGCATTGAGATTAACAGGAGAATGCAGCCCCGACTCGTAACTCCCCCCTACAGGATTGACCGAAACATCTTTCGTACAATAAATAAACTCGTTTTTCAGAGGAAGATACCAGTTGTCGGATGTTATGCCATGATAGGAAGGCTCTGTCCCGGTAGAAATCGTGGAAAATCCGGGAGCTGACTGTGTAAGCATATAATCGAACGAAGCATTACGGAAAAATGTCCCTTCATTGATCATCCTCTTAATACCGTTCTCTGAAAGCTTGTCGCGGAATCGTTCGATCTGATCAAACCTTAATTGCTCTACCACAATCCCGACAATAAGTGCCGGCTTATCAGGAGGCAGATAAGCTCCCTGTCCCGACAGATTGAAAAATCCGCATAATAATAGAATTACTGCTATCTCTGTTTTTCTTATCATTATTAAAACTCTCCCGTATATGTTAAAACACTTAAAGACAATACATTATATTCATGAATATTTTAAGGGACAAAAATAAGCTTTTCCCGTTCAGAAACAATAGGGCATCATCTGTAACATTCAGAATCATCTGATAACAACAATACTTCCGTAGCACGACTGACTTGTACCAGCGCTTGTGAATACAACGTTGTACATACCTGCCGGAAGCAATCTGACGTCAATAATAACCGGATAAAAATCTGATGCCTCTGTCTCATAATCTGAAACCTTTGTACCTGCCAGGCTATATATTCTTACTTTAAGAGTGCCTCTGATGCTTTCAGGTATAACCGCCTTTATAAAAGCATTGCCCGGATTAGGATAAAATAACGGACGAGCCGGATTTGTAGTATCCGGCGGATTTATTTCAGGCTGGATATTTATTAACAGTGTTGACTTTTCACCCGTTATTACAGGGACATTACTGATAATTGTGTCTCTGTAACCACTGGCAGTGATTTTAAGATCATAATAACCTGGCTCCAGGAGCCTTGTGAAAACACCATATACAGAATCTGAATATACCTGTGAATTATCTTTATCGTGCCCATCTATTAATATCATTGCCTTAACAGGTCTGTAAGTAAGCGCATCTGATACTTTCCCGTGTATTCCGTACAAGGCATTTTCGAGGTAGCCAAGCAATGAACGGCGGTTGTACTCCCAGATATCATCCAGGTCAGTTGATGGAGTGATAAAGTTAGTATCAAGCTCGACAGTGATCTCACGACCATAAAGGGTATAAGTCACATAATCCTGCCTGCCGCCATACACAAGATACCAGTCATAACCGTTGGTGACCCCATTATCAAGAAAATCCATATAACCCTGCCTCGAATATAAGTGAGCGGTGTCAGCCCATGCTCTGGAAGCATCATAAAACCATCCCTCATCGGCATGCGGAAAACTCCAGCGGTCCCATGGATAATTCACAACCTCTTCGCCCGAATGGAAGTTCGCAGAAAGAGTGAACCTGCGGCTTTTCATAAAACTCATCATATCAAGGGTCTCTTTCTGAAGGACATTATTTATAAGTTGTGGATCAGGAAAGTTACGGTTAAGATCATACCCGTTTGCATTATTCCTGACAGGTGAAATTATGATGTTCCCGTCTCTGTATGTACCGTCAGGATTTGCCAGTGGGTTAATCCATATTTCAAGATTGTCAGTCAGGTTTTTTACCCTGCTGTCGGAATCGTAGTTTTTGAGAAGGTAATCTGCAAGCCTTAACATAAGTATAAATCCGCCAGTCTCATCGCCATGCATTGATGAAGAATAAAAGACCTCAGGCTCAGATTCATCCGTAGAACAGTTATCAGAGATTTTCAGCACCATTATCAGCCTCCCCTTTACGCTCGATCCAATTGTATCGAGCCTGCAGAGCGAAGGGTAATTCGAGGCAAAGAACCTCATTATTGAATCATACTGCGAGTACGAATGGATAGCTTTCCCATTCCATCGCTTCCGTCATGCTTTTTGAATGAGTTACCCCTTTATTTTCAGATTGCTCTGAAATCTGAAAATCATATCCTTCCGATAGGAACCATTCAACTGTGAGGGGTGAGAGTATAATCTTAACTGACTTGCTGTTCACAGATCTTATGGAAACTGCCCGCGTTAGCCTGTCAATTGACCTGGCCCCCGGATTGGCGATTATTACTTCTGCCTGTCCGTTCCTGGATATTACCAGACGCAATTTTTCATCATAAGATGCTTCCTGGGAGAAGCACAAATGAGAAATGAATGTGATTATTAAGAACGATATAAATAAACGCCTTATCATTCAGAATATTAAACATTGAACCGAATATGAAGGATATCCCCGTCATCCACCACATAGTTTTTTCCTTCAATATTGAATTTGCCAGCCTCCTTGCATGCATGCTCTGATCCAAGAGTTGTGAAATCACGGTACTTCATCACCTCCGCCCTTATAAAGCCTCTTTCAAGATCGCTGTGTATCACTCCCGCTGCCAGAGGCGCTGTCATCCCTTTCTTGATTGTCCATGCCCTGATCTCTTTAGGCCCGACAGTAAAAAATGTCTGAAGATTCAGCATTTTGTAAGCAGCCCTTACCATTTTATCAACTCCTGGCTCCTCCAGACCGGCATCCTTAAGAAAAGCCAGCCTGTCATCACCGTTTTCGAGCTCAGCAATTTCTGCCTCAACAGCTCCTGCAATCACAAGAACCTCAGCATTACTGCCTTTTAGTGCCTCTCTGACTTTTTCAACATATTTATTGCCTGCAACAGCAGATTTCTCATCAACATTACAGACATACATTACTGGTTTCATTGTAAGCAAAAAAAGGTCGTCGACATATTTCTTCTCTTCATCCTTGACCTCAAGAGTCCTTGCATTGTTAAAGTTGCCGATATGTTCCCTGAATTTTTCCAGGACCTCAACTCCAAATCTGGCATCCTTGTCACCTGTCTTGGCAAGCTTTTCAAGACGCTGTAATTTCTTTTCAACCGATTCCATATCCTTTACCTGAAGCTCAAAGTCGATGGTCTCCATATCACGTACCGGATCGACCGAACCATCAACATGAGGCAGGGCTTCATTATCAAAGCACCTCAGGACATGTATCAAAGCGTCCGTATTGCGTATATCGCCAAGGAATTTGTTGCCGACGCCCTCTCCCTTGCTTGATCCCTTAGTAAGGCCGGGAATATCTACAATATCAACGGTTGTATGAACAATTTTTTCTGTAACCTGATGTTTTTCAAGCTCGTAAAGCCTGGGATCAGGCACCTTGATCACACCTATATTCGATTTGGTAGCGCTGAAAGCAAATGCATTTGTTTCGCCCTTCGTATTTGATATACAGTTGAAGATTGTTGTCTTGCCAACATTGGTAATTCCTATTATTCCGCATTGAAGAGCCATAAGATTCTGCATTATGTTACGGCTGCAAATTTACAGATATTCCCCGTTAAATCAATTTTAAATAGAACTGAAATAGAAGACGCCACACTGCCTGTTTTTCCCGACCGCATGACCGCATGACCGCAAGACACTTAGGGACTTAGGGACTTAGGGACTTAGAGACTTTGGGGTTAAATCATGCTATTGAGTAGAGGCTGTATCAAAAGTCCTTTCAACTCCGTGTAAATCAGTGGTTAAAAGTTCCTGGAGTTTTGGACTGATTTCAGAAAAGAGAGCAGATCATCAGAATTCATCTTCTGTTGTTCCCCCGATGCCATTATCTTCAGAGTGACCAGATTATTCTTTATTTCTTCTTCCCCTGCAATGATAATGTAAGGGATCTTCCTCGAATCAGCATATGCCATCTGCTTTTTCAGCTTTACAGCGTCCGGGTATATCTCTGTACTTATTTGCAGTTCCCTGAGCAGATCTCTCATTTTTAGTGCAAATAGTGTCTCCTGGTAGCCAAAGTTAAGGATAAGAACCTGTGTTCCAGGCCTGTTCTGATCGTCAAACAGGTTCAGCTGACTCATTACATCGTATATCCTGTCAGCGCCAAAAGAGACTCCAACGCCCGATACCCCTTCCAATCCGAAAACTCCCGTAAGGTTATCATACCGGCCTCCGCCGCAAATGCTACCGATACTGACATCCCTTGATTTTACCTCAATGATTGCTCCAGTATAATAATTCAGTCCCCGTGCCAGAGTCAGGTCAAGCTCATTCTCCCCCTCAAACCGGTTATTGTCAATATATGAAAACAGTGTACGCAGTTCATCAATTCCCTTCATGCCAGTTTCTGAACCTGAAAGAATCTTCTCAAGCTGTGCAAGCTTATCAGCTGTATTGCCTGTCAATTGGATGACAGGCTGAATTTTTCCAATGGCCTCATCTGAAATACCTTTGCTTTTCAACTCCTCATTAACTGCTTCAATTCCAATCTTGTCGAGTTTGTCTATGGCAACCGTGATATCGGTAATTCTTTCCGGTTCGTTAATGCTCTCTGCTATTCCAGTCAGAATCTTTCTGTTGTTTATTTTTATTACAATTGCAATTTTCAGCTGTTTAAATATATCGTCAATTATTCTGACAAGTTCATATTCATTAAGCAGTGAATTACTTCCTATAACATCGGCATCGCATTGAAAAAACTCACGGTACCTCCCTTTCTGGGGACGGTCGGCACGCCATACCGGTTGAATCTGGTATCTTTTGAACGGGAAGACTATCTCATCCCGATGCTGAACGACATATCGTGCGAATGGTACAGTAAGGTCATATCTCAATCCGCGTTCGCAGATCAGGTTTGAGAGTTTCAAAGGGTCCCTGGCAAGTATATCCTGATCACTTACTGCTGAAAGATAATCTCCTGAATTGAGAATCCGGAAAAGCAGCCTGTCGCCCTCTTCCCCGTATTTACCAAGGAGAGTCGACAGGTTTTCCATCGCCGGTGTCTCTATGGGCTGATAACCATAAAGCCTGAATACTTTTCTGACAGTATCAAAGATGATATCCCTTTTCATCATCTCATCAGGCGAAAAATCGCGCGTACCCTTCGGTATCGATGGCTTCATTCCTTAATTACAAGATAAAAGACAAAATTAAAAAGACAAAAGTAGGAATAAAAAAGGCGAAAGGCAAAAGGTATGTTTGTTATGTGGTTATGCGGTTACGCAGTTATGCGGTTACGCAGTTATGCGGTTATGCAGTTATGCGGTTATGCGGTTATGCAGTTATGCGGTTATGCGGTTATGCGGTTATGCGGTTATGCAGTTATAAAGTTATACAGGTTTTAATCCTTTAATAACCTGGTGAACTGCAAAACCGCAAAACCGCAAAACAATTCTTAATACTTTTCAGGAACAAAAGTCTGATCTGTCATCGGTGGTCTGACATAAGCCAAATCGTGTTTTAGAGGAGGCAGTTTTATGGTTTTTTGAGTCAGATCCTTATATGGTATCAGCGAAAGAAAATGATCGATACAGTTAAGCCTTGCCCTTCTCTTATCATCAGCAGGAACCACATACCATGGCGATTGTTTGGTATCGGTGTAGGAGAACATTTTATCCTTGGCCATTGAATACTCTACCCATTTGTCGCGTGATTCGATATCCATCTGGCTGATCTTCCATCGTTTTGTTGGATCCTTTATCCTGTCCTGAAATCTGCTTTCCTGTTCTTTATCACTGATCGAAAACCAGTATTTAAAAAGTAATACGCCTGATCTGATCAACATTTTTTCAAATTCGGGGCTCGATCTTAAAAATTCCTCATATTCTTCGGTTGTACAATAGCCCATTACCTTTTCGACACCTGCCCTGTTGTACCAGCTCCTGTCGAACAGTACTATCTCCCCTCCCGCAGGTAGTTCCGAGACATACCTCTGAAAATACCACTGTGATTTCTCTTTTTCGGTGGGTATACCGAGAGCAACTATCCTGCATATCCTGGGATTGAGGCACCCTGCAATTGTTTTAATGACACCGCCCTTACCTGCAGCATCTCTCCCTTCAAAAATCACAACTACCTTTAGTTTATTGGCTTTTACCCATTCCTGGAGCTTGACCAGTTCAATCTCGAGTTTTAAAAGCTTATTAAGGTATTCTTTGGCGTTTAATTTTTCATGCTTCTCAGCTTTAATATCATGGTAAAGATCTTCTTTTTCAAAAACCTCCACCCTTGTCCTTTTTTCTTTGGTATCTTTTTTCATTTCAGGAATCATTAATTCAGGTTACTGGTTACATGTTACTGGTCGCTGGTTTGTTTCTGCTTAAGACAATTATATGCAATCTGACATACTATCAGTTAAATAATAATATATGACTATCGGTAATCATTTACAAAAAGTTCAAATTAAATATTATTAGTCTTATTATGTTATTATTTAAGAACTTGCATTATATTTCAATTAACCCCCTTTCCCGTCCCGCATGGCGGGAGGCTGGTTTTTGCTCCTTCCCCCGTGGGGGAAGGCTGGGAAGGGGGTAATTAATAATTAAACATTTGTTGTCTTATTCATGATTACCGATACTCATATAATAATAAAATAATCAGGTTACAAATAATATAAGAACCAGCAACCAGTACTAATTTATTTATTCAGATTAGAAATATACTAATTTCTGATCTGACAAGGAAATTTAGCGAAGGAAAATATTACTGTATGAAGGGAATTGTTACCGGATATCTGAATTCCTCGCCCTTTGAAGCTTTTACACTACCTATTATGATGCAAATGACTTTCAGAAAGATCAGAAATATCACTATCGGAATACCCACTAAAATGAAAGTTAAGGGAACTGCCAGAACCATATATAATAAAATCGAGATCTGAAAATTGAGAGCGGCTTTACCGTTCTGATCAACCCATTGAGACTCATCCTTTCTGGACAGCCAGCAAATAAGCGGACCTATAATTCCTCCAAAAGGGAAGAAAAATCCTGCAAATGCCGAAAGGTGGCACAACATTGCCCAGTTCCTTTCAGATTCTGATAATTCTCTGATCTCTTTCATGACTCAACGGTTTTAAATAAAAGACGTGCTTCTTTTTCTTTTGCTGCATTATCAGAATTTTGCCAGGCGTTTCAGATCAGCCGGAAGTAAGCCATTGGGATTGGCCTTGTCAATCTTATGCTGGTTATAGTAATACATATCTGAATCATCCGTCCCGATGAGCATCTTAAAACAAAAACCCGGAGAGTTTTCCCCTACAGGTCCTACTTTATGAAGTATCAGTGTTTTGGGAGCTTTTTCCTGAATGGCTTTTACAATAGTCTCTTCAGGAACAATCTCAATGCTGTACTTGTAAATTGCTTTTATTTTGTCAATAGTCTCAATGGCAGGGGAAAGATCCTCCTGCTTTACCAGGATTTTCCTTGTTTTTACTTCAGGATTATTACGGTTATAATATTTAAGGTATTTCCGTCCTGTCAGAGAAGGATCATCTGATATCATCTGAGCGTGCTTTTGCATAAAAGCGAGTATTGCCCCCAGTTTATAGCCATACTCCATATCATCTTCTCCAGCAAATGATAGCGGTACTGCACAAATTTCAGGCAACTCGCCTAATTCTGCGACGTCCTTTCCCTGCAGGAGATTTATGAAGTTAAATACAGAATTTGATTTGTCGCTTTCAAAATTGGTCTCAGTGAGTATTATAAAGGAAAATGATGGATCTGACCTTCTTAAACTGAAATCGGATGTACCAATAAATTCAAACGGTGTGATTTTCCAGTATTCATTCATCGCCTTCCTTATATAGGCATTATAAACAGGATTCCCCTCTTCCATTACAACACAGGTCTTCGAACCAATAAACTGTTTTATTTCGTCAGCAGAGGGAAAGGGTGCCTGGCCTGATAAAAAACAGGATGGCATGGAAAATAAAATGACAGCAAGTAATTTTCTCATTTAAAAAGCCTGGCTTACGGGAATAAATAATGGATTTCTTTCATTGTACTTTCTGATGTAAACAAACATCAGGTCCTTTCTCTGCTTACCGGGCAGCCTTACATATTCCTCATAAAGCTCACTGTCCTTCATAAGAAGAAGCTCAGTGTTCTCAACATCATACTCCATTATCTTTCCGCTTTCAAAATCGATAACATACTGAACAAGTTCATTGCGGGTAGTATTCCTGTTGTAAGGGTAGCCATACGATCCGTATGGTGAGTAATAACTCCCATATGAGTAGGGATTGTAATAATAAGGAGAATAACCGTAAGGAGAATAACCGTAAGGAGAATAACCATAAGGAGAATTGTAATATGAGTCATCATAAGAGGTTACATTGGCTACAAAATGGCAGATATTACCGACAAAAGTGATCCGGTTGAAGGTCCCCTGGATCTGAATATAAATGATCCCGTTCTTTGAATATCCCCAGACGGAGGTTCTGTCAACTTCCTGCCTGATACCCATTGCATCAAAAAAATAGACCTTGTCACCCCCCATCACATTCCTGAAAAAATCCTTGTCGTTATAATCGGTCGATGTAAGTATCTTGGCTTTTGGTACAGGATTGTTCATCCTGACCTGCTCAAAATCGAGGTAAATACCATCTTTGAACCTGAAATCAGGTGTATATTTCACAATTCCCTCTCCTTCCTGGGCATTAATCATCAAAAACATTCCTCCGGAATCTATTGCCAGGAAAACAAGTAAAATCCTGAGTAATTTCTTCATATCTGTATCTTCTTTTTAACTCCGGTTCAAAAACTGTACCACAGCAACAAATTTAAACTTTTTCCTTTGAAGGTTGATAATTTCAACATATGTATATTTATCATCTATTTTAATTAATTTTACAAAACTGCAATTAATCAGTTGAGAAAAATATGGAATCAGATGACTTAACTCCCGGGAATGATGATAATCATCCTTCTGACGATATTTTCAACGAAAAAAAGGGACTGATTGAAAAATATTCTATTGTCGCCATTCTGTGCCTGATACTGGCAGTTATCTTTATTTCATTTGAACTCAGGCTCATAGCAGGTATTCTTGTTATTGCAGGTGCTTCATTATTCGTTCTGGTTACCAGGAAATCTGCTGGTCTGATAAATACCGTCAAGGAATCCTTTATTGATGCATCTTCTTCAAACGTAAAGAAAGATGATGTCATGGCCGACTTTTCCCACAGGATAAGAGAGCCACTTAATAATCTTGTGATAATTTCTGATATGCTCATGAATTCAGGGCTTCAGAAGAAACAAAAAGATCTGATCGAGACTTTTGTTGCCTCAACCAATAACATGGTCACCACTGTTAATGAATTAACAATGGAATCGGCAGGCAATATCAGCTTCGGGACGAGGAAACAAATAAGGTACAACATCCTTTCCACCATACAGAACACAATAGAACTTTACAGCCTGAAGGAAAAAGCAAACCTCGACTTCATATTCAATAAGAAGGATTATTACGAATATGAATGTAATGGCGACCCTATAATGCTAAAGCAGATCTTCCTTGACCTTTTTAATACTATTGAATCCCAGAATTCCAACCGGCCGACCAAGGTAACAATCAGCCTTAAAAAAGAAAAAGATACTGACCGTGAGAGATTTATAACTCTGAGGATCCAGACTGACAGAAACATTGTATTTATAAATGAAGAAGGTACAGCCGGACACCTGGCCTCAAGGCTGATAACCCTGAACAACGGGAAGTTTAGTCAGGAATCAGGCGATAATTTCACGGTACTGAACGTTACCATGCCATTTGCATATCCTGTTACTGAAATAAAACAAACCTCCGGGACAGAAACCGAGGTAGTAATTCCAAGGGACAGAGTTCATAAAGAGCTGAAAGATATCAGGATACTTCTCGTTGAAGATAACCTTATAAATCAAAAAATAACACTTCTTACACTAAGGCCGCTGGTAAATAGTATCGATACAGCCTCTAATGGGAAAGAAGCCCTTGAAAGGCTTAGCACATCTGATTATGATATTGTTTTGATGGATATTCAGATGCCCATAATGAACGGCATTTCAGCTGCTGAAAAAATACGGGACCTTGAAGCCGGAACCGATACCCATATCCCTATTATTGCAATTACTGCAAATGCCATGATTGGTGACCGCGAAAAATGCTTATCTGCAGGTATTGATGAATACCTTGCCAAACCTTTTCAACCGTCAGTACTAATTGAAAAAATCAAGGAATTGTTATAGTATCAGTAAATTATTATCATTCTTTTTAATTGCCGATAAAATCTCCGCTTCCCCTGGTCAGTTTTCTGTTTCTTAAAGATGGCGACGGAATGAAACTATCAAAGCCGTATGTTTCCCATTTTTTATCAGTTTTTTCAATAGTCCGGGAGTCAGAACAGACAATATTCGGCCACCGGCGAGGAAATCCGCCTTTACGGTAATGCTTGATAGTCCCGTCAATCAGAATTGTATCATTTGATACAATACAATGATCTCTCAGAGGGTCTGAATTGCCAAGAACCTGCCATGCCACCATAAACAGATCATCAGTATCGACAGTATGATCAACTGCATCACAAGCCTTAAGAGATCATAAAATGACCCCTTCTTTAATAGTTCGCACACCCTGGAATAGATCCGGCTATCCTCCGATGGATTAACAGACAGGATCAGTACGCTGATATTTTCCTCAATAAGCTCGAAGGTTAAATCCTTTTATAAAGGGCACTTTAAGCTCTTCAGAAATATTTCCGCGTATTATTTCCAGACCATTTATTAATAATTTTTTTCCCCCCCGATCTCCTCCGGCAACTTTATTGTAGCATCAATACCGGCCTTGCCTCCAAATGAAAAACTATCGGAGGAATGATCAAGAACATCAAGCGGACCCCTTGTGAACATTATGTCAGTCTCAAGGAGGGTGTTTTTCAGGACATGGATCATCAGTTCCTTATAATTTCTTATATCCACATTGCCGCTGACAACAATCAGATATTTTGTAAACATCATTTGTCCTGCTCCGAAGAGGGAACTGATTACTTTTGCTCCCTGTCCCGGATAGTTCTTATTTATCCTTACAATAACAAGGTTATGGGCTACACCTGCCACCGGCATATGGAAATCTGCAATCTCAGGCTGAATGGCTATCCTTACAGGTGAAAGGAATATCCTTTCTGTGGCTTTGGCCAGCCATGCATCTTCCTGGGGAGGTACTCCTACTATCGTCGCAGGATAAATTGCCTTTTTCATGTGAGTTATACATGTGACATGAAAAACCGGATAGAGGTCATCAAGAGAGTAAAAACCAGTATGGTCCCCGAACGGGCCTTCTGTAACAAGTTCTTCGGCAGGATCTACATATCCTTCAATAACTATATCGGCATCTGCCGGCACATAAAGGTCATTGGTAATGCACTTTACCAGCTTTACCCTTTTTTTTCTTAAAAATCCGGCAAGTATATACTCGCTTATGTTTTCCGGCAATGGGGCTGTGGCGCAATAAGTATAAACTGGGTCACCCCCCAGGGTGACTGACACCGGCATGTGCTTTCCCGTTTCTTCCATGCTTCAAAATGATTTGCTCCCGTCTTATGCCTCTGCCAGTGCATAGCTGTTTTACCGGAACCAGAACCTGCATCCTGTACATTCCCACATTTGTTTTTCCTGTAACGGGATGAATTGTATGAACCATCGGAAGGGTGATAAAGCGTCCGCCGTCGAGAGGCCAGCATTTCAGTACAGGGAGTATTGCAAGATCCGGATCCCGGATAATGACCTGCTGGCAGTGCTCCTTTTCCTCTTTTCCGGGCAGGGAGAAACCCTGATATTCTTATTAATTCAGGCAGCCTCTTAATTTTGTCAGTAAACCGCGCAGGCATATCTGTAAACAGGCTATAGATTTCTTCGATCTCTTTTCCTGCTTCAGAAATGTCATTCCTGCCCATGGCCAGGGCCAGCCGTTTATCTGATCCAAAGGCGTGAATAAGGACAGGAAATCCGGTTCCGTTATTTTCAAAAAGTAGTGCTTTTCCTCCGGTTTTGGTCACTCTGTCGGTTATCTCGGCTATTTCAAGCAAAGGATCAACAAATGTCTTTATGCGGTGGAGCTCTCCGTTTTTCTCGAGGACGGAGATAAAATCATTAAGTCCGGAATATCCCATTTACAATGTCATTAACGGAGATAAAGATATTGAAAAGACAAAAGACAAAAGATAAAAGATAGAAAATTAGAGGGAGCAGATAAACAATTCAGTGTTTTTGTAGGGGCGTTGCATGCAACGCCCGTAACAAGAACCAGGTAAGTAAGGTGGATATATT
>CAVPCP010000019.1:0-67656 GCA_963702415.1 uncultured Bacteroidales bacterium | reverse complement strand
GTTATAGGCAACAGCATAGAATTTAATGCTCGTTTTTCAACTGGTCATGTAAAAATAATGACCAGAGCCTATTCGGAAAATGCCACGCAATCACCAAATGATCTTGCAATCCTGGGGACAGACACCCTGGCAGGTATTATTTCATCGCTGGTGCCTGAGATGGTGTTTGCCGAAAGAATATATTTTGCCGGCATTGTTGACGTGCCTGATCTTTCGGGAGAGACAAAGCCCAGGGGCCTGCTATGGGAATAGGAATCGATATGCTATCAGGGAACATGGATGAACTGGAACGCCTGAATATCCGGGAATCTTTGAAGGAGGGTCATCTGCCGGTGAAAAAAATGGAAGCACTTCTCAGCAAATCATTTGCTGATAAACTTGGCATTAATCCGGGAGACACCATGACACTTGTTAGCTCGAGTATGTATGGCGAATTTACTTTATATAATTTTATTCTGTCCGGAACTGTGGAATTTGGAACTACTGCCCTTGACAGAGGTACCATAATCGCCGATATACAGGATGTCAGGGAGGCTTTAAATATGGCTGATGCCGCTGGTGAGATCCTCGGATTTTTTCGTACCGGAAAATATAATGATGAGGAAGCCAAGGCAATTGCTGTACGTTTTAATAATCAACTCTCTTCAGAAAAAGATGAATTCTCGCTCGTTATGAAAAGTCTGCCACAGCTTAATAATATGGGCTTTCTTGTAGAATATTCCGACAAGCTGCAAGGCATACTTGTCGCTGTTTTTATTTTTTCAATGTCACTTATTTTATGGAATGCTGGTCTGCTCGGGGGATTGCGAAGGTATGGAGAATTTGGCATGCGGCTTGCCATTGGAGAAGAAAAAGGTCACGTTTATAAAACAATGCTGCTTGAATCGCTCATTATCGGCCTCTTTGGATCGCTGGCAGGAGTTTTTACCGGGATAAGCATTTCATTATACCTTCAGAATCAAGGTATTGATCTGGGTTTTGCAATGAACAATGCCTCAATTATGATGCCAAGGGTATTCAGGGCTCAAATAACTCCTGCAACATGGTATATAGGTTTTATTCCCGGTATAATTTCAACTCAGTTAGGTACAATGCTCGCAGGAATAGGAATTTATAAACGACAGACAGCACAACTGTTTAAAGAACTTGAAGCATGAATAAACATATTATTTGCTTACTGATACTGATTGGTTCTTTTCCTCTGCACGCCCAGTTTCCGGACGGTAAAGAAATTCTTACAAGAATAATCAGAACCTGACATCCGAAAACCGTATCTATTCATCTTCCATGATTATTCACGGGCGGAGAACAACCCTTACTTTTAAACTTAAAACCTGGACTGCCGGTGATAAGAAATCTTTTACCGAATACCTTTTCCCCGTAAGGGAACAAGGGACAAAAATGTTAAAACTCGACGATCAGCTGTGGATATATTCTCCTGGAGCCGACCGCATAATTCAGATAGCAGGTCATATGCTTCGACAGTCAGTTATGGGCTCTGATCTTTCATATGAGGACCTGATGGAAGACAGCAGACTGACAGCCAGATACAATGCTAAAGTGACAGGTACGGAACTGATTGACGATAGGAATTGTTGGATAATTGAGCTTACCGCTTTCGTCCCTGAGGTAGCTTACCAGGGAATGAAAATATGGGTTGATCAGGAAAGGGACATTCCGCTTCGCGAAGAGATGTATGCAAAGAGCGGTACTCTTCTGAAAAGAAGCCAGCTATCAAACGTAGAACGCATTAATGAAAGATGGTTCCGAAAAAACTGGTCTTTAAGGATATGCTGAAGGAGGGAATGGGTACTGAACTGATAATTGATGAGATAGAGTTTAATGTTGATATCCCCGATCATGTTTTTTCAAAAGCCAGCCTGAAAAAATAACTTCATTCATGAATGAGACAGTTCAAGTCTTATTTGCACTCAACGGGCAGTGGCCTGGATTGAATATATTCAATGGCTGAATCCTGTCCAACAAATGAATTAAACTGTAACCCTGCATCTGTGTCTCCTTTCAGATGGTATTTCAACCATGGCACTATATATTTCGCCAGGATACGCAGTTGCTCTTCCTGACTGATTCCCTCCCTGCAACCTGCTATTTTTTCACCCGCACTGCACTTGGGATGGCTTACCCCCATCTGACAGTGGGTTCCGCCTTTTATTAAAATATAGGTTTTAAGTTCACTCCCCAGCGAGTTATAAATAGGCAAATGGTGTTTACCGGATGGTGTTATGCAATCGTTGCTGCCGGAAAAAATCAGCATAGGAATTTTTACCGATGAAGCAGCCTTTATAGCTGACGGTCTTGTATCCAATGGTGAAAGGGCTACTGCCGCTTTAGCCTCCTTGTTCAGATTTGCCGCAAGAAACATTGAGCCTCCTCCCATGCTGTGACCCATAAGGCATTTTACTGTATCTGCAAGGCCGTACAAAGCAGAAGATGTCTCATTACCCAGTCTGCTGATCTGGTCCAAAGCGAAATCCATATCTTTTGCAAGGGTTTTGTGCGATGGAAATAATCCGGCCTCACTACCGGGAAATATCAGAATAAAGCCTTCCGGAACAATCATATCAACAATATGGCGGTACCAGATCCCTGAAATAAGATAACCATGACCAAAGCATATCACCGGAAGCTTTTCTTGAGGATTTGAAGAAATGCCAGAGGAATTTTTCCCTGGAACTAAAGGGAAATATATATCGACAGGAACTTTTCTGTTATTACGGGCATTGTCCCTTAGAACAAGCGATATTTCCCCAACTACTGAATCCTGAGAAAAAAGGCTGCTGCTGAAGATTATTCCGGCCAGAACAAGAATCCATTTTCTTCCTGTAAATTTCATTCATAGACAATTTGCGATAACCTCAATGGTCGATTTGGGGCTATTTAAATATTGCACTCACATTATCCAGCCTAACCATATCCTCATCAGAAAGCCTGAACGACATCGCTCCGACGTTCTCCTTTGCATGGATCTCTTTTGTTGCACCGGGAATTACCACAACCGTATCGCCGTTATATTGAATCAGCCAGTTGAGAGCTACCTGGGATGGTGTTACACTATACTTAATTGAAAGCTCCTTCACCAGGTCCACTACTGGCCGGCTTTTCTCAAGTCCTGCCGGCTTGAACTGTGAGCTGTATCTTCTAAAGCCAATATTATTAAGCAGGCCCTTATTATCGTGAAACTTGCCGGTAACCAGACCCTGTGCCAGAGGGGAATACGCAATTATAGTAATACCCAGCTTTTTTGCAAGGTCCATAACTCCATTGGATTCAATTTTGCGGTCAAGAAGGCTATACCTCACCTGGTTTGATGCAAGCGGTATACCTGATTTTTGGAGTGTCTCCCATGAATTCTTCATCTTCCGTGCATTGAAATTGCTTACCCCAACGGCTTTTATAAGTTTCCTGTTAACAAGTCCAGCCATTGCTTCCATTTCACTCTTCTCTCCGGAGAAGCTGAATGGCTGGTGAACCTGGTAGAGATCGATGGAATATGGTTCAAGTGCACTGATCCGCTTGTTTATACTCTTATCGATATTGGAAGCGAACCGGAAAGCCGGCCACCATTTAGTTGCGATTACAACATCACCTGTCTTTTTCCCTGCTGCCTGGAGGGCTTTTGAAAGAGCTATTTCTGACGCACCGCTGCCATATGCTTCAGCCGTATCAAACCAGTTAATCCCTCCTTCAATCGAAAGAGCGACAACTTTTTCAATAAGGTCATCCTCAAGGGTGGGCCAGAATTTCCCGGCCAAGTTCTTTTGCTTGCTGAACTGCCAGCAACCAAGACCAATTGGTGTAACCATTATACTTGTACGACCCAGAGATCTCATACTAAGCTTATTCACCATTATGTAAGTATTTGATTAAGTAAAGATAACTATATTAATAATGTCTGGTGGTCAGTATAAATTATATCTTAAAATCCCACAGACCAAATGCACAAACACCCTATTCATTTTCAGTATTACATTCTGAAAAATTAACTATCATTGCCAATAATTAATAATTAATTTTCTGCATTATGAAATTAAGAATGTCCTTAACTATTTTGTCTTTGTTTCTTGCACTTGCTGCAAAAGCTCAAAGCGAAAATGTCGATATAAAATGTGACACTTCGAAATTTAAATTCCGCGCAGTTGCAGAAATCGGTTTTGCATCGGTACTTGCTCATCATATTCAATTGGGTCAGAATGGGACCTATTTTGATTATGTAAAAGATGGAGGTCAGGATGTGCTTTTCCCGATAACCCGTTTTTCCCTTGAGATGGATGTGAACAAACGGAATACTTTTATTTTGCTATATCAGCCGTTACGTATAGAGTCTCAGGCTTTTCTTAGAACGGATGCTGTTTTTAATGATATTACATTTCCTGCATCAACAGGAATAAACTGTCTTTATAACTTCCCATTTTACCGATTCAGCTATCTGAGGGAACTTATGCCCAATAATACCAGATACAAGTTTGCCATAGGCGGTACTTTGCAGATTCGTAATGCAACAATATCATTTGAATCAACAGATGGGTCACGCTTCACGACAAATGGAGGAATTGGACCTGTACCGGCAATAAAAATTCGAGGCAAGGCTCAGTTAAATAATTGTTTTTATGCTGAACTTGAGGCAGATGGAATATATGCACCTGTAAGTTATCTGAACGGTAGCGATAATGAAATTGTTGGTGCTATACTTGATGCCAGCATACGAATGGGGGCACAAATAAATGAGTCAGGCGGACTATTTCTTAACGTAAGATACCTTGGTGGCGGCGCTACAGGAACAGATACCGGAGATGTATGGCCGGGAGATGGCTATGTAAAAAACTGGCTCAACTTTTTAACAGTGTCAACAGGATTTGCCTTCCAGTTTTAAAAATCTGCAATAGAAAATAATGAATGGTAAAACCAGAGGTAAAATACCTTTAGTAACTTTGCGCATTACAGTATAAAACGACGAAAGCATAATAAAAGAGAGAAAATGAAACAATGGTACGAAGAACTCTTTCATGATTTCGCAGACAACTACGACAGGGAAAACTTCACGGCCGGAACCATCGGCGAAGTCGATTTTATTGAAAAAGAGATTCATTTCAACAGGGAAGCACTCATTCTTGATATCGGCTGCGGAACGGGTCGACACTCCCTTGAACTGGCAAGACGCGGTTATAATATTACAGGTTTTGATCTGTCTTCTTCAATGATCGGAAAGGCAAAAGCTCTGGCACTGAAGGAAGGTTTAAAAATCGACTTTCAGATAAGGGATGCCAGGGATTTTAATTTCAATGAATCATTTGACCTGGCAATAATGATATGTGAAGGGGCATTCCCCCTGATGGAAACTGACGAAATGAATTTTTCTATCCTTAAGAATGCCTGCAACTCCCTTAAACCAGCAGGTAAGCTTATCCTGACCACCCTGAATGGCCTGTTCCCTCTTTTTCATTCTGTAAAGGAATTCATGGACAAGTGCGATAACCTGGGGCAATCGTCAGGCAACACATTCGATCTGATGACCTTCAGGGATCTTTCCGTGTATGAAATTGAAGATGATCAAGGGAATAAGAAGAGCCTCAAATGCAATGAAAGGTATTATGTCCCTTCTGAAATGTCGTGGCTCCTGAAATCAGCAGGTTTCAAAAAGGCAGATATTTTCGGATGCAAACTGGGTGCATTCAGCAGGGATAATGTTTTAACTGCTGAAGATTTTGAGATGCTTGCAGTTTCAGAGAAATAAGTTACCTTTAATAATTGATTTTTACAAAAACCGGATCTGACACCAATCACTAATTTAAAAAATATAAAATGGCCTCAGAATCAACATCAGCGAAACCTTCAAGATGGGCAGGAGCCGTAAAAAAGACAAAAAGGTTCCTTAATTGGGTACTTGCATTCCTTTTTATCTTCCTTGCCATATTTGTTTACATAAAGTATTTTTATACCTACAGCGAAGGTTACCGCGCAGGCCTGTTGCAGAAGTTTTCGAATAAGGGTATTATTTTCAAAACATACGAAGGTGAACTTATCCTAAGCAGTGTAGCAAGCACTTCAAATGTTGCTCTCGCTTCTGAAAAATTCCAGTTTACAGTATTGAAAAAAAATGTGAATATCATGTTCGACACGCTCCAGGGGAAAAATGTGATTGTTATTACACGAGAAAAAAGGTCCTTTACCCTGGCGGGGAGATTCAAGATACCTGGTCGATAGTATTGCTGTCAGGAATTGACAGGCCCTATCATCCGGCCATAAAAGGCTGATAAGCATTTACTTAAATTCATAAAATGTCGTTAGGTGCTAAAGAAAATATCAAGAGTGTTGTCTTAATTATACTCGGAATATTTTCAGCCAGCTTCGGTCTTAAAGGATTTCTTATACCCAATCAGTTTATTGACGGCGGGGTGACAGGTATATCACTTCTGATCTCCTTCTCCTCGAAAATACCTTTGCCCCTGTTGATCTTTATTATTAATGTGCCTTTCATTATACTGGGCTACAGTCAGATATCAAAAACCTTCGCATTTAAGGCTTTCGCTGCCATTGCCGGGCTCGCCCTGGTGCTTGCCTTTATAGATTTCCCGGTTATAACTCATGATAAGCTGCTGATAGCAATTTTTGGCGGATTGTTTCTTGGGGCGGGTGTAGGTCTTTCAGTGCGCGGAGGAGGGGTGCTTGACGGCACAGAGATACTTGCTCTTTACATCTGGAGAAGAAGTGAAACCTCCATCGGCGATATGATAATGATATTTAACGTGATAATATTCAGTTGTGCAGCGTTCATCCTGGGAATTGAATCTGCCCTGTATTCAATCCTGACTTACCTGGCTGCATCAAAAACAATTGATTATATTGTTGAAGGAGTTGAAGAATACACCGGGGTCACAATTATCTCAGAAAAGAGTTCAAAGGTGAAGGTTATCTTAATGACTAAGTTTGGACGTGGCCTGACCATTTACAAGGGAAAACGCAGCATGATCGGCAGGCAGGCTGATCTTGACGGAGTTGCTGATATTGATATAATATTCACAATTGTAACCAAGCTGGAAATCGGAAAAGTTAAAAAACTCGTAAACGAGGTTGATGAAAATGCTTTTATTTATTGTTTCCCAATCAGCAATGCCAAGGGTGGAGTTCTGAAGAAAAGACCCCTTCACGAATAGATATCTTGTTTTGCCTCCTGATAACCAGATACTATTTTATCACCTTTTTCATTATCCCAAGCAGACCCCTGATAAAGGTAGCGCTGGTAAGAACTTTTACAACCGGGCTCCTGGCAACACTTCTTCTTGCAGATCCTGATGTTTTTCTCCCCACTTCTCCCCTTCGTCCCCTCTCCCATTCTTTTCTATCCGCCTCCTCTCCGGCTTTCTTTTGAATTGCTTCAATTTTATCTTTCAGAAGTTCATAAGCACTTACCCGATCAACCGTTTGACCGTACTTGCTGACAAGTTCCGAGCCTCTGTTAATTGAGTTAAGTTCTTCCTGCGATAAAATATCCATCCTGCTCATGGGAGCACGCATCATTGTCGTCGCAAGGGGTGTTGGGATCCCCTTTTCATTCAATGCAGTAACCAGGGCTTCGCCAATTCCAAGCGATGTAAGAGCCTCGTCAGTCCTGTAATAATCCGATAAAGGGAAATTTTCTGCGGTAAGCTTTATGGCCTGTCTGTCGATTGCTGTGAAAGCCCTGAGAGCATGCTGGACCTTGAGGCCAAGCTGGGCAAGAACTCCGTTGGGAACATCCATCGGGTTCTGTGTAATAAAAAATACACCTACACCTTTGGAACGTATAAGTTTAACTATAGTCTCGATTTCATTTAAAAGTGTTTTACTCGCTTCTTTGAAGACAAGATGTGCTTCATCAATAAATATGACAAGCTCGGGTTTTTCGACATCTCCCTTTTCCGGCATCACATCATATACCTCTGCAAGAAGACACAACATAAAAGTTGAAAACAATTTAGGTTTATCCTGAATATCAGTGAGCCTGATTATATTGACAAATCCTTTACCATTTCCGTCCCGTCTCATCAGATCACGGATTTCAAATGAAGGTTCGCCAAAAAAAAGATCAGCACCCTGCTGCTCAAGTTCCATAGCTTTGCGAAGGATTATTCCGGTTGTGGATGGCGATATATAACCATATTCGCGCTCAAGCTCTGATTTTCCCTCTTCTGTCACGTACTGGAGAACCTTCTTCAGGTCTTTCAGATCAAGCAAAGGCATATGTTTATCATCACAATATTTAAAAATAACTGCAAGTACTCCTGTTTGTGTATCATTAAGTTCCAATATCCTTGAAAGAAGCACAGGTCCGAATTCAGAAATAGTGGCCCTCAGCCTCGCTCCCTCCTGTTTTGAAATGGTCAGGAGTTCAACCGGACACCCTTTTGTTGAATATGGCAGCCCTATTTTTGCGTGTCTTTCTGTAATAAATGGCTTTTCTTCTCCCGGCTTTGCAATACCGCTGAGGTCGCCTTTGACATCCATCACCAGGACGGGAACCCCCTTATCAGAAAGCTGCTCTGATATTACCTGAAGTGTTTTCGTTTTACCGGTTCCTGTAGCACCAGCGATAAGTCCGTGCCTGTTCATTGTTTTTAGAGGTACACTTACAAGTGTATCTGTAAGTGTAGCCCCGTCGAGGATAGCTCCTCCAAGAATGATGGAATCACCTTTACAGGCATAACCTGCATTAATGTGGGCTGCAAACGTTTCTTTTCTGTCCATATTTTAGGATATTTAACCACTTTAAACTGAAGATGCAATTTAACTGTTTAGCTTTAATTTACAAAAAAGATGGAAAGGTTCAGATATAAGTAATTTGATATTCTGAAGAAAAATTTAAAAATGCTATATTTGAAATTCAATGAAAAATTTAAAATGTATAGAGGCTACAGTTAAACTGTAAGTTTTAAAAGAAAAGGGAAAGCTGTAAAATGATTTTTTCAAGTCGTTGACCTTTTTAAGAACATGCATTCAGTTAATTTCTAAGAATAATTTACTAACCAAAATTAAAATTACAATGGCAAAGTTCGAAGTTTACCAGAGTGGCAAGAAAAGTGAATTTCGTTTCCGTCTTAAAGCTGACAACGGACAGACAATCCTCAGCAGCGAAGGCTACACAAGCAAAGCATCATGCATTAATGGAATTGAATCTGTGAAAAAAAATGCAGCCGATCCTAAAAGGTTTAACAAGACCACTACTCCGTCAAAAATGTTCCGCTTTGCAATTACAGCAGCAAACAGCCAGATCATTGGCACAAGCCAGAATTATAAAAGCGAAAGCGGCCGCGATAATGGCATCGAGTCAGTAAAAAGAAATGCTGCCAAGGCTGAAGTAAAAGAGGTGGCAAAATAAAATCGGTTGGGCTGACTTTAACTTACCGCAGAGCGCACCAGGATTGAGCTTAGTGTGCACTTTGCGGTTCATTTTTAGCTTGCTTCGAATTATTAGCTGAATATTACCTGTATAATTCATCAAATTCTATCACCATGAGACTAAAACTATTTTCATTTACCCTGCTCCTTTCAATGTTCTGCTCACTGGTAACCGGGCAGGTGACCGAAGCAGAGAAAAAACTAAGAGCTGTCAATACCGACACAATAATGGGCTGGAAAAAGGGCGGAGTGATTGGATTTAACTTTTCCCAGACATCACTTACAAACTGGGCTGCCGGCGGACAAAATTCACTGTCAGTAAATGGACTCCTGAGTGCCTTTGCAAGCTACAAACAGGGTAAATCATCCTGGGATAATTCCCTTGATCTTGGCTATGGTCTGCTGAAACAGGGGATTGATGATTATTTCACTAAAACCGACGATAAAATAGATATCATGTCCAAATACGGACGGGAGGCATTTAAGAATTTCAATTATGCAGCTCTTCTGAATTTCAAAACCCAGATGAGTCCAGGGTATAAGTATCCCGACACTGAAAATAAAATATCTGATTTCTTTGCTCCGGCTTATCTCCTGCTGGGAGCAGGATTAGATTATAAACCAGACCAGTATTTCAGTGCGTATTTATCACCACTGACTGCCAAGTTTACGTTTGTTGCTGATCCTGATCTGTCAGATGACGGAGCTTTCGGAGTAACACCCGGAGAGACTGTAAGAGGTGAAATAGGCGGATATATCCGGACAATATATACCCGGGGTGATTTCACAAATGAATTTCTTAAAAACGTTGCTTTTACAACCAAACTGGATCTTTTTTCGAATTACTCCGATAATCCCCAGAACATTGATGTTAACTGGGAAATCCTAGTGGCCCTTAAAGTGAATAAATATTTATCAGTCAATTTTAATACACACCTTCTATATGATGACGATATTTTAGTTCCTGTCGACAGAAACGGGAATGGGGAATTTGAATCAACAGAGGCTCCCGGTCCCAGGGCGCAGTTTAAAGAGATTCTTGGAGTTGGATTTTCACTTAAATTCTGATAATATTAACTAAACCCTGACAAAATGAAAATTTTAGACGAATTCAAACAATTTGCAGTGAAAGGCAATATGGTCGATATGGCCGTAGGTATAATCATTGGCGCTGCATTCGGGAAGATCGTTTCCTCGCTGGTAAACGACGTAATCATGCCCCCGATTGGTTTGCTGCTTGGCGGAGTTAACTTCACCGACCTTAAAGTAGTAATGAAAGCCGCTACCGAAGTCAACCCGGCAGTAACCTGGAATTATGGCAGTTTTATACAGGTTGCCATTGACTTCCTTATTGTAGCATTTGTGATCTTTATGCTTATTAAAGGAATCAATGCCATGAAGAAGAAGGAAGAAGCAGCCCCTGCGGCACCTCCTGCCCCGACAAAGGATCAGGTACTGCTTACAGAGATCAGGGACCTTCTGAAAAAATAAGGACATGCCATGGCATATCCCTTTTGTTCGTAAAACAGAGTTGTCATGAATCCTAAAACCAAATCCCTGATTTATATTTTCGTAATTTCAGTCATTCTTTCAATCCCCCTAAAATCCCAGCCACTACCATCGGGATTGAAGATCTGGTTCAACAAACCTGCTGAAACATGGAACGATGCTCTGCCTGTCGGAAATGGCCGGCTGGGAGCAATGGTGTTCGGCGGCATTGAAAAAGAACGGCTCCAGCTGAATGAAGAATCGGTGTGGACCGGTACTCCCCGCTGGGATGCTAATCCCGATGCTCTGAAAAACCTGCCTGAGGTACGGAAGCTTCTTTTCGAAGGAAAATATGGCGAGGCTGAGAAACTGGCGCAGAGCGGGATCCTCGGCAGTTTCAGGCGTGATAATGCATCAAGCTACCAGACCCTCGGTGACCTCACATTAGATTTTGGCTCTCTCAGGGGAGTCTCAGCTTACCGTCGTGAGCTTGATATCGGGGAGGCCATATCCAGAATTACATATACATCTGATAAGGTAACCTATACCCGGGAGGTTTTTGCGAGCGCTCCTGACCAGGCCCTGGTTGTAAGGATCACTGCCGATATGCCTGGATCGCTGAGTTTTACTGCGCGGCTTTCACGTCCGGGGAACAAAGCGGTCGTAAAAGCCGCCGGGAATGAAATTACCATGAATGAACATGTGGGAGAAGGTACCGGTGTTAAAATGGAAACACGGCTGAAACTCGTTAATGATGGTGGAACAATAGTATCCGGCGGCGACAGCGTAAGAATTGTTAAGGCAAATTCCGTTTTAATTCTACTGACTGCAGCGACGGATTATTCCGGTGATGATCCATCGATTGCAGAAAATCAGTTGGAAAGTGTTTCAGAGCACCCATATTCTGACATCAGGAATGACCATATTGCTGATTATCAAAAATATTTCAACAGGGTTTCACTTGATCTGGGTTCAGGAGATGGAAATTATTTTACAACTGACGCCCGCATAACAGCAATGCAGAACGGCTATGTCGATACCGACCTGATAGAGCTTTATTATCAGTTTGGACGTTATCTGCTGATAAGCAGTTCACGTCCGGGAAACCTGCCGGCAAATCTTCAGGGAATATGGGCTGACGGATTGAAGCCACCCTGGAGTGCCGACTATCATATCAATATTAACATCCAGATGAATTACTGGCCTGCGGAGATCACTAACCTTGGTGAACTGCAAATGCCCTTTGTTGATTTTATTGATGCAATGCGCCCGAATGCAAGACGTACAGCTAAAGAGGTATACGGACTAAAAGGAATTGTGGCTCATTATACAACCGATGTCTGGCATTACACAGAACCAATGGGTGCAATAGTTTATGGAATGTGGCCTATGGGAATTGCATGGAGCTGCCAGAATATCTGGGATCATTACCTGTTTGGCGGTGACATTGAATATCTGAAAAACAAAGCTTACCCGATAATGAAAGAAGCAGCTGAATTTTGTATCGGGTGGCTGGTGGTGAATCCCAAAACCGGGTATCTGGTATCAGGTCCTTCAATCTCTCCTGAAAACAGTTTCAGGATACCGGGGGAAAAAGGAACCGCCAGTATGGTAATGGGACCCACTATGGATCATATGATTATACGCGACCTGCTTCAGAATACAATTCAGGCAAGTATCGCGCTCGATACAGATAAATCTTTCCGTACTAAAATGCAAAAAACTCTTGAGAGGCTGACTCCGATAAAAACAGGATCTGACGGACGTATTCTTGAATGGTCGGAGGAATTTGAGGAGCCGGAGCCGGGGCATCGTCATCTGTCGCACCTCTATGGTCTGCATCCCGGAAACCAGATAACAGAACAAAAAAATCCTGAATTGCTTGAGGCTGCACGAAGAACAATTGAGTACCGGCTTTCGCATGGAGGGGGGCATACGGGCTGGAGCAGAGCCTGGATTATAAATTTCTATGCCCGCCTTAAGGATGGTGAAAAAGCCTATGAGAATGTTCTGGAGCTTCTCCGCAAGTCGACTCTTTACAACCTGTTTGACAATCACCCTCCCTTCCAGATCGATGGCAATTTCGGAGGAACCGCAGGGATTACGGAAATGCTTCTGCAGAGCCACGCCGGTGAAGTGGAACTCCTTCCCGCTCTCCCCTCAGCCTGGAAAACCGGATATATTCACGGATTGATGGCACGCGGCGGATTTGAAATTGATATCGACTGGGAAAACGGAAAGCTGAAACAGGCAAGTATCACTTCAAAACTTGGAAATCCATTGAAATTGAGTTACCAGGGAAAAGTAATCGAATTAAAATCGACTGAAAAAGGGAAATCTTACATAGTTAGTGAAAATGCCTCAGGTTTAATTAGTCAATCAATTAAAATATCTTTAAGCAAATAATTATTAACCACGGTGTTACACGGAGTAAAGAAACGGAGTTTCACGGAGTTAGGACTATTTTTAATTTAACAGTGTAACTCCATACAAACTCTGTGCGACTCCGTGGTTAAATTTTCCTTAAAAAATCTTCAAAAATATTTGGAAGTTAATGTTATTTATTTCTAACTTTGTGTTAGATTTAATTAACTAATATTATTATTATGAAAAAAGGAATTGTTGTATTATTAGTAGCCGTATTCGTACTTACTACCACTGGTCTATGGCTCTTTTCCGCATCTGGAAATCTGAAATCTTTTGATATGGTAAGCTTAGGTATTATCATTCTTGTCGTCGCTTTTGCATTTTTTATAGGTTATAAAAGACTTGTAAGTGCAAAAAGAGGAGAGCCCGTTGAAGATGAACTTTCAAAAAAGGTTCTTCTGAAAACAGCTGCATGGTCTTATTATATTTCTCTCTACTTGTGGGTTGCAATGCTATTCATAAAAGACAGAGTTAACCTGGATACTGAGGAGCTGATTGGAGCAGGGATACTTGGTATGGCAATCTCTTTCGCAATCTGCTGGATGGTATTCAACTTCAGAGGTGTTAGAAATGAATAACAGGATTAAGGAGTTCAGGGCAAGATATAATCTTACCCAGGATGATCTGGCAAAAAAAGTGAATGTCAGAAGAGAGACAATTGTCTTTCTTGAAAAGAATAAATATAATCCTTCCCTTAAGCTGGCCTATGAAATTGCAAAGGTATTTGAGGTAAAAATTGAGGAAATATTCTATTTTGATTAAAAAACTGCCTCGATAATTGTTGGAAAGAACTTTAAGGATCCTTATTACTTGTATTCAACAATTTCAAGATCATTCCCGTGTACTTTCATTCTGAAAACGTTTGCTGTAAGAACGATATCAAATGGGATTACCGTCGATACCGAAGATTCAAATTTTTCTCCTGCTTATCAAGCTATTACATGCAAAATAATTGTTCATGCATTCGCAATTATGATATTTTTTTAGCCTGCCGGTTTTACCACACTAATTAATTAAATACTAATTTTATGTTGTTTAATCTTGTTCCCACAGATCTTATAATACAGACATAATGAAATCGGTTCTTTCGCAGGAAGCTAAAGAAATCCTGACGCGTATTTCAAAAGACAGAGCCAGAACCAACCTGTTAAAAAACCCGGAACAGAAAGCTCTGGCATTTCTGGTCCGGCGCATTCCTTCATGGGTTCAATCGGATATGCTTACTTTTACAGGATTTATTGGGAGCCTGATAACTCTCTCAGGCTTTATCCTTGCGGCTTATATCAGCAGGTATTATCTTTTACTTGGTATTGCAGGATTTACAGTAAACTGGTTTGGAGACTCTCTCGACGGACGGCTTGCTTATTTCCGAAACAAACCCAGAAAATGGTACGGATTTTCTCTTGATATTATCGTTGACTGGGGGAGCACTATCCTTATAGGATTGGGGTATATAATTTATGCTGATGGATTATGGAAAATGGCCGGATTTGGATTTGTGACAATGTACGGCTGGGCAATTATAATAGCCGTGATTAGATATAAGGTAACCGGCAAATATACAATCGATTCTGGTTTGTTCGGACCCACGGAAGTAAGGATCATAATTATTGTCATTATGGCAGCAGAAATATTTTTCAAGGGTGCTATCCTCTATTTTGCTGTAATTGTTGCAGGAATTTTATTTCTTGTTAATATCTTCGATACTTACAGGCTGCTAAGTGTTGCGGCCAGAAGGGACATGGAGGAGAAAGAAACAATTTGAAGGGAATACTTAAAATTCCGAACCTGATAACAATATTATTTTTATTAATTTAACAATTCTCATGATGAGTTTCTATAACAGTGAAATCAGCGAAATAATTACAAGTCTAAAATCTGATTTGCCAACAGGGCTTAAAACTGAAGAAGTTAAGCGTAGATTGGCAGAATACGGATATAATCAGCTGTCTTCAAAAAAGAGGAAAAGCTTTGTCAGGATATTTTTTGAGCAGTTTAAAAGCTTCATGATAATTATTCTGCTTATTGCCGCAGCAATATCAGGGATAGTTGGCGTAATGGAAGGAGAAGGGCTCCTTGACACATTTGTAATTCTTGGGATTCTGATAGTCAATGCATTTGTAGGAGCTTTCCAGGAGCGGAAGGCAGAAACTTCCCTTGAAGCTTTAAAAAGTCTGGCTGCCCCGCTCAGTAAGGTTCTCCGTGACGGAGTAATTAAAGAGGTACTGACCGGAGAACTTGTACCGGGTGATATCGTAATTCTTGAGACAGGTGCAATTATTCCTGCAGACCTGAGGCTCGTAGAGACTTTCAATCTGAAAATACAGGAATCGGCATTGACAGGAGAATCTGTCCCGGTGGAAAAGCGGACAGAACCACTCAAAGGCGAAGGGATTGCTCTCGGAGACCGGATAAATATGGCCTTTTCAAGTGGTATGGTAACTTATGGCCGTGGCCGTGGTGTTGTAGTTACAACAGGCATGAAAACCGAAGTGGGTAAAATTGCAAATATGCTGCAGGAGACTGTTGATACCGAAACACCAATGAGCCGGCGTCTCGAACAGCTTGGCAAGGTTCTGGGGATTGCTGCGCTGATCATTTGTGCCATTATCTTTATTGTAGGAGTGCTGTACGGCAACTCAGTCATGAGTATGTTCATGACAGCAGTCAGTCTTGCTGTTGCTGCAATTCCTGAAGGTCTTCCTGCTGTTTCCACAGTTGTTCTGGCAATCGGCGTTCAGCGCATGGTTAAAAGGAATGCGATTATCCGCACGCTTCCCTCAGTCGAAACTCTTGGAAGCGCAACAGTTATCTGCTCCGATAAGACAGGGACACTCACCCAGAATAAGATGACGGTCGTCGAGGCTTATGTCAATCATAAAAAAGATGTAATAAACAGGGCTGCACCAGCCACTGTTCTGAACGAGGAGGAGAATAGGCTTCTTGCAATTTCCGTCTTATGCGCCGACGCCCAGATAAGGACCGGTGAAGATGGCAAATTTGAATTTACAGGCGATCCGACTGAAACTGCCCTGCTTGATTTCGGCATTCTGTACGGGATTTACAAGAATGAAATTGAAAAGAAATTTCCAAGGGTTGCAGAAATTCCTTTCGATTCGGAAAGAAAACGAATGACAACAGTCAACCGGATGTCTGAAAAGATTACGCGTATCAATGTTAAGGGTGGTCTTGATGAAGTCCTGAGTGTTTGCGATAAGATAATTGTACAAGGAAATATAAGGCCAATCGAAAACAGCGATGTGGAACAGATCCGTAATGCCAATGAATCAATGGCAAATTCAGCATTGAGGGTACTGGCAATGGCATACAGGGATCTGGCTGAGGAACCAAAAAATGTTCATATCGGAGAACTTGAAAGTGACCTGGTTTTTATAGGCCTGCTTGGAATGATCGACCCTGCAAGACCCGAAGTTATTGATGCAGTTGCAAAATGCAATACTGCCGGTATAAGGCCTGTTATGATTACGGGCGACCATATAAGTACGGCATTGGCTATCGCACGGGAGATTGGAATATACAAGGATGGATACAATGCCATAACCGGAGCAGAACTCGAAAAGCTCAGCGATGATGAATTCACTGAGAATGTGGCAAAGTACTCGGTGTATGCAAGAGTTGCTCCAGAGCATAAGGTCCGTATTGTAAAAGCATGGCAGAAGCATAATGAGGTTGTGGCCATGACTGGCGATGGAGTTAATGATGCACCGGCACTCAAGCAGGCCGACATCGGTGCTGCAATGGGTATTGTAGGCACTGATGTGGCAAAAGGAGCAGCCGATATGGTCCTTACCGATGATAATTTTGCCACAATAGTTTCAGCTATTGAGGAGGGCAGGAGGATTTATGACAATATACTTAAAGCTATACAATTTCTCCTCTCAACAAATATAGGTGAGATATTCCTGCTGCTTGTAACATCAATTTTCAATCTGGGGACTCCCCTTCTTCCTATTCATATATTATGGGTTAATCTTGTAACGGATAGTCTGCCGGCTCTGGCGCTAAGTGTCGATCCGGCTGAACCTGACATTATGAATCGTAAACCCCGTAATTCCAAAAAAGGTTTTATGACAAACGGAATGATCTGGCGCATAATGTACCAGGGAATAATGATCGGCGCAATCCCTCTTGCTGCATTCTTAATTGGTCTGCGTGAGCAGGGAGTGGTGCTTGGTCAGACAATGGCATTTGCAACACTTATGTTTGCACAGCTTGCACATGTACGCAATCTGCATTCCAACACCAGATCATCGCTGGCCATAAGTCCGTTTAAGAATATACCTCTTATAGGGGCAATATTTGCTTCAGCTGGACTGGCTCTTATTGTTCTTCTCATCCCTCCCGTTCGCGATGCTTTCAGCCTTACAGAACTTGATGGCAAACACTGGCTGACTGTTGGTTTAATGTCGCTCATACCTATCGTGGTCGTTGATATATTCAAACTTCTAAGGATCAATACCGCAAGGGATGAAAAGATCGAATGAGGGGATAGAAAAAAATAACCTTTTTGGTTTCAACAGAAATATTTTTTTTACCGGCCTTACAAGTTTCCTGACGGACACATCTGTAAAGATGGTCTATTCGGTTATGCCCATGTTTCTTTTATCAATAGGAGCTTCAAAAACCAGCCTGTCGCTTATTGAGGGAATTGCAGAAAGCACTGCCGCACTGGTAAAAACACTTGCAGGGTTCTGGAGCGATAAGATCGGTAAAAACAAGCCATTCATGTTAATAGGCTATGGAATTTCTGCGCTTGTTATACCGCTTTATTCGTTTGTTGTTTCTCCCCTTCAGGTTTTATATCTGCGTTTTGTTGAGAGGTTTGGAAAAGGTATCCGTACTGCTCCCCGCGACAGCCTTATTGCAGGTTCGGCACTAAACGGAGAAACAGGTAAAAGCTTCGGACTGCAGAAAGCTATGGACAACAGCGGAGCGATTGCGGGGCCTTTTATTGCATTTTTATTATTAAGCTCCTGCCCTGGTAATTACCGGATCATATTCCTGCTGGCCGGAATACCTGCAATCCTGAGTATTCTGGTCATTATTTTAGGGATTAAAGAGGCCAGAAAAAGCAGAGAGAATTTATTTAAAAAATTCCATTTCAAAGATTTTCCACAAAGCTTTTATCTCTTCCTGGTTATTATTTTCATTTTTACACTTGGTAATTCCACCGACGCATTGCTATTGGTCAAAGCAAATGAGGTAGGAGTAAAAGTTGCTTTTATTCCCCTCGTTTATCTGATCACCAGTATTGTTTCAGTGTTACTGGCTATCCCTGTTGGTTCGCTTTCTGACAGGATCGGAAAGGAAAAAATCCTTATAACCGGGTTCCTGATTTATGCTATCGTCTATTACGGATTTGGCGTTGCCGGAAATACAGGTACAATTGTAGCTCTTTTTGCATTATATGGTTTCTATTCAGCAGCAACCGACGGAATACAAAAAGCCTTTATCTCTGATATAACCGATAAAAACAAACAGGGTACAGGAATGGGTATTTATAACGCTTTGCTGGGAATTACCCTCTTGCCGGCCAGTCTTATTGCGGGAGTGCTTTACGATAAAGTCAATTCAAGGATCCCTTTCTACTTCGGAGCAGTAACAGCATTGATTTCAGCAATATTAATGCTTATATATTTCCTGAAATACAGAAATCATCAGGCACTTTTCCCCCCAACCCCCTGAAGGGGGCTGATAACATTTATCAATAAGTCCACTTTAGGGGATTTAGGGGCAAAATAATTCTTAATTTTATGAACTGATAAATCCTATTCATTCATGAAACAGGTCCTTAAATACACCGGATACATTCTGGTTTTACTCATCGTTGGTTATATGATCTGGCGATTCTCTTACATTATTGCCTGGGTCCTTGTGGCAGCAGTGCTGTCATTTATTGGACATCCAATGGTCCGCTTTCTTGACCGGATACATTTCAGAAAAATAAAAATGCCCCACTTTATGAGTGCTTTACTTTCTCTGGCAGGAATTGTTCTTGTTCTGATCGGATTGGTAGCAATTTTCGTACCGTTGATAGTCAATCAGGCTGAAACAATTTCCAGGATCGATGTCGAAAGGCTTGCCCAAAACCTTCAGGGACCACTGCAATGGCTCGATGAGAAACTTCATTCACTCGGGGCAATACCTGCAGGACAAACTATAGAGCATTTTCTTATTTCATATGCCAAATCGGTTGTAAATCTTGGAAGCGTGGGCTCCATGATAGGTAATTTCATAAGCGTGGCGGGAAATATTTTTATAGGACTATTCTCCATACTTTTCATATCTTTTTTCTTTCTGAAAGACGAGAATATGTTCGAAAACGGCCTGCTTCTTTTTCTTCCGACGAAACATCATAACGCAGCCCGGAATGTGGTTGCCGAATCCAAGAATCTCCTTGTCCGTTACTATGTCGGTGTTGTACTTGAATTACTTAGTGTGATGTCGCTTATTGCCATAGGGCTATGGATATTTGGTGTTAAAAATGCATTGCTTATTGGCTTTTTCGGTGGGATAATGAACATAATACCATATCTGGGACCGATAATTGGTTCGGCAATCGGAATTGTATTGGGTGTTACCTCAACACTTGCGGCAGGTTCGTACAATGACCTGTTGCCGGTAACAATAAAACTTGCCTCCATATTTGTGGTTGTGAATTTTATTGACAATAATATACTTGTACCGGTAATCTACTCTAAAAGTGTAAAGTCGCATCCTCTTGAGATTTTTCTGGTAATAATAATCGGAGGAGGTCTTGCCGGTTTAGTCGGAATGCTGCTGGCTGTTCCCGTATATACACTGCTCAGGGTGATCGCAAAAGAGTTCTTTAATCAGTTCAGGGTGGTTCAGAAGCTTACCGAGACTATCGATTAGGAGTAAGATCTAGTTTAAAGGTCCGCTAATAACATTAAGATATCTTCCCATCCAGTAAGGAAGAAGCCATATATCCCCTGCACTGTATTCAGATCTTCCGGCACCCTTTCCGTCCAGATCAAAACGGTTGGCGTTATGCCTGGCAACACGAAGTTCATCGGGAGGAAGAACTTCTTTAATGGTTTGTCCCCTGAAACCGGGTTCAATCCTTTCAATGTCTTTTCTGTGACTGTTATTGACCGTCCAGTCTGTGAGATCTAACGGATATTCCTGAAGATACCAGATTGCCTCCTCCAGATCGAAGTCTTCAACTCCGGTAAGAGCTGTCATTATATTCCATAATCCTTCCTTTCTCAGGTCTCTCAGATTCCCAGTGATCAATAATTGCAGATTTATACTTTGCCTTTAAGGTATCATTAAAAGCATAGCGGTATAATCCCCAGTATCCGCAAAAATACATCTCATCATCCGAGTGGTTCCATCCCTCAGATAACATTTTGCTCCAGGCGTCGGAATCTTCAGGAGCGGGACCTATCTCTCCTGTCGGACGCATGAGGTTATCGAGATAGCTATGCTGGTTCATAAGGTAAAAGGCTGCCTCCCGGTACTTTTGCTTACCTGTAAACAGGTAGGCTGTCTGGAGCATCCCGATTATATTTGAGGAATTGAGTTTGCGGTCTCCCACCATTGCCGGGCGGGCATTCACATAGTCGGGATTCCATTTCCCCCACAAAGTCGGTTCTCCGTTCCAGTCAATCATGTAAAAGTCGTTTTTAACAATATGCGACATAAGGGTATCAATCAGCAAAATTGCTTTTTCACGAATATCAGGGATGTCAATCAGCTCTGCAATAACTCCAAAGGCAAAAACATGACCTATAGCTTCATCACTGCTTGTAGTAGATTTCCAGTCCCATTCCGTATCTTCTGCTCTTCTCCATGGTTTGTCTTCATATTTATAACCGCGCCTTTCAAAAGAACGTGAAGGAAAGCCCGGAACCTCGTTTACGGTATAGAGCCGTTCCATAGCTGCGAGCGATTCACGAATGTTCTGTAATGCCTCCGTCTCATTTGTAACGGCGTACCGGAATGCCTGGCCTGCCAGGTACATGGATGTCCAGAGACCATCATTGTCTGAATCTTCGAGGCTGCCTGATGTAACTTCACCGTTCTCCATTCCCGAAACAGTAGCGTTAAAACCATGCCTTATGTGACGTTCCCGGACCTGATTTTCGAAAGACATGGCCTTTTCATGCAGAGTCATTTCTTTAAAGCAAATCTTTGACAGTCCCTTACCGGAAAGAATAAGTACAGAGTTCCCCGGTCCGGCTGCAATATCAATAACATTATCTGACGGAAGCCACCGTTGAGAAGCATAATAATCGAAACTGCCATCGCCCCGAAGCTTAAAAGCGCCCCTGTCTGACCCAAACCATAAATTCCCTTCAATTTCACGGATGACCGTTATATTTGTCCATGGCAATATATTTTTTAAGTCTCCTGCCTGTTTTCTGGTTTCAGTGTCTATTTCAAAATATCCCTCAGAGGTACCTGCAATCAATTTGCCCGGAATGACCTCAATACATGTCAGGTTGGCTCTGGCTATGACCTGTTCAGTATTCCTGTCCGAAGGATTAAAAACGCGGATTTTCTCCTCATCAAGTATCCAGTAAAGATTATTCAGACTATCATATTTTATATCCCTGACCTCCCCGGGGTAATTATCTTCCCATAAGATTTCCGACTCTTTCAGGAGGATAAGCTTTTTACTATCGGTAACAAGGAATGTGAAGTCTTCTCCCCCGGCAAATATTTTTGCTGAAGGCAACGAATGTTTTAAATATAATTTTCCAGCCCAGGCATTGCCAAAGAGTGCTTTATCGTCAATATAAACCAGATGATCGTGGTAAGATCCAATTCCTGCAATCTTTTTATCAGATGTCGGCCTGTAATGAAGATCCTGTACCAGCTTTCCCGGGAAGAGGAACTGCCCTTCATCTGGTCTTAATAATCCTCCTGATGAAAAAATCTGTATATATCCGTTTCTGTCGGATATAACACTAAATAATGTTATGCCTTCATCAGATACATTGTATTTTATGCTGTAATCCTGGATAAATGGCTTGTCGGTGTGGTGCCTTACAACAGGTGTTTTGTTTTCTGAGGTGCAGCTGACGGCAAGAACAGCTAAACAGATAAGGATTGGCTTATTCATGAATCTTGTTTCAATTTCCATTTGACTATTCAATCCTTTTTAATTCTTCCAGCATTTCCTTAAGGTTGCGATGCAGTATTGGCGCAGTTTCAGGGCCAAGGGAATTCTCTTCTCCATAAGGAGATTCTTCTCTGCTATAAGTATAGGGGGCCTTTTCATCCCAGGCACTTTTTGGAATAATATACCCTATTTCATCATTCCCCAGGCCGATGACGAATTTATATTTACCCGTCATCATATCCCTGACCGGGGGCACCTCTACCGGATCAACCTGGAAATCACGGCCCTCTTGTGCCTCAATACTGCCATTAACGATTTCAGGGTAAATTTCCCCCGGAAGAGTGGCAAAGGAAACCGGACCGATATTAAAAACTGCGAGTTCGGAACGCATTTTCATCCAGCCGCTGGTTCCGCGATTAAAAATACCCAGGAGTGTCCCCAGTTTGAACATTTTATTATCAATTGGCAGGGACAGGGTCCTGACTACCAGGGAAATCCCTGCAGAATCAATCTCATTGACCTGATTGTCCATTGCGTTCAACACCAGCATAGCCAACTGTTTTCCCTGTGCTTCCGCTTTTCTAAAAGTCGGCTCCGCAAATTCCTCTCCCGTAAATGGATCCCTGACTGCAAGAGTTGGATGTGTTGTCATTAATCCGCCTATTGCACCGTTAAGATAGATCGCTACACCTCCTGTGCCTGATTTAACCATTTTTTCTCCATCATATACTCCCTTTTCAACTCCTTCACGCAAATAATGAGGAAAATCTGAAGTAATCAGCAGGTTCTTTCCCCAGAGAGTTTCCGGGTGATCAGCCCAGGCTATCAATGAACCCAGAGTATTGCCATTCACCAAGTCAATGGCCTTGATTATCCTTAATCCGGAATCAAAAACCTCAGGCATTCTGGTATCTCTGACAAGAGAAATTGCTCCCGTCATATCTTCAGATATTTTCAGGATGGCAGGCTGCATGTTTTTCACGGCAGTCACGACCGATTCAACGATCCGACTTTTTACATATTTCAAATACTCCTTATCAACTCCGCTGCTAAGAGGTGATTTACCCCAAAGGCCTAAGAGGTCAGGGCCCTCATGTGTGTGAGTTGAAACAACAAGTGAATACGTTACTCCGGCTTCTGGGGGAATATTGTTTCTTATATCAATTACGTGGTTGTTCATCAGTCCGATTGCATCAAGCACAACAATCGCCAGCCGCGTCCGGCCATCGTCAATAACCATTGTCCTTGCCCACAGATCGTCGTGTATTCCATTGGCTGCCCTTGCATTGCTGAATCCTGCTATCCAGACAGGATCAAATTTACCGTTGCCGTTTCCATCGGTAAATGTGTCACCGTCTTTTGGCCTGTATCTGGCATCATTATTTGCATCGGTCCACCGGTCAGGGACTTCAGGGGTAATGGCCACAGCTGAAAAACCTGCCCGCAATGGGAAGGCATCCCGCGTAATAATACTGATATCTGCTTTATAGCCCGGATTCTGGTCCTTCATATTTAAATAGAACCAAAAAGACAACCCAATAATTACCAGTAGCAGGAATATTCCGATTGTTTTAGATATTTTTTTCATTATACGGAAATCATTAATATATTTATCCGGTTTAGATGACTATTTGCAGTAAAATTACAAATGACAGGAAAATATTTAAGCAAATTCCACTCAGTTCAGTAATAAAATAAAAGAAAATATTACTTTTCTGTCCAAAACAGGGAAGCATTTAGGCATTTTCCCCGTCTTTTACAAAGATTTTGATTTTACTTTAATAATAACTCTTTATGGGTGAACCAGGGAGGGCTGTAATCATTGGTGCCGGAATAGCCGGAATAACAACTGCCGTTTATCTTGCAAAAAACGGGTACAAAGTAAGTGTTTACGAAAAGAACTCTTCTCCTGGAGGACGCTGCGGACAGCTGATCCGCGAAGGACACCGGTTTGATCTTGGAGCTACAATGCTGATGATGCCGGGAATATACCATGATGTTTTTGATTCGCTCGGAGTGAGGCTTGAAGAAGGCACCGACATCCTCCCGATGGAAAATCTTTACAGGATCTTTTTCGGCGATGGATCAATCCTTGACTTTACTGCCGATAAAGAAAGAATGAAGCTGCAACTCGAGAAGATCGAGCCTGGAAGTTCTGAGAAAGCAGAAAAATATATTTCAAAGGGATACCGGATTTTCAGACTCGGTATAGATGAACTGATAGGAAGAAATTTTTACAACCTCTTCGAGATGGTAAATCTGAAAAACATTCCCCTTCTATTTAAAATCAAGGCATTCTCTCCCCATTTCAAATATGCCCGGAAGTTCTTCACCCATCAGCATCTTCTTGCGGCATATACTTTTCAAAACATTTATGTCGGACAAAGTCCTTTTAATGCCCCGGCACTTTTTTCTATGGTGCCTGCTGCCGAGCTTACTGAAGGATCATTTTTCCCTGTCAGTGGCGGTATGTATAATATAGTGGAGAGATTGCTGGATGCAGCAGCAAAAGAAGGTGTTCATTTCAATTACGACACTCCTGTAAGCCAGATCATGATCTCGGGTAAAAAAGCAAGCGGCATAGTACTTGCCGACGGGACTGAAATCAAAGCCGATATTGTGATTGCGAACGCTGACCTTCCTTATGTTTACCGCAAGCTGCTGCCCGACAAAAGAAAATCGGCCAGGCTTGATAAGCTTAAATATTCATGCTCTGCAATATGTTTTCACTGGGGACTCGACAAAATCTATCCTCAGTTGGATCACCATAATGTTTTTCTTTCCGATGATTTCCGGAATTCTCTCGACCGGATATTCAAAGATAAAACAGTGAGCAACAATCCGAGCTTTTATATCCATGCACCTGCCAGAACCGATCCTGCTGCTGCACCCGAAAATCATGATACGTTATCAGTTGCTGTTGCAGTGGGGCATATTGATAAACGTTACAGACAGGAATGGGACAGGATCAGGGAAATATCAAGGAAAGCAGTTCTTAGCCGTCTTAAGCAGCAGGGGCTGGAGGACATTGAGGATCATATTAAGTTCGAAGTATGTTATTTACCTGAGAGTTGGGAGAATGCATGCAATATTTCGAGAGGCTCTGTTTTTGGCAGCCTGGCTCATAATATTATGCAGATGGGATATTTTCGTCCCCATAACCGCCATAATAAGTACAAAAACATTTATTTTGCAGGAGGAAGCACTCATCCCGGCAACGGGATCCCGAATGTACTGATTTCAGCAAAACTTGTTTCTGAAAGGATATTAAAAGAAAACTGACCATTAAATACTATAATAACTGACTTACAAGTGTCGACAAATTCATACAGGGAACAATTCATAAAGACATTCGACTCAATCGATTTCAAAAAGATACTTGATCATCCTAATATTTTGATTGCAGCCAATTTCTGGGACGAGGAGAGGTATTGTGCGGCAAGAATCTGCTACAGGCTTATGCGTTCCATCGATGATCTTATAGACAATCACAAAGCAAACAACAGGATGATTGCTTCTGAAGAAAGAACTGATTTTGAAACAAATGTCAATGACTGGCTCAGGATGATTATAATAGCTGAAGAATGCAATCCTGATCATGTTGAGATGAAAAAGATAATTGAAAGATTCAGGATCCCTCTGTGGCCACTGGAAGCTTTTGCAAAGTCGATGATCTATGATATAAATAACGATGGGTTTCCAACTATTGAAACATTTCTTGATTATGCCCAGGGAGCATCGGTAGCCCCGGCTTCAATATTTGTCCACCTTAGCGGACTTACCCAGAGTAATGGTCAGTTTCTTGATCCTTCATTCAATGTAAAGGAAGCCGCCACACCCTGTGCTATTTTTAGCTATATCGTACATATCATACGTGATTTCCAGAAGGATCAGTTCAATAACCTGAATTATTTTGCGGATGATCACATCAGGCAAAACGGACTCTCCAGGCAGGATCTGACAAATATTGCCCATGGCAGCCCTGTCACAAATGGATTCCGTAACCTTATAAGAGAATATTATATCGTAGCCAACGAATACCGGAAGGAGACTGCGGAAATTATAAGACAGATCAGCCCCCTCATGGAGCCCAGGTATCAGCTGAGCCTTGAGATCATCTTTAATCTTTATGAAATGGTCTTCGAAAGGATCAATATCGAAAAAGGGAATTTTACCACATATGAGTTAAATCCCACTCCGGAGGAAACAAAGAAAAGGGTATATGACACTATTCTTAAATTCCCACTTTAGGGAGTTTGGAGGATGTAATTTAAACAATGGGAAAATACGTTAATAATCATCTGATAAGGGACGAGTCGGTAGTTTTCGAAACGAAGTACCACTGGGTGATCTTTTTTACACTAAAATCGTTGGTTACGCTGACAATTGCCCCGATGATTCAGCGGGCTCTCTCTGAATTTGTAATAACCAACAGAAGGATAATAATTAAAGAGGGCTTCATTGCACGGAGAACTTTTGAAATGAATTTATCGAAGATTGAAACCGTAAATGTCGACCAGACGGTAATGGGCCGGATACTGAACTATGGATCAATAACTATTATTGGAACCGGTGGTACCAGGGAAACTTTTCATAATATTTCAAAGCCACTTGAATTCAGGAAAGCATTCCAGGAACTTTGCTGATGATCATTTAATACCTTTTCATCTATTCTTGATTATAATCTTCAATATTTTTAACATTATTTAACATTCTGCATATATATTATTGATATATAATATATTAATAACTCTATTTTGTAGCTGAATTTCATCATTTTTATCATTTTGTTCGTATTTTTAATAGTTATTGCGAACACTTTCCCGTCTTTTCATGTTTCTGATATAAAATTAGTAATCAATTAAAATTTACATACAATGAAAAAGACAAAACTATTTTTAGGAATTGCAGTGATAATGGGAATGATAACCCTTACATCCTGTGAAAAAGAAAGCGATCCGATGACTTCCCCGAACGACATGACGATTGCACAATATGCGACCTCTGATGGAAATTTTTCCATACTGGTTCAGGCACTTTCCAAAGCTAATCTGGTAAATGCTTTGAGCGGCGAAGGGAATTTTACAGTATTTGCTCCAACCAATGATGCATTCAATGCATTGTTCAGTCAGCTGGGAGTAACTGGTATTGCCGATCTTTCAGCGGAAACTCTTACTCCAATACTTCTTTATCATGTTCTTGGTGAAGAAAAGAAATCAACAATGCTTTCAGAAGGCTACTATAATACACTAAGCCCTGCCCAAAACAGTTACTTGAGTCTTAAAGTAAGTCTTTCATCAGGTGTAATGATTAATAAAGACTCAAAAGTAGTAGTTGCGGATGTTGATGTTAAGAACGGTGTCATACATGCAATTGATAAAGTGCTGCTTCCTCCCACAGTTGTGGATCAGGCTCTTTCGAACGATTCATTCAGCATACTTGTTCAGGCAGTCGTAAAGGCCGGTCTTGCAGGCACTCTGAGCGGAACAGGTCCGTTTACAATATTTGCTCCCACAAACGCAGCATTTGAAGCTTTGTTCGCAGCTCTTGGAGTATCAGGAATCAGCGAACTTACGGCAGCGCAGCTTATTCCAATACTTCAGTATCATGTTGTAAGCGGCAATGTCAGATCAAATCAGTTGACAGCAGGAGCCGTAACAACTCTCAATGGAAGTTTTAACGTAACATTAAGTCCTTCTCCTGCTATCAATGCCACATCAGATATTCTGGCAACAGATGTTCAGGCAACAAACGGAGTGATTCACGTAATAGATGAGGTACTTCTTCCTTCTAAATAAGCTGACATAAATTATCAGTTCAGAAGGTGCCCCGAAAAAGGCACCTTCTTTTTTACCTTTAAATAAAAGACATTTAAAACTTAAATTCATAATTTTAACCATCCATTGCCGGTAATTTATGGAACAATATACACTGAATGACCTTGAGAGGCTTACCGGGATCAGATCTGATACCATAAGGATGTGGGAACTGCGACACGGGATAATTTCGCCCAACCGGACTGCAACCAACAGAAGATGGTATACAGGTGATGACCTGAGAAGGCTTATCAATATATCAATTCTTAACAGGACCGGGGTAAAAATTTCCACTATAGCAGGGATGACCCCGGAGGAACTGACAGAAAAAACTGCGGCTGTGGCAAACGCCGGTATTGATACTGATATTCTTTCAGATTCCCTGGTTATAGCGATGACAAAGCTTGATGAAGAGGCGGTAAATGAAATATTACTCCGGTCGGTTATCAGCAAAGGATTTGAAAAAACATTTTCATCACTTGTTTTCCCATTCATGCATAAAGTAGGGGTGCTTTGGCACACAGGTTCTGTTAACATCGGCGCTGAACATTTTATTTCAAATTTATTCCGCCGTAAACTCATTTCTGCATTCGATAATTTCTCTCCCGTAATAACTCCGGAAAGCAAAAGGATCATCATGTTCCTCCCCGAAAATGAGTATCATGAATTAGGGTTGCTTTACTATGCATTTATTATCCGGAACCTTGGTCATAAGGTCCTGTATCTTGGACAGGCCACGCCAATAAATGCAGTGATTGAAGTATGCGAAACCTGGAATCCTGAAATAATCATAACAGGAGCTCATTCAGGATTATCCTTACAGGATACTGATGAATTCATTTTAAGATTAAGTCAATCGTTTTCCGACAAAAAAGTACTTCTTGCAGGCTTCCTTGCTGATATCGCCGAAAAGAAAAAAATCCCTGGTTTCTTTGCCTGCAGGACAGAAAATGATTTAAAAAAGCTTATTAAATGAAAAATAAGACTCTTACTGGCAATATCCTTTAATTTACTTTAGAAGATAATTCCTATTCCTTATGCATTCACTATAATGCTTTTTCGGAAGAATCCCCATATTGTAATCAGGGCGATTAATCCCATGGCAATTATTGATGCTATAAGAATTGATCGGTAATCATCCTGCCGTTTAATTGCTATTCCAATGAATGCCCATATTACCGATAACCCTATAAAAGGATTTTTCAACTGGTAAACAGCTAATCCAACGATTAGGGTGCCCGTAAAGATCATGACGATTGTCCAGGTCTCCTGTGAAATATTGAATCCGTTCCAGCCTGCATTTACCAGGAGCGCTGTAACATTGGCAATGGTAGCAATGCAGATCCATCCCAGATAAATGCCAAATGATGCCTTCAGTATTCCGTAGGGCAGATCGCGGATCAAAATATTTATATATATGAGCGAACCAAGTAATCCAAGCATTACCAGGAGAGATAAAGGGAGCTTACCATAATGCCAGAACACTATCCAGAGAGCATTCAGCACACATGAAACGCCAAAAAGCCAGCTGATGTTTGATATTGCCTCCCTGTCGGGCTCCCTGAACTGAACCACACAATAAATAAGAAGAAGAAGGTAAATAACTCCCCATATTGAGAAAGTAAGCCCCGCCGGTACAAAAAGGTTGGGGAAAGAATCGGAAAGCTCTCCGGTGTTTTTATTATTTAACGGTAGAGCATTAGCCAGGTAGTTCATGACGATCATTCCTGCAAAAAGTAAAATGTTGATGTATTTAATCATGGCATAGTCGAATTTACAGTTACATATCAAAAATAAACAATTAAACAACCGCTTTGATTTCATTAACCGGTAACAGAAAACTTATTTTCCTGAAAGTAATGAAAAGATGACTGCTATCAGGAAAAGAATTGAAGAGATCCAATTGGGCTAAAGCCCAAAAAAGTGTTTGGATTTCTCTTGCCGTTGGCTTAAGCCAACGGTAATTGACTCCCGATTCAGGATAACCTCAATTACCGCCAGCTTCGTAATTGACTCCCGATTCAGGATAACCTCAATTACCGTCAGCTTCAGCTGACGGTTGCGAAAGACTCTCCCTTTACCGGGACTTCAGTCCCTTAATAGGTCTATTATTACAGATAAAGCCTTTACCATCAGCACCAAAAAATAAAACTTCAACCCGGCAGAAATAATTGGCACCAGATTTGCATCTTAATAATCGTAAGATGGTTCTTTTAAAAACAAATGTCATGAAAAAATTCTTAATCATCTCGATTCTCGCAGTGATAACTGCAGCCGGGAGCACGATAATGGCTCAGGATCAGCCGGATGAATATCTGGGTCTGCCTGGGGATAATTTCAACCTTTATGCTGTTATGAATCTGTTCCAGCAATCCGAAACCCTTGAAGGTTTTGAGAGAAGCCTGAACGATGAAAATACCAGGATAAATAACCTCGACCTTAACAACGACAACTTTATCGATTACATTAAGGTAGTTGACTATGTTAATGGGAATGACCATACCATAGTACTGCGGGCTGTTTTGGGCCGCAAGGAAACTCAGGATGTTGCTGTCTTTACAGTTCAGAAGTTCAATGACGGATCTGTTCAGATCCAGCTCACGGGCGATGAGGTTCTGTACGGCAGAAATTACATCATAGAACCTATATATGCCGAGACCCCGAATCCTGGTTATGCATCTTACTCCAGCAGGCAGAATGTGGCGGTAGTAAGAACAACTTACTATGAAGTGGCAGCATGGCCCCTGGTAAGATACATATATGTTCCCGGATATGTGACATGGAACTCTTCCTGGTACTGGGGCTTCTACCCAACCTACTGGAACCCATGGCGTCCATACTACTGGCATTACTACTACGGATACCATTATAACTGGTACCCTCAGTATTACCAGCATTATCGCCACTGTAACTATCACCGCTACGCCTACTGGAACGATTTTTACTATCATGGACACCGTGCTTATTCCCATAACGTCAGCTATAGGGTTAATGCCGGTCATTACCAGGCAACCTATTCACGTCCAGAACAACGGAAGGATGGAGAAGCATTATACTCAAGGTCTCATCCTGATAGGGCATCCAGCCTCTCATCAGGAAGCAGCCAGAGCAGAAGATCAGATTCCCAGGCCACTGCTTCAAGGCAGCCTGAAGGAAGTGCCGGCAGCACAAGCAGGAGATCAGTGAGCACTTCACCTGACAGAACCGGCAATAATACTTCAACGGCACAAAGTGCAGCCAGTCAGCGCAGGTCTGTTCCGGTATCGACTGAACGCAAGGTGGAAAATCCTTCATCCGGTCAGGGGACCAGTACTGCACGACGGACCAGTCCTTCCTCAAATCAGAATACTGGAAATGAATCAAAATCAAATCAGGTTGTGAGCGAAAGGTCAAGGACAATTAGCTCCGCCAGTAAGAGTACCGGCATTGTATCAAAGGTAAATTCGACAGTGGATGAAAGAGCAAGAAGCAGTTCCACCTCAAATAAAAATACAGGTAATGTATCAAGATCGGCTTCAACTTTGAATAAAAGCACCAGACCCACTTATTCAGCCAGCCAGACCACGGGTAATTCCAGTAGGGCACCTGAAACTGTAAGCTCAAGATCTGCGTCGAAACCTGCATCAAGCCCAAGAACTGAGGCAGCAAGGACAACTCCGCAGCCTTCAGCCAGGGTAAGTTCATCAAGCCCCAGAACTGAGGCAGCAAGGACAACCCAGCAGCATTCAGCCAGGGTAAGTTCATCAAGCCCCAGAACTGAGGCAGCAAGGACAACCCAGCAGCATTCAGCCAGTGTGAGTTCAGCCCCTCGCAGGAGCAGTGAAAGCAGCAAGCCTCAGAGCGTTGCTAAGAGTAACAGTAATAGTAAAGAAAAGGAAACCGGTAACACCTCCCGCAGAAAATAATTTACAGGAAATAAACTACAGATTTCAGCCCCCCTTCCGCTGCGGAAGGGGGGCTTTTTATTTCCACTGATCAGAATGCCGTACTTACTCCGATATTTACCCTTCCGTATTCATTCCCTTTGAACTGCTGGGTATATTCACCGACAATCCTCATATTTCGTCTCAGCAGATATCCTGCATGCAGAGTTCCGGAAATGTAATCGAGATTCTCATCCTCATAATCTGAATCGATGTAATTGAACAGGGCTGTCAGGTACCATTTGCTCATGTCACCCTTCGGGGCATATATTATTTCCGCGAATCCTCCGGTCGTGCTGATATCCTCCTGGGGCAAACCTCCGTAAACAGGGAATACCTGCGAATCAGTTCGCCAGACGTACTGTAAATTCACTATCAGCTTTTCATCGAAATTCAATGTTAGATCAGGCCCGTACATTTGTATATCGTTTGTTATGTTGGTGTAAATCATTCCCGGATCAGAAAGCAACTCCTTCCCTGTATAACCAAAGAATCCGACGCTTACTATTTTACCGACTGACTGATTAACCCTCAGCATGAAATTTTTATATTTATCCTTATCGAAAAGGTACCCTTCTCCTGCTTCCCCAATTCCACATCCGTTCACTATTTGTCCGACCACTGTAGTACCTGTACTGAATCCCTTGTCAAAAATTATCCCTCTGTCATATTTAAGATCTACAGTGGATGTGCCTGGAGCCAGGCCGTAAATCTTATAAGGTTCAAGTGTGTATCTGAGTTCGCTTTTGAACAGCGGATCTGAAACCGCAAACTGGCCCAGATATAAATTTACTCCCGATCCCATGAAATCGTTATAGATAACAAAGGCATCCTCCAGTCCTGCAATTGATCCTCTTTCGCTAAACAGAAAATAAAAGTAATATGAAATTTTATCGGAGATCTCACCGCCTGACAGGATCTTAAGAACAAAAGGGGCTCCGAAATCTGCTGCTCCCTCATTGTTGAAATTATAAGTGACGAAGCCATCCATCCTGATCGCAACGGGAAGCTCCCTGAAGAGGGAAAGTTTTTCATCGCCGGTCTGAATGAAATACCTTGGAGATTCATAATCCTTCATCCTGAAACCATTTCCGGCGAAATCATCCCCGAATGGCTTAAGCCTGGGCATTGCCGGCGAATGGCATACCTGGCAGCTTATCTGGTATTTACGGGCAAAAGCAGGGATAGCAGTACCGGGTTTGGCGGGGATGAAAAATAACAGAATGGCAGCGAACAGAGCGATCTTAAAATATTTAATGTTTTTCATAATGTTGGGTTATGGTTTTTATGGTAAGATCTGAACACTTGTTGAGTGGTTGTTTACCAGTTTAATTTCAGATTCGTCTTCAGGTACCTTAAGAAAGTCAGCTACCGGTTTCACAAGCAGCTGATAATTCAGCACGGCTTTTACATTCATTTCACCGGGAGCTGCATCAAACGGTATACGGAATGTGAAACGTTCAACCTTTGTCTCCCTGTGGTCCTATGCGGTAATCCACCCCCTGCTTTGCCGTATTCCACTGCATAATGGTCATTCTTCCTTCAGGATCAAAATAAGGCATTCTGAATATCCTGTTGCCTGCCGGTATCCCGTCGCGCTGAACTCCTTTAAAATCAGGCAGCCCGAGAGGTACTCCCATATCCTGGTATGCCAGATAGTCACCTGATATGGTATATTCTTCTCCCTCAAATCCCTTCTTATTTACATTCAGATGGTAAACCCTTCCCTTTGGCATCTGTGGCCTCAACATCAAGCCAGGCAATACGGTCCTCAACAGAACCTGTAGGGAATTTATGACCGGTTTTCTGGTTGAATAGGGCCACAGTAAAAATGATGGACTCTCCCGGTTCTGCTTCCCTTATATCAGGTTCGATTCTGACTTCAATGGTTCCTCTTACTTTGCCCGGGTCGTGGGCTCCGTGAAACAGGTGCAGCCTTGAATCATCATAAGGCTTGGTCATCAATGCATTCAGGTATGGCCCACCCTTGGGCATATGGCAATCCTGACACATTACACCCTCTTTTGAATACGGGCCCTCCTTCCATTCAAGCTGCGTGCTCTTTACCCAAACCCCGAACGGATTCTTTTCATTATGACAATTACCGCAAAATTCAGTGGTCCTGAAGAAATCATTGGTTATAATTTTGTGTGCAGGAGATTCAACCGCAGGTGTGCGGCCGGCATATTTTGTCATGCCGGGTTTTATTAAATAACTGAAATTGAATGGCGGATCCGTCTGGGCGGATTGTGTCAGATGGCAAACTTCGCATGAAACAGATTCATTGGCCATGCTCTTTTCCTCAGGCCTCGGGGGCGGGAATTGCTTCCCTCCCATAAAAGCCAATGGCGTATGGCAGCCGTTGCAGCCGTCAACCGCCTCTTTAAGATCGGGCTTTGCAGCAGCATGCGGAACCGCAAGGTCAAAATACTCTATTTCATCCCAGTGATGGGTATAAGCCTGCGACATCATTGCCTGTGACCATTGCTCATAAATCCCGGGATGACAACTCCTGCATTTCTTTGCTGTTTCAAAATCCTTATAATCATATTTGCTCTTAAGGTCCTCCGCTGGTGCCATTAACCCCAGTGTAAAGGCAGTTAATAATAAAATCCCCACCGCAGAGGGAACAAAGAGGATAAAGATAAAAGAGCGATTATTCCGGTTCATAAGGTTCAGGTTTAATAATGACCAAAAGTTAATTAAAAAAAATCTATTTTTTTAATCGAAGGGAAAATCAATCAGTAATTTGGAATTTGTCTAAAAAAAGATACTTCTTTTTTGAGATTCCGGTTTGACAAATGGATGTATGGTTTGCCAATGTAAAATGAATAAAAGATGGCTATATTTGTCTCAATTTTTATACTGAATGCTCAAGCTTTTCAATGAGATATCATTTAAGACCAGCTTTATTGTAACGAGCTCTTACAGTACCTCATTCGCGAGTGCAGTCAGGCTTCTTGGTCCTGAAACGCGTGACGCCATTTACAGCATTTATGGATTTGTAAGGTTCGCCGATGAGATCGTTGACACTTTTCATTCTTTTAATAAAAAAGAACTTCTGGAGAAATTTGAACGGGATTTTAATGAGGCAATGGAGAATGGTATAAGCATGAATCCTGTCCTTAATTCATTTCAGCTTACAGTAAAAAAGTATGGCATCCCTGACGATTTAATCAGGTCTTTCCTTAACAGCATGAAGATTGATCTTGTGAAGAATGATCATCACACTAAAAATGAGACGGAAAAGTACATATACGGTTCTGCTGAAGTTGTCGGGCTTATGTGCCTGAGGGTTTTCGTGGAGGGTGATAAAGAACTCTTCAAAGAGCTTGAGAATCCGGCAAAAAAGCTTGGAGCTGCATTTCAGAAAGTAAATTTTCTGCGTGATATAAGGGATGATACGGAACTCCTTAACCGCCGCTATTTTAAATATGCCATCCATTCACACTTTAATGAGGAAGTTAAAAAGAACATAATTAATGAAGTAGAAAGTGATTTTGCCGATTCCATACCGGGGATAAAAAAATTACCTGAAAATTCAAGGATTGGCGTTCTTACCGCGTACTACTATTATAAAAAGCTGCTTAAAAGAATAAAAAATACTCCGGCAGAACTGCTTCTTAAAAAGAGGGTCAGGGTACCTGATCTGGTTAAGATACAATTATTGCTGAAAGCCTATCTCGCGTGCAAGCTGAAGTTTATGAACTGAACTTTAACTAAAATCAAAATCACTGAATATGATTATATCGATTATAATACTCATAATATCTTCTTTCCTGTTCATGGAATTTGTGGCATGGTCAAACCATAAATATGTAATGCATGGTTTCCTCTGGTCATTTCACAAAGATCATCATCTTACTGATATAGCAAGTAAGCCTGTCCTGCAGAAAAACGATCTTTTTTTTCTTATTTATGCAACACCAGCAATTGTCCTCATAATTTGGGGCTTATCGGCAGGGAATCCGTACATGATAGCTATAGGATCAGGAATTTCCCTCTATGGAATAACTTATTTCATTTTTCACGATGTTGTTTATCATCAGCGTTTACCTTTTTTCAGCAACCCGTCAAATGCATACGTAAATGCAATCATAAAGGCCCACCAGGCACATCATAAGCCAAAAAATGTTACGGATTTCAATAATTTCGGTCTTCTGATCTTTAACAGAAGATATTTTAAATAGGTCAGTTACTTGGTCCTGGTTACTGGTTGCTGGTTTGTTCCGAATTTATGGATTAATGCAAAGAATACTTTTATAAGGCTTAAATGAAAATATATTTTTTACAACAACCAGCAACCAGCAACAAGCAACAAGCAACTAGTAACTAACCTTACCCGTAAGTATGCCATTATACCTGACCCTCCTGATAATTTCAATAATTGTTCCTCTTACCTTAAGCTTTGATAAAAAAGTAGCATTTTACAGACACTGGCCGGCACTTTTCCCCTCGCTGATGGTAACGGGCGCCTTATTTATTGTTTTCGATATTTATTTTGCCCGACAGGGTATCTGGGGTTTCAATCCGCGTTATCATTCCGGTATTGTAATAGCTTATCTTCCTCTCGAAGAGTGGCTCTTTTTTATTGTAATACCATATGCAAGCATTTTTATCCATTATGTAATAATTGCATACTTTCCAAAAGCTTTCTTTTCTGACAAAACCACAATAATAATTACACTGGTTTTAATATCAGCCCTTACCCTCGGAATAATATTGAATTTACAGAAAGCTTACACCCTGGTTTACTTTTTAGCAATGATAATTGTACTGACAGTAACACTGTTTGCCAACACTGATCTTCTAAAGAAATTCTATGTGTCATTTCTGGTAATTCTGATCCCGTTCACAATCATTAACGGCATCCTTACGGGAAGCTTTATAGCTGATGAAGTAGTATGGTATAACAGCTCGGAAATAACAGGAATCAGGATTTTTACTATTCCTGTTGAGGATTTTACCTATGGCTTCAGTCTTATCCTTATAAATCTGCTGTTAATGAACTATTTTCGGAATCTGTTTAACAAAAACCCTGAAAACTGAAATGAGCCTCACAAAATCAGATACCAGTAACTTTAAAATAAACCGGGTTTGCACGACAAAAATTTTCCTGATAATATTTTACAGCGTTGGCGTTTTCGGTACTGCATGCAGAGGCAACAAGGGATCTGTTTATTTCTCTGACACCGCTTGCTCTTTTTTTAAGCATGGCTGCAATAATTGCATTTCATCAGGCGGGTGATCTTAAAAAGGAAATAATAGTTTTTGCTGCAATATTTTCTGCCTCCTTTCTGATTGAGGCCTGGGGGGTAAATACTGGCCGGGTATTTGGAAATTACACTTATGGTGAAGGATTATGGATCAAGATACTCAGCACTCCTCTTCTTATCGGAATCAACTGGGTCTTGCTGGTGTATTGCACTGCAGTTATTACAGACAGTATATCAGCCCCTGTTATTGTTAAGATTCTGAGCTCATCGGTATTGATGGTTCTTTATGATCTTATAATGGAACAGGTTGCTCCTGCGATGAATATGTGGAGTTTTGAAAACGGATACTGTGCCTGTCAGAAATTATATTGTCTGGTTTATCCTGGCTGCACTCTTTCATTCATTGCTGAAGCTGGCTGGTATCAGGATCGTTAACAGGATTGCGCCCATTAGTTTTTTATGTTCAGGTCTCTTTCTTTCTGATTCTGGCATTCTATTTTAAATTTGTTCAATGATTTACAGGGCCTCTCATCATCCTATAATTTATCCGTTTTTCCAGCTCTATTCTCTCTGGAAGATAAAAATCAATTTCCATAGGGTATTTGTTTCGGGAGATTTTCAGGAAAAGGGGCAGCCGGTACTTATTGATTTCGAATCATATCAGCTGGTGGGATGGATTCTGGGTTGTTTACCTTAATATTAAACTGCTTCACAGGAAATTTTACTTCATGATGCTCGAGGAACAGCTAAGGAAACGTATGTACCTTAATAAATCAGGAGGCTATTCCGTCAGAAAAGGTTCAAGAAGCATTTTAAAATCCCTCGATTATACGGCTGAGCTTCTGAAGGAAAAAAAGAGCCTTGTCCTCATGTTTCCCCAGGGGAAAATTAGAATCGATCCATAATCAGACAATCAGGTTTGAGAAAGGGATTGAATATGTTCTGAGAAAGGTTGGAGGAAAAGTTCAGATATTGTTCCTGGTAAACCTTATCGACTATTTTTCAAATCCCCGGCCCGGGCTGTATATGTATCTCCGGGAATACAACGGAACAGATTTCACAAGTGAAACTCTTCAGAAAGAATTCAATCGTTTTCATGCAGAATGTGTCGCTGAAAACCTGTCTAAAAGTGAATCATGATGCTTATTGTAGCTTACATAATTCTTGTCTTCACTATAATTCAGCTGCTTGTATCGCTGGCAAATCTTATTTTTGAAACAAATCTTCCCAAAACGGAAGATGTTTCAAACGCTCTTGTATCTATACTTATTCCAGCCCGGAACGAGGAGAAAAATATTGGTATTCTTCTGAATGATCTTCTGAATCAGGATTATAATAATATTGAAATTGTCGTTTTCAACGACCAGTCGGAGGATAAAACAGCAGAAATTGTAACAGAATATACAATCAGGGATACCAGAATAAGTATGATAAGTTCCACCGGACTACCTGAAGGCTGGCTGGGCAAAAACTTCGCATGTAATTCGCTTGCCGGAATAGGCGAATGGCAGATATCTGCTCTTTCTTGATGCTGATGTCCAGATCAGCAATAATGCTATCGGAAGGGCAGTCTCATTTTCTGAAAAATATGATCTGGCCCTTGTCTCAATATTCCCGAAACAGATCATCAGCTCTTTCGGGGAAAGGATATACAGTTCCTGACATGAATTATATTCTGGTATCGCTCCTTCCGCTTGTGCTGGTGAGGAAAACAAAATACCCGTCTCTTGCTGCTGCCAACGGTCAGTTCATGTTCTTCAGGAGCAGCAGAATACAGTTCAATGAAGCCTCATGAAAATGATGAAACATGAAAAGGTTGAGGATATTGCAATCGCCAGGACTTTTAAAAGACTCCGGATTAAAGGTCGCCTGTCTTTTAGGTGACGAATCGATAAGCTGCAGAATGTATAATGGTTTCAGTGAAGCAGTAAATGGATTTTCTAAAAATGTGATCGCATTTTTTGGTAATTCATTTATTATCGCTTTGCTTTTCTGGCTGATTACCACACTTGGATTTCTGCCGATACTGTTTGAACTGCCTCCTTATACATTTGCCGCATATCTGCTTGCATATCTCTCGGCAAGAATTATTATCTCAATGGCAAGCCGGCAAAGTGTGTTTTATAATATCCTTTTCATTATACCTTTACAGGTATCTTTATTTTTATTCATTTACAATGCATTTATAAATAAATACTTCAGGAAATTCCAATGGAAAGGTCGAAACATAAACTGATATTGGTTATACTTCTGCTGCTCACTCTTCAGATTAAAGCCAGTTACAGGTCGGAGGTATACTCTGCCTACATTAGCAACAATATGGATCTGTGGAGGAATGCCATTGAAAAGATGAATGCCATTCCCGAAAAGGACAATGAACTTTTGCTTGAACTTATTAATTACCAGTATGGCTATATAGGGTATTGTCTCGGATTCGATAAAAAGGATGAAGCAAGAAAACTACTTCAGGCCGCTCAGGAAAATCTTGAAATACTTGAAGATCGTAAATATAATCTCTCAGTTGTTAATTCATATAAATCAGCCTTCTATGGTTTCAGGATCGCATTAAGCCCCATTACGGCTCCGGTTTATGGAATGAGAAGCCTCGATTGTGCCAGAAATGCCGTAAAGCTGGATCCTGAAAATTATCTTGGATACGTCCAGCTGGGAAACAGCGAATTCTTTATGCCTTCAACTCTGGGAGGTTCAAAGAAGGAAGCGCTCGAATATTTTCTGAAAGCAAAAGAACTTATTGAAAAAAATCCTGAATCACTTTCAGACGACTGGAACTATCTGAGCCTGCTGATCGTGATTGGTCAGACTTACACCTATCTTAAGGATTACGATTCAGCACAGAAAGTCTACCTGAACCTTCTTGAGCTTGAACCCGGATTTCTTTATGTTAAAGATGACCTGTATCCTAAACTCTTAAAAAAAATGGAAAACTGAAATATGGGAAAAAGTGTTTTAATTGCAGGGGCGGGGCTCGGAGGCCTTGCAACAGCTCTCAGGCTGGCAAAGAAAGGATATAAGGTTGAAATTATTGAAAAAAACAGCCAGGCCGGAGGACGGCTTAACCAGCTTAAGAGAGACGGTTTTACATTTGATACCGGCCCAAGCTTCTTCAGCATGTCGTATGAATTCAAGGATTTTGCAAAAGAGTGCAAAATAAATTTGCCATTTCAATATTTCGAGCTTGACCCTCTATACTCAGTCAATTTCAGAAACAGCCCGGTGACATATCATCTGTACAAGGAGATATGCAAACTTGCTGAACAGTTCAGGGAGGCTGAACCCGGATTTGAGGTCAGTATGAGAAAATATCTTGAAAAAAGCAAACGCCTCTACCATGATACAAATATTGTAATCAAAAGCAATTATGATTCACTGTTTCAATATCTGATTACCCTTATGAAGGTGAACCCGGTTCATCTGCCGGTTATATTCAGGAATTTCTGGCAGCAGGTCTCGCATTATATAAAATCAGATGATGCCCGGCAGATACTCTCCCTTGTTGCCTTTTTTCTCGGTAAAACACCTTATGATACCGCGGCAGTTTACTCTCTGCTTTCCTATACCGAATTTATGCACGACGGTTATTTCAATGTTAAGGGAGGCATGTACAAAATAATTGAGGGCATTGTGGATGAATTGAAAAAAGAGAATGTAAAGATAACCTATGATACCGAAATTACTGATTATGTATCTGATGGAGATACTCTGAAATACCTTGTTGACAGCAACAATAAAAAATGGGGAGCTGACATAATTATTATTAATGCTGATGCGGCACTATTCAGGGGACGGATTTTTAAACGCAAGGCATTTTCAGAGGAGAAACTTAATAAGATGGACTGGACGATGGGTTCCCTGACCTTTTATCTCGGAATAAAATGCAAGCTCCCCATGGTTAATCACCATAATTATTACCTCGGGAATAATTTCAGGGAATATGCCGATAAGGTCTTCAAAAATCCGGAACTAATGGAGAAGCCTTACTACTATGTTAATGTTTTATCGAAGTCGAATCCGGATTGTGCACCGGAGGGTTCTGAAAGCCTCTTTTTCGTCTGTCCGGTTCCGGATCTCCGGCTTAAAAGCAACTGGGACGATAAAGATATAATTGTGGACAGTATAATTGATGATTTTTCGGCCAGGATAAAAAAAGATATTAAACCTGAAATTGTGTCAAGAACTGTTTATACTCCAAAAGACTGGCAGGATCAGTTTAACCTTTACAGTGGCAGCGGTCTCGGACTTTCTCATAAAATGATGCAGATAGGCGGATTCAGGCCAAAGAATTTTGATGAGGTTTTCAGGAATCTGTTTTATGTCGGGGCATCTACAATACCAGGAACGGGATTGCCAATGGTGATAATAAGTTCAAAGCTGGTAGTTGAAAGGGTTGAGAAATATTATGAAAAGAAAATTGTTTAAATAAATTACCGTCGGTTTTAACCGACGGAGCGAGAAATTACCCCATTCCCGGACTTTAGTCCCTTAGCTCTTTGGGCTAAAGCCCTGTTTTTTTAACGTTCTTAATCCGTTGGCTGAAGCCAACGGTAAGTAATTAAAATATTCATCCTTATCTTAATGAAGATCAATATTTTCTGGTTCAGACGCGATTTAAGGCTTGATGACAACAGAGCCCTGAATAAAGCACTAAACTCAGGATTACCTGTTTTGCCCGTTTTTATTTTCGATACAAATATTACTGATGAGCTTCCCCCCGATGATCCCAGGATCAGTTTTATTTATGAGACCCTTTCGTCCATGAATAATGTATTACAAAAAGAAGGCAGTTCCGTTTATACTTTAAAGGGATCGCCGGGGGAAATATGGGAAAGACTGGTAAAAACATTTGATATAAATGCTGTCTTCGCCTGCAGGGATTACGAACCTTATGCCATTCAGCGCGACGAGGCAATTGAACAATTTCTTCTGAAATCGGGGATAAGTTTCTTCAGAATCAAGGATCAGGTGATTTTTGAGGAAGGAGAAATCCTTAAGCCGGATAGCAGGCCCTACACAGTTTTCACCCCGTATAAAAACAGGTGGCTTATAAAACTAAGGGAAAATTTACCTGAAACTTTTACGGACAAAGCTGAGAAACTCAATAATTATTATTCCTGCGATTATCCTTTTCCGCAAATTAAGGATATTGGTTTCAGGAAAAGCTCCATCAGGGTAAGGCCATATGATCTGTCTGTCATTTCTGATTATCATAAATACCGCGATATACCGTCAGCCGACAAAACAAGCTATCTTTCACCTCATCTGAGATTCGGGACCATCGGCATAAGAAAAATTGCAAAGAAAGCCCTGGATGAAAATATAATCTTTCTGAACGAACTTATATGGCGGGAATTCTTTATGCAGATCCTTTATCATTTCCCTGGCGCGGTTACCGGCAATTTCAAACCTGTTTATGATTTTATTGAATGGAGAAATGATGAAAAAGAATTTCTGAGATGGTGCAACGGGGAAACCGGCTATCCGATAGTGGATGCAGGTATGCGTCAACTTAACAAAACAGGGTATATGCATAACAGGGTAAGAATGATAACAGCAGGTTTTCTCTGTAAGCACCTGCTGATCGACTGGAGATGGGGTGAAGCATATTTTGCGCAGAAACTCCTCGATTATGAACTGTCGTCAAACAATGGCAACTGGCAATGGGCTGCTGGAACAGGATGCGATGCCGCACCATATTTCAGGATCTTTAATCCCGAAACCCAGCAGAAGAAATTCGATCCGAAGGAAGAATACATAAAGAAATGGATCGGCAACACAGAAAGACCTGATTATCCAGAAATGATAGTTGAACATGATTTCGCAAGGCAACGGGCAATAACGGTTTATAAGGCTGGCATCAAAAAAAGAATTCTCTGAATTTCCCCTTCCCTTTGTGAACCTTAGTGTTTACCTTTGTGATCCTTTGTGGTTTTTTCTTTATTTTACCACTGAAATGATTTGAAATCTGATATTCTATGAAGGCATTCTGGTTACTGATTTTACTTACAGCTCTTTCCCCGCAAAAAAATAAACCGGATTCGGATCCTCCCACAGGGCTTATGGTCGAGTTTATCCGTAAGCCTGTTCAGGTCAGGATACTTGATCCAAAACCTGAATTCAGCTGGATTGTACCGGATGATGCAGAAAGTCAGACAGCTTACCAGGTCCTGGTTTCTTCATCAAAAGAAATGCTTTCAGAAGATATCGGGGACCTCTGGAATGGGGTTCGGACAATCAGTTCAAAATCGGTTGAGGTTGAATATGCAGGAGGAACTCTTTCTGAGAATTCAACATATTTCTGGAAAGTAAGGATATGGAGTAAAAAGGGGAAGCCCTCATCATGGTCGGCGATTCAGTCTTTTAAAACAGGTTCTTTTAATGATTATGCTACTACGGCTAATATATTTACTCAGACTCTGATCAATCCTGAAAGACTGATTAAAACCGGTGATAATCATTATTTTGCAGATTTTGGAAAGGATGCATTCGGAACCCTGGTGCTGGACCTTAATCCTTCCCGGAAAGATACTTTAATTGTCCATCTGGGCGAAAAAACCGAAGGAAAGAACAGAATCGACCGTAATCCAGGAGGCACCATCAGGTATCACAAAATAGTGCTGCCGGTTGAACCCGGAAAAACAAGTTATGTCCCCGATCTTCCTCCCGATTCCAGGAATACCGGACCGGCTGCAGTTAAACTGCCCGATTCAATTGGTGTTGTTACTCCCTTCCGTTACTGTGAACTGGAGAACTGCAGCTTTGAACTTGTTCCTGAAAATATACATCAGAAAGCTCTCTGGCACTATTTTGAAAACGGGAACAGTGCATTTATCAGTTCCGACAGTGTACTTAATATGGTCTGGGATATCTCCAAATATACCATTAAAGCAACCTCCTTTGCCGGTTTGTATATTGACGGCGACCGTGAACGGATCCCGTATGAAGCCGATGCATATATAAACCAGCTCGGACACTATTACACCGACCGGGAATTCTCCATGGCAAGGCGCACAAACGAATATTTTATTGATCACCCGACCTGGCCAACGGAATGGATCCTTCAGACAGTACTGATGTTTTACAACGACCTGATGTTTACAGGTAATTCCGAATCGGTCATCCAATTCTATAAAGAACTTCATTATAAAACACTTATAGATATTGCCCGTCCTGACGGGCTTATCAGCTCAAAAAATGTCACTGATGAAATAATGACAAAACTGGGCTTCACAAATGCGAAGGAACGTATCAGGGATATTGTCGACTGGCCCCCTTCGCAGAAGGATACGGGTTGGCAGCTGGCCACTTCGGAAGGTGAAAGGGATGGCTATGATATGGTTGAAATTAATACGTGTTGTTAATGCTTTTCATTACAGGAGCCTTGTGCTTATGTCGGAGCTGGCCGGTTATCTGGGAAAACCGGTTGACTCAATGCTTTTCCGGAACCAATCGCTGAAAGTCAGGAAAGCAATAAACGAAAAATTGTTTGACAGGAAGAAGGGTGTCTATATCGACGGGGAATTTTCAGACCACTCTTCTCTTCATGCGAACATGATGGCCCTGGCTTTTGATATTGTTCCCGATGAGCATAAAAGAACTGTTATTGATTTCATAAAATCGCGGGGGATGGCCTGCAGTGTTTACGGAGCCCAGTTTCTTCTTGAAGGGCTTTATAAAGCGGGAGAATCAGATTATGCCCAGAGTCTGATGACTGCCACTCACGACAGAAGCTGGTATAACATGATAAAATCGGGTTCAACAATGACAATGGAAGCCTGGGATATGAAATACAAGCCAAACTCCGACTGGAACCACGCCTGGGGTGCAGCACCGGCTAACATCATCCCGGGTTTTATGTGGGGGATCAGGCCTGCAGCACCGGGATATTCAAAAGCAGTTATAAGACCGCAATTAGGCAATCTGACATACAGTCAGATCAGTGTGCCGACAATCCGCGGAAACATAGTTGCAGAATTCAGTAAATCAGGCACCTCCGGAGAATACCTGATAATAATTCCTGCAAATATGGAATGTGATTTTATAATTGATACTGTTAATAATTTAACAATAACACCGGGAGGTAAAAAGATTAAAAACAAGATTATTAAATTGCATCCGGGAACTAATAAGATAGTGCTTTAATAAGGTCGAATTTACCCCCCAACCCCCCAAGGGGGGCTTATAAAATAGCTAACTATGAAAAAAACCATCAATTTGATCCTGACCGTGATTTTAACACTTACGGCATTTGGCTGCAACAATTCTGAAACCGAAACTTACCAAGCTGATGTAATAGTCTATGGCGGAACCTCGGCTGCAGTGACGACTGCAGTTCAGGTCAGCAGAATGGGGCATTCAGTGATTATTGTTTCACCCGATAAGCACCTCGGAGGCATGTCATCCTCAGGCCTTGGATTTACAGATACCGGAAACAAGGAGGTTATTGGCGGTATTGCGCGGGAATTCTATCAGATGGTTTATCAGCATTATGAAAAGCCTGAATCATGGAAATGGCAGAAGCGTTCCGAATATGGAAACAAAGGACAGGGAAATCCGGCAATTGACGGGGAAAAACGGACAATGTGGATCTTTGAACCTCATGTTGCCGAAGAAGCGTTTGAAACAATGATTAAAGAGAACAATATTACTCTTTTCAGGGATGAATGGCTCGACAGGGAAAACGGAATACTTAAAAAAGATGAAAAAGTAATTTCAATAAATACATTAAGCGGAAAAGTTTTTAAAGGCGAAATTTTTATCGATGCAACCTATGAGGGTGATCTTATGGCATCAGCAGGTATAAGATTCACTGTCGGAAGAGAGGACAACGGACTTTATAACGAATCATGGAACGGAGTTCAGACAGGGGTATTTCATCACGGACATTATTTCAAGGACAAAATCGATCCGTATAAAATCCCCGGCGACCCTTCAAGCGGACTTCTTCCCCGCATCTCATCAGAGAAACCGGGAAAGAATGGAACGGGAGACAGTAAGATCCAGGCCTATTGCTACAGGCTTTGCCTTACACAGCATACCGGGAACATGGTTCCGATTACAAAACCCGAAGGATACGACAGTACACAATATGAACTTCTTGTAAGATTATCAGAGACAAGATGGAATGAATTCTTCGCGAAATATGATGCCATACCAAACTGGAAAACAGATGTCAATAACCATGGCCCTTTCAGCTATGATAATATCGGGATGAACTGGGACTACCCCGAAGCATCGTATGAAAGAAGAAGTGAAATTATAAGGGAACATGTGACATATCAGAAAGGACTGCTTTATTTCATGCGAACTGATCTTCGTCTGCCTTCCTGGGTCCGTGATACTATGAACAAATGGGGATATTCGGCTGACGAATTCACCGATAACGGCTTACTGGCCATATAATATTTATGTCAGGGAAGCACGGAGAATGATCGGGAAATATGTAATGACCGAAAATGATGTTCTCGGCAAAAGACATGTTCCTGAATCAGTTGGAATGGGTTCATATACAATGGATTCCCATAATGTCCAGAGATATGTTACGCCCGAAGGATATGTTCAGAATGAAGGGGACATCGGTGTTGCAGCTCCAAAACCTTACCAGATCGGTCTGGGTTCAATAATGCCGTTAAGGGAAGAATGCAGCAACCTGATGGTTCCTGTCTGCGTTTCGTGTTCCCATATTGCATTCGGATCGATAAGAATGGAGCCGGTATTCATGATACTCGGACAGAGTGCGGGGACAATTGCTTCGCTGGCACTGGATAATAAAAAGAGCATTCATGATCTTTCATATGATGAGATTAAGAAAACAGCTTATCGCCGACGGTCAGATTCTTGAATATTGAGAATAATTATTTGCAGGTATAAGTTCCCTGAAGATTAATATCTTATTTTTAACAACTATAATCGATCTGTAATTTATGATCAGGCTGTTTTTTATCTCTTCCGTATTTTTCCTCCTGGCAGGATTTTCAGCTTTTTGCCAGTCTGACCTGCTGACTCTTCAAAATCAATGTTAACAATCAATAAGTTTTCACAGGAGCCATTCTCTTTGATGGAGTCCCTGATGAAGAAGCCTGGAAGGAAATCACTCCGATAAAATTGACTATGCATGCACCGGTTTTCGGCAAAGAACCTTCAGAAAAAACTGATGTGCGGATTGCGTATGATGACAAATACATGTATGCTGGGGCCATTCTTTATTACAAAGATCCGTCGTTGATCAGATCTGCCAGTTTAAAAAGAGATTATTTGGGGGCAGGAACTGACTGGTTTGGTCTTCTTTTCGATACTTATAATGACAAGGAAAACTCACTTGGTTTTCTTTACTACCCCTGACGGACTGAGATTGGATGCAGCCATTCAAAAGGATGCAGTTGTTACCTTACCCGATCAGATGCCGATGAACATTAACTGGAATACATTCTGGGATGTTCTTACCAGACAGGATTCAACCGGATGGTCAGTGGAACTGAGGATCCCCATTTCGAGTCTGAGGTTCCAGGAACGAAACGGGGAAGTAAGAATGGGTATGACGATTGAAAGATGGATCCCTGCTAAAAATGAAACTAGACATTTTTCCTGCTATTCCTCCAAACTGGGGACAGAACTCAATCATGAAACCTTCGCAGGCAAAGGAGATAGTATTCAAAGGAATAAAACCGGACAAGCCTCTGTATATTGCACCTTATGTACTCGCCGGTTACGAAAGTAATTATGAGATTAATGCTGACAACACAGATTACCTGAAGTCGGATAAACCAAAAATAGAAGCCGGGCTTGACATAAAATACGGGCTTTCAAAAACGCTGGTAATGGATTTGACAGTTAATACTGATTTTGCACAGGTAGAGTCTGATGACCAGCAGATTAACCTTACACGTTTCTCCCTCTATTTCCCGGAAAAAAGAATGTTCTTCCTTGAGCGTGCCAGTATTTTTGATTTTTCTCTTGGTGGCAACAGTAATCTGTTTTACAGCCGCCGGATCGGGCTGTATGAGGATGAGTATTGCAGAGGAGCCTGAACCTGAACCTATAAGAATATATGGGGGTGCAAGGATTACCGGAAGGATTAAAAACTGGGAAGTTGGTTTCCTGGATATGCAGACGGCTTCACTCCTGAAAAACAAATCTGAAGAAAATGAAATTATGCTGAGCCCTTCAGAAAATTTCGGAGTAATGAGGTTTCGTCGCCAGGTATTCAATGAAAACAGTTATGTTGGGACAATGGTTACAAGCAGGCTTGGCGCTGATGGGTCTTATAATATGGCATACGGTCTGGATGGAACTTTCAGGGTTTATAAGGATGATTATTTCAATATCAGGTGGACCCAGACATTTGAGGATAACGTTAAAAATAATTCCCTGAAAGAGCCTACTTTTATCATGGCATTGTGGGAAAGAAGATCAGCTTAAAGGTCTTGGTTATGATCTGGGATATTCACAGTCAGGGACACATTTTAATCCGGGTATCGGATTTGAAATGATGGATGATTATTCAATTTTAAGGGGAGGGGTCCGCTATGGATGGATCTCCCCGGAAAAATCAAAAATATACAGTCATGGACCGGAGGTCAGATTTATGTACCGGAAGTATATTGACAACGGGGATTTCATGAATTTTACAAATTTCACAGGCTGGAAATTACAGACAAAAAGCCAATGGCTGGCAAACGGATTTTTTGTTTATAATGATGACAATCTCAGGGACACTCTTGAAATAATGCCTGATGAACTTTATATACCACAGGGAAGATACAAGTATGCAAGTTTCAGGGGAGAAGGAGCTACTCCGATGTCAAAGCATTTTTATATGATGCTGATGACTGAAATAGGACAATTTTATGATGGGAACCGGATTTCGGTGCGTTTACAGCCGACATGGAATTTGTCCAAACATTTTGAGCTTGGTGGATCGTATAATTTCGATCATGTTACTGTCAGTAAAAGAGATGTATCCATGACCAATCATATCGTAGGCGTAAAAGCTCTTTATATGCTGAATATCCGGTTGTCGGTCAATGCATATATTCAGTACAACACCGCAGTAAATGAAATAATCACTAATCTACGATTAAGATATAATCCCAGGGAAGGCAATGACCTTTATATTGTGTATGACGGAGGCAGGAATACTGACCTAACCCGCGAAGAGCCAAATCTTCCCCTGTACAATTCCAGGTCTGTCATGCTGAAATACACCTATACATTCAATCTGTAAAGTGATTCTTATTTATCAACGTACTCTTTAAGATTCAATTTAATATTTGCGGCCATTAGTTTAAATCGGATCAGGCTTACTCGGATTTCTCAGTTTTTTTAATGAGATCTTTTATATTTACTCCGATCGAGATCTCGTGGTTATTGTAAATATTAAGCGCCACCGATGAAGCAAAATTGAAGTTGTATGAGAATCTTATTCCTTTTGCAATATTTGCACCAAATCCAAAACCCCAGATTCCTGGATCTCTGAACGAGAGACTGCCCCAGATGTTGTTCTGATACCTAACCATTGAAGCTAAACCGACCTGACTTGTAATGAATTTCCCTCCCCTGAAATATATAAGAGGATTAACATCCCAACGGTCGTTTATCCGAAAGGAATATGCAGCATGCAACTGATAATTGGCAAAAGGCTTGTATGTCACATCAACTTCATTGTATTTTGCATCTCCGAAATTAATATTGGCGAACATTAATGCCTGCTTCAATCCCTTTGAACAGGTAAAGAGCTGAAAAGTCGGACATGAATTTCAGTTTTGAAGATACATCCTGCTGGATCATCACAGGATCAATATTATAATTCGGGTTGTTGTAATAATCAGTGAAATTGATCTTATTATGATAAATACCTGCTGAAAGAGCCAGCAGTATTTTATGTTCATCAACTATTCTGAGACTATAGGAATATGTCCCCATTATATAAAGCTGATCGAAGATGCCAGCCTTGTCATAAATGATCTTGCCGCCCCATCCTGCATTTGTCATAAGCATGTCACTATAAGATACCCTCAGGGTTTTAGGTCCGCCAACAATCCCGGTCCAGTCCGACCTGAAGCTTGTAAAGAAGCTGCCCGGATTGAAATGCCCCGCATAAGAAGAGGAGAGTGCATATTTATCCATAAAGTAGTTCTCTGAAACAGGCATCTGCTGGGCAATAATTACCCCATGAAAGAGAATTGAGATCAGCGCTGTTATTGACTTTTTCATGATGGTAATTTCACTTTCTTATCTGTACGATATTTACAGTTCCGGTAATTGTTCCTTCTGTTTCTGATTTTATAATGAAATAATAAGCTGCTGAAGGCAGGTTGACTCCATTTGAAGTACCATCCCATTCATTATGGTATTCGGTTGAAGAAAAAACGAGTTTCCCCCACCTGTTATATACCTTTACTTCACATTTCCCGTAAGAATCCAGCTCGGGTATCTCCCAATAATCATTAAATCCGTCATTGTTTGGAGTAAAGAGGTACATAATGTTTTCATGTGTCGATACTACTTCAACCGTAATTTCATCCTCTGCAGCATAATAATTTTCATTGCCCTGCTGCGAGGCTCTTATGTTTGCATTTCCGCGCGATAATCCTGTTAGCACTGAACCGTTTACCCGGGCTAATTCCGGATTTTTGCTTTCAAAGGAGACTGGAAGTCCTGATGTAGCTGATGCCACAAGTTCATAGGTCTCAGTAACCATGAGTTTGTCAGGATAAGAGGTAAATGTTATTGTCTGGGGAATCATTGTTATAGTCAAAATCCCCGTAATATAAGTTATATCGTAACAATTATCATCTCCCCCTGAAATTGTTATTACATAATCGCCTGCCGGAGAATCTGCTGAAGCAGCGGTACTTGCCAGAGGAGGTGTATCCAGAACTGCAACAGTTTCACCGTAAACGAATCCTGAGCTGGTAAAGGTAAGTGCCGGGTTCGCCGTAAAGATAAGGTTTCGATTTATCGTCGGCAGTTATGGTCAGATGAGCTTTGGTCACCGTAATATTTGCTATTTTATTTTCGGCAGGGCTGAAATTATTGTCTCCTGCCTGGCGGGCAATGATATTGGAACTACCGGCGCCCCTGATATTGATTTTATCGTTAATTACCTCAGCAACCGAAGTATTATCACTACTGTAAGTAATTGTCAGCCCTGAGGTTGATGAAGCACCGGCATTGAAACTGGCAACTCCGTATACAACAGGGGCAATTGCCGGGAATGTAATTACCTGGGAGGCTTTGTTTATGGTGAGTACTTGAGTTACATCAGGAGCCGGGTTAAAGTTCTGATTCCCCGGTTGTGATGCAGTTAATATTGCATTGCCGGCATTTACTATATGAATGAGTCCTCCTGCTATTGTGGCAACATTGTTATTTTCTGATGTAAATGTTATGTTAAGTGAAGAACTTGCTGTTGCCGGGACATTAAAATCGGGGTCTCCGTAAGTCCTGGGAACGAGTTCACCGAATGTAATTGTCTGATCCGCCTTATTCACAGTTAGAATGGCAGTGACATCAATAGCCGAATAGTAAAGATTATTGCCTGCCTGTGAAGCTGTTATAACAGCTGTTCCGGCACCTGTTATATGTAAAGTTGCTCCTGAAATTGTTGCAACGGCCGGATTATCACTTGCATAAGAAACCAATAATCCTGAAGAGGCTGTTGCACCCAGATTGAAATCAGGATCCCCGTACGTTTTTGTACCTGGCGCCGGAAATGTGATTATCTGATCAGCCTGGTTCACAGTCAGAGTTCTGATATATCTGGCAGGAGCATAAGTTCCGTTCCCGCTCTGCATTGCAGTGATATCAGCGGTCCCTGTTGAATTTGCAGTGAGTACGTTTCCGCTGATGGTCGCTACACTGGAATTTGAACTTGTAAAGGTAACTGGTAACCCGCTTGACGCTGTAGCAATTAGGGAAACAGACGGATCACCGTAAGTCATTACAGGAAGTGCAGTAAATGAGACTGTCTGTATAATGAAATTTACCGGCTGGTCAACAAATGTTGGAAGTAATCCTCCCGATTCGGATGCTACATCCCCTTGGGTATAAGAAATAAGAACGGTTTCGCTTCCTGTAAGTGGTGTTTCAAGAGTCACTATAATTCTATAAGGATCACCCGGTTTTAATGAAACAGCACTGATAATTACCGGTGTCCCGTTTACGGTAACTATAAACTGATCCTCTTTTCCTGTCGGATCATCCATAGGTTTATCGAATTGTATTTCTATATTTCCGCTTTTGGCAGCAAGCAGAAAATTAGGGATCCCCGGAGGACTGACATTTATTGTAATTGTACCTGCAGGAGAATCGCCGGTGTTATCATGAATATAAAAGCTAAAATTTCCAACACCATTGCCGGCTGCCCCGTCAGCAACATAAATCAAATTCAAATCCGGATCGGTAAGGGTGGAAGGTACAGTGGTTATCTGACTGCCTTTTATGCCTTTATTATACTGATAAAGAGATCCTTGCGAAGGCAGGGTAATTATTCCTGCAGTCTTTGTGCTTGCATCACCACCGTTATATTGAAGCCTGATCACCTTCTCTTCCTCCTGATCTGTCCAGATTGTCTGGGGAACTGCTGAAAGTAGGAGGATTTGCACTTGTGGTAAAACGATAGATCTCTGACCATGTGGTCCCCGTGGAATTTGTTGCAAAAACTGCCCAGTAATAGGTCATATTAAGAGCAAGGTCTGAAATATCGTAATTGGTACTTGTTCCTGTATTATAATCAAATGACCCGCTGATATCAGAGTTGGTTGATATTTTCAAAGTATAATAACTGGCATTGCTGGAGCTTGTCCATTCAAACTTCTGTGATGGTTCCGATAATACCATTATTTGCCGGATTTACCAGTTTTGGTATTCCGGGCTCAGGAAGATTGATGTTCTTTGTCAGATATACCCCATCATAAACAGCTGAAGAATTCATTGTATAGGTTGAACCGGAAGATGGAACAATATTGCTTGTTCAGATGATATTGCAGTGGAATTATGGTATGCATATTGAATTCCTGAAGTTCCGTTTGAATTTTCTATCCCGATTGAAGCAGAACTTCCATGAGACCTTGCTGATGTGTTGTCGATTATGCTTCGGTACTGAATCTGGATATTATTTGAACCCTCATATAAAATGACAGAGAAAGTACCCATAAGCACTGTGCTGGCATAGAAACCCATATTGGTCCACTGGATAATACATTTTCTGTTTGGCGATGCACCTATTGTTGTATAAAGTATTTTTCCTGAAGGATTTATAACTATATCATCCCAGAAAGCAGCAATAAAATTATTTGGTGATGAAGTGGACGGAATTGGATCTTCAGTATAGTCGTTGGAGCCAGAACCAAATATTACAAGTCCGTTTGATGTAACATAAAAACGATTGTATGTATTACCGTAGAAAGTAAAATTAAACCCGATATTTAAAGGACCCCAGGAACGGTCATCATAATAGCCTTCATAGACGACTGTTCCGGGATAAATTGTTTCAGGAGGCTGAGCTTTAGCAACATAACCTGAAAGAAACAGAAAAAACAATATTGACATATCCGTATTTCATTTCTGCAAATATTCCCTGTTATTTTTTGACTATCACCTCTCTGCCTGTAAACTCAGTGATTTTTTTGACAAGGAATAATCCTTCCTGTCCTGATGTCAGATCCTCGAGTGTATTACTATTTTCAATCCGGTTTAATTATACTCTTCCATTCACTGAAATCCCCTGAATAATCCTGGATGTTTTCAGGAATAATATTTATTTCATCAAATATTATCGATCCCGGTTTTGTAAGCAGATAGAGATGAATCTCATCATACATTGACTTTTTCAATTCATTTGCAATAAACTTTATCGGATTACCCTCATCGGGCAAAGTGATCACTTTCTGTCCCGGGTAAGTACCAGGTAATATTCTTATCTCATTTTCCATAAGAGGATCTATTATAATAAGTATGGAAGATTGTCCTTTAAGACAAAAAAGCAGAGAGGATAATTAACAGAAAACCTAAAATACTTATTTTCAGTATTTTATAAAATAATCTCATAATTAAATGTTGATTGCTAACAGTATAACGTAAAAACTCTGGTTTTAATTCAGTTATAGTAATATTTTATTCTTAGCTCTTTCACATATTGTTACCATCAGATGTGATGAGCGTAAGAAACCAGTTCCAATACCTGCTTAACCTAAGGGATTTCGGGCTTATTATGTAAGGATCGGAGACCTGATCGTGTCAGGACAATTGTCAGGTTGAAACAAGTAGCGGGGATCAGGGTTCCTTGTTCAGTCATAACTTAGAATTGCATTCTTTCCACCCTCTCATATGGCACTGTAAACCGGAATACCGATCCTTCACCTGGCTGTGAGGTAAACCATATCTCCCCGCCCATCAGCTCAACATAGGCTTTTGAGATCGGCAGACCCATACCGGTACCGATATATCTGCGTGACGAACTGCTGTCGCCCTGGAAAAACCTGCTGAAGATCCTTGCCTGCTGATCATAAGGAATACCTGAACCTGTGTCGGAAACGAAAAATTCGATCTTCTCCTCTTTAACAGAATAGCCGAATTCCACCCTCCCTTCAAATGTAAACTTCAAAGCGTTCTCAACAAGATTCCTGAGCACCTCAGTCAACTTATACCAGTCGGTGTAAACTTCAGCCTTACCGTTATTATGTTCATGCTCAAAACTTAACAAAATCTCTTTCCCCGATGCCTCGTCCCGGAACTGATCATATACCTTCACGAGCACCAAATTAAGATTCACTTTATCCTTCCTTATTTTAATCATTTTTGCATCGATCTTCGATATCTCCACAATGTCGTCTATGATCTCGAGCAGATGATCAGAATTACGTGTAATTATTTCAAGATACTCCTTCCGGCGATCCGGCAAATCAACATGCTCCCCTAGTAGGGTTGAAAACCCCACAATGGCGTTAAGCGGGGTTCTAACCTCATGCGATATATTGTGAAGCAGATCAGCTTTAAGGCGGTCATACTCATCTTCTTTCTCTTTTTATTCTTTCAAGGTACATCTTGCTGCCGGTGATATCATAAAGTATCCCGAAAGCGCCGGCTACTTTTCCTGTTTCCTCATCAATCAACGGAAGCGAAGAATAGCGGATCCATTTTTCTTTCGTTTCCTGCCGTTCTAACAAGTATCTCCGCGTTATAGCTCTTTATCTCTCCCGTCTCTGAATTTCAGGTGCGCCTCTAATATATTTGAAGGAGTACCATCTGACAGGGAAACTGTTTTTTCGATCATATTTTTAAATGCCTTTTCAGTAAAATCTCCGGGTACGACACCCAGAAGATCTGTTATCCCTGCCCCCACATCAGGATAAGATCCCTCTCCCGGCTGGTCTCCGAAAATTAACCGGAAAGGTACCAGTCCGGCGTTTCCAATAACCCGGTAAAGAAACTCACCATGATCCTGTGATCTCACTTCATTATCACCGGCCTGATACCCGGAGTTGTATTGCAACTTGTCAAATCTCATAATAAATATTTCTTTCTATTCTCCTATCCACCATCAAGCCTTATTACCTTCACGCCATTCTGCCAAAATACATTATCACTTCACCGGTCCCCTATGAAAGGAATCAATAAAGTGCATAAAATCACCTGACTTCTGTCTTCCGACTTCCGTCTTCAATCATTTTTATACTAAACAGGTACAAAATGCAGTTTAATAACAACATGTATGAAAATGTTACCTTTCTGTGAATAACTATTTTCAGCTGATATAAAAAAAAGTTTACTTTGAACCATGATCTTTTATTCTTGCAATAAGTTAGATTGTATGTGAAAGAATATACCGATATTGAGATCATTGAGTGCCTGCGTAACCGTCAGAGTTATGTGGTGCATTATCTGTCGTACAGGTACCTGCCCATGATACGGCTTATGGTCGCTCAGCTTGGCGGTAATCAGGAAGATGCAAAGGATATTTTCCAGGAAGGTCTTATGATAATGATTGAAAAGATTGATAATAAGGAGTTCGAACTTACGTGTAAATTCAAGACATTCCTTTATTGCGTATGCGAAAATCTCTGGAAATCAATTATTGCGAAACGTCAGGCAGCAGTAAATTACTTTGCCCGAAGGACTGAACCTGAAGACGAAAAGGATTTCACCGAAGTGATGGATAATAACTTGTGCAGGGAAATATTCTTAAGTGTATTTGATACACTTGATCCTGTCGGTAAAAATATCCTTAAGCTCTACTGGGAGGAAGTATCGCCGCAGGAGATAGCCGACAGGCTTGGATATTCCTATGGTTATGTAAGGAAGAAAAAATGCGAGGCACAGGCAGAGCTGACAGAGAAGGTGAAGAAGCATCCGGATTATAAGAGGATAGTCAAATCGGGAATTGTGGCAAACAGGGTTGTGTTCTAGGGCACAGGGCACAGAAGGAATAGACTATAAAGCAACCCAGGAAGTATGAAGATAATGGACGGGAAAAACAGTTATGAAAGAGAAAAACAGGGGCCCGGTCCGATAAGAAATTCATGGGATGATCCAGGTTTTGAGATGCTTCTGTCTCCCGGGGATTCTGCCCTGTTTGGAAAGATAAGTGATTTTATGAAAGGGTTGTACGATATCGAGGATGTGAAAAACGATACTGCTTACTCTGTTACAAACGATCAAGTTAAAGTGATGATTTCAGATTATCAGAAAAAAGGTGTACGGAATAAGGATAATGAAAAATTCATCCTCGACAGCCTTGCGGAAGAAACACCGGAAGAGAAGTTAAACAATGAGATCAGTCAGATAAAAGATGAGATTAGCCGCAGCAACTTGAATGATATTTCCTCGGAGTGGGTTAAAGACTGGCACGAAAAGAGACAGAAAAACAACAACAAAGATGCGAAAACAGAGGAAATACGGAATTTCGTTACAGAGTCTCTTAAGCAGGAGGAGATCAGTGCTGAGCCAAGATCAGATGACAGGAAGAAGAAAGGATTGAGCAAATCTCTGATAACCAGGTATACTTCATTGGCAGCTGCCGCCATCATGGGTGCTGTTTTCCTGGTAAGGTCGCTACTCCCCTCCGACGATCCTCAAAAGATCTTCAACAAATATTATGAACCATTCAACGCCGTTTCTTCTATAACCCGTAGCACCGGCACCGGTGAGAGCGGGAGCTTTTCGAATGCTATCGGCAGCTATGAATCAGGAGATTACCAGGCTGCCGCCGCCGGATTTTCTGAAGCGATGCTTAATGGGACAGCATCTTTTTCTGCCGGCTTTTTCCTTGGTATCAGTGAGATTGAGCTTGAAAATTATAACAAAGCAATTGATCTGCTTAACGGAGTCATAAAACAGAAGAGTGAGTTATACCAAAGAGGCAACCTGGTATCTCGGACTTGTTTATCATTAAATCAGGCAATAAGGTTAAAGCTTCGGAATGCTTTGAGCTTCTTGCCCGGTCTCCCGGTTTTTACAGTGACCGTTCTGAAAAGATCCTGCGCCTCCTCAGATAGAGAATCAGAACAACACCTGCTGTAAATAAAAGGGCACAAATAATTAACCCGGAAGCAATATAATTACGCTTTATTGGTGCTGTAATCCCCTCCACTTCATAGGCTGCCCAGTAATATGGATCGGAATAAGCAGGGGAAGATCCCTTCAGGTATTTCAGTTTTGCATGACGGAGAGCAACATCCTTACGTTTTCCGGATGCCAGGGAATGATAGAATCCTGAAATAATATCCGCGCTAATTTCATCATTGACTTCCCATGAAGTCATTATCACCGATGAAGCGCCGGCAAGAATGAATCCGCGGGCAAGACTCATCAGTCCCTCACCATGGTATAAGAGTACCCGTACCCGAGTTACAGGCGCTCAGTACAACCATCGGTGATTTCAGCCTTGAAAGGCTGATCTCATAGTTATAGAGCCTGCCATCTTCAAGGGTATCGTTGTGAGTATCAAATAACAAGTAAGAGTATCTCGAATTCATTGAATCAGATATAGAGTGCATTGCAAGGTGAAATATGGCAGGTTCCTGCATTGCAAGTCTGAAGTTGGTCTCTGTTGCAGATTCTCCGGTATAGCTCTTTCCCCTGAACCACCTGTAAACTGATTCTAATTCGTTAGCTGTTCCCAGGAGTGATTCAGGAACAAGTCCGTTATCGCCGGTTCAAACCATAATTGGGGGCAAAGGACAATACCTCCTTCCCTTCCTGTCTCTGTAATGCTACTATTAAATCAGGTGATGAAAAGTAGCTGTATGAGATCGAATAATCATAAATCAGGTATTGAAGCCCTTCATAATCGGTCTGATCCGGTCCGGGTGCTTTTACCAGCAATGCATCAAATGGGAGCCAGGCTATCTCTTCATCAGGAATTATAATGAGCTTATTACCGACAAAATCTCCCGGACCGGCTTCAGCAGGTTTCCATACATATACGCCAGAGCGCCTGTAAACTCAACGAAGTTATTACCCGAAGGATGATTAAAGGAATTTCTGATTATCCCGGAATTTTTTGAAAAAAGGGAATCGAGACTGGTCTCCCGGAAATCAAAATCATCCCTTGTAATCACAAGTGTATAAAGCTCCCTTTTCCCCTCTTTGTACTGATTTGAAAGCAGGTAATCAACTATTGTTTCATCGCGGTGCAGGTGTTTTTGTATTACTGGCCAGCGGGACAGGTTCGATTTTCTGAATTAGATTGCTGTACTGCGGGAATTCCCTGTTTATCTGATCTGATATTTTTTCATTTTCGCGGTTCATATCAAAAACGGCATCTTTCCAGAGTGAGATCCTGGTGCTGTCGGGATTTATTTTTCTGGTTTCCTGAATTATCAGATTGTTATAGGCGGCAATATTGCTGGTCAGGGTGTTCTGTTTTTCCCTTATGGTGTCGTGGATCGCAGCCGAAAACAGAAAATTGTTTTCAGCAATCTCATTCCGGAGAACGGCAGATTTGGCTTTCTGGGCAATGATGTATATTCTTCTCTTTCACTCGCAATGTCACCGGTCAATGAATATAATGTACTGGCAATATGAACAGCAAAAAGATAGGTCTCTTTCTCGTTCTCAGAAAGATAGATATGACTGTCTTCAGTAAGATAATTATTCCTGATGTTGTCAATAAGCTGCAGGGCAAGTTCAATTGTTTCGAGACTTTTATTTATTGTTTTGAGGATTAAAGCTTTGTCATTCTGTTCATTTGCAAGGAGTTCAAGAGCACGGGCTTTACTTTTAAGGTTATCGAGAAGCCGGATATCAAAAAGGGAGGAATCGACAGACGGGTTTGAATAGATATCAGGATTATCAAAATCATTTACAACAGCTATAAGAGATTTCTGGTAATACTCCAATGCTGTCCCGTAATCCGCTGAGACAGATAATCATCACCGAGGTGCTTCCAGGATAATGCAACAAGTGAATGTTTTTCACCATAGTTCTTCAGACAGATGGATAAAGCTTTACCGTGAACTTCCAGAGCTTCGGCATATCTTCCCTGCAGAACGCAAAAAGAGACCATAATCAAAACAGACCTCAGCCATTCTGTAATAATTCCCGCCAAACTTACTATCGATTGTGTTTAAAGATCTGGTGAAGTATTCTTCGGCTTTGTCTGATCTGCCGGTTTGGGCATAAGTTTTGGCCAGGTTTAAAAATGTCAGTTCAATTTCGGATAAATTATTATTCAGCTTTAAACGGGCGCTTTTTTCAAGGTTTTCCAGTGCTGAACTATAATCCCGCATCTCATAATAAATTATTCCAAGATTTAAATAGGCAGTAGAAAGATTTAGCAAAATCGATCTGCCAGGATTTTCAAGGTTTTGAAATATCCTTATTGCCTTTTCAAGAAATTCGATTGCAGTAGTATATGATCTCCGGAAAGTATAGATCCTGGATTTGTTACTATAAATAGAAGCCAGGTCTTCTAAATTTTCTTTTTTATTTGGCGTTTGGTTCTCCGCCCTATTAAAATAGTCAAGGGCTTCCGTGTATAAACCAAGCTTCATCTTTATTAAGCCAAGATTATTAAAGGCTGCAGCTTTATAACTCCCTGGTAACTTAACTTTGGAATCAAGAACCGTCAACATACATCTTTCAGCACCGACAAAATCTCCCGAACTGTATAAGTCATTAAATTTAACAAACATATTATACATATCGTCCTGCTGGGCGATTAATTGGCTGACTGAAAGACAAGCCGACAGGTAAATAAGCAGTATTAATACCTTTTTCAATCTGGTCATTTATACCGGAAGAATCAGGTAACAATTTCAGAAAAAAGATCAAGAATAATCACAAAAAACGGAGAAAAAATGAGCTTTTTTTAAGAGCCCTTTTCTCACCGGGAAATTTCACTGACTATCACACTTTTTTGGGAATAATAACAATGTCACCGCCGCCATCGCCATCACCGCCCCTAACATTGCTCATTGCATGCAGATCAAGTATTTCATCTTTTGAGAATTTTGAAATCAACTCATCAAAATCTCTTTTTGTTGTTGCTGTTGTGTCTACTTTTTTCATGTTTTAAAAGTTTTAAGATTAAGTTCTGCTCGTTTTATTTTAATAATAGCCGGATTGTTACCCTTATATTAAATACATTACTGTTAAATATTCTTAATAAAAATTAAAGCATTATCAGATAAATGATTACAAAAGTTGAAATGAAACTCTTTTCAAAAGAGAAATCCATTAAGGATGGCTGGTGGGTCAATTCTTATATCATTAAAAGAAAATATGCAGGTAACAAACCAGGAATCATTCTTATAAAATAGTCCAATGTGAAGACTCATATAATGTTTGTTTAATCCGGGATGAACGTGATTATTAACCTAACTGAATACTAATTCTAATTCAGAAGATGACTGAAAAATATTTTATTTGCACAAGTCCGCGTATAAGCGGTAGTCATACTGTTCACAGGCAGGGGTGCCCGTTTTTGCCGGAGCCGGAAAAAGGATCCTCCTCGGAGTTTTTGGGTCGTCGCAGAAGCAGTTAAAAAAGGAAGTCGGTATTTCAGGAGTCCGGTCGGTTGCCCATTCTGCTTAAAAGAATATAATGAGATAAAGAAACCTGCTTTCATTGAAGGAGCGACTAACCAGGATTTCATTTCATCCTCAAGGTTGAAAGCTACATGGGAGAGCCTGTTGTTTTCCTCTGTAAGCTGATTCCGGTGCTTTGAAAGTAACATAAAGTATATCAAACTTATTAAACTGCAAAAGAGTTGAAAGTGTATACTGTCAGAAGTGGTGACAGATCTATTTTTTTGATGGAAATTATCGATAGTGAAAGTCAGGATAATTAATATTAAATACTGTCTGTAAAATGAATTCAAATAAGATGTCCATGATCCTTATAACATTATTGTTATATGGATTATCCGTCACATCCGTTGCTCAGGTTAAGATCACTGATGGGGTTGATTTGACAATGGATGCAAATTCACTGCTTGAGCTTGAAAGCACCAACAGAGGATTATTGATTCCAAGGGTAGCACTTGTCAGCCTCGATCAGCCTGACCCGTTAACTGACCCGGTACCGACAGGAATGCTTGTTTACAGTGCGGGAGGATCGGTGCCCGATGGCTTTTATTACTGGAATGCGAGTAAGTGGGTAAATTTTGATGTTTCAGAGACTCCTGCAACCAAATCGGCCGATGCTACCTTATTAAAGTCCGAGCCGCTGGTCCTTGCTTCTGGCGATATAACTCTTACCCTGCCCTTAGTTACAACTGCAGATAATGGTTTGTCAATTACCGTAAAAAATATCGGTACACATCTTGATTTGATAACAATTGAAGGAAATTCAGGTGCCACTATCGATGGAATTTCAGGGATTTCATCTTACCCGGTGGCGCGGTCAAACCTATGTTGCCTGGGAGGGCAACTGGATCACAAGGAACAGGGAGACACGAACTGACAATCTGCTTGATGTTTCACGGAATGGAAGTTTTACCACCATACCTGAGGTAATTGAATTCCTGAATTTGCATATGAGTGGTCCGACGGTGGTCCGTCTCAGCGGCGAAGTACACCAGATTGATGCAACTCAAACCATTAATCTCCCTTATCCTGTCACTTTCCAGGGCATTTCTTTCGGTGAAACAGAAATCGATGCTACTTCAGGAGTCTCGGGAAGCCCAATGTTCATTTGTCAGACCGATTGTTATTTTAAGATGCTCACCTTTAAAGCCTATTCCAATGCCTCGGGAAATAATGCACTGAATCTCACGGGAAGCGGGACCTATCATGAAGTAAAAGATGCTTATTTCACGGGCTTTAATAAAGCAATTGTCTCCACAAGTAATAATGATCTATGGATTTTTGATGTTGATTTCGAGGATTGTCCAGGGTCAGGAATAGAAATAGCTGCCGGAACGGAGATCGGAGGTTCATTTAAAATTTCAGAATCTGATTTTCTGCAGTGCGGAAAAGGTATCAACCTTTTGTCTGGTGTATCTGAAACTGTCTCCATTCTGAACTGTACTTTTTATAATACTGTATCAGGAAGTGATATCGGAGTACTTTATACTCCTGCCACATTCACATCATTTAATTCAATTTTTATTACAAATAATGCCTGGAATAACCAGGGAACTTTCTTCAGCGGATTTGATTTCGCCCGAGCAGATGGCCGTGATGCAAATGTATTTCTGAATAATAATGCTGGATTCGAGAATAAGAATCCGCATTGCAAAATAAATGTTAATAACAATGTGTCCACAACAACAGTAACTGCCGCCGGAACATTTTATAAGGCCAACTGGACCAACACATCCTTTTATACCTCAAAGTGGATTGTAAATAACAACAGAATCACTTATCAAACTAATTATCTCCTCGATGCCTGGGCAATCATCACCGGGAATATTACCGTAAATACAAGTAATGTTCGTATTACAATTGCTATTGTCAAAAACGGTGCAACCACCACCCGGTATGGAGAGACAGACCTTCGCATAGTAACAGCTAACCAGCCGTTTCAGTTTTCGACAGTTATTTATATCCCCGATATGAAGAAAAATGACTATCTGGAATTGTATGCAACCTCCTCACAAAGTGGCGATATAATCAGATTCCAGGATGTTCAGTGGTATACTAATACACAATGACCTCATGGTTTATTAAATCAATGAAACAATGGTCCCGGGATCAATAATCTTAAAATGATACTGAAAAGTAAATTAATAAATCTGGAAAGAAGGGTAATGATAACTACCCTGCTTCTCCTTTTGAATCAGTCCGGATCAGGTCAGGGACTTACAATCTCCTCCGGGACAATTTTATTGGCAACTGCTGGTAATATGGTTCTTCATGGAAATGATACAAATAACGGTTCCTTGATTAATTACAACAGTACAATTGTTTTTTCCGGAAACACCCAGCTGCTAAACGGAACAACACCAATTTCCTTATAATAATATCATTGTTGATCGCGGGCAGCACAACCACAATAACCACACCAGGGCAGTCATTAGGCGGGATCCTCTTATGCAACGGCATATTAAATGCAAATGGGAATTTCACTCTCCTTTCCTCAGAATATCAGACTGCAGTTATTGATGGCAGCGGAACAGGAGAGGTCAACGGAAATGTTACAATTCAAAGATATCTTTCTTCAGGTTTCGGGTATAAGTATTTAAGTTCACCCTTTCAGGCAGCAACAGTCAGCGAGTTTAGTGATGATATGAAACTTGCGGACCCTTTTCCCGCACTTTACAGGTATGACGAAAGCATTCCAACTTCAGGGTGGGTGACTTACGTTGATCCGGCAGAAATTTTAAATCCTATGCAGGGATATGCTGTCAACTTCGGTGAAACCGATCCTCCGATTATTTTTGATATTAATGGAGTCGTTAATAACGGAAGCCTGTCTGCAACTCTTTATAACCACAATAATACCTACAGTCAGGGATTTAACCTGATCGGGAATCCATACCCCTCTCCGATCGACTGGGATTCTCCATCGGGATGGACAAAAATCAATATAGACAACGCTCTTTATTACTTTGAGACGAGTACCACCGATCAGTATGGCGGTACTTATGTTACTTACGCAGAGGGCGTTTCAAGTAACGGCCTGGCTACAAACCTGATCCCGTCGATGCAGGGTTTTTTTGTTCATGTATCTGATGGTTCCTGGCCCGTAACAGGAACTCTGGCCATGAATAATAGTGTCAGAATAACTGATTTAACACATCCTTTAACAAAATCAGATATTGATTCAAGATCATTGATCAGGCTCACTGCTGAGTTCTCAGATGACACGGTCTCGGTTGATCCTGTAGTTATTTACTTTGATGAGAAAGCTACAAATGAATTCGATGGTCAGCTTGATGCGCTTAAACTTATGAATACCGATTTCATGGTACCAAATCTTTATGCTATCGGATCTGATGGATTAAAACTTTCGATCAGTGCTCTCCCTGTAATCTCAGATACGCTGTACACGGTTCCTCTTGGTCTTAAGATTAACAGGGACGGAAATATCATTTTTAAGATCCGTGATTTAGAGGGAACACTGGCAGATATGGAGATTTTTCTTTCTGATATGGCTGCAAAAACTGACCATGATATGCTTTCCGGTAAATCTTACACGCTCGACCTTACCACCGGGCTATATGAAAACAGGTTTTTTCTGAACTTCCGGAATTTAGAAACCGGAATTCCTGATTATTATGACCGGTGATGATCTTTTCAGTGTTTATAGTTACCATGGAATCTTAAAATTAGAAATCCTCACTCTTCCTGCAACGGAAGGGACTTTAATTATATCGAATCTCACCGGACAGATGCTCCTTATTAAAAAATATTATGAACCCGGATATTATGAACTCAATCCAGCTTTAAAAAATGGAATTTATATAGTCAGTTTTATTTCAGGAACCAAGAAGAGTTCCAAAAAGATCTTTATACAGGATATGTGAAATTTGTAAAGGCCACTGAATTGACTCAAGAATACTACCAGATGGTTGCAGACAGATGAGGGTTTTGGGGATTTTTTCTTAAATCAAATAAGGATTTATTTGTCAATCTACTATTTTCATTACTCATTAATATCCAATGCCTGTTTACATTTCCGAACAAGCTACGGACTGAAATATAACTGTACATTCAATCTGTAAAATGTTAATTATGTGTTCTTTTAGCGAGATAATACAATAAATCCGCATTTTTCTTGTTAATAACTAACCAAAATTGTTAAATAAACTTAAACAAACCATCCTCTCAATGGTATTTTGATTTTTAATTTGGCGATGTTTTGAAAGTCAGATAAAAGATATTAAAGTCAAGTGAGATAGTATAATTAGGCATTACTTAACAAAAGAGGAAATAACAAAAACAAGAATTATTATTAACCATTAAAACTATCAAGAAATGAAGCACTTGAAAAAACTAGTCACATTTGCAGTTATTTTTGTCGGAATCACAACAGCAGCATTTGCTCAGGCATCAGCTAATTCCAATGCATCTGCGACTATAGTCGGACCTATTGGAATTACAAACACAACGGCTATGAATTTTGGTAACGTTGCAGTAAGCGCTGTTGCCGGTACTGTGGTTATGACCCCTGCAGGTGTAAGGTCAGTTACTGGTGGATGTACCCTTCCTGCAGTAACAGGATCTCCTGCCGCTGCAGTTTTCAATGTCACCGGTGCAGCAAATTATACCTATGTAATCACATTGCCAGTTGCTGCCACAACAATTACTTCAGGAGCAAACAACATGACGGTTGATGTCTGGACAAGCACTCCAGGCGGCACAGGTACCCTCAGTGCTGCTGGTGCCCAGACTCTGACAGTTGGTGCAACACTTAATGTGGCAGGAAGCCAGCCTGCCGGAACCTATGTGTCAGGTACTCCATTTACAGTAACAGTTAATTACAACTAGTTTTAAAGGTCAGAGGACACAAAACGGCATAATGAAAAGGCTTAAGATATTAATTTTCAGCCTGATATTTTTATTGCATCTAACCAGTATCAATGTCATCGCTCAGCCAGCAACTCCGGTAAGTGCAACAGGTCATATTATTGCCGAAATAATTCCGGCTTTTTCTGCCAGTGAGACATCGCAGTTAAATTTCGGAAGGTTCTCTCCCGGACCCCAGGGAGGTATGATTATTCTTACACCTCAGAGTAGTATTTCGGTTACAGGAAGTGTCTTTAAAGGTATCGGTGCACATAATGCAGCAAGTTTTTTTGTTTCAGGCGACGCCGATGCTGCATATTCCATCTCCCTGCCGGCAAATCCTGTTATTCTTACCCATACATCGAATGCAAAAACGATGCTTATCCAGGATTGGATATCGGAGCCTCAGCAGGGCATAGGGACCGGAATGCTGCAAGGTGGTTTTCAGATAGTATATGTAGGAGCAACACTTAAAGTCGGTACCATGGAAAACAATCCGGTGGGTATCTATGCAGGTTCGTATATGATAACTTTTGACTTTAACTAGCTGATTCAATTAATAATTAATCATAATGTCAAAGACCAGATCGGTACTTCAAGATAAGTCGCAATGCTCCTGCAGATTGAAGTCATTTGTTGTTTTCATTGCAGGATTCCTGGGATTTTTAATTGGTCCCCCAATTATGGTAAATGCTCAGGGAGACCTTATGATTACTCCCAGGAGAGTCGTTTTTGAAGGATCGAAAAAATCAATTGATCTTAACCTGGCAAATATAGGACAGGATACTGCTACTTATGCTGTATCACTGGTTCAGATCAGGATGAAGGAAGATGGCGGATTTGAAACCATAACTGAACCCGACCCTGATCAGAGGTTTGCCGACCGGTTTATAAGGTTTTTTCCAAGGTCTGTAACCCTTGGACCAAATGAAGCCCAGGCTGTGAAGATTCAGTTGATCAGGTCAAATGAACTTGAGCCCGGAGAATACCGCTCTCACTTCTATTTCAGATCTATACCCAAAACCACTCCTTTAGGTGAAGGAGAAGAAGTAAGAGATACGACAACTATTTCTGTCATGTTAAAACCTATATTTGGCATTACAATACCAGCGATCATCCGTGTTGGAGAATCCACAGCCAAAGTTACAATTTCGGACCTTGGATTTGAAATGGTAAATGACACTGTTCCCAGGATCAGCTTCATGTTTACCAGATCCGGGAATATGTCAGTGTTTGGAGATCTTTCCGTAGATCATATTTCAACTCAGGGAAAAATAACCCGTGTGGGCATTGCAAACGGAGTTGCTGTCTATACTCCTAATACAAAACGCAGATTTCAGTTTAACCTGAACAATGTTCCCGGGATTAATT
>CAVPCP010000018.1:0-120301 GCA_963702415.1 uncultured Bacteroidales bacterium | reverse complement strand
ATCTCGTATAGTAATCATTGACCACCTCATCCATAACTTTACTTGTCCTTGCGGCCGAAACGCCTGTACTGACAACATCACCTTTACCTGAAAGTGCTTTTACTATCTGCTCAATCAAATAAAACTGAATATTTTCAGGTCTTTCATGAATAAACTCCCGTCGACCGTTCCCGTTAATAAGAACAATAGGTTCATATGTAAATGTAGAAGTTTTTATGATCCCTTTTTCACCCACGATCTCAAAATAATCGCGGTTCCCTTCGCGTGAAGCACTGAATGACCAGATGCCGGTTGCGACAATGTTATCTTTGAAAACGAAGCTGGCCGAAACAAAATCTTCAGCCTCATAGAGATGAGCCTGGTTGACAGCTATCGACGACACTTTCAGAACAGGACCAAACACAAAATCGAGGTAATCGAGCTGATGCGACCCAAGATCAAAAAAATGCCCGGCGCCTGAGATCTCAGGTTTCACACGCCATGGAATCCTTCCTGCTTTCTCATCTTCGGAGGGATAGTTGTATATCTGAAGATTAACAAATCTTGGTTTGCCAATTTCACCTGTTTCCAGCAGGTCTTTTGATCTTTAAGAAACCGGGAAGGGTTCTCCGGTAATATGCAACAAAAACCGGCACACCGTATTTTTCTGCTGTTTTATTGATTATGGCACATTCCCGGTAATTCAATGCCATTGGTTTTTCAATATAAACCGGTTTGCCTGCCTTGAGAGCTTTTACTGCATATTCTGCATGATATCCGGGAGGAGTGGCAACATATACCGCATTTATTTCCTTATCATTAATCAGATCGTCGGCATTGGAATAGAATTTTGGAACATTATGCCTTCTCGCATAGTCTTCTGCAAGCGCTGCATTTCTCCTCATTACTGCAGCCAGCCGCGAACCGTCTACCCTATTAAAAGCAGGTCCGCTTTTCAGCTCGGTAACTTTGCCGCACCCGATAATACCCCAGTTTATCATTGAAGCTTATCTTTTGATGCCCATAACCCGACGGCAGGATTTGAAATGTAGTAGATTTCTTCGCCGTCAGCCAGCTTGTTTACCCCCTCATGGAGTTTTGCCGGATCATATTTTTTCGTCATGCTTTTCAAATCGGCATATCTGAAATTGACTGATTCTATTTCCTGCCTTGTAAGGTATCCCGGACAATATGTTATTGAAAACCTTCCTTCGGAGCTTCCATGTATGAGGTGCGCTGCAGCACTAAGATTATTCATTAGTTCCTTGTTTTCATCAAGTGATTTCAGAGTTGAGGGTGTACCCCGATAGCCATACTTACGTATCAGCCGGTCGATCTCCTTATCTTCTCCAAATTCTTTCAGTCCCGGAGCAAGAATTATCAATTCCCCTTTATCAGCCATTGCCATCCTGGTTCTGTAAATGCTCTTATTTCCCAGCCAGGTGGTTTTAAATTCAGAAGGATCGAGATATACCACTGTTTTCTTCAAAGGCTTGTCAAGAACCGTAAAATTTACCTTAAGTGACAGCTCAGCTGCCAGACTGAATACTTCGTAATCATCGCCTATGAAAAGGCCCCTGATAACCAGTTTTCCCGTTTCATCGCGTCCTATCACCGTGTGGACATAAACCACAGGAAGGCCGGGAATGAATTTTTCAGATGCATAGTTGAGAAGCTTTCTTACAGGAGTATCCGCTTTACCCATCATTCTTTCCATCCCGTAAACAGCACCAATGAAATGACTCTTATTAATGCCTTCAGGACCGCCGGTACCGACAAACAGATTCTTATTGTAGTTGGCCATTCCTACAACCTCATGCGGGACCACCTGCCCGATTGAAAGTATCAGATCGTGTCCTCCGTTCATAACAAGCCTGTTGAGCTGAGCAGGCCAGGAATAGTTCAATTTTCCTTCTGTTATTTCGGATACAAATTCACCCGGTACAGTGCCAGCGGTAACCACATCATTTCTCCAGTCATGAACCCTGAAAAGATCCTTTGGAACACCTTTGTACATTTCGGAAATTTCAGTTCCGGTCATTGGAGCATGGGTGCCCAGTGCAGGCAGAATATCTTTAAGATTATCCTTGTAATAATTATAAATTAATGTGGTAATATCACCCGACCTTGAATGGAACCTGGTAAAATCGGGAGGAACAACGAGCACCTTCTTTCTTGGCCCAAGCTTTACAAGAGCTGCATAAACCCCATATTCCAGGTCATTTTTGCCGATTACCGTATTTTCTGAACCCGACTGATAGTAAATCATTTTTTTACATCTTTAGATTTATTTTTGTATTTTTTACATCCCCCTTACCCCTGCCGAAGCGGTGCAGGCTCTTCAAAGGGGGAATCTTCCTGCCCATCACCCTGTGCCCTGTGCCATTCACACTCCGCTATAAGCACTGAATCCCCCGTCGACAGGAATGATCACACCTGTGACAAATTTTGACAGGTCCGAAACAAGAAACAGAAGGGTTCCGGTCAGATCATCAGGTGTGCCAAACCGCTCCATCGGAGTGCTGTTAAGTATTTTCCTGGCTCTCGGGGTGAGATTATCATCAGCTTTTTCATCGATCATAAGGAATTTGTTCTGATTTGTAAGAAGAAATCCGGGAGCAATTGCATTAACTCTTATTCCTGCTTTTGAAAAGTGAACAGAGAGCCATTGTGTGAAATTATTCACAGAAGCTTTGGCAGCCGAGTAGGCTGCTATTTTGGTAAGTGGACGGTATGAATTCATCGATGAGATGTTAATGATTACACCTGATTTCCTTTTTACCATATCGGTTGCGTAAACCATCGATGGCAGGAGAGTTCCCTTAAAATTAAGATCGAATACCCTGTCAAATCCTTCCAGCTGAAGTCCGAAAAATGTGTCAGCAGGATTTTCGGTGTCGGATCCATCCATTTTTTCGACTTTGGTTGTTGCTGCAGGAGAGTTACCCCCTGCTCCGTTTATAAGGATATCGATTGACCCGAAATTCTCATTGATTATCTTTTTCGAGTTTTCAAGTGAGGATTTATCAATCACGCTTGCTGATAAACCCAATGAAGGAGTGTTAAACTCTTTTTCTATCCCCTCGGCTACTTTGCCCGCAGCTTCACCATTCAGATCAATAATCACTGTTTTTACACCCTGAAATGCAAGGGCTCTGGCCATTTCAGAACAGATAAGGCCGGCTCCGCCGGTAATAACAGCAACTTTGCCTTTTAAATTCAATTCGTTCATATCTTATATATTTAAACTATATTATTCTTTTCTCTTGACCCTCTTCCCTACCCCGCCGAACTCGGTGTAACGGCTTTCATAAGAACTTACCCAGAGAACACAGGGGATTCACAGAGTTACATAGAGAAGCTGTTAACATTAAAATCCGAAATACTCTTTTGCGTTCTTATATGAGATCCCTTCAATCAATGGTTTTACAAGCTCCTCCTCGTCAGGAATGAGTCCCTTTTTGATCTGCTTTCCGATAAAATTACAGACTATTCTTCTGAAATACTCATGTCGTGGATATGAGAGGAAACTTCTTGAATCTGTGACCATCCCTGCAAATCTTCTTAAAAGTCCGAGAGCTGCAAGATCCTTAAGGTGTTTTTCCATTCCGGTTTTCTGATCAAGGAACCACCATGCCGGGCCATACTGCACTTTCACCGGACTGGTCCCATCATTGAAATTGCCTGCCATGGTCACCATCATTTCATTATCGGCAGGATTGAGGTTATACAGAATTGTTTTCGTAAGCTGGTCAGTAACATCGAGAGAGCTCAGAAATTTTGACATTTTCAATGCATCCTGCGGTACTCCGATCGAATCCCATCCTGTATCCGGTCCCATAAGTCTGAACATCCTGGCACTGTTGTTCCTCATCGCACCTACATGGAACTGCTGTGTCCATCCTCTTTTGTGGTTCATCCTGCACAGTTCTGTCATCACAGCCGTTTTGAATTTTTCAGTTTCTTCGGCTGAAAGGCTTTCTCCTTTAAGAAGTGTTCTGAGGATCTTATCAGCTTCCTCTGCCGTATATGAGAAAAATAGAACCTTTCCAGGCCGTGGTCAGAAAGACGGCCTCCCTGTTTGTGAAAGTACTCATGCCTCTTATCGAGAGCTTCAATCAGGCTCCTGAAATCCGTTATATTCAAATCCGATGCAGCCCCGAGTCTGACAATATATTCTTTGAATTTCAGAGGGTCTTCGGTCTTTACCGCATTATCAGGCCGGAATGTCGGTAATACTTTGACTTCAAATGAGCCTTTTATTTTCTTATGATATTCAAGTGTATCAGCCGGATCGTCAGTTGTACATATTACTTCAACATTCATTTTCCTGATAAGTGATCTTATGCTGAAATCTTTCGAGCGCAGCATTTCAGATGACTTTTTATATATTTTATCCGATGTTGAGGGAGATAAAAGGTCATAGATGTCAAAATATCTTGCCAGTTCCAGATGGGTCCAGTGATATAATGGATTTCCGACAGTGGCAGGTACTGTTTCAGCCCATTTTCTAAATTTCTGCTCATGAGTAGCATTCCCGGTGCAGAATTTCTCATCAGCACCGTTTGTCCTCATCGCCCGCCATTTGTAGTGATCTCCTTCAAGCCAAGCTTCTCCAAGGTTATCGAACTGCCTGTCTTCCGCAATCATTGAAGGGGAAAGATGGCAATGGAAATCAATAATTGGTTGTTTTGCGGAATACTCATGATAGAGTTTTCTGGAGGTCTTGTTCTCTAAAAGAAAGTCTTCGTTAATAAATGAGTTCATCATATTATTGTAAGAATTGAAGGAAGATGTGAAAAGCTTATCGATCTGATGAATAATTGAGAAAATAGCGATAGCAAATTAATAAACCAAGTTTATAAAAAAAAGACTTACAGACATTTATTTTAAAGCTGTATAAGCTTAATAAATGTAGAAGTTGTAGTAATCTTTCCATCCAAAGATTGTATTTTTGATAATAATAAATATCCTGTTAAAATCTATAAAATATAGCTGTATGAAAACCGAACTCAGGTATGCAGGGCATCCTAAAGACGTTAAAGGCTATGACACAAAGAAACTAAGGAAAGAGTTTCTTATTGAAAATGTATTCTTACCCGATGAAATTTCGCTTGTTTACTCAATGTACGACCGATATATTGTGGGAGGTGCAATGCCGGTAAAGGATGAGCTTAAGCTTGAGACGGCAGATGATCTGAAAGCATCATATTTTCTTGAAAGGAGGGAAATGGGAATTATTAATGTGGGAGGCGAAGCCGAAATAGAAGCCGGAGGGACTACCTGGAGCATAGGATTCAAGGAAGCATTATATCTTGGAAAAGAGACCCCCGGTGTGGTTTTCAGATCGGTTGATAAGTCCAGACCAGCAAAACTCTACATAAATTCGGCGCCGGCACATCACAAATATCCTTCAAAAAAAGTAACCCTTAAGGATGCGGAGAGTTCAATACTGGGCTCCCCGGAAGCCTCAAACCACCGGACAATAAATAAGTTACTTGTTAACAGTATTGTTCCGACCTGCCAGCTTCAGATGGGAATGACCGAACTTAAACCAGGCAGTGTATGGAATACTATGCCGGTTCACACCCATAACCGAAGGATGGAGGCATATTTCTATTTTGAAGTACCTGAAAAGCAGGGTATCTGTCATTTTATGGGCGATCCTGATGAAACGCGGCATATCTGGTTAAAGAATGAACAGGCTGTCCTTTCACCTTCATGGAGCATCCATAGCGCAGCCGGAACATCGAACTACACTTTTATATGGGGGATGGCAGGTGAAAACCTCGATTACGGTGATATGGATGTCCGTCATCCGGATACGCTTAAATAACCAGATAACTATGAACCAATTATTCGATCTTAACGGAAAAATTGCCCTTGTAACCGGTGGAACCCATGGAATTGGACTTGCTATTGGTATTCTGCTTGCAAAAGCCGGTGCAAAAGTTTGTGTAAACGACCTTCAGGAGAGCAAACTGCTTGAGTGCCGTGAGGCATTTAAAAAAGAGGGACTGGATGTTTATACTCTTATTTTCAATGTTACTGACGAAAAAGATGTCGATAAAGGTATTTCCCTGATTGAGGAAAATCTGGGAACAATTGATATCCTGGTTAATAATGCCGGAATAATAAAACGTATTCCGATCCTTGAGATGCAGGTGGCTGAATTTAAGCAGGTAATTGATGTTGACCTGGTAGCCCCTTTGATTGTTTCGAAGAGAGTTGTCCCCGATATGATAAAAAAGAGAAATGGTAAAATAATCAACATGTGCTCCATGATGAGTGTATACGGAAGGAATACCGTTTCAGCCTATGCCTCAGCAAAGGGAGGCCTTATGCTGCTTACCAGGAATATGACCTGCGAATGGGCAAAATACAATATTCAGATAAATGGCATCGGCCCTGGTTATATAGCGACATCACAGACAGCCCCGATACGTGAAAATGGTCATCCGTTCAACGACCTTGTAATGACCCGTACCCCGGCAGGCAGATGGGGGGAACCTGAAGATGTGGCAAATGCCGCTCTTTTCCTTGCCTCAAAAGCCAGTGACTTTGTTAATGGACATATTCTCTTTGTCGATGGAGGGATCCTGGCAAATTTCGGGTATGTAAAAGGGGAAAACGATCTTTAGGTCGTGCAGTCATGCAGTCGTGCAGTCATGCAGTCTGTGCAGTCGATAAAGACCGCAAGACCGCAAGACCAGAGGACGCGCATGACTATTTCTCCTTGGTCTTTTTCCCCTTGTCTTTTATCTTTTCGAGTAGCCAGGCCATATTTTCCCCCAGCACTTTCATGGTTTTCATCCCTTCCTCGTCCTTCAGAACGTCTCCCTTTTCCCTGCCAATTGCAATATTCCAGTACGATGAGCCGGGGATTATCATTTCATTTATAAGAAAGAAATGGTTTATACTGTCAAATGCATGGATTGCTCCGGCACGTCTGACAGCAATTACTGCCGCCCCGGGCTTACGTTTCAGAGGATTACCGGCAGCACGCAAGGCATATCCTGCCACTTCAAGAAACGCTTTTGCATCGCCCGTAAGATCAGCAAAATAAACAGGTGACCCGATAATGATTGCATCGGCTTTTTCCATTTTGGCAATGCATTCATTTATAACGTCATTTTTCTGATGACAACGGCCGTCAGCCTTTTTTTTGCATTTCATGCAGGCTATACATCCGCTTATTTTCTTTCCGCCGATCTGAAATAATTCAGTTTTAATCCCCTTCGCTTCAAGAGGTTTGAATACTTCCATTATCAGAAGATGTGTATTCCCTTCCTTCCTTGGACTGCAATTAATACCCAGGACTTTCATATGACATATTATATAATAAGACTATTAACTTTTTTCATGGTTATCTGTATCACCGTCAGAGAGAGGCTTGGAATAGAGATCTTCAACCTTTACGTTTCTTCAGCTTTATCATCTTTCCTTGTTTCCCAGTCAGATTTCTTTTCTTCACGGGCTCTGCCGTTAAAATAAAGGATGCAGGCGAAAATAGGTAAAAGGGGTAATGTTATTGCATTGAGAAGTGCGGAAAGAATTATATAAAGAGGTTTTGTGGTAATCTCAACCAGTGAAGAAGCTTCCTCCGGATTGGTAAAGGCCTGAAAAAACTTCCCGGTAAAAGGCAGAAGGATCAATCCGGAAAAAACAGTTGTAACTACCAGCACAATAACAGCAAAAACCGCTGTCCATCCCATGTTTGACCAGAAATTCCGGTGTGAAAGTGTAATGGTCCTGCTTATTGTGTTTGCTATACTTGGTCCTTCAACCATCATCACGGGAAGGATGAACAGGTATATCATCAATACATAAATGACAGCGAACAGGATACCTATCACAACCAGAAGAAGTCCAAGGAAGAGTGCAAAAGATGCTGCAAGGGCAAGAAAAACCATTATAATCATGTAAGGACAAAATACCTTAGCGACTGCATTGCAGACCTGAATATATTAATCTCCGCATCGAGCGGATTGTAAATAATATAATAATGAAGGATAGTGGTAAAGAGCAGACTGACGACTGAAATTATCAGCATGGGCCATATATAGTCCCTTACTTTAAGCATCATTTCATCGATGGTGGTAATAGATTGAATTTCATTTATATCAACCAGTGCTGAAATATACTGGAGGACCAGCCCCATTACAAAAGATGTCAGAAACAGGGAAAGAAATTTCTGTTTATAGAAATTCCACAATGAGTCCATTGCACTGTCGATAGTGTGAACTTTATAAAGAGGATGATTATTTATCTGATCCATTTTAATAATACTTTCAGAGTTTAAATACTTATAGAATCTTAAAAATTATACTTCATCATAATACTATATCCATACTTCAGCCTTTTTTCCCTTTCCTCCATTCCCTTATTATATTTGCGAACGGGAAAAACAAATTTTGTTTCCTCGGAGTGAATATCCCCTCATTAACTGCCTTGATATCTTCAATCGTAAAAAAAGCCTTGGGATTAAATGAATTTATCACCTCAAGCACCTTCTCAAGCTCATTGCGATGGACTATTGAATAAACAAGGTGAATCTTCTCCTTTGCACCGTGAGCTTCGATTGTTGTTGCACCGAAACCATTATTGTTCAGGCTTTTAACAAGATCCATTCCTTTTTCACTTGTAAATATACTTATCATCTGAATCCCCATGGCCAGTTTCTCTTCAATTTTCATACCTACAAAATTGCCGGTTGCGAATCCGGCTGCATATGCTACATAATTAACAGTAATTATCAAGGTTTTGCATTATTTTACTGATGGCAATTATCCAGATAAGGACCTCGAAAAATCCAAGTATCGGTGCAATGGTTCTGTTCCCTTTTTGAAACAAAAATAATTCGCAAAGTACCGATCGAAACATCACAGATACGGGCCAGAAAAATAAGAAATGGCATAATTGCGAAACTGAACAGGTCAGAATTGAAAAAAGAGCTTTCCATACAGGTATTTTTTTACAAAACAAATATACAAATAGTATTACTTTACGCGGGGATAAAAGTATGAGACGGTATATAGAGTATATTAAACTTTTTCTTGCTATGTTTGTTCCCTTGTAAACCGGAATCATTAAAAACTCCGGTACAGGAAATCCCGGAAGGGAATTTCTATAAAAAATAATTAAATAAATTAAATAAAAACTAAATTTTTAAAATTATGAGATTAAGCAAGTTAACTTTATTTTTTGGTGTATTGGCAATTGTTGCAGGAATTTCAGCATGCAATCAGAAACAATCGAACAAAACTCAGACCGCTGGTGTTGAATATTACAGGAATCTGATCTTTTCAGAGACACCTTTTGACATTGAAAGAGGTGCCCGTAAATTAACCGCTGATCAGGCTGCCGGAATAAACAGCTATAAATTCATGTATGATAATACAGGCAGGCTGGTATCAGTAGAATTTGTCAGGGGTGATGAACTTCTTGGATATTCATCGATGGGTGAAGCAGCAAAAATTACTTATGATTATGTTGATAATAAGCAGATTAAGCATTTTTTTGATGAGAATGGCCAGCCTATTGAGGCAGAAGGGGTCTTTACTGAAGAATATTCTCTTGATGACCAGGGAACACGAACCGGTCTCAAATTTTTCAATAAAAACGGGGAACCTGTTGAAAACAGGAATAAAATTCACTCATATGTATGGGCAGTCCTTGATGACGGAATGGTACAGGAAAAAAGATATAACCTTGCAAACGAAGAGACTATTATGAATCCGTTCTGCCCGTTCTATGAACTCCGCTTTGCATATAACGGTAAAGGCTATGTTGTCAGGATGGCTAATTATATGAATGATTCACTTTATAACTGTACTGCAGAAAACTGCGGTGATATAGGGGTTTCATATTTTACTTTTGTTCCCAACGAGTACGGGGATGTTGAAGAATTTTCAGTTTTTAACGTAACCGGCCAGATGTCTAATCTTTACTGGGGATGGTCAAAGCGGGTCAGTAAATTTGATGAAAACGGAAATGTTCTTGAAACTGCTGTATTTGACCAGGATAATGAATATGTTGGCGGCAAGAGCATACCTGTGACCCAGAATGTTTATGATGAACACGGAGCACTTGTTGAAACACGGAACCTCGATAAGGATAGAAACATCATAAACCATCCTGAAACAGGAGTGGCAATAACCGAGTTCAAATATGACGAAAAGGGCAACCGTACCGAAACTTTGAAATATAATAAGGATCGTGTGCCTGTTGCTATTTAACGTGATTCTGCTGTCGTTATATGAATAAAATTAAATATTTTGCTCTCTCATTGCCGGTTATACTGGTTTTTGCTGCCGGATGCAACGGCACCAAAAGTGAGAAGAAGCCAGAAACTTTTGTGCCTCAGTCTGTAGCTGCTGCCCCCGAAATAGGAAACGAGACTATGCTGTTACTTAAAGACCTTGAAGAGAACGGCGATTATGTTAACAGTCAGTTTTTTCCAAGCCTTATAAAAGCCTCAGTGGTTTACAGTGAGCTTGGACCGAAGAATCTGATAATTGATCTCAGGTCGGCAGAAATGTTTTCGAAAGGTCATATTGAAGGGGCTGTAAGAAAAGAATTCAGCCAATTGCCTGAATATTTCGAAACAGGGATCAAACCTTTTGAATTTAATAAGATCATTGTGGTTTGTGATGACGGGCAGGTATCGAGTTATACCACTTCACTTCTCCGGCTAATGGGGTATGGTAATGTTTATTCATTGAGATGGGGGATGAGCGGATGGAATAAATCGCTTGCTCAGAATGGATGGTTGAAAGGTGTGTCGGGAAAATATGAAAACCAGCTCGAAGTTAAGGTAAATGAAGCTCCTTTGCCTTCAGGCATGCCTGAATTGAATACCGGCCTTTCAACAGGTAAAGAGATCGGAGATCAGAGGTTTAAAAACCTGTTTGAAGATGGGACCGTGAATATTTTAATTACAGCCGATGAAATATTCATGGATCCTGCAAAATATTTCATTATTAACCTTGAAAGAAAGGATAAATACGACGATGGCCACATACCGGGAGCCGTAAGGTACAAACCGGAATCGACACTTGGTTTTTCAGATGTGATGTCAACAATCCCTTTTGATAAAACTGTGGTGGTGTACTGTGGGACCGGCCATAATTCAGGATTCGCAACAGCTTTCCTCAGGCTTTTCGGCTACGATGCGAGGACATTGAAATACGGCAACAATAGTTTCATGTATGATAAAATGGTAAACCAGAAAGCCGTATTATCGTGGCTTCCCTTTACTCTGGCAGAATCAAATGATTTTAAAGTGGTAAAATAAATTTACCACCATCAGATTAAATAAGTTCCGGCATTGATAATGTATCAGGCCGGAATTTATTTTTAAGAACTTCGAAATCCTTTTCCTCCGATAAAATAAAAATGTTCTTAAGGCCCTTCTGGCTCAGGAGCATCCAAATCCTTGCAGAAATTGTGTTTTCTGAAGATACAAGAATTACAGGTCCCTTGTTTTTCAATATTCTCCGGATGTTTTTCTTATCCAGGATTGAATCGGGGTTAACTTTCAGTGTAATTTCACTGAATCTGTCTTTTAATATTTCTGAATTATTCAAATCTATTATCAGGGCATTCTGAAAGCCAGGAATCTGCTCTTCCGTTACAATGTTGGATCCCTCAAATGATTGACCGGCCAGTTTGGGGGCATCGTACCTGAATCCTGAAAGGCTGAAGGACCTGTAAAGGACAGCGGCTAAAAGGATAAGAAAAACAGCTGAAACAAAACGGTATTTTTTCAAAGTATCCATTGATTTGTCCGATTTAATTTTAATGTCATTCACAGCCGCCATCCAGTTTTTTTGCCGAGAACTTGTTTGCTGCCATAAAGACCGCTTTAAGACTGTCGGGCATGCTGTTAAACTGTGTGAATAATTGTGCTGCCTTTGTCCTTGTTTCATAAAGGGCATTTTCCCTCGCTGAGATCCTTTCGCCGGTAAATTTTGACTCCATCACTGTATTAAACCATCCGGAAAGCCCGCCTTCCATTACAAAGCTGTTTTTGTAACCCAGTCCCCTTGCATAAACCATGGCATAGTTTGAGTAGAAGCTGTTATTTGAATAGAATATGTTCCTGATGTTTATGTCATTCATATATATATAAAGGTCGCTGTTGATGAGATCGTCATAAGGAACATTAACTGATCCCGGAATGCTTAGCCTGGAAAATTCTTCAGGCGGGCGCAAATCTATTAACCGGATGGTGCTGTCTTCATTTACTATAAGCTTCGCCACCTGATCGACTGTGAAAGAGACATCAGGATTTAAGACCTCGGAAAGAAGTTTTTCGGGTTTGGCCATGAATGACCTGTTTGCTGAAAGAGGCAATAAGGCCAGGACCATGCCCGACAAAAGCAGAATGACTGTTATTTTCTTTCTCATTTCTATGGAAGAATTATATTTCGTTAGTTATTTCAGGCCTGGCAAATCTTTTTTCAGCAATTTCAGCAACCCAGAACATTAGGGCTGCAGCGACGATCATCAGGAAAGTAAAGAGTCCTGGTGACATGCCCAATGACTCATTTATCTTAACTGCTCCCTTGTAATTACTATTTGCCAGATTCTGGATAGCGGGATAAGTTTCAGCAAACAGGAAAGCCCCGGTGAGTCCTCCTGCTGCGAAGACAAAAGCGTCAATTTTACCTATTGAGAGCGCACAAAGTCCCGTTCCCGGGCAAAAACCTCCCATAATAAATCCTGCACCCATTATAACTCCTCCTATAATTGCTGCCCCTGTATAAAATTCGTTTACATAAACCTGGTTAAGATTCAGCAGACCGAAAAAGTTAAGAAACTGAGACCCTACGAGGGCAACGATTGCTGCAGTGAAAAATACCTTGATAACCGTGGTGTCATAGCCATAGAACATTCCTGCCAGTTTCCGGCTGGACGAGAATCCGGCCTGTTCGAGAGCAAAGCCAAAACCGGTCCCGATCATAAAAGCAATAAGCAGGTCAAGCCATTCCGGAAACAGAAGATAAGATGATAATGGTCCCATATTTTTGTCTTTTTAGTCTTTAAGTCGTTTTGATGTTATGCAATTATGAGGTTATGCGGTTTTGCAGTTGCGCCGTTATGCCTTTATGCCTTTCTTCATATCCAGTTCTTCCTGAAAAACCATGCAAAAACATATGCTGATCCGAAGATTGCTATCATTGTCACAAATCCTGCAAGAGAGAGAACAGCCATTCCTGAAAGTGCGGCACCGCTGGTACAACCTCTTGCAAGCTGAGCCCCGTAAACAAAAAAGACACCTCCAAGAAATGCAAACGCAAGCCTCCTCAGATTCGATATCTTCGGAGATTTTTCAATTCTGAATTTCAGCCTTTTTGAAACTGCCCCTGAAAAGAAACCTCCGGCAACGATACCAAATATCTCAATAGTCAGCCAGTTACTGAAGGGTTTATTCCCATCTTCAAAATACTTTGAATAATAAACAGATTCTTCGGCATGCGAAGGGTCGATCGTTCCTACCAGGGAAACAACACAATATTTAATTCCACCACTTGCTCCCAGTCCGCGTCCTGAAATATACATCGCAAGAAGTAATACTGTTCCAAGCATTACACCTGCCAGATATGGATTCATGTATTTCTTTTTCATAATTGAACAAGTCTCATTATTGAAACAATTATTTCTGTCCTGTTTTTAAAGTCCCTCACACCGCACGCCGCATTCCGCTCTCCATTCTTTTAAAATTGCTAAATTAGCATCTTTAAATCAAAATCTTATGTCAAGATTTAAATTAACCATCGAGTACGACGGTTCGCGTTATTCTGGATGGCAGATGCAGAAGGGAGGGAAATCAATACAGGGCGAAATTTACGATGCCTGCCGTGAATTGTTCGGGACCGAAAAAATTGACTTGTACGGAGCCGGAAGAACCGACAGTGGTGTTCATGCGATAGGACAGGTGGCCCATCTTGAAGCTCAGACTGATCTGCCCCTTATAAGAATAAAGTACGGGATAAACGACAGGCTCCCTCCCGATATTTGTATCCTGAATGTTGATGAGGTTCATCCTGAATTTCATGCAAGGCACGATGCAACGGCAAGGAGTTACATATACCAGATCAGCCGCCGGAGAACGGCTTTGGGTAAAAAGTATGTATGGTGGATCAAAGATCAGCTCGATACAGACAAAATGAATGAAACCGCAAAGTGCTTTACGGGACTGAAAAACTTCAAATCATTCACCGATGAAGACCAGGAACAGAGTTCCACTAAAGTTGAAATAAAACATTCTGCCGTTATTGCTTTCGGCGATCTGATTATATTTCATGTTATCGGTTCTCATTTTCTCTGGAAACAGGTCCGCCGGATGACTGGTGTCCTGGTTGAAGCCGGACGCGGTAACCTTCAGCCATCAGAAGTGCTTTCATTCTTCAGGAACCGGTCTGATATTCCTGCTAAACTGACAGCACCGCCAAGCGGACTTTTCCTTGAGAGAGTTTATTATAAGAACGACACGATACTATATGATACAAAGCCTGTCATTAATATATAGGGACCTTTTTCCTTCTGCTGATATTGCTGATTTTCACAGATATTATTTTTTTGACAGAGAAAAATCTGTGAGATTAGCAGGAATTCATTTTTGGATTTTTATGAACAAATGTTTATCTTTTAGGTTTGTATTATTAACATAAATTTGAATAATATGAGACGCCGCGACTTTATTAAAGCCAGTGCCATTGCAGCACCAATGCTAAGCTTATTTCCTGCTGATCTGAGCTCAATAACGCGTAAAACAGCGCCGGGCAAAATTGAAAAGAGATCTCTCGGAAAGACAGGGGAGATGCTATCAATAATAGGATTTGGTGGAATTGTTGTTAAAGATGCCACTCCCGGTGAATCATCAGCTGTTGTTAAACTGGCCATCGATTCGGGCATCAATTATTTTGATGTTGCACCATCGTATGGTGATGCGGAAATAAAACTCGGACCGGCACTTGAACCTTACAGAAAAGATGTTTTTCTGGCGTGCAAAACAGGAAAAAGAACAAAAGCTGAAGCACGAACCGAGCTTGAGAAATCTTTAGTAAACCTGAGGACTGACCATTTTGATCTGTATCAGCACCATGCTGTTACATCGCTTGAGGATGTCAATATAATACTTGGTCCGGGAGGAGCAATGGAGACTTTCCTTGAGGCAAGGAAAGAGGGAAAAATTAAATATATCGGATTCTCGGCCCATTCGGTTGAAGCAGCAATGGCCCTCATGGAACGCTTCGATTTTGATACTATTTTGTTCCCGTTCAATTACGCTACCTGGAATTCAGGGAATTTTGGTCCTCAGGTAATGGCCCGTGCGCAGGAAAAGAAAATGGGGATACTGGCACTGAAAGCAATGGCCAGAGGCCCATGGAAAGAGGGGGATGACAGGACAAAATATCCAAAATGCTGGTATGAACCACTTTCATCCCGTGAAGACATACGAATGGGATTAAGATTTACATTATCTCATCCGGTTACAGCTGCAGTTCCTCCTGGAGATGCTGAACTGTTTAAGATCGCCCTGGATCTCAGGAATGATCTTAAACCACTGGAAAAAGCTGAAATTGCCGACATAAAAGCAAAAGCGGCTGCAGGAGTTCCATTGTTTAAATACGAAGGAACCGCCTGATCATTATCAGGCCTTATTGTTAATTTGCAGTATATTTTAACCTGAGATCAACCTCCCGGTCATAAACATAATAACAGGCTTCTTCGCACTGATCTTCAGTATACCTGACTTTTGGAGTGGCAGAATCAACAGCAATATATGTATCATCGTCAACCTTATATGTTGCTGTAATTGTATATCTTTTATTTACAGGTACCTGAGAAGTGTACTCATTAATATTATTATTGACAATAGCGGAATCATAAAGTACACTATCCTCAAGCTCTCCCTCATAGATACTTATCAGAACGGACATTTCAGTATCTGTAACTTTTATGAACAGATCAGTAGTCCGGGGGATTTCCACTGTACAATCGTTACAATCTGCAAACCATCCCTTTTCTTCGCAGGAAAAGCAAACAGCCAGGACTATCGTAAAAAATAGCTTAAGGATTCTTTTCATAAAACTCAGTACCATTTAATTGTTTTATCCGGCGACCTGACATAACCCGGAAAATAACTGTAAGCAAAGCCAAATCTCATCCATAATGGACCTATGTGGTAAAATGCTGTTTTCATATACTCCAGTTCGGCTTTGAAAGTGAGATTACTAACCTGATACTTAATGCCAGCTGAGGGTACAATTTTAAACTTATTTACCGGGGTGACGGCCGTTCCCCTGAATATATTCCCGAAACTATATCCGGCAGATAATGAGGTTGATATTGAGAGCCTGGATAAGGAGTTATATTCAATAACCGTGAAATCCTTAAAAATGCCTGCATAGGCCAGTGCACTCTTATCATAGTATTGATAATAAGTATTCTCTCCTTTCTTTACAAGAACTCTTGTATATACCGGTTTCAGATCGCAACCAGCAGTAAATCCAGCATTTAACGATGGTTCCCTGAATGATATGGCCAGACCTGTGAAATAGTCCCTGAAATTAAATTTTACTGAAGCCGTTAAAGATATTTCATCAATCCTCAGGCCCTGATTCCCCTTAATATTCTTCTGTTCCAGGATTTCAACAATGTCTTTTCTTCCAAATGAGGAAGCTAACCGGTACGGATTAACTCCTTCATTTTCAGGAGATACCCATTTGTCGCCTTTTTCAAGAAGAAATTCGACTGCCGTTTTTTTATCAGATTCTATAGAGATGGCCAGTGCATTATAATTAAAATTATTTTTTTCGTACAGGTTTACTTCATCCTTTAATAGGAGGCTCATAATAAGTGTATCTCCATTTTGAGCCGCAATAAGTAACGGTGTGAATCCGTCTTTATCCCTGGCTTCAAGGTTAGCTCCGTTCTGGATAAGAAGATCTGCAATATCTGTAAAACCTGCCAGTACTGCTGCCATAAGAGGTGTGGTTCCGTCATTTGCTTTTATATTGCAGTCCGCATCATAATACAGGAGCAGGTCCACAATATCAAAGCTCCCGTCGAGTGTTGCATAATGCAGCGGTGTTGCTCCATTCTTATCGGCCATATCAATATCTGCTCCACCCCTTAGCAGGGCTTCAGTAATAGTCGAATTCCGGTTCCTGACTGCAATAATAAGAGCAGTTTCATTATTCAGTGTAAGCTTGTTAACTTCCGGCCCATAAGCCAGAAGTGCCAAAACGGATTTAATTTGATTATTGGCGACGGCAAATATCAAAGGTGTTGCTCCTTCGTATGATAATGCGTTAATATCGGCGCCTTTCTTAAGCAGCCTTTCAATTTCTGTATCATATCCTTTTGATGCTGCGACCATCAGGTTATTATCAAGATAACCTTCAAAATATTCTGTCAGGTAATCAGAAGTGTCAATCATCATATACTCCTGGCAAGAGACTCCACCCTCATAAATGAGAAAGGTCACGATAAGAAAAAGCTTAAAAAATGAGGTCTTTGTTAGCAACATGTTCACAAAGTTAGCTTTTTGACCATTTAAGGATTAAAAATTCAATGAAAATAACAATATTTGCAAAATCTATTAGTTAAAATTGAGAATCAATCCTAATACTGATTATAAATCTAAAAATATATCTTATAATTATACGCAGACAAAAGTGAAATTATTGATCAAATCAAAAAAGATATTACTGGCAGTTTTGCTTTTATTGATAGCAAGCTATAATCCGGGAGCCGTAGAAAATCCTGGCAACTCGCGTGGCAAGATGGTTCCGGCCTCTATCAGACTTACAAACTCCAATTCATCAGCGGCAGAATTTGCCGGTTGCGATAAGATAGTCGAATCATTTCTGAAGAAGTGGACTATTGAAGGCGCTTCTGTCGCAATTGCAAAAGACGGCAAACTTGTATTTGCCAAGGGATTTGGATTAGCTGATACCGCAACCGGGATTGAAACTCAACCTTACAGCAAATTCAGGATAGCAAGCATTTCAAAGCTGGTAACTGCAGTTGCCATATTAAAGCTTCAGGAAGAGGGAAAATTATCAGTTGAAGATAAGGTGTTTGGACCTGAAGGGATATTAGATGATTCATGCTATTGCAGTCCGAAAGACAAGAGAGTATTTAATATTACAATTGCTCATCTGCTCAGCCACGAAGGCGGATGGTCGCAACATTATGGAGATCAGATGTTTATGCCGACGGTTGTGGCTGACCAGATGAAGACAAGCCTTCCGGTCGATACTAAAACTATTGTCAGATTTGCTCTAAGTAAACGGCTTCATTTTACTCCCGGAACAAGCCGGTCTTACTCTAATCTTGGTTACAGTATTCTGGGCATGGTTGTTGAAAAAGTCTCTGGCATGCCTTATAATGAATTCTGTCAGACGACAATATTTGAGCCTCTGGGCATATATGATATGATGGCTGCCAAAAATCTTCCTGATCAGAAAGCACCTTTTGAGGTTACATATTATGAACCTGCAGGCAGGCCGCTGAAACCCTCGGTTTATGGAACTGGTGAAATGGTTCCGGTAAGATATGGAGGAAATGATATTGAAACACTTGGAGCAGCAGGATCGTGGCTTGCAACTGCCCCCGACCTGATGCGGCTCCTTCTGGCAGTGGACGGATTTAATTATAACGAAGACCTGCTAAATCAGGAGAGTATCAAGTTCATGACTGATACTAACAATAACTATGCTCCGGTGGGGTGGAAAACTACCTATCTCGACGGAACATGGATCAGGACAGGATCATTTTCAGGTACCGCAGGAATGATGAAAAGACAATCTGACGGGATCTCATGGGTCGTTCTTCTTAATTCGAGTGCATGGAACGGTCCTGAAATACATTCCTATATTAACCGTATGATGGGCAAGATGTTATTACAGATAAATACCTGGCCTGACCATGATCTGTTTGATAACTCACTCCCTCTGCCAATAAGACTTGAATTAGCCGGAATTAATTAACAGAATTAATGTGTTTTTCCGTCAATGTGAATCTTGTAAGGGATGAACTTGAAGAAAGGTACGGAGTTACATTCCCCAATCGCGACAGGTACGAACCTAGTTACTATTATCATGCTTTCGGCCTTCCTGAACTTCCAGCAATATGTTCAGGATCGCCCGACAAAATTCAGCTTCTCAGGTGGGGACTTATACCTTCATGGACCAGATCTGCCTCCGATGCGGAAGCAATAAGATTCAGGACATTTAACGCCCGGGCAGAGAGTATCACTTCCAGACCATCATTCTCAGGATCATTCAGATCAAAAAGATGCCTGATTCCGGCAAAGGGCTTCTTTGAATGGCAGCATGCCGGAGATGTAAAAATACCCTGGTATATTTACCATGCTGATGAAGAAATAATGTCATTTGCCGGTCTGTTCGATCAATGGGTGGAAACAAAAACAGGAGAGGTCTTTAATACTTTCTCAATCATTACCACCGATGCAAATGACTTGCTTGCCGTGATTCATAATTCCAAAAAGAGGATGCCTGTAATTCTTGACAGAAAATACGAGTTTAAATGGATCAATACCGATATATCAGCTGATGAAGCACTTGCAATGCTGAAACCCTGTAGTTCAGAAATTCTTAAAGCTCATACAATCGGTAATCTTGTCAATAACAAATCAGCCAACAGGAATACTCCGGAAGTAATCCGTCCCTTTATCAGGCAAAATAATTCTCTTTTTAGTTAGTGGTTTTTTCCACTCGCACAGTTATACCGTTGCGCCTTTATGCCTTTACGCCATTGTGCCTTTTATTACTGCGCCACAAAAATAAAGGTAAGCGTGCCTTTTTGAATTCTGGGGGCATTCATATTCGGTTCGAATCTTGATCTTAGGGCACTTCCTGTTGCAGTCTCCAAAAGGCATTCATCTTTTGCGGTGCTTTCACCCTCGATAATGTTAGCATTTTCAACAATCCCATTCTGGTTCACTTCAATAAGCAGGACTATCTTTCCCGATCCCTGGCACTTGTAGATTGGTATAGGAAGGTAAGTGTGATTACGCCCCTGGAGATCGTAGTATATCCGGGTTGGACCCCTGTAATTTGCAGCCATTTTCCGGGAATCATTTTCATTATCAGCCTGCTTCTCTTTCTCCTTCTGATTCTCCAGTTCGAACTGGTCATCCTCCGTCATCTGGTTCCCGTTTTGACGATCGAGATAATTATCAGTCCCAAGTTTCCCGCTCTGAATAAGCTCCTCTTTCACTTGATCGATATAATCTTTTGCATCAACTTTTACTTCACTCCTGCTGGAAAGATTCCGGGCTATGTTTAACATTTCAACATCGTCGTGAAAAATATTCTCCACGGAAGTAGGAGGGGGCTCGACAGGCTTCACTGCCGCCTTCTTTTCTTCAATGGCAGCAAATTCAATTTCAAATTTCTTAATCTGTTTCTCTTTGGTCTTAAGGCCTGTCAGCTGAAACGACATAAAGATTATAGCCGCTAACAGGTGTATGATAGCAGTGCCGAGAATACCAACTATTTTACCATTATACTTCTTCACTTCTTATCCTTGTTCTTCTTCTTTTTGGTTTTCGCCGGCTTATCGGTTTGTTGATTTTTAAACAGCCCGCTCTTTAATCCCTGTATAAATTTAGCCCAGGCAAACGGGTTAAGCAGATTGTTTACAGGATACTGGTTTCTTAGAGCAGTCTGATCGAAATTCTGCTGCATTGCATACCGGTATCCGGCTTCAGGAGATATTCTTACACCTCTGGTATTTGCCACGGCATCAGTAACTGAAGCAATATTCCGGTTCATATTTTCAATTTCAGGAGCTACAGGTGTTGGTGTCGTCATTTCCTTAATAAATTCGCTGTAACTCTTCCATGGAAGCACCACCACATTTTCTATGGGAATTGTGTCCATGCTCAGGGAAACATCAAGGTTAAAGTTACGTCCCTCAAAATCAACTGGAAGAACCACAAACTTCTTCTTAAAACCGAGTGCCCTGAAAAATATTGTGTCGCCGGGGGTACTTGTGATACTGTAAATCCCGGTTTTTTCACTCAGGGTACCTCTTCTCAGCTTAAAAGAAATGACCCCAACATTTGACAGGGTATAGTTCTTTTCGTCAGTAATTATTCCGCTTACCTGAAAAAACCTCTCTGATTCCTGATTTTGACCAGTCAATATGCTAAGAGGCAATAATAAAAGAATTATGGTACTAAGGGATCTGGTCAATTCAATGTAATATTTAAAACCATTTCATGGCTAAGCGTCTGCAAAATAAACATTATTGAATGGAACGATAAAACATTTAACTTATTTTTAAATAAATTTCAATTCTAAAAGTTAATCCGGTATTTTTATACTGGCTCATTTTAATGGTTCCATCATTAAATATTCAGTACAATAATTATGCAAAAAATACTTTTATTAGGTGACGAAGCTATTGCTCAGGGGGCACTTGACGCGGGTCTGAGCGGGATGTACGCCTATCCGGGCACTCCTTCGACAGAAATAATGGAGTATGTGCAGACTTCCGGAGATGCCGCTGCAAGAGGTATACACAGGTACTGGTCAGCAAATGAAAAGACAGCCCTTGAAGCTGCCCTGGGAATGTCGTATGCAGGGAAAAGGGCTATGGTCGCAATGAAGCATGTAGGATTAAACGTAGCTGCCGATCCTTTTATAAATTCGGCAGTTACCGGGATCAATGGAGGACTGATAGTTGTTGCCGCCGATGATCCGTCAATGCATTCTTCTCAGAATGAACAGGATTCAAGGTTTTATGGAAAATTCTCGTTTGTTCCTGTCTTTGAGCCATCGAGTCAGCAGGAAGCTTATAATATGGTTTTTGATGCCTTCCATCTCTCAGAAAAATACAGGATCCCGGTACTTTTCAGGATAACGACTCGGCTTGCCCATTCACGCGCTGCAGTTGAGCGGAGACCGGAAGAACCTGAAAAACCCTTTCACCTTCCTTCCGATCCGCGGCAATTTGTACTTTTACCAGCAATCGCAAGGAGAAAATACAAAGCACTATTATCAACTTATGAATCATTGAAATATGATAACAGTCTTTCAAAATATAATATTTTCAAAGATGGTAAAAACCGGAGAACAGGAATTATTACATGCGGCATCGCATATAATTACCTGATGGAAAATTTTCAGGATTCGGAACCTGATTTTCCTTTGCTTAAGATTGCAGCTTACCCTTTTCCAAGGGACCTCATCAGTGACTTAACAGGCAGATGCGAGGAAGTTCTTGTGCTCGAAGAGGGCTACCCGTTAATTGAAGAGGCTCTGAGAGGGATACTTGATAACAGCATTAAGATTCTTGGCCGTCTTGATGGTGCTGTGCCGCGCGATGGGGAACTAAATCCGGTGCTGGTCGCAAAAGCTATTGGCCTGAAGACAGAGCCATTTATGAAGGTACCTGCAATTGTCAAATCAAGACCACCTTCATTCTGCAAGGGCTGCGGTCATTCCGACACTTTCAATGCTGTTATTGAAGCTCTGAAGCCATTCAAAAGCAATGGGGTATTCTCTGATATCGGCTGTTATACCCTTGCGGCCCTGCCTCCCTATAATATTATTAATTCATGTGTTGATATGGGAGCCTCCGTCACAATGGCCATTGGAGCCGCTGATGCAGGATTGCATCCTTCAGTGGCAGTAATAGGCGACTCAACTTTCACTCATTCCGGCATGACAGGTCTCCTTGATGCAGTGATAAAGCAGTCACCCATCACAATAATCATCTCCGATAATTCGACCACCGGGATGACGGGTGGCCAGAAATCGCACGCAACAGGTCGCCTTACGGGCATTTGCGAGGGGATAGGTGTTACCCCTGAACATATCAGGGTTATTGTACCATTACGTAAGAATCATGAAGAAAATGTACGTATTATGAAGGAGGAATTTAATTACATGGGTGTATCGGTCATTATTTCCGGGAGGGAATGCATACAGACTGCCTCCAGGCTAAGAAAAGCAGAAGCTTTTAAGAACAACAGTAATGTATAGCAAATATGAAATGTGATATAGTATTATCCGGAGTAGGGGGGCAGGGGATTCTGTCAATTGCAGCGATAATTGGTCTGGCTGCTGTCGAAAACGACCTTTACCTGAAACAATCGGAAGTTCATGGAATGAGTCAAAGGGGAGGAGATGTGCAATCTCATCTGAGGCTGTCGGACAAGCCTGTTTCGTCCGACCTGATACCATATGGAAAAGCTGATCTGATAGTTTCCGTTGAACCTATGGAATCATTGAGATATCTTCCATGGCTCTCAAAATCGGGCTGGCTGGTGACAAATTCAACTCCTTTCATAAATATTGATGATTATCCTCCCGTTGAAGAGATATTAAAGGAAATCCGTAAAATAAAAAACCATAAGATAGTCGACGCCGATGCCATAGCAAAAGAAGCCGGCTCCTCCCGTTCAGGCAATATGGTTATACTGGGAGCTGCATCGCCATACCTTGATATGCCCTTTTTTAGTCTGGAAAACTCTGTGAGGAAATTTTTCGGGAAAAAAGGTGAGGAAATAGTTGAGGTTAATTTAAAAGCATTGAGAGCTGGACGCAAAGCATGAAAAATAAAGCACTTAACCCGGTGGCAACTGATGGTTTCAGAACTTGAACAGAGCGTTAAGTAAAATCTCCTCAGATTTCTGACTGTCAGTGTTGTAAGGGTACGTTCCCTGATAATCGAGGGCAATTTTTACATATTTATTGAAGGAATACTGAATTCCTATAACCAGAAAGTCCCCGTCATTTAAATAGTTCCACTGTTGCGTTTCTCCGGGAACAATAGCTGATTTCGAATGGTCATACCTGGCAAACAGTTCTGTTTTACCTGTAAGATTAACCGACCCGGTTCCTGAGAAGCCCCAGGCATCATGACCTTCTGTAAGATCGAGGTTGGATTTATATGTTAATTCCGCACCGATTGTTATTTTATCATTTTTAAATCCGGCAAAACCTAAAAACATAGGTTGCCATATTGTGTTTACCCTTTCCAGATCACCATATATCCTGAAGGCTAAACCTGATTCTGGAGTTATTGTAAGTCCTGCCGATGTTCTAAGTCCGTTATCAAGCTGTAAATTAGAGTAACCTTCTCCATTCATAAGTGTAAAATCAACCTTGAATATATCATTGAAATGATAATCAATTACTAGTCCAAGGTCAGCCACAAAACCGTAACCGTTGATAGACTGATACGTATTTGCGACATATCTTTTACCCCAGAATTTCTGCTGATATTCAAACAGCCGTGTTCCTGTAATTCCGAATGCTATATTCAGCTTTTCATTTGAATAGGATAATGATGCCTCCCTTATGTATGCATATCTTCTTGGTACCGAGCCATGAGGAAGATCATCCGGTACTCCGGCATTGACAATGATCATTCCTGAAAAGTGGTTTTCCGGAATGAAGTTATACCCGAAATATGCCCTGTTAAGTGCAAATCCTGAAGTTTTTGATGTATCATTTAAATTCAGATGGAAATCGGTGAATATCTCGGCTATGGGATAACCAGTTGAATTAACTGTTTGATTATAAATTGTCTGCCATTCAAAAAACAATATAAACATTAATAAAAGGTAATTCTTCATATTTATCTTGTGCTGCCTGACTAAAATTAATGATGGGCAAAAGTATAATTTATATATTTATAACTGATTTGTTTCAGATTTTTTCTGCAATCATAATGTTTACTTCACCTCCTTTTAGATATTTTTCCACATTGGTCCTTCGTCAATACTAATTCGACTATTCTTATGAAACACTATGCACTTTTTGTAATTTTTATTTTGCCTTTAAACATGGTTTTTTCACAAAAAGCTGATTTCAAGGTTGCCGAGAAATTCAGAGGTGATAACCTTACGTCGCGTTACGGTGATCTTTCGGTTAATCCCACATGGATTGAAGAGTCAGATATTTTCTGGTACTCTTTCAAAACTTCCTCGGGTAAGAATTATTACTATATAAATGCAGCTTCAAAATCAAAACAGCTCATGTTCGACAGAAGGTTCATGGCAGCGGAATTAAGAAAACTGACTCATCGTCCGTATAACGATCTCGACCTGCCTATTAAAGGAATTGAAATTTGAAAAAAAAAGCACAACGAAATTCACATTTCAGGTCGATTCGATCAAGTATCTTTTTGACATGACCAGTCAGAAGCTAATCATTAAGGATACTATCAGCAAAGAAAAGAAACCATCGTGGGTGTCATATTCTCCCGACAGCACCTGGATTGTTTATGCCAGGAATCATAATCTTTATCTAATGAAAACGAAAGATAAAGACAGTGTCGAGATACAGCTTACAACGGATGGAGAAAGATATTACAGCTTTGCCGGCTTCGGGAATTCTGAAGATACGGCAAAGAAAAAGAAAGTAAGGGCAAATGTAACCTGGTTCAAAAATGAAAAGAAGCTCTATGTTATCAGGCAGGATGAACGTAAGGTTAAGGACCTCTTCGTTATTGATGTTCTTGCACAGCCACGTCCGAAGCTTGAAACATATCGTTATTCAATGCCCGGAGAAGAGTTTGTCCCTCAGTCTGAACTGATTGTTTTCGATGTTGATTCGAAGAGTCGTGTCAATGTAGATCTTAAAAAATGGAAGGATCAGACTATTGATGTGGAGTGGTCGTCGCAGGAGAAGGCAAATAAATTAATTGTTATACGGAAAGACCGGCCGCTTAAAAATCTAGATGTTTGCCTTGTCAATGCCGAAACCGGTGCTGTTTCAGTTCTTTTCAGCGAAAAGACCTGGCCTTATTTTAATAATGAATACTCGAGGCTGTCTGTTTTGAACGAAGGGAACGATATAATATGGTGGTCGGAGAGAACAGGCTGGGGCCAGCTATATCTTTATGATAATACCGGCAGGCTCAAACGGCAGATCACCGACGGTTATTTTGTTACCGGCAGGATAGATCGTATTGATACTCTGGGCAGGGTCCTTTATTTTGAAGCTTTCGGAAAAGAGGAGGGAGTGCATCCGTATTACAGTATGAAATACAAAACCTCGCTGGATAAGCCTGGTATATCACTTATTACAAAGGAGCCTGCTAACCATTCCCTGTCAATGTCAAAATCAAACAAGTATTTTGTGGATACATATTCCCGTGTCGACAGGGTCCCTGAAACAGTACTTCGAGATAATAATGGTAATGTCCTTCTGAATCTCGAAAAGGCTGATCTATCGCAGCTTTACCAGATGGGCTGGAAAATGCCTGAAACAATTAAGGTGAAAGCTAAAGACGGAGTGACAGATCTGTACGGGGTAATGTACAAGCCTTTCAATTTTGATTCCACACGAAAGTATCCGGTAATTTCTTATGTTTATCCGGGACCTCAGACTGAATCGGTGCCCTATCAGTTTACTGTTACCGGAGGCAAGAATATTGCCCTTGCCCAGCTGGGTTTCGTAGTGGTTAATTTCGGCCACAGGGGAGGAAGTCCCCAGAGAAGCAACTATTATCACACTTTTGGTTATGATAACCTGAGAGACTATGCCCTGGCAGATGATAAATATGGAATCGAGCAATTAGCTGAAAAATATAAATTCATTGATGTTGAACGTGTTGGAATTTATGGCCATTCCGGAGGAGGATTTATGTCTACTGCTGCGATTCTTTCATATCCCGATTTTTATGATGCGGCAGTCTCATCGGCAGGAAATCACGACAACAATATTTATAACCAGTGGTGGGGCGAAACGCATGATGGAGTGGACTGAAGCAGAGAAAAAGACTAAGACGAAAGAGGTAATAAAAAAAGATACTCTTGACAAAGGGATTGAAAATGATACCATTAACATAGAGATAAAAAAAGACACTATCGATAAAAAGAAAGAGACGGAGAAGACTTTTAAAGCCGGGATAGAAAAGAATCAGGATCTGGCAAAAAACCTGAAGGGTCATCTGATGCTGGTTCATGGTGACATTGATAATAATGTCCATCCCGGAAACACTCTCAGAGTTGCTGATGCCCTGGTAAAAGCCAATAAGCGATTTGATTTTATGATGCTTCCTGGTCAGAGACATGGATTCGGTAATGCCACCGCCTATTTCGACAGGATAATGTGGTATTATTTTGCCGAGCATCTCCTTGGCGATTACAGGACAAATGTGGAGCTGACAGATTTCTGATAAATTATTAAGGAAAACTTACAGGCTGTTCTGGTTTAGTAACAGCCTGTTTCACGATTCGATGCAGCAGTAAAAAAGCCAGATGATTTCTTCATCCTTTTCCTTGTCCTTTGTGGATCTCAGCAAAACCAGATCATTCAGCACAATTTCAGTTATGTACTTCGTCGCCCCCTTTTTGTCTTCATAACTCCGGTAAACGATCCTGCCTTCTACCGCCACTTCCTTTCCTTTCTTCAGGAATTTTCCTGCGATATCAGCAAGACCATTCCATGCGACAATATTATGCCATGTAGTCTCGGAAACTTTTTGTCCGTCACCGTTCTTGAAATCTTCCTTTGTTGCGAGAGTGAAATGGACCACTTTTTTACCGTTTTCGAGAGTTTTTGTTTCCGGATCCTGGCCAAGATTGCCAATCAACCGGACGCTGTTTCTTAAATTGTTCATGACTTAAAAGTTTTAGTTTGACATAAATTTTAATTCCTGAACAAACTTAAACCAACCTGTCAGTGTGACCCGGTCAATAAATATTTATATACGGTTGTTAATCATTTAAAGCCGTTTGCATCCGTTTGAAAACGTTTTTGTGTATCTTTATCAAAACGTTAGTGCTGTGGAAAAAAAATGTCTCGATTGTGGCGACACCATCCGTGGTCGCACCGATAAGAAATTCTGTTCCGATCAATGCCGGAATAATTACAACAACAGGCTGAACCGCGACACAAACAACTTCGTCAGAAATGTTCATGGATTATTACGGAAAAACAGGAGAATACTTTCTGACCTGTATGATGAGGGAAAGCATAAGGTACATAAGGACGCTTTATTCGCCCTTGGGTATAACTTCAGCTTCTTTACCCATGTGATAGAAGCATCAAATGGTATAAAGTATCATTATTGTTTCGAGTATGGTTACCGGGAAACGGAAGATGACTTTATTGAGCTGAAGCAGAACCGACAGTATATTGAATATCAATAAAAAGGAAAGTAGTGTTTCATGTTTTCCTTTGTAAGGGGTGTTCCGTATCCTGAGTCCTGAAATGCTTCACAGAATTTGATCTTCGATCCTTTTTCCTTTCCATAGTGTTCAACCAGCACATCCCTGAAAGGTTCTGCATTTGACCTATTCTGCCATGTTTTCCCAAGCCATTCTCTCCTTTCTTTTTCCCCGGCTGGAACCTGGTCAAGAACTCCCCTGTTGAAAGGAAGCCATTCATACATCTGGGATGTATGTTGATGGTACATATCTATTTTCTTTTCAATGACATCATCGATATCTACGCAAATATCTGCCTTGAATGGTTCCGGGTGAATGAATCCGTCATGAGTAAAGAGGAAAACCGGATTCTTTTCAAGGAAGGGGACCTCAGGTAATATTTTTGGAACTGTAACCATATATGCTGCATCCAGTACCAGGGTACCTGTGTACCGGTGATCAGGGTGATAATCATAAGGGCGCGGAAAGATAACAATGTCTGCTTTCTGCTCCCTGATCAGTTTTATGACCTGAAGTCTGTTCTCATAGGTTGGCATCAGATGTCCGTCGTGATTATCAAGAGTAATATACCTCACGCCTATTACTTCTCCTGCTCTCCTTGCCTCTTCTCTCCTTACTTTTGCAAGGGTCTCTGAATCGAGAGACTGGTGACCTGCATCTCCGTTTGTAAGTGAAACCATCAGGACATCGTGGCCTGCCTTAGCCCACTTGTAAGCTGTTCCTCCGACTTCGTCGGGATCGTCGGGATGAGCTCCAATAACGATGATATGCAACTTTTCATTTTCCTTTAGATTTTGTCCGTTTACAGCGAAACAGGCAAAAAATACCAGACAAACAAGTACGATTGATTTCAGGATTTTCATTTTTATAAAATTTAATGGTGCAATTTAACAAAAGCGTATAAAAATTCAATATTATTCTGTATCAAAATATCCAATATATGTTCCTTCAAATCCGGTTCTACCAGCTGGTATTGGCAAGTTTCCATATATTGGCCAGGCTGATTTTAATAACCTTCTCCATTATATCCCAGTCTACTGTGCTTATTTCATCAGCAGGGGTATGATATTCTTCCCTGTGTCCCGGTTTGAATCTCATAACGGGTACCCCGGCTTCAACGAATGAGCGGTGGTCGCTTCCCCCGGGAGGATCCTTAGATGGCTGAAAGTCAACATCCAGGTCAATTCCATACTTTTTCAGATTTTCCTCAGTAATTGATCTGAAAGCAGGAAAGGATTCTGTATAAATCATCGAAACCTTCTTCGGATCATCATCTTTCGTATATCGTGATATCATATCAAAATTTACATTCAACCGGAGATTAGATAAGGGATATTGCAGATTTTCAACATAGTGTCTCGAACCAAGCAGTCCCTCCTCCTCAGCACTCCATAATGCAATAATGATAGTTTTGGAAGGCTTTATTCCTGATTCCATAATAGCTTTTGCTATTGTCATTACCCCGACAGTTCCGGATCCATTATCATCTGCACCGTTCCATATGTAACCATTTGCACTCCCCAGATGGTCATAATGAGCACCCAGTAAAATAATCTGATCGGATATTTTCCCCTCAATTACTCCAATCACATTCCTTACCCTTACAGTCTCCTCCTTTACAGTTGTTTTTATGTAAATGCTTTTTCCCTTAATAACAGGAAGATTAACTGGCGGTTCCGATTCTGATCTGCGAATGAATTCGTCTAAATCAAATCCCGTTCCCATCAGAATTTCATTTGCAGCTTTTACTGAAATATAAATCCTTGGCAGATAATTCCGGGCATTTTTTCCCGGAAGCGAGTAATCTGCCCATTCTCTTCCGAAAAATGGATTCTCCTCGGAAGGCGACATGTTAAGAAATTCATTTCCGGGCTGGGCGCCGGCAAGAGTTGAATTTGGATTAATTTCGATTATTCCCGCAGCGCCCATTTTTCGTGCTATTCTTTCCACTTCCCTGATGCTGCTGACAGTTCTGAAGGGCTGAGCGCTTCCCTGGCAAATCCCGGACTTCCGGATATCTTCAAAAAAAACTTTCCTTTCAGGTCGAGTTTAATGAAATCATCATACCGGAGCTTTTCATTCCTGAATCCATATCCTGCAAAAACCACTGGAGCTTCAATTTCAATACCCTGATCGCCAGATCGGACAGAGAAGTCAACATTATACAAAAGATATATGGATTTATATGTGGTTCCTTCAACCGTTTTGATTTTCATTGCCTGTTCTTCTCCCGGAGAGGTTTTCAGGAGGATGAAGTTCTGGAAATAAGTTCTTTCCGATTTGCCAGACTGGGACGTGATGCCTCTTCCCTTTGAAAAATCACCTCCAGGCTTTACTCCGCAAAGCTGAAGAAGACTCGCTATATAATCTGATGCCAGGTATTCTCCTTTTTCTCCCGCCTTCCTGCCTTCGGTCCAGTCAGAAGCAAGAAAACCAAGCTGCGCTCTCAGCACTGATTCATTAATATTATTCAGGGCTTTTCTGAAACTGTCATCATCATTCTGTCCACTGAGCGGTAAGACTAGAAAAAATAACAATGAAGAGATGATCAGGTACCTTATTCTCATATTCTGTTTCTTACTTTATTTCGCCATTCGCTGCCTCCCACACCTGCAGGTAGCCCAGTTTTATTATTTCGAGCATCTTATTCCAGTTGACAAGGCTCACCACATCTGAAGGCTGGTGATAATCGGAGTGCATTGCCGCCATCCAGGCTATTACAGGAATTTTGTTTTCAGTGAAAGCAGTATAATCACTTCCACCCGTTGGTGCCTCCTGACTTCTTATATTAAGCTTAAGATTTATTTTATATTTTTCAAGATTTGCCTTTGTTATTTCCTCAAGCTTCGGAAAGGCTTTGGTGTATGTTATTCCTGCCATATTTTTTGCTGTATCATTCATTGCATCTCTGGCTATCATATCGAAATTCAAATAGAATTTATAATCTGATATTTTGCCAACTGCAGGATAGAGCGTAAAATATTCAGATCCGCACAATCCTTTTTCCTCTCCAGTCCAGGCACAGAATACAATACTTCTTTTTGGCCTTAAACCGCTTGCCGCAAATGCTTTTGCGATTGTCATAACACCTACAGTCCCTGAAGCATTGTCATCAGCGCCGTTCCATATCTTTCCATTATCTATTCCCATGTGATCCATGTGAGCGCCTACTGCCACAAACTCATTAGGATTTTCTCCTTCTATTATAGCAATTACATTCCTGGCATTCACCCTCTTTGAATTTGCATTGACCGAAAGGGCGGCATTCATCCCCTGAATCATAACAGGTTTGAACTTCATTGTTCCGGCTGCTGCTTCCTTTTCATATCTTGCAATATCCAGACCTCCTTCTTTTATAATCAGGCTGGATACTCTTTCTGTTATTGTGATTGCTGCTGGATTGGAGGATAATTCTTTCCCGTCGAGTCTCATTGCTGACCAGTTGGTTCGCGGGCCACTTTCTGCCGGAGCCATATTGTTATCGAAATTATAAACCCCCCATCTTTTTGCCACATCATTGTTTATTGTCAGATCAATAATCCCAATTACGCCCAGCTTACTGACCGATTCGGATTTTTTCCTCGACATTTCAAATTGCGCCCTCATGTTATCCCCAATCAGTTTTTTATACATTGGTGATGTATTGTCTGTATATCCTGGAAATCCAGTAAGCCTGACAATAATCTTGCCCTTCATATCTATTCCTGCAAAGTCGTCGATACCTTTGGCTTTATCAACCAGTCCGTAACCCACAAATACAAGAGGTGCATCAAATTTTATATCCATTGTGGCTCTTGAAACTGTGAAATCGATTCCCTCATCAAAAATATATTCCTGGCCTCCTTTCTTCAGGGTGAGTGTTGAACCAGACGAAGGCTGCATTTCAATCAGCGTAAAATTTTGGAAGTATGTTTTTTGAGAGTTTAAAGGCTCTCCTCCCTGAATCATTCTGGGCATCCTGCCTCTTAAAACTTCACCATCACCTGCAGGGGCAGCACCAAAAACCCTAAACATGCTTGCAACATAATCAGCCGCAAGATATGCCCCCCTTTCACCAGTTGCCCTTCCTTCCATCCAGTCGGACGACAGGAACTCAAGTTGTCCTTTAATAGCTTCAACTGTTATCGCCTCGAGTCCTTTTTCCTCTGGATCTGACTGGGCGTTTGAATTTATGGAACATATTAAACTTAAAACAATTATAGACTGTAAGATCTTTTTCATCATAAAATCATTTTAAATTAATGGGAATTTCACTTTTCAATATTAATTAATTATTTGGTAAAGACTATATCAAAAGTCTGCCACTTAAGTAATTTTAACAGTATAATACCCCCTCCTTCTTCCCACTATTTTTTATACATAATTAATAAATAACTTTAGTCAGAATTTTAAAACAGGCAGGAACAAAACGCCAGAAAAATATATAAACCACGAAGTTCCCCCGAGTTTCACAGAGTAAATCTCGGAGTAAATTCATCCGAAAAGGAAACAGTGCAACTTCAGTGTTAACTCTGTGCGACTCCGTAGTTAAAAAACTATTAATCAAGTTATTGATATTAATGTCAATAAATGTGTATAAAGGGAAGATTTTCCGCCGGAGGTGGAAAGGAATAAACAAGGCTGTTTCATAGGTTAAATCTGGATTCATTATAATTATGTTAAAATAATTCGTAACTGTTACATTTCTGTTGGGATATAAGTGAATAAATTATATTTGCAGAAAAAATTATGAAGAAATTACTCATTATATTTTTTACAATTCTTTTTGCCGGTGCTTGCCTCAATTCACAGGAAAAGAAGGTTTACAAAGATGATTATATCGTAAAAACTGGTGATATGGCACCGGATTTCGTGATAAACGAAGCCGGAGGAAAAACCTACAGGCTCTCTGATCTGCGGGGCAAAGTTGTAATGATCCAGTTTACCGCCAGCTGGTGTTCTGTCTGCCGGACGGAAATGCCTTTTATCGAAAAGGAGATCTGGTTACCGGGAAAGGAATCTGGTCTGTCCGTTATTGGTATTGACAGGGACGAGCCGCTTGAAAAGGTACTTAAGTTCAAGAAGGACATAGGTGTCACTTATCCGCTGGCACTTGACCCCGGGGCAGATATTTTCGGTCTTTATGCCCTGAAGGAAGCCGGAGTGACAAGAAATGTAATAATCGACCGTTCAGGGAAAATTATCTTTCTTACCAGGCTTTTCAACAGGGAAGAGTTTGAAAGTATGAAGAGAGTTATTTTCGCGGAACTGGGTATAAAATAAGTTTTGGTACTCTGTTTTACGGTTTCCGCATTTCATCAAAATAAAGAAATCACTGAAACTTTTTTGGAATTTTGTTCGTTATACATCAGATTGATGTCTGAATTCAATTCAGGTGTTCTGAATGAATTGTATAATTAAAACAAAAAAAAATGAAAAAACTTATCTTGATCCTATTATCAGTATTTATAGTGCTTCCGTCCTTTTCACAGGTGAAATTTGGCATAAAAGCCGGCCTGAGTACTACCAGCATAAAAATGGATGATGTTAAGCAGGTAGTATCGGATGGATCTGAATATGCTGTTGATGTTCTTGAAGGGGCTAATTTTGGCTTTCATGCCGGTGCCTTTGTAAGGTTCGGTATAAGCCGGTTTTATATACAGCCTGAACTTCTGTTCACATCAAGAACAGATGAATACACGGCGGAAGATATCGAAAATCCTGCTGAAGCAATTATCAAAAAACAGCAGTTTAATCAGCTCAATATTCCATTGATGCTTGGCTTCAGTTTAGGCCCGGTAAGGATACACGGAGGACCGTCAGCAATTCTTCTGATAAATTCCCCGGAGGACCTGATCGATGATCCTGATCTTAAAACTGTATATGATGAACTGACATTTGGATACCAGGCAGGTCTGGGTATTGATTTGTTGAAAAGGCTTACAATCGATCTGAGGTATGAAGGCAGTATGCAGAAATATCAGACAACAATAGAGAGTCTTACCGGTGAAGATATTACCCTGGATGACAGGCCAAGCGCTATTCTTCTGAGTGTAGGATTCATGTTTTAAAAGATCTTTATTTTGAAAAGAGCATCTTTGCAGCAACGAGAAGCAGCAACAGGCCAAATATCTTTTTGAGAAGAGGCTGGGGAAGATTCAGCGCGAGTTTCGAGCCGAAATATGAACCGATTAAAAAAGCAGCGGCAAGGATTAAAGCAAATTTGATATTAACCTGCCCTGCTTTATAGTAATTATAAGCTGCGATTATACCTATCGGGGGAAGCATAACTGCAAGACTGGTTCCCTGTGCAGCATGCTGGCTCAGACCCATAAAAAAAGACAAGTGCGGGAACCATGATTATAGCTCCTCCGATACCAAGCATCCCGGCCATAATTCCGGCTATCATCCCGATGACAATAATTATAAGCAGGGCAGATGTTGTCATTTTCATTTTAGTTAGGTTAATAATAGGATTAATTCGTCCGGTTGTAAAATTATAAATTAATCAGTGGCTAATCCTTTCTATATCCTTAAATTTGTAATTGAACTGACAGACAATGAATAATCGAAGGTTGAAATATATCTTACCGCTTTTGGTCATTATCATTTTGATCTGTCTGATTTATCTATACAATCAGTTTTTTGGTTTAAAAGTTCTTCCCAAAGAAGAACAGGCAGCTATTTATATACCGGAACATGCTTCATATGAGGAGGCTATGGATTCTGTCAGAGCTAAACTGGAAATAAAAAATCAGAAGGTATTTGAATGGGTAGCAAAAAGGAAAAAGTACCCTGTTCTGGTCAAGCCGGGGAAATATGTCATTGATAAGCCTTTAAGCTATAATGAGATAATTAATATTTTGAGAGGAGGAAGGCAAACTCCTGTCAAGATAACTTTCAGCAAAGTCAGAACTTTAAACGAAATTGCTGAAAGGTTCGGAGGAGAGATTGAACCGGATTCAGCAGAGATTATCAGCTTCTTTTCCGACCCGGCAAATTATGAGGGGGATGGTTTTAAAAAGGAAAATATTATTTCTCGTGTTTATTCCCGATACATATGAGTTTTACTGGAATACAAGCCCGGTGAAATTATATACCAGGATGCTCAGAGAGTATAAAAAATTCTGGAACAGTGACCGGATAAGCAAAAGCGAAGATGTTGGTCTTACTCCGTTAGAAGTCTCAACGCTTGCATCGATTATTGATGAGGAAGCATCAAAACAGGATGAGAAGCCCAGAATTGCAGGAGTTTACATTAACAGGCTGAAAAGAGGCATCCCTCTTCAGGCTGATCCGACAATCAAGTTTGCCATTAACAATTTTACAGTCAACAGGATCCTGTATAAACATCTTGAGGTTGATTCTCCTTACAATACCTATAAGCATGCAGGATTGCCTCCGGGTCCAATAGGGTGTCCATCAGTCGAAGGCATTGAGGCAGTATTAAATGCTGAAAAGCACGATTATATCTTTTTCGCCGCCAAAGCTGATTTTTCGGGATACCATAATTTTTCAAGGACCCTTTCGGAGCATAACAGGTATGCCAACCAGTATCAGAGAGAACTTAATAAAAGGAGGATCTACAGGTAGCTCAGATGACTTCTACTTCCCGTTCAAGGATAATCCCGAATTTCTCTTCCACTGATTTTTGAACTTGTAAGGAAAGATCGAATAATTCCTGCCCGGTAGCGTTTCCGTGATTAACAATGACCAGAGCCTGTTTGTCATGCACGCCGGCATTCCCGATCCGTTTACCTTTCCATCCGCATTGTTCAATAAGCCATCCTGCGGCCAGCTTTGCACCACCAGAGATATCCTTAAAAACAGGTATCTCAGGATATCTCGATTTAAGGTCATCAACCACGGAAAGCTTTACAACAGGGTTCTTGAAAAAGCTTCCGGCATTGCCAATCAGTTCCGGATCGGGAAGCTTCCTCTGCCGGGTATTTATTACAATGTTTCTTACATTGCCGAGGGATGTAGATCCCAGCTTGTTCACCTCTTCTTTCAATGAGCCGTATTCAAGGCTTAACTTAGGCTTTGACGATAACCTGAAATAGACTTTGGTAATCAGATATCTGCCCTTAAGCTCACCCTTGAAAATACTGTCCCTGTAACCAAATGCGCATTCTTCATTTGTGAATTCCTTTACAGAGCCCTCTTCAAGAGAAATTGCCCTTACTTTTTCAATTGTGTTTTTCGCTTCACATCCGAATGCTCCGATATTCTGAATAGGAGCTGCACCAACAAGGCCCGGAATAAATGACAGGTTTTCAAGTCCGCCAAGTCCTTTATTAACTGTCAATTCAACGAGCTTGTCCCATACCACACCTGCTCCGGCCGAGACAATAACATCATTGCCCTTTTTGCCTTCCAGAGATATCCCGTCCATTTCAGGGTGGATGACTGTCCCATGGAAATCTTTAGTGAAAAGAAGATTGCTGCCCTGTCCGATAATGAGATAATTCTGATCCGGAGTGCGATGGTGCTTCAGGAAATGAATTAAATTTTCCTCCAGCTTGAACGTAGCCAGATGGTCTGCCCTGACATTCAGGCCGAAAGTATTGAATTTTTTAAGTGATATGTCCTCGTAAATCATCTCCTGTGCGTATCCGGTGTAAAAGTATAAAACGATATTAAATGAAAAAATGAATACATCCGTTATGCCAACGCTACAGCGGTTGCGATATTATGGATGGTAAAGATAAAATTAGTTTTGAATGTATATAACTATTCTTAACTGATTACTTAAAATAACTAACCGACTCAACTGGCAACTTGAATTAATTGGTTAATTTTATTCCTGTATGCCGGGAGGATAAGGATAAATGAGACCTATATTAAAAGCTGAATCAATTGTTAAAAGATATGGCGACATATTAGCTGTTGATGATATTTCTTTTGAAATATACCGGGGGGAGATATTTGGCTTTTTAGGCCCTAACGGAGCAGGCAAGACGACTACTATAAAAATTATGAGCGGGCTTTTAAAGCCCGACAGCGGAACTGTTACAATTGACTGCCCTGATAATGGTAAATCAACCGGCATTTGTCCCCAGCATATAGTTGTATGGGAGAACCTCACCTGTATGGAACAAATCCTTTTTATGGGGAAAATGTATAACATGAAATTTGATGAGGTTAAAGACAAAGGGAATGAGCTGCTTGAATCACTAGGGCTTACCGGAATTAAAGATCGCCTGGCTAAAAAGCTGTCAGGAGGCATGCAGAGAAGATTGAATATCGCCCTGGCATTAATCCATTCACCTGAGATTGTCTTTCTTGATGAGCCTCAGGCAGGATTGGATCCCCAGAGCAGGGTACTGGTCCGTGATTATATCCGGTCGATAAAGAAAAAAACTACAATTGTGCTTACAACTCACGATATGGAAGAGGCAGAGAAACTTTCCGACAGGATATGCATTATCGATAAGGGCAGGCTTCTGGTCACCGGGACGGCAGATGAAATTATAAGAACCGGCGGCCATGACGATCTGGTTGAAATTGATTTTGAATGTGATCCGGAAAAGGAATTACTGCCTTTTCTTGATACAAAACTGCTGTCCGGTATCACAATATCAGGAAACAGAATCTCTTTCAATACTAAAAATCCTACGGCAGCCCTGGAGAATGTCCTTAAGTTGGTCAGAGAGCGTAATCTTAAGGTAAATAATTTGCAGTCGCGGAAAAAAAGTCTTGAAGATATTTTTATAAGCCTCACAGGCAGACGAATACGGGAATGAAAACGATTGATTGTTTTATAAAGACATTTAAGGAAAATCTGAGGGACTGGAAAATTCTGATCCTGGCCATTGTTTTCGCACCCTTTTTTATATATATGATGTACATGTATATGGGCGATTCAGGCTCATCTACATATAATATTGTCCTTATTAACAATGATGAAAAAGGAAAAATCTCAAATAATCTGATTAATGAGTGGGAAAAAATGCAAACGGAAGATGGCAATCCCATCCTTAAAATCAGGGTAGTTTATGACTCATTAAATGCACGGGAGATGATTAAAAATAAAGATGCGGATCTTTTCATAACTATTCCTGAAGATTTTTCCGATTCATTCAATATGTTCTTGGCTGATGGGGCAGGATCATTATCACCCTTAAGAAGCTATGGAGATCAGGCAAATATGAAGTATATGATTGCAGCCTCATTTATCGATTACATAACATACAGCTACATAAGTGAGGCAACTGGGATTGAAATACCCTTTAACGTGAAATATGAATATTCCGGCAGAGGTAAAAGTCTGAATGAGTTTGATCTATATGTTCCGGCCCTGTTGGTATTGTCAATCATAATGATGCTCTTCACTGCCGGTGCCTCTGTTGTTAGGGAGATTGAAAAAGACACTATTACACGGCTTTCATTGTCGAAGCTTACTTCTGCTGAATTCATGACTGCCTTAAGTCTTAATCAGATAATAATAGGATTGATCTGTCTTTTACTGACGTTACTTGCAGCATTTTCAGTAGGATACACAACATCGGGGTCTCTGCCATTGCTTTTACTTGTTGGTGCCCTTACCAGTTTCTCTGTAATAAGCATCAGTATTATAACATCATGCTTTATTAAAACAATGTTTGGATTACTTACCCTTGGCTGTTTCCCTTTCTTTATTCTAATGTTTTTTTCTGATTGCTTTCTGCCATTACCTAAAATTAATCTCATTAGTCTGGCCGGCCATCAGTTTTACGTTAACGATATTTTACCGACTGCAACAGCAACAAGGGCTTTTAATAAGATACTTAATTATGAATCCGGTTTTTCAGATGTGTCATTTGAGATCTTATGGATACTGGCTTTATCACTAGTCTATTTCTTTATAGGCGTCTGGCTTTTCAAAAAGAAATATAAATATTAATTTCACAAAGGATAAAAAATTATCAATTAACAATTAACCTGATAAACCATATTATGAAAAGTAATCGACGTGATTTTCTGAGGACAGCAACAGCGGCAGGTGCAGGTGCATTTGCAGGTGGAATCATCTCCGGATGTGCTCCAAAACAGCCTGAATCAAATCTAGCAGTAATTCTTGAATCGGTAAAGAAACTTCATGTTCAGAAATTCAATATGTCGGGATATGCAGCTCCAGCAATTCCAGTTGTAAGAGTCGGATTTATAGGACTTGGCGACAGGGGAAGCGGCGCTGTGGAGAGGCTTTCATATATTGAGGGGGTAGAAATTAAAGGCATTGGCCGATCTCAGAATTGCCGCTGTTGAAGGATCACGGAAGTATCTGGCAGGAATCGGACGGCCTGCCGCACAGGAGTTTTCTGGTGATGAAAATATCTGGAAAAAGCTGGTTGAATTGCCTGACCTTGATCTGATATATATATGCACACCATGGGTATGGCATACACCCATGGCTCTTTATGCGATGGAAAACGGAAAACATGTTGTATGTGAGGTTCCGATATCAAGGACTATTGATGAAGCATGGCAGCTTGTTGAGACATCGGAAAGAACGAAGAAACATTGCATGATGCTTGAAAACTGCTGCTATGATTTCTTTGAACTTCTTACCCTGAATATGGCACGGCAGGGGATGTTTGGTGATATTGTCCATGGTGAGGGCGCATATATACATAACCTTATGGGATACAACTTCAGGAAACCGTCGGATGAGAGGCAGTCAGACGGAGCATATACAGGTATGTGGAGACTTAAGGAAAATGCTGAACGGAACGGTAATCTTTATCCCACACATGGTCTGGGACCTGTTTGCCAGATAATGAATATAAACAGGGGTGACAAGATGGAATATCTGACCTCAATGTCGTCTCATCGATTTCACAATGGGTAAACATGCAAACGCTCTTGCAGCAGGAGATCAGTTCTTTGCACCTTATGCAAACAAAAACTACAGGGGCAATATGAACACTTCTCTTGTCAGAACAAATCTTGGCAGAACAATCCTGATCCAGCATGATGTTTCATCTGTTCACCCTTATTCAAGGCTGCATGTAATAAACGGTACTTCAGGATCAGCCATGAAATACCCTGACCCGGAAAGGATTGCTTTAGGAGAAGATTGGCTGAACGAAGAGGAATTAAAGGCGGTCACTGAGAAATTTACACCGGAAATTGTAAAAAGGGTAGGAGAGATGGCAAAGAAAGTCGGAGGTCACGGAGGAATGGATTTCATTATGGACTGGCGGATGATTGACTGTCTGAGAAATGGACTGCCGCTCGATCAGGATGTTTATGACGGTGCATTGTGGAGCTCGGTTGCCCCTCTCAGCGAATGGTCAGTAGCTAACAGGTCACAGTCAATTGATGTTCCCGATTTTACAGGGGGGTCCTGGAAAACAAACAAGCCTCATGATATAAATCTTGAAAAAGGAGGAACTACCCAGGTGCTTGCTATTACTGAAGTTAAGGAGGAAATACAATTGAATGTTAAGTAATGCCATTGTATTCGAAAGATTGATGAGTGCCCTGTTATTTCTTACTATTCTGTTTTTAACATTCCCGGTTTTTATAATACCCAAGGTATTTAGGTACTATTATACCCTTGGAGTACTCATTTGTGGAATTGTGCTGACCTCTTCCTGGGGATTTGATGTGCTCTCCGGAAGCAACCAGGAATTAAAAATAGAATCACTTCTGCCGGGGATCCAGCAGAATTTTGGTCTGACAATCGACAGGCTTTCAGCATTTTTCATGTTCGTAATAAATATTACGGTTTTAGTGGGTCTCCTCTATGCACGGGGTTATCTAAGGCCATATTATCAGACCAAAAATTCCCTTCGCTTTTCGATCCACTATTTCTCCTACTTATGGCTTTACCTGTCCATGATAATGGTCGTACTTATCCGTGACGGTTTGCCATTCCTCATTGTCTGGGAAATAATGGCCCTGTCATCATTTATGCTTGTCATTTTTGATGCAGAGGATTTGAAAATCATGAAAACCGGTATCAGTTACCTGATACAAATGCATGTCGGCATGTTCTTCCTCCTCATTGCTTTCCTGATTGTGGGTAAAGAAACCGGGGAAATCAGCTTCGATGCCCTTGGTTCTTATTTTTCAAACCATTCAAATTTGTTGCTGTTTATACTCTTTTTTATAGGATTCGGAATTAAAGCCGGTTTCATACCAATGCATACATGGCTTCCTCAGGCTCATCCTGCGGCTCCTTCCCATGTTTCAGGTGTTATGTCGGGGGTGATGATAAAAATGGGGATTTATGGTATTCTGAGGGTTCTCATGTCAGTGCAGTTTGATCTTCTTCAGATAGGTATCCTGATACTTATCGTATCATTGGTTTCGGGTATCCTCGGTGTTATGATGGCTATTGTCCAGCACGATCTTAAGATGCTGCTGGCTTATCACAGTATAGAGAACATCGGTATCATCGGTATCGGAATAGGCCTGGGAGTAATCGGCCTTGCAATCGGAAATAATGAATTGAGCCTGCTTGGTTTCAGCGGGGGACTGCTTCATGTTTTAAATCATTCTCTGTTTAAATCCGTTCTTTTCTTTAACGCAGGTTCTGTTTATCAGGCGACACATACACGAAACATTGAGCATCTCGGAGGCCTGATCAGAAAAATGCCGTACACAGCAGCTCTTTTTCTGACTGGTTCACTGGCAATCTGTGGTTTACCACCTTTCAATGGCTTTATTTCGGAATACCTCATTTATCTTGGAATGTTCAGGAGTATTTCGGCAGCAAACCTTTATCAGTCAATAGCTTTAATTGGAGCTATTGTGGGATTAGCTCTTATCGGAGGACTGGCGATATTCTGTTTTACAAAGGCTTTCGGGATTGTCTTCCTTGGCGAGGCCCGTTCAGCTAAGGCTTCATCAGCCAATGAAGTGAGTAAAGACATGATCTTCCCTCAATATATCTCAGTTGCAGTTATTCTGCTGATCGGACTGGCTTCACCCTGGTTTGTGAAACCTGTTTTTGATATAATAACCGGGGGATTCAGATTGGGAGATATCAGCCTTGCAGCCGGAACATCTGTCTCTGACCTTCGCAGATAAGCATTATTAGCGGAATATTTATTTTAACAGTAATTGCCCTGGTTATTTACAGGTATTTTCACCTGAAATCAAAGACGTTAAGCTATGAGCCTACCTGGGGTTGCGGCTATACTGCCCCGGGACCGAAACAACAGTACACAGCGACATCATATGCTTATAATTATAATCATCTTGCCAAGCCGGTTCTTCAGACTGAAAAAATAATGAAGGATATTCAGGAAGATGAGATTTTCCCGGATAAAAGAAATTTTAAGTTCTCACATCGACGATATATTTAAAAAGCTTCTTATAGATAAACCTGTTGACCTTTTAACCGGACTTCTCAAACAGATTAGCTGTTATGCAGACTGGGAAGATTCAGCATTACATTTTGTACGCCTTCCTGTTTATGCTGATCGTACTTTTATTAACCTATTTCAGGATTATTTAGAGATGCCAGGTTTTTTTCTGATATTGATTACTGCCTTTTTCTTTCCCGGCATCATTCTGCGGACTAAAAGCATATTGTCGGGCCGGAAGGGGCCTGGTATTTTTCAACCGCTAAAGGATATATATGTGTCTTCTCAGGAAAGGCAGTGTTTTCAGCAGGACAACAAGCATTGTGTTTCAGATAGCCCCTGTCATAACGTTATCGTGTATAATCAGCTCCCTGCTCGTAATTCCTTTTGCAAATCAGAATGCAATAATATCATTTGAAGGTGATTTTGTATTCTTCTCTTACATGCTTGCACTGGGCAAGTTCTTTGCCATAATCGCAGCACTTGACACAGGGAGCAGCTTCGAGGGGATGGGGGCAAACCGCGAAGCATTTTTCTCGATGCTGGTTGAACCTGCATTTTTCATCCTTATGGCCACTTTTGCCATGTTTACCGGATTTACCTCATTCTCAGATATATTTAGCCATTTCTTCATAACAGGGAATCATTATGTATTAATTTACAGTATAATAGGATTCTATTTATTTATTCAGATCGCACTGATAGAAAACAGCAGGCTCCCTGTCGATGATCCAAAGACACATCTGGAGCTTACAATGATCCATGAGGTAATGATCCTTGATAACAGCGGCTTCGATAAGGCTCTGATCCATTTGGGAACCTATCTGAAATTTGCAGTATATGGCTCTCTGATGTACAACGTGATAGTCCCTTCAGAATGGAATCTTTACTTGCAGATAGCCTTGTTTTTAACCGTCCAGGCATTTTTTGCAATTATTATAGGATTTGTGGAATCGTTCAGGGCAAGGAATAAAATGAATAAGAATCCGAAATTTATTCTTACTATTTCAGCAATTGCAATTATTGCCTTCATGATAATACTGGTACTTACCGAAAAACTAAACCAATAGCGGAAGATGATAATTTACCTGATTGTATTGTTTGCTGTAACTCTGGTCTATTTTGCTTCTGCAGAACGTCTGGTTACTTACATCAGGCTGATAGGATTGCAGGGCTTGCTTTTGTGTGGGATAGCATTATTTGAACTAAGGGAAGTCAACACTGCCAATCTTGTTTTCATTGTTTCAGAAACCCTGGTTTTTAAAACCTTTCTGATACCATATCTCCTTAAAAGGATTATTACCTCTTCAGGTGTGACAAAGGTACACAGACTGGCCATGCCCGGGTTTTATCTGCTCATTTTATCAATGTTTGCACTGCTGGTTAGTGTAGTTCTTGCCAATGCACTAATTAATCCTTTTGTCAATACAATTTATATGACAATAGCCTTGTTCTGTTTGTTGACAGGATTGCTGATGATTGTTACCCATAAGCTGATTATTTCTCATCTCATAGGATTCCTTATAATTGAAAATGCTGTTTTTATATTTTCTCTGGCTGTTGGTAACGAAATGCCGATGCTGATCAATATCGGGATATTGCTCGATATTTTTGTCGGCGTTCTGATTCTGGGCTTTTTTGGATTGCGTCTCAAACCGCACACCAATGAACTTACAATGTTAAAAGACTGAAATGCTTTTATTTTTTTTTATAATATCCTTGCTGATGATCACCCTGGTGATCCTGCTGAAAAACAGGACAATTACCAGGATCATTACAACAGGATATGCCTTAATGCACATCTTGCTGACGATATATTCCTTGATAAACCTGAATAGTACGGAACTGCGCTATTTCACCTTTAACAGCACAGGAGTATTACTGCTGTCAGTCTTGACAATAATGACAATACCGACGATTTATCACGGGTTTATATATGCTGCCGGCAATGACACGAGGAAATTCAACATTTACCATGCTGCCCTGATAGCGCTGATGACATTTATGTCGGGTGCATATCTGGCTAACGGTATGACTGTTTTATGGATATTTGTCGAAGCGACAACCCTTGCAGTTGCAGCTCTGATCTACCACGATCGCACAGAAATAGCGCTTGAAGCCACATGGAAGTATGTCTTTATTTGCTCGGCAGGAATTGCACTGGCTTACCTTGGCATACTCTTCCTGGGATTTATTTATGGCCGCGAAGATGCTTCCAGCCTTACCTTTTCCTCGCTTGCCGTAATAATAAATCAGGCAAATCCCATGTATCTCAAAATTGCATTTCTGTTTGTCCTGATAGGATTCAGCACAAAAATGGGTCTATTCCCGATGCATACGGTAACTATCGATGCTCACTCCGTTGCCCCGCCTCCGGTCAGCGCCCTAATTTCAACCACATTGATGAATGTTGGCTTCCTTGCTATTTTCAGGGTTTACACATTATTTTCATCTTCATCGATCCTGCCTTTTATGAACAGCGTTCTGATCATTTCCGGACTTCTTTCATTGCTTGTTGCTGCAGGGTATATGCTAAAAGCAAAACATCTGAAACGCATGCTTGCGTACTCCAGTCTCGAAAATATGGGGCTGGTGGCAATAGCAACCGGAGCCGGAGGGGAAGGGTACTATGCGGCACTTCTGCTTCTTGTTTTGCATTCCCTTACGAAATCGAGTCTCTTTTACCAGATGGGACAATTGTCAAGGGTTCTTCATACTTTTAGCCTTGATGATTGCGGCAGATATATGAAATTATACCCGTCAGGAGCTCTGGTGCTTATACTGGGCATGATATGCATCCTGGCAATACCCCCTTCAGGATTATTCATAACTGAGTTTCTGATATTTAAAGGATTGGTGTCTAACGGCCAATGGATGGTAATGATCGCTGCAATCATACCACTCTGTTTTGTGGTCTATGCGATGAGTACGCGTTTTATGCACATCATCTTCTCAAACCCTCGCAGGACAGATCCTGTGGCAGCTGCTGAAAGAGTCAGTCCTGTCGAAACTGTCAGTCAGTTCATTTTCCTGGGAATTGTAATTTTAATGTGCTTTTATCAGCCTCCTTTTCTGGTCGGCCTGATAAATCAGAGTATTGAATTATTGCCTAAATAGGGATTATAATGAGTCAGCTGTTTTCGGAAATATTAAAGAATTCATCCTCGCTTGACCTCAGGGAGATACCGGTTTTGGAATATGAGGATTTTTATAATGAGGTATCAGAATTTCTTAAAGGCGAAGAGATGCATTGCGTTGCTTATTATGCTGCAGGATCAGGAAAAAAATTGAAATTCATTTTATGCGTTGCCGATGATCTGAAGAAGAATTTAAGAGTCTATTCATTTGAAGAGATTAAAGAGAAGCCGGTATTGAAGTCACTGACTCCAGTCTGCCCTCAGCTTCATATTTTTGAACGCGAAATCCATGAGAATTTCGGAGTGGAGTTTGAAGGGCACCCATGGATGAAACCTGTAAGGTATCCTTATAATCGCTCTGATAAATCTGCTATAATGGATAATTATCCATTTTATGAGATTGAAAGCGAAGAGCTTCATGAAGTTGGGGTAGGACCAATACATGCAGGTGTTATTGAACCCGGATATTTCAGGTTTATCTGTAATGGAGAGAAGGTATTGCACCTTGAAATACAGTTAGGTTACCAGCATCGCGGAATCGAGAAATTACTGGCTGAAAACAACAGTAATTTACAAAGATGTATCGTGTGCGATAATATTGCAGGCGACACATCTGTTGCTTATGCCCTTGCCCATTCGCAACTTATGGAATCACTGAGCGGAATAGAGATCAGCGATGCTCTTCAGATTGAACGTTGTATCGGTCTTGAACTTGAAAGGATAGCAGTGCATATCGGTGACACAGCTGCCCTGTGCGGAGATGTTGCCTACCAGCTGGGACAGGTCGTGTGCGAAGCTCTTCGGACTGAAATAATTAACACAACACAGAACTGGTGCGGCAATCGTTTTGGGAAAGGTCTAGTGCGACCGGGAGGAAGCAATTATCCGATGGAGGAAGTTTTTACTGAAAAGATGCTGAAAGTACTTGAAAAGGTTGGTTTGAGATATACTGAGATCACTAACCGTATCTATTCAATGCCAAGTGTCCTTGCAAGATTTGAAGATATCGGACAGGTGACCAGGAAGCAGGCACTTAGTATTGGTGCTGTCGGAATGGCAGCCCGTACATGCGGAATATCGCGGGATATCCGCATTTCCCATCCCTTCCAGTATTATGATCAGTTCCAGGTTCAAACCATTGTACTTGAAACTTCTGATGTGCTTGCCCGGGGATTGCTGCGCGTCAGGGAGGTCGGGGAGTCAATAAGAATAATCCGTGAACTTGTGACTCTCTGGCAGGGTAAGCCGCATGAGTTTAAAAAGCCTGTTTATGATTACAGGTTAGAACCCGGCAGGTTTGCAATTTCAATTGTTGAAGGCTGGAGAGGTGAAGTCTGCCATTCAGCAATTACTGATGAGAAAGGGAATATCCTGCATTATAAAGTGAAAGATCCATCCTTCCATAACTGGATGGCTCTGGCGCTTGCAGTAAGGAACCAGGAGATATCGGATTTTCCTGTCTGCAACAAGAGTTTTAACCTTAGCTATTGCGGAAACGATCTCTAATTAATCTATGAGGAAGGAATGTTTGAAGAGTTTAAGATACTATCTCACCACGGCAGTCAGTATGTAAAAGACCTGCGCAATCAGCCTGTTTCGGATCTTTTCAGGGGAAGGCCGACAATTTCAGGTGATATAACTGCATCGGAGATAAACATGATGGCTGAGATGTGTCCTGCCGGCGCAATCAATGAAAATGACGGGGCAATAGACCTCGGGAAATGTGTTTTCTGTAAAGAATGTGCCTTTCTTCTACCAGATAAAGTGAAATTTCTGAATGATTATAAAATTGCCGCCAACAGGAGAGATGATCTGATCATTAAACCAGGTGACAGCAAGCCGGTAAGACTCGATGATACTACGGTAAGAAAAGATATAAGGAAACTGTTCCGGAAGGCGCTCAGGCTAAGACAGGTTTGCGCCGGGGGAGATAATTCGTGTGAGATGGAACTGAACGCAACCGGAAATGTAAATTTTGATTTTGGCCGGTATGGTGTTGAATTTGTTGCTTCTCCCCGCCATGCTGACGGCATTGTAATCACGGGTCCTGTAACCTGCAATATGGCTGAAGCCCTCAGTATTTGCTATGATGCTGTTCCTGAACCTAAAATGATTATCCTTGTGGGTACTGATGCTATAAGCGGGGGTATGTTCAGAGGAAGTCCCTCAATTAACAGGACATTCATTGATGAACACTTTATTGATCTCTATATCCCCGGGAATCCTGCACATCCTCTGACGTTTATCAATGGGGTGATGGATCTGCTGGGATTTGCCCCCAAACCCCCTAAAGGGGGCTTAAATTCCTGAATATGAATAAGTCCCCTTCAGGGGATTTAGGGGCAGCAAATAATTCAATACCCTGCCGCCTGGCCGTCTTTCCTCGATTCCGAAGCGCCATACCAGACTTTATTTTTATCGTCCCACATTATTGCCTGGTAACCTCCGTATCCTCCGAGATTCCATTCAATCCTGTGACCCATGGAAAGCAGTTTCTGGATCTCTTCCCAGCGGAATCCGTCTTCAAGACTGAGTACACCTCCATTTGTCATTTGTTCTCCTGTGGGCTCGGATGATCCTGTATGATACATCCTGGGCGCGTCGCCTGCCTCCTGCAGGTTCATTTTGAAATCAACAAGGTTTATTATTATCTGAGCATGGCCCTGTGGCTGCATATCTCCTCCCATGACTCCGAAGCTGATTAATGGTTTACCGTTTTTTGTTATAAATCCTGGAATTATGGTGTGAAAGGGTCTTTTCCCTGGTGCATAACCATTTGCATGCCCCGCATCGAGGCTGAACATCTCGCCTCTGTCCTGGAGTACGAAACCCAGTCCGGTAGGACACATGCCTGACCCCATTCCCCTGTAATTGCTCTGGATGAGCGATACCATATTGCCAAATTTATCAGCAACTGTAAGATAAATTGTATTTCCGGCTTCAATTTTCCCGGGATCATATACCCTGCCTGCTCTTTCGCGGTTTATCAACTTCCGGCGTTCTGCTGCATATTTTTTTGAGATCAGTTGTGAAACAGGTATTGCGCTGAAGCGCGGATCAGCATAAAATTTCGCCCTGTCTTCAAAAGCCAGCTTTTTTGCCTCCGTAAACAGATGCATGTATTCAGCTGATCCAAATCCCATTTCTTCAATATCAAAGCCTTCAAGGATATTCAGTATCTGGAGAGTTGCTATTCCCTGGCCATTAGGAGGCAGTTCCCAGACATCAGTAGCCCCTGTAGGATGAGCTGACCGGCTCGATCCATTCTGAATTATGCCTTGCCATATCGTCATAGGTGAGAAATCCTCCCTGTGATTTCATGAATGCAGCTATTGCTTTTGCTATGCTGCCCCTGTAAAATTCGTTTCTTCCACCTTTGGCAATTTTATCAAGAGTACCGGCGAGCCTTGGATTTTTAAATATTTCCCCCTTGGCCGGAGATTTCCCGTCAGGCATATATGTCTCCTTAATGTTTGGAAAATCCTTCAGAGCCTGCGTATTTCTGTTTAAATAATAGGCAATGACCTCAGATACGGGAAAACCGTCCCTGGCATAGTTTATTGCCGGTTGTAAGATATCTCTGATCGGAAGCCGGCCGAACATTTCATGCATTTCAAACCACCCGTCGACGCAACCGGGAACTGAAACAGGAAGAGGACCAGTGGAAGGGATAAAATCATAACCCTTGTTCTTAAAATATTCCAGTTTCAGCGAACGCGGTGATCTTCCGCTTGCATTCAAGCCATAGAGTTTTCCTTTTTCAGCGCTCCAGATAATTGCGAAAAGGTCACCTCCTATGCCGCAGCCTGTAGGTTCTACTACCCCAAGTACTGCATTTGCGGCAATTGCTGCGTCGACGGCTTACCCCCTTTTTTAAGAATGTCGAGCGCCACCTGTGTCGCCAGAGGCTGACTTGTTGCAGCCATGCCGTATTGTGCAATTACTTCCGACCTGGTTGCAAAATCCCTTCCGGTTATCCTGTCCTGAGGAAATAAGGTGGCCGGGACAATCAGAATGGCAATAGAAAAAAGTATTTGTTTCAGCATAACTATTTTACGTAAAAACAGATCCAAAGTTAATCAAGTGGAAGATTATTTTGACATCGCCAATATTTTTAGTTCTTCCGGCATTTTCTCGATGGCATATCTCAATGAGGTTCTTGGCATCACAGCCTTATTCCTGATCACATAATCAAATACCTCTTTCTGATGGGCCTGACTAGCAGCTTTTAGCATCCAGCCATATCCTTTCTGAACCATATCATCACTGTCAGTAAGCAGTGATATCGGCGATTTCAAATATGTCGTTCAATAAATAATCCTTTTCTGGCCGGAACAATCAGTGATACGGCTGAAGCCCTTTTCATCCACCTGTTTGGTGATTTTGCCCATTTTTTTAGGTCTGCAATCTTTTCGGGATACATTTCAATCAGAGTTCCGACTGAATGATTGCATAATGTATCGCAAGTTGCCCAGTTGGTCACATAATTATTCACCCATCTTTCGAAGATGCCTAATATCGGCAGGCTCATAATCCCTTCGGATATAAAACGACCAGTTACACGCAATTCCTGCTTCCTCCAGGATATCCTGACTGCCATAGTTCCTCGCATAACCCGAATATCTCCTACTTCGTTTTTCCCTTGATTTTTACAAAATATTCTTTACCAATGCGAACTGTGACTGCCGATTTTAAACCATGGAGTTTTACAGGTTCCTTGAAGAACCTTTCGCCTGAAATTCTGGTTTTTTCGTCAGCGTTCTTAATTAGTTCCTTCCTTATGTCTTCGATTATCGTACTCATTTGCTGAATTGCAATTTAGTTAGAATTTAAACTGTATCATTAACCACGGAGTATCACGGAGTTTACACTGAGTTTCACTGGTTTATCAGTACTTTTTACTCCGTGATACTCAGTGAAACTCTGTGGTTAATATGTCTTCATTCTTCAAGCAGATTTACTTCCTTAATGTCCCTGGTTTTGTAGTTCAGACGCAGGCTCTTAATCTCGCATGGCCTGAAATTGCCATTCCATTTCCGGTTTATAAACGCAAGATCGATCGTTGCAGAAGTTTCAATACCTGATGTTTCAACACAACGTATAATCAGATCATCGCCCTCCTCTGACTTTTTTATTGCTGAAATGACAATGTTCTCATTTTCGACCGAGATGAATGACCCCGCTTTTGGCATGGATCCTCCATGTATTCCCTGGTAGATAACGACAGCCGGGGACAAGAATTCCTCCGCTTTGCGTATAATATTGCTCTCCTGCCAGGTTCCCTTATGTGGTACCAGCTGCATCCTGAATGTATGAATACCCTGATCCTGCCAGATATGTTCCGACTTCATATCAAGAACCCTTGGATTATGATGTGCATAAACTGCCGAGCGGATCACAGAAATCCTCATGTCGTTCCCATCAACACTGTATCCGTATTTTGCATCATTTATCACAGCCAGTCCATAGTCGGATCCGCTTGCTTTTCCTGTCAGATCAATCCACCTTTGTCCCGGCTCTTCCTCCCCGTTTGTGGCGCGTTTAATAAATCCATACGGAGTTTCGTAAGTCGCTACCGGTGATCCGACATTTACGGGGAATGAGAATTTAACCATTTTCAGGCGCTCGTTCCAGTTAAGGGATATTCTTGATTCAACCGTATGAGAACCCTCATAAAGGATCCAGTCGATTGTCAGTGTGGAAGCTCCATATGAGGATGTTACTCTTGTAATCGCACGGAGCGGTCCGGATTCAAGTACTTTTATCGCAGCCTTACCGAATGAGCCAATTTCTCTGTTGAATGCTTTAATGTCGTGGCTCCAGGTATCGCTTGGATCATCGATTATAACAGCCCTGCAACCGGTTTTCCCGCCTTCAAACAAATCCCGGTTGCTTTCCTTATCCAATATTCCGATAGTTCCTGAATCTGAAAATGCTATCTTAAGAAATTCGTTTTCCATTGAGTTATTTCCGGCGGTGACACCTGGTCCAAATTCCAGATCATTTCCGGCCATGATCCTAATCTGCCTGTAACCGAAGGGCGGAACGGAACACCTTACTATTAACCCTTTACGGCTTCCTGTCTCTGTTGTCCCTGCGGTCCATTGATGCCACAGCAGATTCCCTTTTTCATCTTCAGCCTGTGAAGGATTCCTTGTATCCCAGTTCAGATCATATTCAAGGTTCCCCTTTATTTCCCAGCCATGGGGATTAAAGACAAGAAGATACTGTGAGGCAGGATCTTCTGAAGCAACCTGCCATTCAAGTTTCTGAACAGCTTTATATATGGCTTCGTGAGCTACCTCAAGGGCATAACCGTAACCTTCTCTGGCAGTTACAGAATGTTCCGGAACGGATGTTCCTGCAAGACTGTCGTGAAACTGAAGGAACAGGACTTTTTTCCATGCTGAAGTAAATTCCTCCTTCGGATATGTGAAATTCCAGATCGCCGATCCCAGTGCGGATATTTTTTCAGCGGTAATCAGTGAACTCTCCGAGAGCCTGTTGTTTTTCTTTATCTCTGCCTCAGCGGTATAGCATCCTCTTGCATGATGCTGAAGGTCGTCCTTAATCACCGGAAGCTTTAGATTTTGATCTTTACGGATCTCTTTAAAATATTCTTCAGGAGTACTGAACATTATGGTGGGCGCATCTTTTTCTGTCTGAATTTCCTTTACTGATGCAATGTTTTCTTTTGTTGCGCCGCCCCCATGGTCGCCTGCTCCGTAGTATGACATGAAAGTGGTCATTGGCTGATCCTTCAGCTGAGCCATTACCTGTTCAATCCGGCCCCTGACAGATCTGCTGTCGTTGTAACTGATTGGGATCCGGTAGGTAAGCACCTGTGTTCCATCGGGACCTTCCCACCAGAACAGGTCGGCCTGAATGGTCTTTTCTTTTGGACCGGGACGCATGAAAACATAGTTTTCCATTCCCTGCGATTTTATAATCTGAGGTAATGTTCCTGTATGGCCAAAAGAATCCGGACAAAAAGCTACAGTGGCACGATGTCCAAGAAGCCTCTGCAGGGTTAATTGCCCATATAATCCCTGTCGTACCATCGATTCGCCGCATGGTATATTCATATCAGGTTCCACCCACCAGCCTCCGACAACATTCCAGCGCCCTTCCTCAATCCGCTTTTTTATCTCTCCGAGCATTTCAGGATCATTTTCCGCGACCCATTGATAAAACTGCGCTGAGCTTGCGGTAAAAGCAAAGTCAGGAGTTTCATTCATCCTGTCAAGAGCTGACCGGAATGTGCTGTGAACAACTGCAAGGCCTTCGGGCCATGGCCACAACCAGACAGGATCAATGTGAGCCTGTCCGATAAGATGGAAACGGTATTTCACTGCATCAGGAGGCCATTTACCAGCCTGTTGATCCTCCAGTCCAAGGTTATTTAATGCCGGAACAAAAGCAATGCCTGCTGTTCCGGCGGCAGCCCTGTTTATAAAGCTCCTGCGTGAAATTGCCCTGTAGACCCTGGAATTTTCTGAATTTTTCATATAATAACTATTGTTCAGTGCTCATTTTCCACCATTGCAACGCTAAGACTTGCAAAATCTCCAATCTGTTCGCCAAGAGCCGCAGGAACTATACTGCAAACAGCTCTGGCAGGTTCCAGCGCTTCCCTGGCAACCACTTCAAGACATGCAGGTTCAATAAACTGCCTGCAGCGGGCATAAATGCTTCCGATAACGATTTTTTCTGGGTTCAGGATATCTATCAGGAGTGATAAGCCTTTTCCAAGGTATTCGCCTGATATTTCCAGGATCTTAATAGCTGTCTTATCTCCGGCGAATGCAGCTTCAGCAACATCCCTGGCATTTATTCTGTCGATGTCTTCAATGTTTTTACAAAATGTCACCGGCTGGCTTAATGCAAATTTTTCACGTACTATTTGTTTTGCCAGGAGTGCGATTCCTGTACCGCTGCAAAAGCCTTCAAATGATCCCTTCTTCCCGTAAGCTTTTGGTCCATCATCGGCCAGTCTTATATGACCCACTTCGCCCGCAAGGTCATTAGTTCCTGAATATACCCTGCCATTAATTATAATGCCGCCTCCCATACCTGTACCGAAAGTCAGAAACACCATATTACGGGTTCCTTTTCCCGCTCCGAATTTCCATTCAGCGAGTGCGCAGGCATTTGCATCATTCTGTAAGTAAACAGGAACATTAAACTTGTTTTTGAACAGGTCAACAATACGGATATCATCCCATCCCGGCAGATTGGGCGGGGATTGCACAATTCCTCTGACACTGTCAAGTGGTCCCCCGCAGCTTATACCAACAGCCTTAAGCCTGTCCTTTTTAAGGTTTTCGGTGATTTCTGATGCTGAATTTAACAGAAGATCTAATGCATGTGAGGGACCTTTACTTGTTTCTGTAGGGAAACTGATCTTTTTAAGAATTTCCATTTCCTCAGTTCCTGCAATAACTGCACATTTGGTGCCTCCGATGTCTATTCCAAGGTAGTATTCATTCGTCATGTAGTAAATATTTAGTTAATTCAAATTAGCTATTGATAGTTGCCAGGTGCCAGGTGCCAGGTGCTTGTTGTAAACTAACCAGCAACAAGAAACCAGCAACCAGCACCCATATTCATTTAATATTCTTCCAGAATTTCTCCTCTGATTTCTGAAATTCAAGTTTTTTCTTTCTTTCAAGAAAATAATAATACAATACCGCAACTGTTCCTGCAACAAGCAGTCCAAGAATAAGATACTGCATGATATTCGATAAATTCGGATCGGCTGTTGTCACTGACATTGGCTGAATAGTTGTCTCCCTGATCAATTCTGTCTTCTTTCCCACATCAATTCCGAAGATATTTTTTACAAAAAACAATGAGATAAAAGTGAATAGTCCTGATAAAATGGGAGTTGCAATCCATCCTGCTGAAATTTCCCCAAGTATTCTGAAATTAATATTCCTGGCACCTTTGTATAATCCGATCCCGATTACACTGCCAATTATTACCTGGGAAGAGGAAACAGGTACCATGGGGATAGGAGGGAGGCCAATCTTACAATAGTGTTTGAAAGACAGGAAGATGAAAAAATGAATAGGACCAGCGCCTGGGCAAGGACCACAACAAGTGCTGCTTCAGAGGAAAGTTCGACAATATTGCTGCCGACAGTCTCCATTACTTTTTTTGAATAGGTCAGTATGCCGGCTGCAATGGCCAGGCCACCGAGAAGGAAAAGCTGCTGGGCTGAGGAAAGAGTGAATAATCCAAGATTAAGCTCCTGAAGGTTGAATGCCGGAATAAAAACTCCCATTACGTTTGCAATATTATTTGCCCCAAGGCTGTAAGCTCCAAAAGCTCCGACAATTATAAGCCCTTTCCTAATATAGGATTCAAACCTGATCAGATGCAATGATGAATTTTTTTTGATTGCCTTAACGACTATATAAAGGATTATGGCAAATACAGCGCCGATTACCGGGCCGGAAACCCATGTTGTTACAATCTGTGTCAGGGCCCTTCCGTCGGTTTGATTTCCGGTAAAAAGGTTCCATCCTATGATTGCCCCTACAATAGCCTGGGTTGTGGATACAGGCAGGGCAAATTTGGTCATCAGGTAAACTGTCACTGCGGCAGTCAGGGCAACTGTAAATGAACCCCCGACTGCATTTACAGCACCAAGTTTTCCGAGCGTACCTGCCGCGCCGGCTCCCTGAATGACCGCCCCGAGAATTACAAAAACTGAAGCAATGATTGCAGCTTTCCTGAAACTCAGCATTCTTGAGCCTACAGCAGAGCCAAAAACATTTGAAGCATCATTGGCCCCAAGTGACCACCCAAGGAAGAGACCGCTGGTAAGGAAAAGTAGAATCATTTTACATTACAATCTTTATTGCCATTGCTGAAAGGAGGTCTGCTGCCTTCTGGGCATTGTCTGAGATTTTCTCGATATGGCTGTATAATATATCGGAGATGAGATTTATGTGCAAGATCGAGTTCTTTCATTTCCTGAAAGATGAACCTTGTGGCAGATCTTGAAATCTTGTCAGTCTCACTTTCAAAATAATAAACCTTAAGCAATTTCTCCCTTACGGTATATGGAGATTTAAAATATGCCCGTGCGGCAGGAATAAGCTCTTCGCCGGCATTTACAGATGCTTCCATAATACTCAGAAAATTATGATTCAGCGAAGACGGGATATCGGGCATTTCATTGCTGAATTCATTCAGGGTGGATTTTGCGGTATCAATTATTTCATCAAGAACATCGATAAGTGCACTTACCTCACCTCTGTGCTGGGGCAGTATTGAATGAGTGATCATTTCATTTTCAATGGATCTCTGGAGCTTATCAGCATTGCTTTCGAGCAGCTCGACTTTCCGGATATGCCTGTCAAATGCTTCCATGTCTTTTTCCAGGTAGGCTTTAACTCCTTCCCTGAAAACAAGAAGTCCAAGATCAACATTATCGAAAAACTCATCAATCTTTAATATAAGATCTTTTGTGGTACGTTTAAATACAGCCATACTTATAGAATGAGTATTATTTTAAACAATCTGTTATGCTAACAAATATAACCCATGATAATCAGAATTCAATGATCTTTTCTATTTTGTATCCTTTGAGATACTGTTTCAGTATTGTCTGGATATCACGGTTATCTCCGGATGACTGAATACAATCATGAACAGCTGTAAGCCCGAATCCCATTTCATTAATACTGAAATACCCAAACCCTGAAAATTTTCCATTCACCACTTTTATTGCGCTGCGTTCATCGTCATCCCTGCCTTTGTCAATAATGAAAAAATTGCGGCGGGTAAATACAAATTCTTCAGCAGCTTTCCTGGCCCGCTCATTGTAAGTATCCGGAAGCTCTTTGCCACAGCAGGCTCCCCTGCAGACCCCTACATGATAATGGAAGCATGGCCCGGTAGTTTCATATAAACCTGTGAGTTTCTGACACAATTCATATTTTTCGACAAGGGATAATAACATTGATTTAGCCCTTTCCTTACCTGTAAAAACCGAAAGGGGATTATCATTATCGTCTAACCTGTCCATAATAAAAGTTTATATAGCCATTCGTGTCAGTGAAGTTGAATATACCCCATTGAAAGCCTGTCCTGCGCTGAGCCCTGTTATAGACAGGCTTGTTCTTTTTAATTTCAGATGATTCTTTCAGAAGGGCTATAAGTTCGCTTCCGGTAACTTCCCAGTCGACATCGGCAATCAGGTCACGCATTTCCATTGCCCGGTTGGTCGTATTGTTCGACAGGTGAGTTCTTATTCTTTGCTGGAGATTTCTGCTTTTACCAATATATATCAGGTCCCCTTTCTCATTGTAGAAATAATATATTCCGGGCTCATCGGGAATTGAATCTACTTTTGAGATATCAAGGTTTGGATTAAGCTTTGATAATCTGGAGTTTCTGATCAGTCCTGATGCTTTTCCGCTTGTTTCCCTGTCTTTCTCCATCAGTATTTCAAAAAGCCTTACGGTAGCCAGAGCATCTCCTGAAGCCCTGTGCCTTCCTGCTATAGTTATATTCAGATCCTTGCAGATGTTCCCGAGACTGTACGACCTGTGACCTGGGATCAGTTTCCGGCCAAGTGTTACGGTATCGAGCAGATTCCTGCTAAAATTGTAACCCAATGATTTGAATTCCTGACGTATAAATGAATAATCGAATCTTGCATTATGGGCTACCATTGTACGCCCTTCGGTAAACTCAATTATTGTCTTTGCAACCTCGAAGAACCTGGGTGCATTTTCAACCATTTCGTTAGTTATCCCGGTCAGGTTTGTGATAAAGTAGGGTATATTTCTTTCGGGGTTGACAAGGGTTGTAAATTCCCCTGTTATCTTTTCTCCATCGTGCTGAAAAATAGAAATTTCGGTGATTTTTTCAATTCTGGAACTCCCTCCCGTGGTTTCAATATCAACAATTGCGTACATGAATTGAACAGTCAGATATTACTGCGACTGCTAATATATGGAGAAATGCTGGCTGATAGTCTTATTGTTCGTATTTTTGTAAATAAAAAACTCTTATCATGAACGAATGCTATGGCAAAAAATTCATTCTTAACGGACATCTTTATCCGTCTGATCAGTTTGATAACGCTCTGGTATATGAAGGAGAATCAATATATGAGGTGATACGGATGATAAAAGGTAATCCGGTATTTTTTCACGACCATATGGATCGTCTTGAGACGAGCGTAAAAATCCAACAGAAAGAGTCTCTTGCAGAATATGAGGTTTTAAGAAGGGATATTATTCAATCTGGTAAAAACCGAAAAAAGAAAAGACATCAACCTGAAAATAGTATTCAATTATAATAAGGATTCAAACAACTATCTGGTCTATTTTATCGAACCTATATATCCCACCGAGGAACAGTATAAAAAAGGAGTAAAGGGTATTCTTTTTTATGCTGAAAGGAAGGATCCTGAATCGAAAGTTATTAATCATAAACTTCAGGTCTTCAATCTATCATAAGCTTATACTTGAGGGAGGATATGAAGCCCTTCTGGTAAATGAAGAAAACCAGATCACAGAGGGAAGCAGGTCGAATATATTCTTTTTAAAGGGCAACACACTTTCTACTGCTCCCGATGAAACAATCCTTAACGGGATAACCAGAAAATATATCCTTGATATTTGCAGGACAAATAAGATCAAAGTCAGATTCATGTGCGTACCGGTTGATTCATTGCAGGATTACGATGCAGTATTTATGACAGGAACTTCGCCAATGGTACTTCAGTTTTACTGCATCGGCGATATTTATTTCAATGTGACGGGTTCCCCTCATTCAGAATCTTCGCAAGCTTTATATCGAAAAGGCAGAAGAGAGCATTAAAAGCTTTACTGCAAATAACTGAGATTCCGGTTAATATTATTTTGTTATCTTTGCAGCTGATTATAAAATCTCCAATATGCCAAGCATCAGAAAACTTAAAAAGAATATAGATTACCTTATTTTTGAAGTGATTTCAGACTGTTTTACTTTCGGAACTCTTCATCCTGATGAAAAGGCTGAGGAGGTATCAGAAATAATTGCTGATGCAGTTACTTTGAGAAATGACCTTATCAAACGGGTAAACAATCCTGAAAAGACCGATGATCCCAAAGTACTCAGATCTCATTTTCAGCTGGTGGAAAAAGATCTTTTCATCGGAACCGATAAGCTCTGCGGGAGGCTCAGTTCTATTCCCGCGAAGAAAAAGTAAAATTCCTGTAAACGGTATTTCCGCATCCAGTGCATTTGCCTTTATTGTCAAGGTTTATTAATCTGGTATTATACCCTGATCTTCTGGTTACTATTTTACCGCATTTGCTGCAGGCTGTATCCTGTCCCTTTGCGGCAGAGGTATTTCCTATATAGACATATTTCAAATGCTTTGAAGCTGCATCATATAATCCTGTCAGTGTAGACTCGGGTGTGACAGGATCGTCTCTTTTATACATCGGAAAATACCTGCTTAGATGCAAGGGAGTCTCATTCCCAAGTTCCTCCGATATCCATTTTGACTCCAGGTCCATTTCCTGTTCTGAATCATTTCTTCCCGGAATTATCAATGTGGTAATTTCGAGATGTTTCCCGGCTTTTGCAATTTGCTTCAGGGTTTCCTTAACTGGTTCAAGCCCGGCACCTGCAAGTTTTGTATAGAATGAATCGTTAAATGCCTTCAGGTCGATATTGAATGCATCGATGAATTCCAGTATATCATTCAGCGGGTTTCTGTTTACAAATCCGTTGCTTACCATGACGGTGTACATTCCTTTTTCCTTGATCAGGGCGGCGGTATCCATAACAAATTCGTACCAGATCACCGGTTCATTGTAGGTAAAAGCCAATCCAATGTTATTCGGAGAATTAAATGCCTCAACAGCTATTTTATCCGGATCAGTGCCAGGAGAAAAGCTGTCGGCCCTGCTTTGCGAAATATGGTAGTTCTGACAAAAATCACATCTCATATTGCATCCATATGATCCTATCGAAAGAATGTTACGACCCGGGAAGAAATGGTAAAGCGGCTTTTTTTCCACAGGATCGAGGGAATGTCCTGAAATGACGCCGTAAGTCATCAGCTCAATTTTCTCACCGGTATTCTTTCTGACCCCGCAGATACCCCTCTTTCCATACAGCTATCTTGCAAAGATGCGGACAAAGCCTGCACTCGATATAATTGTCATATTTAAGATACAACGGCTTCAATTGAGCTCATTTAAAGTTCAGATAAAATTACATCAATTCCCATAATGCAATAAGAAAAGAACTAATTTTATAATGTTGTAACTGAATTTTAAAATACCAGAGAAATGAAATCACGGATAATAATAAATGTCTTTAGTACACTTATTCTGGTTTTCTTGTCATCCCGGGCTTTTTCGCAGGCAGATCCAAGCTGGCAGCCATCAAAGGAGACACTGGAGCGGTTGACAAAAAATCAGACGGAAATCAATTATTTTGAAGAAAAAGTACCGGTTTATAAATTACCCGAAGTGCTTGTATCACTTGAAGGTAAACAGATTAAAGGATGTTCAGATGTGGGAAGAGAGCAGGAGGAACGAAATTCTTGAACTGTTCCGGACTAATGTCTACGGCAGGATTCCTTCGACTGATTATACAAAGAGCTTCAAACTCATTAATGAAGATAAAAATGCAATGGGTGGAGATGCCACTCTCAGGCAGGTTGATATTACCATTACGAGCAATGGAAATTCACTTGATATTCATCTGACACTTTTTGTCCCGAATAAAGCTGCTGAAACCGGTACCGGCTTTTCTTCTGATAGATAACCGGGGACCTCAGAATACTGACCCTGAAAGAAAGGTAAAAAGTGAATTCTGGCCTGCAGAGGAGGCTATCGCCAGGGGTTACGCGATTGCTGTATTCAGTAATGCTGATGTTGATCCTGATAATTTTGATGATTTTAAGAACGGAATACATGGACTTCTTGACAGGGGAGAGCGTAAACCTGATTCCTGGGGCACAATAGCTGCCTGGGCATGGGGTGCAAGCCGTTGTCTCGATTATTTTGAGACTGATAAGGATATTAACAGCAAAAAAGTGGCGGTGGTGGGACACTCAAGAGGAGGGAAGACGGCTCTCTGGGCAGCCGCTGAAGATAAAAGGTTTGCAATGGCTGTCAGCAATGAGTCAGGTTGCGGTGGTGCAGCCCTGGCCCGTAGAAAATACGGGGAGACTGTCGCCAGGATAAATAATGCTTTCCCTCATTGGTTCTGCCTGAACTACAGAAACTGGTCAGATAATGAAGACTCAATGCCGGTCGACATGCACATGCTGATTTCACTTATAGCTCCCAGGGCAGTTTATGTTACATCAGCAAGCGAAGATTTGTGGGCCGATCCACGGGGCTCATATCTCTCACTGTATCATTCCCTTCCTGTTTTTCAGCTTTACGACATGAACTCCACCCTTTCCGATAAAATGCCTCCTTTGAACAGGCAGGTTATTGGAGGCAGGCTTGCATACCATATACGTGACGGGGCTCATAACATGCTTCTTAAAGACTGGAACTGGTTCATGGATTTCGGGGATACGATCCTGAAATAATAAACCCTGATGTGACATTCTTAATTATCCATTATATACTTTTTGCCCCTAAATCCCCTGAAGGGGACTTTTAGATTTATAGCTATTTATAAACCCCCTTTAGGGGGAAGGGGGCAAAAAAAATGAATTTGAACAAAATAATAATGTTTAATATAAATTTTAATCTTCAAATTCAAAGAAATTGAATAGACTGTTTATCCCGCAGGAGCAAATGAAATCTGAATTTGTCAGAATTCTGACAAATTCAGGTTTTACCGGATCCAAAGCTGATAAATGCGCCGGATTATTTACTCTGAATAGTCTGGAAGGTGTTTATTCCCATGGAGTTAACCGGTTTCCGCGGTTTGTCGAATACCTCAGAAAAGGATATATAATACCTGATGCAGAGCCTTCACCGGTAAACAGGGCAGGAGCACTTGAACAATGGGACGGAAACCTTGGTCCGGGACCATTAAATGCAATATTAGCCACTGAAAGGTCGATGGAAATTGCTTCACTGAACGGAATCGGTCTGGTGGCAATGGGGAACACCAATCACTGGATGAGAGGAGGAACTTATGGATGGATGGCTGCAAGAAAGGGCTTTATTTTTATCGGCTGGACAAATACTGAGGCCAATATGCCTGCCTGGGGTGCTAAGGATTTTCGTCTGGGTAATAATCCTCTTGTATTTGCAGTACCATACGGAGATGAAGCTGTTGTACTCGATTTTGCAATGTCCCAGTTTTCGTACGGAAAGATGGAAATTTATCAGCTTGGTGGCAAACAACTGCCATACCCGGGAGGTTATAACAATAAAGGTGAACTGACTACTGATCCAGGCGAAATACTTTTAACCAGGCGCGCTCTTCCAGTAGGTTACTGGAAAGGATCGGGACTTTCACTTCTTCTTGATATCCTTGCTTCAATTCTTTCAGGTGGCTTATCAACCCATGAAATCTCCCAGGGGAAGCTGAATATGCAGTATCACAGGTCTATATAGCAATATGTATTGGTAAGCTTAAGAATTCCGGGAGTGTCGAAAGAACTATTCATGATATTATCAGGAATCTGAAAGAATCGGATCCTGCAGAATCGGGTACCAAAATAAGGTATCCGGGAGAAAACATTGTTGCTATCAGGGAGGAAAATACTAAGAAAGGTATACCAGTTAATAAAGAGGTCTGGAGTAAGATACTGGCCCTTTGATGATTGTACTGGCATAGGTATGTAGAAACGTAGCATTCTATAGGGTATGAACTGGGAGCTGTTGAAAAAGTCCTTCCCTTTTGGTTTGACCCTAAATCCCCTAAAGGGGACTTATTGATAAATAGGCTTTTGCAAAACCCCCTTTAGGGGGTAGGGGGCAAAAAAATGGAAGAAATAAGGCAGGATTCGACTTTTTCAACGCCCCCCCTTCATACCTATAATTCCTCGGTTTTGAATTCCAGGGAGATATTGTTTCCTGTACAAAAAGTCTGAAGACTTTTTCTGACAGGCTCAATAATATCAGTGTAAGTGGTCCCGAATCTCAGAATTAGTCTTTTCCCTGATCTGAGGAAGAAGACCAGGTTTAAAGGAAATGCCTCTATTTTTTGGATATCTGGTGCCTTCAACACCCTGACCGGAAAAAGTGAATTCTTCTTAAGCTTAATTGAGGATTGGCTGAACTCAATGAATTTCTCTGCCTTTCCAAGACCTGTTATTATCTGGTAATACGCAAAACCCAAAAGAAGAATAATTGTAATCCATAAAGTTCCGTTTGACTTCAGCATATTAATATTTAATATGGCCCATATCACTGCAATAACAGCACAGATAATTCCGAAAGCCAGCTGGAAAATCCTTGTGACTCTGTTACTCTTGTTTACCTCCAGTGAATAATAATTGCTTTCCATTATTTGTTTTTATGCAATTTATCTTTTTTTCCATTAAAGGTCAAATTGATTTCTTAAACCTTAACCTGTGAATCCAGATTACATCCCCCTAACCCCCCGCCGAAGCGGGGCAGGCTCTTCAAAGGGGGAATTAAATCCATATACTATGTGCCTGAATAATTCATAATTATTATTAATTTTATATTTCCGGATTATCAATAATCGTGAATTAACCTGTTAAAGCCTATGAAACGGAATTACTACCTGATCTTCATTATTTTCCTGATTTTCTTTGTAATCTCTTTTGTGACAAATATCCTGGGATCGATCAATCCCAATGTAAGTGATAGTTTTACGCTCAGCGGAACGATGACCGGGATGCTGCCTTTTTCATTTTTCATTGCATACGGTTTAATGTCGATCCCTGCCGGCATGCTTATACAGAAATATCGCGAAAAGAAAAGCCTGACCCTGGCCTGGATCCTCTCTTTTTCAGGAGCCCTGTTGTTTTCAATGTTCCCTTCGTTCCCGGTGTTCCTGTTTTCGCTTTTCATGATCGGATGCGGAATGGCTATAATGCAGGTTGCAATTTATCCACTGCTCAGGGTTGCAGGAGGTGAGCAGCATTTTGCTTTTAATTCGGTAATGGCTCAGCTGGTATTTGGTGCAGCTTCATTTATAAGCCCGTTTGTATATTCATATCTGGTCCTCGGTCTTGGTGATCAACAGGGGAATAATGATTTTATGATAAGGGCGATGGCAAATCTGACACCTGTTACATTGCCATGGGTATCAATATATTTGCTTTTCACAGTAATCAGCCTCTTTATGCTGGCAACGATTCTTCTGACGCGTTTCCCTGACGTTGAGCTTAAGGAGGAAGAAATTGTGGGAGCCTGGGAAACTCATGTCGAACTGTTCAAGCAGAAGAAAGTGATACTCTTCTTTTTCGGTATCTTTTGTTACGTGGGAACAGAACAGGGCATAGCAAACTGGATCTCTGAGTTTTTGAGGACCTATCACGGACTTACTCCGGAAATTGAAGGTGCAAAAGCTGTAGGATTATTCTGGGGTATGATGACTGTAGGATGTATTCTTGGATTATTCCTGCTTAAAGTAATGGACAGCAAAATTGTGCTGCGTATTTTTACAGTAGCGGCTCTGATAATTTTAACATTTACACTTTTCGGAAAGGTTGAATATGCATTATTTGGCTTCCCTGCACTTGGTTTTTGCCTGTCGGTGATGTATGCTATCATTTTTTCGTTGGCACTTAACAGTGTTACAAAGTCTCATGGATCATTTGCAGGAATCCTTTGCACAGGAATTGCGGGAGGTGCTTTGGTTTCACTGCTTATCGGCAAACTTAAAGACCTTATAGGATTGCAGGCTGGTATGACGGTTATTTATATAACTTTAGCCTATATTCTGAGCCTTAGTTACTGGGCAAAGCCAATAGTAAAGAATGCAATTATAAAAAGAAAAGACTGACATTAAAAAATAAATATTATGAGAAAAAATGAAATCGAATTAAGGAAAAAATTGCTGACTGACTTTTTAGCTGTGGCTTTAGTTATTATTGCAATCTTCAACCTTTGCTCCTGTAACGCCCAGACTTCAGAATGGCGCCAACTATTCAATGGAAAGGACCTGACCGGCTGGAAACATGCCGGACCCGGATTTATGTCGGTCGAAGACGGATTAATACGGGGTAATGGAGGAATGGGATTACTGTACTGGCAAGCTGAAAAGTTTGGTAATTGTGTTATAAAAGTGGTTTGGAAGATGCGGGATGAAAACAGCAATTCGGGCATTTTCATCCGTTTGCCTGTTGAACCGCGTGAAGAATGGATGCCAGTACATTACGGCTATGAAGTTCAGATTGACAATAAACCCGAACTGTCAGATGAAGATGATTACCATTATACCGGTACAATTTATTCACTTACAAAACCACTGGCAAAACCAGGAAAACCGGGACCTCAATGGAATACTACTGAAATTACATTGGATGGCACCAGAACAATTGTTTTTGTAAATGGGGTAAAAGTAACGGATTATACAGAAGGAGATCCTGTACCGGAACGTAAATTTGATTTTGAACCGCACCGTGGACCCAGGCCTGATTCAGGATATATTGGTATTCAGAACCATGGTGAATCAGATGTTGTCTTCTTTAAGGAGATAGCAGTAAAACCACTTGATAAAATCTTCAAAATAGTTATAAATTAAATTTCAATGAAATCGAAGAACAAAAGAAGTATCTCGAGGCGGAATTTTGTAAAGACGGCAGCATCGGGTGCTGCTGCCTTAACTATTCTTCCAAACTTCACTGTCAGCGGACTTGGACATGTGGCTCCCAGCGATAAACTGCTTATTGCGGCAGTAGGATGCGGAGGCGAAGGGGCTGATGATATAAGGCATTATGCCATTGCACCCAAGAAAAATGCAGAAATTGCTTTTCTCTGCGATGTTGATGACAGGATGGCTGCTCCAAGAATAAAAGAATTTCCGAAAGCCAAATTCTATCACGACTGGAGACAGATGTTTGAGAAAGAAAGCAAAAACTTCGATGCGGTATCAGTTGCTATTCCTGATCATAATCATGCAATTGTTGGTCTGAGCGCCATGCAGCTTAAAAAACATTTGTACCTGCAGAAACCTCTTACTCATGATATCTATGAAGCCCGTATTCTTACCCAGGCTTCAGAGAAGTATAAAGTTGTTACCCAGATGGGCGACCAGGGAGCATCATGCGACGGTATGCGGACTCTCAGGGAATGGTTTGAGGCTGATCTGATAGGGGAAATTGACAAGGTCTACTGCTGGACCGACAGGCCTGTCTGGCCACAGGGTATTGCATGGCCGGAAGCAAAACCTGCTGTACCTTCCGAATTAAACTGGGATCTCTGGCTTGGAACGGCTGAGGAAGTTGACTATATCGATAACCTTGTTCCATTTAACTGGAGGGGATGGTGGAGATTCGGAACCGGAGCGCTTGGCGATATGGGTTGCCATATTATGGGACCGCCTTTCAAGCTTCTGAATCTTGGTTATCCCACTGAAGTATCATGCAATGCAAGTACCGTCTATACAGGTATATTCAAGGAGGGAATCTTCCCGGAAAGCGGACCTGTTTCCAGTTCTGTAAGGTTTAAATATAAACTGAAAAACGGAAAGAGCCTCGATCTTTACTGGATGGACGGAGGCATAACCCCGGAACGTCCATATGAGATTGATCCTGACAAGAACATGAATGATATCATGGGCGACTGGCCCGGACTCAATGATTATGAAGGAGCCACGCTTTTCATTGGTACCAAGGGTAAAGTCGCTTGTGGCTGGGGAGGACGCAATCCGATACTTTTACCGCTTTCCAGGAACAAAGACATTAATATTCCAAAGAAATATCCACGTGTAACCGGAGATATGGATGGTCACTGGTGGCAGTGGATAGACGCCTGTATAGCTGGTTACGGGAATGCCGAGGTTGATTCTCCTTTTGTCGGATATGCAGGTCCGCTTACCGAAACCGTTCTGATGGGAAATTTGTTGCTGCGATGCTTTAATATTCAGAAGAAAATCACCAGGAAAGATCCTGTTTATGGTGAAATGGAAGGCTATATTTTCCCGGGTCGTTATATTTCATACAAATGGGACGGAGAAAATATGAAGATTACCAATTTCGAGGATGCTAACCAGTTTGTAAAAAGAGAGTACAGGAAAGGGTGGGGGGAGATGAAGGTCTGAACATATGTCATTTACCTGATTGAATCTCGAACAATTGAAGTTCTCCATCATTTACTGCAACTACAATGTAGTTTCTCTGTGATACCTTAAGAGGGAGTATTCTTCTTGCATCTCCTTTTATTATCAGGCCGCTTTCCACCGGCATTATTGTTTTAAATCCACCAGAGGTATCTCCCGCCAGGTACCAGCCGTAGCTGGCATCATACCTTCCATAAGAGGGCCTGACGGGGTAATTGTTACCTGCCAGGATAAGGTCATTGATCCCATCGCGGTTAATATCGCTCACCATGATATCACGGACAGGAGCGAACTGGGCTTCAACCGGGAGCTTTTCAGTTTTAAAGGTCCCGTCACCACTATTCCGGAAAACACAGCTCTCAAACATTACTACTTCCTTTTTAGACGACTGTTCAAGTATACTCTTACCAAAAATATCCAATACTGTTTTTCCTCCAAAATCAGAATAATTGGGATAGTTCTTTTCAAAACCGGTTATCTGACTGGCCAGATCATCGAGGGAGGCCACAGGATAGCTGATCCCTTCGTTATATGAACAGATTATCTGGTCGAGCGATCCATTGTTGTCAAAATCATTCATATACATTTCAACAGGCTGTCCGGGAGATGCTTTAAGGATTGAATTTAACCCAAGATTGCCTGCAACAAGATCCATATCTCCATCCAGGTCTATGTCGGCGGCATGAATGGAATACCACCAGCCTGATGTCAGCTCAAGTCCGGCAGAAGCTGTTACATCTTTAAAAACTCCATTCTCATTTCTGAATATGCAGATCTTCATCCATTCACCGGTAATTATCAGATCCTGATCACCATCCTTGTCAAAATCGGTCCAGGCAGCGTCAGTCACCATACCCAGATTAGTATGACCTATCAACTTTGTATCCGTTACATCACGGAAATTTGCATGCCCCTCATTTTCAAGCAGGTATTGATCGGGCGACCATCCATAGGCTCCAGGAACAGATCTTGAACCTACAAAGAGATCCATGTCTCCGTCTCCGTCAAAATCACTTGGTCTTACACATGATCCGTTATGAGAAAGAAAAGGTACCCGGCCCCTCGTAAATCCCCCTTTTCCATCATTTATAAGCAGAAGATCGGACAGCATCTGGTTGCCGGCAGGTAACTCATTACCACCCCTTACAATGTAAAGATCCAGGTCCTTGTCACCATCGGCATCAAAAAAAGCAGCATCAATATCTTCTGTTTCGAGTTCGATTATGAAAACAGGGACATGTAAGGGTTTGAAAGCTCCCTCTTTTTGCTGAATAAAAATCCGGGCTGCCTGTTCTTTGGCCCCGCCGATAAAAATATCATCCAATCCGTCGCCATTAACATCCCCGATAGCCATTGCTGGTCCTTCCGCTGACAGGCTGTGAGGGATCAGCTTTTCACGGTAAAAATCTATGTATGGGTCTTCTTTGTGCCTGAATTCCAATCCGGGAATTTTGGACGGGGAGAACAAATTCAGGGTTTCTTCCTCTTTATTATATGTTTTTGCTGATTTAACAGCATTATTATGGTCTAAAGTGATAAGTGTGTCAGCAGTAACATATGTTAATCTCTGCTCTGCAAGGTCGGGCCAGCGTACAATTATTGAGTCAATTACATTTGAAGTTCCCAGCCCGAAATGTAAAATTTCGGAAACCGAGGACATAAACCCTCTTGTTGAAAACTGTTCGGCAACCTGTTTCTGCCCATTGCAGAAAAGCGTCACCCTTGTTCCTGTTCCAAATGTGTTGAGTCTGCTGCCTTCCAGCTTTATGGAAACGGAATGGTTATTAAGATACTTTTCAGCATTATTTCTGCAGATAAACGCCTCTTCATTTATATTATTTACAACAAGATCCATATCTCCGTCATTATCAAGATCTGCGTAGGCTGATCCATTGGAATAGGATTCAGGACCAGATCCCCATGTTTTATTTTCATTAGAAAATGTTAGGTCTCTGTTATTCCTGTACAGATAATTCACATTCGGATAAAGGGGCATTTTGTCATACAATCCCTTATCCGGTATTTTGCTGTTATCCTTTGTTGGAAAGAACCTGTTCCCACCAGTAAGGAATTTAACATAATCCAGGTCATTGGCCCTGCGGTATATTCCGCTGGTAATAAAAAGATCTTTCCATCCGTCGTTGTCAAGATCACAGAACAGGGGTGACCAGCTCCAGTCTGTTGAATAAATACCTGCCAGCAAGCCGATTTCACTGAATAATCCTCCTCCAAGATTAAGCTGCAGGTTGTTACGGACATACTGAGGATTGTAACCGAAATCCTTTTTTATTTCAGAAAGTTCATAGTCATCTTCACCGCCTGATTGTTTCCTGATCTTCTCCTTGTCAGGCAGCATATCCAGGACAATTATATCCATCAGACCATCATTGTTAATATCTCCGATGTCGTTACCCATTGAAGATCTGGTAGTATGCCCTATAAATTCTGTCAATCGCTCAGAAAATGTACAATCACCATTATTAAGATACAAATAATCATTTTCGTGGAAATCATTTGATATATAGATATCCGGAAAACCATCATTATTGATGTCGGAGATATTCACTCCCAGTCCATAACCAATCTGACTGGTGTAGATGCCCGCTTCACTGGTGACATCTGTAAAAACACGCTTTCCGTCTTTTTCATCATTTCTAAATAACCTGTCACCTGCCAGGGAATCGTTTTCTTTACGTAATGAAACTGAACCGTAACTTCTTGAAGTATGTACTGAATGGTTCAGAAGATACATATCGAGATCGCCGTCAATATCGTAGTCAAAAAATGCCGCCTGAGTTGAAAACCCCTGAAAATCAATTCCGTAATCATGCGGCTTCCTCTCTGAATGTCAGGTTACCGTTGTTTATGAATAATTGGTTCCTTCCATTAAAGCTTTTATAATTCCCGACCTGGCATACATAAATATCCAGGAATCCATCACCGTTCACATCAGCCATCGATACACCTGTTTTCCAGTTACCCTTTCCTGCTACTCCGGAGGATTCAGTTATGTCGTCGAATGTGAGATTTCCCTTGTTCAGATACAATCTGTTTGTTTCCTGGTTGGAGGAGAAACAAAGATCAATAAGACCATCATTATTAATATCGCCGGCTGCAACCCCGGCACCATTATTGAAATAGAGATATTCAATAATATTGAATTCCTCGTTTTCTGTAAGCTGATTTCTAAAACTGATGCCTGTTATGGACGATGGCAGGATTGTAAATAAGGTATCTTCTTTGTTTGCCTTTGGTTTACAGGAAATTACAAAGAGAATGATAATCAGGATTATGGCTGAATTCTTCATGTTAAAGTCCTACCGGAGAACCTTAAATATCTGTAAAGGATCATTACTGCGGGAAACGACCAATAGCTTTCCACTGTTGGTCGACACTTCCAGAATATCACGGACTTCTCCGTCAAGACGGAATCCGGATACTTTAGCAGGCACATTTCTGAAACCGCCCTTACCATCGCCCATTAAGAATGTACCATAGCTTGCATCGTACCGTCCAACTTCAGGTTTTACATTAAACAGATTTCCTCCAAGGAGAATATCAGGATTACCGTCTCCGTTAAAATCTCCGGTATTAGCTGCATAGACAGGTGAAAACTGTGCTTCAACAGGAATAGGTCTGGCTGTGAAATTTCCTGATCCGTCGTTCAAATATAATGTTGTTTCAAGGTTATATGCGTCCAGATGAATCGCATTTTGCAGCTGCTCAGGAGTGAATATATCTGTGATCTGCTGATCTTTGAACATTTCATACTTAGGATATTTTCTTTCAAGTGCCGGAATTTGCTTTGTAAGATCATGCTTCAAGGCTAACGGATATGACTTTTCACCATTATATGTACATATTATCTGTTCAACAGTTCCATTCAAATCAAAATCATTGATATACATGCTTACCGGTTTATCGGCAGTAGCCTTGAATCTTGAGTTTAAACCATGATTCCCTGCAATAAAATCAATATCACCATCCTTATCAAAATCACCTGAGACAAGACAATTCCACCAGCCTTCAGTTTTGACGGAACCAAAGGCATCTTTTTTCTCTGAAAACTTCCGTTATTATTCAGAAACACCTTTAAGGCCATCCATTCTCCGGCAATAATCATGTCTTTATCACCATCATTGTCAACATCGGTCCATAGCATATCCCTGATCATTCCAATATTCTTTAATTCAGGTGCAATCTGAGCTGTGACATCAGAGAAATTTCCCTTGCCGTCATTTTCCAGAAGATATCCGCTGACGGGCACTCCATACAGGAATGGTTTGAGACGAATTCCAACAAATAGTTCTATAACCCCATCTTTATCGAAGTCCTCTGCTCTTACACAAGAGGTACTCTCATATCTTCCTGCCGGCAAAATCTGATCAGATTTTATAAAGTGTCCTTTGCCATCATTGAAATAAAACCTGTCACTAAGGGCTGATGAGCTTTCGGGTAACTCATTTCCTCCGCTGGCTATATATAAATCAAGATCACCATCCAGATCTGCATCAAACATGGCACAGTCAATTTCTTCTGAAACCTTATCTGCTTCAAAAAGGGATTTCTCAACCTGGTTGAATTTCCCATTCATTTGCTGCAGAAACAATGCACCAGCCTGTCCTTTTGCGCCACATATGTAAATATCCTCCAGTCCATCTCCATTTACATCACCTTTGCACATTCTTGGCCCTTCTGTAGAAATCATATGGTAAATAAGTGATTCCCTTTCGAAATCATTGAAATTATCTTCCTTATGAGTAAATCCGGTGATAATCTTATTACTCATGTCTTTGAAAAACAGATTTTCTGTCCTTAAGGAATCAGTCAGAGACAAAGATAATTTTATTGCATCTCTCTGTTTCAGAGTCAGAATCTGGTCAGTCTGAACGTTTGTCATAACAGTAAATCGTCCATCGGGCCATTCAACTATAATGAATCGACATCTAGTTAAAGGCCCCAGTCCAAGATTAGGACGCGGATCACTTGTTGACAGATATCCTCTCATTGGCATCTGTTCGAGATACAGTGGTTTTTCCTTTATGTTTGACTGTTACTTTTGAACCAATGGCATCAGTATTTCCGGGTTCACCCTTTAAAATTATTTTCAGAAAATGATTATCAGGCAATTGGTTATTTGTTTCATTCCGGTAAATGAACATGGGCATATTTACGTTATTTACCACCAGATCGAGATCACCATCATTATCCAGATCACCGTATGCCGATCCGTTTGAAAAGCTCGGTTCAGCAAGTCCCCACTCGGATGCCACGTTCTGAAATTGAAATTACCCTTGTTCTTAAAAGCATAGCTTGAAATCTTTACCGACGGGATGGCATCAATAAGTGTTTTATAATCAACATTATTTCCTGTTACAATTGACATGACCATATCGCGGTTTGAAAAATACTGAATGTAATCCTGATCGGTCAGATCCTTGTAAATACCATTTGCTACAAAAAGGTCCTTAAGTCCATCGTTATCGAGATCCATGATAAGTGCTCCCCACGACCAGTCAGTAGCATTTACTCCCGTAAGCCTGCCGATCTCACTGAAAGTGCCGTCGGTATTGTTAAGCTGCAGCATATTCCGTGTAAACTGGTGATGGTAACCATTTTCGGCACTCGACTTGTAACCCTCCCAGTTATCAAATGTGGTTTTTGTCTTTAAACGGTCGTTATCCTCCGGGACCATGTCGGTTGCGAATATTTCAGGATAATGATCATTGTTGATGTCGGCCATGTCTGCGCCCATCGAGGCTGCGGAAATTGATCTCATCATTCCTGTCAGCGTCTCCCTGAATGTTCCGTCCTGGTTATTTATATAGATATAATCCCTTTCAAAGAAATCGTTTGAAACATAAATATCCATCCATCCATCCTGATCGATATCCCCAACGGTAACTCCAAGTCCGAAACCGATAACACTCCCGTAAATGCCTGCTTCAGTGCTTACATCTGTAAATTTGTTATTATCATTTCTGAATAGCTTGTCTCCTCCGATTGAATCCCTCTTTAATCGATGATTATCCTTTAAATTAAAACTTCCGATTGCCTTTGATGAATTATTCAGAAGATACATGTCAAGATCACCATCTTTGTCATAATCAAAAAATACTCCATGGGTTGAGTAACCAGTGTCATCGAGCCCGAATTCTTTTGCCTTTTCAGAGAATGTCAGTGTTCATGTTATTTATATACAGCTCATTTCGTCTGTCATCACCTTCCAGGTTCCCTGAGTTGCATACATAAATATCGTTCCATCCGTCACCGTTAACATCAGCCATTGCTACACCTGTCGACCACCGGCCAATACCCTCAATGCCTGCACTTTTTGAGATATCCTCAAACACAAAGTTTCCCTTGTTCAGATACAGAACATTAGTCCCCATGTTGGATGTCATGAAAATGTCAATGAGTCCATCGTTATTTACATCTCCAAGTGCAACCCCCCCTCCGTTGTAAAAATTGCGATAGGTATAGATATTGAATTTGGTCTTAAGCTGTGTGTCGTAATCGAGATGATTGACAAAATCAGCATTTGTAACTGAAGCAGGCATCAGCGTAAACAATTTGTTTCCTTCTTGCCCTGCTGTCTGCCACATCCGATAAAAGACAAAGAGATCAGTAACATAAAAATCCCGGATAAAACCTGGTTTGAATCTGATTATCATAGCATGCCCTATTTTATGACTTTAGTTGTATCTTCAGGCATATTTCTAATCCGGGATTGATCGTATATTTCTTTCATTACCGACATGTCGCTGAAAACAGCCCACACGTTCATTTCATTTTCCTTGAATATTGTAATGCGCCTGTTGCCATCTAGTTTTACATAAGCCGATCCCCTTTTCAGGATGATCTACTTTCATAAAACCATCTCCATATTTCTTTTCAATCCAATTCCATTACATCCGACTGCAGACTGTCGGATGATAACTTTTGATTCCAGGGCGCCCATCCTGTATAAATAAACTTTACAGGCATTTCTGCAATTTTACTTTCCACGAAGCTCGGATAGAAATTCATTATCGCCGGATATTTCAATTCGTTTCATATCGATATTCAACAGTTGTATTATTTGATCCCTGTCTGATAAGCCCTTTTTTGTTAAGCTCCCAGCAATGAATGTAAAAATCCTTTTCGGGCATCCCAAGGTATAATCCCAGAAATAATGAGTCATATCTTACTCCTTTTGCAAGTTCATGCTTTAGTTTTCTTTCATACTTTGCTTTTGGTGTACAACCTGAAATAACAGATGAAATATCATCAGAAAAATCATAAACCGTAAAACTCCTTTCTTCATATTTATCAATCAATATTTGTAAAATTGTAAATTATCATTATTTCTTGCAACAGCAATAAACCTGATCTCCTTTTATATTTATAGTCTTTAGATCACGTATCTCACCTTTTGTAAAAAAGCCTGAAGCAGGAGCAGGTAATGAGAATACCATGTCGCATCAGTCTTACCCTTTAATAAGAGTCCATAACCGGCGTTGTAAATTCCTGTTTCCGGTTTTGCCCTGCTCTGGTTTCCTCCTATCAGGATATCACAGATTCCATCCGCGATCAAAATCATCTGCAGTGATGGCATAAACAGGAGAAAACTGGGCTTCTGCAGGAAGAGGAGTCAGGTTGAAAGATCCATCTCCTGTATTTATCATTAAACAGCTTGCCATTATCCTGGCTTCAAGTTTAACTGATCGCTCCAATACTTCTGGCGGAAAAATATCTTCAATTGTCTGATCCTTGTAATCTTCATATTTTTTATATTTACTTTCGAGAGATGGGATTTGTTTAACAAGATCATCTTTCATGACCAAAGGATATGATTGTATCTGAATTGTAAGCGCAGATGATCTGTTCAATGCTTCCATTGAGGTCAAAATCATTCACATACATTGTTACGGGTTTTTTATCAGAAGCTTTGAAACCGCGAATTCAATCCATGATTTCCCAGTATAAAGTCAATCTTTCCGTCATTATTCAGATCTTTTGATACAATTGAATGCCACCAACCTTCAGTATTTAAAAGACCAAAGGCTTGATTCATCTTTAAAAATTCCATTCTCATTTATGAATATCTTTACAGGCATCCAGTCGCCGACAATAACCATATCATGGTCACCATCATTATCAACATCAGCCCATGCCATATCTGTGATCATTCCGATACCTGTCAGCTCCGGAGCTCTTTGACCCGTAACATCTGAAAAATTCCCTTTACCGTCATTTTCAAGCAGATATCCATTTACAGGAAGGCCATATGCAAAAGGTCGCAAACGGGTACCCACGAAAAGATCAATATCACCATCATTGTCAAAATCCTCAGGTTGAACACAGGAAGTACTTTCATATTCTCCGCAGGCAGCATTTGCGGCGATTTTGAAAATCTACCCTTTCCATCATTTATATACAGACGATCAATCAATGCTGATGAACTCGATGGGAATTCATTTCCTCCGCTGGCAACATAAAGATCCTTATCTCCATCGTTATCAGCATCAAAAAACACACAATCAGTATCTTCCGATATTCTGTCAGCTTCAAACAATTTCTCATTTGTTTTTCTGAAGCTTCCGTTCTTTTCCTGAACATAAAGACTTCCAGTGAGTTTCCTTAGCACCGCATATATAAATATCCTCCATTCCGTCACCGTTTACATCCCCGACAGCTATATGCGGACCCTCATTTGATAGCATCTGGAAAAGCAGCCTGTCGCGCTCAAAATCAATAAAGTCATTTTCCTTATGCTTAAAATCAAGGCCTGGATAGAATTAATTCTTTTGAAAACTGTTGATTCAACTTTTTCAGATATTTTATAACAGCTTTTGTTTTCTCTTTCATTTTCTATTGTCAGAAACTGATTTGCTGCAATCTGTGTAAGACAGTACACCTCCCTCAGGCCATTCAATTCTAAGAGAATCAACTAAGGAGACTTTTCCAAGTCCGAAATGGAGTCTGTTATCAACACTCGACTGAAATCCTCTTGCCGGAATAAGTTCCTGGTAATTTATTTTACCTGCATAATAAAGTGTAACATTTGCTCCGATCGCTGCCTTATTTATTCCTTCACCTTTCAGGTTAACAGTAAGATAATTTGCATCCGGTTTGTTATTTATTTCATTCCTGAATAATAAAAGGAGGCATATTCACATTGTTTACAACCAGATCAAGGTCTCCGTCATTATCAAGGTCACCATATGCAGCACCATTTGAAAAAGATGGAGTATTTAAACCCCATACACCCGATTTGTTGGTGAATGTAAGATCCCCGTTATTGTGAAATGCATAATTTGGAATCTTTACTGAAGGGATCATTTCAATCATTCTCAGAATTGCTGTCTCTTCAGTTTTTATCATTGAACGCATTATGGAAGGATTTGAATAAATATCGAGGTAATCACGGTCAAGCAGATCCTTATAGATTCCATTGGCCACGAAAATATCTTTCCATCCGTCATTGTCAAGATCCATTATTAATGCTCCCCAGCTCCAGTCAGTTGTGCTGACTCCGCTGTATCTTCCTATTTCACTGAAAGAGCCGTTTCTGTTGTTAAGCTGAAGCACATTTCTGGCAAACTGATGATAATATCCGTTGTTCACTTTCAACTGATAAGTCTCCCATGTGTCAAACAGAGCTTTTGTTTTAAGGCGGGCATTATCTTCCGGAGTCATCTCAGTGGCATAAATTTCGGGCCATGCATCATTATTGATATCTGCAATATCTGCACCCATTGCACCCTGACTTATCTCACTCATCTGATCTTCAAGTGATTCTGAAAATGTGCCGTTCTTATTGTTTATGTAAAGATAATCCCTCTCAAAAAAATCATTTGATACATAAATGTCGGGCCATCCGTCGCGATTGATATCTCCGACATTAACGCCAAGACCGAATCCGATTTTACTTGAATAAATCCCTGCTGTCCGGGTTACATCAATGAAATTACCATTATCATTCCTGAAAAGTTTATTTCCTCCAAGTGTATCAGGGATCTGCCGTCTGGCCGGGTTTCATATCAAATTCAGTGACCGATTGGAAAGAGTTGTTAAGGAGATAACAATCAAGATCCCCATCACGGTCATAATCAAAAAAAGATGCATGATTTGACAATCCCAAATTTGTCAAGTCCATATTCCTTCGCTTTTTCTGTAAAAGTAAGATCTCCGTTATTTATGAATAACTCATTTGAACGATTTGGGCCTTCAGGTTTTCCCGATTTGCAGACATAAATATCAGGCATCCGTCGCCATTCACATCTGCAATGTGACACCTGTTGACCAGGATCCAGAGCATGCCACTCCGGCCTTTTCAGTGATATCCTCAAAAATAAAATCCCCTTATTTAGATAAAGCTTATTGCCGGCCTGGTTTCCACAAAAATATATATCCGTGAAACCATCATTATTGAAATCTCCCAGCCCGACACCTGCGCCATTATAGAAATTTCTGTAGGTATATGTATTGAATTCTTCAGTATATTCAACCTTGTTTATGAAATCAATATGGGTTTGCTTTGCATCAAGAAGGGAAAATAGGGGAGCTTAGAGAGACCAGGACGTTCCGGATTTGCATGAGAAAGCCAGAACAGCGATTAGGATAATAATTACTCCTGACCAATATTTAAACCTCAGATATTTCAATTTATAAATCAAGTTTTACAATAATTTTATCAATTTTTAAATATATATTCCTCTTTTTTTTTGACCTCACCCTAAATCCCTCTCCTGGTTTTTGACCTCACCCTAAATCCCTCTCCCGGGGGAGAGGGACTTTAAATCCAGTTGTTCTTACTCCCCTTCTCCCCGGGAGAAGGGGTTGAGGGATGAGGTAGTTCACCCTCTCCCCCCGGGAGAAGGGGGTCGGGGGATGAGGTAGGTAAATAAAAGAGAGCAAGCAAATATAATAATTGCCTGCTCTCTTTGAAAAACTAATTCAAATATATATTACTAATATCCTGGATTCTGAACCAGATTGGGGTTAGCTGCTATTTTATCCTTGTGTATAGGGAAGATTGTTAGGTATGCACCTGTTTTCATTACATCACCAGGATTATAATAAGGAAGTATCCATTTGGCAAGATCATTATATAATCCCCAGCGGATCAGATCCTGTCGTCTGTGGTGTTCAGCGAACATTTCACGGCCTATTTCATTGAATAATTCTCCACCGGGTACACTCGGGCCTGTCAGATCATAGCTTACAGTCCATCCAGAGAAGTAAGGTCTGGTACACCTGCACGGGCTCTGATCTGGTTAACCAGTGCTAATGCCTGTGCATCCTGATTTACTCTGCGGAAGAGTGCTTCAGCTTTCATCAGTAGCACATCGGCATAACGGAATACTGCATAATCATTGCTCATCTCATCAGGCTTAGCATCCAAGAGCAATTTCCCATTTGCCTACCCTTACACCTGACTGACGGTATGCCTGCGGACCCAGTTCATTGATCTGAGGCCTGGGTTGAACCAATGTTTCCGAAATTAAGAGGTTCCCATCGGGGTCTCCGAGCAGTGGAACCGGCTGACGGTTAGGTTGGGGTTCTTCAAATCCATCGTCCATAACCATTTCTCACCTCCGGCTTTACACTGATATCCTGCAATAAAATTGCCTCTTTTTGCAGCCGGAGCTGTTAGTGTACCAACATCACCCTTTTCGCAGATCAGCATCGCTGTAGGAATTATAAAATTCTTCCATGTGTACAGAAACCGTTCCATGGCTGTGCGGTAAGGTTATATGTCTGCTGACTTCCATAATGAAGAGTACGTACAGCCAGATTAAATTCTGTGAAGAATACCTGGTCATATGGGATTGCAAAGATAAATTCTTTGGATCCTGAATTATTCACATTGAAATTTGCAAAATAATTACTTTCAAGTGAATATTTACCTGAGTTGATAACCTCATCGCAGGCTGTGATTACCTTTGCCCACTGTGGGTTCCGCTATAAACCCCGGCATTCAGGTATAATTTTGCAAGCAGTGTCTGTCCGGCATAATAATTCATACGTCCATAAGTAGTTCCGTCAACTGCTTTTGAAAGCTTTGGGACTGCTGTTTCAAGATTGCCTACCATAAAATTATAAACCTCTAGTCTGGGTTTGTGGGAGGTGCTGCTTCAGCTGTGGCAAAATCAGTAACCAGTGGAACATTACCATACCAGTCAATCAGCTGCCAGTAAAAGAAGCCACGTACTGCTTCAAGTTCTGCAATGAATGCATCAGCAACTGCCTGATCCACCTGTCCGCTCTCAACCAGAGACTGGAACTGGTAGATAAGCCTGTTGGCAGTATTTACCCCGCCAAATCCAAAATCCCAGCCTCCTTAAAATGTGCCATCTTCTAATCCATAGGCATGCAGATGAGCTCTTCTCAGAGTTCCTCCATCATCCCAGTCCTGTCCCCTTGTAGGGTAAACCCCCTCATCAGTCATTAACTCATCCAAAGCAAATGGATCATTTGAAGCATAATCAGCAAATTGCGTATATGCAGCGCCTAATGCTGAAATAAACTCTTCCTGTGTTTTGAAGAAATTTTCAGGTGTAACTGAATCGTAAAGTTCTTCATCCAGATTGGTGCATGACTGATTAAAGGTAGTCACGAGCAATGCAAATATTGCGACTGCTATAAGTCTAAGAGATCTTCTCATATTATTTCTTACTATTGTTTTCATGTCTTATACATTTTCAGGATTAAAAAACAACGTTCGCACCAAAAGTTACCGCTCTGGTTCTGAACCATGTATTCCTTCTGTCTATACCCGGTACCAGCGGATTATTATTGTCTTCAATATCTCCATATCTCGGGTTCGGATCCACACCTTTATATTTGGTAATATAGAATAAATTGTTACCGGCAAGATATAGTCTGATCTTGCTGAACCCTGAGCTTGCTGGCATCTGGAAATTATAACCAAGGCTCATGTTATCAAGAGTTACAAAAGCAGCATTTTCAATATGATAGCTGTTCAGAATACCCTGAAGAGTTGTTCAGTAAGCGCCTGTTTCAGCATTTTTCTGGTCTTTGGCTGTTTTCGGAAGATTATATGATCCTATCATTTGCGGAACTTCATAAAATCCACGATATGAATTAATCAGATCGTGTCCGAATACTCCGCGGAAGAAAATATTCAGATCCCAGTTTCCATATGTGAAATCGTTGGCAAATCCAAACAGGAATTTTGGTAAACCGTTTCCGACTATCTGCCTGTCGAGAGTATTGATTGTACCGTTTTCGTCGATATCTTCAAAGATCAGATTTCCGTCTTCATCAATTTCCTTATAAACCAGTGCCAGCAACTGTCCGATAGGTTTACCTTCCTCTGCTCTTACAAGTGGTACATCACTTTGTCCGGGTGCACCCATGCCTCCCAGGTCGCGTACCCCATAATTCAGCTCTGCACCATTATACTTACCGGACAGGGAAACCAGTTCATTTGCAATATTATAGGAAGGTGTAATGGAAAGACTGTATGTGAAATCAGCTCTCTGCACAGCATCCCATGTAAGTGACAATTCCAGACCACTGCTTCTGATCTCACCAAGGTTCACAAGTGCCCTGTTGTAAATGTTTGGCGGAACCGGTACTTCATATTCAAAAAGCAAGTCGGTTGTGGTTCTTGTATAATAGTCAAATGAACCATACAATTTGGAATTAAAGAGTGCGAAGTCAAATCCTACATCAATTTCAGATTTCTTTTCCCATTTCAGGTCAGTATTTGCATTACTTACAGGTGAATAACCCGGAACAAATTCCCCGTTGTAGAAGAAATTACCCTGGGGTCCAAGACTAAGCAATGAAAGATAGCTGTCTTCGGGCTGGTTACCGGTTACACCATAGCTTCCACGTACTTTCAGGACGTTTATTGCATCAACATTAAGAAATCTGGCCACATCCATACCAGCACCTACTGACGGGAACAACCCCCACTTGTTATCCGCACCGAATCGTGATGAACCTTCATATCTTGCGCTTGCAGTCAGGAACCATGTATCTTTTAAATTCAGGTTGACAAGTCCGAAAAATGCGATAAGCTTGTTTGAGTTTTTATAACTGTCAACTGTGCCGATTCCATTCTTAAAATCGAGACCAGCTTCAAGATTATTGTATGTAAATGCATCTGTCAGAAAATCGCCGCCCTTTGGCTAAAAATCCTTCATAAACAAAGTCCTGGTATGAATAGCCACCCACTGCATTAAGATTCACACCCGAGGCAATATCACCTGTCCAGCGTGAGGATGTTTCAAAAAGCTGGTTATCGCTGACATTAGTTCTCTTTGGCCAGACCATTCCTGTCTCTTCCTCCCCAGTAACTGTTCTTGTCAAAATATTGTCCCCTCAGGTAATTATTATTCTGCCGTGAGTAGAAAGCATCAATAGTAAATCCCTTGAATATCTGGTAAGTACCTTTTATTGCCATCAGAAGCAGTCTGTCCTTTCCGTCATTTTTATTCGCTTCAAGGATCTGAACAGGGTTATAATAATCATAAAGTATCTGCTGGAAATATCCGTCATATATATCATATGCAGGATCATCACTTCTTACAGGTGCTGTCGGATTATATACTGAAGCATAGCGGAATGCATCAGTAAATCCGTATTTGGCAACCCTGTCGGTTGCGCCCAGATTCATATCCAGAGTAAATTTGTCGTTTAATGCTTTCTGTGTGAAATTTATCCTGCCGTTTAAGGTTTTGGATCCTGTGTTCAGCATAACCCCCATAGCATCGCGGTAGTTGACTGAAGCCCGGTAACTGGAGCTTCCGGCTCCACCTGAAATTGAAATATTATGTGCCTGTGAAATGCAGGGTTCGTAGTCTCATCAAACCAGTCAGTATCAAAGCCGAAATCTGTTCCTGCACCCAGTTCATCAGATAATGCCCTCCATTCAGTTGCACTCATTACATCAGTATGTTTGGCAACTGTTTCATAGGTTACATAACCATTGTAATCGATAACAGAAGTGCCTTTTTTACCTTTTTTTGTTGTTACAATGATAACACCGCTTGAGCCCCTTGTTCCGTAAATAGCAGCAGCAGAACCATCTTTCAGAACGCTCATTGATTCAATGTCATTCGGGTCAACGTTATCAAGCGAAGCTCCAAGAACACCATCAACAACAATCAATGGCTGGGTATTGGCACCAACAGTACTTAAACCTCTCAGCCGGATATTATAACCCTCGTTAGGGTTACCACCGGGTTTGCTGATTGATAAACCGGAAACTTTACCGATGATCAGCTGTTCAGGATTGTTTACGTAACCTTTGTTGAATTCCTCAGATTTCACATTGGAAATTGAACTTGTGATCTCTTTCTTACGTTGCTGGCTGTATCCTGTAACAACGATTTCACCCAGGGCACTTACTGCCGGTCCATTAATAAGTCAATTTTAGTCTGGCTGCCAACAGTTATGTTCTGGGCAATATAGCCAATATAACTAAAAGACAGAATTGCTTCAGGACCAGGAACTACGATACTATAGCCACCGTTTATGTCGGACATGACTCCTGTAGTAGTCCCCTGGACCACGATGTTAACTCCGATAAGAGGTCCTTCAGTTTCAGAGGTTACTGTACCCGTAATAGTCTTTTGCTGACCGAAGGATAAAGTAATCGCGATGCTAAACAAGAGAAAAGTCGACAGAACTCTTCTCCGGAAAGGTGCAAAATTTTGCAATGTTTGCATAGTTGAGATTTTTAGGTTAGTTAATGATAGATAAATGTTTATATTATAATCTATTGTGAATGTTTTTCATAAAATATTCTCATAGAAGCATCTTTGCGAAAAATCAGGTAACAATATTTGTTAGTTCTAAGGTTTTCAAATATAAAAAAATATTAATACAATTTTAATCTCTTTTTAATTTTATTTTTAATTTTTCTTAACATTAATTTACTGGGGCTGTCAAAAAGCCTCTGTCTGACTAAGTATTATACCTTATATTATATGATCATAATGGAAATGATCTCCTGTTTCCGGATTTAGTTTAAAAAAAGTTAAAAACGTGTATAGATAAGATTATTAATACAAAAGATTATTAATTTTGAGAGGATGAATTATGGCAGTTAGCATATTATCATTCTCTAACTAATAACTTATACCTCTCTTGATTTTATCATTAACTAATTTTATTAATCATAACTATTTAAAAACATGAAGCGATTATTAATTATCGGATTCATGCTGTTCCCATTTCTATTATGTGTGGCTCAGGAACAGCAGAGAACAACACCGCCTGCCCAGCCGAAACAGGAGTATCCTGCAAGGATGACCCCGCAGATGACTGAATTTTTTGATCCCGAGGTAAAGATTATTCAACCAGCAACTGTAGTCGGCATGCCGCCTTCAGATGCGATAATTCTGTTCGATGGGAAAGATGTAAACAGGGAATGGGAAGACAGCAGGGGTAACCCGACTAAATGGATTGTTGAAGATGGAGCACTTGTGTGTGTAAAAGGATCAGGTGTTATACAGACTAAACGGAAATTCAACGATTTCCAGCTTCATGTAGAATGGAAATCGCCTTCTGAGGTCAAAGGAGATGGTCAGGGCAGGGGCAACAGCGGTGTTTACCTTCAGAGTTTGTATGAGGTGCAGGTCCTTGACAGCTATAATAATCCGACCTACAGACAGGGCCAGGCAGGGAGCCTTTATAAGCAATATGCTCCGCTGGTAAATGCCTGCAGAAAGCCAGGGGAGTGGCAGACCTATGATATCATTTACACTGCTCCCCGGTTTGGTAATGATTCAACTCTTTACTTCACTCCCCCTCGTGTTACGGTTCTGCATAATGGTATTCTGATCCAGAACAACGTCAGTCTGAGAGGGCCAACCCTTTACATTGGAATTCCTGAATATTCGGTTAAAAAGCACGGAGCTATGCCATTGGTCCTTCAGGATCACGGGAATCCTGTTGCATACAGGAATATCTGGATCAGGGAACTTTAGTTTTGGTGCCGGTTACCAGGTGCCAGGTACCAGGTAGTTTCTACCCAGCAACCAGAACCAGCAACCAGCAACATTAATTAGATAGTTGAAATCTTATAGAAATTATTACTTTTACATACAAATAAATCCAATCTTCATAATAATTAAAAATACCTTACAATGAAAGAGAATTCAAAAACAATTACACGCCGCAACTTTATCGGAACAACCGGCGCTGTTACCGCAGGGCTGACGATACTTCCGAGCTCGGTCGTAAGCGGATTGGGCCACAAGGCTCCGGCAGACAAACTGAATATTGCCGTTGTTGGAATCGGCGGAATGGGAAACTCGAACCTGAAGGCTGTCGCCCCAACGGAAAATATTGTTGCACTCTGCGATGTTGACTGGGGATATTCGAAAAAAGTATTTGAGGCTAACCCGAATGCAAAACCCTACTGGGACTGGCGGAAGATGTATGATGAAATGGGGAAATCGATTGATGCAGTGATAGTAGCAACTGCTGACCATACTCATGCCGTTGTTGCTGCAACGCAATGACCTATGGGAAAACATGTCTACGTGCAGAAACCTTTAACCCATTCAGTTTATGAATCAAGGCTACTTACAAAACTTGCCGCAAAGCACAAAGTTGCAACCCAGATGGGAAACCAGGGCTCTTCCGATGAAGGAGTGAATCTGACTGTTGAATGGCTGCAGAATGGTGAAATTGGTGATGTAACAAAAGTAGAAGCATTTACTGACAGGCCTATCTGGCCGCAGGGACTTAATGTTCCAAAAGGTGAGTGGGTTCCAGAAACTCTTAACTGGGATCTCTTTATTGGTCCGACGAAAATGCGTCCTTATAATAGTCTTTATACTCCATGGAACTGGAGAGGATGGTGGGATTTTGGAACAGGCGCTCTTGGTGATATGGCCTGCCATATTCTTCACCCGGTATTCAAAGGCTTAAAGCTTCAATACCCGATAAAGGCTCAGGGCAGCTCAACATTGCTTTTAACTGATTGTGCACCTAATGCCCAGATGGTAAATCTTGTTTATCCTGCAAGAGTTACTCCAAAGAATGCCAAAATGAAACTTCCTCAGGTTGAAGTTATATGGTATGACGGCGGTTTACAGCCTGCAAAACCAACCGGATGGCCGGCAGGTAAGAATATGAATGATGGCGGTGGCGCTGTAATTTTCCATGGTACAAAAGATAAACTGATTTGCGGATGTTATGGTAAAGATCCATGGCTCCTGTCTGGCCGTAAACCTGTTGTCGCCAAAACTGAAAGAAGAGTTGAGAAGGCCATGAGAGGCGGACATGAAATGGACTGGGTACGCGCTTGTAAAGAGAGTCCTGAAACCAGGGTTAAATCTAAATCTGATTTTTCAGAAGCCGGTCCATTCAACGAAATGGTTGTAATGGGTGTTCTTGCTGTCAGACTGCAGGGACTTAACAAAGAACTGGAATGGAATGGCGAGAAGATGGAATTCACCAATATTGGGGCAGACGACAAAGTAAGGCTTACCATATCAGACAATTTCACAATTGTTGATGGCGATCCTAAATTCGACCGTCCGAACCTTTCTATGAATGCAAGAGAGTTCGCTTCAGAAATGATCAAGCACACATACCGCAGCGGTTGGTCATTACCTGAAATGCCGGCATAATTTTGGATTTTGCAGATACGCGATGCGTCGCGTATCTGCATATATTATTAACACAAACAATTAGTAAATATGAAATTAGTAAATATCATTTTATCATGTGTTCTTGTTATGGGACTAGCAACATCATGCGGATCAAAAGATAAGAAAGCCGCCAAAGAAGCAGCTGCCACAGAACAGGTAAAACCTGCTGATGAGGGCTGGACAGTTCTTTTTGACGGTACATCATCAGCCGGTTGGCGAGGCTATAACAAACCCGCGTTTCCTGAAAAAGGATGGGAAATTGTTGACGGCACACTTCACTGTATTGGATCAGGTGCCGGTGAAGCTGGCGGAGCAGGAGGCGGTGATATTATTTATGACAAGAAATTCAGCAATTTTGAACTGTCGCTGGAATGGAAAATTTCAGAAGGAGGAAACAGCGGTATTTTTATTCTTGGTCAGGAGATCGCCGGGGAACCGATCTATAAATCCTCACCAGAAATGCAGATTCTTGACAACGATAAGCACCCCGATGCACTTCTCGGTGTCGATGGCAACCGCAAGGCAGGCTCACTTTATGATCTTATCCCGGCCAACCCGCAGAATACAAAGCCTGTTGGTGAATGGAACCAGGTTAGTATTCTTTGCTACCAGGGAACTGTCGTTTTTAAACAGAACGGAGCCAATGTAGTTGAATTCCATCTCTGGACTGATGACTGGAAAAAGATGGTTGCGAACTCAAAATTCAAAGACTGGCCAATGTTTGTTGATCCGGCTAAAGAGGGCTACTTCGGTCTTCAGGATCATGGAAATGATGTATGGTTCAGGAATATTAAGATCAAAGAGATGTAATCAGATTCTGAAGTTAGAATATCTATATGGTAGGGGCGTTGCATGCAACGCCCTTTCTATTTGCCCCCAACCCCCTATAGGGGGCTTTATCTAAATATTTTTTTAAGTCCCCTTCAGGGGATTTAGGGGCGGATTTCCCTTCAAACCGATTTCCTCCGCAACCTCTCTCATCCCCATAATACAATCCGTTATCAGTTCGTCGATGCTGACACCAAGCATTTCTGCACCTTTTTCTATAACCGACCTGTCAACGCCTGCTGCAAATTTCCTGTCATTCCATTTTTTTCTGACCGATCTTGCTTCCAGGTCGAGAACGCTTTTTGAGGGTCTGACAAGTGCGCTGGTTGCCACAAGACCGGTAAGTTCATCGACGGCATATATAGTTTTCTCAAGCTTTGATACAGGCTCCACATCTGTTGCAAGCCCCCATCCATGGCTTAATACTGCCCTTATATATTCATCAGGCCATTCATTCTCTTTCAGGATCTTTTCAGTCATTATGCAATGCTGTTCAGGGTACATATCATAATCGAGATCATGTACAAGTCCGATTATTCCCCACTTTTCATCATCTTCGCCCGATTTCCTGGCCATAAATTTCATTACACCCTCAACAGAAAGTGCATGTTTTAATAGACTGTCGGACTTGTTGTATTTCCTGAAAAGGGAAAGCGCCTGCTCACGGGTGGGAATTATTTCACTCACGGTATTCCTGTTTTAATGATTCAAATTTAATTTATCGACTTTCAGACACAAACAGCCTATTGTTTCAATTTAATTACTGAATAAGACTGTGAGAAACCTGATCCGGCAATATTCAGGATATATAATGAAGGGCTCAAATGCATGGTATTAACAATGATCTGGTTCTCTCCTTCAGACAATTCATGATCGGCAGAATAAACCATTCTGCCCGATAGATTGGTCATACTCATCCGTACACTCCTTCTCTCATTCGCATTTAATATGATATTAAGCTGTTCTGCAAATGGGTTCGGGAAAATTGTTACTGATTCTTCAATTTCAGTATTCTGAACCTGGATCATTAATGTATCGTTCAGCATATAATCATCACCATTATCATAGCCGTAAACAATTATATTGTAAATTCCGCTCAGGTCAAGATCTGCTCTTTTCTCAAAAGTTACAGTTACTGAATCATCATACGGGAGAAGTGTTGTTTCGAAATCCTGTATCACAGGAAGCCTGTCATTCAGGGAATAGGCCAGGCTGAATCCATACAGCGTATCGCTTCCGAGGTTAAGTACTTTTACTGAAACCAGTTCCTTCCCGTACACTTCCTTCTGGACAGGAGTAACAATACGCGCTAATTCAATATCCCGTTGAATATAATTTACATGAGTTGAGGCAGAAAAATCGATAAGGTCAATCCATGCACCATCCGCACCTGCGGAAACGGAATTATCTTTTTTGTAAATCCACTCCATAAGGTTAAACCCGGCCGGTACGGGAATTTCTATTCTGTCCCAGACAGTTTCTCCGGAATACCTCATTAATTCTTTATCATTCAGCTTAAACTGGAGATAATCATAATTAGGTTCAGAAGAAACCTTATAATAGAATTTCATGGTATCCGGTTCAGGAAAATAAGTTCTCATAATCAGGGAAGTGGTTGCATTATGGCTTATGATTCCAGAACGTGCTGAAAGGCTGCCATCGGTATAATTTGAGCCACTGATTGTCCATGGTTTTTCGCTGAAGTTGATCCATGGAAAAACTTTAAAACCTGACGATTCAAAGCTTTCTCTGACTCTTCCAACCCTGAATTCAAAGTTTTTATCCACAATATAGGGTGCGCAGTCAAGCGTCGATAACAGGCTGATATAATCACCGTAAGTAGCTGATCCGGAGAGTTTCGCAGGTACCGTAATGTCTGGATATTTCTCCGAATTGTAAAATGCCTGATTTTATGTCGGAATCAATAATCTCAAGTTCACTTCCCTGGTCGTCAATCAGTAATTGACCAGAAGCATTACTGGTTCCCTCATTTTTTATCTGAAATATAAGGTTGAAATTTTCCCCGGGATCGGCTATAAAATTATTATTACCTAATTCAGAGTCATCTATGATGCAATTAATTATTTCAAGCTGAGGAGCATGAACCGTTATATCAATTTTGTATTTCTTTTCTGTCCTCGTGTCCTTAAGAGTAAGGTCAATGGTAATTATTCCCTGATCAGGGACGTAATCATCAATAGTCAGCTGAATATCGTTGTCGACCATAACTTCCGATTTGCCCGGAAGTATTCCTATTAATGCACTATTATCGTTAATTGTCACCCATGGAGATGTTGATGAAATTGTTGCAGTAAGATTTGCAGCGCTTGTTAGTCCGAGGTTGCTTATTTTCAGTTTCAGGTAAACTGATTCACTATAATCAGCTTTTCCGTTATTATTTCCGGAGGCGTCGCTTATCCCTGACCCGGAAAGGTTAATATATTCCCTGTTTATATTTGAGAAATAAATAGTTTTAATATACGGGATCCTGTTCTGGCCTGTTATTACCACCATGCACGAATCATCCGATAAACCTTGAAGCTCCAGCACAACAGATCCGGACGGACTTGCAAAAGAGGCATCCCAGAGTACGTCGAAATGCGAGACAGCAGCATAAGCAAACGGATCAATAATTAATGACAAAGACCTGATACCGTTTGGCAAAGTATCGGGCAGTGTGAAACTGAATGGCTGTGGCGTGCCGATTATTGGTATAATACTTGGATCGCCAAGTACCGTATATGTTTCCCAGTAATACTTCTTTTTAAGAGTCGAGGTGGAACTGACAGCCATATTTCCCGCAAAATTGACCTGACCGGCTGTTATATACCAGTCAGATGGTAATTCATTGTGAGTATGAAACAATCTGTCAAAGGCACCGAGTCCGGTCTGTTCATATTTTGGATCTGAGTTTGGTATCCCTGATCCAACCGCCCATGCAAAGTCCTCATCCCAGTATGAATCATTGGAGCAGCCAATAAATCCTATAGCCCCTTCTCCCGATGCCAGAACCATCTTATTGCCAAAAGAGGCAGTGTCATTGTACTGTGCGGTTCTGCAGGCATTACTGATAACAAAAGGATACATGCTCTTGTTATTGAAGTTCTTAACATCCTGAGACTTGATATCAATATGCAGCCAGCCAGCCAATGAACCATGACCGGTGTAATTGATGAATGAGAGTCCCTTCGAGATCAGCTTAATGACCGAATCCTTTTTTGTAAATCCGTCGGGATAGTAAAAATGATATTCATCGATCTTATTTGCAGGTTTCAGATAGTTCGTGATCAAATATTTTATCTGGCCATTCATGTAAAGGGCTTTTGATGCGTCTTTACCTGACAGGGCCAGAGCCCTTGAATAGAATTTGTTTGTATCGGCGAACTGGAATTTCTCATATTCAATTAACTTTTCAACTGCCGATTTTACTGAACTGGTGTCAGGAGCAGGAATCCTTCCTATATACATATCGGGAAGATAGTCGCCGTTACCGTCAAATTCGCCATAGTACATGTCAGTTACATTGCCGGATCCATCTGAACCGTAATATGGTATCCTTTTGACATCACCGATTATCAGCAGGTATTCGGGGGCATGACCGGCTGATAAAGAAGAAGAATATATATCTGATATCGATTTTTTCAATTCTGTGTAATTACTTCCTGCCATTCCGGTACCTGCATAAAGTATACTGAGCTTAAACCCTTTTTGTCTTTTCCATGTGTAAAACGGCTCAAGATGTTTTCTAAATGCAGTGTCGGTCAGGATAATCATTTCTACAGGCTGATCAGAATATCCGGTCATAAAATCGGCCGGGTAATAATTCAGGATTCCTTTATCAAGAGTCTCATTAAACAGGGCAGATTCGGAAGAAGATGACTTTGAATTATTTACTATATCACCCGAGAAACTTATTTCTATTTTCATCGATGTGATAACCTCGAGGAAATTGGAGCCAGGATCGTACCTGACCGGAGTAATCACCAAATTTGACAGCTCTTTGCTTCTTATTTTTCCAAGTGATTCTATCCTGACTGTGTCTGATTTAAGGATCCCGCGTCTGGAATATAAGTCTTTGTCAATCACAAATCCGGTTTTCTGGGTCTCCTTTTGCTTTGTTTCTCCATGCTGAGCAGGAAAAAGGAGACCTTTAATATTATTATCAGAAGGATTTATCCTGGAAGATTTTACATCAGTTATCCTAATCCTGATAGCGGAACCCTCAGGAATGTTTATAAGCCGGTTTAAAACCGGAAGTTCAGGTTTGCCTGGTTCGGCAGTAAGGGAATGACCCGGAGCTGTCACCCTGTAAAATGTCCCGTTATTATTGGTGATATTGTCAATGTTAATCTCTGATAATGTGTAATTTATGATAATGGAACGATTTCCGGTAACCACAGTTTTCTCCTGCAAATCACCATTAAAACGGTACTTGATACTTCTTCCTGTCTGTCCTGAAACAGGTATTGTCAATAATAAGAAGCCGATTAGTATATTAACCTGCTTGATTTTCCCTAAATACATCAATGTTAATTAATTAACACTGTACCTAAATTCTGCCGAAAGTTATTAATTTTTTGACATATTAGAAATATGATCAAATTAAAATTTGACTAACAGCACATTATAATATATTAACAATCCTTGCAGGATAAGGTTTTCTAAAAATGGTTTAATTATTCTTAACATTTAAACTGCCGGTTCTTTTCAGTGAATAATTCAAATATTTGTATATTCGGTTTTGTAAATTGAAGCATAATTAGTCAGAATTTTAATAATTCTGATAATAAAGAATATGATTATAACCTTAATATTTTTTGCTATGACTGCTCCGGTTATTTCCCAGAATCTCCCGGAATCTGATAAGTTCAGTACTTCGGCAGGCGATGTTGAAATCTTCTTTATAGGGCATGGATCGCTGATGTTCAAATTAAACAACTATGTTATTCATATTGATCCTGTACGAAGTTCAGGTAAATATGATAACCTGCCCAGGGCTGATATGATCCTTGTGACACATGAACACTATGATCACCTTGATACTGAACTGATAAGCGACTTGCGGAAAAAGGAGACGGTTATGTTTTGCAGTAATTCCTGTAGTTCCAAAGTGCCATGGGCGAAGGTTATGAAACCTGGCGATACTAAAACTGAAGGACAAATCGATGTTGAAGCCGTGAGTGCATATAATATTGTAAATGAACGTTCAAAAGGCCAGCCTTTTCATCCGAAGGGAGTCGGGAACGGGTATATAATCAAAATAGGAGATAAAAAATTCTATATTGCAGGAGATACTGAAAATACCCCCGAAATGAAGGCTCTTAAGGGCATCAGTGTCGCTTTTCTGCCGATGAACCTGCCATACACCATGACCCCGGCAATGGTTGCTGATGCGGCAAAAGCATTTAAGCCGGAAATCTTATATCCGTATCATTACGGAGAAACCAATACAGATGAATTAGTCAAATTACTTAAAGATACAGATATTGAAGTAAGAATCAGAAAATTACAGTAATAAATAATATGATGAGCATAAACAGAAGAGGATTTTTAAGAACCGGTATTGCCGGAGCAGCAGGTATTGCTTTTTCACCGGCCATCATACCTCCGGTTGCACAGCTTCGCAGAAGAAAATATTATTTACAGGACACTTGGCAAGACCGGGCTTAAGGTACCTGTTATAAGTTTTGGAGTGATGAGGTCCGATAATCCGACCTTTGCAAAGCTGCATATGAAAAAGGCATAAAGCTTTTTGATACGGCTAACGGATATCAGAACGGGAATAATGAAACAATGCTGGGAAATCTTTTCAAAGATTATCCCGAGGGATTCATTTTATCTTGCCACTAAGGTAAAGGCTGCCGGAATTGTCAAGGGAAGGAAGCCCTCTGACGAGACGACCGCTGAAGATTTTCTTTCAAAATTCAACACAAGCCTTACGCGGCTTCAGATGGATTATGTTGATATTCTGTATGTTCATGATATTAGGAATCCTGAATTGCTTGAATATAAGCCCATTATTGAATGCTGTTAAAAAGCTCAAAAAGGACGGAAAAGTAAGATTTATGGGATTTTCGACTCACAGGAATGAAGCTGTTGTTATTGACGCAGCTGCCGGGAAGGATGACTGGGATGTGATACTTACTTCTTATAATTTTCAACAGGCCTACAGAAAGGAACTTGACGCTGCCATACATAAAGCAGCAGAAGCCGGGATAGGTATAGTCGCTATGAAAACACTGGCAGGGGGAGGATTTTTGGACAAGGAAAAAACAAAGCCAATAAATACTACAGCAGCACTTAAATGGGCTTTGTCAAATCCTGATATTCATACAACGATTCCGGGAATGACACAATTTGATCAGCTTGATCTGAATGTCAAAATTCTTGCTGATATTACACTTACAGAACAGGAGAAAAAAGATCTTATGATTGCCGCTGCTGCAACCTGGCTTATATCTGCTCAGGATGTGAGGAATGCATTCCTGCCTGTCCGTTTAACCTTCCGTCCCTGACCTTATGAGAGCATATATGTATGCTTACGGGTATTCTAATCCATTGCAGGCACATGCTCTTCTTAATGAGCTTGGTATGGAAATGATCCCTGCAGGAATTGCACCGGTACATGCTCATGTGAATTGCTCAAGGAATTTTGATGTTAAGGGAGAAAATTGCCGATATATCCAGGCTGGTTGATGTCCCTGCTGAGTTTCTGGCTTAGTGCATCTGTTAAGGTTTTAATCAATATAATAAAATGCAAAACAAAATCCTGCTTCTGCTTTCCGCCGTTCTGTTCTTCAACAGCCGTATCAGCTCAGGATCCCGTTTTTCCTTCCCTAAGGGTTATAAAATAAAGACAGACTACCCTGTATTTTTACCAGAAAATCTCTGGGATTTTATAAATGGGGCAGCTGATACCTATCTTGCCTACGGATTTGTCGATCTGCATGTTGCGGAATATAAAAAAGGCAAAAATGTTATTAAAGCCGAAATTTACAGGCACAGCGATAATACTATGGCATTCGGGATCTATTCATCAGAGCGCTCTCCTTCATTCAGGTTTCAAAACCTTGGTGCACAGGGATATGTCGCCGATGGTGCAATCAACTTTTTCAAAGGCAATTATTATGTAAAAATCAAAACATATTCTAAGAAAGAAAAAGTATTGCAGGATGCAGAGTCGCTGGCAACCAGAATATCAGGATTGCTGACGGGAGATGCAGCAATGCCTGAGTTGCTTTAAGCAATTTCCGGCAGAAGGCAGGAAACTTAATGAAGAGTCCTATATTAATGAAAGTGTGCTTGGCCATAGTTTTCTTAATAAAGCATTTAAAGCTCCGTACCAGACCGGAAATGACATTTTTTCAATTTTTATTTTTGAATGCAATTCTCCTGATGAAGCAGTAAAGACCGCACATACATATATTTCTTCAGCCGGGATGGATCCGGGGGAGACTGACGACAACAGGGTAGTGCTTGCCGACGGATACAACGGGACTATCTTTCTTGCATGGAAGGATAAAAAGATCGTTATAATTTCCGGACTGGCAAAAGACCAGGCGGAAGTTGCAGATAATTATACTTCAGAGATCCTGAAATAGGTTACAGGTTTTCCTCATCAACTATTTCTGATACTAAGTGTTTTAGTTGAGAATATGAGTTCACATATTTAATATCCGGATTATCGTCGGTTACATTCTGCGGTGGTTTGTAAAGAATTCCAAATTCTGCCTGGCGCAACATCGAAATATCATTATAAGAATCGCCGATAGCAATAACTTTAAAATTCAGCTTCTGGAGAGCCTCAACAACCTTTTTCTTTGCATCGGTCTGACGAAGATTAAAATCCGTTATATTCCCTTCTTTATCTATTGTCAGATGATGACAGAACAGGACAGGCCATCCCATTTTCTGAAGCAGAGGATCTGCAAATTCCCTGAATGTATCGGAGACCACAACCATCTGAACACGGCCGTGCAGCCATGTTATAAAATCGAGTGCCCCCGGCATAAGTTCAAGGAGGGAGATGACTTTTTGTATATCCTTGATAGTAATACCATGCTGTTTGAGAATTTCAAGCCTTCTCTTCATCAGGGCATTATAATCGCTTATATCCCTTGTTGTAAGCTTCAGTTCATCAATACCGGTCCACATTGCAACATTTATCCAAACCTCAGGAACAAGAACTCCTTCAAGATCACTGCATAGTATATACATTTCTTAAAACAATTAAAAATTAGTAATTCCGAATCATGAATTTTTTAAATGTATCATAATTATTCTCTAAAGATATATAATCTTCATTCCCGGTTTCAATTTTCCCGAGAGAGGCGGGAAGTTCTGTCTCAATGTTGAGAATACTCCTGATTTCTTCCCTGAATTTTCCCGGATGCGCTGTTTCGAGGCAAATACAGAACTGACTCTCGTCAGATGATCGGGGGTGATCGTTCAGATAATGCTGTAACCCAGACCATGCAACTGCTCCATGAGGTTCAAGCACACTTCCATATTTCCTGTAGAACGATTCAATTGTATTCAATGTTTCAATCTCGCTGATACTTATTGAATAAAGATCTCTTTTCATTATTTCAAAATCAGGTGCCTCATGGATTTCACCCTTTTCATCCATTTTCCCTCCATACATCGCGATAATTCGTGCCAGATTACTGGGATGTCCCACATTCATTGCACTTGAAATACATTTTCTGGACGGTGATACCGGTTTGTATTCTCCGGTCTCAAAAAACAGGGGAACTTCATTATTCTCATTTGTAGAAATGACAAAGCGTTTTACCGGTAATCCCATTTTTTTTGCTATAAGACCGCCAGTCAGATTTCCAAAATTACCGCTTGGCACACTGAAAACAGCCTGACTGTTTGTTTTCCCTGACAATTTCGCCCAGGCATAGAAATAATAGACCGATTGCGGAAGCAGCCTTCCTATATTTATTGAATTGGCTGAAGAAAGATTTAATCCCGATAATGAAGGATCCATGAATGCTTTTTTGACAAGTTGCTGGCAATCATCGAACTTGCCGTTAATTTCAATAGTCTGAATGTTCTTATTAATTGTGGTCATCTGTTTCCTCTGCAAATCGGTGACCTCTCGGGCAGGGAAAAGGATTACTACCCTTATATTTTCCAGGCCATTAAATGAATTGGCGACCGCACTTCCTGTATCTCCTGATGTTGCAGTCAGGATCGTAATGTGTTTATTATCAATATCTAAATAATGCTGCATCAATTTACCCATCAGAAGCGCTGCAAAATCTTTAAATGAGGCTGTCGGTCCCTGGTCAAGACGCATTATATAATTTTGTTCACTTATAAGTTCTATCGGGATGCTGAATTTATAAACCGTATTACATATCTCCTCCAGTTTTGCCTTATGGATTTCCGTGCCGATAAGTTTATTAAGAATTTCAGATGCCAGAGCGGCATAGCTTTTGCCCGAAAGTGACTCAAGTTCAGAGGAGTTAAGATGGGGGAGGTGAGAAGGCATATAAAGCCCGCCATCAGGAGCAAGCCCTTTCAGCAAAGCCTCTCTGAATGATACAGCAGGTGCCTTTAGGTTTGTTGAATAGTATAGGATTTCTTCCTGCAAAACTTATAGTTTTCTAAACATTCACAACTCTCATAATATCGGCAAAGATACCTGCAGCCGTAACATCGGCACCCGCTCCATATCCCTTGATAACCATCGGCAGCTCACGGTATCTTTCAGTTGTAAGCAAAACAATATTGTTGCTTCCTTCAAGGTCGTATGTTGGATGGGATGAATCGACTGTAATAAGCTCAACACTGGCTTTCCCTCGGTCCATTGAAGCAAAGAACCTCCACTTTCTTTTCTGTTTTACCAGCAGTTTACGTTTCTGTTCAAATTCCCCATCATATCTTCTGACCTTGTTATAAAAGTTTTCAAGATTGCCTTCAAAGCACTCTTCCGGAAGAAATTTTTTAACAATAACATCTTCTTTTTCAATTGAATAACCTGCTTCGCGGGCTAGGATAAGTATTTTTCTGACTACATCAATCCCACTAAGATCGATCCTTGGATCGGGTTCAGAAAAACCTTTTTCCTTTGCTGTCTTAATCGTTGCACTCAGAGACATATCGGGGCCAAGATTATTGAAAATGAAATTCAGTGTTCCCGAGAGTACTGCTTCTATTTTAAGAATTTTATCACCGCTGACAACAAGGTCATTAATGGTTTTAATAATAGGCAATCCGGCACCCACTGTGGTCTCATACATAAAACGGACCCCCCTCTCATTAGCTGTTGATTTAAGTTGGTGGTAATAGGAATATTCAGATGAACATGCTATTTTATTGGCAGTTACAACCGAAACATATTTTTGGAGAGCGTCCTGATAAGTTGCTGAGACCATTTCATTGGCTGTACAATCGATAAAGACAGAGTTCCTGAGATTAAGCCTGGTAATCTGGCTTATGAACATATTGATATTACTCTTTTCACCTGCACTGTTTAACGTTTCTCTGGAGAACTCAAGAGGAATTGGTTTATTGCCAGTTAGCATTTTCCTTGAATTGGCAATGCCCATAAGATTTATTTTAAGATTATGTTCTTTTAAAAGAGTATCATGCTGCTTTTGCAGTTGATTAATCAGGCTTGTACCCACTAATCCGGTTCCCGCAATAAAAAGGTGGAGCTCCTTAAACTTAGACAGGAAAAAGCCGTCGTGGATGACATTAAGTGCTTTTTTGAGGTTATCATTCCTTATAACAACCGAAATATTCAGTTCAGAGGAACCCTGTGCTGTTGCAATTACATTGATCCCGTTCCTTCCGAGCGATCTGAAAAGGGTGGCTGATATTCCCGGCGTATTCTTCATTCTCTCACCAACAATTGCAATTATTGACAGGTCCTTCTCAATGAGAATCTTAATTTCTTTCTTAAAGATTATTTCCCGTTCAAATTCCTGGTTGATCCCCTCGATTGCTTTTTTAGTGTCGGGCGGATTTATGGCAAAAGTGATTGAGTATTCGGAGGAAGCCTGTGTAATAAGGATGATATTTACATTACGTCTGGCCAGCGATCCGAAAAGTCTCATCGAGGTTCCTGATACCCCGACCATCGAAGGCCCCTGAAGGGTTATCAGATCAATATGATCGATCGAAGATATTCCTTTGATAGGACTCCTGCTTCCGTTCGATGATTTTTCACTTATAAGGGTTCCCTTCGCTTCGGGATTGAATGAATTCCTGATGTATACAGGGATCAGTTTTTTGTAGACAGGACGGAGGGTAGGAGTGTAAATGACCCTGGCGCCGAAATGCGAAAGCTCAATTGCTTCTGAATAAGTAAGCGACTCTATGGCATAAGCTTTTTCAACCTTTCTGGGATCGGCAGTCATAAAACCATCAGTATCGGTCCATATCTCGAGCGCATCAGCATTGACAGCAGCCGCTATGATCGCTGCAGTGTAATCTGATCCTCCTCTTCCAAGGGTTGTTGTTTCATTTTCATGAGTGCTTGAGATAAACCCCGGAACAACTATCAGTCTCTTCTTTTTTAAGATATTTTTTCTGATAAGAGAATTGGTGACAGTAAAATCGACATTTGCATTCCCGTAATTATCGTCGGTTTTAATTATTTCCCTGGCATCAACCAGGAGCGTGTTATCAAAATATGAAGATATGATAAGAGAAGAAAGTCTTTCTCCGGAGCTAAGAACCTTGTCGAGCGAATATTTGCTTAATTCTCTCAGAAGAAATAGTCCGCTTAGGATTTCATTCAATTCCTTAAATATCTGATCGATATTTGACAGGGTTGATTTCAGGGCATTTCCATTTAGAAGGTCAATGCATGCAGCCCTGTGCTTTTTAATAAGCTCTTCGAGTCCTTCTTTATATTGTTCATCGTGTGCGGCAGCAGATTCACTGATACTTTTAAGCGAATCGGTAACACCTTGAAAGGCTGAAACCACAATTATAAGAGGCAAAGACTCAGTTCCGATTATCTTCTTTACTATCCTGATCCTTTCGGAATTACCAACCGAAGATCCTCCAAATTTCAGGACTTTCATCTCAGTTTATTTTTAAATAAGGAATGCACATTCAAATGAATTGAGAAAATAAGGTGCAAAAATAATAAAAAACAGGAATATACCTTGGTTCTCAGGAAGTATTAGAAAATCAGGGATTTTTATGAATATTATTAAGCTGGGGATTTATTATACTTAATAATATGTGATTAATTTACCACGGGGTCGCACGGAGTTAAAACGGAGTGACACTGTTTTATTTCTCCGTGCAACTCCGTTAAACTCAGTGCAACCCCGTGTTTAAAGGATTTCCTAAGATGTATTTGTTTAGTTCCCCTTAACTTGCCGATGCTTTTTCAAGCCTTTTGATTATAGAGAAAATGAAGGTTGCTGAGAGAAGGCAGCAAACAATAAAAACAAGCCAGAGGGTACTAAGTGATACTTTATCCCATAGCAGCGTTCCGACAAACAGGAGCTTGTTGCCAACCGCAGTAGCAAGAAGCCATCCACCCTGCATCAATCCCTGAAAACGCGACGGTGCCACTTTCGAAACAAATGATAGTCCCATCGGACTAAGGAAAAGTTCCGCTACCGTAAGTACAAGGTAACTGCTCATCAGCCAGTAAGGGGAAACCCTGTCGGCGTCAGCAGCCGGCACTCCGGCAAGCGATAAAGGTGACGGTGCTCCAATCGAAGCGATAAGTATAATTACAAATCCCAGGGCTGCGATTATCATTCCGATCCCGATCTTTTTCGGTGTGGAGGGTTCTATCCCTTTTTTGTTCATCCACGCAAAAGCTGCCATGACCGGGAAAGTGAGAGCAACAATAAAGAGAGGGTTGAATGATTGAAAAACTTCCGGAGCTATTGAGTTCTGAGGCCCGAAAGCGGTAAGCCATCTGCCCAGCATGGTTGTCGGGTCAAATCCGGTGAGGAAAAACAGGGCAAAGAGAAGAGAAACGACGAACAGGGCTCCTGCGAAAATCTTTGTTTTGGATTTAATATTTTTATATAAAAGAATTACAATTCCGGCTATTGATCCTATTACTGCCAGCATTGAGGGGAGAGTAAAAAACATGTTTGTCAATGGTCCCACCTGTTTAACGGTATAATCCCTGGCAAAAAGAGTAAGTGTAAGTCCGTTCTGATGGAACGACATCCAGAAGAAAACCACCACTATGAAAACCATAATCAGGGATGTTATCCTTGCTCTTTCTTCTTTCCGTGAAGTAAGAATTATCCATGTAATAAATCCTGCAAATAGCCCGAATGCAAAACCGGTTGGCCAGTCAATCTGATCAAGCAGTTGGAGAACAGAGGCTGTGATTCCCATGGCGAGAGCAGCAGCTACTGCAGGAACAGGCTTAAAATCAATCTTTTCAGATGCTGCAGCAGAAACCTTTACCTCCTTGTTCGGAAGGAATTTGTTAAAAGTAATATATACAAGGAGGGAAACCACCATGGCTACTGCAGCAATTCCGAATGCATAATTATATCCTTTTGAAAAAACATCGAGGTAATTCTGGGCAAATGCCGAAAGATCTGTCACAGGTCCGGAAATGTTTACCTTATCGGCAAGCTGCTGAAATACACCCGTGTCAGTAAGGGTACCGTTGATATATTGATGACAGAGTGAAGGAATGCTTCCGTCATGGGCAAATCCGTTGGTTTTCAGCCACCAGTTGCGCATCCCGTTGGCTGCATAGGGGGCAAAAAATGCACCGACATTTATCCCCATATAAAAAATCATGAATGCTGTATCCCTAAGCTTGGAATACTTCGGATCGTCATACATCTGACCAACGACTGCCTGAAGATTCCCTTTGAAAAGCCCGTTTCCCAATGCAATAGTCATCAGTCCAATATACGTGATTGCCAGACTCATGCCGGGAACGGCCATGATAACATATCCGGTAAACATTATAATTATGCCTGCAAGAATCACAAGCTTGTACTTTTTTGTCGAATCGGCCAAAATACCACCAAGCAGAGCCAGGGCATAAATACCAAAATAGAACCAGCTGTAAATGTTTCCGGCCTTTTCAGCCGAAAGCCCGAACTTAGCCTGGAGAAAAAGAACCAGAATTGCCATCATTGTATAAAAGCCGAACCTCTCGCCCATATTGGAGAAGAATGCAACCAGCAGCCCTTTGGGATGATTTTTTAACATATTCCTGAAGATTAAGAAGTTTATAAAATGTTAATTGTCTTATAAGAAAACAGACTATTATGTTTTCTTGAGTATATTCGAGATCAGGTTTAATGATTTTCGAAACATAACAAATATATTAATCTTTTTTACAATTGATTGTGTAAATTTATGATTTGGAAAATTTAGGATTGAGTCAGCTAATAATGAAAATATTCAGAACCGGGCAGATTAAAGACTTAGATAAGCTTACTATTGAAAGCGAACCGATAGCTTCTATTGACCTGATGGAAAGAGCAGCTGACCAGTTGCAAAAATGGTACATGCGAAATTTTGACCGGTCGAGAAGGGTTATCATCTTTGCTGGTCCGGGAAATAACGGCGGCGACGGATTAGCTCTGGCAAGACTATTGTCAGTAAACAGGTTCAACGCTGAAGTATTTTTTGTGAAGGATTCAGCCAAGACATCTGATGACTGGAAAGTCAACTACAAGAGACTTGAAAAAGAGACACCTGTACTGTTCAATACTTTAGAAAATATTGATCATTTCCCTTTCATCAGCTCAGACGATATTCTGATTGATGCAATTTTTGGATCGGGTTTGTCACGACCTGCAGAAGGAGTGGCCGGATTGGTAATAAGAAAAATAAATCAGACCGGTAATGTTGTTATTTCAATTGACATACCATCGGGAATGTTCGGAGAGAACAATAATTCGAATAATCCTGAGACAATAATCCGTGCAGATTACACTCTCAGTTTTGAGTTTCCAAAGCTTGCCTTTATGTTTGGCGAAAACGCCGGATTTGTAGGAGAATGGATTCTCCTGCCAATTGGCCTGAATAAAAATGCAATAAGGAGCACTCAAACACCTTTTCAGTTAGTTGAAGACACCCAGGTTATGCCTCTTTTAAAGAAAAGACAGAAGTATGATCATAAAGGGAAGTATGGCCATGGTCTACTCATTGCAGGGTCGTACGGGAAAATCGGATCTGCAGTTTTAGGCGCCAGGGCCGCCCTCAGGACCGGGATCGGACTTGTTACCTGTCAGGTTCCGCGTTGCGGTTATGAGATTCTTCAGGCCTCGGTTCCTGAAGCAATGGCTATAATTGATAAAAATGAAACACTCTTTTCAGGGACTGATACTTTTGATCCTTTTGAAGCAGCAGGCATCGGTCCAGGTATCGGAACTGACCCGGTAACGCAGGAAGCTCTGCACAATTTATTACTCAAATGTGGCAAACCCCTTGTTATAGATGCAGATGGGATAAATATTCTGGGCTTAAATAAAAACTGGCTATCCGAATTGCCTGGCGGAACAATACTTACTCCCCATGTTAAAGAATTTGAACGGATTGCGGGAAAAACTGAAAATAGCTATCAGAGGCTTGAAAGGCAGGTGAAATTTGCAGCTGAATATAAATGCATAGTTATTCTGAAGGGGGCTCATACAGCAGTTGCGACTCCTGAAGGGAATGTTTATTTCAACAGTACAGGCAATCCTGGTATGGCAACTGCCGGAAGCGGTGATGTTCTGACAGGGATGGTCCTTTCGCTGCTGGCTCAGGGTTACTCCCCTGAAGATGCATCGGTTACCGGGGTTTATCTTCATGGCCTTGCCGGTGACATAGCTTCATTGAAATCAGGGTGTGAATCTGTTATTGCCTCCGACATAATTGACAATATAGGGAATGCGTATCTTAAGTTAAGGACTTCCGTATGAACGAAGATTATTAATTGCCTGTTAATTAGTTAAACAAGAATAATAATTGAATACAATCTGCTAAAAAACCTGTTTATGAAATACAATGCTAAACTGATTTACTTAATAGCTTTAATGTTGATTACCGGATCATGTGGTTCGAACAAGTACATGTCGGATTCAGATATTACTGTGATGCCTCTTTCAGACAAATCCGGAGTTTCAGCCGGAAGCCTTGTTTACGGGCTTCCTCTCACTGTTGTGGATATTGAAATTGAAGCAGAGAGGATTATTGAAAAACCTGGCCCTTATTCCAGATATGCCGAAAATTTGCTTGGATTAACAGATATTATTAAAACAGAAAGTGAATCGTGGAGTATCAGAGCAATAAGAATAAATACTCACCAGGAGCTGGATCCCGGTGAATTTTATGTCATCGAAGCAAGCTCGGTGTTTCAAACCAATGTTCTCGCTTTGAAAAAAAACGGGTTAATCCTGGATCTTAATCCGGAGATATATAATTCGCATAGCGATATTTATAAGGATACTGGAACCGATTTGAGATCCCTGCGGATATTTGATCTTGGAGCCGATGAATACTTTCAGGATCAAAGGGATACTGTTTACAAGACAGTTAATGTCGATACAGCATTTATAAAGGTACCTTATCTTGTTACGAAAAAGCAAAAGCTTACTATAGATCAGCTTGCAGAAAAAGCTGCTGTAAGGCTTATGGAAATGAGAGACGGGAAACACCTTATTCTGACGGGTGAAACCAATATTTTTCCACAGGATGGCGCGGCAATTAATGAAATGAATCGCCTGGAAAAGGAGTATACTGAACTCTTTACCGGTAAGACGCTCAGGGACAAACACACCTTAAATTACCAGATTATTCCTGGAAAGGATATGGCAGGGAAGCAGATAACTGTTTGTACTTTCTCGGAATTAACAGGGCCCGGAACATCTGCTCAAAAGTCAGGAACTCCCGTTACAATCGAATTTATCCCGGAAATGAAAACTGAAAGCCTGAAGGTAATTTCCTCTCAAACTAAAGAATCTTCTTCACCGAAGTATGGCAAACTCTATTACAGGGTCCCTGATGTTGTTTCAGTGAAAACTGTATTCGGGAATGAAGTTATCAATACATCAAGGAAGTTAATATATCAGTTTGGAGAAGTTATACGCCTGCCGGAAAACTATATAATTGGGAGGTAATTACAGGCTACAGGCTAAGGGCTACAGGCTACAGGTCAAACTGATTCGACTTTCCTTTTCCTGTCGCCTGCCGCCTTATTTATTCTATTTTCCCTTTAAAAGTCTTCTGGAAATCTTCCCACTCCTGGGTTTCATATGCTTTGGTTGCGAAAAAGCTCAGCAGAACCTCCATTTCCCTGGGTTGTCTGAATCCTGGTACCGGTGACGCTGAATACTTATTGTCCTGCTTTGTCAGAAATACAACAGTCGGATATGAAAGCTGGCCCTGGAGAAGTGCCACGGCAAGCTGGTGTGCTTTACCGTATTTGCCGTCATTAACGTAGGTTTGTTCAAGAAATTTGACGCTTTCATTACCTTCTGCATCAAACTTAACAGGGTAGAAGCTGTTGTTAAGAATTTCAGCAATAACGGGGTTTGTAAATGTCTCCTGGTCCATCTTTTTACACCATCCGCACCAGTCAGTGTAAGTGTCGATAAAAATTGGGCGCGATGATTGCTTGCTCAGTTTCTCAGCCTCCTGTATAGTATACCATTTTACGGCTTTGATTTCCTGGGAATATGATGAAATTGTGAGAGTTAAGATTAAAATAAACAATAATGCCTTTTTCATAAATTCAATTTGATAGTTGTTACATACAAATTCTGTGCAAATTAAGTAATTTCTTTTCAGCCCTTATAAAACAGCCGGCAATTTCACGTATATAACGTGGAAACATTGTTTTAGGTTCAATTTAACCTTCTTTTTTCAGGATTATCATTAAAATATTTTTCTACATTTACCGGACTTAAAACAAACCCTATCAATTTGTATGGAAACAATAACTAATACTTTGCGCGATTCAAAAGTTGCACGCTGGTCAGCCCTGGCCGTGGTATCATTTACAATGCTTTGCGGGTATTACCTGACTGATGTTATGGCTCCTCTTAAAGGATTGCTTGAAGGTCAGCTAAACTGGAACAGCTCTGAATTCGGATTTTTTACGAGTGCATATGGCTGGTTCAATGTTTTCCTTTTGATGCTTATTGTCGGGGGTATAATCCTCGATAAAATGGGAGTTCGTTTCACCGGACTTATGGCTGCCTCAATAATGGTTGCAGGGACATTCCTTAAATACTTTGCAGTTTCAACCCATACTCTGGATGGTCAGATGTGGCATATCCTGTGGTTTGATGTGAAAGCACAGGTTTTTCTTGCCGCCCTGGGTTTTGCAATATTTGGTGTTGGCGTAGAAATTGCAGGAATTACGGTTTCCAAAATTATTGTAAAATGGTTCAAGGGGAAAGAAATGGCCCTGGCAATGGGTTTAGAGATGGCAACTGCAAGAATGGGTACTGCGCTTGCCCTTTCAACCTCTGTTCCCATTGCCAAAGGTTTTAATAGTGTTTCAGCGCCTATCCTTGTTTGTCTGATCATGCTATGCATTGGCCTGATATCTTTCTTTATCTATACCTTTATGGATAAGAAGCTGGATGCCTCCCAGGCTGCTTTTGATAAGGCAACAAATGTTGTGGATACTGAAGAAGCTTTTCGCATCAGAGATATCCTTAAAATAATTACAAATAAAGGTTGGTGGTATATTGCTATTCTTTGCGTTTTGTTTTATTCAGCTGTATTTCCGTTCCTTAAATATGCTACCGACCTGATGGTTCAGAAATTCCATATTAATGAAGACTGGGCCGGAATAATTCCCGCCATGCTTCCTTTCGGGACTATTCTGCTCACTCCTCTGTTTGGTAATATGTATGACAGGAAAGGTAAAGGTGCATCTATTATGATACTGGGTGCAATACTTCTGATTATCGTCCATATAATATTTACAATACCATTCCTTAATCACTGGGTGATTGCAATTATGCTGATCCTGGTGCTGGGAATCGGATTTTCCCTGGTACCCTCTGCGATGTGGCCTTCTGTTCCTAAGATCATTCCTGAAAAACAACTGGGAACTGCTTATTCCCTTGTCTTCTGGGTTCAGAACTGGGGTCTTATGGGTGTACCTGCTTTAATTGGCTGGGTCCTGAATAAATATTGTTTTATCGGTTATTTTGCTGTTGCCGGAACAGGTTTTGTTACTACCCAGGGAGCCCATATTTCTCAGGTCGTTACGGATAATCAGAAAAGCTACACAATCAATGAAGTAGGATTGATAAGCAGAAAAAATGTTGATCAGAAAATAGTGCAGTTCATCAAATCAGATGATGGCAAAATAAGTGCAGTCATCACGGCTGAAAACGACACTATTAGTTCTGGTTTTATTTCAAAGAAATCCCTTAAAAAGGCAGAAAAGAAGCAGGAATTAAAGGTCACTCAGTATTTTTATAATGAAAAGGAGCAGATTGAGAATTTCGTAGACACTGAAGGCAGGAGTGTATCAAAGTTCAATAATGTGTTTTCATTTTATAATTATACCCGCCCGATGATGATATTTACCGGACTTGGTTTGCTGGCTCTGCTCTTTGCATTTCTTCTCAAAGCTGAAGATAAGAAAAAAGGGTACGGACTTGAGTTGCCTAATATCAAAAAACAGGAATAATATTCACGGACAGGTTAAACCTGTTTTATTTTATTTCGCATGCAATCTCTCTGCTTTTTTATTAAAATTGAACCATAACACCATTAACTTTGTTTTATTGTTAAATATTTAACAATAAGTCCATGGGATCCAATGAATTCGAAAAAGGAAAAGCTTTCAGTTTCAATGATTCAGTTGATTACTCTGAAGGAGGTATTGTAAGTAAAACAGTCCTGAAGAAGGAGACAGGCAACATCTCCCTGTTTTCGTTTGATAAAGGTGAAGCTCTGAGCGAACATACGGCACCTTTTGATGCTATTATACATGTAGTCGACGGCAAAGGGGAAATTATAATAGGAGGTAAATCAAATATTCTTGAGGCTGGTCAGACGATTATAATGCCTGCCAATATTCCTCATGCAGTAAAAGCTGTCGAGAAGTTCAAGATGGTACTGACGATGATTAAAAGCAATTAAACGGCTTACGGCATGCGGTTTGCGGTTTGCGGAAGTCAAGAACCGCATGCCTCGTACCGCAGACCGCACACCAGTTTTTATGCCATCTTGATAAGAATTGATTTAATTACATCTGTAATATCCTCTTCTTCGTCGACACACCTCTCAAGTATCTCAAGAATTTTGTTGTTTTTTACCAATTCAGCTGCATCTTTCTCTTTTTCAAATAGTTCGCCTACTGCAAAGAAATAATATTCGTCAGCTTTATGCTCAATATCCTTTACTTTACTGCAGGCTTTTGTAATCTCTGCTTTGTTTGCAGCTGCATCATTCAGGCAGTGGATACAAGTCTCAACCTCCTTAGCGGCTTCGAAGATCATTTCAGCCATTTCTTTATAAACCGGCATAAGGTGCTTGGGCTTATAAAGACAGATCCGTCGTCCGACCCCGTTAATTGAATCAACAACATCATCAATATGACCGGCAAGTTCATGAATATCCTCCCTGTCAAAAGGTGTTATAAACGATTTATTTAGTTGCACATAAGTCTTATCTGTGATCTGATCCCCTATATGTTCCACATCTTTGATCTCCTTGTAAATTCTTTCGTGCTCTTCAATTTCGGTGCTAGATAACAGCTGCCTGAGTAGTTCGGCGGCTTTAACGAGGTTCTTCGCATCCTCTTCAAAAAGAGGATAAAACGAATGATCTTTGGGTACAAAGAATTTAAGGAACTTGTCGATATTCATATTCTTGGTTTTTAGTTTAAACTGAATTTATATTGAGGAGGTTGAAAATAAAATACATTACAGCCCCGAATATTCCTGAAACAGGGATTGTCAATATCCATGCCCAGAATATTTTTGTAGTTACACCCCATTTTACTGCAGAGAGACCTTTGCGGGAACCAACGCCGATGATAGCTCCGGTGATTGTATGGGTTGTGCTTACAGGTATTCCAAAGTGAGTGGCTCCAAAAAGAGTCAGAGCACCTGCAGTTTCTGCACAGAACCCTTCAAAGGGTTTTAGCTTTGTTATCTTTTGCCCCATAGTTTTCACTATACGCCAACCTCCGAACATTGTACCCAGGGCAATGGCTGCCTGACATGATAAAATAACCCAGAGAGGAGGTCTTGCAGCATCTTTTGATGTAATGCCATAAATTATTAATGCTATCCATATTATTCCCATTGACTTCTGTGCGTCATTACCGCCATGGCCCAGACTGAAAGCCGCTGCAGAAAGCAGCTGAAGCCTCCTGAAGTGCTTATCAACTCCAAAAGGACTATGATTTCGTGCAAAATACTGAACGATGGTGGATATGATAAATCCAAATAGCATCCCAAGCAATGGTGATATTACAATAAATGCCACAATTTTTATTACCCCGCCTGTGATTATTGATCCTGGACCGGAGCTGACCAGGGCAGCCCCCACCAATCCTCCCACAAGGGTATGCGAAGAACTGGAAGGCAATCCCCACCACCAGGTTATCAGATTCCATGTTATTGCAGCAATAAGGGCGGCTCCGATTACTGTAAGTGTTAATCCGTCATGGTCAACGACGCCTTTTCCGATGGTTGTTGCAACATGGAGGGGAAAAATAGTGAATGCTATAAAATTAAAGAAAGCAGCCATCGAAACTGCTGCTAATGGTGAGAGTACTTTTGTTGAAACTACGGTTGCGATTGAATTGGCCGAATCGTGAAATCCGTTAATAAAATCAAATATAAGCACCAATGCAACAATAATATACAGAAACGTCATTGAACCTTAATATTGAAGAGATTAGATTTTGTTCAGGGGTTACTAAATTAAATAGCTGTTTTTCAAATAATTACGATTAGGCTTTTTATTGATACAATTATAAATATTATAAATATAAAAACAATGGGAACACTCGACTATTTTAAGAAAGTGGAAATCTGGAGGTTGTGTAATGACATCTGGCGGTCGGTTGTAGCTGATTTTAACCTATTGATTATTTTTATCGGTTAATAAAAAATCCCGGTGAGCTTTAACCATATTAATCGCATACAAACCAGGTTTTTGCTTTCCGCCAGTAAATTAAGGTAGAGCAGGGTATTTCTTGTTCCAACCATCTCTGCTTTAATATATTTAACCTGCTTTTTCTTCATCCTGACAATCAGATCAAGAATTGAATGCTGGTGGCCGATGAGTTTTTCAATATCCCCGAACGATCTTCTTTTTATAATTATTCTGAATCTCTTCATATAAGCGCAGTTATTGACTCATTCAGTTCATGCAGATCCTTGATCTGTTCCGCGATAAGGGGAGGGTGGTTATTGTCAAGATGGTTATAAATGGGATCAGCGATATAATTAAGGCAATGGGCAATCTCTCTTATATAGTCGAGTATCTGAACATAATAAGGACCGGTATCCACTGAGTCTTCCTCAAGTTGTTTCAGGATTGGATAAATATTATATTTTAATTCTTTTGAATACTTGTTCAATATCCTCGATCTTTTTCATTACACTTTTCATCTTCTTCCGGTCTTCCTTTATCAGGTTCAATATTGTTGAAAAATAGAGTTTCGATACTGAACCAACAACACTTATGATTGAGGAATTACATTTCAGAACTATATTTTCCCCATTGAGTGTCTCTTTATCTGCAAATTCATCTTTTTTGCCCTGCTTATCATTTCTTTTCTTATGTACAACATTTGTCCTGACAATATAGAATACAGCAATACCAATGGCTATTATTGTACCGGCAAATCCGCCCCAGTTAAAAACATAGCCATTATAAAGGAGACAGTAAAAGCTATAATTGCAGTAAAAAACCATCCGCCGATTATTGTTATCACCCCTGTAATGCGGTAGACAGCGCTGTCTCTTCCCCATGCCCGGTCGGAGAGGGAGGTTCCCATCGCTACCATGAATGTAACATAAGTAGTTGAAAGAGGAAGCTTTAATGAGGTAGCTGAAGCAATGAGGATACTTGCTAAAAATATATTCACCGATGCCCTAGCATATCAAATGACGTTGCACCTGCTTATTTTTTGATTTTTTGCTGAAAGCTTCCGGGTCAAACCGTTTTTCTATGAATATGTATTACTTTGTCCGGAACTATCTTGTTGAATATTCTGCTAAAACCGATTGTCCATCTTACCAGGGTTCGTGAAAACTTTGATGAAGAAAACCTTTCAACGCCCTCTCCCTGTCTTGCAAGACTTATTTCCGTTTGCGTTACGGTTCTCGCCTTTCTTGATAAAAAGAGAGTTACAACCATTACGAATCCTGCTATAAGAAGAAGTATTGTTGGTGTCTTTACAGGTTGCCTGAGTGCTTCCATAGAAAAGTGTCAGCTCTTAATGACTGGATCACTTGTGAATTCCCTGAATGATTCAAGACCGGCCAGGGGGACACCAATGAAATTAACCAGATCATTTCCTGCAAATGCCATCGCAAGGGAAAATGTTCCGACAAGAATAATGATTTTCAGGATATTTACTTTAAAAATGCTGATCAGAAGCTGAAAAACTAATACGATATCCAGAAAGTAATTAAAAGAAACTGAAAGTATTGTTCTGCTACCATGCAATAGCTTCAGGTCGTCATGAATGAGGCTCCCTTTGCTCCTTTTACCAGTATGAAATATATGATGGCAGTGATGGCGATACCACCCCAGATCGCTCCGAAATACTTCATATATCGTTCATAGCTGAATGAAAATAGGAGCCTTGTGAAGAACTGAACTATAATACCGCATGTAAATGCGATGATCACCGACAAAAGTATCCCGGAAATTATTGCAAGGGCTTTTGCGGTATTGATATAGGTCGGCAGATCGGCAATGGATTCGGTTGAATCCATGGATCTTTATCAAGCGATATAGCCACGGCAGCCCCAAGTAATTCGAAAACAATGGAAACAGTTGTTGATGTCGGGAAATCCGAAAGTATTGAAAGTATCGAGAAGCACAACATCGGTGATCATGACCGCAAGAAAAATTATCATGATCTCTGAAAAATAGAACTTATCAGGATGAAAGATCCCTGAACGTGCAACCTCCATCATTCCGCTTGAAAAAGTTGCACCGACAACAACTCCAAGACCGGCAATCGCCAAATAATATTGAGTGGAGCAACTTTCGATCCTATCGCTGAATTCAGAAAATTAACCGCATCATTTGTAATCCCTACAATGAGGTCAGATACAGCCAGCAATAGCAGCACTATGACAAATATGAGATATATATTCATCGATGACAGGTTATTTGTTCAAGATTAATCGTGGTGCTCTGACTTCTCTTTAATTGTTTTGCTTTAAAACAAATTGTGAAATTAGAACAAAATACATGATAATTAAACAATATTAAATGTTAAGTTTTTGTTACAATTTAAATGAGTATATAATTAGGGTCATACTCTAATTAGTACAGTTATCATTTTTTATTTTGGGGAAAATAATTAACTTTATTAATTATTTACTTAATAATAAGTTATATGAGCGATATACGCAAACTCGAACCAAAACCGTTATGGAATTATTTCCATGAAATAACCCAGATCCCTCACCCTTCGAAAAAAGAAAAACAAATTATTGAATTTATGAAGGAATTTGGGAAAAGACATAAACTTGAAACAGTTAGTTGACAAGGTTGGAAATGTTATCATTCGCAAACCGGCAACCAAAGGAATGGAGAAGAGGAAAGGTGTTATTCTTCAGACACACCTTGACATGGTGCCTCAGAAAAACAGCGATAAAAAGCATGATTTTGAGAAAGATCCTATTGAAACGATTATTGATGGTGATTGGGTGAAGGCTAACGGAACGACTCTCGGATCAGATAATGGAATCGGGGTTGCTGCTACAATGGCTGTTCTTGCTTCAAAGGATATCCCTCACGGCCCGTCTGGAGGCTCTCTTTACCATTGATGAAGAGACAGGCATGACAGGGGTCTTCGGATTAAAAAAAGGACTACTTAAGGGCGATATACTTTTAAATCTCGATTCGGAGGATGAGGGTGAGCTTTATGTTGGCTGTGCTGGTGGTATCGATGTTAGTGCATCAAGAAAATTATGCCGAGGAAAAATCACCACAGGGCATGGCTGCATTTAAAATTAGTGGCAAAAGGACTTAAGGGAGGACATTCAGGTGTGGATATTGCACTGGGGAGAGCAAACTCAAACAAGATTATGTTTCGTTTTCTTATGCAGGCCGAATCAGATTTCGGTATCAGGGTTGCCGAAGCTGCAGGGGGGGACCTGCGGAATGCAATACCGCGTGAATCATATTCTGTTGTTCTTGTACCCGAAATAAAAACGACCGAATTTGAAAAATTTGTAAAGGGTTATGAAAAGATGTACAGGGCAGAATTCTCCGATACTGAACCAGATCTCTCATTTCACTGCAGAAAAGGCTGATGTTCCGGCAAAAGTTATGAAACAGGCTGATCAGTACAGGATCATAAGGGCCGTTTTTGTCTGTCCCAATGGCGTTCAACGGATGAGTCAGGCAATGAAAGGTCTTGTTGAAACATCAAATAACCTGGCAATAGTTAAATGTATTGATGGAAATTTGAAGCCTATAGCCTTACACGCAGCTCTGTCGATTCTTCAAAAGAATCGACTGCCTGGAAAATAGCTGCAGTTTTCCACCTTATTGATGCGGAAGTGACTTTATCAGGAAGTTACCCAGGCTGGAAACCAAACATGAATTCGCCTATACTGAAGACTATGAGTGAAGTGTATAGGAAAAAATTATGGCAAAATACCCGATATAAAAGCCATTCATGCCGGGCTTGAATGTGGATTGATCGGTGGCGTTTACCCGAACCTTGATATGATCTCATTCGGACCCACAATAAGATATCCGCATTCACCTGATGAAAAAGTAAATATTCCTTCTGTAAAGAAGTTTTTTGATTTTCTGTGTGAGACACTGAAACAGATCCCTGTAAAATAACCGTTGCTAAGCGACGCTCACCCTAACCCTTCTCGCATGAGAAGGGATTAAGATCAGGTTTTTATTCGACTTTTATTTCGACAAGGATATCGTCTTTCATTACATTCGAGTTGGGTTTTGCCAGAACTTTGATAATCTGTCCGTTGACTGGCGATTGAATTTCATTTTGCATTTTCATAGCCTCCAGTATCACCAGAGGCTCTCCGCGTAATACATTTGATCCTTCTCGGACCAGGACATCTATGATCTTACCTGGCATAGGGGCTTTTAAAGTTTCCTTTTCAGTTTTTCCCCTGGCTGCATTCATTACTTTCATCCTCTGCATCGAGAATGGAGTCTCGACGGTAAATGTGTAGCTTATATCGTTGAAGAGGATCTCATACCTGTTCTGCCTCGAGCTGACAACCTCAACAGGATATTTGCGGTTTTTCCACAATATATAGGTGCCATATTTGTCATCAGATTTCAGTTTGACCTCATATTCCCTTTTCCCTATCCTGATTGAATGTTTCAATGGCTGTGGGAAGCAAAATCTCTTGTTTTCGGATGAAAGAGCATAAAGCTTTTTGATACCTGGGTTACTGGTCGGCATAAAAATTTCCTTAGTTAAAACTGGTTAATTCTCTTATTTAACAACCAGGGGCTCATTTCCTTCCCCTTTTCATTATCATCATTAATGCTTTTGTCAGTGAAGTTTTCCTCAATGAACAACTTGGTAGCAAGCCATGCAGCAAGCATCTCTTCATATTCACTGCTATTGTAGTTTTTCTCCAGATCTTTTTCAATGAAAGCGGTGGTAAAGTCACCGTCGATAAATTTTGGATTACGGACAAGCATTCTGAAAAAGGGGAGGGTAGTTTTTGTTCCCTTTATCCAGACTTTGTCAAGAGCCAATTTACAGTTTTTTAAAGCATCCTTGCGGTCTTTTCCCTTAACTATCAGTTTTGCTATCATTGAATCATAACTTGGCACAATTGCTGATCCGGCCTGAACCCCTGTATCAATCCTGACCCAGGAGTCTGTGGGGAGGTTTAATTTTTCGATCTTCCCGGGATCGGGAGCAAATCCTGCCTGAACATCCTCAGCATTGATCCTGCACTCAATTGCCCAACCTTTTAATTTAATGTCTTCCTGCTGGTATTTCAGGGCTTCACCCATCGCTATGCGAATTTGCTGTTCAATAAGATCGATACCTGTAACAATTTCAGTGACAGGATGTTCGACCTGTATCCTTGTATTCATCTCCATGAAATAGAAGTTCTTATCAGAGTCAAGGAGGAATTCTACAGTGCCGGCTGAATAATAATTTACTGCACTGGCAATCTGAACCGCAATCCCGCCCATTATTTTCCTGAGTTTTTCACTCAAAGCGCCCGAGGGGGCCTCTTCAAGAAGTTTCTGGTGTTTTCTCTGAATTGAGCATTCCCTCTCGCCAAGATGTATAATGTTACCTTTGGTATCGCCGAGTATCTGGAATTCTATATGTTTTGGATTTTCAATATATTTTTCTATAAATACCGATGGATCATTAAATGCTTTTTCAGCCTCCTTGCTGGCAATAATGAACATTTTTTCCATCTCTTCAGGCTTCCTGACTATTCTCATACCCCTGCCTCCACCTCCGGAGGCTGCCTTAATGATAACGGGATATCCTATTTTTTCAGCAATTGATACTGCCTCCTCTTCATCGCTGATGTTGCCCTCGCTTCCCATTGCCATCGGAATACCTGCAGCCTGAGCAATTTTGCGCGCGACCGTTTTGTTGCCCATTTTGTATATTGCGTCAGGCGACGGGCCAATAAAGACTATTTTGTTATCAATGCATTTCTGGGCAAAATATGCATTTTCGGCAAGGAATCCGTAACCGGGATGAACAGCGTCAGATTTTGTTTTAACCGCAATCTCGATCAGTTTTTCTATATTTAGAAAAACGGGAATCTCCGATGTGTCTTCCGTATTATCGTAAACCACATCAGCCTGTGAAAGAAACATGGCATTAGGCTCCACAGAAGTCCTTACAGCAACTGTTTCAATATTCATTTTATGTGCTGTCTTTATGATTCGTACTGCTATTTCACCCCTGTTGGCAATTAAAATACGTTTGATTTTCATAGTTGTCTTTTTTGTCTTGCAGTCTTGCAGTCCTGCTGTCTTGCAGTCTTCATTACACCATTACGCCGTTATGCCGTTATGCCGTTATACCATTTAAAGCGGCATATTGCCATGCTTCCTGGCCGGCACTTTAACCCATTTGTTACTGAGCGCGCTGAATGCAGAGATTATCTTCTTTCTTGTGACGGCTGGATCTATTACTTCATCAATATATCCAAGCTCATCAGCAATAAAAGGATTGGCTATTTTATCGCGGTACTTTTTCACAAGCTCTTTCTTCATTTCAGCAGGGTTTTTCGACTCCGCAAGCTCCTTCTTATAAAGGATTGCCACAGCTCCGTCAGGTCCCATGACTGCAATTTCTGCTGTTGGCCAGGCAAAGCTAAAGTCGCCTCCCAGGCTCTTGCTGTTCATAACAATAAATGCTCCCCCATAGGCTTTCCTTATAATGACAGTGATCCTTGGAACCGTTGCCTCGCTGTATGCAAACAGCAGTTTTGCCCCATGTCTTATGATTCCCGCGTGTTCCTGGTCTCTTCCGGGAAGGAAGCCCGGAACATCTTCCAGTGTCAGAATAGGTATGTTAAATGCATCGCAGAATCTTATGAATCGTGCACCTTTTGTTGAGGAATCTATATCAAGAACACCTGCAAGAACTTTTGGCTGGTTTGCAACTATACCGATGGTCTTGCCTTTAAGCCGTGCAAATCCGGTTACAAGATTTGGCGCATAAGAGTTCTGCGGTTTCAAAGAAGCTGTTCTTATCTATAATTAGCTGTATAATATCCTTTACATCGTATGCCTTGTTGGGATCATCAGGAACTATATCGCGAAGTTTCTCGTTAATGTCGGGTGTTGTTCCGTCATCCGGAACCACAGGAGGATTCTCCACGTTGTTTGAAGGAAGATAAGCCAGAAATTTCTTCAGTGCCAGGATTGTGTTTTCCTCATCATCATAAATCATGTGGGCAACACCGCTTTTACGGGCATGGACTTCGGCTCCACCAAGTTCTTCAGATGTAACATCTTCATTAAGAACCTCCTTTACAACATTTGGCCCCGTCACAAACATATAACTGGAATGGTTAACCATGAAAACAAAATCTGTGAGGGCAGGGGAGTAGACTGCACCGCCTGCTGCTGGTCCCATTATGATGCATAACTGTGGAATGATACCTGAAGAATGGATAATGTTGTGGAATATAGCGGCATAACCACTAAGGCTTGCCACTCCCTCCTGAATCCTGGCGCCTCCTGAATCCATCATTCCTATAATCGGGGCGCCCATCTTAAGTGCCATCTCCTGGATCTTTGCTATCTTTTTGGCATGAACATAACCAAGAGATCCACCCATTACTGTAAAATCCTGGGCAAAACCAAAAACCAGTCTCCCGTTTACTTTCCCATGGCCAACAATAACCCCGTCTCCATAGGTACGTTCCACCTTACCAAATTCCACAGGCTGATCAGCCGGAGTTACAAATGCATCCAATTCTTCAAAAGTGCCAGGATCAAAAAGCAGGCTGATCCGTTCCTGAGCTGTCAGCTTTCCTTTTGAATGCTGCTTTTCTGCCTGTTTTGGATTGTACTGTTTTTTTAATGCTTCCTGTCGTTCTATGAATGCCTTGTAGTGTTTTCCCGATAAATCCATACTTTGTATATTTAATTAATTTTCAGGAATATGACAAGAATCAAAACTTGTCGTTTTAATAATTCACATCATTTTTAAGGTGGCAAAATTAGCTATTGTCAGGTTAATTTCAAATAAAACTTTCGACCGGTATGGTGACAATTTCTATATGTATTTATTATTTAACCTTTTAGCATGTACTAATTTTCGAATTGAGAGAATTTATTTAACTGGTTTAAACAAGCCGTCTTCATTTGATCCGAGCATTCCTGCCCTGAGCATATAATCGCCTGCGATATTAAGTTTCTTTATCATTTTTTCGGTTACAACCGGAAAATGATAAAGCGATTCGATCTTGTCTCCGATGTACTCAAGATCATCGTCAGTAGTTGCCCAATTCCGTTTGTTAAAATAAGTCAGATCGAATGGAAGTGAATATGATCTAAGTGATTTTTCTCCATAAATATTGAAGAAGAAATCAAAATATGACATTATGAGCTCGCGGAGTGACCTGTAAACAGGCTCTCTGTACCTTAGAGATGTGAAATTGGATTTTGCAACCGCTCCCCAGTATTGGTCCTCCCTGAAAACAGCTATAACATGGTCGTCATCATTGAAAGCTTTCATGTCGACGATTATTGGCTTAAAACCAATGAAATCGAAAGCTGCTGCAGCAAAAAGGGCTCCCTCAAAACAGTGTGCAGATTTCTTTTTTATAACCCATCTTGGAGACCTGCACTCATAGCTTGGATTATAATCGATAGAATCAAGAAAAACCTGAATGGACCATGGATCTGTTAATGGATTAAGAAACTCTTGTTCTTCCTCTGTCCATTTTATATCCGAATATGATTTTCCCATAAAAACGGATGAATTTTGTTTTTGGTTTTTTCAGGAAACAATCAGCACAGTTTCCTGATTATTTTCTGCATCTCAGTGTATTGTTCTTCCATACTCAGTACAAGTTTTAGCTGTGCTTTTGCCCTCTCGAGATTGTGTTGCTCATGGTGGATCTTATAATAGTTATCGCCATCGAGATAGTCAGTAAGGAACCTGACTGCCATTGTATAGGTTATCAGCCGCGGACCAAATGCAAGATATTCTTTTTCAACATCATTAAGTGTGTCTCTGGTTTCTGACAGATAGCCTTCTGCATAGGCTTTGAAAAGTCTGATATCCATTCTTACTTTTGAAAGTTCCTTTTCATCTTCAGCTGCCGTATTTGCAGCTGTCCTGATAGCATCGCCAAAATCATAGTGAACATATCCCGGCATAACAGTATCAAGATCAATGATACATAATGCTTTATCCTTTTCGTCGAGAAGTATATTGTTGAATTTTGTATCATTGTGTGTTATTCTCAGAGGAATCATCCCTTCTTTTCCAAGCTTTAGAATAATCTTCATTTCCTCAGACCTCTTAAGGATAAAATCTATTTCTTCAGAGGAACTCTTAACACGGTCCACCCTGTCGGATTTCAAAGCAGAGATGAAGCCTTCCAGCCTTTTTGCTATGTCGTGAAAATAGGGGATAGTCTCAAACAATGGTTTCCCTGGAAGATCTGCAAGCAAAGCCTGGAAACGGCCAATAGCCTTACCGCCTTCAAATGCTTTTTCAGGTGTATCAACTATATCATAAGACCTGTGATTTGGAATATAAATAAACATTCTCCAGAAACTTCCGTCTTCATCCTCAATCCAGCTTTTATTATTTTTAGCCGGAATAAGCGTTAAACATTCCCTCTTTTGCATCTGTTCCGGGAATAGCAAGGAGTTTCTTTTTAATATGTTTTGTAACTCTTTCAATATTATCCTGAAGTTCAGGTATATTTCTGAAAACCTTGTTATTCAGTCTCTGAAGGATATAATCATCCTTGTACTTTTCGCAGGTTTCTACCCTGAATGTGTCATGAATATGGCCGCTGCCATAAGGGCCGGCATCCGAAAAGGAACCATCAGTAAGAAAAGAATCGTAAATTTTCTTAAGGTCATGTTTCATTTTTAATACCTATTTTATGTCCTATAAATGCATAAAACATAATTACAAGGTAGCATGGAACACACAGCCAGTAAGCAGTCTGAGTTGAGAAACTAACAGCAAGCTTACCATACAGCAACGGAATCAGAGCTCCTCCGGCTATTGCCATAATAAGCATTGCAGAAGCGGTTTTTGTAAATTTCCCGAGACCGTTAAGGGCAAGCGGCCACATTGCAGGCCAAACCAATGAATTGGCAAATCCCATAAGGGCAACAAACAAAACTGTTACAGGCAGGACCAGCTGAAGGGGCTTAAATGTAACAAGATCGATGAATGGCATCGTGAAAACCCTGGTTACCGGGGTAAGAATGGCTCCAAAAGAAAAGATAATTCCCAGAACTGTGCATATCTTTAAAGCATTCCCCTGTTTTAAGTATTTTGGAATTAAAGCGATCCCGAGGAGATATCCTACTATCATCGCGAGCATTGTAAGTGAGGTAAAATATTTTGCCGAGTCCATGGGTATACCAAGGGATTGTCCGTATCTTATTATTGAATCGCCAGCTATTACTTCCACCCCCACATAACAAAACAGGGCAACAACCCCCAGAATGAGGTGAGGGAATTGCCATATACTTGTTTTTTTGAGATTAGCTACACCCACAGCTTCATCTTCTGCATCTGTGTCAACCTCAGGGAGATGCACGTATTTCAAAAGAAGTCCCAACAGCACAAGGACGATAGTCATTACTATATACGGCATTATCACGGTCCGGGCCATTTCGTCAAGGAGAACAGCAGTTGATGCAGGATCGGTTGTTTGCGCAAGCTTTTCTTCAAGGATATGGGAATCTTTCAGTATTATACTTGCCAGAATGATAGGAGCGATGACTCCTGCAAATTTATTCGCTATTCCCATTATGCTGATTCTTTTTGCAGCACTTTCGCGTGGCCCTATAATTGTAACATAAGGATTGACTGCCGTCTGAAGAAGGGCAAGCCCGGTTCCTTCAATAAATAGTCCTGTAAGAAAAAGTCCAAAAGTCCTGGTAAGCGCAGCTGGTATAAAAACCAGCGCCCCAACAGCCATTACCCAAAGACCTACTGACATTCCGATTTTGAAGCCGGTCTTCTTCAGTATAACTGAAGATGGAAGCGCCATCACAAAGTAGGAAATATAGAAAGCTGCTGTTACAAAATATGCCTGAAAATCGTTAAGCTCGCATGCTGTCCTGAGAAATGGGATAAGGACTCCGTTAAGCCATGTGACAAATCCGAAAATAAAGAAGAAAAGACCGATAATGGTTATTGCGAATACATAGTCTTTTCTGCTAATGCCGTTCGAAGAATTGGTAGTAGCCATAATTAAGGTATTAGGTTTGAATATTGGTTACAAAAAGATCAAAACTAATCTTTTTTGATATCGCGACCAAGAAAAATACCAAATGTTTCCCGTCAAAATTTTTATTTAGTAATGTCACACGAAATGTGACACATAATCGACCCGATATAAATATTCAGAGCCTCAGATAAGAAGTTTCCTTGAATTCTGCCCGCAGGATTCCCTCGATTTAAAACCAAGATATCCTCCATGGTGCCTCTTTGCATAATCTTCCGGAGTGAATCCTATTTTTCCCATCATGAGGACAACAAGTGCATCACCTATTACGGTGAAAACAGTTGTTGAAGTGGTCGGAGTAAGTCCCAGCAGACATACTTCTGCGGGTGAGCCTGTTGAAATACAATAATCAGCTTTCTGTGCCAGAGGACTGTTCACATTTCCGGTAATAACGATTACAGGCACCTCGGGAAAAAGATTGTTTTTCAGATCAATCAGCTCAATAATTTCCCTGGTTTTCCCTGAATTTGAGATAGCCAGAAGTACATCGTTTTCCTGAAGGATGCCAAGATCTCCATGCTGGGCTTCACTGGGGTGAAGAAAAATTGCCGGGGTCCCGGTCGAACTGAATGTTGTGGCAATGTTATGGGCTATCTGTCCGGCTTTACCCATTCCGCTTGTGATAAGCTTGCCATTCTTTTTATGTATATTCTGATATATTATTTCAGTAACCTTTTCATAGTTGTCATCTACCGGAATCTGGCTAATGGCAGATGCTTCACTTTCAAATATTTTCTTCACTTCATCCTTCATAATAACAAAATAAAACCGGGGCAAAGTTACTAAAAAATAAACCTCTGTTAAGTCACAGACAGCTTTTATTGGATTTAGGGGCTTATATAACTAAAGTTATTTTAAATTTGCAGTACAGCACACCAGATAACCCTTAACCAGAATACCAATATCCCTCTGATTCTGTGAAAAAGTCACCTTTGGTCAGTTCAAAACCATACGTTGTGGCGACAGCATTTTTCTCACTGCTTGCTATTGTTGG
>CAVPCP010000017.1:0-178048 GCA_963702415.1 uncultured Bacteroidales bacterium | reverse complement strand
CTAATAAGAGCCGTTGGGGTTAGCAATTTCAATGCAAAGAAGATGGAAGAATTCATGGAAGACACTACAGAAATCAGGTATCCCCCTTGCATCAAACCAGGTGAGGTATAGCCTTCTGGATCGTAAAATTGAATCAAATGGAGTTATGGAGCTTTCAAAAAAGCTGGGCATCACTATCATTGCATATTCACCTCTGGCACAGGGTCTGGTTACCGGCAAGTTTCATGATAATCAGGACCTGCCTAAAACGATTGGATTGAGAAAATACAGTTCACAATTCAAGCCTGAAGGACTTAAGAAAAGCCGGCCGGTAGTGGACCTGGTGATGGAGCTGTCAATTAAGTATAGTGTAACACCCTCCCAGGTGGCTCTCAACTGGCTGATTCACTATAATGGCGACACGGTTGTGGCAATTCCGGGTGCAACAAAAGAGATCCATGTGAAAGAGAACAGAGGAGCAATGACATTCAGGCTTTCTGATGAGGATATGGTGAGACTGGATAATGTGAGTTCAGTATTCAAGTAACCGCAAATCTACCCCTGAGGATATGTCAATATTTTAATTTCAAAGAAAAGCAATTAAATTAATCAAAATAAAAGTGCAACTGTAACTGACATCACAACAATAAAAATATATCTTTAAGAAATCAAAATGATTTTCGGTGCGAATATTAAAAGCTAAACATCTCTGAGAATGAGATTTTATTTAAGATTGTTTTTTATCACCGGATTACTTATGATCTCATACAATCTTTCATCCCAGTCTTTCCAGATCGGGCACACAAGTATTTCATTTGTTGATTCATCAAGGGATAACCGGAAAATCAGAACAGAGAGTATATTACCCTTCTGACACCGCAGGAAAGAATGCTGCTATCTCTGAGACTTTTCGCAGGAAAATTCCCTGTTATTTGCTTTGGCCATGGTTACCAGATGTCATGGAATTCCTATAAGTACATTCGTGATTCCCTCGTACCCCATGGATTCATAATTGCCTTTCCAAAGACTGAAAGGGAATTATTCCCATCGCACATGGATTTTGCAATTGACATTGCTTTTATACTGGATGAATTGCTTGAATCTGGCAAAGAATCCATCATCAATATTTTATAACAGGGTTGATTCGATGAATTGCGCAATGGGTCACAGCATGGGAGGCGGATCAGCAATCCTGGCTGCACGATTCAGTTCTTCTGTTCGCTCCCTTGCCATCCTGGCACCATTGAATACACGACCCTCTTCCATCGATGCAGCATCGGAGCTTGAGATACCTTCTATGATCATTGCAGGGAAAAATGATTGTGTAACACGGCCGGAGATTCATCAGATACCAATATATTCGAACTTAAAAAGCCATTCCAAAATAATTATCACAATCAAAGGAGGCAGTCACTGCCAGATGGCAGACAGAAGTACTAAATGCAGGCTTGCTGAGTCCACCTGTAAGCCCAGTCCTGAAATTACTGAAAAGGCCCAACATGCAATTGTATTAAAATACCTTTTACCCTGGCTGAATTTCCATTTGAAAGGTGATCTGGCATCAGCAGAACAATTTGATGCCTTGTTAGAATCTGACCAATCTATAGAATTTGAGAGAAACAAATAAGTAATTATTTTTTAAGGCTGGCTTTTGAAAAAATATAATCGGGAATTGGTATATTGAATTCAATTTCCTCAATGATAAATTCTGTGCCCATTCCTTCTTTGAGCATATCCTTAAAGACTATTTTTTTCGGGTACCAGCGTCCGTTTATACGCTGAATATCTGATAACTCAGTTCTTTTAAGAAGGGTACCGCTTTTTGCATACATCTCCTCACGGAGGGGAATATTGCGTTCCTGATCGACCCACAGTTTTTGCCCCTGGTAAGCAATTTCCGGAACGAAAGCAGTAAGTTCAATAACCCAGCAATTATGGCCATCGACAATTTCCGAACCGGTTACTTTTGCATTATACTGGTCCGTAAGCTTATTATCCTCCATCAGATCTTCGTATGAGAGATCAGAACCCATCACTGACTGACGCAGCATATGCCCTGCAATCTGTATTATACGGTCGGTAGAGGGGGAGTATATCCACAACTGGTCTTCAAGCTTAAGCATCTTTGTCCCCTGCTCGCGGACCGGGAACAGGTATTCTGTGAACGACTTATTCTGGCCGGCAGTCCATGTTTTTAACCTGACAGTACTTGTTGTTCTTCGTCCGTGGATTATCATTGATGATGAAAATACCCGGTTCTCAGATGACAGATTCTGATCTATTCTGTCAAGTATCTGTTTCCCGTCTGGTAACTGGGCTTGAAGAGTGCAGAAGCCTATAAGGAAGAGAACCATCATTTTTTTCATGCTTCAAGTTCTTTAAATAATTGTGCCGTCTGACGTTTATATATACCTATTCCTGCAAGCATTGTACCAAAGAGAGATGAAAAGACTCCCGGAATAAATCCTATATACCATGTTGCGGGGTTATGCGGGCTCTGAAGACCTGGGGCATCATAATTGAGGCGTTTTTCATCATTGATCCCAGGTCAATACCGTATGTCTGAAGGTAAAAAGAGATGCCATGCCTGCAATTATTCCTGCCATGGAACCAAGAAAACCAATAATCAATGACTCCAGGAGCATTGTTTTGTAAACATGGCTTTTTTCCTCTCCTATAGCAAGGCGCATACCAAACTCCCCATATCTGCGCAATCCTCCAAGCAGCCCGGCATTCCAAAGGATTAAAGACATCGCCATGATGAAAACAAATACAAGAATACCCTGCAGCTTTCCTGAGTATTCAACAAGGAATCCCATATTATTTTGCTCAGCCAGGCTTTTCATTATTAATGAAAACTCATCCTGCTCCGAGGTGTAACGTTTATTAAAGCGGTTTGCGATAAGGCTTGCTTCTTCATGATCGTAATAACCTGTCCGTGAAAAACCGAGAATCTCACCGGTAGCATCATTCATATTCAGGGCTTCTCTGACATCCTTAATGTCAGCAATAACAGTACCACGGTCAAGTGCAGTGGTACCAAACTCAATTGTACCGCAGAGAGTGAAATTATAAAGGGCAAGTTCCCCGTACATAGTTGAACTGACAAGGGTCAAGGTATCTCCTGATTCCAGGCCCAGTTTTTCAGCAAATGTATTGCTAATCAATACTTCCCTGCTTTTCCCGGGGAGGGAACCGCTCTTTAGTGATGACGGAATATTCAGTCGTTCTATCTCTTCCTGATTTCCGGAAAGCATATCAATACCCATGCCCATTGAGGGTCCCTGAGCTCTTGTTTCACCCGTATTGATCAGGAACATCAATCAACCCTGCAAAATAAATGCGTTCAACGAAATCCATTTCCGGGAATTGTGCAGAAATAATATTTTTCAGACTGTCAGTTCCCAGTGATTGCCAGATCATTGGGAGTCTGAGCGACATTTTCTGAATAGGCCCTGGTCATGATCTTAACATGCCCGGCAGCAAAACGTGCATTAAACTCAATGCTGTTACCTATCACGCCGGTGATCCAGCTGTGAAATACAACAGTGAGCATAACTCCTGTCGCTGTGACAATAAATGGCAGCAGACTCCGGTGTCTGTCTCGCATAAGTCCTTTGAACAGAAATCTGATCATTGTATCCTCCCTCTTAAAGCCTCAGTGGGATTTAATCGCGCTATTTTTCGTGAGGGCCAGTAGCTCACAATTGTTGTCACAAGCAGCACAATGATAATAGTACCTGAGATCAGGGCAAGGCTATAAACCGGATATAGTTTTGCAGCCATTGCAATGCCGAAATCCTTGCTTTCAACAGGGATTGAAATACCTCTTATGGCCTGTAAAGCCAGCAGGGGGATGCCATATACTGCTGCCACCAGAGCTGCCAGTACCGAATGCATGGCTCCCTCAATAGTAAATAATTTAACCACCTGTCCGCGTGTCATCCCCAGCGCAACATAAGTACCTATCTCTTTCTGTCTTCTGAAAATTGACAGCACCTGGGTGTCAAACACCGCCAGCATAGCCATCATGAGGAGAATAGCCCATATTATAATCCCTACAAAGCTTTTGGCTTTTATTATATTCTCAATATCGGAGAGTAGTGTCTCCTGATCTTTAAAAACCCACTCGTCTGTATCTGCGCTCTGCCACCCTTCCCTGTCTGTTATCAGAAGGGTTGCTTCTCCGGGAAGGAGCATCATTTCACGGACCTTATCAATCGAAAGCCATACCTGTCCCACATCAACCGTTGGAACGTTTGTTTCAAAAATGGCGGCTATCTTTATCTCTGTCGCATCGAAGGTTCCGTTCTTATCTCTCCATCGGACAGTAACATAATCGCCTTCTTTAAGCTGTGTGCTTTCGGCCATGGATTTTCCGATAATGGCAGGTATATCAACGCCATCTGATTTCAGTTTTGACGATGGCAGAGCCAGCACCTCCTGTTCCGGGGAGATCCCCTTAATAAGCACTGATTGCATCCTGCCATTGGGATAAATAGTTCCCTGAGATAATAAGCACAGGAACAAGGGACCCGCTGTTTACGGAATCAGTCAGAACATCCGGAATGGTTCCATGGCTGTCTGAAAGCGTAAAAGGATCGAAGGGATCATAAGCTGCATGCCAGTATTGACCTGCGCCGATTTCCCATTTGATCATATCGTTTTTTGCCTGCCTGTCCCATCCTTCAAGAAGACCCTTGAGCCAGATAATTATTATAAAAGAGAAGGAGAGGACAATAACATTCAGCCAGGTTCGCAAACCTGCTCCCAGAAGGTTTCTTAATGCAAGTTTAAATGCCAGCATCTGATTATCTCTCCATTAGTTTTTTTCAATTTTCTCATCCTTTGCCACCTTGCCGTCAAACAGGAAGATCTTCCTCCTGACGTAACCGATCACCTTTTCATCATGCGTTGCGAATATAAATGTAGTGTGCAGCTCGCGGTTAAGTTTCTCCATTGTCTGCAGTATATTATGAGAGTTGGCGGCATCGAGGTTTGCTGTTGGTTCATCTGCAAGTACAATTGCAGGTCTTTTGACCATTGAACGGGCTATTGCAACACGCTGGCTCTCACCACCCGATAGCTGAGCAGGTTTTGACTTTATCTTGTCGGTCAGTCCAACCCATTCAAGAGCATCGAGAACCATTTTCTTCCTCTTTGATGCATCAATGTTCTGCAGCAGAAGAGGAAACTCAACATTTTCAAAAACAGTGTATACCTGAAAGAGATTGTAGCTCTGAAAAATAAAACCCAGCTGCGACTTTCGCAATGCAGCAGATGCCCCTGCAGAGAGGTTCCCGACTGATTCCCCCAGAATAATTGCTTTCCCTTCCGAGGGTGCATCAAGCGTTCCGATAATATTAAGAAGCGTGGTCTTTCCTGAACCGCTGGGACCAATCAAACCGGCAAACTCGCCCCTCCTGAATGAAAGATCAATGCCGTTTAATGCGGTAAATCTGCCGCTTCCCATTGGAAAATGCTTCTTAAGTCCTTCTATATTTATTATTACTTCATCATTCATATTGTGTTATTAGTGTTAAAGCATTATATATCAAGTACAAGCATTATTTGAATACCCTTTCCTGCAAAAAGATTATTGTCATCCGGGCCACCGTAAAGAATCAGAACATCAGGATTCCAGAAAGCCATAAAATAAAGACTAATATAGTCATATTTAAGTTGAAGGTTAAGGTAACTGTACCATTCCTTCATTTCCCAGTTGTAATAAACAAGTCCTGAAATGTTATGAGACAGCGACAATGGGTAGCTTAATGCCATGATTGAATAATTGCTTTTTGATTTTTTCCTGACCCTGATCAGGATTATTGCCATAATGAAAGAATTCTGATGATGAGATTCAGCCCGTTACCAAGGGAGAATGTGTAGTCTAATCCTATATTGTAATAGGTTTCCCATCTGCTAATGAGTGATTATCTTTGTCATTTAGGTTTCTCGAATATTCAAACCATAACCCAATGCCAAGATCCCATTTGCCATCCATAGCCATCCTGTTCTCACTGAAATTGGTTTCTGTTACAAGAGGTAATCCGGCATATAATTCTGAATAGTCAGCTATACGGTGGTGATAACTCATTGCTATCTCACCCCTCGGAACAGGAAGCTGGAATCTTCCTCCATATTCAGGAATATTTTTTACAGAAGGAACTGATTCCCATCCTTTTACTTTATCATTCCCATATAAAGTCCAGAGCCATATATTTATATTGTTACTGAAATAATAACGTCCGAGCAGACCATAAACACCTTCTGTCAGCTGCAAAGGATCACGGTAGTCCATTTTGTCAAACCACATCAGAGGCCGGAGAATGTTTGCTGAACCGAAGTTTATCTTCTGAAGTCCTGCCCTGAGCTCAAAATTCGAAGTGGAATATCTCAGCCATAGCCTGTATGGCTTGAAGTCATAATATGCAGTATCAAAGCCTGATCCTGTGAAGAGCAGATTCCCGTAAGTATTAACCGAGATCTCTGCATCGAGTTTGCTGTTTTTACCGAACTTCCACCAGGGGCTGAGGGTTGGGATATACCTTGCCCCGGTCTGATATCTTAACGGATCCGAAAAATTCAACCGGCCCAGCCGCTTATCTGGTTCTGGAAGTCAAGGCCTGTCTTCTGGCCATTACAGACTGCAAACCAAGAACATTATTACAAAAAGTATATATTTAATTCTTCTGTTCACCAGCGCATTATTTTTATTTCCGGGATCTGTTCTTTAATTTTTTATAAACAGCAAAGAGGCTGTATTTATCAAGAGCCCGCCCCAGGCTTTTCCCCATAAGTATGAACTCGAGAGACATCCTCCTCTGTGAACTCAATACCTTTTTTCTTCTTCAGTTCGATGAAGCGTGAGAGATCTTTGCGCATTGAAAACCAGAAAAAAAAGTTAATAAGGATCATGAAGAGAGCATAGCGCCAGTCATTAAAATAATACCAAAGCCAGAATATCATTAATACATACCCTCCCCATCTCACCACAAGGACACTCCCGGTGATAAATCCCAGTATAGTAGCAGCAGGTTCACCAAAAGCAATCCAAACCAGTTTATTACAAGAAGAATACCCAGTATCGGAGATTCTCCCCTGCCACCTTTAAACCGGTAGTAAACGGGAAGATTATGGCCAATAACTCCAAAAAGCGCAGTAAGCAAATAGTAAGGTTCTGAAGTGAAAAAAAGCTTGACCAGAAGGGTCAGGAACTGCAACTTTGAGCATGTCAGCAATTGAAGTTATGCAGCCATACCTGGCCCCGATTTTTTTCGTCACAAGTGTGGCGCTTACCAGATCTGATTCGAATGTCTCGTCAGAATGAGGAACCGGTTCTGAAAAGGATTCAATTTTTCTGTTTTTAGTGACAATGAAATAGACAATGCGGGCAAACGACACTGAACCAATAAGATATCCGGTCACACTGCAAATAATTGCCAGCAGCCATGGTTTTTGAATAAGGAATACAATAGCTTCACTCATAATCATGGATAGTTAATACTCCGTTTGAACCATCTACTGTCACTGTTAATCCACTGCCAAGTGCACACGCATTTTCAACAGAAACCAGGGCGGGAATTCCCATTTCACGTGCAATAATTGAGCAATGGGAGAGCATACCACCTGTTTCAGATACAATAGCTCCCGCCTTTACTAATATGGATGTCCAGCTGACATCAGAAAATGGGATTAAGAGTACATCACCATTCCGGACTGCAGCAAAATCCTCTGTTCTCTGTACAACTCTTGTTTTACCTGTATAAATTCCGGATGATGTGCTGATCCCGGAATGATTCTTCTCTCTCCCTTTTTCAAGAATCGGAGCTTCTTCTCCATAAATAACCTGAGGAAGAACAATATCCTTAGTCTCAGCCATCTCATTTTTCCGCTTCTGGATCACATCCTGGTATCTCTTCACATGTACTGCAGGATTATTTTCCAGAATGCAATCAATCTCCTCTTTCCTGAGATAAAAAATATCATATTCGGAGTCTATGATCCCTCTTTCGGCCAGATCTTTTCCGAGCATTAGAAAAAGCCTGCGAAAAAGACCATAACCAAATATATATAAGGAACTTATCTGTTCACGATATACTTTAAAATTACCCGCTTTTTTATAGGTTTTATAAATAGAACGGCTTATTCTTAAACCTTTCTGCTGCATCTCATTAAGGGTATACATTCCGGATCTGTTTTCATCCGGGAGGAGCTCATAACCATATTATAAACCAGCTCAGGATTTTCCTCCCACTTGGGGACTGAGAAATCGTTACCGCTTTCGCTCAGATGGCCGAAATCTTTTAAAAATCCATCAAACTCTCTGACAATGTCTTCAGCTTCTTTAATTGATCTTAGTTTATCCAGAGAGACACACTTCTCTTTCAGGTTTTCAGGTAAATTATCGATCTGCTTTTTGATCTTTCGAATTGAAGGGAGAGGGGTGTAAGAAATCAATTGAGGGAAGTCCTGCCTGAAATCGAGCTTGTCATAATCAAGATTGACTTTTGCCAGCTGTTTTTTAAGTCTCTTGTGATATAATGACATCAGCATCGGGGTCACAATATTGAGGTATGCCAGTCTTTTCCCCTCATTAAAAAGAGTTGAATAGATACCAGGATAAGAATCGATCATAAAATCTTCTTTCAATGACTCTTCAATCTTTTTATATTTTGTCCTGAGTTCGTGGTAATCACTCAGGAAAGTCTTTTCAAAACGGAGTTTGGTGTAAATAAATCTTATTATCCTGAAAGTGTGCCTCAGACTTCTGATACCGGGTTTAAAAGAAGGTTTTGAATTATCATTTCTCATCATCAGGTATTCCAGGCTATCGGCTGACATTCCGAACTGGCTGAATATTTTTCCCAATTCAATGATGTTGAAATATGTTTGATAATAAAAAAGCTTTGCGAGATCTTCGGGTTTTACATCCAGGGGGCCGGTGATCTCTGAAAGCAGACCTATCCATGTCCCGTTAACCATCGGAATATTCACCGACCATACAAGAGGTTTAATCTGGCCTGGCAGCATTTCTTTGGCCATTTTATTGGAATATATCTGAATATCTTTTCGTCCTGTTATCTGTCTTAGCTGGAGATAGTAAATTTTCTTGCCATCATACGCCCACTCTATATCAATATGCGATCCGTAATATCTTTTCAGCTTTGCGGTATCTGCTGCTACCTGCCTGATAACAGAAAAAAAGTGATGATTCTTATTCCCATCAAGAACCAGATCCTTTCTTATTCTCCAGCGTAAAGGTGTAATTCCCTTCTGAACAAGGTCCTCACCGAATCCTTCAACAGCCTCAATGACAATTTCCTGCTGATTTGTGACAGGATTGCGGCTGAAACTGACGCCAGCCAGCTTCGACGAAATCATTTCCTGAATAATGACGCCGCATTTAAGTGCAGAAATCTTAGTTTTTCTCAGATATTCATTATCACATAATAATGATGATGAGTTCCATACCTCCTGTACTGCTTTCAGAATATTCTCCGTTCCCCGGACATTCATCAGGGTTTGAAACTGACCGGCATAACTGTACTCCTTCGAATCTTCAGCAGTTGTTGAGGAGCGAACGGCATAAGTTACATCCGGAAGGTGCAGAACCTCCTCCCTGAGTTCTTCAATTACTACTGAGCCCTCTTTGAGATACTTATCATAAGCGCAGGTTGTTACCAGGAAAGTTAAAGGGATGTTGAAACCATATCTGTGAAGAAAGATAAGGGAATTGGCCTTATTACCGGTCTCATCTGATTTCAAGCCCGCTCTTAATCGTTTTATCAATGCAGTCTGTTTCATTCTGTTCCGGAACAGGAATATCGGACTATTAAAATACTATTTATTTTTTTAACCATTTTTCAGGATATCTGTTATTGAGGTCACTGCTGATTCGACAATATATTTGCGGTATTTACCAACCGGGCATCCGGCATAGATGCCTGTCGTTTTTCCTTCCCGAAAGGAACGTACCAGCGGCTTTTCCCAATCAGGATAGGGAACTGGCTCATTCGGATCGTAGCTGCTAAAAGCTTTGAACTTTTTTATAGCATGCAGGAACATGAGGTCAGTATTTTCGGCAATAAATTCTGTGGGAACCTCGAGTGCATAGTCGAATCCTTCATTAATGGCTTTGCGATAGGCTGAGCAGGTTGAAAGTTTGGTTTTCCCAGGGTCCCAGTATTCATCAGCATACTCATCATCACTCCAAACCAGCTCCCATGGGCCCCCCCATTTTCCCATCAGATCTCGCATCTCTGTTTCCAGTGGCACACGATATTCAGGCCCGCGCAGGTCCTGAGTCTCCTTTTTGAATGGGTGGCCATGTTTTGACAGGATCAGGAGGACCCTGGCATGGACAGGCACCTGAGCGAGTTGGTCGCGGATTATCTGCACATATGCCTCACGCATTGCCGGTTGGTTACCTAATTGATCAGCACAGATAATCTTTGCCCGTTTGTTCACAAAACTGCAGACCCTTGGAAGGGCATAGGCATAATCCTCAAAGTCGGAGTATACCGGATTACAAAAACACTGGTAAATAATTGTTTTGCAGTCTTTGGCCAGAAGGTATTCAACAGCCTCTCTTAATGATCTTTCATAAACGTATTGAGCATGACAGAATTCGGCTTGAGGGAATTCCTTTTTAAGGGCAGCGACTGTTTCGTTATAAATACTTTTGCACTGGTACTCCCATGGCACTTTTTTCTCAGGGATGAGGTGTCCATAGTACCATCCAACAACTTTAGCTCCTGTCTTCTGGCATACTTCAGGGGCACCGCCCTTCCCATCGCCGGTATAGAGAAAGTACCCGTGATCCGAAGGATTCTTTTTCATTCCAGGCGGGCGCCATGTAAATTCGCATTCAACATACGGACGACCTTCGCGATTATTGAAAGAGCCGTTCATATCCACCAGCTGAAGAGGAACAAACGGCTCTCTTGCCAGTGGATTTAACGGATCAATCAAAGCGATTCCCCTGTCGGCCAGAATATAAGGTTGAAGAAAAACCGGCAGGGAGTAAAGAAAGACATGGTCCATAAAATTAATGTAAAAGTCAGGGTTATAAACCTCCGGCATCCCTAACTCTGACATGATTATACCCGTTTTCCCCTGCGGCCGGCGGTCCTGACCCCTGAAAAATGTCTCATATCCATACTGGTTACCATATCGCCAGTGTCTCATCCATTCAAACATAAAAAGACTTCTTTATTTATCTTATTTTATATTTAAGTGTTTTGGAATCTGCTCTTAAAGTAATTATAATTTCAAATTATATAACAGACCTGTCGTTGAATTTTTTTTTGGAAGGTTCCTTAAAGATTTTCTTTCCGAATTTAAGGATAATATAAACCATCAATAAAATAAGCATTGCTGCTATAAACAGCGGAATAAACAGTGAAAGTAATGAAGTGCCGAAGGCAGCAGCATGCTCCCCGGTTGCTACAACTGCATTCCCTGCACCGGCGGTAAGTTTGGTGGAAGCGAGCCGTGTCAGAACGCTTCCGCTCTGGACAGTTGCAGCCGCACCACCTCCTAATATAAATCCTGAAGCCCATTTAAGGAAATCATTATCAATGGGAAGAACAGAGGTCATTAACAATGTTCCTCCGCCTACAGCCAGGGGAGTCGTAATTGTATCGAGAAGATTATCGATAAACGGCACGTAATATGCAAGTATTTCAGCTAATGTTGCAGTTCCGAAACAGAAAATTGCAGGCCAGCCGGCAAGCCATTGAAATCCTTCAGTCACAGGGAATATGCCTGTTTTTGCAGCAATGGCTTGCCACAAGCATCGGGACAAAAACCCTGAATCCGCAGCTGGCGCTTAATCCAAGCCCAATGGCAGCTGCAGTAATAATCTCTTTTTCCATTTCTTTAAAACGTTTTCCTAAAGATAAACCAGATAAATGATACTGACTATTCATCTTGCCGTATGTTTGATTTACTCCCCTTAGATATGGGGTAAATCAATTGATATTCAAGTGATTTAATATTTCTTATTTATGATTGCCGATAGTCAAATAATATTTTATTATCTTTAGGGGAGATTGAAAAAACCACGAAAATTATTTTTTAAATTCAAATCTAAATTTTTAATCAGATGGAAGAAAAAACAAATCAGGAACCTGTAAAACCGGAAAAAGAAAGTTTGCTGGACAAGGCGAAAAAATTTTTTCGTAAGGCAGATGATTTTGTTGATGACAAAGTAGATGATGTCAAAGAAAAGTGAAGCCTTTAAAAAGGCGAAGGTTGCTTATGACAAAGCAGAAGATTATGTTGAGGACAAAATCGAGGACTTAAAGGAAAGCGGTGTAAAGGAAAAATTTGAGGCATTTGCCGATAAGGTTGAGGATAAAACCGAAAATGCAGTTGAAAAAGTGAAAGAATTCAGCAAGAAAGTAGCAGACAAAACTGCAGATAAGCTGGAGGATATTGCTGAAAATATCAAGAAAAAAACTGCAGAAGAGGATAAACCGGCAGATAAACCCAAGGATGTGTAAATTCCGGAGCAAATAGAATGTTTGTTGAGGCTGTATCAAAAGTAGTACCCTGGATTATTCTCCCTTGGTGAGACTTTGTGATTACCTTAGAGGAGCTTTGTGGTTATATTTTAAATCATCGAACCACAAAGTCCCGATAGCTATCGGGACACAAAGTACAACACAAAGTTGCACAATGGGAAAAAGTATACAAAATAACGCTTGTGATACAGTTTCTTTTAGGATATTTGATACATACCAATATTGAATATTATGTCATTAGATTCACTTGCTGTTGAAAATACTTTATTAAGTGTACTGATCAGATTTTTCACGAACCTTGCTGTACTTTTTATTCTTATCAGGATCATTTATTACAAGTACTCGAAGAAGGAGGAATATGTGTTCTCTTTTTTCCTGATGGGTATTATTATCTTTCTGATATGTTCATTGCTAGAAACAGTTGATATTCAATTGGGAATGGCTCTGGGTCTGTTTGCTATTTTTGCAATTCTCCGTTTCAGGACAGTAAATTATACTGTAAAAGATATGACATATATTTTTACTGTTATCGGTATTTCGGTCATTAATTCACAGGCCAATATTCCTCCTCCTCTGATCGGAGCCATTGTGGTTAACTCAATTATAATAATAGCAGCATATATTCTCGAAATTTTCCTGAATAAGCGAACCCATACATCAATAGTTGTCATTTACAAAAATCTGGAACTGCTTAGGCCCAGTTTTAAAAAGGATCTCATGAGAGACCTTAGTGCCCAGACCGGACAAACAATTGAAAAGGTTGTAATCGTTAAAATCGATACAGTTAAAAAAACTGCTGAACTTTTAGTCTATTTTATGGATAAAAATGTTACACAATACTCCACTGGTACGGCCTGAACGGAAATACCAGAGCAGTTATGTAACCAGATTTTCAGGATGCTTTATTTTCCCAGGGGAGGAATAACAAGCACCTGACCCGGATAAATCAGATTCGGATCTTTCAGCATCGGCTTGTTAGCTTCAAATATCACATTGTATTTATTGGCATTTCCATAAACCTCTTTTGCGATCTTTGAGAGATAATCGCCTTTTTTCACTGTATAAAACTGCTTTTCGGGCTGGGGAGGGGTGACAGCCGGAGGATGATTAACCTTCAACCAGTCATCGACTGATGCTATTCCCTCTATATTCCCTGCAGTTACAATTACTTTGTTCCTGTTGTCGATTGTATCAACGCTGCCCATCAATATTACTTTGTCACCATCCACCTTTACCTGGATATCGCTGGTATCGAAGCCAAATTTTTTGATATGAGATAAAATTAAATCAGCTTTTTCCTCTTCTTTTTTTTCTTCAGATTTTCCGAATATTTTTTCTCCTGCACCTTTAATAAACGATATTAGTCCCATGATTTTCAAAATTTAGATTTATAAATTAATTAGTATAAGTTGCTGGGTGCTTGGTGCTTGTTGCTTGTTGCCGGGTAGTCTGGTATAATGATAGTTTAGCAGAATTTAACCAGCACCAAGTAACCAGTTTTACCAGCCGGAGCTTTAGCGAAGGCTGGCACCCAGTACCCAGTTTCAGTTCATTACCTCAAATGAGATCTTTACATTGACCCGGAATTCGGTTACCTTGTCGTTTTTCACAATTGCGCTCATGTTTTTAACGTGTGCCGATTTTATTCCCTTTACTGTCTTGGCTGCAGTTTTTACTGCTGCACTTGTTGCATCTTCCCAGCTTTTTTCTGAGGATGCCATAATTTCGATAACTTTTAATACTGCCATAGCAAATAATAATTTAGATAATTGTGTAAAAAAGAAATATTTGGTTTTAAAATATTCCTGTAAACACGGTAGTTCAATTTGTTAGTAATTTAGGCATAATTTTTGAATAATCAGTTCATTTTGTGCAATATGTTTTATATTGTTTGTTACTTTTGACGCGGTCGAAGCTCAAGCTAATTGAATTAAATACTGATATTGAAAAACTACATACAATTATGAAAACTAAGTTTTTTACATTTGGACTTATTCTTATTTTACTGGTTCCCCAGACATTCGCCCAGAAAAAAAGAAAAGTTGATACGGGAATACATTATGGAGTATTGGGAGGATTCAGCTTTCAGTCGTTTATGGGTAAAGACTACTGGGGGGAAAGCCTTGATAATCAGCTGACCCCCGGTTTTCATGTCGGTGGGAATGTGACTTTCCCGATAATTGCCGACTTATATGTTCAGCCCGGACTGTTATATTCAATGAAGGGAACAAAACAAAACATCATAACAGATGATATTACCAAAACAACAATGCTTTCCTATATTGAGCTTCCTGTCAACGTACTTTACCGACCACAGCTTGGAGATGGTCATATACTTATAGGCGCAGGTGGTTATGGAAGTTGCGGGATTTCGGGAAGGGAAAGGACTAAAAGCGGAACAATTACAATAGAACTTCCGGTAAAGTTTCTGGAAGATGCTACCGAGGAACCGACCTCATATGCCTATTACAAACGCTTCGATGCCGGAATAAATGCCTTTCTTGGGTATGAACTTTATAACGGGATCTTTTTTCAGCTCGATGGACAGCTTGGTTTGCTGGAAATAAATTCTGATTATGGTCTTCCTAATGACCAGACCTCAAAAAAGAACTATGGCTTTGGGGTTTCAGCTGGATACAGGTTCTAAAATATATTGGGAGATGAATGCAGAGGGTACATCAATATTCTGATTTCATGCGGTTTCTGCCCCCTTCCCCCTGAAGGGGGTTTATTAATGGTAATACACCAAGCCACCCCTGCAAGCTGGCCCCTCCCTAAAATTGCCCACTGGGCAATTTCTTACGGTCGGTCCCCTTCAGGGGATTTAGGGGCTAAAGAAAATATGGACTCTTGATACAGCCTCTACCTGTCTTTAAGGTAATTTACATACCATGACCAGGAGATATCTGCGTACGAATAGCTTTCAGACCTGACAAGGGTTGTATGGAAGAATTTTTTATCTGTCATTTCATGAATCTCTTCATAGCTCTTTTGAAAGCTGTAGTTATAAGCTGTCGAGAGAAACTTTATTCTTTGATCTTCCTCCATATCATTCAGATTGTATATAGCTTCGCATATCTTTAAAAACGCTGCCAGGTAAAGAAACTGCGACTCCGGTTCTTCAAGATCCCTCACAATAAGAGACCTGTACTTTATAATGTCCTCCATTCTGATTTTTTCCTTAACCCGATTTTTGAGCCTGCCTTTTAATAACGGTACCTTTTCATGAACTGATTCGGCAAATGAAGGTTTCATCTGGAACTGTCCGATTGAGAAATCAGCATAATCCCGGCCTTTGTATGTGTACAGGCTTTTTAAAAGCGTGATCTCCATTTTGTCGCGAAGGGCTGAATATCTGATCAGTTCAGGGAAAACGACTGCAACTGCTACAGGATATGAGATATTGTATTCTTCTGAAAAGCGTTTCATCCAGGTTTCATTCTCAGTCACAAAGCTCTGGGCTTTATCCCAGTCTTTGCCAAATATGGTTTTGTAGTCACCCTTTTGGGAGAATGATGATCCTTCAAGGCAGAGGATGAAAAACATGACCAGCAATATCTGGTAAATATATCTTCCCTTCAAAGGTTTTATAATTGCCGTTAATTATGTTAAACACATTACTAAAATGGAAGGGCGCATTGCATTATAGCATCTTTTCCCGGAGAGTAGTACATATAAGTAAGATAAACTTTGCCGTCCGTTTTGATAACATAAGGACTAAAAACCCCCGATAGTGTTTTACTATCGCTGAATGTCAGCGTTCCGTAATTATAGGTGGCATATAATGTGTTTGATGAATTTACATACATATTGTCGTAGTTGTAGCTGTCCTGGGAAAGTTTCATGACGGTTTTCCCAGTAAGATCAATTATTTTGTCGGGAGCGATCACCAGCAAATCATTAAATTTAACGCTGCTGTTAAGTCTTCCTCCGCCCCATGTCATCATATCATACTTTGCTCCCGGAACATTGGAGACCATCTTTGGCTGAAGTGATTCCGGACCGCCGCCCTTTGCTATCTGATCCTGCATCTGCTGGGCCATTCTCATGGAAATATCCATCCGTTCCTGATCGGTCTTTGCATTTTCCATTTCCTTTTCCAGTTTCTTTCCCTGATCTTCAGTCATCACCATATTCTCGGTTACAACAGCAGCAAACTTATCCCTGCCTGAAGAAACTGCAAAATCGCTAATCATTGCGTAGGGGCCATAATTCTTCCCGTTAAATCTGATAAGGAATTTTTCGCCTGATTTTGAAATATAATCGGGGAACTTAGCTGCCCAGTCATCGTCCTGTTTACTGCTGTTGCTTTTTCTTCCGTCTGAGCAAAATCCGGCTATTTCAGAAGCTCCCTCATCGTATGGTCCTTCAGATGCACCATTCCTTGAAATGTAGTACTTGCCAGCCATTCTATCTTTAACAAGGATGCTCCCATCATCTTTTGTACAGATAGTGATTTCGTTATAGACTACTTTATATTTACCGAGGTCCATAATCATGTTCGCATCATCGCAGGCGCATGCAGGCTCAGGTCCTGGTTTTGAAGATTCTTTACCGGCATCACCGTCTATAACACTCGAAATTTCTTTTGAAACTGCTTTCTTAACCTTATTCAGTAATCCCTGCGATTTAACAGGATTTGATATAAGAAAGCATAATGCTGCGAGGACCAATAGCGATTTTTTCATAACGAAATAAATTGATGTATAATAAACCAGGATTTAGAGTATTTGTTCAGAATAAGTCAGGAGTTAATTTATTCTTTTTTCCTCTTCATTTCTGCCAATCCCTGATTGAAGAGCAGAACAGCAGCCACTCCAAATATCAGAAAAAGCAATGCTTTAATATCAAGGCCCCTGAAGAAAATAATTAATGCAATAATTATCGAAATCAGACTGAGTCCAAAAAAAATAATTGCTTTTGTGTTCATAAGTGCAAAACTTTGTTTAAGCAAAAAAACCCTATGAAATTAAATAATTTAAGGCATATTATAACGGGGCGACCGAAAAATTAAAAATTATTATCCCAGATGTTTTGCAATCATTTTGTTAATTGAACTGCTTTTATGACCTGCAGAAATAATCCTGTCAAAAATCCATGCATTCTTTAGTACCAGTTCCCTCAATAATAAAAATTGTCGGTTCTCCTTCCATAACTTTTCCCTGATGGTATTATCGTAGTTTTTCAAATACTTTGCTGAGAAATCATTTTTGTCAAAGCATTTCAGCGCCTGCCAGCCTGCATACCTTCCTGATTGCATGGCCTGGCCTATTCCTGCCCCGGTGACAGGATTAACCAGTGATGCTGCATCGCCGCAGAGCATAAACCTATTCCCTGAGACGGGAGTATTATGTGACCATAGAGGAAGAAGACTTCCCCGGATCTCACTGATTAATTCTGCTTTTAAAAACCGCTTGCTTATGTATGGAACTTTTTCAATAGTCCTGAGAAGTTCTCTGCTCAGATTTATTTTATCTCTGATTACTGAGGCTGAAGAGATACCCAGTCCAACATTAAACTGACCATCATGCATGGGGAATATCCAGAAATATCCTGGAAGGAGCTCCTTCAGAAAATGTAACTCAAAAGTTTCAGAGGGGGTATCTGTGATATTTTTAAAATAAGCCCTGACTGAGCTGGAGCAATAATTAAAATTTATATCTGTTCCTGACAGGCGTCTCCTTACAATACTGTTTGCACCATCACAGCCAATAACCAGCTGAGTTTTCAGATCCTGGTTTTTATCTGTCCTGACTATAATCTCTCGGGTGTTCTCAGAAACATCTTTAACCTCTGTTTCCTGGAATATGGTAATATCTGGCAAATGGGCGGCAAGATCAAACAGGAATGCATCAAATATAATACGACGGCAAATATATCCATACGCGGGAAACTTCAGATCCAGACTTTTCTTTCCAGGAGAGAAAATACGGCAGGTATTTACTTTATTCTTTTCTGCTAAACCTTCGAATGCTTTTACATATTCCGGATTTATTGTATTAAGGACTTTCGGAACAAATGCCGGGATAGCATCACCGCAAGTTTTTTCGCGCGGCGATATTTTTTTATCGATTAATGCAATTTTAAGACCTGACGAGCCAAGAGTAAGGGCGGCAGTGCATCCAGCCGGCCCTGCACCACAAATTATCACGTCGAAATCTGTTGTCATTGCAATAATCAATAATGGTTAGCCAGAGGGAGAACAGACCACTTATTTTGATATTGTTTCGAAGTCTGTTGAATCAACCCATCCTGCAGCAGAAGCTGGAATCACACCTTTCATAAACCTGTTGTAAAAATCCCTAACAGCTTCTGAAGCATAGGGGTATTTATCAAAAATATCTCCATTTCCAAGTATCCTTGGATCCTCCTGCTTCTCAAGCTCCTGTACCATTAGTGCACGCATTCTTTGCTTAAGAACATTATATCCCGGATCAGGCACCAGGTTAATCAGGCACTCCGGATCGGATGAAATATTATATAACTCTTCTTCAACCCTCATCCCGAAATTGAGTTTCCAGTAATCAGACGACTCCCCGCTGCGCCTGATGTTAAGGATAAGCGTCTTTACAGGGCTTCCGTCACAATCGAGATAACCTGTCTCCGGGTCTCCCGACGGCCAGCGGCCAGGCTTGAAATTTACAAGGAAAAGATAGCCTTCCCTGACAATACCTCTTATCGGGTATCCGGTATCATCAGGACGTCCGACATCATTTCTTTCCCTGCCTAACAGAACATGATCAAAAGATTTATCAGTAAAACCTTTTTTTCTGCTTTTGAAAATCGCAGCAATACTTCTTCCCTGTATCGGCTGCATGCCGCTTTTAGCCTGCTCGATACCGGCGACATCGAGTATAGTGGGCGCTATATCAATAAAGCTGATATAGTCATATACTGTACGGCCGGCATTCTTAATACCTTTCTCCCACATTATTGCAAGCGGCATATGATTTGAATACTCGTATGCCTGCCCTTTTACCCGCGGAAAGGGCATTCCGTTGTCGGCAGTAACAATCACGATTGTGTTGCTGAGTTCTCCCCTCTGCTCAAGCAAACCGAGCATTTTTACCAGATGATTGTCAAAATGTTCGATCTCAAAGGCATAATCGAGCATGTCGTTCCGGACAATTTCATCATCGGGCCAGAATCGGGGTACCTTTTCAATATCCGTAATCTTTTTACCTCCAATGCTTATACCTGATCCAAACTGATATCTGCGATGAGGTTCCTGGGATCCATACCAGAAGCAAAAAGGTTTGTCAGGGTCCTTTGAATTTAGGAAGTCTTCAAAATTGCCTGCATAGTCATTACCTGAGATTCCGTTTGCAGGAGGTGCAGTTTTTTTCTCATTGAATGCTCTTCCTGTAAGACTTCGCGGATTCCCTGTGCTGTCAAGGGCTATTCCGGGAGCCCAGCCTTTTGCTGTATATCCGGTGGTGTATCCGTTGTTTCCAAGTACTTCAATAAAGCTTGTAAACTTGGACGGGAAGAAGGGGACATGATTTGCCGCTTCCTCAAGCTGCCAGCTGTTCCGGCCTGTTAAGAGGCAGGAACGCGAGGGTGATGATTTCGAATTTGGTGTATAGGCATTACGGAATAGGATTCCGTCGCCTGCAACCCTGTCAAATCCGGGAGTTTTTATCCAGGGACATCCATATGCACCCATATGAGGGAATGAAATATCGTCGCCGATTGCAATGAGTATGTTCGGACGATCCCTAAGCGGGATCTCTTTTTCAGAAGTATTGCATTGGCTTAGAATACAGGGGGTAAGGGTAAAAAGGCTCTTCAGCCAGATATTTTTCATGTGGGTACAATTATTGATTTATTCAACACCCCATTTAAAGTCGGGTTTATTACCCATTTCAAAAACCAGTTTACCACCTTCAATAATGTCGTTATGAGTGATAACAGGCTTAGTAAGTCTTTTCCCATTAAGCTCAGCCGAGAGGATATATTTGTTTTCGGTGCTGTTGTTTCGGGCAATGATTGAAAATGTTTTACCGTTCTGAAGATGGATTTTTACATTGTCGAAGAGGGGACTTCCCAGCTGATATTCAGGAATACCTGGTGTTATAGGGTAAAAGCCCATTGCGGAAAAAACATAAAATGCCGACAACCCGCCTCCGTCCTCATCGCCTGATATTCCCATAAGATCGTTCCTGAACCATGTATCCAGAAGCATACGGACACGTTTCTGGGTTTTCCAGGGTTTGTCTGCCAGGTTATAGAGGTATGCTATATGCATCGATGGTTCATTGCCCATTACAAACTGCCCTACGTTTCCGGTTGCATCAGGCATGGTCGCATAATATTGCCACTTTGATCTGCCCAGACTTTCGCTGAATAACCGATCGAGCTTGCTGTCGAATTTTTCTTTGCCGCCCATCATGTCTATCAGGTCACTGAATGCATGATAAGGCTGCCAGATATATGTCCAGCCATTGTTCTCATCGTAGTAATCGCGAGCTCCCATACCCCCGTCGAACCTGTAATCGAAAGGCTCGATCCAGTTTCCGGCACTATCCTTCGGATGATAAAATCCGGTATCTCTGTTAAAAAGGGTTCTATAATTGAGGCTTCTCCGGATAAAGAAATTATAATCATCCTCTTTCCCAAGTTCCCTGGCAATCTGTGCCATACACCAGTCGTCGTAGCTCGATGCCAGGGTCACTGCAACAGCCTGACGTTTCTCGAAGGAATGGACTTTCGGATTTGTTTCAGTATCTCCTTTCCGGAGTGCCGGAAAGTACCCGTTCCGGTCATAAAATTCATCAAGAATGGTTGCACTGTCTCTTACCCAGGGTAATTTTGTTTCATAAAGAATTGTTTTTTTCAGATGATTATATGCCTCTTCGAGATCAAAATTCCGGATCCCTTTATTCCAGGCATCCAGGATCACAGCAACTGAATGATTGCCGTTCATTGCATGGTTATCGCCCGAAATTGTGGGGAAAGTCGGCATCCATCCGGATTGCCTTGCCATACGGATATATGAAGTGATCTTTTCATCCTGTTCAGAGGGATTAAGGATTACCTGCAGAGGGTGCAGAGCAAGGTGGGTATCCCAGACCCAGTCGTCGGTATAAAAGGCTGTATCGCCAGCTGGTTCAACCCTGTTACTCCATATGCTGTAGTATTGTCCGGCTTCTGTAATATCAACCATCCTTTCAAAGCAGCGGTAAAGAGAAGTATAAAACATTGTTCTTTGATTTTCAGTTCCTCCTTCAATCCCGATATTTGAAAGGGCAGAATTCCATTTTGTCCTTGCATTTTCGGATATTTCATCCGGGTTCCATCCCGGAATATCATTCTGAAGATTTTTCCTGGCCTGTTCAATACTGATATACGAAAGGCCATAACGGATTTTTATCACCCTGCTACTTCCGGTATCAAAAGATGCAGACAGAGCAACTCTGCTTCCGCTGACTGATGTAATTTCGGATAAAATATCTCTCTCAAATGCCTTGATAGTTATGGGTGCCTTGTCAAATTCCAGGTACAGATATGCTTTAATTCCGTCGAAGGTATCATATCCTGAAATTGTATTATTTTCATACACAAGCTCGCCCTGGCTTGTTGTTTTCAGGATCACACCATGAGCAGACTCCTTATTGAAACTGAAACCAAAAAATCCTGATTTTTCAGCCGGAACAAACTGGACATCTATATCAGGTTCATCCAGCGTAACGTTATAGCAGTAAGGAGTTATTTTTTCATTGTCGTAAGTGTACAATATATTCCCAGGTATTTCATCTGTATTTCCACTAAATGGACTAAGGTTAAATACTTTTCCGGAACGGTGAGACACTACATTTAGCGGGAATCCCTGCATATTATTGGAAGTATAGTTATCCCTGTTCGGATAGAATCTCACCATGCTGTTTGGAATATGTACAGTCGGATATGTAGGAACAAGCAGGTGACTTATATTACCGATATACGGATTAACATAATCTACCGGTTCAAATCCGGTATCTGAGCAGGAGGTGAGCGAAAAAAGCAAAATGAGCAAAGTCAGTGATAGCAGTTTTTTCATATTAATAGATGTTTATTTCTGACAAATTATTATGAATTCTTTGGAATCGGTGTTTAACTCATTTCCCATAAAATCACCTGAAATATTATAGTTTTTAAATTCTGACCGTTCAATAAGGTGTTCGAGTTCGTATCTGAAAAAGAACCTTAACGGAGTTTTCCATTCCTGCATGTAATCTGATTTATCATCGTTCCATTCAAGTCTGAAAGTGATATTTATGATCTGATTTATCAGATCTGGTTTTGTCGACACTTTCCTTTTTACTCTTTTCCCCGGTTCAAATTCACCTTCAAAATCAACAAAATTCTCAAGGCCGTTAATGAGTGGCTTTAAATCGGGTACAAACAGATCGAAAACGAATTTACCTCCGGGATTTAAATTTTTATAAACATTATTCAGGGCTTTCAGCTGGTCTTCTTTTTTTATAAGATGCATAAACACCCTGAATGGCGCTATAATCAAGTCATATGTGATGTCTGATTTAAAATCAATAATATTCTGCAGGCTTACTCTGCTTAACTGGTCACTGGTGAGTTTAGCTTTCAAGATATCGAGCATTGCCGGACTTATATCAATTCCATAAATATCGGCACCATTTTCCAGGGCTTCAATCATAAGGCGGCCTGTTCCTGTTCCAACCTCCAGGATCTTTCCTCCTGTATTTTTAATTTTTTCAAGATAGAAACTGTTATCGACACCGTCGCGTACCTTATGATATATCAGGTCATAAAATCGTGCAAAATATTCAGGGTATAGATCAGACATTTTTCAACAGAATTTGTAAGAAAGTAAATTTACGATTCTTTTTTATTCTGCTGAAATCCATTAACCGCAAAGTCATTCACTTGTGAGATAGGATAGGAATATCAAAACAAATAACTATAAAAAATAGGATAGAGCGATTTTGTAGTTGCTGGGAAAAATGGCCTCTCCCCAACCTCCCGCCAGGGCGGGACAGGCTCTCCCCCAAGAGGGAGGGGCTAAGTCATTGTATGCTAAACCATTCCCCCTTCTCTCCTGAGAGAAGGGGTCCCGATAGCTATCGGGAAGGGGGATGAGGCCGACAGACTTGGTAGAGGGGGCCCAAATAACTATCGGGATAGGGCGAGAGGTCGAAATTCACCCTGTGCTGTCATCCGGTTTTCCGGATTTATTTTAATCACCTGGCTTCGTAACCTGAAGAAAAGATTTAAAATACCTCAGGCTTGTTTTAAAAGTTGAACTTCTGCACTTATTTTCACTTCTTCACCTACCAGAACGCCACCTGCTTCCAGAGCTGCATTCCAGTTCAGACCCCAGTCTTTCCTGTTTATTGTTCCATTTAAAGAAAAACCAGCTTTCTCATTGCCCCAGGGGTCTTTGTTAATTCCGCCAAATTCGACATCAAAAGCAACCTCTTTTGTCACGCCTTTAATAGTCAGGTTCCCCTTCAGAGTGTACTTGTCTTCATCTGTTTTGGTATAGGAAGTTCCTGTAAAAACCAGCTCTTTGTGATTTTCGGCATCGAAAAAATCGGCACTTTTAAGGTGCGTGTCACGGTCATTCGCGTTTGTGAAAATTGATGAAGCATCTATTTCTGCTTTAACCGATGAACCTTCAAGGTTTAGTCCGGCTATGCTTGCTTCAGCTTTGAATTTTCTGAATTCACCTCTAACATTGGCGATCATCATGTGTTTTACTTTAAATAAGATTTCACTGTGTGCGGGATCAAGTACCCATTTTGTCACTGTTGCCATAGTTTTAAAAATTTAATTATTCTTTATTATTTTATGTTTCAGTTGATGATGCGAAGATACAGTCATATACAGTGGAAACGTTAACAATGTTCGGTAAAAGTGTTATAATTTCAGGAAATCAACCTGCTCATCTCTTTCTGGAAGATAGCAGGATCCATTCCAGTCACTTTTTTCATTCAAATGATGTAACAGATTGTTTATTGACTGGAATTTTCCAAATAAATGTCCTGATCAATTATCATAAAACCTTGTTCAAATTTAAGTTAAAGAATTTTGAGTTAACTTTCTGCGCCTAAACTTTAAACTTCAAATAATGAAAAAGTTCTTTAAAATCCTGTTTGCCTCTCTTGGCATCCTGATCGGATTAATTATTCTGTTAATACTTGTTGGATTCATTTGGATTTCAGCTTCGCGAAATAAAAGTACCAAAATAAATATGGCTCTTGCCGGTCCTGAAGTAAAAACTCTGACTCTTGATGGTATGACTTTCCGTGATCTTAATAAAAACGGCAGTCTCGACATTTATGAGGACTCACGGCGCTCTTATAATGAAAGGGTAAATGACCTTCTTTCGCAGATGAATCTTGAAGAAAAGGCAGGAACAATGTTTTTCCCGCCGGTAAGCATGAAAAAAGACGGTTCCATTTCCGAAACTCCATCATTGAGCGACGTTTTCTCATTGATGACCCCCGGGACTTCCAAAATGCTTTTTGGCAAACACATTAATCATTTTAACATATTTACCGGAACAGATAAAAAGGGAATGGCAATCTGGTACAATAATCTTCAGAAGCTTGCTGAACGTACAAGGCTGGGAATACCTGTTACCATAGCGTCTGACCCAAGGAACAGTTACAGCAACAATCCGCTGGCCTCGGCATTTGCCGGAGATTTTTCTGTATGGCCTGAGCCAATAGGACTGGCTGCAACCGGAGACTCACTCCTGACGTGGCAATTTGCAGATATAGCCAGGCAGGAATATCTGGCAGCCGGAATAAGAGTTGCTCTCCATCCTGCGATTGACCTGGCAACGGAACCAAGGTGGGGCAGGATAAACGGTACTTTTGGAGAGGATGCAAAGCTTTCGGCAAAGCTGGCCTATGCTTATATCAGGGGATATCAGGGCGACAGCCTGAGTGCGAACAGTGTTGCCTGTATGACAAAACATTTTTCAGGAGGCGGTCCTCAGAAAGAAGGTATTGATCCCCATTTCCCGGTTGCCAAAGGTCAGGTATATCCCGGAAATAATTTCGACTATCATCTGATCCCTTTTGAGGCTGCATTTAAAGCCGGAACTGCTGCAATAATGCCCTATTACGGGATACCAATGGACCAGACAAGCGAAAATGTGGGTTTCAGTTTCAATAAGGAAATGATTACAGGACTTTTAAGAAATGAGTATCATTTTGAAGGCGTGGTTTGCACTGACTGGGGACTCCTGACAGACACAAAAGTCCTGGGTATTATGGTATTGCCCGCCCGTGCAAGAGGGATGGAAAAAGCGACACCTGAAGAAAGAATGCTGAAATGCATAAATGCAGGCGTTGATCAGTTTGGGGGAGAAATGATACCTGAAATGCTTGTTCGCCAGGTCAGGGAAGGTAAGGTAAATGAGGCCAGGATTGATTCCTCTGTACGAAGAATGCTGAAATTAAAATTTGAACAGGGCTTATTCGATAATCCTTTTACAGATGCAGACAAGGCAGTAAAGACAATCGGTAATCCTGAATTCATTGCAGCAGGAGAACAGGCACAAAGAAAATCAATAGTATTGTTAAAGAACGATGCAAGAGGAACAGGAAAGACACTTCCACTTAAAAATGGCATTAAGGTTTTTGTAGTAAATGTTGATCCTGAAAAGGCTGGTAAATATGCCACTGTGGTTAAAAAGCCCGAAGATGCTGATTTTGCAATTTTACGCATAAAGTCACCTTCACAAATTATTGAGGGAACAGGAATATTTGGCAGGTTATTCAGTTCCGGCGACCTTGATTTTAAAGAAAAAGAATTGAAAATAATACTCGAAATACTGAACAAAGTACCTTCAATTGTAGATTTATATCTTGACAGACCCGCTGTCGTACCTGAAATTGCCGCATCGTCAAAAGGCTTACTGGCAAATTTTGGTGCAAGTGATGAAGCATTGCTGGATATTATTTTTGGTAAAGTCAATCCTACAGCCAGGCTGCCGTTTGAGATGCCTTTATCAATGGAAGCTGTCAGAGATCAGAAAGAGGATGTTCCGTATGATTCAATGAATCCATTATACCCTTTTGGATTTGGACTTAGTTATTAATCGAGTTTATTTTTTAATTTTAGCGCCGGTTTAAACATTCCAACGATACTTTTTCATTCCATGAAGAAAGAATACTCTCTGGACAAGGATAAAATTAAGGTCGTCTTACTTGAAGGAATTCATAAAAGTGCAGCTGATTTTTTCAGGGCAAACGGATATAATAATATAGAATCTTTCTCAGATGCATTGGATGAAGCACTGCTACTTGAGAAAATAAAAAGTGCAAATATTATCGGAATCCGTTCCCGGACACAGTTAACCAAAGAAATACTGAGCAGTGCCGGAAAACTCCTGGCCGTCGGTTGTTTCAGCATCGGCACTAACCAGGTTGACGGTCATGCTGCAAGGCTTCTGGGAATTCCTGTATTCAATGCTCCATTTTCAAATACAAGGTCAGTTGCCGAACTGGTGATAGCTGAGGCAATCCTGCTTATGAGGAATATTCCGGTTAAAAATGCTGCTGCACACAGGGGGAAGTGGCTGAAATCGGCTGCCAATTGCTTTGAAGTACGAGGTAAAAATCTGGGAATAATAGGGTATGGCCATATCGGGTCGCAGGTTTCAATCCTGGCCGAGGCACTCGGTATGGATGTATATTATTATGACATAATCAAGAAACTAAGTCTTGGCAAAGCAGTGGCATGTTCCTCACTGGCTGAACTGCTTTCCAGGGCTCAGATTGTAACATTGCATGTTCCGGAAACCCCTCTTACAAAGAATATGATCAGCGAAAAGGAGATTAAACTGATGCGTAAGGGATCATGTCTTGTAAACGCATCAAGAGGCTCGGTAGTTGATGTGCGGGCATTAGCAGGAGCATTGAAGTCGGGGCATATTTTAGGAGCTGCCCTGGATGTTTTTCCGGAGGAACCAGCCTCTGTTAATGATCCCTTTATATCAGAACTCCAGCAGTTTGATAACGTTATACTGTCTCCCCATGTAGGAGGAAGTACCATGGAAGCTCAGGAAAATATCGGTACTGAAGTAGCTGAGAAACTGGTAAAATACAGTGATACCGGGGATACTATCGGAGCAACCAATTTTGTTCAGATCTCACTGCAGCCAAACAGCAATGCACAGCGGTTTCTGCATATCCACAAGAATGAGCCCGGTGTCCTGAAAGAGGTGAACTATGTATTTACCTCCAAGGGTATAAATATTGCAGGAGAATATCTTCAGACCGATCCTGAAGTCGGATATGTAATAATTGATACTGAAAGCCGGCTTGGTGCCGGCGTCATTGAAGAATTAAGAGCCATCAGGGGCACTATTAAGGTAAGGATGCTCTACTAGTTAATTTATTGCGGAATGCGGATTGGCTTCGCCGAGCTCGCCTTCGGCTCGGTTGTTGATTGCGGATTAAGAGTTTTAAAATAATCCGAAATCCGAAATGATAACAATAGCGACAAAATAAGTTTAACTTAACACTAGATTTCGCGGCAATCAGGTATTACCTGATCTTTTTAGCCACTTTAAGATCCTAATATTCCTTAACTATATATTCATATGGAAGCCAGTCTCCAACACGCCTGTTTGCCATATAGCCTTCCCATAAAATACCATCGGAATCATAATATCCGTCATTGCTGAAGAAAACCTTTTCCTTAAGAAACTCCAGCCCGGTTAAATTTTTTGTATAATAGGAGATAGACAGAGTCTCATTGTATTTCAGAAATTTTTTATCCCCATCCAAAATCACAATGTCTTTATAGGAAAGATTATCGGATGTCACGCCACCAACCCTAAAACCAGTGGATCTTAAATCATTATACCAGAGGGCTCTGAAAAAATGCATTCTTGATCCGAGGTAGGCATTCTTTCTTTTTCTTTCAAAATGCTCTTCCCGTGATTGCTCTGTATTTAAATCCTTCTGGAAGCTGATATTTCCCCTGAAAGAAAATGACTCCTTATCCCTTATATATTCAAATTTATCGAGATAATATGTGATCTTGTACCCTAATGCTCTGTTATCAATTAAAATAGGATTTGAAGCATATGCTTTTAATGTATCCCGGTCAGAATCGTAGTTGAATGTAATGTCGGATTCATTCAGAATTTCGCATTCTCTTGCATTATCTGTTGTTCCAAGAAAATACTCTTTAAACAATAAAAGATTGGATATCCTTTTTCGGGCCAGAGACTTCGCACTGATCTTTACTTCGTTCAGTTCATATACCTTAGGGATTAAGTAGACTGAAAGAGGTTTCCCGGTTAAATATTCATTCAGAGTAACTGAATAATAACCTATTGCACTGATTGTTAACGGAATTGATCTGTTTACTGAAGCATCCAGTGTAAAATTGCCGTTCTGATCTGTCTGGGTTCCCGAAAATGTGCCGCTGAAATACAAATAAGCATAACCTACAGGGTCTTTTGTATTCTTGTCAAACACGGTTCCTTTTACAACCTGGCTGAAAGCTGAGGGAGTGCAATTAAAAGAATAAGAAGAATAAACAGTATCCCCGGTGAAGGAAGGTTCAGATAATATCTGGTTTTTTCTCCTGGGGACATATTTAAAGGACTTTTGGAAAGTCTCATCATCATGTTTGAGCCAATGTAAATTTCGGATTTTTTAAGTATTCTGAAAGAAAAAACGGCAGAATTATGGAATGGCAATAATCTTAACAGCTGTTATGTCTCCCAGCCAGATCCTTCCGGTGGTCTGAAATACCTCATGAATATCAACCTGTGAAGACAATCCGGGATATTCAAACCACGCGCTGTAATTTCCGGGATTATAACCTTTGCAAAAGTATAATTGAGTGTAAAAGCGACAGATCCTCCTGGACTTATTAATGTCAGCCATTCCTTCTTCCAGCCGTCGGATGGATTTGGTGTCTGGAATTCCAGTTTGGTTGCAATTATATTATTTGTAGCAAGATCGCGCAGGTATAATCCGTTTGTGTAATAGTGAAAAAGCTTCTGACCCATTTTACCGGGATCAAGAATCAAAAGTTCAGATTTATCCAGGTTTGTGACAACAAAGGTCAGTCTGGCAAGGGAACCACTGATTTCAAGAGTCTGTATTGCACCCGTCAATCCTGAGTGTAATAGTTCCTTGTCCTTAAGACTTTGTATTATCCGCGGGTCATTCCTCAGATCAGGTTTACTGCCCTTCATGAAATCAATCCTGAGGGCATAATCCTGATAAAAAAACGGCATGGTTGCAATATAGGCACCTGTAGGCAGGGAGCTGTAATAACTGGGCCAGATCTCTCCCTGATAAACAGTATCACCCTTATCATACAAGGCAAATGAAGGCTGCCTGATCTTATCGAATTCGGGGTGCTTTTCCTTGAAATAGATTATGTGAGTTGAAGAATCATATAACCCTATATCAGAATAACTGTAAATAAAATTATCCCCGATAGAGATAAAAGTGCCGGAATCAATAGGTTTCTGGTTGTAATCTCCCTGATCTGTTCCGGAATCAGAGTTATCACAGGAATAAAAACCAAACATTAAGAGAGAAACAATGACCAGGTATTTTTTCATATTCGTTAATTAAGCTCCGCCGGCAGTGTTAAACTTCACAATTTAGTTAACATTATCAATAATGTAAACCGTTATTCTATTTTTGGAGTCTTCACCCCCTTCCCCAGCCTTCCCCCAGGGGGGAAGGTGCTTGTTTTGCATTTCCCCCCTGGGGAAATTGAAAGGGGGTAAAACCTTAATAAAAATTGATAAAGATTGTTACCAAAATTCTGAAATATAACATGGCAGGAAATTAGTAAGCAGTCAGCATCAATTTTCGTACCATTTTGAAAGAAGCCCCAAAGTTATACTAAATACTTTTAATAAAAGCTGCACTCTCTTTGAAGGTACCAGGATCCATTTCGACAAAGATATTTTTAACTCCTCCCTTATCTGTTGATGCAAAGAATTCTTTCCAGTCAACTACCCCTTTTCCAAGAGTAACGTTCTTTTTTTCTTCCGCGAGACCAGTCGGCCAGGTGTGCTGAAATAAACCTTCCCGGATATTTTTCGAAGTAGTCTGCTGCCTTGTATCCTATGCTTATCACCGCCACCTGAAACTGCATTTTGACATATTCAGGATCGAACTGTTTAAGCAGTGCATCATAAATAAGAACCCCGTCAATTTTGCCAAATTCACTGTGATGATTATGGAATCCCATCTGAATGCCTGCTTTTTTGGCCTGCATTCCAAAATTGTTGAGCTCATCGGCAGCTTTCATCCAGTCGCTCATTGTTGCCTTCTGAGGCAATCCGAAACTGGATAGGATCATTTGCTTTTGTCCTGATTCTGCAGCGAATTCAATCCGTTCCCCAAGGCTTTTCCGGAATTCATCCATTCCATAATGGGTGCTTTCAAAAGCCAGTCCGGCATCATTGATTATCCTGAGCATCTCTTTTGCCGTTAATTTCATAAGCGGTCCGAATCCGGAGCTCTCATATCCCGGAGGAGAGCACATTTCAACACTCTGATAACCGAGATCTGACATCTTTTTTAATGTCCCGGGAAAGTCCTTAATCAGCTCATCCTTGATTGTCCAGACCTGAAAGCCAAGCGGCAGCTTAACTGCATTATCAAACGTACCGGCATTCAGATTGAGAGGAATCTGGGAGGCAATCATAGCTGAACCTATTCCCAGGGCACTTTTACCGAGAAACTGGCGTCTTGATAGTCTTTTCATAACAGTTATGTATTAAAGAATTTATTGTATTTATATTAGAAGCATTCCCAGTATAATCTTTCAAGTCTGGCACGAAATGATTTCTTCTTCCAAAATTAGTAATGATTTTTGTTAAAGACTATTTTAATTCCCCGGGAATTACACTGATTATATGCTTTCTGCCGCCTCTCAGGATCACAAGAGTTACCATTTTCCCGATAACAGTCTCGTTCAGGTATTTATGCAAATTGTCAACAGTACCAACAGGAGTGCCGTTGAACTCTACTATAATATCCCCTTCCTTCAGTTCTTTATTGGTGATTTCGGACCGGCTGCTGATCTCATAAACATATACTCCGGTTTTTGTTTTCAGCTGGTTCACCTCTATCATCCGCTGGGTAAGCATTACAGGATGTGCAGCGACGCCCAGCTGGGCTCTTTTAACCTTCCCGTTCAGTATCAGTTTACCTACAATATAGGCTGTAAGGTTTGAAGAGACGGCAAAACATAATCCCTGGGCAGCTGCAATTACGGCAGTGTTAACGCCAATCACCCTGCCTTCAGAATTTAAAAGCGGACCTCCGCTGTTGCCAGGATTTAATGCCGCATCGGTCTGAATAATCTCATCAATTAGTCGGCCATTATTAGCCCTGAGTGTGCGGCCGGTTGCGCTTACCACACCTGTGGTCACAGTATGCTGCAACCCCAGAGGGTTACCAATGGCAATCGCAATCTGACCCGGTTCAAGCAAAGCCGAATCAGCAAACTGAAGTGGTTTAAGATCACCGCCATAAACCTTGATAACGGCAAGGTCAGTGGAGGGATCGGCCCCGATAAGCGTGGCATTTAGTTCCATCCCATCGATAAAAGTCACCATAATTGATGGTGTATCTTCGACAACATGACAATTGGTAACTATATAACCATCAGTTGATATGACAAACCCAGATCCGAAAGCCGGCTGTTCAGTCCACTTACCTGATCTCGGATCCTGAACCTTTTTAATTACTCGGATATGTACTACTGCCGCGGCAACATTCTTTACGACTCCGGTAACTGTCGATGAGTAGGAATCAAGTAACTGACTGTCGGTTGAGGTGAGAAAATCAATATGATACTCCTTATTTTCCATATCCTATATAAAACAATTATCGAACCAATTTGATCAGTCTGCAAATCTGTCATGTCTGTTTTTTCCAACATTGGTTATTGGCCTTGTTAATTTTATATCTGGTTCAGATAAGTTTGGACAATTCTCAAATCATTTCTGCAGTTTTTCTCTTAATATTGAGCTCTGAAAGTTAGGTAACTTTCATTTTCAAAATCTTTCCTGAGATTTATACCGGTGGCAGACAAAAGATTTACAGGACAAAACAGATCGCCTCTGGCGTTAGGCACTGAAAATGTGTGGCATCTGCTTCTGCAGTATGCCATTCCATCTGTAATTGCCATGACAGCCGCCTCACTATACAATATAACCGACAGCATTTTTATAGGGCAGGGTGTAGGGGCATTAGCTATCTCAGGTCTTGCCATCACTTTTCCGCTGATGAACATCGCGGCTGCATTCGGGGCGCTGGTTGGTGTCGGGGCTTCAGCATTGATGTCGCTGCGTCTGGGGCAGAAGGACTACAGTACTGCGAATAATATTCTGGGGAATGTGCTTGTTCTGAATCTTATTTTAGGATTATCGTACACTGTTATTGTCCTTATTTTCCTTGACCCTATTCTCCTGTTTTTCGGGGCAAGCCCCGAAACTCTTCCGTATGCCCGCGATTTTATGACGATAATAACGCTTGGCAACGTGGTCACGCACATGTATTTTGGATTAAATGCACTGATGCGGGCCACAGGTAATCCAATCAGATCGATGTACGCCACTATCTTTTCAGTAATTATTAATATAATACTTGCTCCCCTGTTTATTTTTGGATTCAGGTGGGGTATCCGGGGTGCCGCTCTTGCCACGGTGATAGCCCAGACATCAATGATGATCTGGCAGGTGAATTATTTCAGGAATAAGGATAATTATATTCATTTCCAGAAGGGTACATTCAGGCTCAGGCGAAAGATAGTATCTGATGCAATGGCAATAGGGCTGGCGCCTTTCCTGATGAATATGGCCGGGAGCATAATAATAATCATCATAAATCAAAGCCTGATAAAATACGGAGGCGATCTGGCAGTAGGAGCTTACGGAATAATAAACAGGATTGCATTTCTATTTGTAATGATTGTTTTCGGACTGGTTCAGGGTATGCAGCCCATTGCGGGGTATAACTTCGGGGCAAAGCAGTATGACAGGGTGAACAGGGTGCTGAAGCTTACAATTATGCTGGCGACAGGCGTCATGACTTTTGGTTTTGCGATAAGCGAATTATTTCCGCATGCTGTGGCATCTGCTTTCACGAGCGACAAGGATTTGATTGAAATAGTCGTTCCCGGCCTTCGGATAGTGATGATTTTTTTCCCCATAATAGGTTTTCAGATGGTGGCCTCCAATTTTTTCCAGAGTATCGGAATGCCTGGTAAAGCAATATTCATGTCGCTGACCCGCCAGGTACTTTTCCTGTTGCCATGCCTCCTTATACTTCCCTCTTTTTTCGGGATTAAGGGTGTCTGGTACAGCATGCCGGCAGCTGACTTACTGGCCTCTGTTATAGCTGCGTATTTACTTATATCACAATATAGAAAAACCAATATTCTTAAATAAATCTGTTTATAATTTAAGCTATCAGGAAATGAAAAGGGATTATGTTATTACTCTTGGACGACAGCTTGGAAGCGGCGGCCGGATTATAGGGGAAAAGCTTGCTGACCAGCTTGGAATTTCTTTTTACGACAAGGAGCTGATACAGATTGCCTCGCAGGAAAGCGGACTCGGGAAAGAGTATTTCGAGCAGGCCGATGAAAAGAAAAACTACTCTGTTTTCGGCGGATTGTTTGGTTTGCGCGGCACCATGGCTGATGAACACTTTTCGACATATTATCTGAATAATGAAACCCTGTTCAAGATACAAAGCGATGTCATCCGCAGGCTGGCAGAGAAAGGATCATGCCTGTTTGTAGGGCGCTGTGCCGATTATGTTCTGGGTGGGAATCCTCGCTGCCTTAATCTGTTTATCAGCGCTGATATGAATGACCGGGTCAGGCGGATTGCAGAATTGCAGAAGCTGACTGCTGAAAAGGCAAGGGATTATATTGAAAAGGCCGATAAGAAACGGGCGGGATATTACAACTATTTCAGCAATAAATCATGGGGAGCGGCCGATACATATCATCTTTGTGTCAATTCCTCAGTTCTCGGAATTGATGAGACTGTTGCTTTAATCCGCCAGTTTGCGACAAAAAGATTTGACCTGATATAAAATTTCGACTGCGTATTATTTCAGCGATCAAGCCGGATTAATGCCTGGTCAAGGGAACCGACAAAGCTTATTATACCTGTTCGGTTGCTTTCTCTTATAAATTCATTCAGACTTTTGCTTTTGAATCGTGATAAATCACCGATTATGGCAAGCCTCATCCTGTAGTTTGAGAACTTTTGCAGGATCTCACCGGCAACTTTTGTCTTAAGTTCAAAAAAATCCGGATGGAAACTCTTTTCATGGATAATCATCCTGTCGCTTCCGTTAAAACGCGCTTCAGCCATTGAATCCAGGATATCATCCGGACCCGCTATCAGCTCAGAACCCGGAATAATTTCAGCTGCAATAATCCCTCTGGCAGTATGATGGTATTTAAGTTCCAATTATTTCTTAATAAGTTCAACCCTTCTGTTCTTCGCTCTTCCTTCTTCGGTGTTATTATCGGCAACAGGGTTGTCCTGCCCGTAACCTGCAGGACTAAGGCGATCAGCGGAGATTCCCTGTGCGACTAATGCAGAAACCACAGATTTTGCCCTTGCCTCAGAGAGAGTCTTATTTGATGCAGGGCTTCCAACATTGTCAGTGTGTCCTTCGACACCAATTTTAAGATCAGGATTTGACTTCATCATCTGGACTATCTGTTCGATGATCGGTTTGGATTCATCCCTGATATTTGATTTGCCGAAGTCAAAGTTTATATAAAGAGCAATGTGACCGTCACGGTTAAGAGCATCAAACATATTGCTTGCCGTTACATCCTGTTTCATTAATTCTTTAAGAATAATTGTGAGATAATAATCGTCCCCGGCAAGAGTGACCACTTCAACCCACATTTCATTTCCATCTTTTACTGCCTTGCCTACGACCATATTAAGGCCGTTGTTATCAGCACAATCAGCCTCCTGAGGCAGCCCCTCAAATATAACTGTTCCACCCATACTTTTGACAGCATTGGAATAGTTGCGTATTATCTGACTGACACTTGATTTCGGGGCATCTTCCTTTAATGTATATGTTCTTTTGAGTTTCTTCCCTTCAACAGCTGTACAGTTTTTGCCATTAAAAAAATTATAACTGTCAAATTCAATATCCTCAGCATCATAAATTTCGAAATTGGGCATGCCGGAGAACCAGGGAGTGTCTTTAAATTCAGATTCCTGGGCCTGAACCCTGATTATCGGGGATAACAAAAGCAAGAAAGCAACAATGAACCGTACTTTGTTTTTCATGATTTCCTCCGTTTATAAAGAGAGTTACTAAAATAAATTTATTTAAAGTTGGAACTTATTAGTTTACAGTAAAGTTCCTAAATTCAAATCCGTGAAACAAATTTTTTTTTGCTTATAGCTGATGAAAAAATAAAGTGCTGCTCTCCTTCCCTTAGTCTTACTAACCTTTATAGAGATCTTTCATTTTAAAACTTATGCGTCCAATATATGTAAAATTACATATTGTTTTAGGGCATATATTCATCGTATTGGATAAATTACTTATTGTATCACAATATGTATTTTTTACTATTTCCTGTGTGGGATCTCATAAGCCCACCATCTTCCCCTGGCGCTTCGGCCAGGGTAATGGGGCTGTTTAAAAAGTGCTCCGTGGACCTCTGTGATCCTCTGTGTATCCAAATCCGTCGCCTGAGGTTTGGATAGTGTCTTATTCTGTTTTAATAGTAATTTTATAATCAGTTTTTTTCTTACGAACAATTGAGGCTTTAACTATACGGTCATTATCAATATTAATTATTTCATCGTAACGTGCATTTCCCTTTTCTATATTCCTTTGATTGACAATAAGAGAATATTTTTTCTCGAAGTCAGATATAGAATTGATTTTAAATGCGTTATGATTTTTAGTCATTTTTGAAAGGAGTATTCCCGATAATTTATCAATCACATAATTTTTAGTATAGATCAGAATAATGCCATTTGAACCATCAACTCCCGGGAACTTCTTCTTTATTGTAACAGAATCCTTTATAACTAAAATTGTAGCTAAATTATCAGGACTGATATTCTCAGGTCCATTATAATCGCTTATATCAATACTACTCATTGTGATCGTATCATTTAATATCATTACCGGTTCCCGGTCCCGGATGCTTTTTAGCCATTTCTCATTTTGTCCCTTACGCCTTTCATATTGTCCCTTTTCCCTTTCATATTTAATAGAAATATTGTCAGCTAAAGAGGGTTCCAGATTGTAGAATTTCCAGATAAACTGATTTCCCGAATTTGAATAGCCTTCAGGTGAGATTTCAAATATCAGATACCTGTCATAATTCCTCCAGTTAACAACTATTTCTGCAGTGTCTATATTTCCCTTCCATCCGGCACCGGTGCTAAGCAGATAATCAAACGTGCAATAAAGATCGTTTTTAACTGTTCCATGGGGCAAAGAATATGATACAACTATTACTTTGGTCTCATTATCATCAAAACAGGTATCCCATAAATACCAGGGTTTATTACGATTATCTTTATCGCGGAGATTTATTGAATCAGGAGCGTAAAAGTCTATATGGTCTATTTTCTGACCATTTTCGTAAACATTAATTGGATTAAACCTGAATCTTCGCTGGTAATTATTTGAATAATAGCTCATATTAGGGTAGCCAATTTGTATCTTATGAGCTTTTCCCTCATTATGCAATCTGAAATAACAATGTACAAATGAACTGTCGGGTGTTAAATCAACAACAACTTTCTCATAAGTCATTTTGATCTCAGTAGGAGCATTTATTGAAATCCCCTTTGCCCTGATGGGATCAGGTGCAATATCAGCCTGAACTTCGGCAGAAAACAAAATTATGAGAGCTGAAAATACCAGCTTTTTCATATTGTATTTTACCTGGTTGTCTTTCCACCCATATTAGTCAGGACACTATCGACAGGCTCCCAGAGTTCGACCTTGTTCCCTTCAGGGTCCATAATATGAACGAACTTTCCATAATCAAGTGACTCAATTTTGTCAACTACAGTCACCCCATTCTCTTTAAGTTTTTTAACGAGTCCTTCGATATTCTGAACCCTGTAGTTTATCATAAACTCCTTGCTGGAAGGTGCAAAGAAGTTGGAGCCATTTTCAAACGGACCCCAACGGAGATAGTTTATTTCTTCAGGCCTGTTGGCGTTCCGGAATTCGAAGGGCGAACCATAGTCATCAATTGCAAGTCCAAGGTTTTTTCCATACCATTCCCTTATCTCCTTTGGATTATTTGAACCAAAGAAAATTCCACCTATGCCTGTGACTTTTGGCGTCATTTCTCCGGCAACTGTTTCAGCCTGTTCAGCACTGTTTGTATTGTCTTCCATAATTTTGCTTTTTTTTGAGCTGCAGTCTGTTAAGATCTTCAGTCATTCTGTAACAATCTTTATCCTCCCATTGCGGCTACTAATAAACCGGTAAGAAGCAATAATCCGACAACTCCCACCCAGCCTGACATAATTCCAAACCCTGTGGTTTTCGCGATGTAAAACTGATTGGATGGCTTATCCGGCATCGATTTCGGACCGGTATACGTCTGAAGGATGTCTGATACCCAGAATGAATAATCAAAAAAGGTCGGGTAGGAATAGTCATCATTAACAGTCAATGCCAGAATAATCCTGAAATATACCGGGGTTGTTGCTTCATCAAATGAATAAAGCTTCCCGATATTAATTTTTGTTACCTCATGCAGAGATGAATCCTTCGGGTTTAGCTCTATCGGCTGATCCTTTAAAGTATTACTGTAAAGAGTTGCAAAAGAGAGCGGGGCGACAAAACTAATCTGGTTTTCGATGTAAAATGGGCCTGCAATCTGCATGTTGTTCATAACTACTGTCGATCGTTCCAGATCAATATATATTGGCTGACGAAGTTTGTTATATAGAGTAATTGTCAATGGGAAATTCTGCCCGGCAAAAGAATATTTTATCTGAACGGTATCATTTTCAACAATAAATTCCTTTTTGTCATTCTGATCGAGATGACTGCTTACATACATATACTGATAACTTGAACATCCTGATAGCATTATCACACAAAGAAGAAGCAGGAAATGAAGATTTCCGGGGAGGTACAAATCCAGAATTTTATTGCTTCTCCGGCGATTGGTTTTTTTCATAAGATTCTGGTTGTTTGGCAATTTAAATATATCAAAAATTCTGCCAGAATTTCTGATCACCTGTCCAGCATATATATCCTTTCGTCTTGCAATCGGTCTGAGGATAAGAACACAAAGAGAAGAATAACAGAACCGATATTGCTTTTATTTTATTCATGCATGATTAGCTTTTTACTTTATGAGTTACTTCTTTCAGCCATTGATCCAACAGCAACCGGTAAACCGGGAGATTGAATTGCGGAGTTTTTAATTCATCATTATTGTCATCCCGCCACCTCCGCTGTTGCCGAAACGCGGATTAACAACATTATTGTAGATCGATCCGAAAGTATATGTGAATCCGAAACTGGTAAAATACTGGAATTGCGTCGCCAGCTCTTTCCTTCGCAGCAGGACTTCCTCAGTTGTCGCACCGCCTTTGACAAGACCAAGCTGATCGTGAATTATAGCTGCGAAGCCTCCGAAATTGACACTTAGTCCTTTTGCAATCCTGATGTCAAGATAGCCATTTAAGGAAAGATTGTTTTTTGACCAGTCGTACAGGTAATTACTGTACTCAAGGCTGACATCAATCGATCCCCACTTCTGGATAACTCTATATGCCGCATTTAACGATTGCTGAAAATGACTGTCAACCATTTTATCATATATGGTTGTATCAGTCCAGTTAGAATAATTATATCCAAGAGAATAGAGCAGCCTGAACTGCCTCCTTGTTGATTCTGAATACGGGTAAAGATCATATTCAATACCCGGCATAACAACAACCGATAAATCAAGATTGCTGTAAATTGAAGACTGTAAATAAACTGTTCCCCCGTACGACCAGTGGTCCGATATGCTTTTAACGATAAGCGAGTTGAAGGATTTTGAATTGCTTGGACTCTCCAATATTCCGGAATCAAGCTCAAATTTATCCATAGAATAATTGGCTCTTGCCCTAATGTTTATTTTCCAGTCTTCTGTGATCCTCGATGCCGAAAGGCTGCCATTAAAATAACTTGACTTATACAGTTTTTCTCCCTGAAGATATCCGAAAATATCAGCCGAAAAAACCCAGCTGTCCCACTTATCGTGTCGAAACAGTCTCTGAAAGAGGTTCACTGAAATTGATATTAATATATTTTGCCAGAGGTGTTTTTGCAACGTACCGTGTGAGTCCCATCTTAAGGGTTTTAACTTCCTGTATTCTTATCTGATCCTGAGTTTCATCGGGAGATGTAACAAACGAAATTGTATCGCGCATTCCTGCAAAATCGTGCTGTCCTACAAAAAAATATGTGTATTCAAATCCTCCTGAACCAGTCCTCTGATAGGTTGAAATAATATAAACACCGGCATCCTTGATATCCCTGACATAGTTTATGTAAGGAATTTCTTTACGGATATAATCGGAGGCTTCCATGAAAACATTAAGGGCATCTTTTCGTAAAGTATCAGATTGTGAGGCTGTTTCCTGAGCGAAGCAGCTCGAAAATGAGAATAAAAGAATAGCTGGAAGAATAAATCTTTTCATGGCTTTCCTGATGGTTAGTTTAAACGGCATCGAAATTAAACAAATGAATTGATCTGTGTATCTAATTCAGCGCCATTAACAAATTAATAACATTTAAAAAATCCGGCACCCGTTTCCGGGCACCGGATGTCATGAAAGTATCAGGAATGAAAAACAAGAAGCCGTTAAAATCAAGGTGCTGGTTGCCTGTTGCTTGTTGCTGGTTGGTCATCTACCCTGGATCCAGGACCAAGGACCCGGGACCCAGGACCCGGCAACATATAATATTAATTACTCTCTGTCTTATCCGAAATTCTTCTGATTCCTTCCTCAGTCATTACCCATTGATTATCTCCGCTACCGGATCTGACCATTTCCTTCTTCTCTCCATCCCATATCCGGTTCCACTCTTCATTATAATAATTCTGCCTGCGAAACATGTTCTCAGAGGTTTTATCAAAATGGATCTTCGTTCCTTCCGGAATATCAATGGTCACCCGGACTTCATCAAAAGACCATCTGGTGCCTGCCGGGAAAGTGAAATACTCATCAAGAAAAATTGTGTCGCCTGTAATCCTGTAGTTGTAAAGCAAGCTCTCTGCTTTTCTGGTGGCGTCTATTCTGCTGCGGCCTGATGACCGTTTCCTGACGTTTATCTTTATCGATTTGTCATCAGAAGTATTGATGTTCAGTCCGGTCCCAATATATAATCCTTTATTATCATCAATAAAGAAGACATTATAATCTTCCTCATTGAAAGATATTTCCTTATCGTAATGAAGATCGGCCACTTTATGTTCAGTGATGATATATAGGTCCTGGGGTGCTTTTTCAAGGACCACCTCCGATACTGATTTAGCAGTCTCGGCAAAACTTATTCCTTCATTGAAGAGAAGTATTGAAAGAGCAGCTACGGACATAACCCATATTATCAGGGCGACAATGCTGACAATTCCGTCACTTGATTTAAACCAGAAGATCATTTTCACTCCCCAGTATATTATTGCCAGAAGAGGTAACAGGATCACAAGGAAAGTGAGGATCAATATCCATGGTGCAATGGCGGGATTGACAATATAGTTCAGAAAGTCGGGCAGATAAAAAAGATTTACTCCAAAAGAATGAGTTGAGAAATACCCGGGGTAATTAAAGAAGAAAACCATAACGAATGATACCAGGGTGAAGAAGCCGAAAAGGACAAAAGATATGCCCACAAGTATCAGGAATATCCGCACAATTATAAACAGGACTCTTGCCAATTGCCCTGAACACTTCGTTGAATGCATTTCCAACATTGGAACCTCTCGGCAATGTGCCTGTAGAATTGCTGCCGGTGGAAGCAACGGAATAGCCTGTTTCCTTTTTCCGCAGAGCAAGAGAATAGTCATCACGGCCATACATCTCCCTTTTCTGTGTATCTGACTGAGCCGATGGCAGGGCAATCCAGAGGGCAACATAAACAAAAAGTCCGATCAGAAAAAAGCAGGCAAAAAGAATGAATATCAGTCTGATCCACACTGCCTCAATATTAAGAAATGTACCAATTCCTCCGCATACTCCGCTTATTATGGAGTCATCGGGATTCCTGTACATTTTTTTCAAGTTCGTGGTTGAACGTGACCAGGTTGGTTTTCTGCCCCTGCTTCACTGCTTGTGTCAAAATCTTCAGGTTTTCCGATTATTGAGATCATTGCTTCGACATTTTCGTGTGAAATAACTCCGGCGGTTCCACCCTGCCACTGGAATATTTCGGCGATGCGCGATTCGATATCATCAAGTGTTTCGGCTCCACCGGGAGTGTTTTTTAACCTGTTGTCGATATCCTGTAAATAGCGGCGTAATATTTTGTATGCTTCCTCATCAATTTGGAACAGTATGCCGCCAAGATTTATTTTTATAGTTTTATCCATCATTTTCTGTGTTAAAAGTTATTAAGCGGTTACCTTGTCCTGATGAGGTTAACAGATTCAACAAGCTCATCCCATGAAATATCGAGATCGGCAAGGTATTCCTTCCCTTCGGAGGTGAGTTCATAATACTTTCTTGGCGGCCCCTGCTGCGATTCTTCCCAGCGGTAGCTAAGCAGACCTGCATTCTTCTGCCTTGTAAGAAGCGGATATAGTGTTCCTTCAACAACTATTACCTTTGCTTCCTTAAGTTCCTTTATAATATCGCTTGCATAGCATGAATTCTTCGATAATACTGATAAAATGCAATACTCGAGAATCCCTTTGCGCATCTGTGCTTTTGTATTTTCCAGATCCATATTGTTTAATTTTAAATGTTATTACTTTTTTGAGCCCCCTAAGGGGGGGTTGGGGGCGTTTAGAGATTCATATTTTTTCTTACGGTATCAAATTCCTTTTTTACCGAATCTTTAATATTGTGAATATTCACGGGGGCTCCTTTCATTTCGATCTTCTGAGCTGTGGTTTTTGCCTCCGGGAGCACGACATAGAGGATAAGGTATATCAGTATTCCCAAACCGCCTGCCATTGTAAGCGCGAAGAAAATGACCCTGATTATCCATGGTTCAATATCCCAGTATGCGCCCATCCCTGCGCATACCCCTCCGATGATCCTCTTGTCAGGATCGCGGTACATGCGGTGAGCGCCTGGTTTTGAGAATTTATCCTTGCGCGAGGGTCCTTCATTATCGGACATATCTTCAGGATTTCCCATAATTGAAATGACCTCAGATACATCCGCAGCCGTAATTACCTGTTTGTATCCGGTCAGCTTCGAACGTAAAAGCTCGGCCATCCTTGTCTCAATGTCCGACAGGATTTCTGAGGAACTCTCCTCTCCTGCAAAGTGCAGCTCCAGATTTTTCAGGTACCTTTTAAGGTCTGAATATGCATCTTCGTCGATGTCGAAGGAGTAACCTCCAAGATTTATGCTTACTGTTATTTTCATAGAACCTTAAAATATTTACTACTATATAAAAAATACAACTTTAAAATAATTACTACTATATTATATATACAACTATACAATGCAAAGATATATAAATATAATATATACTATGCAATACATAGTACTGAAAAAATATAATGACAGATGAAAAATTTTGTAATATAAAGGTAATCAATATAGAATAGTATTAATTTTGATTATTTTATAATTTCTGAATTATTTATTGTGAAAATGGAGAACAATAAACGTTTTTTACCATCCTTTAGTTTTTAACCACGGAGTCACTCGGAGTATAACACTGAGTTACTCGTTTTTGTTTGTAAAACATCTATAACCGTGAAACTCCGTATAAACTCCGTATAACTCTTTGGTTAAATTGTTTTATATCAATCGTTTATCTATTAGTGACTTGTGTAACAAACTGAATAATGTATTTATCTTTATACAAACTTTTCAATCATGAAAAAACGATATAAATGGGGGATCCTTGCTCCAGGGAAAATGGCCGCAAAATTTACAAACGGCCTTAAGATCCTTGAAAATACAGAATTATATGCAGTCGGTTCCCGGGACATAAACAGGGCAGAAAAATTTGCAAAGGATCATGGTTATAAGAAATATTATGGATCATATGAAGAACTAGCCAGCGATCGCAATGTGGATATCATCTATATTGCATCACCCCATTCAGCACATCATGATCAGGCCATCCTGTGCCTTGAAAATAAAAAGGCGGTCATCTGCGAAAAAGCTTTTGCACTGAACAGCAGGGAAGTTGATGAAATGATCACTGCAGCAAATAGTCAGAATGTTTTCCTCATGGAAGCCTTATGGCCGCCATTTCAACCCAATTATAAAAAAGCTATTGAGATACTGGCATCAGGAATCCTGGGGAGAGCAATCCATCTGCACGCTTTCTTCTCTTTCAATCCTCCGTTTGACCCGGCCGATCGCAAGTTCAACCTCTCACTCGGAGGCGGTTCGCTTCATGATATAGGAATATATCCTGTTATCGATGCTCTTACATTTGCAGGTGTCCCCGATGAGATAAAGGCCACCGCTTTATTCGGTGAAACCGGTTCTGAAGAATCGGTAAGCGCCATCTTTAAATACAATGATGGCAGGATGGCAACCATCTACAGCTCTTTTAAAACGAACGTCGGTATTGGATGCGATATCCTCTGCGAAAAAGGAAACCTTACTGTTTCGCGCGGACGCGATATGAACCAGAGGCTCATCCTTGGCCTCCATGGAAAGGAAAAAGAGACATTTGTTTTCAGTCCGCCGGCGCTTGGTTATCACTGGGAAGCTGAAGAGGTAATGAACTGTCTGGATAAGGGTTTGACTGAAAGCCCGGTTGTTCCGCTTTCTTTCAGCCGTAACCTGATGAAAACACTCGACAGGATAAGGGATTCAGCCGGTATAGTTTTTCCCGGCGAAGATTAAAATTAATTAGTTTAATGCTGTTATGCTACTGAGCAGTTATGCAGTTATGCGGTTATGCAGTTATGCAGGGTTGGTGCAGATTAGTATTTTATTATAACCATTAAACCAAAAAACCTGCAGAACCGCAGAACCGCAGAACCGCAGAACCGCACAACCGCAGAACCGCAAAACCGTAAAACCGCACAACCGCAGAACCGCACAACCGCAGAACCGCACAACCGCACAACCGCAGAACCGCACAACCGCACAACAAAAAAAGCAAAAATGCATTCCCATTCCGGAGCCGATATAGAAACTGAGGGTGTTTTTTTCAGAAAGCGAATACTTTTAAGCATTCTTATCCCTGGCATTTTCGTTTTCCTTATGTGGCTGGTAAAGATCATCGAAGTACTGTTCAATATCGATCTTTCAAGTCTTGGTATTTTCCCTCTCTCGGTAAAAGGTTTGCCGGGAATCCTCTTTTCACCTCTGATACATTCCGATTTCGGACATTTATTTAACAATTCGCTGCCACTCTTCTTCCTGGGAACCGCCCTGTTTTATTTCTACTCCGAAATAGCATTAAAGGTTTCATTCTGGACCTATCTTCTGACTGGGACATTTGTATGGATTGCAGGCAGAGTTGCATGGCACATAGGGGCAAGCGGATTGATTTACGGCCTTGCTTCATTCCTCTTTTTCAGCGGGATAATAAGAAAGTACTTCAGGCTTGTTGCCTTGTCATTGCTGATAGTGTTCCTGTACGGATCGATGGTATGGGGTATCTTCCCCGATATTTACAAAAATGTATCATGGGAATCCCATATGCTTGGATTCATCTCCGGGATCATCCTGGCAGTAGTGTACAGGAAGGAGGGCCCACAAGCTCCGGTATATGAGTGGTTGGATGAGGAAGAAGAGAGTTAAAAATTATTAATTTTCACTTATTCAGCAATTCATCCTTAATTGAAGCCAAATTATATTCTGATATTTGCCGGCAACACAAAATGAAAGTAAATACTTCCTTTAAATTTTAATATAATATGAACAGAATATTAAAACTTATGCTTTTCGTGACCGCAACCATAATCATTCCCCTGGAAATTTTTTCCCAGGAAAATCTATCCCCGGCGGATACTTCGAGGAAGTGGGCAGTTAAGATTTTTTTAGATTGTAACGATTGCGACATGAATTATACAAGGCAGGAAATTCCGTATATTAATTATGTCAGGGACCACACGGAGGCTGAGGTTTATATTCTTGTTACAACCCAGCATACAGGAAGCGGAGGCCATGAGTATACTTACAGATTTCAGGGACAGGAAAAATTCAAAGGACTAAATGATACTCTTATATACACAAGCAGTCCAGACGAAACAAATACTATAACCCGGGAAAAGCGTACCAAAATGTTAAAGATGGGACTTATGAGGTACGTGGCAAAAACTCCGCTTTTCAATGAAATTGAAATAAACCATAATGCAGAGCTGGAGGCGGAGGAAGTAATTGACAGATGGAATTACTGGGTTTTCGAATTATCAACAGAACCTCAGTTTGAAGCAGAAGAAGCCAATAAACAACTTGAATTCAGAAACTCAATCAATATCAATAAAGTGACTCCCGACATCAAACTCGAAATTGAGATGGACCATTTCTTTGACAGAGAAAAGTTTATTGAAAACGTCAATACAGATTCGGCGGTTACCAGTACTTACACTACAAGCTCCCTTCGGGTCAACAATCTTTTTGTTAAAAGTCTGGGCGAACACTGGTCCGCAGGCTTAATCTGGGACCTGGGATCATCGACACGTGAGAATTATGATTTCACAACCGATGTTCTTCCATCGTTAGAGTATGATATTTTCCCTTATTCAGAATCGACTCACAGGCAGCTACGGTTTCTATACGGTGCTGGTGTACAGATAAATAATTATATCGATACAACGGTTTATAACAAAATGGAGGAGACTCTATATCTGGAAAAGCTGAAGATAGCATTTCAGATAAGGGAGAAATGGGGATCTGTGAATCTTCTTCTTATTGCATCAAATTATTTTCATGATTTCTCAAAAAACCGGATCGAATTGAATGCCTCTCTCAATATAAGGATATTCAAGGGTTTATCACTTCAAATAAACGGAGGTGTTGCACATATTAATGATCAGCTTAATCTCAAAAAGGGAGATATCTCCGAAGCCGAGAGACTTTTGCAATTGCGTGAGCTGGCAACGAAATACCGGGCCGAAGGAGGAATTGAACTGACTTACACATTCGGTTCAATCTATAATAATGTTGTCAATCCGAGGTTTAATTCATCCAATTTCAATTTTTAAAAGCAATACCCTGAAGTATTTCATTTAAATTTGAGCACGGATTTTGTCTTTTCGAAAGCCCGGAATAATGGGTTATTAATGCACGGACGGTTTAAATACAAAACAAAAGAGGATCTTATCCGAAAGGCAGAGGAATTGGGATATGACCTTCCGTTCAGCGATGATATCACACCCTTGCTTCAGCCATTCAATCTGTCAGGGTTTACTGTCTCAAACCGTATGGCAGTCCAGCCAATGGAAGGGTATGATTCAGAAAATGACGGATCTCCTTCTGAGCTTACAAACCGCCGGTACATGCGTTATGCCTCAGGAGCGAGCGGCATAATATGGTATGAAGCTGTTTCGGTTGTGCAGGAGGGCCGTTCAAATCCCCACCAGCTTTGGATTCATAAGAAGAATTCCGATAATTACTCCCGCCTGAACGATGAGGTCAGAAGAGGTTCAGGTAAGCTGAACATTGATCCGTTTCTTGTAATTCAGCTGACTCACTCCGGACGTTATAGCAAACCCGGAGGAAATCCGAAACCACAGGTAGCAGCTCCAAATCCACTGCTGGACAAAACACCGCCACACATACTTACTGATGACGAGCTTAAAAGGATCATGGATCAGTTTGTCGAATCGTCGAAGCTGGCATTCAGGGCCGGTTTTAATGCTGTCGACCTTAAGGCTTGTCATGGTTACCTGCTTGTTGACCTGCTTGCGGGGCTGACAAGGAAGAACAGCATCTTTGGAGGCGAAGAGACCTCAGCCAGGTTCAGGTTTCTTCTTGAAACATTTGACAGGATCAGGGATGAAGTTCCGGGGCTCATTGTTACTACGCGTCTTGGTATATCAGATCAATACAGGGGAGGATTTGGTGTTGATGCAGAGGGGCAGGCAGATTTTACGGAACCTCTTATGCTGGGCGATCAGTTGAAATCCCGTGGAATGAATCTTTTAAATATTACAATGGGAAGCCCCTATTTTAATCCTCACGTTAACCGTCCGTACGATAATCCTCTGCCGGGGCAGGAATTGCCTGATGAACATCCCCTTGAGGGAGTCATAAGAATGATCAATGGAACTTCATTATTCCAATCGAGATTTCCTGAAATTGCCGTTACAGGTTCAGCCTATTCGTATTTAAGGCTCTTTTCTCCAAATGTAGGAGCGGCAGTATTAAAAAAAGGTGATGCGAAATTCATTGGTTTCGGCAGAAATTCATTTGCATACCCGTCAATGCCTCTTGATCTGATAAAAACAGGGAAAGCTGATCCGCGAAAGTATTGTATAACATGTTCAGGCTGTACAAGATTGATAAAAAACCTCCGGCCGGGCGGTTGCGTTATACACGACAGGGAAATCTATGGCACAGAACTTAAAAAACTGATAACCGATGGAAAGTGAATCAATACAGGCTGGCAGGTATAAATTGAAACTGTATAGTCTGAATACCCTGATTATCGGTAGCGGTGCCGCATCGCTAAATGCAGCTGTCAGTCTTCATTCCATGGGGCAGAAGGACATCCTTATGGCAACAACCGGATGGGGTGCCGGAACTTCAAATAATGCAGGATCGGACAAACAGACCTATTATAAGCTTTCACTTTGCGGAAATGAGCCTGATTCCATCAGGGCAATGGCTGAAGATATGTTCAATGGCAAATGCATCCATGGAGATATTGCCCTATGCGAAGCCCAGGGATCAGTGCAGGCATTTATGAATCTGGTCAAACTGGGAGTTCCTTTCCCACATGACAAATACGGTTCATGGGCCGGATACAAAACTGACCACGATCCTCGTGCAAGAGCCACTTCGGCAGGTCCCTATACATCAAAAATAATGGTCTCCGTGCTTTCAACAGAGGTGAAAAGGCGGAAAATAAAAGTGCTTGATAACCATCAGGTAATTGAACTCCTTACAGACATGGATAAAACAAGGGTAGTCGGCGCCATTGCGATTAACCTGAGAATAAAAGATCCGTTAAAAGCTTTTGTCCTGTTCAATGCCATGAACATAATCCTGGGAACAGGAGGCCCGGGCGATATGTACGCTGAAAGTGTATATCCTTTATCTCAGACCGGATCAATAGGAATGGCTTTCCGGGCAGGCGCCACGGGCCAGAACCTTACGGAGTCTCAATTCGGGATTGCATCCCTGAAATTCAGATGGAACCTGTCGGGAAACTATCAGCAGGTACTCCCGCGATATTTTTCAACCGATGCCTGGGGAAGAGGCGAAACAGAGTTCCTGAATGAATACTACCCTGATTATACTGCTCTTACAAAGGCGATCTTCCTTAAAGGATACCAGTGGCCGTTCGATCCGTCGAGGATATCAGGATCAGGCTCTTCCCTGATCGACCTGCTTGTTTTTAAGGAGAGGGAAGAAAAAGGCCGTAGAGTATTCATTGATTTCAGGCGAAATGTTTCATGGAAGGGCAAAGACATTTTCCTGCCTGATATGCTTGATCGTGAGGTGTATAATTACCTTTTTAAATCAGGTGCATTGCAGTCATTACCGGTAGAAAGGCTTACCTCGATTAATAATCCGGCGATGGAACTTTACAGGGATAATGGAATCGACCTGTCATCAGAACCTGTCGAAATAGGAATATGCGCCCAGCATAACAATGGCGGTCTGAAAAGCAATATATGGTGGGAATCTGATCTCAGACATCTCTTTCCTGTGGGTGAGGTGAACGGATCACATGGTGTTTACAGGCCGGGAGGATCAGCCCTGAATTCTGGTCAGGTAGGCAGTGCCAGGGCTGCGGAATTTATAAGCAGAAGATATAATGACCCTATTCCCGGCAGGGACATGTTTCTGAGTGCCTCAATGGAGATCGTTGGCCCGGTGCTAAAACTTTCAGACCAATGGCTCTTAACAGGTAAAGGAAACCGGAATAGTCAGGTAAATTACGAAATAAGTCAAAGGATGTCAGCTGCAGGAAGCGTAATCCGCGACAGGAATAAGGTTATGAAGGCTGCTGCAGAGGCAATTTTGCTTTTAGAAAAAATAAATGGGAGGACAGGAGCAACATCAGTAAAGGAACTGGCAGATTGTTACAGGATATCAGACAATTGCCTTGCACATGCGCTATACCTCGAAGCAATACGATACTATATTGACGGGAAAGGACGCAGCAGGGGATCATATTTAGTAACCGGCAATCGGGAGACTTCAATTCCTGATATATCAGTTGCGGACCTTGATATTTACCTTTGCAGATACGACAGGGAAGTGGAAAATAAGATTCTCGAGATAAGTTTCAGGAATGACAAATTAGTAATTAACGCCAGCGATGTGAGGGAAATTCCGTCACAGAACCTCTGGTTTGAAACGGTCTGGAAGGATTATCTTGAAGATAATTATCTTGAAGGTTGATCGAGTCTTACAAATTATTACCTTTACCGGCACTAACTAAACCTGAAAAAACTCTTTTCTCATGAATGGGAAACCTGTAGCTGTAATTACAGGCGCCAGCAGAGGAATCGGAAGTGCTGTAGCAATAGCTTTGGCCGGTGAAGGTTTTGATATTGCAGCAATAGCAAGGTCGGTCGACAGCGAAGGTATGGAAATCCTTGCGCCTGAGATTGAAAAACGAGACGCTCAGTTTTTTCCCATAGGCCTCGACATTTCATGTACTAAATGCCAGATAGAGGTCGTTTCGAACATCCTTGAAAGGTATGGTCGCATTGATATCCTTGTGAATAATGCAGGTGTTGCCCCTTTACAAAGGAAGGATTTACTCGAGATGAGCGAAGAGAGTTATGACAGGGTTATGAATATTAATCTGAGGGGACCAGTATTCTTCGCACAGAAAATTGCAAAAGAAATGATCTGGATGAAAAACCAGATATCAGCCTATAAGCCGGTTATTATATTCATTACATCGGTGTCAGCTATCCTTTCATCAATAAACAGAACGGAGTATTGTGTCTCGAAGGCCGGCCTAAGCATGGCCTCGACTATTTTTGCCGACAGGCTGTCAAAGGAAGGGATCCTCGTCTGTGAGGTCCGGCCGGGGATCATTCAGACCGATATGACAATTAAAGCCAGGGAAAAGTACGACAAACTTATTGATCAGGGTTTCGTGCCTCAGGAAAGATGGGGACTTCCCGATGATATTGGCAAGGCTGTCGCTTCAATTGCCCGCGGCGACTGGAACTTTTCAACAGGTATGGTATTCGAAATCAGCGGAGGGCTGAACATCCATAAATTATAGATTTCAGACTGCCTTTCAGAGGGAAAAGTCAGGTAAGCATTGAACATAAACTATGTCAGTGGTGTTTATTGTACAAATTTAAATATATCAGACATGAAAAAAATATTAATTATACCGGCATTAATCTTTGGACTCTCTGTAGCAATAAATGCACAGGAGAAACTGACTGCAATTAAGGAAAAATCAAAATTATCATGGCTTGGAGAAAAGGTAACAGGTCAGCATACCGGAACTGTCACTCTTCAATCAGGCTGGCTGAATCTGGCGGAAAATAAAATTGTATCAGGGGAATTTCTGATTGACATGACTTCAATAAAAGACGACGATGGAAGCGAAAGACTCCTGGGTCACCTTAAATCAGAGGATTTCTTCGGGGTTGAAAAGAATCCGGTCTCAAAACTTGTGATTACAGAAAGCACGCCACTTGATAAAGGAACCGGAACTGTCAAAGGAAACCTTACGATAAAGGGAATTACAAATCCCATCGAGTTTAAGGTTGCGATGCAGAAAAGTGATGAAGGTACATGGTTCTACACAAATATTGTAATCGACAGGTCGAAATACAATATACGGTATGGATCAGGGTCATTCTTTGACAACCTTGGTGACAAAACCATTTATGATGAGTTTAAGCTTAAGGTGAATCTCCTGGTTCAGAAATCGTAAGTAAGAGTTGAATTTTTTATATCCTCTGTGATCCTCTGTGTATTCTCCGTGTCCCTCTGTGTAAGTTTTTTTCTGGTTACACAGAGATCCACAGAGGAGGCACAGAGATCCACAGAGATTTTTATTTTATAATGAAAGGTTTGGAAAAGTCGTAAATCATAACAATCTTGTATTGACCAAATACAAGACTGTTTATGAATAAGAGCCTTTCTACTGACCTTGACAAGCAAAAATTTGTTTATCAAGGATTTCTGATCCCTTTTATCCTTGTTACAAGTCTCTTTTTTTTATGGGGTTTTGCTCACGGATGCATCGATGTTCTCAACAAGCATTTCCAGGAATTGCTGAGTATGTCTAAAGCCAAATCAGCATTTATTCAGTTTGTTTTTTACGGAGGGTACTTTCTTATGGCTCTTCCGGCTGGTTTGCTGATGCAGAAGGTCGGATACAAGAAAGGAATAATTACCGGACTTCTTATTTTTGCCGCCGGAGCATTTCTGATGTTCCCGGCCACATTCATACAGACCTTTGGAAGCTTCCTTTTCTGCCTGTTTGTTATAGCGTGCGGTTTAACATGCCTTGAAACAGCTGCAAATCCATATACAACAGTGCTTGGTCCACCTGATTCCGCTGAAAGGAGGATTAATTTTTCACAGTCGTTCAACGGTCTTGGATGGATAGCCGGTCCGCTTGTTGGAGGGATGCTTATCTTTTCCGTGAGCAGCGACGGAAACGAAAATAAATTCGCTTCTATAGCCCTTCCTTATATGCTAATCGGAACCCTGGTGCTTATTGTGGCTCTTTTTTTCTGGAGGGCAAAATTCCCTCAGGTCAAAGAAGAATCCAATGATAAAGATGATGCATCATCGGGGAAACTTAAGGATCTTTTAAAGCACCCTCATTTCATTCTTGCCGTCATAGCACAGTTCCTGTATGTAGCAGCCCAGACAGGTGTAAACAGCTTTTTTATAAATTATGTGACTGAGGAGATACCTTCACTTACCAACCAGGAGGCATCCCGGATACTCGCGTTCGGAGGCATGGGATTATTCTGGCTGGGCCGGTTCACAGGCAGTACAATTCTGATGCGTGTAGTACGTCCTAACAGACTGCTGGCGGTCTATGCCACAGCAAATGTTATCACCATGGGCCTGGTTGTGGCAGGCTTAGGATGGATATCGGTTGTAGCCCTCTTTTCAACCTATTTCTTTATGTCAGTTATGTTCCCGACGATCTTTGCTCTTGGAATAAAAGGACTGGGCCCGCTTACAAAAAAGGGTTCTTCATTACTTGTCATGTCAATAGTGGGGGGGCTCTTTTCCCTGTGATTATGGGATACATAGCTGACAAATCAACTATGGCAATGGGATTTATCGTGCCACTGGTCTGCTTTGCCTTTATTGTATATTACGGAATCAGAGGATACAGTGTCAGGAAGGCTGTTGGATAAATATTTTTAGCCAAAGATAGAATCAATATCCAGTATGCCGATGTAGAAAATTCCCTGTATCAGGAACCTGGCAATCCGGGCAAGACCATAAAGCAGGTAGAGCCTGAAGGGGTATTTGAAGAGGCTCACGGCAATTACCACAATTGAAAACGGAGAAAAAGGGAACAGGGCAGAAATCACAATAAAGGCGCCTCCCCATTTTCGTACCATGTCGATATACTTGGACAACACACGCTGTGAATATGCTTTTATTCTTTTATTTTTTAAGAGCAGGACTCCGATATAATACGCCACTGCTCCGCCTGCATACGATAGTACACCAAGAATTGTCAGAAAAAGCAGGGGAGAATTGAATTTTGAGCTCCAGATAACAAAAAAATCAGGAGGGATCATTCCCAGGAAGACCTCTGAAACAAAGAAAACTGTTAAAACCATCCAATCCTTAAATCGGGTTGTAATAAAATCGAAAATGGTGTTAAAATCCAGAAAATAGTTGGTGATGAGGATTGCCGGGATCATTATGGCCAGATAGATCAGGATTATCTTCAGGCCGGTCTTCCACATGTAGTTATAGACTCCCTTTTTCTTGTTCCTGCTGTGTCTGGCTTGTATTCTGGCCCATAACCTTTTCACCTGTGTATCTTTCATTGAACCCGGAGATTTTTTCTTCGCGGTTAAAATAATTAAATAGAACCAAACCTGTACACATTTGCCTATAATTTAGTTTGATGTAATAATTTAAGGTACCGATGTATTTTTTCAGGCCTTTAATAAAAAAGCTATTGCTTATTATCTTCCTTTATATTAAATTAGTAGTTTATGGGTAAACTTATCCTGCATCGCTATTAAGAAATAGGTTGATTCAGTGCGTAATATGCTCTCATCCTGTTACAAATGGAAGGCCGGTCAATGGATATTGAATCAGGGCCCTTATATTTATTCAATAAAACCCTTTCGATCCAGCTGCCTGCAGAATCAATTACTGACCAGGTGTTTCAATACGGATATGGGATAATTTCCGAATACTTAGTCTTTTAAACCATAATTATTAATACATAGAAAACATGCATCTTACAATTCGTTCTCAGCTGATTTTTTGCCTGATTATGTTTTTAACAACATCTTCATGTGAGCTTTTTAATAAAAATGATGATTGCAAGGGAAATGAAATGGAAACTATGATGGAACCGGTCTTTTACCTGAGAGCTAATTATGCTAATTTACCAGCACCTGATGATATCCATAATCCGCGTTCAATGTCAGTAGGCTTTCACTTTACAGGTTCAATTAAAAAATTCTATTGTAATGGCAATGAAAGTGGTGGATTCCAGATATTTCAAATCATGTTAACAGATGACGCAGATCCAGATCGTACCGGAGAGGAGGTTTATATCAACCAGCCATACCAGTTTAAGTTCCATAACTATAGTGATTACCTCAGAGTGATTGGCGACCTGGAATTCTGGTATGATGACAGCAGAACCTTCAAAACTTTAATATCATTTGCAAAAGATTTCTATTATAAAGATATAAAGTCAGACGTTCACAAAATGTGCTATTATATTGATATTGAATTTGGATCAGATAATAAATTGATTGAAGTTGTTAAATAAAGGATTCAGCAGAGTATTTGCAATCTGTTATTTGTCTTGAATTATTTTTTTGATGTCGTTTTTTATTTCAATGAATTTTTCATGATCCATCCTGGCTCCCACAGTTTCTATTACTTTGCCAGCCATTAATGAACCTAAAATCCCGCACTTTTCAAGATTCATACCATGGGAAAAACCATAAAGAAAGCCAGCTGCATAGAGGTCGCCGGCTCCTGTAGTATCAATGCATTGTACTGGGAATGCGCTTATTTTTATCAGTTCATCTTTAGATTTTACCCATGATCCTTCAGCGCCAACTTTCAGGATAACAATTTCAGATAATTCAGAAAGCATAGTCAGGGCTTTTTCGGGCTCGCGACCGGTAAAAGCTTTTGCTTCCTGTTCGTTTGCAAAAAGAATATCGACATATTTTTCAATAATTTCCTTAAACTGGTCAAGAAATCCCTCAACAACATTATAACTTGAAAGATCAAGTGCTATAAGCATTTTGTTTTCCCGGGCGATCCTGCAGGCAGTATCAATAACTTTAAAGTCAGTAATAAGGTAACCTTCCAGATAAAGAATGTCGAAATCCTCAAATAGCAAGGGTCTGAAGTCATCTGCAGAGAGTTCAACTGCTGCACCGAGGTGTGTTGCAAATGTCCGTTCGGTATCCCTGGTGACAAGGGCCACGGCTGTTCCTGTAACTGAGTCTCGCCGGATCAAAAGGGTATTGACCCCGGCTTTTTTCATATCATTCTCAAAAAAATCACCGGTATCGTCTTTGCCAATAGATCCTATAAATCCGGTATCTGCCCCCAGCATTGCAAGTCCGTGAATAGTATTTGCTGCAGATCCGCCTGATGCAAAGGTTCTCGGGAAAATTGCTGTTGCAGATTTTATTCCCCGCGATGTTTCAAGGTCAACGAGCTGCATGCTTCCTTTTGGCAGTTTAAATTCCTGAAGGATAAAATCACCTTCGATGAGTGTCATTATGTCAACCAGGGCATTGCCAATTCCCAATATACGTTTCATTTAAAAATTTTCATCAAAGATATTGCTTAATTCATATAAAGCCCTTATTTTTGGCACGCGAAATAAGAGCGCAATACAGTAATAATAAATTCCTCAGTAGCTCAGTTGGTTAGAGCAATCCCGAGTACTCGGGATTAATCCGTGGGCCGACACAGCGAAAAGGATAGAGAGAATAAATTCCTCAGTAGCTCAGTTGGTTAGAGCAACGGACTGTTAATCCGTGGGTCGCCGGTTCGAGTCCAGCCTGGGGAGCCAAACCAGGAGATAATATAGGTTATCTCCTTTTTTTTCGCTGCAATGTTTTACATCTATATTCATTATTCAGAGAGTGCTGACAGGTACTATATTGGTCATACGAATGACCCAGAGAGACGATTGACTGAGCACAATACTACCGAGGATGTAAAGTTCACGACCAAATTCCGACCATGGATTTTGCTGTTATCATTTGAAGTTTCAAATGTTCGGGGCGAAGCTATTAAGATGGAGAGATTCATAAAAAAGCAGAAAAGCAGAATTTTTATTAGGAAGCTTATAGAATCGAAGGACGATCCTTCATATTTGATGGACTTGAAAAAGAAAGCAGTTGGTTAGAGCAATCCCGAGTACTCGGGATTAATCCGTGGGTCGCCGGTTCGAGTCCAGCCTGGGGAGCATGAAAAGAGTGAGTGTGGGAGCGAGAGCGAGCACACTCATTCTTTTTTCCTCAAGACTCACTCTCACACTCACACTTTTCCTGAAGCGAGCACTCTCATTCTTTTTTATTTTTACCCTCTTGCATACCCTTGGCAATCTTGAACAAAGCTTGTATGGGTTCCGTGAAGGTGGTGGTTGCAACTCTCCCTTTTTCAAAAACGAGTTTTTCTGAAAAGATGCAACCAAGGATCTTCCGTTTTGTCTGACCATCAGCCACTTTATAATACCCAGTGAGGTTCTCCAACATCGGGACTGTTTTTGAGATATAAGTTTTGTATGGAGAAGGCTGATCCATTAATCCACTTAGTTTACTTCTTAACATAACAAGGTCTTTATCAACCTTCCCCTTCAAATCATTATAGTCCTGTGGTGATATAGTACCATCAAGTATCAAATCCTGAAGATTGGATCTACGAGCCTCTGCCTTCTCAATATCTTTCTTTACTCGTTGAATCTCATCTCTTCTGTTCAGGTCTTCCTTTTCGAAAATCTTCTCCAACAGCCTTCTGTATAGATTTACAGTTTGAGCTGAGAAAGAGATTGTAGATAATATCTCCTCCAAACTTTCGTGTACATCTTTAATCCTATGTCTCTGTTTGCACCTGTTTATACCGCAAAAATAATAGTGGTGAAGCTCCTTATTATGACTTTGACATGCATATGCGGTGAGGGACCTATTATGAACCGGACATCTCAGAAATCCCTTTAAGGGATATAGATCTGACTTGTCATCGTGGAACTTCATTTTTCTTTTCCTGCCTTAAAGAACATCGTTGGCAAGATGAAAAACTTCTTCTGTTATCAATGCCGGATGTATTCCCATTACAATTTGTGATGGCTCATTTTTCCATGGTTTCACATAGATTTTACCAGTGTATACAGGGTTCCTAATCGTATTTCAAAAGGTTTGTTTACTGATTTTACGCCATTTTGATTTAGCCATCTTCTTACTTCATCTGCTGAATATGCTCCCGAAGACATTCTCTCAAATGCCTCCACTATTTTGGGCGCATCCTGTCCTGGTCTTAGCGTCGATTTCTTATCATCTCTGTAATTCACATAACCTTTTGGTGCCTGAGCCGTCCAGCAACCTTCTATCCTTGCACGGCGTGAGCCTTCCGTTGTTCGGATTGAGTTCTTGTCGTTCTCAACTTCAGGAAGAGTCAAGTACATGCTGAGAAGAATCTTATTATCGGGATTGTTTAAGTCCAACTGCTGTTCAACTGTCTGAACAGTAATACTTAATTTCTTCAGAGTCTTAATGGTTGTCAGTGCATCATATTGGTTCCTTTCTCAATATTTGTCCGGGCTTTATCACTTTTATCTGATTTTTTTACTTTGGAAATGTCCTCAGGATCCATGATTTTCTCTTTCTTAAATCTATTGTAGATATCTTCACTTTCAGGATATAATGGGTATTCCAGGTGATTGCCCGTCTCATCATTGTTCGGCATATGGTCAGACGGATTAGTATACATATTCTTTTTCATTGCAATAATTTGATTTCCATTTTTGTTTGTATTTAATTGGATTTTCATTATCATTTAATCTTTTTGTGTATCATGTGCTTGTGCAATAACGGCGCGCTACAAACCAGGAATCCCAATTTATCAACGAGTTTGGGCATAAATTTATGCACACACTGACAGGTAAATGTTACATGTCTATATAATAGATTTACATAATTCACACATTTTCAAATGGATTGCATTTAATAATCAGAGTCTGCTACCATTTTAAAAAATGACATGGTTTACTTCATCATACTTCAAAAATCTTAATATCAACATACCAGTGCTCTGGGAAATGTGTGAATGATATAACCTTTTTCAAAAGTTTTGTAACATTTATCGGGTTTGAGGTGGCGATCTTTACAATGTGAAAATTCATTCACACTGTAATATCATAAAAATGAAAAAAAATATTTTTATCCTCGCTGTAACAATAACTCTTATGGCAGGAACAATTTTTTCAAGTTGCAAGTCATCGATCCAAAAGCAAGAAGCTGCCCAGGCTAAAGTGCAGGATGCCAGACAAGATTTAAATACAGCGCAGAAAGATGCAAGTGCAGCAGGTCAGTTGGTGGCAACCGCTGAAGAGTGGGAAGCATTCAGGAACGAGTCTGAACTGAAAATAAAGGCTAATGAAATCCGGATTACTGAACTAAATGTAAAAATGAAAAAACCGGGAGAAATATTTGATGCAATTTACGAAAAAAAGATAACTAATCTGGAACAGCAAAACAAGGAGATGAGGGCAAGGCTTGTAGCTTATGAGAAGAGCCAAAGCAATTGGGAATCATTTAAGCGTGAATTTAATCATGATATGGATGCGATTGGACAAGCATTGAATGACTTAACGGTTGACAACAAAAAGTAAACGATAAAACCAGGTTGAAAAAGGCGGGTTTTTCACCCGTTTTTTAAATAATCTTAAATAGACAATTATGAAACGCAGTGTCAAGAGTTTAATAGGTTACGCCATAGGTGCTACTAATGGAGAACTGGGAAAAGTAAAGGAGTTTTACTTCGACGATAAAACCTGGACTATCCGTTATTTGATTGTTGAAACAGGTAATTGGCTCTCTGGTCGAAAAATACTTATCTCACCCCAGGCAGTATTAGTGCCAGATTGGGAAAATGAAATCTTTCCGGTTAACCTTACTGAGGAACAAGTTAAGAAAAGTCCGGAAATAGACACTGAAAAGCCAGTCTCACGCCAACAGGAATTAAAATTGTACGGGCATTATCCCTGGACAAATTACTGGGGTGATGAATCTTTTGGATTAGGTATGCCGGTGTCAATGTTTCAGGTAATGCAGAAAGACGAGGACAATCCTGACGATAAAGAATCAGATGACGACCCGAATTTACGCAGTACCAAAAAAGTAACGGGCTATTCCATCATGGCTACTGATGGTGAGGTTGGAAATGTAGAGGACTTTGTTATTAATGATCGCAACTGGAAAATTGATTTTATGATTGTTGACACTGGCATACGGTTTCCCGGGAAAAAAGTGATCATATCACCAAACTGGATCAAGGAAATAAAATGGGATACATCCACAGTAATTGTCAATGTTTCGGTAGAAAATATAAAAAACAGTCCTGAATATGACCCAAACAAGCCAATAAGTGAAGTCTATGAGTCAAAACTTCATAATCATTATAATGGAATAATTTCCAACCATTAGTCAATATCCGGTATGTGTTGTCCTACTCGTTAGCAGCATTCTCAATTCGGGTTTAAGGCCACTTTTTCATCAGATGACATTTTGAGAACCTGCAATTACATTTAAGGCTTTTGGTATAATTTTAACATTCACCGGGGCCATGCCTAAAACCTCACCATCAACCTGAATCTGCATTTTATAATCAGAGTAAATATCCGCTTCTTTTATCTGATAATATTCTTTTCTTAAATACCTGTTTAATTTACCAAGTGTAAATGAGAAGATTAATACAATTATATCCCAAGGCTTTTTTCTATTTATTACCACCAGATCCAGGAGGCCGTCTCTAATGTTAGCCTTATCAGCTATTTCATATTCCCCGGCATAGTATTTAATGTTTGCCATGATTACAAAATAACCCGTTGAATCAACTTTGTGTTTGACACGGATCTCATGCCATTTGTATCTAAAAAGAAGTTTAATTATCCCAAATGGATATGCAAATCGCCCCCATCTTTTTTTAAATTCCGGAGTCATATCTTTTATAACCTGAGCAAAAGGACCCACCCCTAACATCATAGAAAAATATCTCGACTCTTTACTTGTTTCTGCATAACCTAAATCCATTTTTATCTTTTTACCTTTTGTAATTAATTCTGCTGCCTCTTCCGGATTATTAGGTATACCCAGCTCGCTAGCTAAAACATTCGTTGAGCCAAAAGGAATAATTACCAATGTGGCTTTTGAATTCACCATCCCATTAATTATTTCATTTATTGTTCCATCCCCACCTGCCGCAATAATTAAATCGTATTTATCTCTTGCAACTTTTGCTAATTTTGTTGCATGTTTTGGATATTTTGTGAATTCTATATCTAATTCTATCCTATCTTTTTCACACTTCTTTTTTACTTCTTCTATAACGTCATCTTCTGTTATTCTGGGTTTGAATAATCCGGCTAATCTTCTCCCTAGTTTATCTAAAGTCCATCTTAATAAAGGGGGCATTTTTTTTTCATTTTCCCGGAAGAGGGATTTATTATCAGAATGGCTTTCATCTGTTAATAAAGTGCTTTCTTAGTTAAGAAATATGTGGTATTAATTGATACTGGTGGTCAGGATGTACAGCTTTTGGAGGCTGGTAATCACTGTATTTATTTAAATTATGAAAAAATTATTATGAAATTTAGCCGGAGTTCAATTCTTTTAAGCTGTTGTTATTTCTTTTTTGCCTTTGAGTAAGCTATCGCTACAGCTTGTTTTTGGGCCTGTTTCATCGACTTTGGGTGGCTTGTTCCAATTGTTCCATCCTCCTTGTAATTGTGGAGTAACTCCTCAATGTTTGAGCTGATCACTTTCTTTGATTTTCCCTTTTTTAGTGGCATCTTCTTATAGTTTTAATGGTTAATATTCAGTAATCCCAGGTTTAAACCAATATTATTATCCACTTATTTCAACTTTATAAAATTAAGTCCATTAGTGCCGGGAATCTTTACACAATTTCCTGACAGATTTACATCATTCACATATTTTATGTTTTGGGGTGGCTGGTATTCCTATGTTGCATAAAAAGAGGGTTTTGAGTCGATTTGGAAAGTCGTACATTGTCTCCTTGCTGAATACTATCACAAATTAGTTTGACATGTAACCATTGACCCTTGCTTACCGGGATTCCAGGACTCACTTCAAAAATCTAAAAAGCCAAGGGTTCCATGATTTGGGGGATGTGCGAGTTATGTAACCTATCCTTTTCGCACTAATCAGAAAACCTGCCTGTGGGCCTGCCTGTAATCTGACCACATTTGACCAATATTACTGGCTTTTTCAGTTAATCATGTAAATTTTTAAAATAATTGTGTAACACTTATCCAGATAGAGGTGACAACCTTTGTATTGTGAATATTCACTATCAGGTATAAAATTCAAAAAATAAACAAAACAGTTATAAAAGGAAACTGGAACGAGCAAACAAAAATTTCCGATAGTTGGCAGGCATCAGATAAAGCTTGGTAGATCAAAAGAAGAACTGCATAAGATTATTGCTTCAATATAATTGCCAATCTTAATTCAAAAAGTCATCGTTTATCGGCTTTCGCTGAACGGTGATTTTTTTTTCGAAACGATTTCTTACTAACTGATTAAAGAAAACTTTGTACGGATGAAATCTGACAGTTTATCATGAAAAAATTTGACCCTGTTATTAAAGTAAAAACTGTTGCAACGGAACAATCCTTAAAGCTCGTCGAAAAAACAATTGCAAAAACTGCCGAGGCAGGCAACTTTTTAACAAATATTGCTGATGCTTTCTTGTTTATAACTCGTGTCGTAAAAGAAACTTTTTCGCGCAATTTTGAATTTAAGGAATTCTTGCGTCAGTGCTTTCAAATAGGAAATAAAACATTACCCCTTATTTCAGTAACAGGAATCATTATTGGCCTGGTGCTTACTATTCAGATGAGGCCTGCTCTTTTGAGTTTCGGGGCTGTCAGCCTGCTTCCCGGAATGGTAGCTGTTTCTCTGATCAGAGAAATGGGACCGGTTATCACTGCTTTGATATGTGCAGGAAAAATTGGTTCAGGAATGGGTGCAGAGTTAGGTTCAATGAAAGTGTCTGAGCAGATTGATGCCATGGAAGTATCATCCACCAATCCCGTAAAATTCTTGGTTGTTACAAGAGTACTGGCGGCTACGCTTATGATTCCCTTATTGGTATTATATGCCGATGCGCTTGGAATATTAGGAAGCTGGGCGGGAGCAAATATTAAAGGAGACGTAACTTTTGTCTTGTTTTTTTCACAGGCATTCAGCCAAATTGAGTTTATTGATTTTTTACCTGCTCTTGTTAAAACCTTCTTTTTTGGTGCAGTGATTGGTTTTGTAGGATGCTATAAAGGATATACGGCAGGACGCGGAACGGAGAGTGTTGGTATTGCTGCGAATTCAGCTGTAGTGCTATCCTCATTGCTTGTGATAATTATAGATTTGATTGCTGTACAAATTACCGATATGCTATGAATGCCACACAAACTGCCGCTGCTCCTTCTGTTAAAGCAGAAAATCCCAAACTGGTTATTGAAATAAATAACCTTAAGAAAGGATTTGGAACAGAGGAAGTATTAAAAAATGTGTCGTTGAAACTTTATAATGGCGAAAACCTGGTGGTGCTTGGAAAATCCGGCTCAGGAAAATCAGTCCTGATAAAATGCATTGTTCGTTTACTCGAACCCGACGGTGGAACAATTAATGTCCTTGGAGAAAATGTGAGTGCATTGAACCACGAAAGGTTGGGAGAATTAAGAAAGAAAATCGGTTTTCTTTTTCAGAGTGGCGCTTTGTATGATTCCATGACTGTAAAACAAAATCTAGAATTTCCATTGCGAAGAATAAAAAAGAATTTTAATCAAAAAGAAATAAACGAAAAAGTAAAAGAAGTTCTGGAAAATGTCGGTTTATATGATGCATTGAATAAAATGCCATCACAATTTTCAGGCGGAATGCGCAAGCGAATCAGTCTGGCACGAACCATTGTTGTTGATCCCCTGATCATGCTGTATGATGAACCAACAACCGGACTTGATCCGGTTACATCTGATGAAATAAGTTCACTGATCAATGAAGTTCAAAATAAATATAAAACTTCTTCAATCATCATCACACATGATATTGAATGTGCCCGTACAACTGCAAACCGCATTATAATGCTACAGGATGGTGAAGTTTATCAGGAAGGCAAATTGGAAAAGTTTGAAAAGTCAACTGACCCGTTAATTAAATCATTCTTTAAATAATAAAAAATATAAAAAAATGGATACACATACAAAAATTTAAAATACGGCTAGGACTGTTTATTGCAGGAGGATTGGCGCTTTTTGTAATTGCCATTTTTATAATAGGTAAGCAGGAAAATCTATTTGATCCTGTTTTTAAACTAACTACAACTTTTTATAATGTAAGCGGGTTACAGGTTGGAAGCAATATCCGTTTCTCAGGAATCAATGTAGGCACTATTGATAACATTAATATAATTAATGATTCAACTGTGCAGGTTGACATGTTAATTAAAAAAAGCGTTCAGCAATTTATTAAAACTGATTGTATAGCTGGAATAGGTTCCGCAGGGATTATTGGCGACCGCATTTTAATTATTACACAAGGCAGTTTTGATGCTCCTTTAATAAAAGACGGGCAAAATATTGAGTCAAAAGAACCAGTTGAAACAGATGCCATCATGGAAAGTATGCAAATCACAGCAGATAATGCCGCAATTATTTCTTCTCAGCTGGCAGAAATCATGATCAATATAAATAGTGGAAAAGGAACACTTGGCAGATTTATCCAGGATTCAACCATTGCAGAAAACATTGACAAGACCATAATGAATCTTAGAAAAAGCAGCAAAGGGTTAAATGAAAACATGAATGCAGCCAAGGAAAATTTTCTTCTGAAAGGCTATTTTAACAGAAAGGAAAAAGCCGCTGAAAAAACGAGGAAAGATGCTGTGGAATTAAAAGCAGAAGACCAAAAAGCAATTGATAAAAAGATAAAATAATCACCTGGATTCAGAATACTTAAAAATGGTAAACGCTGATGTGGTTCAGGAAATATATCATACTATATAGTGGCCATGACTGACATTAATGCCCGGGCCAGGCGGAATTAGTAATCAGCTGAGAATTCAATCAGTCGGACACCAGTGGTATTTTATTAATTGTACCTGAATTTTTATTCTTTCTTTTCTCACATGGTCTGACCTTATAACTGACCTTAATCGTTTATTACAAAGTTCATTATGCTCAACGAGGATAGTATTACGCTATTTTGAAAAAAGTTATATAATTCATGCGATGAAGAAAATTAATTACTGACGAACTCTGTTACGACACGTCACAGGTGGAAAAGTGGGAATGATGTAATTTTTTTTTAAAGTTGTGTAACACTTATCCAGTTAGAGGTGACGACCTTTATAGTATGAAAATTCATTCACCTGAGTAATATCAAAAAATGAAAATAATGATTTTTCTCGTCGCTTTAACGATACCTTTTATGGCAGGAATAATGTTCACCGGCTACCAGTTATCGACCCAAAAGAAAGAAGCTGCCCATACTAAAGTGCAGGATGTCAATCAAGATTTGAATGTAGTTCAGAAGGATACAAATGCAGTAGTTCAGAAAGTGGCAACCGCTGAAGAGTGGAAAACATTCAACAAGAGCGAGTTTGAACTAAAAATCAAGACAAATGAAATGCGGATTACTGAATTAAATATAAAGATTAGAAAACCCGCAGAATTATTTGATACATTTTACGTGAATAAGATTGCTAATCTGGAAGAAGAAAGCAGGTTCCTGAAGGTAAGGTTGGAAGCTTATAAGAAGAGCCAAAGCAAAATGGGAAGCAATTAAGCCTGAATTTAATCATGACACGGATAGAGTGAAGATATTTATTATATAAGATCAATTAAATATTTGAATTATGGATAGTCTTGAAATTGCACAATTAAAGGATAGTATTTTAAACTATCTAAATGATCGTTCCAAAAAGAACGTACCATCGGAAGTGGTTTACAATGAACTCAAGCTTGAAAACGTACCATCAGCGATCTACAATGTATCCCTGAAAGAAATGGACCGGGAAAATGTAATACATTCCACTGATACGTCAGGCAATAAAAGCATTTTAATTCTTACAGATGCAGGTAGAAAATTACTTTCAGAAGGAGGATATGTTAAACGTCTGGATGAAGAATTTAGAAAAGATAAACAACAAGAAGATGATGCTCTTCATGAAAAAGAAAAAACTGTTTTAGAAACAAAAGACTTAAAGGCCAGCATAAAAGGTGCATATGCTTTATCAATTATTGCAATTATAATAAGTATCGCTTCCCTATTTTATTCAATATTTTATAGGTTAATATAATCCACCACTTCCAATTCTTCGCCGAGGTTCCAGTTGGTTGGTATTAAATTGTCATGAATTCCGGAGCGCATTGTTGGGTCAGAACCTTTTTAATAAAATGAATATAGCTAATTTCCTGCATGTCAGAACAAAAGAAGTCATTTATTTATAGGAATAGCTTAAGCATTGCTTTCTTGCTTTTAGCTTTTATAAGTTTGGCAGGCCAGGCGTTTACGGGTTTACAACAGTATAATGAGTTTTTATTTGAGCATAACCATCACACTGTGACCCTGTTTAAATATTTCAGCACAGGTCATTTCATTCAGGCAACTTTTGAAAATTGGGAAAGCGAATTTTTTCAAATGGGGCTATTCGTTTGGTTCACGGTATTTCTTAAACAAAAAGGTTCATCAGAATCCAAAAAAATAGGTATAAAAGAAGAAGTGGACAGGGAACCAAAAAGCCGCACTAACGCTCCATGGGCTGTAAAAAAGGGGGGATTTATATTATCTGTTTACAAACATTCATTAACACTATCTTTGCTTTTTTTATTTCTTATATCGTTTGTTTTGCATTGGTATGGAAGCAATAAAGATTTTAACCAAATCAAGATGCTTGAAGGTAAAAGCACCGAAAGCATGTTTGCCTATTTAAGCAACAGCAGATTGTGGTTTGAATCATTTCAAAACTGGCAAAGTGAATTCTTATCTGTCTTTGCAATTATTTTTCTTTCAATTTATTTAAGAGAATTAGGATCCCCGCAATCAAAACCCGTTGATGCACCAGATGCAGAAACGAGAGAGTAAATTATTAACTAAATAATATTGATTAGAATGAAGAAATTAAATTCAAAGGATGCAAAAGAGATTGGAGAGGATATCGGTATCAATTGGAATAGTGTAAGGGTGAGTGAATTCACAAAAGGAGTAAATGTTGAGTTTGAACATGGGACAAGATATCCGGAAACTAATGTTACAAATAATGACAAAAAATTAACAGGGAAAATTGCCTGGGCTCATTTAAAGGAGTTTCCAGATTATTATACAAGATTAAAAAAATTAGAAAAGGAAGCAGGGCAATATTGGAATAAGAAAGGGAGGGCCTGATCAAGCCAACAACGTGTACCATCTCAATTCAGTAATCTTTAAAACAATAAACGCAACGTTTTGGGGGATGTGTGAATGATGTAACCAATCCCAGGAATTATGTAAAGGTTCTCAGTTTAAAGGATTGCACCTTTGTATCTGAATTATTATATGTAACTAACAAGATATATGGATTTGCAATAGGTTCTGCATTCATAAAATACGAAATTTCAAATAGTTAATTTAAAATTATCACATCATGGCTGTACTTAAAGTTATTGAAATCATGACATCATCTCCTAAAAGCTGGGAAGATGCAACAACAATTGCAGTCAAAACTGCAGGAGAAACTGTAAAAGGAATACGCTCTGTTTACATTCATCACCTGAGTGCACTAGTGAAGGATGATAAAATCTCTGAATTCAGGGTCAATGCAAAAATCACTTTTGAGGTTCTGAATTGACCAGTTATAAGTGCAAATAAAATAAATTATTCTATTATGTCTACTCTTTCGCTATGGTATTGTAAGCTCTAACCATAAGAAGAGTGGCTTATCTGTTCATTAAATTATAATCACTTATCGAGTAAAATCATTTTAAAATTAATTTATATGAAAACAAAAAGAATATTTATTGGATTATTATTATTGCTGGTTCTGTTTTTTGTTACTTCCTGTGCTCCTGTTGGAATGACCAAGGAGGAATATGGTTTCCTTTACGGAATTGTTCACGGATTCATTTCCCCTTTCGTATTGATTGCAAAAGTTTTGGGGGCGCAAATTGGATTGTATGCTGAACATAATACGGGTTCGTTATATTGGGTGGGATTTATTTTAGGTCTTATTCTTCTTCTTGGTGGTGGTGGCGGGAGTTATGCAACAAGAGATAGATGGTATAACTAAAGCAGAAATCTTAAAAGACCTTATCCATAGATGGCTGCAACATATTGACCACCCAAAAAGGAGTTAAATCCTCTCTGTTTATAAATGTATGTAAGTGTTCTCAGACCTTCTTTTAAAGTGGTCAGAGAAGGACGGATGGAAAAACCAGTATCCATGACCATTTGACGCCGGATAGGATTGACCACCTGATGCCGGAGTTAATCCCCTGATAAATAAACAAATGTTAAAATGTTATGATGACCGGCTGCATGTGGTCAAGGCGTCCGGCTTTTGCAAGATGGTTGCAACTTTCAGCAGTCTGGGGAGCAGAAAAAAGAGCGAGCACACTCGCTCTTTTTTCCTCAAAACTCGCACTCGCACTCACACTCACACTCACATAAAAGTCTTCTGGTCTGCTGGTCTTCTAGTCTTCTAGTCTTTCATCCTGTTTCCAACTTTCAGCAGTTGGGGATCTCAGGCAATACTTACAGAAAACTGTAAGTGGTTTTTTGTTTTCACAACAGAATGACGCCAGGTTCTGGGTTCTCGTTTAAATTTAAATAACTGGGGTGGTACTGGGACTCGGAAGCCTTGACTATTTTTTGTCAGGTTCTTCCAGGTTTTTGGATTTTTTGACTATTCCTTTAATCAAGATAGGTGGGAGATTTTACCATTAGAAAATAATGCCCACTTTTTCTTTGCAGGGAAAAGGGGATACTTACATTTTAATACCTTAATGAACTCGTTAAATTATTCGAGCTCCCTGATCTGAATGTTCCTGTACTCCATTTGCCCCCGGTCGGATTCCAGACCAATTGGCCCTGTAACCGGAATACTGAGGGCTTCCTCAAGAATCTCGTCATTACAGGTACAACGGGCTATATTATTCTTTACCACAACTTCAATCTTATTCCAATCCTGCGGCTTGTAGTTTTTGAGATTCTTGTATGGTCCTGCTAAAAGATAATCGCGGCATTGCAATTGCGTTCCCCTGAGATAAATACCACTGTCAGCATTTTTGGATGCACGAAACTCCAATGTAAGTATAAAATCTTTCATGAACTCTTTTGCTGTCCAGATGGCTCCATATCGTTCAGCATACCCTTCAGTGAACGGATTAACCGTAAGAATCCCGTCTTTTACAAAAAAACGATTTTCTTTTGATTCTGTCATTCCATCGAATGACTCAAAAACGATTTTCTCCTGTGTCTTTTTACGATATCCCCAGCCAGTTAAATCTTTACCATTAAATAAGCTGATGGTGTCTGTCTTTTGATCAGAAATCTTATATGTGTTGGGGCTTTTGACAGCGATAGCGTTTGTTGCCAAAAACAATGTGAGCAGACCAGTAAAAATTCCAGTTTTCATATTTTGGTATTTTATTCAGATTATTGTGTAACACGCCTTAACTTTTAGAAAGTAATAAAGATATTTAATTTCTCTTTTAAAAGAATCCAGTTGGCAAAATACATCAGAGCTAATAATGATAATTGTCCTGTTTGCAGGATGGCTTGCATGAGCCAGTAGCCTTGACCACATTCCGCCGGTAAAACGGACATTTATATATTTATCTATAAATCATAGAATTAACTCCGACCTTGGGTGGTCAATTTGAACCGGCGAGAAGTAGTCAGGATCACCGGCTTTTACATGTAATGATTGAGGCTTGATTATTTGATATAATAGAGAGTTACTAAACTGGTTGCAACTTTTATCCGTCAGGGGAGCTGATCAAGGAGATAATTCATTTGAGTTATCTCTTTTTTTTTACTTCCATGTTTTACGTCTAAACGATAAGGAAATTATTTAAGACATCTGAATAATTAATTTAATTTTGAATAAAGGAATTTGAGAAATATCATTTAACAGGTCATACATGAATTCCCGTTACATGATTTTACTTGTGGTGCTTATCTTTCCTGGTCTTATTACAAACGGCCAGTTCGGGTCTCCCACGAACCCGAAACGAGCGATGATCAATCCGGATTTAATAATCCAGGTTGGTGCATTCCGCCAGGAATCCTATTCTTTGGTATTGAAACAAAAGCTTTCAGATATTCTTGACAACCTTGTTATTATAGTCACTGAAGATGGATTTTATAAAGTTCGGATAGCAGGTTTTTCAAGCCAGGAAGAGATGGAAAAACTTTATCCCACACTTGCCTTTATTGGATTGAAGAACTTCTGGGTATTACCAGTTAAGAAACAGGAAGAAATCGAACCGCAGGCTGTTGAACAACCTGATACTACAAAAAAACTGGATAGTGAGAATGTAGTTTTACCTGTTGTTGAAGAAGAAATACCTGTTTTGTCTCAACCGGTTATTGCTTTGCAGGTTGATGTTTTTCATAACAAAACGGATGCGTTGACTGCACAGAAAAGGATCAAAACTAAGCTCAATCTGCCTGTTGAGATTGTTCAGGAATGGGAATATTACAAAGTATTTGTAGTAGGATTCAAATCAATTGAAGAGGCGAATAAATATCACTCGGCCATTGCGAAACTTGGATACCCCCAAATCTCACTGATCGAGAACTACAGGAAGAAGTGATAATCAAACAGAATAAATAAATGTTTATGGATTATTATTCAAGCAACTACCAACTTGAGTTAATTATATGCCTGTTTCTTAATTTACGACTTTCATCGTGACCCTGCTTGTTGTATATGCTGCAAAGAAACCGATTGCGCCATTATTGATATTACCTTTGACGTTTGCCGGAGGACCGCTGAACAATGGATTTGAACCCCTCAGTTCTGATTGTGCTTCCCAGATAAATCCGGCATAACCCTGCTCCAGACAATTAAGCTCCAGTGTTACCTCATCACCCGCTTTAAGCTTCTCATTCTCCGATCCCTGATCAAGGAAGGCTACACCTGCCCCCTTGATATAACTTCCGTTAAAGAACCTGTCATCGGTGACAAACCACTCATCCAGTGTATCTGAAAGTATCTTATCATTCTTGTAGATCAGGAATCGGTAAAAATCATCTGTCGGAGGATCCTTAAGGTAGCATTGAACTTCATAGAATCCTGAATCAGACCACTCAGGGTGAAAAATAAGATTTGCAGAATCGATCCTGACAGTATTGTTCATATACGCAAAAGCTGAATATTCAGTGTGGCCACCGACCGGGCTGGTTAAAGTAATATTCAATGTGTATTTCAGCCCTTCCAGCCCGTAGAATGTGGAATCAGTATAGTATATCCCGGGCTCCTTTTCAAGAAGCTGAATATCTCTTTCACCTTCTGTAATTGATACTGATGCACCTGTAACATATGGTGATTCCTGATTATAAAAGTAGCTGGTAGTTTTTGTAAGAATTATCTTATGAGCCATAGTATCTGTAGTAACTGAACCCTCTACAACCAGGCGCACGCTGCCCTCATCAAGCTCAATATCAATTTTCTCCGTGCAGGAGATAATCATAATACATAATATAGCTGTTATCAGGAATTTGCCGGTTTTTTTCATTTCTTAGAATCTTACAGTGTATGTCAGAGCCGGAATAATTGCAAAGAGATAAGTTTTTTCAGCATAGGTTAAGTAAGGATTTGCCGGATCCTGGACAAAATTAATTGCCCATGTATTATGTCTGTTATATGCATTATATACCGAAAGGTTCAACTCACTTTGCCATCTCTTTCCAGTCTTTTCCCTGCTCTTTAAGGATACTGACAGGTCAAGACGATGATAATCTTCCATTCTGTAAGAATTTCTGTCGGAGTATATTGGGATAATAGCATTCCCGATCATTGCTTTACCTGTCGGGAAAGTTACCGGCAGTCCTGTTGCATAAATCCATGTTGCAGATGCCATTATTCTTGATGTAATTCCATAATTAACTACAATATTAAGGTTGTGCGGTTTATCATATGGGGAAACATACCATCTCCCATAGTTAATTTCCGGAACCAGTCTGAATGATCTTGAATAGGTATAACTTAGCCAACCTGAGAGCCGGCCTTCATTTTTCCTTATAATTGTCTCAATACCATAAGAATATCCTTTCCCTATCCGGAGCTCTCCCTCAAGATACTGATTCAGGAAAAGCTGGGCATGGTCCCTGAAGTCAATCAATCTCCTTAGATTCTTATAATAAACTTCTGCCGATACTTCATACATATTCTTGTTAAAGTTCCTGAAGTACCCGGCTGCGAACTGATCGCACAGCTGAGGTTCAACATTCGGACTGGCAGGGAACCATATATCAAGGGGTGTACCTGCTGTTGTATTTTGTGCAAGGGTTAAATACTGTATGGTATGTGAATAACTTCCTTTTATCGATGAAAGTTCATTAACCATATATGTAAATGCCAGTCTTGGTTCAAGTCCTGTATAAGTGTTATATATCTCACCTTTGTTGTAAACCGAGCTGTCAGCCGGACTATAATCTTCATTATAACTATAAACAGTTCCCGGCCCGACATTCTGAAAAGCAGAAAATCTCAATCCATATTTAAAAGTAAGTCTTTCAGATAATCTGAAGTCGTCTGTAAAATAGAGGCTGCTCTCAAATGCATTTGACGAAGGTAAAATAAACCCGGTATTGTCAGAAGTATTTCCGAAGCCTTTAACTGACCCCGGGTATATCTTATGCCAGGTCAGTGTTGCTCCATACTTTAGTTTATGATTACCGGAAATAAAATGTGTAAAATCAAATCTGGAGGTGTACTCTGACAATTCGGATAACCATTTGAATGAGTTGGTTTCCTCCTCCGGAGTGCCAAGATCATAATTGTATCCCGAATAGATCAGGCTCATATTGAGGAAGATCTTATTTGAAAAAATATGGTTCCAGCGCAGAGAAGCGGTCTGGTTGCCAAATTCAACAGAAGAGAACTGGTTTCTGAATACATCACGACCCGCGTAACCGGAGAGGAATAACCTGTTCTTTTCATTTATTAAATGTGTAAGTTTGAGATTTAAGTCATAAAAGAATAGTTTGTTATCTCTTATCGATTCATCCTTTGCAAAAGGAAGAAAAATATCTGCATATGTTCTGCGGCCAGCTATAAGATAGGTTGTCTTTCCCTTAATAAAAGGTCCTTCCAGAGTGAGTTTGCTTGAGACTGTTCCAATACTTCCTGTCATACTGAATCTCTTTGAGTTACAATCCTTTGTCTGTACATCGAGCAAGGAGGAAAGCCTTCCCCCGTACGATGCAGGAATGTCTCCCTTATAAAGAGTGACATTTTCCACTACATCATTATTGAAAACCGAAAAGAATCCCAACAGGTGTGAAGCATTATAAATTATTGCCTCATCGAGAAGAATAAGGTTCTGGTCAATTGTACCGCCTCTGACGCTGTAACCTGTCGATCCTTCGCTTGCAGACTGTACGCCTGGTAAAAGCTGAATTACTTTAACCAGATCGATCTCTCCGAAAAGGGATGGGATACTTCTGATTGTCTTTATATCAAGTTCCACAATACTCATTGCCGGGGCACGCACATTTTCGTCTGTGCGCTTACCTTCAACAACGACCTCCCCAAGAGTATTATCAGAAGGATCAAGAGAGACATCCAGAATTAAATTTTTCTGGGTGTTCCCCCTCATTTTTGCTGTCTCGTATCCGATGTATGAAAACAGGATTTCATAGTTACCTGATGGTATAGTTATTGAATAGAATCCATAGTTGTTAGTTGAAGCTCCTATTCTGAGATTCGTTTCGATAACAGTTACACCTGCAAGAATCTCCCCGGTAGCGTTATCTTTCACATAACCGCTTATTGTGACTTTACTGTTCAGGGCTATGCCAAGTACACTTGCTGTTAAGGTTAAGGGACAAAAGAAGGATGAAAAAAGTAAGATATACAGTAGTCTCATCATATATTTTTAGAACACTGCAAAAATAAGCCGGATTTTCTGAACTCAATTCCTGAAATTGAAATCATTAAAAACATTGATATAGAATAATTATAGTTTAACTTTGATAATATGAAACAGATAAAATGAAAATTCGAATTATCACACTGGCATTCTTGATTTTATCAGGGTGCAATTACAACGTTCAGAAGGGCATTCCGGTACCTGAAAATTTAAAGAAATGGGCTTTGCTGGATTTTGTCAAGGCTGATAGTATTAATCCGATATTGAATCCATCGTCTGATCAGATCTTTTTTTGTCCCCTTAATAAAAAAGAAATAAGATGGGAGGAAAGAAATGTCCTTAATCCTTCGGCTGTAGTGAAAGATGGTAAAGTGTATCTGATATACAGGGCGCAGGACAATGAAATGACTTCACGACTGGGATTAGCCATCAGCGACGATGGTTTGCATTTCAAAAAACAGCTGTCGCCAGTTCTTTATCCTGACAGCGATAACATGCACCGGTATGAATGGAAAGGGGGAGTGGAGGATCCCAGGATAGTGGAGGGAGAAGACGGGACGTACATTCTGACATATACTGCTTATGATGGCAAGACTGCGAGGCTTTGCCTGGCAAGTTCCACAGATTTGATAAACTGGACAAAACACGGCCTGGTACTGCACGGTGATAAGTACAAAGATACCTGGTCAAAATCGGGAGCTATTGTTGCAAAGCAGGAAGGCGGTAAAATCAGAGCCACGAAAATCAAAGATAAATACTGGATGTATTTTGGTGATACAGATTTGTATATGGCAACTTCTGATGATCTGATTCATTGGGATGTTGTTGAAAATGAAGAAAGCGCGAAAATGATATCTGTCCTGCATCCGAGGGCAGGTTATTTCGACAGCCGTTTGGTAGAGCCGGGGCCGTATGCTTTGCTTGGAGAAGAAGGAATTTTGCTGATCTACAACAGCAGCAATGCCTCAAATTATAATGATCCGGGATTGCCTGAATTTACATATGCAGCTGCTCAGGCACTGTTTGATAAAGAAAATCCTTTTAAGCTGATTGACAGGACAGACAGCTATTTTATTTATCCGGATAAGCCTTATGAAAAAACTGGAGAAGTGAACAATGTATGTTTTGTTGAAGGGTTGGTTTATTTCAGGGATCAATGGTTTCTCTACTACGGAACAGCTGATTCAAAAATAGCGGTTTCAGTCAGAAAGGTAATTGAATAGAGATTTCAATTGCCGTTGGCTTTAACCAACGGAGAAAGGTTCCCCTGGCTTCAGGGGCTTTAGCCCAACAGTTATTAGGGACTAAAGTCCCTTAACAGAGGGGATTTTTCAGCACCGTCAGCTGAAGCTGACGGCAATTGAACACACCATTGAGGGATTAGTGGGTTGGCTCATTAGCTATTTTTTCAATTCGTTGATTACTATTTGTTTAGAAATCACAATAATTGAGATGGGTCATAAATTTCAGGTATGTTTTTTGGAAACAATAATTTTTCCGATATTTGTTATTCGATTAGATAATGACAATTTCTTTGATATTCTGTAAATATTTTCCATCCAAATAATAGTCGTCATGAAAAAGTTAAATATTCCTGGAATTTTCCTTCTTTTCACGGCAACCATCCTTTTGGTAGTTTCCTGTGCTATTAACCCGGTAACCGGCAAGAAACAGTTAATGCTTATGTCTGAAGCACAGGAGGTACAGCTTGGCATTTCTTACGATCCTCAGGTTATGGCAACTTTTGGAGAGTATGCAGATAATAACCTTCAGAATTTTGTTCAGACAAAAGGAACTGAAATGGGTAAAATATCACATCGCCCCAATCTTGAATATCATGTAAAGGTTATAGACTCGCCAGTGGTCAACGCCTTTGCGGTCCCCGGCGGATTTATATATCTGACCAGGGGAATTCTTGCCCAATTTAACAACGAGGCTGAGCTTATGGGTGTCCTGGCCCACGAAATGGGTCATATCACTGCCCGTCATACAGTGCATATGCAGAGCAAACAGCAGCTTGGGCAGCTGCTTTTAATAGGAGGGATGATTGTGTCTGAAGAATTTGCAAAATATGCTCAATATGCAATGGAGGGAATGCAATTGCTCTTTTTAAAGTTCAGCCGTGACGATGAAAGACAGGCTGATGGCCTGGGAGTTGAGTATTCCTCCAAAATAGGTTATGATGCTCATAAAATGGCAGATTTTTTCAAGGTACTTCAGAAAATGAGCCTTGCAGAAAACCAGGGGGGAATCCCGACCTTCCTGTCGACACATCCCGATCCGGGTGACAGATACAATTCTGTAAACCAAAGTGCTACAAAATGGCAGACAAAACTAAGCCTTCCTCAGTATAAAGTAAATCAGGATGGTTACCTTCAGATGATCGACGGGATAATCTATGGTGAAGACCCGAAACAGGGTTATGTTGAGGGCTATACTTTCTACCACCCCGATCTTAAGTTCAAATTCCAGTTCCCGTCAGGATGGAAGCTTGAAAACTCGCCCCTCCAGGTCGTCATGGTTCCCACTGACCAGAAAGCCATAATCATTTTTGGCATGTCGTCCCAGAGGACCCTTGAATCTGCAGTTGATTCGACCATCGCACGGCACGGGCTTACTCTTCAGGGGAGCAAGAGGATTACGGTCAACGGGTTGCCGGCAATAATGACGCAAAGCAAACAGCCTGTTCAGGACCAGTCGACAGGTGCAACATCGTCCAATATGATTCTCTCCTACTTCATAAGCTACAATAACATCATATATCTTTTCCATGGAATAACGACCGAAGCTGATTTCAATTCTTATGCACGTCTTTTCGATTCATCCATGGCTTCTTTCTCAGTGTTGACAGAAGCTTCCAAATTAAACGTTAAACCCAAAAGGGTGAATGTTGTGAAAGTACAGAGAGCCGGAACGCTTTCGGATGCTTTCGCTTATTACAGGGTTCCTCAGGCGCAATATAACGAGCTTGCCCTGCTAAATGATCTGGAACTTACTGAACAGGTTCCGACAGGGAAACTGATAAAGATTATCGGGGAATAAAAATCGCCCCTATATCCCCGAAAGGGGACCGACCGTTAGAAATTGCCCAGTGGGCAATTTTAGGGAGGGGCCAGATTGCAGGGGTGGCCTGATTTATAACCATTTATAGAACCCCTTTAGGGGTAAGAGGGCTAAAGACTTCAATATTTGGGAAGCTTATATCCGTTATTGTAAACCGGAGTTATAAGTGAATTGGCTGTTTCGGTTCCAAACAACTGTTTTGCATCGTCCCAGGTAACTTTTTCACCTGTGCGGTAGGCAATATTTCCCATCTGAGCAACAAGAGCGACCCCGCGTCCGATATCAATTCCGGCATTGAGTTTTTCAGGAGTTTTGTTTTTCAGGCAATCGAGGAAATTTCTCACATGCAGATCCAGACCATTCCCAACGTTTTTCTGAACAGGAACTGCCTCGATCTTCTGTTTTTCGGGTACAACCTCCCACCCGCTGCGATCAAGCACCAATGTGCCGTTCTCGCCGATGTACGACATTCCGTGAGGTCTTCTCCAGTTACCAAGGCCGATACCAATAGTATGCTCCCAGATCATTGTGAAATCACGAAAATCATAAACAGCAGTCATAGTATCCGGGGTAACCATATCATCTTCGGGAAAGGCGTACTTTCCGCCAATGGCCATAACCGAAGCAGGTATCGTTTTCCCCATGCCATAAAGAATATAATCAATCAGATGAACCCCCCAGTCAGTCATGAGACCGTTTCCATATTCCCAGTACCATCTCCATGTAAAATGAAAGCGATTAACATTGAAAGGCCGTTTCGGGGCAGGGCCGAGCCATGTGTCATAGTCAACTCCTTCAGGAACAGCTGCATCAGGAACTTTTGGCACTGCTCCTTTCCAGTCAACATACGACCATGCCTTGCAGGTGCGGATGCGCCCGAGCTTACCGGTTTTCAGGTAATTTATAGCATCAACAAAGTGGGGCTGGCTTCTCTGCCACTGTCCGACCTGGACCATTTTTCCATGTTTCGCTGCAGCTTTATGCATAATATTAATCTCGGCGATAGAATTGCCCAGGGGCTTTTCAACATAAATATGTTTTCCGGCTTCCTGTGAATGAACGAACTGAAGGCAGTGCCAGTGGTCGGGAGTGCCAATAATAACTATGTCAATATCCTTGTTTTCAAGCATCTTTCGATAATCGGAATATAGTTTTGGCTTTGCGAAGCCAAGCTTTTCAATGTCACCGGTACGGCTGGCAAGGAAATTATTGTCAATATCGCATAATGCAACGCATTCTACCTCAGGATTTTTCAGGAATGACGCCAGATTGCTGTATCCCTGGCTTCTTGTACCTATTAGTCCGACCTGGATCTTGTCGTTCGGGGAAGTTTTCTTCCTTACTTCTCCAGCAAGAACATCAACCGGGAATATCGATCCTGCAGCCAGAACCGATGCTGTTTTTATAAAATCTCTGCGTGTTGGATTCATAATTATGAAATTTTGATGATATGAGTGCCAAGTTAATATTTTATTGCAAGAGGATCAATTCTACTACATCAAAAATAGTTGAGCAAAATTCTTTAACCACTTAGTATCACAAAGCATATCACGAAGTTAAATGATAGAAATAAATGATTTGTAACGGAGGTATTAATTTCCTAAATTTACTACCGCCAATATCCCCAAATAAAATCAAATTATGAAAAGTCCGAGATTAGTTTTTATCCTGATTATTTTGAACTTTATATTAACGGGTCTCGATGCCCAGAATATTAAGCTTGATGATCCTATTCCCCCTGATCCTGCAATTAAGATCGGGAAACTTGAAAACGGGCTTACTTATTATATCAAGAAAAATACAAAACCCGAACAAAGGATTGAGCTGAGGCTTGCCGTAAATGCCGGATCTGTTTGCGAAACTGACGGGCAGCAGGGTCTTGCTCACTTTGTAGAACATATGTGCTTTAATGGCACCAAAAACTTCCCGAGTAACAGAATAATTGATATGCTCGAAGAAATGGGAGTAAAATTCGGGGCTGAGCTTAATGCATTTACAGGTTTTGACCAGACAATTTACATGCTGAAGGTGCCATCGGATAAAGAGGAATGGATAAACCGCGGATTCCAGGTGCTTGAGGATTGGGCTCACCAGGTTACTCTCGATGATGGTGAAATTGACAAGGAACGCGGTGTAATTGTAGAAGAATGGCGATTGGGCCTGGGAGCTGAAGATAGAATGCAGACCAAATACATTCCTGTTCTGTTGAAAGGATCAAAGTATGCCGACAGATTACCAATCGGCAAAGTTGAGGTTATCAAGAGTTTTCCTTATGATACATTACGCAGTTTCTACAAAACATGGTACCGTCCTGATCTGATGGCAGTTGTTGTTGTAGGCGATATTGATCCTAAAGTTGCCGAAGAAAAGGTTAAAGAGTTTTTCGGAAGAATCCCAAAGTCCTCCAATCCTAAACCCAGAGTCGAATTTCCAATTCCCGGCAATACAGAACCATTGATAAGTGTTGTCACTGATAAAGAGGCTACTGGCTATTCTGCGATGGTTTTTTTTAAACATCCTAAATCGGAAAATGGAACCTTTGGCAACTATCGTGAGCAGATTATGCAAATGTTATATACAGGAATGTTGAATAACCGCCTTCAGGAAATAGCTCAGAAGCCCGAATCTCCCTACTTGTATTCCGGAACAGGATATGGAACCTTTATTGGCAGAAGTGTGGATGTTTATCAGCTTATGGTGAGTGCAAAAGAGAACCAGATAGAAAAGAGCCTTGAGGTCATCCTTACTGAAAATGAGAGAGTACGGCGGTTTGGATTTCTTCCATCTGAACTTGAACGCGAAAAGAAGGATGTGCTTGCCTCATATGAAAAGATGGCAAAGGAGGCCGATAAGACAGAATCATCTTCATTGGCCGACGAGTTTACCAGAAACTATCTGGATAAGGAGCCCATACCTGGCATTCAGAAGGAATTTTCGATAATAAGCGATTTCATTCCCGGAATAACTCTTGAGGAGATAAATATGATTGGAAAAGAATGGGTCACTGATAAGAATATTGTTGCTCTGGTCACGGCGCAGGAGAAGGAGGGGATAAATGTTCCAACCGAGTCACAGGTTCTTGATATCATCAAGTCAGTAAAGGACATGAAGATTGAAGCATACAGTGAAAACGTTGCCGATGCTCCGCTACTTGGAGCAATACCTGTCGCCGGCAAAGTGACTAAAAAAACCGATAACGCTCAGTTTGGATACACCGAACTGTCATTCAGTAACGGTGTAAGGATGATCCTGAAGCCAACTGATTTTAAAAATGATGAAATTATGATCTCAGCTTATAGTCCGGGCGGCACTTCATTGTATCCCGATAATGATATTATGTCGGCAATGCTGGCTTCGACCATTGTTACCCAGAGCGGATTGGGAGATTATGATTATATAGGTTTGCAGAAAAAACTGTCAGGCAATACTGCAAAACTTTCCCCATATATAAATGAGCTTAGGGAAGGAGTGAATGGGAGCTGTTCCCCCAAAGATCTTGAGACTATGCTGCAGCTTAACTATCTTTATTTTACCGGTACCCGAAGAGATTCGACTGCTTTCAATGCATATATCTCCAGGATGAAGAATATGATCAAGCCTATGAGAGCAAATCCTCAGGTAATTTTCCAGGATACTTTGACAAAGATAATATCAATGAACTCTCCCAGAGCCATTGCAATACCAACAGAAGCACAATTTGAACAGGTGAACCTCGACAGGCTGCTAGCAATTTTTAAAGACCGGTTTACCGATGCAAGTGACTTTACATATCTGATGGTTGGCAATTTTAAAACTGATGAGGTGACACCGCTTCTTGAGAGATATATCGGAGGACTTCCTTCAACCAAAAGGACAGAAACATGGAAAAACGTAACACCTGACTTCCCTGAGGGGTTGATTGATGTTGATGTGCCAAAAAATTCTGAGCCCCAGAGCCAGGTGGCAATGGTCTGGAAAGGCGATTTCAAATGGAAGGATAAATACCGTCAGGGGTTCGCAATGTTAATGAATATCCTGTCGATAAAGTTACGGGAAACAATGAGGGAAGAGCAGGGCGGAGTATACGGAGTCAGCTTTAATGGGAATCCTGTTAAATACCCTGAACCAAAATACACGATTACATCTACGTGGGGTTGCAATCCGGATAGTATTTCAAAGCTTGCAAATACAGTGCTTGGTGAGATGGGAAAAATTAAAAAGTACGGACCATCTGAGGCAGATTTGAATAAGGTTAAAGAGACTTTGATCAGGGAGCGGGAAACCAGGCTTAAGGAGAACAATTTCTGGATTTCTGCACTTCAGAATTATTACCTGAACGGTGACCGGCTGCTGACTCTTGAGGAATACAAAACATTCGTAAACTCCTTTACAGCAAAGGACATTAAAACGGTAGCCGGGAAATATCTTGATACTGAAAGCTATGTAAAGGTTGCTTTAACACCGGCTCCAAAGGTTGAAGTAAAGTAAATTTGCCCCTAAATCCCCTGAAGGGGACTTATTGCAGACCTATTAAAGACCCCCTTTAGGGGGAAGGGGGCAATTTGGTTAAAATAATCCATGCAACTCGGCATCGATCTTGTTGATCACTTCACTGAGATGGTCGTTATTATTAGGGAAGTTATAGTGGTCAGCTTCGATTATCAGCATTTTCCCAAGGCTATATGACTGGATCCATGCTTCGTAACGTTCATTGAGCCTCTTTAGATAATCTATCCTTATCGAACTCTCATATTCCCGTCCTCTTTTCTGGATCTGGTTTACCAGCGTAGGTACCGATGCTCTAAGGTAAAGCAGCAGATCGGGCGGTTGGATAAGGGTGCTCATCATCTTGAACAGTGATGTATAATTATCAAAGTCGCGGGTTGACATCAGCCCCATCGAATGAAGGTTAGGCGCAAAAATATAAGCATCCTCATAGATGGTTCTGTCCTGAACAATTGTCTTTTCCGATTTCCTTATTTCGAGGATCTGGCTGAACCGGGAATTAAGGTAGTATATCTGCAGGTTAAACGACCATCGCTGCATATCATTATAGAAATCATTGAGATAGGGATTATCATCCACATCTTCATAATGAGGGATCCAGCCGTAATGCCTGGAAAGAAGTCCAGCCAGTGTTGTCTTTCCCGAACCTATATTACCTGCTAAAGCTATATGCATCGTCAAAATTTATTTTTATTTTTTAAAATTACCAAAATTTGATCAGAGTTTTAATTTTTGAGTCGATAAAGTTTGGAGTACCTAAAATTTCGAAAACCTGCAGATCTCCTCGATTAATTTCCGGTCGTTGGAAAGCCTTGGAACCTTGTTCTGTCCGCCGAGCTTATTTTTAGATTTCAGCCAAAAATTGAAAGTTCCCTGTGCGACGGGCCTTACAATGGGTTTGATCAGATTGATATCTTTAAAGCGTTTGGCTTCGTAATCTGAATTTACCGATTTGAGTGTATTATCGAGCAGATCTGTAAATTTATTAATATCATCCGGCATTTTCTCAAATTCAATTATCCATTCATGCGTACCCCTTGATGCTTCTCCCATATAAACTGGTCCGGCAGTATATTCCGAAATTATTGCCCCGGTCCCTTTGCAGGCAGCCTCAAGAGCCTTATCGGCATTTTCTACGATCACCTCTTCACCAAAGGCATTGATAAAATGCCGGGTCCGTCCTGAAATACGGAACCTGTAAGGATCAGTACATGTGAAGACTATTGTATCACCTATCATATATCGCCAGAGGCCTCCGTTTGTAGAAATGACAATTGCGTAATTTACACCTTCCTCCACTTCCCCCAGGTGTAAAGCGGGAGGGGAGTCAGATCCCACTTTGTCAGACGGGATGAATTCATAAAAAATACCATAGTCGAGCATAAGAAGCATGTCAGACTTTGCCGGGTCATCCTGGATCCCGAAAAATCCTTCAGATGCATTATAAGTTTCCATGTAATGCATCTGGTCACCGGGGATAAGCTTTTTATATATTTCGCGGTAGGGAGTGAAGCTTATTCCCCCATGGAAAAAAACCTCAAGATTTGGCCAGACATCCAGAAGGCTTGATTTTCCGGTATAGTCCAGAACGTTCTTAATAAGCGTGAGATACCATGAGGGTACACCCGAGAAACTTGTGATATTCTGATTTACAGTTATTTTTGTTATAAGTTCAAGCTTTTCCTCAAAGTCCTCAATCAGGGCTATTTTTTGTCTAGGGGTCCTTATAAGTTCAACATAAAATGGCGCATTCCAAATAAGAACTGCTGAGAGATCACCGGAAACTGATTTATTGCCGAGATGATTTATTTTATTGCTTCCTCCCAGGGTAAGGGCCTTTCCGGAGAATATCCTGGTCGCGGGATTATTGTATGTATAAATAGCCAGAATATCTTTTGCTGCCCGGTAATGGCACCATTTAAGCGATTCACTGCTTATAGGAATGAACTTACTTTTTGTTGAGGTAGTTCCTGAAGATTTGGCGAACCACTTTGTTGCACCCGGCCAGACCAGGTTTTTCTCTCCTTTTTGAAGCCTTTCTATAAAGGGAAGGTACTCTTCGTACGACCTGACTGGTAACCGCAACTGATATTCCCTGACAGAATGGACAGAAGAATAGTCATATTTTTTACCCCATTCTGTCTGCACGGCGCTTTCAATTAATTTGAAAAGAACATCCTGCTGGGTTTCCACAGGATATTTCTTAAAGTGTTCTATTTGCTTTAAACGGTTTAAATTAAGCCACTTGACAATTGAAGGTATGATAGCCATAGAACCAGCGCCTGATTAAGAATTAAAGATAGAGAAAAATATTCCAGTGTTTATTTTATATTCAGTTGAAAATTTCCTTAAGGACATCAAGCGAATTTATTTTTTTCAGCATGGGAAGATGGATGCTGAAATACTTTATAATTGTCTCTAGCACTTCGTTTCTGAGAGCCCCGGTCAGAGGAATATCTTTCATCTGATCAAAGGAGGCTGAAAAAAATTCAGCCAGTATATCCGAAATTTCCGGATCGGCATAAGCTGAGTGCAATGGAGGCAGGGAAAGAAAAGCGCCATCAAGAAAATCAAAATATTTATGTTCAGGATTACGGCGTGTTCCTGGTTCAAAACCAAGGTAACTGCTGAGTCCTGCAAGGAAGGCAATATGAAAATTGGCATAGCCTGATTCGCAATTATCGAGATATTTTATTGAGTCTTCTATGAAATCGAATAATTCAAAATTGGGAGACTCTTCCCTGAGGACCGAAGTCAGGATCTCAGCCAGGAATACAGCGATACAGCTTTTTTTAATATCAGCATAAATATCTGCCGGTGAATAACAGACCGAAAATTCCTTAAGCACCTGTACCCCTCTCGATTCTTTATAATAGAATACAAGTTCAAGAATGAACATCGGCTGAAAAAGGACATTATGTTTTCCGGATTTTCTGCTTCGCATCCCTTTTATCAAAATGGACTGTCTCCCGAAATCCCGGGTATAAACCTGGACTATAATACCTGAATCGGTATATTTTATCTGATGCAGTATTATTCCCTTTGTCTTGTGAAGCATGTCATCCTAATGATTTACTCAAATATAAAATTATTATATTTACTGGTCAATCAACTGCACCATGATCTCAACAAATAATGAGGAGCTTGTTAAGCGTATCGCCCGACTGGCCAGGCAAAACCAGGAGCTTGAAGAAAGCATCAAAAAGCTGGTCAAGCAAAACGAGAAGCTTGCGGTGGAAAATGAGAAGCTTAGAAACACAAGGCCAGGGCCCCCTCAGGAAGTTGTAAAAGGAGGATCAGATAAGAGGGAGATGTCTTTAAAGTTCAATATGGCGACAGTCCTGTTCGCCGATATTCATGGTCTTTCAAAAGTAATTGAAGAGATGGATTCCGTATCAGTCATGGATGAACTGGATGAGATATTTTATGAATTTGAATCGATTGCCGAAAAGTACAAAATAGAAAAGATCAAGACAATTGGCGACACGTTTATGTGCGCGGGAGGGATACCTGTGAAAAATATCACAAATCCGATTGATGTTGTTATGGCTGCCATTGAAATGCGGAACTACCTTGAAAAATATGAACTGGGTAAGAGGGGTGGGATCACAAGGATATGGGACCTTAAAATCGGGATACACACCGGCCCGGTAACTGCAACAATATCAGGCAAGAAGAAGATCAATTATGATATTAAAGGAGATACCGTTCACAATGCCAGCCGTCTGGAAGCGCTTTCTGAGAGTGGATCGATTTTAATCTCGGTCATGACCAATGAGCTTGTTAAAGAATTCTTTGATTGTGAGTATTATGGCAAGCTACCGGTCAAGTACAAGGGAGGCCTCCAGATTTACAGGGTCAGGGGATTAAAACCTGAATTTTCCGCCGATGGACTGGGGATCATTCCGAACAACTCATTTAAAATTAAGTTTGGTCTAATACAATTTACTGATATCCAGGAGACAATACTCGATAAACTTGAAAATGAGCTACCTGATTACGTCTTTTATCACAATGTGAAACATACTGTTGACGTCGTCACGGAAGTTGAGCTCATAGGCTGGGCAGAAGGATGCAGCGATGAGGAAATATTGCTTCTTAAGACAGCAGCGCTTTTCCATGATACAGGTATAACTGTTTCGTTTGACGACCACGAGCTGAAGAGCACAGAATATGCAAGAAAGATACTCCCCGACTACAATTATTCTGTGGAACAGATTGACAGGATATGCCGTATAATTATGGCTACCAAGCTCCCGCCCAAACCTGCCGACCTGCTTGAGGAAATAATCTGTGACTCGGATCTGGACTATCTTGGAAGAAGTGATTTTATTCCGGTATCGAATACCCTTTTTGAAGAACTAAAAGCCCAGAATAAAATGAAAGACCTTAATGAATGGAATAAGATGCAGGTGAAATTCATTTCGGGTCATCAATATTTTACAAAAACTGCAAGAAGCCTGAGGGAAGTGAACAAAAAGCTTCAGATCGAAAGGATACAGAGCCTGATTCACTGATAACTAATTGCTGACAACAAGAATTTTTGTAACGGTCGATTTTGAGCCGTCGATATTTGCGCAAAATACTATATAAACACCTGTCGCAACTCTTTTCCCGTTATAAGTTGTCAGATCCCATGATGCCTGGCCCCCTTCCGACGATGTCTCAAATACCAGGTTGCCACTTACATCTGTTATTTTAACCTGAGTATCTTTTATCAGTCCCGTTATTGTGACATTCCCCTGATAATCTTCTCTTACAGGGTTTGGGAATGTATAAACATCCTGGTATTCCTCTTTTCCCGTTGTTGCAGTTTCGCGGACTGAGACAACTCCTTCAGATGTTCCGAACCAGACTTCGCCTGTTACATTGTCTATTGCAACTGTTGCTATTGAATCGGAAAACAGGCAGCTGTTCTCTTCATTGTAGTTTTTAAGCATAGTTGTTCCGTCGGATGAAAGCAGGTAAGCCCCTGAACTTTTTGTACCAAGCCATTTTCTGTCAGCGCCATCGACAGCAATTGATGTAATTGATTCTGTTCCGAGCATATAATCGGCAAGCCCTGACCCGTCATTTCGGGGTACCCTGATCCTGTAACCTCTTACATCATCGCTAAAGATATCGGAAGTGCCGGGATATATAACAGGTCCCTGATCAGTGCCGATCCAGACATTGCCATCAAGATCCTCAGCTGCAGAATAGACCGAAGTTATGACTTTCCCCTCACTGTCAATTACTGTGAGTTTTCTGGATTGGTCGTCTGAAATCACATCAGGTGTATTATTGTCATCGATAATAAATAGTCCGTGACCATCCGGAAGAATTATCCATTTTTGTCCGGTTTTGGTTGGAATAATATCTCCGATCACAGGAGCTTTAATAATTGCCGGATAAATGATCCAGGTCCCATCCTGTTTAAGGACCTTAATACTTTCAGGTACATCCGTCTGTGAGATCCATAAATTTTTTGACATGTCCATAGCGAGTCCGCATATCCTGACTCCTGAACCAGGAGAATTGCCTTCCTGAAGAGGAGAATTATCCTGATTATAGTGTTTAACAAGGGCGAAGTTATTATATTCGAATAATCCGTCTCCCCACGTGGAAATAAAAAAATGGGAGCTGTTGTCCGGATCGATTAATGATCTCATTGCATCGGTTTGATTTCCGGAGACAATATTCGTAAACTGGTAATTTTCAGACACAGAAATCTGAAATGGCCGGTTCAGGCTGTTCCAGTAATTATCAGTTCCGCCGCTGCAAATGATCGTTTTCCCGTCAGATGATTTAATATCCACCACCTCATTGGAAGCAGGCCCGGAAAGGGTAAGGCTGGTAAAGCCGGTAAGATTCTTTCCCTGTATGAGACCATAACTGATATCACTTATCCATAAATCATTGTTTACTATGATTCCCTGGGAAATATTCGGGATGCCCCATCCGTAAGAATCAATTGTAGTTTTTAGTGACCCGTCGGAATTATAGTATTTCAATGAACCCGGCGACGAAACTGAAAATCCATCGGGAGCTGGATCAAATGAAGTGTTGATGATTCCTGGATTATTTGAATGCAGCCTTACCCCGTCGTCAATGGCATAAATTTTATCGCCTGAAGATCCCTCGGGTATATTTGCATAGAGCGTTTCCCCGGAGAAGATTGCCAGGGTGCATTTGGAATCAGGTGCAGGTAACCCCGCAATCTGGTCCCAGTTCCCAAAATAAGCAAGTCCCTGGTTTGCCTGGTCGGCGGACCAGATACCAAGTCCGGTGGCAGCGTAGATCATACTATTACCAAATGCTATATCGAAAACCTCATTGTTGTCAGGACCTGGTCCTGGTTTCCAGGTATCGAAGATCTCCATCTTTACAACATCAATAACGACAATCCCGAACCCCGTTGCCAGATATGCATATTTCCCAAGTGTTCTTATCCTGTTTATCCTTTTGTTCCCGGGAATATATTTATTCATTATATCAGGGATATTAAAAACAGTGTTCCTTTGAATAAGATCCACGTTGGTGCTTTTGTAAGCAATTATAAGTATATTGTTTTCACCGGACCAGCCTATAGAACTGATCCCGGTTTCAGAAAGGCCGTTTACCGGTGACATCTTCTTAAGCTCATTATAATCTTTGTTATAAACAAGGATCGATGAACCTGTTGATGCATAGATTTCATCAGGGCCAGCTGCAATGCTGTTCGCTGTATTATATCTCAGGTGATCTGACCATGAACCGACAGGCTGCTGCCCCGTGAGAGTGTGACAAAAGAGAGTTATTCCTGCTATTAAGAACAGCTTTTTCATTAATAAAGAGCTACTTAGGTTGCATCCATATTACCAGGCATCTTTTTACTGCTTAAGAATATCTTCAGTTTTTCAAATGCCCTGGCGCGATGAGATATCCCGTTTTTTTGCTTCAGATTCATTTCAGCAAATGTCAGGTTTTTTCCGTCAGGAATAAAAACCGGGTCATACCCAAAACCCTGGCTACCCCTTTTTTCAAATATAATTCTGCCATTTACAACCCCCTCAAAAATATATTCCTCAGAGTTAAATATAAGAGCTATGACCGTTCTGAACCTGGCATTCCGTTTGGTTTCATTTTCGAGAAGGGAAAGTAATTTTTCGATATTGGCACCAGAATCTTTGTTCTCGCCTGCGAAACGGGCAGAATGAACCCCCGGACTTCCGTTCAGGGCTTCAACTTCAAGTCCTGTATCATCAGCAAAAACATTCATTCCGGTGACTTTATAAATATGACGGGCTTTATGAAGGGCATTACCTTCAAGAGTCAGTTCATTTTCCGGAATGTCATCGGTCATATTTATATCCTGCAAACTTAAAAGCGTAAAGGAGTCTCCGAGGAGGCTGTTTATTTCACGTATTTTGTTTATGTTGTTTGAAGCAAAAATAATCTTCATATATCTGTAAGTTTCTGTGGCGAAATTAATAAAAGTGGTGAAAGTTCCGAAACGCCACAATGGCACCTGAAGTTTGGCGTTAATAAAGTTTATTGATACTTTTGGTAATATATCAGTTAATTCTAAAGTATATGCTGTTAATCAGTAAGTTCAGATTTTCATTATTGATAATTGTTTATTCAGCAATACTTACTCTTTCATCATTTACCCAGACAACGGATGTACCCGGCATCGCCCTGGCAGTGATTGAAATTGCTGCAGGATTGCTTCTGTTTTTTATGATCCAGCTGGCAATATATAAATACCTGGAATTGAAGTTTAAACGAAAGCTGAAGGTACTTGAAGACCTTCTGAACAAAAGGAATGAGGACCTGAAAAGAGTAAATGATAAAACTGAAGCGCTGCTTGCAAATGTACTGCCAAAAAATACAGCTGATGAAATAATGGCAAAAGGGAAAGCCACAAAGATCAAATATAATTTTGTTACAGTGTTATTTTCAGATATCCAGGGCTTTACACAGATAGCAGAAGAGATGAATCCGGAAGTACTGATTGATGAGCTGGATAAATTCTTCTTCCACTTCGATTCGGTTGTTGAGAAATACAGGATTGAAAAGATCAAGACGATTGGGGATGCATACATGTGTGCGGGAGGAATACCTGAAAAGAACAGGACCAATCCGGTCGAAGTAATAATGGCAGCACTTGAGATGCAGCAATATATGAAAAAACTCAAGGAGTCTTCTCTTCTGCAGGGTATGAAGTACTGGGATATCAGGATCGGCATTCACACAGGCACTGTAATAGCCGGGGTTGTGGGTCACAAGAAACTGTCGTACGATATATGGGGCGATACTGTAAACACAGCAAGCAGAATGGAATCTTCGGGAGAGGCAGGGAAAATCAATATCTCAGGTACGACTTACGAATTTGTCAGGGATTTTTTCATTTGTGAACACAGGGGGAAAATGCCTGTAAAATATAAAGGTGAACTTGATATGTATTTTGTAAAGGAAATAATCCCAGAGCTGAGGGATGAACAAGGTTTGCCAAATAGTAAATTCCGGTTCAGGATGCAGCTTATTAAGCTACAGGATGTGGAGGGAACCATAAACAAGCTTTTTACAGATGAAGCGCCTCCTGACCTTTATTTTCATAATGCCCAGCTGGCAATAAGCATTGCCAGTCAGGTTGAATTGATTGCCACATCTGAAAGATTGTCTGAAGAGGAATATATAATCCTGAAACTGGCATCTTTATTCCTCATTACAGGATTTATTACCGATTATAATAATCCTGTTGAGGCAGCTTTTAATTTGATGGCTGAGATCCTTCCCCGCTTTGGGTTTGATGAGAGTTATATAGTTTCGGCAAGGCGTATTCTCACCAACTCATTTGAGGAAAGATATGAATCAGAGGCGGATAAAATACTTCATGATGCAAAGTATGATTATCTGGGCCGTGTTGATTATATAAAACTCACCGACAAACTTTTGAAAGAAAGGTATGAACACGGGATAATCACCGACCATGCCAGCTGGATAGATCTCCAGAAGAAGCTTTTGGTAAATCATGATTTTATGACGAAGACAGGCAGGCTTCTGAGAAGTGTTACAGTTGAAGAACAGATTGCAGAACTTCAGTCCTTGTATAAATAGTCGATTTTAGGAACGATAATTTGTGTGAGATTAGTTATAAAAATGTACTTTTACCGCGTATTTTTAATATGGATCAAATGGAAAACCTTGATTGGAAGAACCTGCCTTTTAGCTATATTAAAACTGATTATAATATCCGTTGTTTCTACAGGAATGGCAAATGGGGAGACCTTGAAGTGTCAGATTCAGAATATATTGATATTCACATAGCTGCTACCGGATTGCATTATGGACAGGAAGCATTTGAGGGCCTCAAGGCATATATGGGTAAAGATGGGAAAGTAAGGTTATTCCGTTGGATGGAAAATGCCAAAAGACTTGTTTTTTCAGCCAACGGTATTAAAATGGCTGAATTCCCGATAGAAAAATTCAAAGAGGCAATTTTCAGGGTGGTTCAGCTTAATAAGAGATTTATTCCTCCTTATGGATCAGGAGCCACGCTTTACATCAGGCCTCTTTTATACGGGAGCGGAGCTGAAGTTGGAGTTAAGCCAGCTTCAGAGTACACATTCATTGTATTTGTCACCCCGGTAGGTCCTTATTTCAAAGGTGGTATTAAACCTGTTAATATGATGATCTGCCGAGATTATGACAGAGCTGCCCCTAAAGGAACGGGTATCTATAAGGTGGGAGGCAACTACGCTGCAAGCCTCCGGGCCGGCATAGCTGCAAAGGATGGAGGATTTTGCACTGCAATATTTCTGGATGCAAAAGAGAAAAAATACATAGATGAATGCGGCCCTGCGAATTTCTTCGGAATCAGGAACAATACTTACATTACTCCGAAATCTGAATCGATTCTGAATTCGATTACCAACATGAGTCTTATTGAAGTTGCCGGGAGTCTTGGGATTAAAACAGAGCGCAGGCAGGTTCCTGTTGAGGAACTGGCGGAATTTACCGAAGCCGGAGCATGCGGAACTGCAGCTGTTATAAGCCCGATTGGCAAAATTGTTGATCCGGATAAAAATACTGTCTATGAGTATTGTAAGGATGGGAATCCCGGACCTGTGACAATGAAGCTTTATAATAAGCTGGTCTCAATTCAATATGGCGATGCTGCTGATGAGTTTGGGTGGATAACTTTTGTTGAGTAAGGTGCAGGGATTGTAAAAAAATAGTATTTAGTGAAGAAAAAAACCGGTTTTTCGAAAGCCCGGCTCAGGGGTTCATACCTGACACTGGTCATCAGTGTATCACTTGTGCTGTTTTTGCTTGGAATTCTTGGCCTGGTTATAATTAATGCAAAGGGATTATCAGATTATCTAAGGGAGAGCCTATCATTTTCTGTAATGCTGGATGAAGATGCAAGAGAAGCAGATATCAGGATGTTACAAAAGGACCTTGATGCCAAGCCATTCGTAAAGTCGACTGAATATGTTTCCAAAGATGAGGCAGCAATAAAAATGAAAGAGGATCTGGGAGAGGATTTTATAAGCTTTCTTGGGGATAATCCGCTTCCTCCTTCAATTGATGTATACCTTTATGCCAGTTATACAAACCCCGACAGTGTCGCGAAGATGGAGAAATATGTTATGGAGTATCCGTTTGTAAAGGAGGTCCTTGTGCCGGAATCATTGCTTTTTCTGATAAACGAAAATGTCCGTAAGGTAAGTCTTTCGCTATTGATAATCAGTTCTTTCCTTTTGCTGATTGCTGTCACAATAATAAATAATACAATAAGGCTGGCTATTTATTCCAAAAGGTTCCTGATACGTACGATGCAGCTGGTTGGAGCCACGAGGTCATTTATCAGGAAACCATTTCTGATAAGGAGTATTTATCATGGAGTCATTGCTGCCCTGATTGCGATGCTGCTGCTGATGGGACTGCTTTATCTTGTTGAGAAAGAGTTTTTGATGCTTTATTCATTTAAGAGCACCAACCTCCTTATTATGCTAGGGGTTCTGCTGATTGTGCTCGGGATACTTATAAATCTGGTTTCCACATTTTTTTCAGTTAACCGTTACCTGGTAATTTCTGAGGATAAACTATATAATTGAATCATGGCAACTAAAAATGAAAATAAGGAAAAACTGAATTTTGCTCTTGGCCGTGAAAATTACAAACTGCTTGCAATAGGCTTTGTCATAATAGTGGTCGGATTTATGCTGATGCTTGGAGGTAAATCTGATGATCCCAAGGTGTTCAGTGATAAAATATTCAGTTTCAGAAGGATAACTTTGGCTCCAATTGTTGTTCTGGCCGGGTTTGTTTTTGAAATATGGGCAATAATGAAAAAGCCCAAAGAATCAGACAAATAAATTTTAATTGATTCCGGATGAATTTATTAGAAGCTATTGTCCTTGGTCTGATTCAAGGACTTACAGAATTTTTGCCTGTTAGCAGTTCTGGTCATCTTGAGTTGGGAAAATACCTTTTCGGAATTGATCATGAAGCAAATTTCTATTTTTCTATTGCTGTTCACGGAGCAACGGTTTTAAGCACTCTTTTTGTACTGTGGAAAGAAATAGCTCAGTTGTTCAAAGGTTTTTTTGAATTCAGGTTGAATGATGAAACCCGCTATTTAATCAAGCTTTTTATCTCCATGATACCTGTCGGAATAGCGGGATTTTTTATGAGTGAGATTGCAGAAAAATATTTCGCCGGGAACATGATTTCACTGGGATTTGAGTTTTTCATTTCTGCCTTGTTTCTTACATTAACCTTGATAATTAAGCCTAAAGAGCGGGCGATGACATATCTCGATTCATTTATAATCGGCCTTGCACAGGCGCTGGCAATATTGCCGGGAATTTCAAGGTCAGGTGCTACGATAGCAACTGGTATGATGCTCGGAAATAAGAAATCTGATATAGCGAAATTCTCCTTTCTGATGGTTTTGATTCCGGTGATGGGTGCTAACTTCCTGGAAATGATGTCAGGAAACTTTTCAAAGGAAGGAACCTCCTTTTTTGTTATTTTGATTGGTTTTCTGGCAGCTTTCGTTTCAGGATATCTGGCCTGCAAATGGATGATTACCATTGTAAAGAAGGGAAATCTTAAATGGTTTGCTGTTTATTGTGTTTTAGTTGGGATCTATTCACTTTTGCTTGGGCTACATGTTATCTGAGAAGATTTCATCTTTTGAAGATGGACAGGTATTGCTGTTCAATAAACCTCTCTACTGGACATCTTTTGACCTTGTAAATAAGGTAAGGATCATTATTAAAAGTAATCTTGGCCTCAGTAAAATAAAGGTCGGACATGCCGGAACACTCGATCCTCTTGCAAGCGGTCTTTTGATAATCTGTACCGGCAGGGCAACAAAAAGAATAGAGGAATTCCGGGACCTCGATAAAGAATATGTGGCGAAAGTGCATTTTGGGGAGACGACCCCGTCATATGATCTTGAGACAGAAATAAATGGCAGATTTCCTGTTGAACAAATATCTGAGACAGGTGTTTTAACAGCACTAAGTGGTTTTCTTGGTGAACAGGAGCAGGTACCGCCGGTTCATTCGGCTAAAATGATAGGAGGTAAAAGAGCATATGAGTTCGCGAGGAAAGGAATTCACAAGGAAATGAGACCGGTAAAAGTTTTTTTCAGGGAAGTGGAACTTGTATCATATGGAATTCCCGAAACGACAGTTAGAATTCTGTGCAGTAAAGGAACATATATAAGATCTTTTGCAAGGGACCTCGGTAAAGTTCTGGGCAGCGGAGCATATTTGTCTTCACTTGAAAGGACTGCGATAGGTCCATATTTGATAAAAGATGCATTTTCTATAGAAAAATTTGAAAATATTATTAAAGAATTGAAACAAAATTGAAATTCCTACGTAAAAAGGATTTCAAAAAATTGAAACACCAATAATTATATTATGAAATTATCGCAATTCAGGTACAATTTGCCACAGGAGTTAATTGCTCTTTATCCGACGGAGAACAGGGATGAATCGAGGTTAATGGTTGTGAACAGGAAGAGTGGTACCTTTGAGCATAAGATATTTAAGGAGATTACCGAATATTTTAATGAACACGATGTTCTGGTTTTTAATAATACAAAAGTTTTTCCGGCAAGGTTATATGGTAATAAGGAAAAGACAGGTGCCGAAATTGAGGTTTTCTTGCTGAGGGAACTGAACAGAGAACAACGGTTGTGGGATGTTCTTGTTGATCCGGCCCGAAAAATCAGGATAGGTAATAAACTCTATTTTGGCGAAGATGATCTCCTGGTAGCTGAAGTAATTGACAATACTACATCGAGAGGCAGAACCTTGCGGTTTCTATTTGACGGCACATATGAAGAGTTTAAGCAGACACTTTACAGCCTTGGTGAAACACCACTTCCAAAATTCATTAACAGGCCTGTTGAACCGGAAGATAATGAAAGGTATCAGACAATTTTTGCAAAACATGAAGGTGCGGTTGCAGCTCCCACAGCCGGACTGCATTTCAGCAGGGAGTTGCTGAAAAAACTGGAAATCATCGGAGCCGAATTTGCTGAAATAACTCTTCATGTTGGTCTTGGAAATTTTAGAAGTGTTGATGTTGAGGATCTTACAAAACATAAAGTCGATTCGGAAAGGATAAGAATTACCGAGGAGTCAGCTGAGATTGTCAATAAAGCAAAGGATAACAAGTACAAGATCTGTGCTGTTGGTACAACGGTTGTGAGAACACTTGAAAGCTCAGTATCGACTAACGGATATCTGAAGCCCTTTGACGGCTGGACAAATAAGTTTATTTTTCCTCCCTATGAATTCAAGGTTCCTGATATGATGATCAGTAATTTTCATCTGCCATATTCCACACTGCTTATGATGGTGGCGGCATTTGCCGGATATGATCTTTTATTCGAGGCTTATAAAACTGCTGTTAAGGAAAAATACAGGTTTGGGACCTATGGTGATGCAATGCTGGTTATATAACACAGAGCAAGATATACCACGTAATACTCGCTGAAAAAACAGAAAAGCCGGATTGATGTAAATCGACCGGCTTTTTTATTGTTAATAAAGTGTTAGTAACAGATAAGAAAACCATCTGTTCGACCGTTATAAATCGAACCTGTCATTTGAAAAAGGGTATTCCGGTTTTCAGATTATAGTCTGAAACCGGTTTTTGTTCCTGTGGCATAAAACTGAACCTGACAATTTGATTGTTTCTGAACACATAACGGCGATATTCAGTTTAGTATCTAAAAATCTGAAAATCAGGAGCCTGAAAAGGAAGTTGTTATTCTTTCTTTTTAGCTTGATTTTCTTAATGGTTATTAGTTTCAGATCATCTGCACAGATTTGCCCGGCCGCAGCCTTAGGATATCAGTATCAGAAAACCTTAGTAATTAATCATACCAAAGTCGGAGAATTTGTCAGTAAATTTTCCTGTCCTTATTACTCTTGCACCTCCTAACAGCGATGAATTACGGACAATTGCAAACGGAGGACGTATTTTCAGTAATAATGGTTATGATATAATCTTTACTGATGAAAATTATAACAAACTCGATCATCAGATTGAAAGTTATGACGCTGTCACAGGGAGTCTGGTGGCATGGGTTCGCCTTCCAATTCTGAGCAATGCAGTAAATACCTCTATACGAATACTTTACAGCAATAGCCAGGTTACAGCCAATACGTCAGTGGAAACTGTCTGGAATTCAAGTTACAAAGGTGTCTGGCATCTGAACGAAAACGATTACTCTGATGCAACATCGACAGGGAATGATGGTGTTAACAGCGGTACGAATCAAATCACCGGCATAATTGCAGGTGGGCGAGGATTTAACGGAACTGCATATATCAGGATGAATCCTCTCACGGGATTTGTCAGGTGCAACGAATCCCAAACTATAAGCATCTGGGCAAGATATTCATCAACTCCCTCAGGTATAGTAAATTTTATTGCTTTTCAGAATACAGGAGCTTTAAGTGCCGTTCAGGTTGGTTTTATAGGTGGCTTACCTATAGCCTGGAACTGGGGAGGAGGTACACTTGCATCTTACGGAACTCTTCCTTCATCAAATACCTGGCACTATTATGTCTATACTTTTAACGGAACAAGTCACAGGCTTTATGTAGACGGGGTTTTTGTGGAAAATACCACAGCTGGTCAGACTGGTATACCGACCGAAGGAAATCTGGGCAGATATAATAATGGTGAATATTTTACTGGATGGCTTGATGAAGCTCGCTATTCCACAAACGTAAAAACAGCCGGCTGGATAACTACTGAGTTCAATAACCAGAATGACCAGATAATAGGGGGAGGCCATTTCATACAGAGCATTAGTTCAGAAAGTGAATATAACTCACCTTCAAATTATAATTTTAATGTTTGCACTGGAGCTATACTAAATTACAGCATTCCTTCACAAGTCGGGCATACATATACATGGACAATAACCGGGGGTACACCTGCGTCTTTTGTTGGCAATACAGTCACAGTAACATGGGGTGCCGCTGGAATTGGTACCATCCAGCTCAAAGATAATACTGTTCTCTGTGATGGATTTTCTCCGGTATATAATGTAACTATTGCTCCAGCCCCGGTAGCCCGTAGCATAACAAAGAATCCTGATGTCACAGAAGTATGTGTAACAGGGACAGTATCAGCAACGTTCAGCGGAGGCAGTGGAGGAATAAACCCGACGGATGTCTATGAGAGCAGTACCGACGGAGGATCCACCTGGCAGGCATATACACCCGGGTCACCGATAAGCGGTGCGGTTGCAGGTGTTGACAGGTTGCGCATAAGGACGAGACGGACATCAACAGGAGCAGGTTGTACTGCCAGTGGATATAATACAGTAACATGGAGCACAGTAGCACAGCCGGTAGCACAGACTTTAACAAAAAATCCGAATATCACAGAAGTATGTGTTATCAGGGACTGTATCAGCAACCTTCAGCGGGGGCAGCGGAGGAGTAAACCCGGCAGATGTTTATGAAAGTAGTATAGACGGCGGAGCAACATGGCAGGCATACACACCTGGGTCACCGTTAAGCAGTGCGTTAGCAGGAATTGACAGGCTCCGTATCAGGACAAAACGTACCTCATCAGGGACTGGATGCACCAGCAGTACATATAACACTGTAACATGGACAGTTAGCCTCCAGCCAACAGGTCCTTCACTGAACCTTAAAACACCGAATCTTGGATCAGTATGTGCCGGGCAAACAGTATCGGCAATATTTAATCCGGGAACCGGAGGGGCAGGATGTTCTGATACTTACCAATATCGATTTGACGGCACCGGAGCATGGAGCAGTTATACTCCGGGGAGTGGTCTTAATACAACCGGTCATACACTGGTGGAGATACAAGGACAGAGATCAGGTTGTGCTTCAGGGTCGGGATGTACAGGCACAACAATGGTGACACTTGCGTCATGGACCGTTGCTCCACAGCCAACAGATCCCTCCATTAATGTAAAAACACCAGATCTGGCAGCAGTATGTTCAGGACAGACAGTTTCGGCTACTTTTAATGCAGGTATCGGAGGAGTTGGCTGCTCTGATGAATATCAGTACAGCTTTGACGGATCCGGTTTATGGAACAACTATATTCCCGGGTCAGGTATTAATACTACAGGTCATACCCAGGTCCAGATACAGGGACGAAGATCCGGATGTACCCCAGCATCAGGATGCACAGGAACCTCATGGGTAACACTGGCAACATGGACAGTAAATCTACAGCCAACTGGTCCGACGTTGAATCTCAAAATCCCTGATCTTGGATCAGTATGTGCCGGGCAATCGGTTTCAGCAACTTTCATTGCTGGAGGCGGAGGAGTAGGATGTTCAGATGAGTATCAATATCGTTTTGACGGAACCGGAGGATGGACTGATTATACTCCGGGAAGCAATCTTAATACAACAGGACATACAATAGTCGATATACGCGGCCAAAGGAGAGGGTGTACAGTTAATTCAGGTTGCCTGGGAACAGGATGGATGGTTCTTGCGACATGGACTGTCAATCCACAGCCATCTGGTCCATCCCTAAATGTAAAATCGCCTAATCTTGCAGCAGTTTGTACAGGCCAGATTGTTTCAGCTACTTTCAATCCGGGGACTGGCGGCGTTGGATGCACAGATTCTTTTGAGTACCGGTTTGATGGTACAGGATTGTGGAACACTTATACCCCTGGAAGTAATATAAATACCACAGGCCATGTTCTGGTTGAAATTCAGGGCTCAAGATCAGGATGTACTTCTCTGTCGGGATGCACAGGCACAGCATGGGCATTACTTGCATCATGGATAGTCAATCCTTATCCTGTATTGACCAGTACGCTGACGCCACCGGCTATATGCAGCGGATCGGTCTTCAGTTATACACCGGCAAGCGGAACGGGAGGGACCAGCTTCGGGTGGACCAGGGCAACGGTAGCAGGAATAACACCTGCAGGCCCGACCTCAGGATCAGGCAATCCGAATGAGACACTGACCAATACAACGACAGCGCCATTAACAGTACGGTATGTATATACACTGGCCGCCAACAGCTGTACCAACCCGGCGACATACAATGTCGATGTGGTTGTCAACCCGATGGCAACGCTGACCAGTACGCTTACACCACCGGCTATATGCAGCGGATCGGTCTTCAGTTATACACCGGCAAGCGGAACGGGAGGGACCAGCTTCGGGTGGACCAGGGCAACGGTAGCAGGAATAACACCTGCAGGTCCGACCTCAGGCACGGGCAATCCGAATGAGACACTAACGAACACCACGGTATCACCGTTAACAGTACGGTATGTATATACTCTGACCGCCAACAGCTGTACCAATCCGGCGACATACAATGTCGATGTGGTTGTCAACCCTACTCCAACGCTGACCAGTACGCCGACGCCACCGGCTATATGCAGCGGATCGGTCTTCAGTTATACACCGGCAAGCGGAACGGGAGGGACCAGCTTCGGATGGACCAGGGCAACGGTAGCAGGAATAACACCTGCAGGTCCGACCTCAGGCACGGGCAATCCGAATGAGACACTAACAAATACAACGACAGCGCCATTAACAGTACGGTATGTATATACACTGGCCGCCAACAGCTGTACCAACCCGGCGACATACAATGTCGATGTGGTTGTCAACCCTACTCCAACGCTGACCAGTACGCTTACACCACCGGCTATATGCAGCGGATCGGTCTTCAGTTATACACCGGCAAGCGGAACGGTAGGGACCAGCTTCGGGTGGACCAGGGCAACGGTAGCAGGAATAACACCTGCAGGCCCGACCTCAGGCACGGGCAATCCGAATGAGGCACTGACCAATACAACAGTATCACCATTAACAGTACGGTATGTATATACACTGGCCGCCAACAGCTGTACCAATCCGGCGACATACAATGTCGATGTGGTTGTCAACCCGATGGCAACGCTGACCAGTACGCTGACGCCACCGGCTATATGCAGCGGATCGGTCTTCAGTTATACACCGGCAAGCGGAACGGCAGGGACCAGTTTCGGATGGACCAGGGCAACGGTGGCAGGAATAACACCTGCAGGTCCGACCTCAGGCACGGGCAATCCGAATGAGACACTGACTAATACAACAGTATCACCATTAACAGTACGGTATGTATATACACTGACTGCCAACAGCTGTACCAACCCGGCAACATACAATGTAGATGTAGTTGTCAACCCTACTCCAACGCTGACCAGTACGCTTACGCCACCGGCTATATGCAGCGGATCGGTCTTCAGTTATACACCGACAAGCGGAACGGGAGGGACCAGCTTCGGGTGGACCAGGGCAACGGTGGCAGGAATAACACCTGCAGGTCCGACCTCAGGCACGGGCAATCCGAGTGAGACACTGACTAATACAACAGTATCACCGTTAACAGTACGGTATGTATATACACTTACCGCCAACAGCTGTACCAACCCGGCTACATACAATGTCGATGTGGTTGTCAACCCTACTCCAACGCTGACCAGTACGCTTACACCACCGGCTATATGCAGCGGATCGGTCTTCAGTTATACACCGGCAAGCGGAACGGCAGGGACCAGCTTCGGATGGACCAGGGCAACGGTGGCAGGAATAACACCTGCAGGTCCGACCTCAGGCACGGGCAATCCGAATGAGACACTAACAAATACAACGACAGCGCCATTAACAGTACGGTATGTATATACACTGGCCGCCAACAGCTGTACCAATCCAGCAACATACAATGTCGATGTGGTTGTCAACCCTACTCCAACGCTGACCAGTACGCTGACACCACCGGCTATATGCAGCGGATCGGTCTTCAGTTATACACCGGCAAGCGGAACGGCAGGGACCAGTTTCGGATGGACCAGGGCAACGGTGGCAGGAATAACACCTGCAGGTCCGACCTCAGGCACGGGCAATCCGAATGAGACACTGACTAATACAACAGTATCACCATTAACAGTACGGTATGTATATACACTGGCCGCCAACAGCTGTACCAATCCGGCGACATACAATGTCGATGTGGTAGTCAACCCGATGGCAACGCTGACCAGTACGCTGACGCCACCGGCTATATGCAGCGGATCGGTCTTCAGTTATACACCGGCAAGCGGAACGGCAGGGACCAGTTTCGGATGGACCAGGGCAACGGTGGCAGGAATAACACCTGCAGGTCCGACCTCAGGCACGGGCAATCCGGATGAGACACTGACTAATACAACAGTATCACCATTAACAGTACGGTATGTATATACACTGACTGCCAACAGCTGTACCAACCCGGCTACATACAATGTCGATGTAGTTGTCAACCCTACTCCAACGCTGACCAGTACGCTTACGCCACCGGCTATATGCAGCGGATCGGTCTTCAGTTATACACCGACAAGCGGAACGGGAGGGACCAGCTTCGGGTGGACCAGGGCAACGGTGGCAGGAATAACACCTGCAGGTCCGACCTCAGGCACGGGCAATCCGAATGAGACACTGACTAATACAACAGTATCACCATTAACAGTACGGTATGTATATACACTGACCGCCAACAGCTGTACCAACCCGGCTACATACAATGTCGATGTGGTTGTCAACCCTACTCCAACGCTGACCAGTACGCTTACACCACCGGCTATATGCAGCGGATCGGTCTTCAGTTATACACCGGCAAGCGGAACGGCAGGGACCAGCTTCGGATGGACCAGGGCAACGGTGGCAGGAATAACACCTGCAGGTCCGACCTCAGGATCAGGCAATCCGAATGAGACACTAACCAATACAACAGTATCGCCATTAACAGTACGGTATGTATATACACTGACCGCCAACAGCTGTACCAATCCAGCGACATACAATGTCGATGTGGTTGTCAACCCTACTCCAACGCTGACCAGTACGCTGACACCACCGGCTATATGCAGCGGATCGGTCTTCAGTTATACACCGGCAAGCGGAACGGCAGGGACCAGTTTCGGATGGACCAGGGCAACGGTGGCAGGAATAACACCTGCAGGTCCGACCTCAGGCACGGGCAATCCGAATGAGACACTGACTAATACAACAGTATCACCATTAACAGTACGGTATGTATATACACTGACCGCCAACAGCTGTACCAACCCGGCTACATACAATGTCGATGTGGTTGTCAACCCTACTCCAACGCTGACCAGTACGCTTACACCACCGGCTATATGCAGCGGATCGGTCTTCAGTTATACACCGGCAAGCGGAACGGCAGGGACCAGCTTCGGATGGACCAGGGCAACGGTGGCAGGAATAACACCTGCAGGTCCGACCTCAGGATCAGGCAATCCGAATGAGACACTAACCAATACAACAGTATCGCCGTTAACAGTACGGTATGTATATACACTGACCGCCAACAGCTGTACCAATCCGGCGACATACAATGTCGATGTGGTTGTTAACCCTACTCCAACGCTGACCAGTACGCTGACGCCACCGGCTATATGCAGCGGATCGGTCTTCAGTTATACACCGGCAAGCGGAACGGCAGGGACCAGTTTCGGATGGACCAGGGCATCGGTAGCAGGAATAACACCTGCAGGCCCTACCTCAGGAACAGGCAATCCGAATGAGACACTGACCAATACAACAGTATCACCATTAACAGTACGGTATGTATATATTCTGACAGCAAACGGGTGCACAAATCCAGCCTCCTTTAATGTGGATGTTACGGTCAATCCGACGGCAGTCATCACCAGTGATGCAACGGCCAACTGGTGCAATAATGTTGATAACACCTACACCGCTACAAGTTCAAGCAGCACAGCTACATTTGCATGGGACCGTTCAGCAGTGGCTGGCATCAGTAATGCAGCAGCCAGCGGAACAGGGGCAGTAATCACAGAGACCCTTATCAACACAACGACAGAACCGGTAGTTGTACATTACCTTATTACCCCATCGGTTAACGGGTGTGCAGGAACACAGTTTGACCTGTCAGTTACGGTCAATCCGACGGCAGTCATCACCAGTGATGCAACGGCCAGCTGGTGCAATAATGTTGAGAACACCTACACCGCGACAAGCTCAAGCAGCACAGCTACATTTGCATGGGACCGTGCAGCAGTAGCAGGCATCAGCAATGCAGCAGCCAGCGGAACAGGGGCAATAATCACAGAGACCCTTATCAACACAACGACAGAACCGGTAGTTGTACATTACCTTATTACCCCATCGGTTAACGGGTGTGCAGGAACACAGTTTGACCTGTCAGTTACGGTCAATCCGACGGCAGTCATCACCAGTGATGCAACGGCCAGCTGGTGCAATAATGTTGAGAACACCTACACCGCTACAAGCTCAAGCAGCACAGCTACATTTACATGGGACCGTGCAGCAGTAGCAGGCATCAGCAATGCAGCAGCCAGCGGAACAGGAGCAGTAATCACAGAGACCCTTATCAACACAACGGCAGAACCGGTAGTTGTACATTACCTTATTACCCCATCGGTTAACGGGTGTGCAGGAACACAGTTTGACCTGTCAGTTACGGTCAATCCGACGGCAGTCATCACCAGTGATGCAACTGCCAACTGGTGCAATAATGTTGAGAACACCTACACCGCTACAAGCTCAAGCAGCACGGCGACTTTTGCATGGGACCGTGCAGCAGTAGCAGGCATCAGCAATGCAGCAGCCAGCGGAACAGGGGCAATAATCACAGAGACCCTTATCAACACAACGACAGAACCGGTAGTTGTACATTACCTTATTACCCCATCGGTTAACGGGTGTGCAGGAACACAGTTTGACCTGTCAGTTACGGTCAATCCGACGGCAGTCATCACCAGTGATGCAACGGCCAGCTGGTGCAATAATGTTGAGAACACCTACACCGCTACAAGCTCAAGCAGCACAGCTACATTTACATGGGACCGTGCAGCAGTAGCAGGCATCAGCAATGCAGCAGCCAGCGGAACAGGAGCAGTAATCACAGAGACCCTTATCAACACAACGGCAGAACCGGTAGTTGTACATTACCTTATTACCCCATCGGTTAACGGGTGTGCAGGAACACAGTTTGACCTGTCAGTTACGGTCAATCCGACGGCAGTCATCACCAGTGATGCAACTGCCAACTGGTGCAATAATGTTGAGAACACCTACACCGCTACAAGCTCAAGCAGCACGGCGACTTTTGCATGGGACCGTGCAGCAGTAGCAGGCATCAGCAATGCAGCAGCCAGCGGAACAGGGGCAGTAATCACAGAGACCCTAATTAACACAACAGCAGAACCGGTAGTTGTACATTACCTTATTACCCCATCGGTTAACGGGTGTACAGGAACACAGTTTGACCTGTCAGTTACGGTCAATCCGACGGCAGTCATCACCAGTGATGCAACTGCCAACTGGTGCAATAATGTTGAGAACACCTACACCGCTACAAGCTCAAGCAGCACAGCTACATTTACATGGGACCGTGCAGCAGTAGCAGGCATCAGCAATGCAGCAGCCAGCGGAACAGGGGCAATAATCACAGAGACCCTTATCAACACAACGACAGAACCGGTAGTTGTACATTACCTTATTACCCCATCGGTTAACGGATGTGCAGGAACACAGTTTGACCTGTCAGTTACGGTCAATCCGACGGCAGTCATCACCAGTGATGCAACGGCCAGCTGGTGCAATAATGTTGAGAACACCTACACCGCGACAAGCTCAAGCAGCACAGCTACATTTGCATGGGACCGTGCAGCAGTAGCAGGCATCAGCAATGCAGCAGCCAGCGGAACAGGGGCAATAATCACAGAGACCCTTATCAACACAACGACAGAACCGGTAGTTGTACATTACCTTATTACCCCATCGGTTAACGGGTGTGCAGGAACACAGTTTGACCTGTCAGTTACGGTCAATCCGACGGCAGTCATCACCAGTGATGCAACGGCCAGCTGGTGCAATAATGTTGAGAACACCTACACCGCTACAAGCTCAAGCAGCACAGCTACATTTGCATGGGACCGTGCAGCAGTAGCAGGCATCAGCAATGCAGCAGCCAGCGGAACAGGGGCAATAATCACAGAGACCCTTATCAACACAACGACAGAACCGGTAGTTGTACATTACCTTATTACCCCATCGGTTAACGGGTGTTCGGGAACACAGTTTGACCTGTCAGTTACGGTCAATCCGACGGCAGTCATCACCAGTGATGCAACGGCCAGCTGGTGCAATAATGTTGAGAACACCTACACCGCGACAAGCTCAAGCAGTACGGCGACTTTTGCATGGGACCGTGCAGCAGTAGCAGGCATCAGCAATGCAGCAGCCAGCGGAACAGGGGCAATAATCACAGAGACCCTTATCAACACAACGACAGAACCGGTAGTTGTACATTACCTAATTACCCCATCGGTTAATGGGTGTGCAGGAACACAGTTTGACCTGTCAGTTACGGTCAATCCGACACCTGAAGTTAATCAGCCGGACAGTCCTATATTCTGTAATGGGTTAACAACAGATCAAATAACTTTTACTTCGCCTAATACTGGCGGAATTGTAACTTATACCTGGACAAATAACCAGCCTTCCATCGGTATTTTAGCAACAGGTGAAGGAGACATACTTCCATTTACTGCACTTAATCCCGGAACATCACCGGTTGTCGCAACAATTGAAGTGACTCCTCATTTTACTAATGGTTCAGTTACATGTGATGGACTTCCGAAGACATTTACAATAACAGTCAATCCAACTGCCCAGGTTGAAGATATCAATCCACAGGTTGTCTGCAATGATGCTTCGACTTTAACTGTTGAGTTCAAAACAATAAACAGTGTTGGGATAACCACATATACATGGATAAATGATCTTCCGTCGATAGGACTGGCAGCAGGAGGAACAGGTGATATACCAGCCTTTACTGCTGTTAATACAGGAGATGCACCAGTGATCGCCACAATAACTGTCACTCCTCATTTCAGCTTCGGAGGGATAACCTGTGATGGCCCCTCAAAAACGTTTACTATAACAGTTGATCCGACACCTCAAGTAGTCCCAAGTACACTTACTCAGATGATCTGTAACTACGGAGTCACGAACATAGTGATCGGCAGTCCGAGCTCATTCACCAATGGATCAGTAACATTCGATTATACAGTTACTGCAACGGGAGGAGTTACTGGTTTTACAACTCCTGTAACCGGTCTTTCTAAGGATTATGTCATTGAAGATACTCTGATCAACCCTACAGACGGGCCTCAAACCGTTACCTATACTATCGTTCCGGTCACTTCAGCAGGATGTGCATCAGGACCAGCCGTTGTAGTTGTAACAGTTCTTCCAACGGCCAAGGTTGATCAGCCGTCAGATCAGGTACTCTGTAATGGAGAGGATTCTGCTCCGGTCTTATTAAGTACTCTTACAGTAGGCGTAGTAGTTTTTACCTGGACAAACGATCAACCCTCAATAGGACTGGCTCCAAGCGGTACAGGGGATATCCCATCCTTTACAGCTGTAAATAGCGGCGATAGCCCCGTAGTTGCTACAATAAGAGTTACTCCGCATTTTACCTATGGAACATTTACCTGCGATGGACAGCCAAAAATATTTACAATCACGGTCAACCCGACGCCACAGGTAGTTCCGGTTGTAGCGGAAGGGACAATATGCGATGACGGGACGACAGGCATCACGCTCACCAGCCCGAGCACGTTCAGCAACGGAGTAATCACATTCAGGTACACGGTAGTAGCCACAGGCGGAGTTACAGGCTTTACGACACCAGTAACAGGACTTCCTCTTGGTCATGTCATCACGGACGTTCTCAATAACCCGACCGATGCACCTCAGACAGTAACCTATACGATCTATCCTGTCAATCCTTCGGGATCATGTTCAGAAGGACCGGCGCAGGTAGTAGTTATCACGGTCAACCCGACGCCACAGGTAGTACCGGTTGTAGCGGAAGGGACAATATGCGATGACGGGACGACAGGCATCACGCTCACCAGCCCGAGTACGTTCAGCAACGGAGTAATCACATTCAGGTACACGGTAGTAGCCACAGGCGGAGTTACAGGCTTTACGACACCAGTGACAGGACTTCCTCTTGGTCATGTCATCACGGACGTTCTCAATAACCCGACCGATGCACCTCAGACAGTAACCTATACGATCTATCCTGTCAATCCTTCGGGATCATGTTCAGAAGGACCGGCGCAGGTAGTAGTTATCACGGTCAACCCGACGCCACAGGTAGTACCGGTGGTAGCGGAAGGGACAATATGCGATGACGGGACGACGGGCATCACACTCACCAGCCCGAGTACGTTCAGCAACGGAGTAATCACATTCAGGTACACGGTAGTTGCCACAGGCGGAGTTACAGGCTTTACGACACCAGTAACAGGACTTCCTCTTGGTCATGTCATCACGGACGTTCTCAATAACCCGACCGATGCACCTCAGACAGTAACCTATACGATCTATCCTGTCAATCCTTCGGGATCATGTTCAGAAGGACCGGCCCAGGTAGTAGTTATCACGGTCAACCCGACGCCACAGGTAGTGCCGGTTGTAGCGGAAGGGACAATATGCGATGACGGGACGACAGGCATCACGCTCACCAGCCCGAGTACGTTCAGCAACGGAGTAATCACATTCAGGTACACGGTAGTAGCCACAGGCGGAGTTACAGGCTTTACGACACCAGTAACAGGACTTCCTCTTGGTCATGTCATCACGGACGTTCTCAATAACCCGACCGATGCACCTCAGACAGTAACCTATACGATCTATCCTGTCAATCCTTCGGGATCATGTTCAGAAGGACCGGCCCAGGTAGTAGTTATCACGGTCAACCCGACGCCACAGGTAGTGCCGGTGGTAGCTGAAGGGACAATATGCAATGACGGGACGACAGGCATCACGCTCACCAGCCCGAGCACGTTCAGCAACGGATTAATCACATTCAGGTACACGGTAGTAGCCACAGGTGGAGTTACAGGCTTTACGACACCAGTAACAGGACTTCCTCTTGGTCATGTCATCACGGACGTTCTCAATAACCCGACCGATGCACCTCAGACAGTAACCTATACGATCTATCCTGTCAATCCTTCGGGATCATGTTCAGAAGGACCGGCACAGGTAGTAGTTATCACGGTCAACCCGACGCCACAGGTAGTGCCAGTGGTAGCGGAAGGGACAATATGCGATGACGGGACGACAGGCATCACGCTCACCAGCCCGAGCACGTTCAGCAACGGATTAATCACATTCAGGTACACGGTAGTAGCCACAGGCGGAGTTACAGGCTTTACGACACCAGTAACAGGACTTCCTCTTGGTCATGTCATCACGGACGTTCTCAATAACCCGACCGATGCACCTCAGACAGTAACCTATACGATCTATCCTGTCAATCCTTCGGGATCATGTTCAGAAGGACCGGCGCAGGTAGTAGTTATCACGGTCAACCCGACGCCACAGGTAGTACCGGTGGTAGCTGAAGGGACAATATGCAATGACGGGACGACAGGCATCACGCTCACCAGCCCGAGCACATTCAGCAACGGATTAATCACATTCAGGTACACGGTAGTAGCCACAGGCGGAGTTACAGGCTATACGACACCAGTAACAGGACTTCCTCTTGGTCATGTCATCACGGACGTTCTCAATAACCCGACCGATGCACCTCAGACAGTAACCTATACGATCTATCCTGTCAATCCTTCGGGATCATGTTCAGAAGGACCGGCGCAGGTAGTAGTTATCACGGTCAACCCGACGCCACAGGTAGTACCGGTGGTAGCGGAAGGGACAATATGCGATGACGGGACGACGGGCATCACACTCACCAGCCCGAGTACGTTCAGCAACGGAGTAATCACATTCAGGTACACGGTAGTTGCCACAGGCGGAGTTACAGGCTTTACGACACCAGTAACAGGACTTCCTCTTGGTCATGTCATCACGGACGTTCTCAATAACCCGACCGATGCACCTCAGACAGTAACCTATACGATCTATCCTGTCAATCCTTCGGGATCATGTTCAGAAGGACCGGCCCAGGTAGTAGTTATCACGGTCAACCCGACGCCACAGGTAGTGCCGGTTGTAGCGGAAGGGACAATATGCGATGACGGGACGACAGGCATCACGCTCACCAGCCCGAGCACGTTCAGCAACGGAGTAATCACATTCAGGTACACGGTAGTAGCCACAGGCGGAGTTACAGGCTTTACGACACCAGTAACAGGACTTCCTCTTGGTCATGTCATCACGGACGTTCTCAATAACCCGACCGATGCACCTCAGACAGTAACCTATACGATCTATCCTGTCAATCCTTCGGGATCATGTTCAGAAGGACCGGCGCAGGTAGTAGTTATCACGGTCAACCCGACGCCACAGGTAGTACCGGTTGTAGCGGAAGGGACAATATGCGATGACGGGACGACAGGCATCACGCTCACCAGCCCGAGTACGTTCAGCAACGGAGTAATCACATTCAGGTACACGGTAGTAGCCACAGGCGGAGTTACAGGCTTTACGACACCAGTGACAGGACTTCCTCTTGGTCATGTCATTACGGACGTTCTCAATAACCCGACCGATGCACCTCAGACAGTAACCTATACGATCTATCCTGTCAATCCTTCGGGATCATGTTCAGAAGGACCGGCCCAGGTAGTAGTTATCACGGTCAACCCGACGCCACAGGTAGTACCGGTTGTAGCGGAAGGGACAATATGCGATGACGGGACGACAGGCATCACGCTCACCAGCCCGAGCACGTTCAGCAACGGAGTAATCACATTCAGGTACACGGTAGTAGCCACAGGCGGAGTTACAGGCTTTACGACACCAGTAACAGGACTTCCTCTTGGTCATGTCATCACGGACGTTCTCAATAACCCGACCGATGCACCTCAGACAGTAACCTATACGATCTATCCTGTCAATCCTTCGGGATCATGTTCAGAAGGACCGGCGCAGGTAGTAGTTATCACGGTCAACCCGACGCCACAGGTAGTACCGGTTGTAGCGGAAGGGACAATATGCAATGACGGGACGACAGGCATCACGCTCACCAGCCCGAGCACGTTCAGCAACGGAGTAATCACATTCAGGTACACGGTAGTAGCCACAGGCGGAGTTACAGGCTTTACGACACCAGTAACAGGACTTCCTCTTGGTCATGTCATTACGGACGTTCTCAATAACCCGACCGATGCACCTCAGACAGTAACCTATACGATCTATCCTGTCAATCCTTCGGGATCATGTTCAGAAGGACCGGCACAGGTTGTGGTCATAACAATTAATCCTACTCCAAGGATTTTCCCGGTACCAGCAGTGAATATCAGATGTGACAATACATCGGCGGATATTGTACTTCAGAGTCCCAGCACATTTACAAGCGGAGTAGTAACCATCGACTTTACAGCTACTGCTCCTGCTGGATTAAGCGGGTACACAACCAATGCAAATGGTTTGGCTAATGGATACATAATAACCGATAATCTTGTAAACATAACTGATGCACCGCTCACAGTAACATACACGGTTACTCCCTTAAGCGGAGCTGGTTGCAACAATGGCCCTTCTGTGGATATTAATGTCACTGTTAATCCGACGCCAAGGGCAACTCCGGCAAATGCAAAACCTGCAATTTGCTATGGGGGCAACACTCAGATAACACTGAATTCCCCGACAATAATGACATCCGGTGAAATAAAATTTGATTACACAATATCTATACCGGCAGGAGTCACAGGAAATTCCAACCCCGAAAATGATAAATCAGAGGGGAATATTTTATCCTTTATATACAGGAATTATAACGACACTGTCGGGTCAGTCTGGTTTTCAATTACACCGAAAGTTACAGGACTTAACTGCCCTGCAGGAAACATAAGCATGCAGGAAGTACAGTTACACCCCAAACCAGTAAGAGGAATTACTATCACGGAACCATATACATGTGAAACCGGTATAGGACTTGCTGCTTTGCGGGCTGATATCTCAAGAGGCGCTGGTCCATACGATATATTGTGGACAGGTCCTGTAGGGTATGTTAAAGAAGATTCGATAGAGATTAAAAATCTATATGCAGGGTACTACACACTGGATGTTACCGATAATCTTGGGTGCATTGGTGACACCTCAATAAATATTGCAAATCTCAGTTCCTCTCCAAGGATTATTCCGCAGCCGATTCTTCCGAATATTAATGTTTCATGTCCTGGAGGTAATGACGGGACTGCCCGTATCTATGTAAGGGATGGTTTAACTTATCCTTATACTTACTGGTTTATTCGTAATGACATTGATACAGTAGCTACTGGTGTTTTCACTGGAAATTATGATTTCGCTGATCCATTAACATACAGGATTTGTACAGGTTTGATGGCAGGACAGTATAAACTGGTAGTCAATGACATAAATGGTTGTGAAACTTACAGGCCAGGTGAATTAAAAGAGCCTGCTCCTATATTGATATCTTTTGATATCAGCAACTTCAACGGCTCGAATATTTCCTGCCGTGGTTATAATGATGGATCAGCAGCAGCCACTGTTACAGGAGGCAACGGCAGCTACACATATTTCTGGTATTCTGCATCAGGATCGCTGTCAGTCAGCACCACTACCAATGTACTCGACAGTATCCCTGCTGGAAAATACTACCTGCGCGTAACTGACCTGTTGGGATGTATAAAAACTGACAGTGTAACCTTGATCGATCCGCCTGGAATGGTTTTGACAGCGAGTGAGGTGTCGCAAAGCATCGATGGCAATTTCGAGATTTCATGCAACGGAGCAAGCGACGGTTATATAAAACTGACTATTCATGGCGGTTCGGGGAACTACACTTATTTATGGGTCGGCCCTGATGGTTATTTGACAACTACAAAGGATATTTCAGGGCTGAAAGCCGGCCTATATACCTGCACAGTGACAGATATAAATGGTTGTGTTCTGATGCCCCAGCCAGTTTTCAGCCTTTCTCAGCCTGATTTGCTGGCCATTACCTCCGTGAAATCAGTATCAGCCGATGGATCTTATAATATCACCTGTTTTGGGGGAACGGGTGCTGTTGATGTAACGGTTATAGGAGGCAGCACAGGATCATATACTTATAACTGGACTACATCTGATGGCGCCGGTATATCCCAGGGGCAGCAGGATCAGAACTCACTTAGAGCCGGAACCTACCATCTTGTTGTTACAGATGCAAATGGATGCATTGCTACAGCTGATATTGTACTGACACAGCCTTTGGCACTGGTCACTGAACTGATTCCATCGCATATAACCTGCCAGGTATCGGGCTTTAACAATGGTTCAATAAATCTGAACGTATCTGGTGGTATTGGTTCCTATTCATACTTATGGTCGACAGGCGCTATAACCCAGGATATCTCGGGGCTTTCGGAAGGTTATTATTCTGTTAGAGTAACCGACACAAATGGATGCCAGAAGACCGATTCAGCAAGAATAGATCTACCCCCGCCATTAACCTTTGCTCAGGTTCTGTCAGAATATAACGGGTTTAATATAAGCTGTAATGGTAAGGCAGACGGATCTATACTGATTAATCCAACCAGCGGAACGCCACCATATATATTCAGCTGGCAGGGCCCGCAAGCTTTTACAGCAACCACTAAGGATATTTCAGGACTTAAGGCAGGCCAGTATATTATCCTTGTCACCGACAGTAATTTATGTTCTGTCCTTGATACTATAAATCTGACTGAACCAGAAAAGCTGAGTATGATAATTACACCATCCGTAAGCATTACTGGTGAACATAATATTAATTGTGCAGACGGAAATACCGGTTCTGTATCTCTTACAGCTGTTAATTATGCCGGAACTGCCGATTACCTTTGGGCTGACGGTGCGACAGGGAGTTTCAGGGCAGGACTTAAGCCAGGTGATTACAAAATAATAATAACCGATTCCAATGGTTGCTCAGCTGATTCTTCTGTAACACTGACAGCTCCAGATTCAATAAGACTTTCATTCTCGGTTACCCAGCCTTTCTGCACTGACATGCCAGATGGTGAGATTCTTTTAAATGTTACAGGCGGGACCAATGCAGGCTATGCATTCCTTTGGTCTGATAATTCAACAACACAAAACATTTCAACCGCTGTGAGCGGCATTTACAGTGTTACAGTTACAGATATGAACAGCTGTTCCGTCAGCGATTCGGTGATGATACATCCGGAAAACGAAATATGTCTTGAAATTCCGAATGCAATTTCACCTAATGGTGACCTTATAAATGATGAATGGAATATTGGTCTTAAGGATCTCTATCCTGAAATTGAAATCACGATATTTAACAGGTGGGGTGAGATGATATGGAAATCGGAAAGAGGTTATCCGTTACCATGGGATGGAAGGAGTAAGGGATCTGTATTGCCGATCGATTCATATCATTATATAATTGATTTAAATAATGGAACCAGGCCGATAATAGGGCATATAACAATTGTGAAATAATTAACAATTCTTATTGTATTGTGAAGAAATTGGTTTTCATATCAGCATTAATAATTTGCAGTGCAAATATTGCAGGGCAACAGCTGCCGGTGTACAGCCAGTATCTTTATAATAAGTTTCTTATAAACCCGGCTGTTGCAGGAAGTGATGGTTTTACGAGCTTTAACCTCACTGCCCGCGAACAATGGGCAGGTTATTCGGGTGCCCCGCGAACTTTTTCTATAAGCGGACAAACCAGAATCCTGAAACGTGGATATTCACTTAAAAACAGTACCCGCGGAAATGTCTACAGGCCAAAAACAGACGGGAAAGTAGGATTAGGAGGATATATTTTCAGCGATCGTAACGGGCTTATTCAAAGGACAGGATTCCAGGCATCCTATTCATATCATATGTGGGTTCAAAGCAACACTCAGCTTTCAATGGGTCTTGCTGTAACCGGATATCATTTTAAGATAAATGAACTGGAAATAAATTTTCAGGATCCTAACGAACCCTGGCTTAACAATGATCTGAGAAGAGGCATTTTCGTTCCTGATGTCGATTTTGGAATATATGTTCTGAATCCAAAATACAATTTCGGCTTCTCTACATTACAGTTATTCGGAGCAGCAGCAAAAATAGGCAGCGATGCTTACCAGAATTTCAGGATGGACAGGCACTATTATCTCTTCGGTTCATATAGCTTTGCGGTTGGAAACAAGACAGAGCTTCAGCCTTCAGGATTATTAATGATGTCGGAGCAGGAGAAACCCATGGCAGATATCGGCCTTACATATATTTATAACCAGAAAATCTGGGCCGGATTAACTTATCGTACAAGCATGGCGATTATTGCCAACATTGGCTTTACATATACGAACATGTATATTGGATATTCTTTTGATTTTACCATGCAGGAGATTCAGCGGGTAACTTACGGAACCCATGAGCTTACAATGGCGATAAGATTCGGCGACAGTGCCAGAAAATACCGCTGGCTTGACCGTTACTAGGTATTTTTATTTTTTTTAAGGAAGTAAATAAGGGAACTGCTTTTCCTTTTATCCAAAAGTGCGCGGAATGCAAACCATGTCCCTTTTATTAACCCATTCATAAAATTAAAGTCTGATCCATTATTCTTCTCGCTTAAAATGGAAATATAAAATACATCAAGCGGAAGGGATTCTATTCCTGTGATCTGAAATTCTGTCTTTTCTGCAAATATCCTGAAAGTATCGGGCGTAAAATGCCAAAGATGCCTCGGGACATCATATGCCGCCCATTCTTCCATGTAATGTTCTGCATCGAATGAGCTGCAGTTTGGAAGTGCACAGATGCATACACCGCCTGCCTTGAGAAGCCGTTTGATTTCTGCCGCATAATTAAAGGGATCATGAAAGTGTTCAAGAACATGCCACATAGTAATGCAATCAAAACTTGCAGATGGCAGTTCAGATATCCTTTCAGGACCTATTATTCTAAACGAAAAATGTTCTGAGCCAAAATCCCTTGCTTTCCTGTTTGGCTCGATGCCTGTTACATCCCAACCAGCTTTTTTCATTGTTCCGGCAAAATAGCCTGTCCCGCAACCGATATCAAGGATCTTACCCGTTTTAATACCGGCTTCGTTCCCGACAATCCTTTTCTTTCTGCGAAGCATTATATTCCTTGCAAGCAAATAGACCTGGTTTAAAAATCCTTTTGCCCTGTCATCATGAGAAATATAATCGTCAGATTCATAATATCCGGCAATGCTTTTTTCATCAGGATATTCACGGGTAAAAACAAACCCGCATGCCTGGCATTTACAGATATCGAATTCTTCCTTGCTTAAAAGATGATCGGTGGATTTAAGGTAAAAGGAAATTCTGTCGGAGAAGCATAATGGACATTTATTATGGCTGATCATTTACTATGACTTGGTCTTTTTTATATATGCAAGGACAAAATATCCGGCTGCAAGAAGAATCAGGAGGATAGAACTGGCAAGAGAAACTTTATTTCCCATGTAATACGATGCAGGTTCAAAAATAAATCTGATCTGATGGCTTCCGGCAGGAACTATCATACCTCTTAATACATAATCTGTCCTGAAATAATTACTCTCGTTTCCATCAATAAAGCATTTCCACCCTGCAGGATAATAGATCTCAGAAAACACGGCAAGCCTCTCCCCCTCTGCTGTATATTTGTACATCAGTTCATCAGGCTTATAAGATATTAGTTCTATAGTATCACCAGGAGCAAGCTGGTATGTGGTTTCGCTGACCTGATCAATAAATTTTATATCAATTACGGCCTCTTTCAATGGATCGATGGTTTTTAAGGCAGCCAGTTCCTGATTGGCGCCGTCAACTATGGCAGATTTCCCGACTAACCATGCATTACCCATGGCCTTGGGATTTATAAGAGGAGGAGCTTCAGGATTGTAAATGACGTATTTGGCATTCAGCATATTAAGTACCGGAGTGAAATTAAATACGGGCTGAAGATCTTCGATGGAGGTTGCTTTATCAGCCATCGCCTGGAATAATGAAAGTTCTCTGACTATTGAGGAATCGATGAGTTCCTGGTACCTTTTAAGTTTGGCCCCGTGATAGCCTCCGATTGATTTATGGAACCATGATGTGGGTGAATTATCATTAAATGTCGATACTGAAAGGTTAAGAACCCTGTGATATGATTTATCCTCAAGGATCATGGCATCAGCACTGGAAGGAAGGAATGATTTCTGTATCATCAGAGGCCTTTCAAATCTGTCAGCATCCAGGTATCTTTTACCGGCACCCCACAGGTCGAACATAATAAGAACCGTAATGATCAGAATTGAATACTCTTTCCGCAGCTTTCCCGATACGAATCCCAGAATTGATCCCGAAGCAAGCAAAATGAAAGCAAGCGATCGGATGCTGTCGGCTCTCAGGAGTTCTTTTCTATCAGAAATAAGAGCTGGTTTAAGCCAGTCGGGAAGATCAGATTCATAAGAACTCAGGAATGACCCCGCAATACCCGGTATCAGGAATACAATTAAAACAATACCACCGGTTACGCCTGTTGCTATCTTGATACCCTTCAGCATTTCCTTTTTTGAAAGGCTGCCATTATAATATTCACGTAAAGCAAGAAATCCGAGGAGAGGAATGCAAAACTGGGCGATAACAAGTGTCATTGTAACAGCGCGGAACTTATTATAGCCGGGGAAGAAATCAATAAATAAGTTGGAAAAAGGCATGAAATTTTTGCCCCATGCTAGCATGACTGATAAAATTGCAGCTATTAAAAGCCACCATTTCTCCCTGCCTTTTAAAACGATCAGGCCGAGGACAAAAAGAAACATAACTATTGCCCCAACGTAATGAGGGCCATCTGTAAGGGGCTGCGTACCCCAGTACTTCATCAGCTGGTTTGCTGCATTGCCGGCATTATTCTGTCTCAGAACTTTTACTGTCTCCGAATCCTTACTGAAAGGTTTGCTTGAACCACCTTTGTAATTTGGTATAAGCAGGTTCATTGTTTCATCAATACCATAGCTCCAGAATGTAATGTAGTCCCTGTCCAGCCCCGATGAAACATTCTTATGCTCAGACTGAAGGTCTGACTTTCCCCTGATTGAATATTTACCGTACTCCCTTATCGTGTTGAGGTTGCCGAAATTGACACCTATGGCTATGATAACCGGAATAACCAGGATAAGCGACGTTTTGAGGAATTTCGGGAAGGTTTTTTCCTTAAGAGAATATATAAATTCGGTAATTACAAATATCAGGAGTATTAAAGCCGCATAATATGTAATCTGAGGGTGATTTGCGGTAATCTCGAGCGAAAGCATAAATGCCGTAAGGAGTGCTCCTTTCAGTGCATCATACCTGTATGCATAGTAAAATCCGGCGATCACCGGGGCCATGTATGCAAGCGCTATTGCCTGGGTATTATGGCCCGCTGCAAGGATCTGAAAAAAAAATGATGAGAAGCCGTAAGCAATTGCCCCGGCAATTGAGAGCCATGGATTGACGCCAAAAAGCAAAAGTAAAAAATAAAATCCGGCCATTGAGAGGAAAAGCACAGATACTGGCATTTTAAATATCCTCAGTACTTTATCAACATGCTTCATAAGGTTTCCCGGGAACTTCGTTGATATCAGATAAGCCGGCATCCCGCTGAATATGGAATTTGTCCATAACGGTTCCTTGTGAAATTCTTCACGATAATCTCTGATCTCCTTCGAGTTGATTGTCGAAACCGTGGAATCGTTGGCTTTAAGCTCTTTGCCTTCCAGCACAGGGTAGAAGTATGCAAACGCGATAATAATGAATATTATGACCGCAATAAAATGTGGTAAAGCTGATTTGAATTTATTCCTGATTTCCATACCCCAGAGTATTTTAACTTTTCTACTGAATAACAAAAATATCTATTTGCCGGGAATTATTCCGCCAGTTGGAAGGTTGAACATTAAATATCATCTCCGATCTTTTTAACGGACTTTATATTTTCACCAAGATTATTAAGATTTGACCATTTGATGAAAAATCCTTTAATAGCTTGCAATTCATAGGAATCATAAAAATTTAAAAGATACAGCAAGAACGGAAAACTGAGTACGCAACTTATTTTAATCATCAGTCGCAGAACAATATTCATCTCATTTAGAAATAGCCCAGTAAATGAAAGCAGTGCTCCGGTAAGGAACATGATAATAACCTTTCTTTTTTCGTATGGGATAAAGTATTCCTTTTGGGAAAAATAGTAATTAAGCAGCCAGTAGATAAACTGTGTAACCAATGTAGCAACTGCGGCTCCCATCATGTTCCATTTTGGAATTAAGAGTATATTCAGCAGGATGTTTAATATACTTGCTATCAGAACATTAATCCCAACGATCCTGGTTTTTTTATTAATTATAAGTCCATAGCTTGTGGTTTCCCTCATGTTCATAAAAAATACTGAAAGGGCCAGAACCGGAACCACAATATACGCGCCCCAAAATTCCGTGGACTTTGAAATCACCTTTATTATTTCAGAGGAAAAGAGTGAAACTGTAATTATTCCCAGTAACAGGACAAAGGAGGAGTACAGCATTGTCTTGGAGTAAAATCTTTTATTATCGGGCGAATTCATCTTTTGAAAAACCATCGGTGTCAATGCCATTTTTATTGAGTCGACAATTACCAGCTTCAGGACAGAAGCTATCTTATACGACAGGGCATATATTGCGACATATTTTAATAATGCCAGTGAATTTAACGCATACCTGTCGATAACTGTCAGTGCAGCCGCGGCAAAATTTGCCATTAACAGGGGAAATCCATACCGGCTCATCGACCGGAACAGAGGAAGACTGAAAAACGGGGTGATGTTCTTTATTGCATAACCCGATAAAAATAAAATAAAAAGCAGATTCCCAATCACCTGGGCAAGATATATTCCGGTCACACCCATGTGCCTGTAAACAATGAAATAGATCGTCAGGAAAAGAACAATGGCAAGCTTTAATAAATTTGCCGCTGAGAAGCGAACTGATTTTGATTGTATTCGCATCAGTGTGTTAATCAGGTTATTAATTGCCTGCAGAGCCGATGACAGTATCAATAACCTTATCGCTTTGCTCCAGTCCGCAGTATCGAATATCAGGCTCGAAACCTTACTGCTGAGGGGAAACAGGAACAAGCAGAATAAAAGGCTGATGAGGACCTGGAACGCAAGGGTCATGAAGAAAATACCTTTCTGATTAGTGGTATAGTCTTTATCCCAATACCACCTCATCATGCTCTGAGGAAGTCCTGATGCCATCAGTGAAATTAAAACCAGGCCGGAAATGTCAAGAAGGGCTATGATTCCAAAATCATCGACGGAAAAATATTTTGGATCAGTATACAAAGGGATAAGCAGGAAACCAATGATTTTTACGGCTATATTTCCCAGACCATAAATGATACCGTCTTTGAATGATGTTTTAATGGAATTCAGCATTAGTCAACGATTTCTTTGGGGTAACCAAGTAAAACAACTTCCGAATGGCATAGATTATTTTTTACCCCGCCTGCTAATTTTCGGATCATGAATACATAATCAATCAATAATTCCTCAAGCAGAGGTTTGACCTCGAAAAACTCGTAGGGATTGTGGTAAACGGCTATTGAAACAACGGGTCTGAACCTGGTAAGGGTTTTCTTTGCTCCCCTTACAAATTCAAGTGAATTGCCTTCAATATCAACTTTAATAAAGCGAGGGGAAATATTATATTTCTCCACTATAAAATCAAGTGATTTCCGATCGACTGAAATTTCATCATATTTGCCTTTCCTTCTTAATACAGAAAATCCTGATGACCCGGTATCAGCAAGTCTGACCGGTTCTTCTTCATCATTTGATGTAATACAGGCGTTTATTATTTCAAATTTGTCTTCGCTTATATTACACCTTGCCAGGTTGGCTTTATATATCAGAATAGATTTAAGTGACATTTCAACTGAAAAGATCTTTTTGTAGTTAAATTCTCTCAAAGCTATCGCAGAATCACCAATAAATGCCCCCAGATCAATGAAATCATGATCTTTAATATATTCTGCAATTCCGACCGGCAGTAAGCTGAGTCCATGATAGTAATAAAACACTGATTCTTCGATATGATTTGACAGGAATTTATATTTTTTTCTGTAACTCTTCAGCTTTCTGTCAGTTTCCTTCCTGACCTGATCCGATTCCGCCGGTAATAAACCGCCGGCGATCTCTTCCCGCTTCGGGATATTTTTTTTATTGCTCTCATCTGGATAATGCATGATCCGCTTTATGATGACATCAATTGTATCGGCCGATTCACTGTCAAGATTTCTTTTTAATCCGGCAATCTTCCTGCTCATATCGGAATTGCTTAAATAGCTTTTAAAACTGCCGCCCAGACTATCAGTAATATAAATTGAATAAGGCCTGCTGATCTTAATGAAGTCACTTATCAAACTTGTAAGAAAGAAATAGATCTTTGGGTACTTTTTCCTTAAATATGGCCCTGGATTTTTCATTTAATGCCTATTTTTTAAATATAGTTTTAACTATAAGGCATTTCAGATATCTTTTCCACATCACATAATTCCAGTATTTTCTGATAATTGCAATAGGCTGTTTGTTATTCCTGAAGTTAATTGAGAAATCTGAAAGATCTCTTTCCTTAAGGACAGGGAATCCCCTGTAAAAGCTGTTGCTGATATTTCCTCCATGAACTGTCTGCAACCATAAAGGACCTTTTAAAATGAATTGCGATTTTCGGGCCTTTTTATTAAAACAATTTAGCCATATTTCTTTGGAAATACTCAAATGCAGACTATCCCACATAGTATGACCTTTTTCAAAAACACATCCTATTTCATTATCAGTGTTTTCTATTAAGCTCAGGAAAGGCGACATCGGATAAAAATAATGCGACAGCTTCCTGTCAGATATGTTTAATACATATCCTGATGCCAATGAGATCAGATACTTGTGCTTTTCAACAAAATTGTCTTGTATTATCTTAATTGCATCCTTATGAAAGCAATCGTCATTGTCTATCCTTGTGGTTATAATCCATTTTACTGATTTCCCGACTCTCTTTTTAACCTCCTCCGTGTATATTAAATTAAAATCATCAAAACTTTTACAGTAACATATTTTTATGAACGATAAAGAATTCAGTTCATTTAAAAATTCATTGAATTCTTGCGGAGTATCAACATCAAAATATAATAACCATGTAAATGTTTTACAGGTTTGATTGGTGATTGAAGGCAAGCAAAACTCCCTGAATAACTCTACTCTGTTTCTTGTCCATTTCAGCCAGTTTATATAATAGTTGGTATCTGACAGCGGGAAATTTTTAAGGTTGAACTGAGTGATAATAAAATGTGAAAAATTCATTTTATTCAAACGATGCGGAACATAGTCATTCTGTTCTTGGTTCAGCAAATCCTTCATTATTCCAATGCTTTTTCAGGAAATAATATCACCCCTGTATTTAAAGAATATGAGATACCCACATGATGCATTATCTTATTCCAGATCCGATAATTCACTGTAAACCGAAATTAAATTCTCTTTTATATTGCCAAGATTATAGTCTTTTACTATGGCATTATAACCGTTCTTTCCCATCTTCTGCCTCAGGTTACTATCATTCAGAAGTCTGATCATTGCTTCAATGAGCTCATTCCAATTGCTGTATACAAATCCGCAATTAGTTTTCTCTACCAGGTCCTTTTGGGGCTTGCAATCTGACACAATCAATGGCTTGCTTCCAAGCATATAGTCAAAGATCTTATTTGCTATTCCGGATTCATGTTGAGGATTTTTGAAAAAAGGAGCAATACAAATATCAGAAAGTTCAAGATATGCTGGCAGTTCTGATAAATCGATCCATGGAATGTAAATTAACCTATTTGTCATAACCGGAGTTACCGCGATAGCATTGAATTTATTCCGGTCAGCTTTATCAATAGGTCCTATTATCAGGAAAGTAGCATCATAACCTTTTGAAATTACTGTTTTAAAAGCCTCAATAGCGTTAAAAATTCCTCTTCTTTCAGCCACAACTCCGAAATAGAAAATTATGGGAGCGCTTTTTACAAAAGGGAATTTTACTTCAGGAAATTTAGGGAAACTCACCGGGAACAGATCGGGATAATTTGGAAAGACACCGAATCGGTATTCCTGAATATCGGGGTATTTTTTCATGAGCTGATTTCTGTAGTTTTCGCTGAGAACAATGATTTTATCAGGAAAACCAAGATATTGTTTCTCTTTTTTCCCCCATTTTGAAGGTTGTGCCACTAAACTCCTTAAAATACCAGTTGCCCACCGATATGTACCTACTGCATAGGGATAGTTTTCATGCAGGTCAAGTATCATTGGAATCTTCTTTCCTGATTTTTTAATTCCCCATGCTGAAGCCCTTGACATATATAAATCGTGTACATGCAGAAGATCAATTTTATTTGAATAAATGAATTTTTTTATTTTGGCTGCCCAAAGCCATTCATAGATTGGTATCGTATTCAGCAAGAAAAATAGAATATCCTTTGTCTTTTTGCTGATATTGATCCTTACAATATTGATCCCGTCAAGCGGACTAATATATTTTTTACAAAATCCGAAACATAAAACAGAAATTTCATAACCATGTTCCTTCAGAATAGCGATTTCCCTGAGAACCCGTTTGTCGTTATTCAATTCATTATCAACTACAACCCCGATATTCATTTTAACAATGCGATTACTTTTTTAACCAGATTTTCCCTGGAGTATTTTGCGGGGGAAGCTTTTTCGCTTATCACCGGATTTAAAGAAAGTGATGTAAGAAATTCTGCTATTCCCACGGAGTCATCATAACTGAAAGTCCTGCCATGACCTGTTTCTTCGAGGATCCCCGCTGCATCACCGTCAACGGGCCCGATACAGATTATAGGTTTCCCCGATGCAAGATATTCAAAAAGCTTACCTGTAATAATGCTCCCGGAACTGGCATGATCAGGTATTACTAGCAGCAAAACGCTTGTATCAAGCATATTCGCTACAGCAATTGAATGGCCGGAAAAAGGTATGAATTCAATATTTGCATTGCCGGCTGCTGAACAGATCATCTCCTTTTGTTCCGGAGAGACAATACCGGTAAATCTCAACCTGTAGCCAATCCCGTTTTCAGTGAGAAAATTCAGCGCTTTCAGAAATCCGGCCACCGGATAAACCCCCGACAGGGTTCCAATATAAGAAATCGTGAATACTTTGGGATTTGATGAATACAATGACTTAAAATCATCCTTATCATATCCGTTGGAAATAACTTCAATTTTTTCTTCAATGCCGGAGATCTTTGAGGCGAATAATTCCTTCAGCGATTTTCCGACTGTGATTATCCTGTCGGCAGATCTAAGAACGTTTTTCTCATAAGCACTGTCAATCATTCTCGGGAAAAATGCAGGATAAAATTTCTTGTAATAGTAGATGTCGGTCCAGGGATCGCGCAGATCGGCTATCCATCTTATTCCGGGATATCTTCTTTTTAGCTTCAGCCCTATCAGCTGGGTGGAGTGGGGGGGACTGGTTGTAACGATGCAGGTTATTCCTTCCTTTTCAATAATTTCAAGTGCTTTACGCAGTGCAAACCTGTTCCATCCTTTTCTCGGATCCGGAATAAAAAGGTTACCTCTGAGGAATCTGAATAATATCCCTTTAAATGAGTTATCATTATTATTGGCAAATCCAGCAGTCGGAATTTTCGATTTGTCCTTTGAATAAATCCTGAACCAGTCGGTCGCTTTAGTCCTGAATACCTTTACATTTAAGGGTATTTCTTTTTCGAGTGTGCTATCGATGGATGGATAAGCGGCATATTGCGGATCGACAGTGAGAATAAATGGTTCCCATCCGTATTGCGGAAGGTACTTGGAGAATTTCAGCCACCTCTGCACGCCGGCACCTGAGCCGGGAGGCCAGTAATAAGTCACTATCAGAACCTTTTGCATCCTAAAGTCTTTTCAGGAGCGTCCCTATATTTACCTTTTCAGTGATAATCTCTTTTAAACCTGATGTGTTAACACGATCCTGTTCCATAGAATCACGATATCTTATTGTTACAGTATGGTCATCAAGTGTTTGATGATCTATTGTTATGCAGTAGGGTGTTCCTATTGCATCCTGCCGGCGATACCTTCTGCCGATAGAGTCTTTGTCGTCATACTGGCAATTGAATTCGAACTTCAGATCGTGCATGATTTTTTCAGCTATCTCAGGCAGGCCATCCTTTTTTACAAGAGGCATTACAGCCAGCTTGACAGGAGCAAGATATGAGGGAAGTTTTAAAACACTCCTGGTATCTGAGGTTCCGTCCTCCTTTTTAAGCTCCTCCTCGGCATAGGCGGCAGAAATTACCTGAAGGAACATCCTGTCGACCCCGATGGATGTCTCAATAACAAAAGGAACATATGATTCCCCCTTTTCGGGATCGAAATACTGCATCTTCTTTCCGCTGAATTTCTGGTGCTGGCTCAGATCATAGTCGGTTCTTGAATGAATGCCTTCAACCTCCTTGAAGCCAAACGGGAACCTGTATTCGATGTCAGTGGCAGCGTTGGCATAATGGGCAAGCTTGGTGTGATCGTGGAATCTGTAATTCTCTTCACCGAAACCAAGTGCCTTGTGCCATTTCATCCTGGCCTCTTTCCACTTTGCAAACCAGTCGAGCTCTGTTCCCGGCTGGACAAAGAACTGCATCTCCATCTGTTCAAATTCCCTCATCCTGAATATGAACTGCCTTGCTACAATTTCATTTCTGAAAGCTTTTCCTATCTGGGCAATCCCGAATGGTATTTTCATCCTGCCAGTCTTCTGTACATTCAGAAAATTGACAAATATCCCCTGGGCAGTCTCAGGACGGAGATATATTTTATTCGACCCTTCAAGCGTCGATCCCATTTCAGTTGAAAACATCAGGTTGAACTGTCTGACCTCTGTCCAGTTGCGGCTTCCTGAAACAGGACAAACAATCTCATTGTCGATAATGATCTGTCGCAGCTCTGCCAGGTCAGTTGCATTAAGCGCTTTCGAAAATCTCGCATTCAGCTCATCAATTTTTACCTGATTTGCCATGACGCGCGGATTTGTCTCCCTGAATTTCTTTTCATCGAACGACGAACCGAAACGTTCTTTTGCCTTTTCAACCTCCTTTGCGATCTTATCTTCGATCTTTGCCAGGTGTTCTTCGATCAGGACATCCGCCCTGTATCTTTTTTTGGAATCCTTGTTGTCAATAAGAGGATCATTAAATGCATCTACATGGCCTGATGCTTTCCAGATAGTAGGATGCATGAAGATTGCAGAGTCAAGTCCGACAATATTATCATGCAGAAGGACCATGCTGTCCCACCAGTATTTCTTGATGTTATTTTTAAGTTCAACGCCATACTGACCATAATCATAAACAGCGCTTAGCCCGTCGTAAATCTCGCTTGAGGGAAAGACATACCCATATTCCTTGCAGTGGGCCACCAGCTTTTTGAAAACATCATCCTGAGCCATAAAATAAATTGTTAGAGGAGAGCAAAAATAGTTAAAAACATTAATTAGTATCTTTAACCTTCAAAACTTTGGCTATGACAATGAGAAAACGAACCGATTTCCTTATAATCGGATCAGGAATAGCAGGTCTTACTTTTGCACTTAAAGCGGCCAGGTATGGAAAAGTAACCATTGTTACCAAATCAGCAATTGATGATTCAAACACGAAATATGCACAGGGTGGTATTGCTGCGGTTTTCAGCGAACCCGACAATTTTGAGAAACATATCAGGGATACACTTATCGCTGGCGACGGGATTTGCAACGAGGAAGTTGTGAGGCTTGTTGTACAGGAGGCTCCTGCAAGAATCCAGGACCTTATAGATCTTGGTGTTCCGTTTGACAAGAAAAAGGATGGTACCTATGACCTGGCAAAGGAGGGAGGACATACCGAACCCCGTATACTGCATGCCAAGGACAGGACAGGGGAGGCCATAGAGAAGACTCTGATCCGCAAGGTCAGGAATGATCCGAACATTGAGATTTTCGAACAATATTTCGCTATTGAGATCCTTACCCAGCACCATCTCGGGATAGAGCTTAAGAAAAGCTATCCCGGCATTAAATGCTATGGAGCATATGTAGCTGACCTGGTCAATAAAAAGGTATATACTTTCCTTTCGAAGGTTACGGTGATTGCAACCGGAGGACTTGGTAATGCATACCTGACAACAACCAATCCTGAAGTAGCAACGGGCGACGGTGTTGCAATGGTATACAGGGCGAAGGGTACAATTGAAAATATGGAATTCATCCAGTTTCATCCGACATCATTGTACGACCCGGAAAAAAAACCGTCATTTCTGATCACGGAAGCATTAAGGGGTTATGGTGCGGTACTTAAAAATATAGCAGGGGAAAAATTCATGAACAGATACGACAACAGAGGTTCCCTTGCCCCACGGGATATTGTTGCCAGAGCCATCGATAACGAGCTGAAGATATGGGGCGAAGATCACGTTTGGCTCGACTGCACCCATTTGAATCCGGCAGGGCTCAGGGATCATTTCCCCAATGTTTATGAACATTGCCTGAAACGGGGAATTGATATCACAAAAGACAAGATCCCGGTTGTTCCGTGCGCACATTATTCATGCGGAGGAATTAAAGTGGACACCGATGGACAGAGCAATATCGACCGTTTATACGCCCTTGGTGAAGTATCATCAACAGGGCTTCATGGTGCTAACAGGCTGGCTTCAAATTCTCTTGTGGAGGCTGTCGTTTACTCTCACCGGGCCGTGATGCATGCCGAAAAACGTCTTCAGGAGCTTGATTTTGAAGAAAATGTGCCTGACTGGGATTATAAGGGAACAACCCACCTTGAGGAGATGGTTCTTATTACCCAGAGCCTTAAGGAAGTCCAGATGATCATGAGCAATTATGTCGGCATCGTAAGGTCCGATCTCAGACTTGAAAGGGCTATGGTCAGGCTGGAAATCCTTTATAATGAAACAGAGAGCCTTTACAAGAAATCACTTATTTCAAAACAAATATGCGAATTGAGGAATCTAATTAATGTCGGATACCTGATTATAAAAAATGCCATGAACAGGAAAGAGAGCATAGGACTCCATTATTCCATTGATTATCCAAAAAAAATAAGCTCATAACATTAACTAATATTTTTTGAATGAATCATCTTGAATCCAGTTTTACCGGCAGGAACGGCCTTTGGAGATATATTGTTATGTTTGCGGCAGTTCTGGTTGCTTCAAACACTTTAGGCGCTTTGCCATTGCTGGTTGCATATGCTTCAAAATCAGCAACCAATCCTGAAGTAGCATCAGAAATTGCCAAAAACCCCGGCGATCTTGGGGTTTTAGGCCTTGATCCTAACATGGGATTCTTTATGATGCTTTTCCCTTTCCTTATTGGTTTGCTGGCTTTTATTCTGTTGGTTAAGCCGCTGAATAACCGGACATTCAAAATTACAATTAACGGAACAGGTAAAATAAGGTGGAACAGGTTCGTCATTTCTTTTTTCGTGTGGATGATACTCTCAGCTCTTTATTTCTTCATTTATCTGAAGGCGGACCCTTCAAACTTCAGCCTTAATAATGTGTCTGAAACGCTCATAATTCTTATAATTATTTCATTTTTATTAGTTCCCTTTCAGGCGGCATTTGAAGAGGTTCTTTTCAGAGGTTACATGATGCAGGGATTAGCTGTACTGACACGAAACAGGTGGTTTCCGCTGCTGGTGACTTCGTTACTGTTCGGACTGATGCATGCTTTTAATCCTGAAGTTGAGGAATTCGGGTTTTTTACAATGATGCCTCAATATGTTGCATTCGGCTTAATTTTCGGTATTGTAACAATTCTTGACGATGGTATCGAAGCAGCTATAGGAGCTCATACTGCCAACAATATTTTTCTATGCATAATGGTGACGAATAAATCTTCAGCCCTGCAAACTCCGGCTGTTTTTGTACAGCAGAATGTTTACCCTTATACTGAATTTGCTGCACTTCTGTTGACAGGCATGGTTTTCATAATCGTGATGAAAGTAATATTTAAATGGGATAGCTTTTCGCTTCTCCTGGGAAGGGTAGAAACTCAACCACCGGCTGATCAGAGTCCGTATACAGATGTCTTCTCTTCGGTCCGGTGATCTCCCCACCTGATCCGGATATATTTAATAATTTCTCTGATCTTATCTGCATCGAGGGATGTGAGCAGCTTAATCCTGGTCTCCCTGAAATCGGGTAAGCCTTTAAAATAGTTTGAAAGATGTCTGCGCATCTCATAAATTGCCCTTGAACCTCCCTTGAATTCAAGTGATTTATCAAGATGAAGGAGGGCAAGATCAGCCTTTTCGGATATATTTGGTTCAGGAAGCATTATCCCCGTTTCCAAAAAATGCCTGATATTACGGAAGATCCATGGCCTTCCGACTGTTGCCCTGCCGATCATAATTCCATCAACACCATATTTGTCAAACATCTCCTTGGCTTTTTCCGGACTGTCAATATCACCATTTCCAATAACCGGAATCTTCATCCTGGGATTGTTTTTAACCTCACCTATCAGTGTCCAGTCAGCCGAACCTTTATATAGCTGGGCTCTTGTTCTGCCGTGAATTGTCAGGGCACTGATTCCGGTATCCTGCAACCTTTCGGCAGTTTCGACAATATGCCTGCTCTCATCGTCCCAACCGATCCGCGTTTTCACAGTGACGGGCAGCCTGACGGCCTTTACTATGGCTTCAGTCATGGCAATCATAAGAGGAATATTACGTAACATCCCTGCTCCGGCCCCTCTGTTAGCGATCTTTTTTACAGGACATCCGAAATTAAGATCGATAAGTTCCGGATTTGCAGCTTCAGCTATCAGGGCCGCCTCAACCATTGCATCAATGAGATGCCCGTAAAGCTGAATACCGATCGGCCTTTCGAAATCATAAATATCAAGCTTTTTAACACTCTTTTCTCCATCGCGGATAAGACCGTCGGATGAAATGAATTCAGTGTACATGAAATCAGCCCCGTAAATCTTGCATAAATAGCGGAAGGAGGGGTCAGTAATGTCCTCCATGGGCGCAAGGAATAAAGGATATTTCCCCAGCTGTATATTACCGATTGTCAAACTGAATTCTTTTACGGCCAGATACTGGTTTGTGATTCAGAAGGGGTACCAGCTTTGTTCAGTTCATTTTTTCTGTAGAAATAGACTATACCATAATTCTCACTTTCAGCCATTCTTTTGTCTTCAGGAAGGGATATGTGAGAACTCTCTACTTCGTTCCATATCTGCACAATGATTTCATCGGCCTCTTTCCTCAACTCATAATTCTTCTCTGTATAGTCCAGTGTCCTTTTTGCAATGGTCTTTTGATAATTCCATGCATCAAGGAAGTTCTGGTATCTGACTTTAACAACTGCAATAGTAGGATTTGTAATCGGACACCCCCCTTTCCTGATACGGAATTCTTCTCCTTCAATGATCCTTTTACCCCAGCTTATAAGTTCGTTTTCAGTATTTAATGAAGGAACTGTAGATTCATTGGTTGCAAGTCCGTAAAATGCCCTGGTTTCAACCGGAAGATCGCCCCGGAAGATTGCCATATTCATTACCCTTATGAAATGAGTAAGATATAACCTCGCTTTCCTGATTAGCTCGGCATAATCCCTGCTCTTATTGTTCTGGGAAGCATAAGACTGGCGATGAAGCTGGATCATGTTCTCAAACTGAGGCAGGAATCTCTGCAGTCTGACAATATTTTTAGGTGAAAATGCCATCTGGCTTGGTGGAACATCTCTGCCTTTTTCGAGCGCAATTCTCATTGCTCTGATGCGTGCAGCATCAGTATTGGGCAATCTTCTGTAGGGCATATCGATCAGGTTAGTGTTAACAAGGTGTTGATAACTTTCATGCGAATATAATAACGTTTTGTTAATAACCAATAGTATTCGCAAACTAAATTATTTATTACTAAAAAGTTCTGATTTTGATGATTTTCATATACTTGTTAATAATATTTTATGCTGCTTTATCCGGCATAGCCCCAGGATTGTTACTGTCAGTTTTTAAATGATTCCGGTAAAAAGCTTTTTATACTCATAAGTCACTTGTAAATAAATATAAGGATGCTAACTTAGAAGTGTCAAACAGTTTAATTAATTATTGTGTAATGTTTAAAAGTGAAGTATATAAAAAAAGAAGGAGCAGTCTTCATCAGAAGATGAAATCAGGACTGGCATTATTTATCGGAAATGTTGATTCACCGATGAATTATCCCGCAAATGCTTACCATTTCAGGCAGGACAGTGATTTTCTTTATTTTTTCGGACTAGATATTCCAGGCTTTAGTGGTTTGATGGATTTTGATTCGGGGAAAGACTGGATATTTGGAAGTGATGTTGACATTGACGACATAATCTGGATGGGTCCTCAACCATCAGTGAAGGAACTCGCACAGAAATGCGGAGTGACCAATACAGCTCCTGTTTCACAACTTGAAGGAGTGATTAAAGAGGCTGTTTCAAAGAAAAGAAAAATCCATTTTCTGCCTCCCTACCGGGCAGAAACAAAAATGACACTCGGATCACTTCTCAAGGAGAATCCCTGCCAGATGAAGACACTGTCGTCAGTTGACCTTATTAAAGCAGTGGTTTCCATGCGTTCAATAAAGGAACAGGCTGAAATTGATGAAATTGAAAAAGCCATTGCTATTGCCTGGGAGATGCACACAACTGCCATGAAAATGTGTAAGCCTGGTGTAAAAGAACAGGAAATCTTTGGTACTATTGAAGGGATCGCACTGTCAAAAGGAGGTGGAACTTCCTTCCCGATAATTTTGAGCGTCGACGGACAAACGCTTCATAATCATAACCATTCGAATATCCTTCAGAAGGGCCGCATGATGGTTACTGATGCCGGTGCGGAAACCAATCTTCATTATTCTTCCGATATAACCCGCACCACACCGGTCGGAGGAAAATTCAACCAGAGGCAGAAAGATATTTACGAAATAGTTCTGAAAGCAAATACCGAATCTATAAAAGCTTCAAAACCAGGAATTTCAAACCGCGACCTACATCTAAATGCATGCACGATAATTGCATCATCGCTTAAAGATCTCGGATTGATGAAAGGTGATGTTGATGCTGCTGTTTCAGCAGGCGCTCATGCTCTCTTTATGCCTCATGGGCTCGGTCATCTGATGGGTCTGGATGTTCATGATATGGAAGCTCTTGGAGAAAACTATATCGGATATAATGATCAGATTAAGAGAAGCGATCAGTTCGGTCTGGCGTTCCTCAGGTTCGCACTTCCCTATAAGCCGGGTCATGTTTTTACAGTGGAACCTGGATGTTATTTTATCCCGCAACTGATAGAACAGTGGAAATCTGAAGGAAAATATTCTGAGTTCATAAATTATAAAAAAGTCGAGGCCTTTATCGGTTTAGGCGGTATAAGGATAGAAGATAATGTTCTTATAACAGATAAGGGACATAAACTTCTTGGCAGGCCAATCCCGAAAACGATTGCTGAAATAGAATCAATTTGCTCATAATAGAACCACTCTATTTCAAAGTGTAAGTTTTGCCTTCCAACCCCCTTTTAGGGGGGATCTCACCTTTATACACAATTTATACTTGATTATAAATCAGGATGTTAAACAAGTAATAATTAAACGATATGATAAAGTATATTTAACCACGGAGTCGCACGGAGTTAACACTGAGTTGCACTGTTTTTGTTTGTCATCTAAACCGTGAAACTCCGTAAACTCCGTGGTTAAAAAACTAATAATCAGATTATTGATGGTAAGGATGAAAGACGTGTATAAAGGTTAGAGGGGGGATGGGGGGAAAACGACCAGCAATCAGGGGGACGGGGACAGAACGGACAAGATTCTTTTTATCCTTCTAAATTGCAGAATAATTGTGACCCTTAGTCTGTTCAGATCATAGTTTGGTTTTTTATTGAGGTATTGCTCCTCAGGAACAATTTTTCCTTCAGGATTCTCAACTTTGATAACCCTTCCGGCTATCTGACCGGTGTGAACAGGTTCGTCTTCATCCATACTGCTGTCGCCCCTTGTAACGATATACTCAGAGTTATCTTTTTCGAAGCTTCCAACAAGCCTGTGAACCACAAATCCCGCCTCTCTTTTCCAGGCAATGATTTCTCCCGCAACCGGTCCGGTGCCTTTTTTAAAAGGTTCAATAAAAATCACGGAGCCCGGCTTAATTGATGGATACATGCTGAAACCTTCAGCTTTAACCCTGATGGTCTTTCCTTCGGCGAGCAGACTGAACCCTATCTCTTTTAATACTGTATGAGAAAGGTGGTTTTTACTCATTCCGGAGGATATATTCTATTATGCTCCTGTCGGGTTTAAATGACAGAATTGCCACAGGGATCTTTGAACACATAAGTGAAACAGAACCGAGAAAGCGGGCAATCATATCAGAACTGTAGTTATGCTGTATACAGTTGGCAATTACCCGGCTGACCGATGAAGCTTCCCTTAACGGGGTTAATTTATTCTCATCACCATGTTCAATCAGGAATATCCGGTCGATCGGAGTATTACGAGGGACATCATTTTTATACACGGGAGTGTTGTACATTCGGTACAAACCATCAACTTTTCTTAAAATAAGCCTGTCATCATGTATCACCTGTGCCCCAATATTGTCCCATAGCATCGCCATTGTTGTCTTACCCTTACCTGAAACTCCGCTGAACAGATATCCATGTCCATCATAGCAGACACCTGATGCATGGATCATAATATCGGCATTTATTGATGTGAGGTAATAAAGAATAAGTCCGTCGAGAGGATAATCGAGGGGATCGGTCTCGTTGCCTGCATTTTCAATCCAGAGGTCCCATTCCCTGAGAGCAAGAGAGAACTTAAGTGTCGCCTTTTTCCCTGGAACAGAATCAGGGAAGTTGGTAATTAACAACAAGTCGCCATTTTGCTTATACACACTCCAGAAATTCTCACTTCTCTTTATTTTATACCCATGTATTTCAACTACATAAGGTGCAACAAAAAGTCTTTCGGCATCTTCATCCGGCTTAATGCTACCATGATGAACCCTGATACGGACATCATAATCCTGGCTTTGGACTATATTCCGCCGGAATCTCTGGGAAGGGACAAGATCGGGTCCGTCAGCTGAAGATTCGAGCCTGATATTATAGCCAGCAATATTGAGATTATAACTCCTCATCCTGCCAATCATTTCTTTTTGCATATACAGGGAATAAAAACCCAGGCTGCTTTCTCTATATGTATAAATATTCTGCAATCTTCAGAGTTTTAGATTCATTTTACAGAACGGCTCTGAAGGATAACGTGTATTTTGTTAAAATATTATATTATTTGTTGATGATGAGATAATTACTCATGTTATTAATAACCGAAATGACATCTTCCGTTGCTGATTGCTGATTGATGTCATATTCTTCAGTGAGAGCCATGATTATCTCTTCAATATTTCTTTTCCCATCTATATGATCCCAGATAAATGCACCCGTCTCATTCAGCGTATAAACACTGTTCATATCGGCAATATTATTAGCAATGGGAACCAGGACATATTCATTTCCTGTTTTCCTTGTAACAATATCAGGAGAATGGAATGGAATGGATTTCAGGTTCATTATCAGCTTCTGATTAAAAGGCAAATGTATTAAATTTCAGTTAACACATACTCAGAAGGTGACAGAAGCTGAAAATGCAGGAAGGAAATCAATACGTCTCCCTGGATTTGAAAAAGCATAATCAGCGATCCTGTTGTTCAGAAAGATGTTTTGCGGCATCACATTAAAATTCCATCTGCTTTTCCGGAGGTTCTCCGAGAATGGCATAACGTTGTTTTTCTTGTACATTCCGACCATTATGGCATAAGCGGTCATCCCTGTAATATAGGAAGTGACATAATAAGGAGTTGCTGTCTCAGGAGTGAACAGAGCAACAAGTCCCAATCCTATTGCAGCGCCTCCGGCTGAAGCCAGGGCGACATTACGTCCCTGCTGGGTGGTCAGTCTTGCATCTTTGAGCCATACATGTCCGATTAGAGTGCCTCCGAGCGCCCCGATAGCAGGTATCATGATCTGCCCCGCACTAATATCACCTGAATTATTCTCGATATCAGCCAGAATCAGCAATCCCAGAAGTCCGTTCAGCGTGGCAAGAGTACCGGTTGCAGTGATATCACCTCTTGTGAAATCATTTTTATTTGCTATTTGGTTGGCAATCAGGTAACCTCCAGCTCCGAAAGCAAGTGATGTCAAACCATATACCCTTGGATCTTCAATTTGAAAAGCAGCATCAAGAGCCAGCCCTTCAAGAGGCATAAGAATTCCATAATAGGAATATAATGCAGCCCTTCCCTGCGACCAGGGTTTATTTTTTCCCAGGGAATATCCGAGCCGTCCCATTCCGATACTTGAAGCGGTGGCAAGGGCAAGCAGGAATTTACCGTCATCCACATTATCACCAGTTATGAGGACCCCGAGAGCAGCTCCCTGCAAGCCGCCGGCAATCTTACCATGAGTCGAAAGAGACAATGAATTGTATGTAACAATTTTATCCTTGATTGTCAATATGGGAATCAATACTGATGCACCGGCTGTTAACAGGGGAATGCCGGCAGCAGCCCCTCCGCCACCATCTTCACCCAGCCCAAGCACCCCAACAACAGCTGCTCCGTATAAAGCCCCAAAAAAACCGGAGGTGACCAGATACTGTGTGTACATGCTCCTTTCTCCTGCATAGACGTCTGCTTCCTGCTTCACAGCAACCCTTTCAGAGGTTACAGGCGGCTGACTGTTCCATTGTGCCCTGTATTTGTAATACAACGATTTCTCGGCGTCAGGCAGCTTTTCAAAATATCCGCTCAGAAGGATTATATAATCAGCGACATATTTTTGCTCATCAGACGAAAGAGTGTCTCCTGCGTTCTGACGCTTTTCCAGCCTGGAATAGGCGCTATCATGTTCCATCCTCCAGTATTCGGCTGCCGTATATTGCTGTGCCACCAACTGCGAGAATGAAAAAATCACTGAACAGATTAAAGTGAATGCAGTTCTTTTCATAAACGTTTTTTATTAATTCTTATGTTAATCAAATTTATAACTCTGCCAACGGAATATCAAGTTAAAAATCACTAATTAATGATTTTAGACCGCCTTTTATTAACTTTGCAGAAAAATTTTAATGAGCAAAAAGAATAACAGGAATAAAAGATCAGGCATTTCAAGGGAAGCAGTTACAGAACAGGTAAAAACAATACTGTCAGACAGCCCTCAGCAGACACTCAACTACAAACAAATATCAAAAAGGCTAAATATTGATGATCCGTCTGAAAAACAGATGGTCTCGGAAATATTAAAAGAGCTGACAAAGAATCAAGCAATTCTTGAAGTTTTCCAGGGGAAATATAAATCGAAAGCAGAAGTACGGGGCTATATCACTGGAACCGTTGACATGACAAGGATGGGATATGGTTTCGTCTCCTCTGATGATATTGAAGACGATGTATTTGTGGCGGCCAAAAATCTAAAAACGGCACTTCATGGCGATAAAGTAAAAGTAAGGCTGTATGCCAAACGGAAGGGGGCAAGGCCGGAAGGGGAGGTTATTGAGATCATTGAACGCTGGCGGACCTCTTTCGTAGGCACTGTCGAGATAATGCCAAATTTTGCCTTTCTTATGCCCGACAATAAAAATATGCCTTTTGATCTTTATATCCCGACCTCAAAACTTAACGGGGCCAGACAGGGACAAAAAGCTGTTGCCAGGGTTACTGACTGGAATCCGAAATCAAAAAATCCGGTGGCGGAAATTATTAATGTCCTCGGCGATCCCGGATTGCACGAAACAGAAATGCATGCGATTCTTGCTGAATTTGAATTGCCATACCATTTTACAGAAGAGGTTGAAAGCGATGCAGAGAGAATTTCAGCATCAATTACCGGGGCGGATATAAAAGAACGGAGAGATTTCCGCAACGTGTACACTTTCACGATCGATCCTGCTGATGCGCGTGATTTCGATGATGCTCTGTCGTTGAAAAAGCTTGAGAACGGCAACTGGGAAGTTGGTGTTCATATTGCAGACGTAACGCATTATGTAAAGCAGGGTTCACTTGTAGAGGAGGAGGCAAAGCAGCGGGCAACATCAGTTTACCTCGTCGACCGTGTAGTGCCAATGCTACCCGAAAGGCTTTCAAACCATATATGTTCACTGAATCCATCGGAGGATAAGCTTACATATTCTGCTGTCTTTGAGCTCAATGACAAATCTGAAGTTTTAAATGAATGGTTCGGAAGAACGGTAATCAACTCCGACAAAAGATTTTCGTACAGTGAAGCCCAGGAAATTATTGACACGGGAGAAGGTGATCTTAATGGGCAGATATTGCTGCTTCACAGGCTGGCCCAGCAGTTAAGGGCAAAAAGGTTTGCAGTGGGAGCTTTTTCTTTCGAGAGGGTTGAAGTTCAGTTTGATCTTGATGACGAAGGAAAGCCTCTTGGTATAAGGTTTCGCGAAATGGGTACTTCAAACCAGCTGATTGAGGAGTTTATGCTCCTTGCAAATAAAAGAGTTGCAGAATATGTGGGGAAAAAGCTAAGAGGTAAAGTATTCGTTTACAGGATCCACGACAAGCCTGATCCGGAGAAGATCAGCAATTTCAGCCATTTCATTACAAAGTTCGGATATAAACTGCCTGAGGACGAAAGCAATCTTCCAAAGGCAATGAACAGACTCCTGAAAGAGGTGGCCGGTAAAAACGAGCAGAATATTATTGAAACAATTGCCCTCAGGGCAATGGCAAAAGCAGTTTATTCGACTAATAATATAGGGCATTACGGACTTGCATTTAAGTACTACACCCATTTCACTTCCCCGATACGCCGTTATCCCGACATGATGGTCCACAGACTTCTTACAGCCTACCTTGATAAGGAAAATCCGGGCAGCCAGGATAAATATGAAAAGCTTTGTGATCATTCCTCAAAAATGGAAAGGCTTGCAACAGAAGCTGAAAGAGCCTCAGTTAAATACAAACAGGTGGAATTTATGAGCGACAAGATCGGACAGGTCTTTGATGGTGTTATCTCGGGTGTTACTGAATGGGGCGTATATGTTGAGATCATTGATAATCAGTGCGAAGGAATGGTAAGCGTCAGGGATCTGGATGATGATTACTATGAATATGATGAGGAAAACTACTGCCTAAGAGGGCGATCGTCAGGGAAAGTCTATACTTTGGGCGACAGGATAAAAGTGGAGGTTGTAAAAGCCGATATGCAGAAGAAGCAGCTGGATTATAAGTTTGCTTGAGAAATCCGCCTCATCCACAGGACCTTTCTCCAATCAATTTTAACTCATCGCCAACCCATTCCCTGAATCTATCGACCTCATCCCCCAGCCCCTTCTCCCAGGGGAGAAGGGGAGTTAAAACATTTATAATCAAAGATTAAAGCCCCTCCCTCTTGGGGGAGGGGTTTGGGGAGAGGCCACTAATGGGCAATGAACTAAGTTACCTTTTGATCTCCTTCAATTATTTTAAGGAGCTCTTCAGCAGCCGATTCCTGCGGAATGTTTTTTAGTACCGGCGCTGTCCCCCTGTAAATATGTACCTTCCCTTCTGATGCCCCCACATATCCGTAATCGGCATCGGCCATCTCGCCCGGACCATTAACGATACAGCCCATAACAGCAATTTTGAGTCCTTTGAGATGGCCGGTGACGGCTTTTACCTTCTTCACTGCTTCCTGCAAATCAAATTTTGTACGTCCGCAGGTGGGGCAGGATAGATAAACTACCCTTGTTATTCTTGCTCCTGTTGCCTGAAGGATTGAAAAACAGAGCTCTTTCAGCTTTTCACCTTTTACTGTGCCGTTATTTGAAATGCATATGCCGTCGGCCTGTTTTGTAATAAAATATTTTCCAAGCAATGAAGCTGAATCAATGGCAAGCTTTTCAGGATCATCTTCGCTAAATATTGCATTCAGCATGATCTTCTCATTCTGAAGATCCTTTATGGCGGGCAAAATGCCAGGAGTTAATGTAATTACATTGTAATTACATTCATTACCACCTTCTGAACTGATATTCCCATTTTCATGCGTGAAGACTTCAGGCTTGTATGGCAAATTACGTGTCCTGAATCCGAGAACTTCAGCAGGTTCAGCAATACGTCCTTCTGATCCGGTCAGAACACGGATTATCTCTTTAGCGACAGGTATTTCATTTTCGGGAGCCTCAGACAAAGAGACCCTTATCGTATCGCCTATTCCTTCAGAGAGAAGAGCTCCGATACCTGCTGCCGACCTAATCCTTCCGTCTTCACCCTCGCCTGCCTCCGTGACACCAATGTGGAGCGGGTATGCAAATCCTTCATCAGTCATCAGTTCAACCAGCCTTCTTGTTGACTTAATCATTACTGCTGTGTCGGATGATTTCATTGATAGTACAAGCCTGTGGAAATTTTCGGCTCTGAAGATCCTTATAAATTCCATTGCCGATACAGCCATTCCTTCAGGGGTATTGCCATACCGTGTCATTATCCTGTCGGACAATGAGCCATGATTGACGCCAACACGGACTGCAGTATTGTTTTCATGGCAGATGTTTATAAGAGGGAGAAGTCTTGAATGTATCCTTTCAAGTTCCTCATTGTACTCTTTTTCGGAAAACTCAATTTTCCTGAATGAAGCTCTTTTGTCAGCATAGTTACCCGGATTGATCCTCACCTTTTCAACCAGCCGGGCAGCAGTTTCGGCTGCTGCAGGATTAAAATGGATATCGGCTATCAGAGGAGTATCAAATCCGGCCTTGTGCAAAGCTGATTTTATGTTGGCCAGGTTGTCAGCTTCCCTTATACCCTGCGCAGTCAGACGTACAAAATCGGCTCCCGCTTCAATGATCCTGATGCACTGGGCCACGGAAGCTTTCGTATCCATAGTATTGGTGTTGGTCATCGATTGGATGCGGATGGGGTTGTTACCTCCGAGAGGAACAGTACCAATATTGATGACTGCAGAACTGTAAGGGTTTTCTCTCCTTCGGACAGTTTTACTCAATTTCCCAATCCGCTCCATCTTTCCTGTCTTTAAGAATCACTCCCGCATTTTTCAGCTCTCCCCTGATCTTGTCGGATGTACCGAAATCCTTCTTGTTTTTTGCATCCTGCCGTAAACCGATTATGATCTTCATCAGATCGCCGGTCAGCTTTTCTTCGTCCATGCCTTCTGTTTCATCTTTCAGCCCGAGGATATCAAAAACAAAAGTTTTGAAGAGTTGTTTTAATGATTCCAGATCAGGGCTGTTTATCTTTTCTGTACCGTCATTAATGGAATTGATATTTTTCACTCCGTCAAAAAGATGGGATAGAAGGACAGGACTGTTAAGATCATCATCAAGGGCTTCATAGCATCTTTTCCTGAGATCGCTGACATCAAATGTTGAATTTTCAGAGGCTTTAATCTTATTCAGGGTTTCAATACCCTTAATAAGCCTCTGAAATCCTTTCTCTGCCGCCTGAAGAGCCTCATTCGAAAAATCAACTGTGCTGCGATAATGAGCCTGGAGGATAAAGAACCTGACAGTCATAGGACTGTAGGGCCGTTCAAGCATGGAGTGATCGCCGCTGAAAAACTGGTCGAGGGTTATAAAATTGCCCAGCGAGCGGGCCATCTTCTGTCCCGTTGATTGTGATCATGTTGTTGTGCATCCAGTACCTTACCGATTCTTTTCCTAGCGCTGCAGTCGACTGCGCAATTTCACATTCATGGTGTGGGAACTGGAGATCCATTCCTCCACCGTGAATATCAAAAACTTCTCCGAGATACTTTACACTCATTGCGGAACATTCAAGATGCCATCCCGGATAACCATCACTCCAGGGTGAATACCATTTCATGAGATGTTCAGGAGTGGCTTTCTTCCATAGTGCAAAATCAAAAGGATTATGCTTTTCATCCTGCCCTTCAAGCGCCCGGGTATTGGACTGAAGCTCTTCAAGCACACGACCTGAGAGTTTTCCGTAGTTGTATTTCCGGCTGTATTTTAAAACATCAAAATATACTGACCATTTACCTCATATGCAAATCCGTTTTCAAGCAAATGCTTAATAAATTCCTGCTGTTCAATGATATGTCCTGAGGCTCTGGGTTCGATTGATGGTTTAAGAGTATTAAGCTGATCCATATTCCTGTGGAAGGTAGTTCATGTAATTCTGAACCACCTCCATCGGTTCAAGATGTTCGATCCGTGCAGTCTTTTCAATCTTATCCTCTCCTTCATCAGCATCATTTTCAAGATGGCCGACATCAGTTATATTACGGACATACCTGACTTTATATCCCAGGTGTGTCAGATAGCGGAATAACAGATCAAAAGTTATTGAGGTCTTGCATGACCAAGATGTGCATTGCTGTAAACAGTCGGGCCGCATACATAAAGCCCCACAAATGGCGGATGAAGCGGTTTAAATAATTCCTTTTGCCTTGAGAGGCTGTTATAGATGACAAAGTTGTTCTGCATCAGAAATGATTTTGTAGGACAAAAGTAAAGGAAAAATTAGAAACACACGACGCTGGTTTTTTTTCTTCAGGGATAAGGCTTCTTGAATTGTTAGTCAACTCTTTTTTAACACGGAGTTACACAGAGTTTTGCACAGAGTTTCACGGTTTATCTCATGCCAAAATAACAGTGCGACTCCGTGTCAACTCCGTGTGACTCCGTGGTTTAACACATTATACCGCAAAATTCAGGAAGCTTTGCAATATTATTTTGAGATGCAACTATTTGCATTTTCCAAAATCATTTATACATTTGCACCTACAAATCAAATATTCCTTCCTTTTAAGGGTGTTTGATTTTTATTAAGAAGGGCGGAGAGATTAGGCTCTGTGAAACCCTGGCAACCAATCCTGGAATATTAGGAAAACGGTGCCAAAACCTAATCCCGGAAAAACGGGAGATGATAAAAATAAACACGGAAACAATGAATACATTTCATTCAATTCAAAAAAACTCAATTCTGCTGCTCCTGCCTATGGGCATGGGGTGCTAAACATTGGCGAATCGATCCGGAATTTGCTGGTTACGGCTCGCGGTTCGCGATTCGCGGCTTGCGGCATACCAGGTACCGCATACCGCACACCGCATGCCAATAAAAAAACATTAATATTTAACAACTCACCACATAATGGAAACACATAACCATAATTTCGAAACACTGCAGGTACACGCAGGGCACCAGCCGATAATGAGACTCTGTCGAGAGCTGTGCCATTGTACCAGACATCTTCATACGTTTTTAAGAATGCTAAACATGCAGCTGATCTTTTTGAGCTGACAGAACCGGGATATATTTATACCAGGATGAATAATCCTACAACTGATGTACTTGAAAAAAGAGCAGCCGCCCTTGAAGGAGGTGTTGCTTCACTTGCTGTTTCATCGGGACATGCGGCACAGTTCATTGCTCTTACAACGCTCATGAGAAATGGAGATAATTTTGTCAGTTCCCCTTATCTCTACGGGGGATCTTATAACCAGTTTAAAGTCACTTTTGCAGGCTTCGGGATTGAAGCAAGATTTGCAAAGGACCTCAATCCGGAATCGTTTGAAAAGCTCATTGATGAAAAAACCAAAGCTGTTTATGTTGAGACAATTGGTAATCCGGAATTTAACATACCCGATTTTGAAGCTTTTGCTAAACTGGCTGAAAAACACGGACTTCCCCTTGTAGTGGATAATACTTTCGGAGCATGCGGTTATCTGTGCCGCCCGATAGAACTGGGAGCAAATATTGTAACGGAATCGGCAACAAAATGGATCGGAGGCCACGGAACAAGTATAGGAGGACTGATCATCGACGGTGGTAATTTTAACTGGAACAATGGCAAGTTTCCGGTATTCACCGAACCATCAGAGGGCTATCACGGATTTGTCTTTGGTGAAAAATTCTCCGCTTCATCCCCTGCAGGGAATATTGCTTTCATCATAAAAGCAAGGGTTGAGGGTTTAAGGGACCTCGGTCCTGCTATCAGCCCCTTCAACTCATTTCTGCTCCTTCAGGGACTTGAAACTCTTTCGTTAAGGATGGAAAGGCATATTCAGAATACTATTGCCCTGGCAAAATGGCTTCAGGTTCATCCGGGGGTTGAAAATGTAAATTATCCCGGACTTCAGGGAAATGCTTATCATGAGCTTGCTCTGAAATATCTTCCAAAAGGGGCAGGCGGTGTTCTGAGTTTCATTCTGAAAGCTGACAGGGACAAAGCTTCAAAGCTTGTTGAACATCTTGAACTGGTGAGCCATCTGGCAAATGTCGGGGATGCAAAGACTTTAATTATTCAGCCCGCAACAACAACACATTCACAGCTTTCCGCTGCCGAACAACTGGCTGCAGGTATCGATCCCGGCATGTTCAGGGTATCAGTGGGAATAGAGCATATTGATGATATTATTAATGATTTTGAACAGGCAATTAATAAGATTTTATGACAAGAGGGAAATTAAAAATAGGGATTATTCGGATACGGATGCGTCGGGCAGGGACTGCATGATGTACTGAACAGCAGCAGCGGATTCAAGGCAGACATTGTACGGATTTGTGTTAAGGACCGAACCAAAAAGAGAAGGATACCGATGTCGAATTTTACCTTTGACAAGGATGACATCCTTAATGATCCTTCAATTAATTTGGTTGTCGAACTTATTGACGATGCCGATGAGGCCTTCAGGATCGTTACCACTGCATTGAAAAGCGGGAAGAATGTAGTAACCGCCAATAAGGTAATGGTGGCAAAACATTTCAAAGAGCTGGTCGAGCTGCAGAACAAGTATCATGTATCGCTGCTATATGAAGCCTCGGCAGGCGCAAGCATTCCCATTATCAGGAACCTCGAGGAGTACTATGACAATGAGCTTCTGCACTCGTTGCGGGGCATCCTGAACGGGACCACCAATTATGTTCTTACAAAGATGCATAATGAGGGTATTGAATATGATGTTGCATTGAAGGAGGCACAGGCAAAGGGATTTGCAGAATCTGATCCCACGCTTGATGTCGAAGGATGGGATGCAAAGTATAAATTATGCATAATTACAGGTCATGCTTATGGGCTTTTCCTTGATCCGGATGAGGTTTTCCATTATGGCATAAACAGGATTTCTGCATTCGATATAAGGTATGCCAAAGAGAAGGGATTAAAGATAAAACTGGTACCTTATGTTGGAAAGACCTATGAAAATACAATAACAAGTTTTGTTCTTCCCCGTTTTATTTCGTCCGATAAATACCTGTACAATGTCGATAATGAATATAACGGTGTGATCACAGAAGCCGCATTTGCCGACAAACAGTTTTTCAGCGGCAAGGGAGCGGGAGGCCATGCCACGGGAAGCGCTGTTCTTTCAGATATTTCAGCAAACTCTTACGGTTATAAATATGAGTATAAGAAATACCAGCAGGGAACAGTCTCAAACTATACAAGAAACTTTAAACTTGAGATTTACCTGCGGTACAGCAATGAAAAGGACAGGAAATTGTTTGGATTAAAGGATGTATCGGAATACTTTAGCAGTAAATTATATAAATATGTTATCGGAGTTGTAAACCTTGAGACCCTTTATTCATTGAGGGAACAATTGCGGAACATGGATGTTTTTATAGTGAATACGGGGAGAAAGATAAGCAAATGATTTTTCCCGTGTCGTTTTCACCCCCTTCCCAACCTTCCCCCAAGGGGGAAGGAGCACTTAATCAAGCTTTTCCCCCTTGGGGGAAACGGGAAAGGGGGTCTGAATTAAAAAAGAAAGCAGTAAAATTATTCGGATGAACTATATTTTAGAAGACATAATCCATCAACGCATTCTCGTTCTCGACGGAGCAATGGGAACGATGATCCAGAAGCATAAGCTTCAGGAGGCAGATTTCCGTGGGGAAAAATTCAGGGACCATCCAAAGCCACTGAAAGGGAATAATGATATTCTATCCATCACAAGGCCGGAGATAATCCGGAATATCCATAAAGAATATCTTGAAGCAGGTGCAGACCTGATCACCACAAATACTTTCAACTCAAACAGGATCTCCATGGCCGATTATGGCATGGAAAGCCAGGTTTATGAAATGAATTTTCAGTCAGCCAGGCTGGCTGCAGGAGCAATAACTGATTTTGAGAAATCAGAAAAACCCGAAACACATTTTGTTGCTGGCAGCCTCGGGCCCACAAACCGTACCGCTTCCATGTCTTCCGATGTAAATGACCCCGGGGCCAGGGCTGTAACATTCGATCAGTTGACCGAAGCTTATTCGGAACAGGTAAGGGGGCTTATTGATGGCGGGGTTCATATAATTCTTGTTGAAACAATTTTTGATGTACTGAACTGCAAGGCTGCGCTTTTTGCCATAGACACCGTTTTTGAAGAGAAAGGGATCCGCCTGCCTGTTATGGTTTCGGGAACTATAACCGACGCGAGCGGCAGAACATTAACCGGACAAACCCTTGAAGCATTCCTGATCTCTGTTTCCCATTTTCCGCTGTTCAGCATAGGGCTTAACTGCGCTCTTGGAGCAGAACAGTTGAGACCTTATATTCAGGAATTATCAGGAAAAACCGGATTTTATGTTTCTGTCCATCCCAATGCAGGACTACCTAACCAGTTCGGTGAATATGACCAGTCTGCAGAATTCATGGCTTCAATTGCCGAAGATTTCATGAAGGAGGGCTGGGTGAATATCATAGGTGGCTGCTGTGGCACCACGCCCCAGCATATCAGTAAAATAGCGGAGAAGGCAAAATGGTATAGTCCCAGGATAAAACCTGCAATTACCAGGTTTACAAGGCTCAGCGGACTTGAACCGTTAACAATTACACCCCAGACCAACTTTGTCAATATCGGGGAACGCACCAATGTATCGGGCTCGATTAAATTTGCCCGCCTTATCAAGGAAGAAAAATATGATGAGGCATTAGCAGTTGCCCGAAACCAGGTTGAGGGAGGAGCCCAGGTTATTGACATCTGTATGGATGAGGCAATGCTCGATTCAGAAAAGGCAATGGTGAAATTTGTGAACCTTGTAATGTCAGAACCTGATATAGCAAAATTGCCGCTTATGATAGATTCCTCCAGATGGAGTGTTATTGAATCTGCCCTGAAATGCATCCAGGGTAAATCGATTGTTAACTCAATCAGCCTGAAAGAAGGAGAAGAGGTCTTTCTGGACCATGCGCTCAAAATAAGAAAATACGGAGCTGCCGCTGTGGTAATGCTGTTCGATGAAAAAGGACAGGCGGATACTTTTGAAAAAAGAATTGCTGTAGCTGAAAGATCATACCGGCTTCTTTGTGAGAAGGCCGGATTCCCTCCTGAAGATATAATTTTTGATCCCAATGTGCTGGCTATTGCAACAGGCATTGAGGAACACAATAGCTATGCTGTCAATTTCATTAAAGCTACAGAATGGATTAAGCAGAACCTTCCATATTCCAGAGTCAGCGGTGGGATCAGCAACCTTTCATTTTCGTTCCGTGGATTTGACAGGGTACGTGAAGCCATGCATTCGGTATTCCTTTACCATGCAATAAGGGCCGGGCTTGATATGGGGATAGTAAACCCTGGTATGCTGCAGGTTTACACTGAAATTCAGCCCGATCTCCTGCATCTGACAGAGGATGTTGTATTGAATCGCCGGAAGGATGGCACCGAAAGGCTCGTAAAATTTGCCGAACGATTAAAGAATGAAGGGAAGAAAGAAGAAATAGCCGATGAATGGAGGTCTTTACCGGTACTTGACCGGATAAGGCACTCTCTCAAAAGAGGCCTGGATGAATTTATTGTTGAGGATGTTGAGGAGGCCCGTCCTCTTTTTTCGCGTTCAATTGAATTGATTGAAGGACCTCTGATGGGCGGTATGAATGAGGTCGGCGACCTGTTCGGATCAGGAAAGATGTTCCTTCCTCAGGTTGTTAAGAGCGCCAGGGTGATGAAAAAGGCTGTCACGGTTCTTGCTCCGTATATTGAAAGGGAGAGCGAAGGAGAGGAGAAGAAAACCGCCGGTAAGATACTTCTTGCAACGGTCAAGGGCGATGTCCACGATATAGGCAAGAACATTGTTGGCGTTGTACTTTCATGCAATAATTACGAGGTTATTGACCTTGGTGTTATGGTACCGGCCGATAAGATAATCGACACTGCATTAGCTGAAAAAGCTGACTTCATTGGCCTCAGCGGATTAATAACGCCATCGCTTGAGGAAATGGTCCATGTTGCATCTGAAATGCAGCGCAGAAAGGTTGAGATTCCTCTCCTGATAGGTGGAGCAACAACTTCCGAGATCCATGCTGCAGTAAAAATAGCGCCTGCATACTCAAAACCCGTCGTTCATGTGAAAGATGCTTCAAAGGCTGCCGGAGTACTCTCATCGCTTCTTCAGAAAGACAATTCAGCTTATGTTGATGCAATCAGGTTGAAATATAATAAAATGCTGGATGATCATAATTCAAGGAAGACCCACAAGAAGCTTCTCAGTATCAGCGATGCGAGACAAAACAAGCTGAATACCGACTGGAATTCAGTCAGGATCTCTCCTCCTCAGAAACCCGGTCTCCACCTTATTGAGGAATTCGATCTTAATGAGCTGGCAAAGTACATCGACTGGACTTACTTCTTCTTTGCCTGGAAACTTTCGGGGAAATATCCTTCCATTTTTGATGATCCGGTTAAGGGAGAAGAAGCAAAAAAACTGTTTGACGACGGACAAAAATATTTTCAGAAAATAATTGACCATAAGCTTTTAAAAGCAAACGGAGTTTTCGGTCTCTATCCGGCTGCAGCAACAGGGGATGACGTAAAAGTTTTTTCAGAAATCAACAGAAATGAAGTAAAAGCGATCTTCAGGTTCCTGAGAAACCAGGAACAGAAGGAAAAAGGAGTTCCGAATCTTTCGCTATCTGACTTTATTGCCCCTGAATCAACGGGATTATCTGATCATATAGGAGCTTTTGTAGTGACTGCAACTCTTGACAATGATTCATTGGGGATTTATAAAGATGATGATTACGCACTGATAATGATCAGGATCCTCAGCGACCGTATTGCTGAGGCCGCTGCAGAATATCTCCACGCGAAGATCCGCAGGGAATACTGGGGTTATGCTCCTGATGAGGATATGAGCATTGAAGACCTGCTTAAGACCAGATACAGGGGAATCAGACCTGCACCAGGATACCCCGCCTGTCCCGACCATACGGAAAAACGGATTATCTTTGACCTTCTTGATGCAGAAAAGATGACAGGGGCAGGTCTTACGGAAAACTTCGCAATGACTCCTCCTGCAGCTGTCAGCGGTTACATTTTTTCACATCCGGCCTCGGTTTATTTCAATATCGGCAAAATAGGAGAGGACCAGCTGAATGACTACGCTTCAAGAAAAAATATGACGGTTGAAGAGGCAGCCCGGTGGCTGGCCCCGAATTTATGAAATATCTTTATGAGTGTAATAGATAAGATCAGGAACGCAAAGGGAACATTATTTACTTTTGAATTATTACCGCCGCTGAAAGGCCACAGCATCGAGAGAGTCTATTCTACAATCGACAGGTTGATAGAATTCAGCCCTGCTTATATTAATTTCACAACTCACCGTAACGAAACAGTGTACCGTGAAAGACCTGACGGCCTTCTTGAGAAAAGGGTTGTGAGAAAACGGCCGGGGACTATAGCGCTTGCTGCCGCAGTAAAATACAAATACAATATACCTGTTGTTCCTCATGTCCTGTGCGGCGGGTTTACAAAAGAAGAGACAGAAAATGTGCTTATCGAAATGAATTTCCTCGGGATTGATGACGTGCTTGCTCTCAGGGGCGACCCTCAGAAGGGCAGCCGTACGTTTATTCCGGAGAAGGAAGGCCATTCGCATACCTGGGAACTGGTTCGCCAGATTGTAAACATGAATAGCGGAAAATATCTTGAGGAATCACTTGAAGATACCGCTCCGACTTCATTCTGCATTGGCGTGGCAGGATATCCGGAGAAGCACTTTGAAGCACCCAACAGACAGGTTGACCTGGATAATCTTAAATTTAAGGTTGAATCAGGAGCCAGTTATATTGTCACACAGATGTTCTTTGATAACAGGAAATTCTTCAGATTCAGGGATGAATGCAGATGTAGCGGAATTGATGTTCCAATTATAGCAGGCTTAAAGCCTATTTCAGCAATGAACGACATCAATCTTCTCCCTCAGACCTTTCATATAGATATGCCTCATGAGCTTGTCCTGGCTCTTCAGAAATGCAAGAGTGACAAGGATGCAAGAGAAGTCGGAATCGAATGGGCGGCTATGCAATCGAAAGAGCTGATCAAAGAAGGAGTGCCAGGGATACATTATTATACCCTTGGGCGTTCGGATAATGTTGCAAGAATAGTTAAGGCAGCATTTTAGCCCCCCTTCAACCTCTCTGCTTAAATTGTGGCCTCACCCCCTAAATCCCCCTCTCCCAGGAGAGAGGGGGACTTAGACTGCTGGTTTTTAAGCCCCTCCCTCCCTGGGGGAGGGGTTTGGGGAGAGGTCATTAATTGGGGGGATAATTTGGTTAAATATTAAAAGCCTTCTTAATCTTATCCACGAAATCCAGCTTTTCCCAGGCAAAAAAATCGACCTTTTTGGTATAGACTTTCTTCCCGTTACCGACCGTTGTTTTAGGCTTGCTATCAGGTACTTCGTAGTAGACTTCCACATTTTTTACCTCATAATCGCGTCCGAAATGACCGTATGAAGCTGTTGGCAGGAATATGGGATTCTTGAGTCCAAACCGCTGAACAATAGCATAGGGCCGGAGGTCGAAAAGATCCTTTATCCTTAACGCGATCTCACCATCATGAAGAATATTACCCTTTTTATCCTTTACTTTAGCCGAGCCATAGGTATTGACGAATAATCCAACAGGCTGAGCTACTCCGATAGCATAAGCAATCTGTATCAGTGCCTGATCGCAAACTCCTGCTGCAACAAGGTTTTTGGCAATATGACGTGCCGCATAGGCGGCTGATCTGTCAACCTTCGACGAGTCTTTCCCGGAGAAAGCACCTCCTCCATGTGCCCCGTGACCACCATAAGTATCAACAATGATCTTTCTGCCGGTAAGTCCTGTATCTCCATGAGGCCCTCCAATGACAAATTTGCCGGTAGGGTTTACCAGCAGTTTCAGATCACTTCCGAAAAGCTTCTGAATTGAGGGAGGAAGACTCTTTTTTACCCTGGGGATCAATATTTTATTCAGGTCATCTGTAATTATTTTCTGCATCTCTTTTTCAGCAGCTTTCTCAGCTTTAAAAGATTTGTCTTTTGGAAGGACAAACTCATCATGCTGGGTGCTGATGACGATTGTATCAATGCGAACGGGTTTGTTGCCATCATCATATTCAATAGTAACCTGCGATTTACTGTCGGGCCTAAGGTACTTCATCTGTTTCCCATTGTGCCTGACAGCTGCAAGTTCCTGCAGAAGTCTTTGGGCGAGCTCGATGCTCAGCGGCATGAAGTTTTCCATATCGCGACAGGCATAGCCGAACATCATACCCTGGTCGCCTGCACCCTGTTCTTCAGGTTTTTCCCTGACAACGCCCTGGCGTATATCGGCCGACTGCTCATGAATGGTTGAGATAACACCGCACGAGTCACAATCGAAACGATATTCTGCATGTGTATAACCAATGTTCCTGATTACACGGCGGGCAGTCTCCTGCACATCAACCCAGCCTTCAGTCCTAACCTCGCCTCCGCAAAGTACAAGGCCGGTTGTGACAAATGTCTCGCATGCAACTTTTGATTCCGGATCCCAGCGGAGGAATTCATCAAGCAGGGCATCAGAAATCTGGTCGGCAACCTTATCGGGGTGTCCCTCTGAAACTGATTCGGATGTAAATAAATAGCTCATTATATAATTAATAAAGTTTGTTAACTAACAAATGATGGGAAGTGAGGTTGACTGAAAAAACGGGATTATCGGCATTTTAGCATTTTTTCCTGTGGTTGCAATCAGCTCAAATTTCTCCACCAGATTTTGATATGCAAAGAAAACAAGAATTTATAAGAAATCCAAGGAAATCAGTTTACCACGGAGTTTCACAGAGTTACACGGAGTTCAACACGGAGTTAAAAAACAGTGCAACTCCGTGAAACTCAGTGGGACTCCGTGGTAAAATGTTTTTCTGAATATATTAACCATTGGTGAGGATCCTGAAAATCTCCTCGAGATTATTCTCTTTCTTCTGAAGGGAAAGGACTGTGAGGCTGTTACTGACAGCAAATGAAAAGATGGCAGGACGGATATCCTGCTCTCCGGCTGATTCCAGAAGCCAGGTATTATCCTTTACTTTTTTCAGTGAATCAACTGATGGTATTGCCTTAAGAGAGTTCTCATCGGGGCTTCTGTCAAACTCTACCAGGATAACCTGTTTTTTCTGCCGTAGCTTTGAATAGATATCTTTTTTCTCCTCATCGGCAACTATTATCCCTTTGTCGATTATTATCACCCTGTTGCAGATAGCCTCCACTTCCTGCATGATATGCGTTGAAAGCATAACAGTTTTCTCTCTGCCTGTGTCGCGGATCAGATTCCTGATTTCGATTATCTGGTTGGGATCGAGGCCGGTTGTCGCCTCATCTAATATAAGTACATCGGGATTATGGATAAGAGCCTGGGCAAGCCCAACCCTCTGTCTGTATCCTTTTGATAGGGAACCGATTTTCTTTTTCTGTTCGGGGGCAAGACCGGTTACTTCAATAATATTGTCGATCTGTTTTTTGACGGGTATGCCGGAATTGTATAAAGATGCAGCAAAACGGAGATATTCCCTTACATACATTTCGGGATAAAGAGGGTTGTTTTCAGGGAGATAACCAATTTTTTTCTTTACCTCGATTGAACCGTCGCCTGTTTCAATCCCGTTTACAAAAACGTTACCGGACGAAGGAGGGATAAAACCGGTAATGATCTTCATCATTGTTGATTTACCTGCACCGTTCGGGCCGAGAAAACCGACTATCTCGCCGGTTTTTATTTCAAAAGAGATATTATCCAGAGCTTTCTGTTCTCCATAAAACTTTGTAACACCCTGAACTACAATCGACATAGATCAATTTTCGGATTAAAATTTATGAATACAAAGATAGTATATCAGGATGGGTTTTACAAAACGCGGGTTGTATTAAAAAGCTTTGGGAGCCTTCATCAGTACTTTGTGAAACTTCAGGGGAAATTAATTGTGAGCTTCTGATTCAGGAATCTGAATCTTCGACGTATTAAAATATTCTTAAAAACTTGCATTTAATAAAAATTTAGTGTAATATTGTACTAATGTACTATAACAATAAAGCAATAATACAATGTTAAAACATTCAACCAGTTAACCATTAAACCATTCAACTAATACAACATGCCAATGATTAAATTCGTACTTGATCCTAAAGCAGGCATTCCGTATTACCGGCAGATAATTGACCAGATAAAATTCGGAATCGCCTCAGGAAACCTTAAAGCAGGCGAGCAGCTTCCAACTGTACGGGCTCTCGCTGTCGAACTGGCGATTAACCTTAATACCGTCACGAAAGCTTATAATGAGCTTGAAATTCAGAAAATTCTCGAGACCCAGCAGGGAACCGGGACTTTCATTAACAAAGCAAATATCTCAATCCCTGTAAAAGAAAAGGAGAAAAAGCTTCGCAGTATTTGTAACGAATTCCTGACAATAGCATTCAGTTACGGATTTTCAACAGAAGAAATAATAAATGAAATTCATAAAAATGATAAAAAATGAGAACAACAGGTAGTACAAACAGTTCTTCGAATGCTGTTTCGCTAACAGTAACAGTAATTCTTTTAGCTTTGTCGGCTGGTCTATATTATCTTAAGGTAATTGGTATACCGGTTCTGGTTATCCTGGTCATAATCTCTTTGCTGACCGGAAGCGCAATTAAGATTGCTGATCAGTGGGAGAAGGCAGTGGTACTCAGGATGGGAAAATTCAGCGGACTGAAAGGGCCAGGATTGTTTTTCATAATTCCCATAATCGATCAGATAAGTTCATTTATTGATCAGCGGGTAAGGGTTACCGAATTCAGGGCGGAACAGACACTTACCAAAGACACGGTTCCTGTTAATGTTGATGCAGTTGTCTACTGGACTGTCTGGGATGTGGAAAAAGCAGCTCTTGAAGTCCAGGAATATGTTAAGGCAATTTCATTTATCGCCCAGACTGATTTGAGAGATATTATAGGGAAACATGAACTGGCTGACCTTCTCCAGGACAGGGAAAAAATTGCTGAAGATCTTCAGAAAACCCTTGATTCCAATACAAATCCCTGGGGAATCACCTGCCAGACTGTTGGTATCAGGGACATTATCATTCCTCAGGCACTTGCAGATGCAATGAGTAAACAGGCACAGGCTGAAAGGGAAAGAAAAGCAAGGGTGATCCTTGGTACTGCTGAGACTGAGATTGCTGAGAAATTCGCATTGGCAAGCAAGCAATATGCTGATAACCCAATCGCCCTGCATTTGAGGGGAATGAACATGCTTTATGAAGGATTGAAAGAAAAGGGTTCAATGGTTATAGTTCCCAGCTCCGCCCTTGACTCGATGAATCTTGGTGTTATCGGAGGACTTGTTTCGCTGGCAAAAACAAATGAAGAAAAGAAAATGCCTCCGACTCCCTGAAGGGGGCTTTTATACTCCTCCCCAGCCTCCCATAAACTGCGAAGTGCTGGCAAATGAGGCTTTCGGATTTACACAACATACAGGTATCCTGGAGCTGTTTGCAATAATGTACTGCTCTGGAGCTCCAACCATATAATCAGCAAATGTAATGCTCTTGGTTGTCACAATAAGGATCAGGTCAGCCTTTATCGCCATTGCAAAATCAATTGTATGCTGGGCAAATTTCCCACGCGGCACGTCATGAATTTCATATTCTACATTGTTCTGGATCAGGTATTTGACGGCAAAATTCAGATTTCTGTTTACTTTAGTGCTGAGGCTTTTATCGGTTGTTGTTGATTTAAGGATATGAACTTTGGAATCGAAATACTTCCCCATGAAAATGGCCATGCTCATCTTCTCCTTGTTTTCGATCCTGAAATCAATCGGGAAAACAATATTGTGGTACCTGTCCTGGTCGGCCGGGGGTTCCTGCACAACAATGAACGGGACCTTGGATTTAACAATGACTTTCAGAGCCCAGCTTCCGGTGAGCTTTTGCATTCCCTTCATCCCGTGAGTTCCCATCACGACAAGGTTTGCTTCTTTTGAGTTCGCAAATTCCGCAATAGCTGTGAAAATGCTGCCTTTAGTTACCTGGGAAATTATATTTATATTATATTTCTTACTATTTTCTTCGGCAACATGATTCAGCAATGTCCTTTTTTCACCTTCAGCTTTAACTTTAATACCTGGATCAACTATATGTAAAAGGCAGATATCGTTACTAACCATGCGGCCAATCTTGACAGCATGAGCCAAAGCAGATTCAGCTACATGTGTAAAATCCCATGGCACGATTATGAGTTTCTTTTTCTCTTCCATATTGGTTAAAAATTTACAGTTATTTACCCAAAGTTATTTAGATTTTACTTATAATCAAATAAATAAGAATTTAAAATGTAAAACATTAACTTCTTATTTTTGCCCCCCTCCCCCAATATGGGGTTTTAAAAGTCCCCTTCTTCGCCTTTGCGTATCCGCTTCGGCGGAGCAAGACAGGTGATTCAGGGGCGATCCAAAAAAAATTCAGCTAAAAGTAAAACTGTAATTGAGAGGAAATATTATTGTAATAATCAAATTATCTGATTAATTGGAAGGCACTTAATAAAAATAAAGGTTATCTGATAGAATTTTACGGTTAACAATTTATTACTTTTGCCCAGAAATTTTTCTGACAATTTTATTAAATGATGAAAAGGATAAAAGTTAAAGAATTGCTGATATCTCAGGAAACCGGGAAAAATGTTCTTGTAAAGGGTTGGGTTAGAACCAAGAGGGGAAACAAAAATATTGCATTCATTGCTCTTAATGACGGATCGACAATAAATAATATCCAGGTAGTTGCTGACACTGCATTGTTCGATGAGAATCTTTTAAAGGATATTTCAACCGGAGCCTGCATCGCCGTAACGGGAAAACTTGTTGAATCACAGGGCCAGGGCCAGAATGTTGAGATAAACGCTGAAAAAATAGAACTTTATGGGAAATGCGATCCTGAGACATATCCTCTGCAGAAAAAAGGGCATTCCATGGAGTTCCTGAGGGAGCACGCACATCTTCGCTTCAGGACCAATACTTTCGGAGCCGTTTTCAGGATAAGGCATGCTATGGCATTTGCAATACATAAGTACTTTAATGACAAGGGATTTTATTATCTGCATACCCCGATTATTACAGGCAGTGACGCTGAAGGTGCAGGCGAAATGTTTCATGTAACCACTCTCGATCTGAAAAACCTTCCTGTTGACGAAAAGGGTACTATTGATTACAGTAATGATTTTTTCGGTAAAGAGACAAACCTTACAGTGTCGGGTCAGCTAGAAGGTGAACTGGGAGCCCTTGCGCTTGGAGAAATTTATACTTTTGGCCCTACATTCAGGGCTGAAAACTCAAACACGCCAAGACATCTTGCCGAGTTCTGGATGATTGAACCGGAAATGGCCTTCTACGATCTGAATGACAATATGGATCTCGCCGAGGAGTTCGTAAAATACCTAATCAGTTACGCCCTTGAAAATTGTATCGACGATCTGACGTTCCTGAACAACATGATCGACAAAGGATTGATCGAGAGGCTGAGGTTTGTGCTCGAAAACAATTTTGTAAGGATCACATATACAGAGGCAGTCGAAATATTGACAGCATCTGATAAAAAGTGGGAATTTCAGGTTGGGTGGGGAAGGGACCTGCAGGCTGAACACGAAAGATATCTGGTCGAGGAACATTTTAAACGTCCTGTGATACTTATCGATTATCCAAGGGAGATAAAGGCATTTTACATGAAGCAGAACGACGACGGGAAAACAGTTAAAGCAATGGATGTCCTCTTTCCGGGAATAGGGGAGATAATAGGAGGATCGCAGAGAGAAGAGGCCTATGATAAGCTTCTGAACCGGATTAAAGAACTGAAACTTCCCGATAAGGACCTCTGGTGGTACCTGGAAACCAGAAAATTCGGAACTGCACCTCACAGCGGATTCGGACTGGGATTCGAACGGATGATATTATTTATGACAGGGATGTCAAATATCAGAGATGTGATACCTTTTCCAAGAACTCCAAACAACGCTGAATTTTAGATAATTATTTGGTCATCATCTTCGTTATCTAAGAAGAATGTTAAAACAAAAGTTACAGCAGAAGCTCCTCCAGAAGCTCTCACCCCAGCAGATCCAGATGATCAAACTGCTGGAGGTCCCTACTTTACAGATTGAACAGCGTATCAAAAAAGAGCTTGAAGAAAATCCTGCCCTTGAGGAGGGCCAGGAAGAAGATGAAGATATCGGAAATGAGGAAACTGAGGAGGAGCAATTTGAAGATAACGACAAGGACAAGGAGGAATTTACCCTCGACGATTATATCGAAGAGGACGAAATACCGGAATACCGTCTTCAGACAAACAACTACAGCAAAGAAGATGAAAGGAAAAGCGAAATTCCGTATTCTGCCGGATCTTCATTTCAGGAACATCTTGAATCCCAGCTGGGATTAAGGGATCTTACCGATAAGCAGAAAATCCTGGGAGAATATATCCTGGGAAATATCGATGAGGACGGTTACCTGAGAAGGGAGCTCTCCAATATCGTGGATGATCTCGCTTTTCTTCAGAATGTAACGGCTACCGAAAAAGAGCTGGAAGAGGTTCTTGACATTATCCAGGATCTTGATCCTCCCGGAGTCGGAGCCAGAACACTGAGAGAGTGCCTTTTGATCCAGCTTGCCATAAAGGACCGAACCCAGCCGGTCATTAAAACAGCATACACTGTTATTGATCTTTATTTCGAGGAATTCTCCAAAAGACACTATGACAAAATTACCGCCAGGCTCGGGATCACTGAGCCACAGCTTAAATCGGCAATTGAGGAAATTCTTAAGCTGAACCCGAAACCAGGGAACCTATATAGTGACTCATTCACCAAAACATCGCAGCAGATCATTCCTGATTTCATACTAGAGCTCTCAGAAGACGGATTCGACCTTCACCTGAATTCCCGGAACCTTCCTGAACTCCGCCTTAGCTCATCATATAATCAGATGCTTCATTCATACATAAAGGATAAAGGTCAGAAGAAAGATATGAAAGAAGCGATCATGTTCGTCAAGCAAAAAATCGATTCGGCCAAATGGTTCATTGATGCTATCAAACAACGGCAGAACACCCTGCTTCTGACCATGAATGCTATCCTGGAATACCAGGAAGAGTATTTTATCGACGGGGATGAAACAAATCTTAAACCAATGATACTGAAAGATGTTGCTGAGATGACAGGGCTCGATATTTCAACAGTTTCAAGGGTGGCCAACAGTAAATATATCCAGACGCATTTCGGGATTTTCCCTCTCAAGTTTTTCTTTTCCGAGGGGCTGCAAACCGACAGCGGGGAGGAGGTATCAACAAGAGAGATAAAGAGAATTTTGCAGGATTGTATTGAGAATGAGCAAAAAAGGAGGCCGCTGACCGATGAAAGGCTTACTGATATACTTCAGGAAAAAGGATACCAGATTGCCCGCAGGACGGTTGCAAAATACCGTGAACAGCTTAATATTCCGGTAGCAAGATTAAGAAGGGAAATATAAAGTGTGTAATATAATGCTCTTCAGACCGTTTCTGATAATGATATTAATTGTTACACGCCCTGAATGAGCAATTCCAACGCACCACAAATACCTGATAAGCTGGCAAAAATCATTTCACTGGTGTTTCATCCGGTATTTATACCTTTATACGGATTGATAATCCTCATGTCGGCACCCACATTTCTCGGATACCTTCCTCTTGAGATAAAAAAGATCCTGTTTATTGTCGTGCTTGTAAATAATGTGTTGATTCCACTTGCCTTGCTTCCGTTATACAGGTTAAGGAATTTAATAAGCTCATATACCATCGAAGACAGAAGAGAAAGAATTATACCTCTTCTAACTGCCTCAATCCTTTATTGTACAACCTCTTTTATTGTATTCAATTACCAGATACCTTTCTTTCTGAAATCATTCATTTTTGCAACATCAGTCCTGTCAATCGTTGTATCAATGATCAACTTCTGGTGGAAGATATCCATTCATGCTGTGGGAGCGGGGGCACTGACTGCAACCGTCGTTGTGCTTTCCATGAAAATGTACACACCCCTGACCAGCTATCTTATATCGGTTATCATAGTTGGTGGCCTTATTCTTTCTTCCAGACTAAAGCTTAATTCCCATAATCCAGCCCAGGTCTGGCTTGGATTCCTGGTTGGACTTTTGGTAATCAGTCTCTTTATCTTATTGATTTAAAAGCTCATCCAGAGTCTTTTCAAGTAATCCCCTGCTTTCTTCAATAATTCCGGCAGGTAATTTTACATTTCCTTTGGTAATGGTAATCCCTGCTGTAATGTTTTTCTGCTTCAGGGCAGTGAACCATCCCTTTGCTGAAAGATATTCCGCCAGATACTCCTGTTCAGTCTGACCTGGGGTTGGTATCAGCAGAGCGGTGCAGTTCAGGCTGATAAGCTCCATTACTGTCGTATATCCCGACCGGGAAATGATATGCTCACTTCCGGTTATGACATCCCTCATTTCATTTGCAGGAAGATGGTTATATGAAGTGAAATTGCCTGATCTGACAGGTTCGGAAGAAATGCCGGGTTTTCCCTCAAGGATTACTGTCGGAGGTTCAGTCTGGTCAAGGAGCCTGACAAGCTTTTCCCTGAGGATACCTCTCTGTGGTTCAGGTCCGGAGAGGATAATCGTATTGTGAGGAAATTCTTTAGCAGGATTCTGTTGAGAGTTGGGCAACGCTGTAAATCTCGACAGGATCCCAATAAATCTTACATTTTCAGGTAGCCCGTCATTATGGGTCAGCCTGCCTGATAAATTAAGGTCACCCGGCAGATCAGGAATGAAGCAGAATGAATATTTTCTTATAAAAAACCGGTGGAACCTGACCCCGATCCATTCCAGGTATTTTAGTTTTCCAGGCAAAGGGATAACAGGTTGATGCGTTACATAAACACTTTTTATATTCTTGTTCCAGAGTCCAATACGGTTATCACTTATGACAATGTCAATTTTATTTTTGTTGATTATGCTTTTTAACCTTATGTGTTCAGCTAAAATATGGTAAAAAAGAAGTGGTGTTCTCAGGAGAAGTGAAATATACTGGGGCAGATATTTCGAATAAGCGGGACTGAAACCCGGAAAATCAATGTAGTTTAATCCGGATATTTCGTTCCGGAAAAAGGACTGATGCTCTTTCCCGGTGCCAATAAAAACATTGTTCTGCCTTTCAAGCAGCTTTCCGGCCAGCGGTATCATCCTTCCTGCATGACCGAGTCCCCACTCAAGAGGGCAGATAAGTATGTTGTAGCCCATTGCCAAGTTCAGCCTGATGCACAGGTCTTTATCAGTTCAATAGATCTCAGCCATGTGTCAACCTCATCATTGGTCCACCCGCATTCACAGTATATGCAATTGAAATTGCACAGTTTTTTGGTGGCCGGTAAAAGGTTGAATCCTGGTGATACTCCTAACTTCCTGCTTTTTACCGGACCAAAAATTATCATATCAAATAAAAATGCAGGCATCATTTACATGTCAGATTAACCTTGTTACATTACTTTCGGGGAGTAACTGCATTTTATGCAGATCAATATCCTGAAGAAGGAGCAATCCCGGTTTCTTTCCGGGCTGAATCGTTCCGAATTTATCCTCCTCTCCAAGAGCAACGGCGCCGTTCAGGGTGGACCATTGCACCAGATCTCCAAGGGTTGCCGACGGATAAAAAGAGTGAAGTGTTTTAAGCTCTTCAAGAATGCTCAACCGGTTATTTGATGCATGGCTGTCGGTTCCGATCACAATACGGCAATTCTCCCCGGTCAGAATATCGAGAGGGGGCATATGACCTTCAATGTACAGATTTGCATTCGGGCACAGGCACCAGAAAAGGTTCCCCCTTTTATTTACATTTCTGATAGTCTCCAGGTCAGCATAGGTATTATGGACCAGTATCAGGTTTCCCGAACGGGTTACTTCCTCAAGCACGGCAGCTACATGGTCTTTTACAGTTTCGGGGCTCCCGTCGACCAGTTCTGATTCAATGTAGGAATCCATTAGAGGTCCTGACTGATTTTCAAGAAGGCTTCTTTCTGCCTGGGTCTCCATAAAATGCATTGAGGTAACCTTATTTGAACCGGTCTCAGCAAGCAGAAGGCGGAAGAGCGTAAGAGATATCGAGTATGCTGAGTGAGGTACAAGTGAATATGAAAGTCCCAGAGATTCAGCCATATCTGAGACCAGCTTTATTTCATTCAGCCTGCGGATTGCTTTTTCAGGATCAATCCCGAATACCTCCAGCAGGTTAATGTATTTTATTTTGCTCCCCTTTTTTATATTAAAAGTATCGGCTGTATTACAGATATCTGCGCAAAGAGAAGTCCCGGCACTGTACATTTCAGAATCTGCTGAAGTTGCTGAAGAAATGATCTTTTCCAGGCTGGCTATCCTGTCAGCCCGGAATAGCTTTAAAAATTCAGCTAATCCGCTTTTTGGAGGGATCATACCCCTCATATGCGACAGTTCCAGATGGCAATGGCAGTTGACAAATCCCGGAATTATTATCCCGTTATGGAACTCAACTGATTCTTTTTCGACAAGATTTCCTCCGGTATCTTCAACACCGGTTATTGTACCCTCATCGTCGGCAGTTACGATGCCTCTTTTCAGCGGAGCACCCGTATTTGTAAATATATATTGTGCTGAAAAGCGCTTCATTACTCCATTAATATCGCAACATAATAATATTCTCCACCCTGAAGTGCATTTCCCTGTAAGGAGCAATTCCTTCCCTGTTTATGAACCATCCTTTTATTCTGACAGGGTCGGGAAGATTCTGTACTAAATTAAAACTGTAAGTATGTGGCTTTCCATCTTTCAGATAAGGGACTCTTGAAAAAAGGATTTTTTCCTGATTTCCGGCAGAGTCGGTATGTGAGAAGAATAGTCCCGGACGCAGATCACCTGACTGGTCCTCGGGAAAGATGGTGATAGTGAATTTAATAGTGACAGTGCCTTTAAAACTGAACGGAAGATCGAGCCCGTCAATATCTTCGGGGTCCGGACCAGGATATGAATAAAACGGTTTTCCCGACCAGATATTCATTTCCCTGATGCCTGCATTCGGCAATTCTTTATCGACAAGAGATTCCATCTCACTTAAATTTCCCAGGACTTTGTCATAGATTTTTACAAGCTGTTTTGGCTTTTTAATGAAATAATATCTCATCGTTTTGTCCATTTCCGGCTTTGTATAACCATAGCCCTCAATAATTTCAATATATGATTCAATGGTATCGCCCACAGAATACTTATAATTTATTTCGGGGAGAGCCAAAAGACCATCGGCAAGATAAACATCAGTCAGGATCCGGATAAGATCTTTTTCCTGAATCAGATTCCTGTGATCCGTTTTGCTTCGCCGCCCGGTACAGGAACCTGCGATTATTGCAACAGCAATCAGAACGGTAAAAATATGTCGGATAAAGGATCTCATTTTTTCACATTCATTCTTAATTTCTGGTCAGATATTTTTTAGTCAGGAACCTTACCGGATACCAGGCTGCCCAGAACCCGATTAACAAAACTGTTGCCGGGACAATAAGAAAATCCTTTATCTTCATCACTACCGGGTAGGCATCGAGGATCAGAGTATCGCTTTGAAGTCTGACCAATCCGAATCTCTGCTGAATCCAGCAAATTGAAAATCCAAGCAAAATACCGGCTATGGCTCCGATAATTGATATCAGCCATCCTTCTATGATGAAGATTTTCCTGATCAGAGTATTATCAGCTCCCAGACTCCTCAGTATCTCAATATCCCTTTCCTTTTCAATTATCAGCATTGTAAGGGAGCCGATGATACTGAAAGATGCTATAATGAGGATAAGAGTAAGAATAAAGAAAATTGCCAGGCGTTCCGATCGCATCACTTTGTAAAAAATTTCCTGCTGTTCGTATTTATTCCTGACTATGAATCCTTCTCCGAACAGTCTGGTAACATCCTTCTGAATCTGCGATTCAGATGATCCGGCTTCAAATTTGATTTCAAGAGATGTGACTTCTGATCCGAATTCAAGCAGTTCGCGGGCAAAGCCGATCGGTATGAATACATATTTTGAGTCATATTCCTGCTCGACCTGGTATATACCTGAGGGGAAAATATAATTTCTTACAAATGCATCTTCCGCGGTCAATTCAGCAGTACCAGTCCTCCTGGGTACATAAATGACCAGGGGGGTGATAAAATTAACCCTCATCCCCAGAAAATTGGCTATTCCGATTCCAGGAATTGCATATGGCCGTCCCTGTTCTGACCTCAGAATGAATTCACCATCCCACATAGAACTGTCAATGCCGGTGACCTGTGTATAATTTTCATCCACCCCTTTTATTGTGGCTATATACTGCTTTTCGCCATATTTCAGAAGAGCATTTTCTTCGAGGCAGAGCGAATAGCAGGCAACTCCATCTACATTGGAGAGGAGGGAGAGACTGGCGCTGTCGGGGATGAACGTCTTTCCTTCAGAAGGGGTTATCATCAGATCGGGGTCGAAAGTGTTAAAGATCGAGTGGACAAGAGTTTCGAGTCCGTTGAAAACGGAAAGGACGATTATAAGAGCCATTGTACCCACAGTAACGCCGGCAACTGAAATTGAGGAGATGACATTTATTGCATTCCTCGATTTTTTTGCGAAGAGATACCTTTTGGCGATATATAACGAAAGTCTCACTATTTTCTGCTTGCTGAAACCAGTAATCCGGTTCCGGATTTATGAGTCAAAAAGATATCAAAAAAATTGAGTATTACTGCAACGGGAAAGAATGCAAGGTAATAAAAAGGGAGAATCGCGAAAAACAGATTCGAACGGTTAAGCATTTGCACAGGATATTTCATTGACAGGCGCCATGAAATATTACCGGGTTTCCCGTAGGTATAGGAGGCCCTGATACTTTCAAAACCAGCCCTTTCTAGCTTTTGTGAAATTTCGGCTATTCCGTATCCGTCCCTTACATGTTCATCAATAAATGAGTGTTCCTCTTTATTATGGACATCGGAACCTCCCTGATCGGATGGCGTGGAAATAAGAACAGAACCACCCGGACGCAGAGCCCGGCAGAAATTTCTGAAGACAAGCTCATCATCCCTTATATGTTCCATCACATCGACCGATAAAATAAAATCATAAGTATCAGATTCATTCAGTTGGGTAAGATCCATTGTTTCGCAAATTACTCTGCCTGAAAGGCCTGCTTTCCTGAAAAATACATTATTGTTATTGATATGGACCTGATCAATATCGACCGCCTTGATTTTCCATTGCCTGTTCATCCTGGACATCCTCCAGGTATACTGACCAAACCCTGCACCAGCATCAAGCACATATGCTTCGCCCGGGTATTTCCTGAGAATTTTCTTTAAGGCTTTTTTTACATGCCAGGTCCTCAGAAGAAGCAGGTCAAGGAAAAAATAGAAAAGCCTCCTCATGAAAACAGGACCTGAGAAAAACCGGCCCACCACTCTTTTAATGGGGTCATACTGCATCAGGCTCAGGATTTCAGCAGTTTGTCGATATTGTCAATGTAATCAAGGCTGTCGTCGATGAAGAAGGCTATTTCCGGAACAATTCTGAGCTGTCTTCTTATTTTCTGCCCCATTTCGAATCGTATTTTTGCTGAATGATCCTGTATTGCCTTCAGTATATCATCCTGCCCTGCCGAGGGATAGATGCTGATATAAACCCTGGCGAATGAAAGATCGGGGCTTACCCTTACCTTTGTAACTGAAACCATTTTCCCGTGTGCAAGCTCGCTGCCTCTTTTAAGAAAGATGTCGGCCACCTCTTTTTGTATAAGTCTTGATACCTTTTTCTGTCGCGTTGATTCCATGGCCTTTTGTATTGTGAAGAGGCAAAGGTACGATTTTCGGAAAAAGAATTAATTTTGAGGTGAATTTTATTGAAGATAACAATGGAGATAGTAGTGAGCGGTATAAGATCGACGGGGAACCTTCATCTTGGTAATTATTACGGTGCAATAAAGAACTTTCTGAAGATGCAGAGGGAAAATAAATGTTTTTTCTTTATTGCAGATTATCATGCACTTACAACACACCCAAAACCCGAAGATCTCCAGGGAAACATCAGACAGATTCTAGCTGAATACCTTGCCTGCGGAATCGACCCTGAGATTGCCACCATCTTTATTCAGAGTGATGTGCCTGAGGTTACGGAATTATATCTCCTTCTTAATATGAATGCATATGTCGGGGAACTTGAGAGGACAACATCATTTAAGGAGAAAATCAGAAAACATCCTGATAATATCAATGCAGGTCTTCTGACTTACCCTGTGCTAATGGCAGCTGATATTATAATTCATAAAGCCAATAAGGTTCCTGTCGGAAAGGATCAGGAACAACATCTTGAGATGACCAGGAGATTTGCCAGACGATTCAATATGATCTATGATGTCAATTATTTTCCCGAGCCTGATGCTTATAATTTCGGTCATGAGCTCATTAAAATACCTGGTCTTGACGGTACAGGTAAAATGGGTAAAAGCGAGGGTAACGGGATCTTTCTGGCTGATCCCCCACAGGTCATAAGAAAGAAGGTAATGAGTGCAGTGACTGATGCAGGGCCAACAGAAAAGGGGCAGAAAATGTCGGAGCCGGTGCAGAATCTTTTTACAATTTTGAATGTGGTCTCTGACCCGTCTGTTGTTAAATATTTCACAGATAAGCATGCTTCATGTGAAATACGCTATGGTGATCTTAAGAAGCAACTGGCAGAAGACATTATCAAAGCTACTGATCCTATCAGGAGTAAAATAAATGATATTCTTAACGATAGCAAATATATGTCACGGGTTGTAAGGGAAGGCAGTGAAAAAGCAAGGGAGAGCGCTTCGAAAACCATAAGGGAGGTAAGGGAAATAATCGGATACAGACCATTCTGATAAAATAATAAAAGCCAGGCTCTTGACCTGGCTGACTTGACGAATCAAGTGTATGATTGAGATTGCCTGTGTAATAAACTAATTGCAAAAGGCGTGCCAAAGCCTCCTGCTTTCTCTTAAATTGTAATCTTTGCCGAGATAATAAAATTTCTTCCCGGGGCTGTAATTCCTGATGAATATGGTCTGTAACGATGATCCAGGATGTTCTCTGCCCCTAGGTAAATTGTGAAGCGGCCCGCAATGCAATAAGATATCTTTAAATTCAGAGTGTACCAGCCGGGCGACCATGGATTGCCATTCTCATCAGTGGCGTAAATATATGGTTTCTCAATTTCGGACGGAGGCATCTTGTCAAAAGGCTTTGCTCCGTTGAAAGTCAGATAAAAATCGGATTCAAGTTTCGGATAATCCAGCATAAAGTGTAATGATCCAAATGGCGGAGCTGCATGCCGCAGAGGAATATCACCCTGCTCCTTACCCTCTGTTATATTAAATGAGGATTTAATAAGGGTGTGTTCTGTGGTCTTTGCCTGCAGGGTAATATTGAATCCATAAGCCCGGGCTGATCCAGCATTTGTAACAGCTTCAACCTTACACATCTCTCCGTTATATATTATGGAATCCTCTCCGTTAAAAAGGAAATCATGACGTATCATGGCATTCTGAAGCCATGTATGGAAGCCTGTAATTTCAAGATTGAAGATCCCTAAAAAGCTTTTTAAGAAACCAAGATCAGTATTATAAGCATATTCCGGCTCCAGGTCAGGATTGGGAACTACAACTATTCCGGGTGCTGATTCAAAGATTTTTCCTGCATCATCAAGGTTTGGCGCCCTGAAACCCGTCGAAGCATTGAGGTTAATCTGCAGGTTTTTCTTAAATCTGAAAACTAAACCGGCAGATCCCGTGAGAGCCCGGTTTGTCAGTGAGATTTGCGTGAAGGGGAAGTTATAGAACGAATTATCAGAAATAGTGGAAAACAAATCTGCATAATTATACCTCAGTCCGGTAATTGCTGAAACGGCATCTGAAAGATTAGTTTTATAACCGGCATATAATGAGTAGATTGTATATTTATTGATTCCGTTGGGATACCTTGAACCGGATGGTGTGACTGCACCTGTATTAATATTTTTGATCTGTCCTTTTGAGGATATATTATTCCTGACCAATTCTAATCCATAATAAGCAAGCCGGTCTTTTCTTTTAAAGTTCCTGTCGAAATCGAGGTTCACGGAAAATATATCAACGTTTTCAGACTGCTCATTCAGTGATTCATTCCCCAGGCTCCTGTCGTTCCTGCTTTCACGATAGTTCTGATATGATGCGATAAGCTTTGCTTTATTAAAGAATCTGTTATCCCTGGTAAAAGTTGCCTGAAGATTATTCAGATTCCAGATCTGAGGACCATAGTACCATTCAGCATATCTCAGCTTACCGTTTTTATACTGGATGAGCCTGTCATAGCGTGGTACATCTGATAATTCCGAATAATGGCTTGAAAATTCCAGGTCGGTATTTTCATTGATCTTAAACCGGAGCTTATTCAGGAGATTTATCTGATTGTAACCTGAGAATTTCTGAATCCTGGGGTCACCGTTAGGAATAACAGAGTCAATGCCATTAATCCTCTTTGCATACTCCTGTCGGAGGTAGCTGTCATTTTTTACTGAACCCATTTTCAGGTCATTGTAATCCGACCAGGTAAATCCTGAAAAAAAGGCAACCTTTTTGCCTCCAAGATTAATATCTAAATGGAGAGTTTTTTCCCCGGCAGCTGAAGAGAACCTCGAAAATGCGTCAGCTTTGACATATAGCTTTTGCCCGGTCGAAAAAAGGGCCTCTTTTGTATGGAAATCCATTACACCGCCAATTGCATCGCTTCCATAAGCTATTGCTCCCGGGCCAAGTATTATTTCAGTCGATTCTATCAGGGAGGGATCGAGGGAGATTACATTCTGGATATTGCCTTCCCTGTAGATGGCATTATTCATCCTGACCCCGTCGACCACGATCAGAATCCTGTTGGTGGCAAATCCCCTTATCATAGGGCTCCCGCCGCCAAGCTGGCTTTTCTGGATAAATACTTCATCTGAGATTCCAAGCAGATCAGCGGAAGTCTGGGGATTCCGGAGCTCGACAGAGTGTTTAGGGACAACAACAATCCTGTTGGGTACCTCATTCCTGTTTTGTTCCCACCTTCTGGCAGTAACGATATTTTCTTCAATGGCAAAAAACTTTTTGTTCAGCCTGATTTCAAAGCCGGCTTTTTTGATCTCATCGAAGGTAAGGCAGGCTCTTTCGTAGGTAAAATGCTGAAAACAGACAGTTAATTCTTTCTCAAATGAGGAAATATCTGCCTGCCCCATCCTGTTGGTATAAATGAATTTTGTTGCAGATTCATTAAGGATGACTGCCTCGGAGACAGGCTTTAAGTCCTCATTGTCAACCACTGTTATCACCTGGGATATCCCTTCATAACAAACAAATAAAATCAGGATTGATATTAAAAAAAGATATTTCATCCGGTATGGTTAACTTAGTTATAAAAATAATCAAAATGTTTCAGGGAATTCTTTAATCGATATAGATTGGACCAGAACCATTTCTAAAATATCTTCCCTTTATATTACTTTGTGATACACTTTGTTATCCATTGTTGTTCAATGATTTATCCTTAACCACAAAGTCGCACTAAGCACTCACCAGGGCCCATAAAGGAGCTTTTGTACAACTACTGTAATTGTTTCATAAATACTGGTTTTTCTTCAATATATTGTATTACAATAATTAATATATGTATAACAATAAATAATTAACCTGTTACAATATTAATTTAAATTATGAAATCATGATGGTATCCGTCAGAGGGGCGGAGATTTTATCGCTGTACTTCGGGTATGAAAAGGATTCAATGCGATTTTTAATTCTTTCCCCACTGAAGTATTAAATTTTTTAGTAGCCATATTATTTTTAATTTTGAAAATCAGATTAACAATGAATTAAAGTGGGCAGGCGTGCAGCAATATCAATCCTTGTGATTCTGGTAGCCGGAGTGGCTTTGCTGGGATATTATCTTCATCAGGGCAGGAAGGACCTGTTTACCGATCCTTACAAAGTGATCGCCTCTGATGCATGCATTGTAATAGAGACAATTGATCTGCGGAATCTTATCAACTCAGTTACTACCGGGAAAGGCCTTTTTGCTGAGATTGAGAGCCTGAATGAGTTTAAAAACTTCAATATAAAGCTGAAATATCTTGCAGATCATATAAATAAACCAGGTTATAAAAAGTTCCTGCAGGAAGGGAATGCCATTATTTCATTTCATCCTGACATAAGCGGAGAGCTTATTCCTTTTCTTTCAAAGACAGTTCCTGCCGAGATACGTTTCAGTCAGCTGAGGGAAGCATTGCTGGAATCAGGATTAAAGGGAGTATTTGAACAGAAGATAGCCGGCAGAAGGCTTATCGGGCTCCCTTACACTCTTAATGACAGGAAAGATACGGTCTTTGTATCGCTTAATTCAGGACTTCTGGTCTGCAGCACATCCTACAAAATTATAATGGATGCTGTATTTCAGAATTCTGAAGAAGATATAAGGAACCAGCCTGGATTTTCAAGGATACTGCTTTCAGCAGGAGAAAATGAAGATAAAATATTCGTCATATTCAGTAATCTGAGAAGCACCCTAAGAAGAATGTTTGCTCCGGAAAAATCTTTTCTTGCTGACAGGATATCAAAACTCGGAGGCAGCGCCGGCGGTGATCTGTTCATTAAGGAGGATGGTGTGGTGATAAGCGGTTACAGCGAAAGCAGTGATCCTTCAGAATTTTTGTTCCGGCACAAGTCAGTTCCTCCGGTTGAATTCCGGACTTTCAATATTCTTCCTTCTGCAACAGCTCTTTTTGAGTCGGTGGTTTATGCTCACCAGGGTAATGAAAACATACCTGATTCGCGGGGGAAGGAACTGATAATGAATATGGCTGAAAAGCTTAAACCCTTTATTGGTGACGAGATAACAAAAGCTTATATTGATATTAAGAATAAACCTTTCAGCCAGAACTCCCTGGTTATTTATGAATTAGAAAATCGCGTCCAGTGTGAGAATATCTTTCTTGAATACCTTGGAGCGAATGCCAGGATCACATATTTCAGGCCTGACGAACAGACCAGGATACCTGTCTATCTGGCTGACCAAACCGGATTACTATCAGTAATATTGCCTGATTTTGTACCGGGATTCTCAGATTCGTGGTACGCTTTTTATGATAACTACATGATCACAGGGAACTCTTATACAACTGTTTCACGGCTTTTGTATGACAATATACTGAACAATACACTGGCTAATAATTTGCTGTATCGTGATTTTGAAAAACTGGTACCCAGCAGGGCCGGGTATCTCTTTTATTGTGTTCCATCGAACAGCATAGACTATTTTTCAGAATATTTTAATCGGGAAATAGCTGCTGCATTACAATCGGCTAAAAATTCACTGAATAAAATACAATCAGTGGGCTTCCAGTTTGCTTCCATTAACGGGATGATTTATAACAGTCTGTCGGTAAGCTATAAAGATGTGATAAGGGAAGAGTCGACAACAGAATGGGAAACGCTGCTTGATACCACTGCAGCCATAAAACCATTCTTTTTTACCAATCATAATACAGGGGCGAAGGAGATTTTTATACAGGACGCCAACAACAATGCCTATCTTATAAATGCTGCAGGAAGGGTTTTGTGGAAGGTTCCGCTGAAAGAGCGAATAAACGGAACAATTTACATGATCGACTATTACAGAAACGCAAAGTACCAGTTATTGTTTTCAGGAAAGAACAACCTTCATCTCCTTGACCGCAACGGAAATTATGTTGAAAGGTACCCTGTCAGGTTAAGGTCGCCGGCCACAAATTCCCTTGCGCTTTTTGATTATGATAATAACAACACTTACCGGATCGTTATTTCCGGGGAAGATAAACAAGTGTATTCTTATGATAAGACAGGTAGTTCTGTGAAGGGATGGGAACCATTCAGAACTGCCGGTTATGTTACCGCAGAAGCCGGCTTTTACAAAGTTTCAGGGAAAGATTATATTGTTGTGGCTGATGAATCGTCAATTTATTTTCTCGATCGTTCAGGCAAAATAAGATCCAGGCTTAATGATGCTGTTACAAAAGCCAGGGGATCAGCGCTAAGGCTGACTCCCGGATCAGAGCCTTCGCTGGTATGTACCTCTCCGGATGGCACGGTACAGAATATTTCTTTTATAGGTGATGTAAAGAAATTCAGCTTCAGGAAGTTTTCTTCTGATCACTCATTCGATTTTTTTGACACTGATGGCGACGGGTTCGGGGAATATGTTTTCATTGACAGCGGATTCGTCTATCTTTACGATCGCAACAGAAAAGAGATGTTTAAGAAGGATTTCAATTCCCCGAAGCTTGGCGGACCTATTAATTTTACATTTTCATCAAAAGACAAAAAAATAGGAGTTTTTGACATTGGTAAGAACCTTATTTACCTGATAAACAGCAAAGGAGATATTATGAACGGATTTCCGCTGAAAGGAGCTTCTATGTTTTCGATCGGAAAGCTTTCGTCGGGTGACTCCTGGAATCTTATCGTCGGGGGGAGTGACAGGTTCCTGTATAATTATAAACTGGAAAAATCTCAAAAATAAAATATGACACTGCTTATTCGTTTTGTGCTTGTAAGTATTATAATCTATCTTTTATTCCGCTCATTCTTCAGGTTTTTTGAGGAACAGAATTCCTCCTCCCGCGATCGTAAAAATAATAATGAAGAGGAGACAAAAACTAAAGGAGTCTCGAAGGAGATTGGAGAATATGTTGATTATGAAGAAGTTGATTAGGCGTTGTAATCACTTTTTTGAAGAAGCCTTCAGCTGTTTTGCAAGAGCATTGGCGAATACAAAATCATTCAGAATTTTGCAGTCAGAATCAAGGATTTGGTGCTTGCTTCCTTCCCAGCATTTAATCCCCTCGCTTATAAAAACAATCTTCTCGCCTATCTCCATCACGGAATTCATATCGTGAGTATTTACGATTGTCGTCATTGAATATTCTTCAGTCAGCTCCTTTATCAGTTCGTCAATCAGTATTGCAGTAAGCGGATCGAGACCTGAGTTAGGTTCATCGCAGAAGAGATATTTTGGATTAAGTGAAATTGCCCTTGCGATAGCTACCCTTTTTTTCATTCCTCCCGATAATTCTGAGGGGAACAATTTATTTGCATTTAAAATATTCACCCTGTTGAGGCAAAAGTTAACACGTTCAATTTTTTCCGCTTCACTTTTGTCGGTAAACATGTCGAGGGGGAATTTTACATTCTGTTCCACCGACAGAGAATCGAACAAAGCGCTTCCCTGGAATAGCATGCCAATCTCTTTCCTGATTTCTTTCTTTTCCCTGAAATCGAGCTTATTGAAAAGGATGTCATCGTACCATATCTCGCCGCTGTCAATATCATGAAGCCCGACAATTGCTTTAAGCAGTACAGTTTTGCCTGATCCGCTTCGTCCTATTATCAGATTTGTTTTCCCTGGTTCAAAATCAACAGAAATGTTGCTTAAAACCTGTTTGCCATTAAAGGACTTATTCAGTTTTTTAACCCTTATCATGACAGCAGAAGTTGGGTTAGGATTACATTGAAAAGCAGGACAGTGATGCTGCTGTAAACTACTGCTTTTGTACTGGCACGGCCTACTTCAAGCGATCCTCCTTCGACGAAATAACCCTGAAAAGCAGAAATGCTTGTAATTATAAAAGCGAAAAAAAGTGTTTTGATTATGGCATATGTGACATAATATGGGATAAATGCATACTGAATGCCGTAAATAAAATCCTGTGATGAAATTACTCCGGCGGAAGTACCTGCTATCCATCCTCCGAAAATCCCGACTGAGATGCTTATCAGTGTAAGAATGGGATTAAAAAGAAGTGTTGCAATAACTTTTGGAAGTATAAGGTAAGAAGCTGAGTTAACACCCATAGTTTCGAGTGCGTCAATCTGTTCGGTAACCCTCATTGTACCTATCTCTGATGCAATATTTGATCCGACTTTGCCTGCCAGGATCAGGGCAGTAATGGTAGATGAGAATTCCAGCAGTATTGAATCGCGGCAGCCAAGCCCGATAAGATAAGTAGGGTAAATGGGATTCTCGGTATTATAGGCAGTCTGTAATGTAATAACAGCGCCCATGAAAAAAGAGATGATCGTAATTATTCCGACTGAATTCAATCCCAGATAGACCAGTTCATATATTGTCTGTTTATAATAAACAGCTGGCTTTTCGGGCTTTGAGAAAACCTTTTTGTAGAGGAGGATGTATTGTCCGAATTGCGTTAAAAATCTGAGCATGTTAATCTTTTAACAGTTGCTAAAATTACAAATTTTTATGGTAATTTCTGCATTCAGGTTTTAAATCGGTATTGGACAAAATAATTATATATTTGCATAACTTTAATCAGTAATAAATATATTGCTTATGGACAACAGGTATGTAATAATCATGGCTGGTGGAGTGGGGAGTCGTTTCTGGCCGCTGAGCCGCCGTGAAAAACCTAAGCAGTTCCTTGATATACTGGGGAAAGGAGAGACTCTCCTTCAGCAGACTTTCAGGAGGTTCAAGTCGATATGCAGCAAAGAGAATATTTATATTGTCACGAATGCCGAGCACAGGGGAATTGTTGCAGAACAGATTGATATCGACACTGCCAATATCCTGGGCGAGCCTTTCAGACGCAACACTGCTCCATGTCTTGCTTATGGTACCTTCCGTATATTAAAGGAGAATCCTGATGCCGTGATTGCAGTTACACCTGCCGATCACCTTATTATCAAGGAGGATAAATTCGTTGAGGTAATTAAAAAGAGTTTTGAATTTGCAGAAAAGAATAATGCGCTTCTGACGCTTGGGATAAAGCCTGACCGGCCTGAAACCGGATACGGATATATTCAGGCTAACCTGAAAAAGTCAGTAAGTGGTTTCAGTAACCTTATGAAGGTAAAAACGTTTACCGAAAAGCCCGATGTTGAGCTCGCAAAAGTATTTCTTGAAAGCGGGGATTTTTACTGGAACTCAGGTATTTTTATCTGGAATATTAAAACTATCATGAATGCGTTTGAAAAGCATCTTCCCGATATGTACTCAGCTTTTGAAGAGGGGAAGGATTTTTACGGGACAAAGCAGGAAGCTAAATTCATTGGAAAGACTTATGCAGAATGCAAGGCTATTTCGATCGACTACGGCATAATGGAAAAAGCTGATAATGTATATGTAATGTGTACAGATATTGGGTGGTCGGATCTTGGGACGTGGAGTTCGCTGCATGAGCATTCAGCAGTTGATAAAAAAGGCAACTCGAAGGTGAGCGGTGAGATATTCTCATACGACAGCAGAGGAAACATTTTCAATATATCGCCCGGCAAGATTGCTGTTTTACAGGGGTTGAAGGATTTTATAGTTGTTGATTCGGATGATGTTTTATTAATTGTTAAGAAAGAAGAAGAACAGAATATAAAAAATTACCTGGAGGATGTAAAAAACGCAACCGGGGAGAAATTCCAGTAAAAAAAAGAGGCTGCCGCGGCAGCCTCTTTTTTTTATCTGTAGTATCTGTTAAAATTCCCAGAGATCATGTTCAAAGTTGAAAAGCTCGGCTTTGATACGTTCAGCTTCAAAAAGAGTATATTTCCCAAGCGTATATTCGTTGATCTGCCTGTCGTCAAAGACATTGGATTCCCCGAAAATAACACTTCCGAATCGCCTCTGCATGAAGAGGTCATCAAAAGATATCCTTTGGGCATCGTTGTTGGACAGGAAGGCTTCCTGTTTGGCAAGGGCATCCCTTACATCATCGTACTTGATCCAGAATAATGGCATTCTGAGCGCCCGTCCTGCTTCCACATCAAACCCCATCCAGTAAGGCATGATTCCGATAATCCTTACATCGAGCTTCGACAGCTTTTTATCGAAGTACCACTCTTCATAAACAAGCAGCTGTTTAACTTCTTCCGGCTTGGCGGCTTCGGTTATTACCGTGTCTCTTGTAGCTCCCTCAGCATTTATCTGTATCGACTGAGTCTTTGTGGTTCCTCCCATTTTTGTTTCAATATCACCATAGGTTGTCGGCAAATTGGAATCCAGTGCTGAAAAAGCCTCCAGGCGTCCGGCCCGGATCTCTTCAAGGAGTATATTTATAAAGCTTTTCCTTCCATCCTGGGTGGATTTAATAGGATAATACAAAGGCTGGTTGATCTTTTCCCTGAGGTCAATAAGACGCCATATCTTCTTCGACCAGACTACATCAGCTTCCCTGAGGTATGGATAATTTATCTTCTCGTTATCGGGCATTGATTTCTGGTAAATATCGCCAAACGATTGCGCATTTGCCATGCTGCCAACAGCAAGAGCGATAATTCCAAAAAAGAGTTTCTTATTCATTTTATTACGATTTATTTGTCTAATCAATTTTTAATATTATCGGGCTCAGATCCAGTGATCTTCCATCGGGAGCCAGACATTTGATATCTTTTATGAAAAGGTTCTTCCCTCTTGCAAGTCTGCTAATCAGATCCTTTTGCTGAGAAGTCAGAGAACCTGAAGTACTTTTTTCTTCAAAATCGCCCCTGCTGTCAGTATAGAGTACGGAAAACCCTGTGATCTTATAGACCAGGTCAAATTCAAAATCGGGAAGTGAAGCATAAACACCTGTCTGGGCTGCGGCTGTATTTTTAGCTATAGTCCCGATGTTCTTGCCTCCAAAAATAGCTGTTGGAGGAGGAATTGCCTTAACCCTGAATTCAACCGGAGGGTATGTAGTTGATTTTCCGGCAGGATCGGTTGTCGAAACAATTACCTGCACATTCTGCCCTACAGCTGTTGGATTAACCGACCAGTTGCCTTTAAAGGTTACTCCCTTTGAGTTTTTGACTTTTTCAGTTGTTAAAGTTCCGTTAACGACCCTCAGCTTTATCTTGCTTGGATCAACGCCAGGTACAGATACATCTATAGGATTCAGAATACCTTTATACATTATGTTCACAGCTGTTGGGGAAACAACTACATTTGGCACATCAACATTATACGAAGCTTCGAACGGATAAGTTTTTGTTGAACCATCGGGAGCTTTCAACGAGATTACACCACCCCATCTCTTAAGTCCTGTGGAGGATGCGCGCACCTTGTATATTCCCCTTCCTGCTGCATCGTTCGGAAGAGTTGCACCGTTTACAGTAACTGTCGGTAATTGCGTGGTATCTGCTGCTGAGATGAAAACTGCTGCTTCATAATCGTTTCCAAGAGTAACATAATTTGAGGTAGGGATAACGACGGGCCTGAGCCTGTTAACCTTGAATGATGCGGCATCAATCTGTGAATAAAGGTGATTAAGAACTTCTGTTTCACCATTTCTGACATCGACCTGAAATTTCGATAATAATGTTTGCACTGCAACCAGCGGCATAGTCTGAAAGGTCAGATTTACCCAGTCTGAAGGCTGTCCGTCGGGGTCTTTGCCATCATCGGTATTAAGGCTTGTGCGGAGGGCTTCCTCAGCTGAGGGATTTTGACCGTCAAGGGTGGATATCAGGAATTCCCGGTAATCATTTATAAGGGCTTTCAGGGTATTCCCTTTTCCTTTTTCATTCGAACCGATAAGTATCTGTGAAGGGACGTTGTTCTCATCGATCTTTTTTACTTCATCAATAAATATCTCATCGCCCACAACGGCCTTTGTATCGGGCCCCTCGGCAGTAATAATTATCTCTTTTTTAAGATCCTGAATAAAAGTGTAGATTTCGTCAGCACGGCTTTTTACCTCCAGTGCAGTTTCTTTGTATTTCCCGGCTTTAGTGGGATTTTCTGCAGCTGCCCTGTCAAACTCAGCGTAAATGCGATTATTTTTGATAACGTAGTTTGCCAGGGTGGTAGTCAGACTTTTATCAACTTTTTTAAATGCTTCAACGGCTTCCTTTGACACGTTAAGTGCAAGCATGGCGGTAAGTATCAGGTACATCATACCGATCATCTTTTGCCGTGGTGATAGCCTCTCGTGAGCCATTTTTCAAGTAGTTTAGTTTTTTATTAAAATGTCACGTTATTTGACGTTCATTGCAGCGAGCATATTCCCGTATACATTATTCAAAGCTGCAAGGTTATCATTAAGCTTGCTGATATGTTCACGATATTTCTTAGTATCACCTGCCGATTCGGTAAGGTCTTTCATCAAAGTCTGAATACCTTTATGCAGGGAATCGGATTCCTTAATATGCTCATCAACGCCTTTTCGCTGGAGTTCATAGACCGCATTGAGTGCAGAGAGGTTCTTATTTAGCGATTCCAGCTGTTGCTGATATGATTTTCCACCTGATTCAATCACATTAAATGAATCAGCCATTTTCCCGTAATTCGAATTGGTATCACTTATTATTTTAGCGGTCGACTTATATGTGTCTGATAATCTTCCGAGAGCATCGTCTGCAGAGTGAATCGTATTCATGTATTTTGCCGAGGCAGCAGAAACATCGCCCATAACATTAATATTGGATGTAGTTTCGCTGAGCTTTTTCATGCCGACTCCAAGTTTCTGGAACAGGTCAGGGGTAATTTCAGATTTTTCAAGCATTTCATCAAATTTTGAAAGTGCAAGAGATCCTCCTCCACCGCCGCCTCCCGATCCTATGGCGCCACCGCCAGCATATCTGCCGCCAACGCCTTTACCTGCTTCCATATCCTCATCAGGAATTCCTGCAAGTTCCGGGTAGACAAGGGTCCAGTCAACTTCCTCATGCAATGGTTCGAAGGCTGAGAAGAAAAAGATTATTGCTTCCGTGCAAAGACCGACGGCAAGCATAAATCCTGCACCTGTCCAGTGCTGTATTTTAAACAAGGCACCAATAATTACAATAGAAGCGCCAATGCCATAAAGCTTGGCCATGAAACTCTTCCATCCGCTGCTCTGTGTTATTTCTGCTAGGCTCATTACCTGGTTTTTTTAAGGTTATTAGTATTTTATTGATTTACTCCAATATATGATCTGACATTTCTGAACCCGATATAAGATTTAGTTGAATCCTGGTATTCATAATCCCTTGCGCTTGTCTGGAGAAAATAAGCAATATCTTTCCATGAGCCTCCTCTGATAACTTTGCGTTTCAGTACAGGAGGATCCTGCGGACGTGGCATTATATTCATAGTTTGGATTCAGGTCGTGCTGAAAGATGTAAGCTGACTGGATGATAGGCTCGAGCGTCCATTCTGCAACGTTTCCCGACATGTCAAACAATCCGTATTCATTTGGTTCATATGAACCGACTTTTGCTGTATAAACTGTTCCGTCATCAATATAGTTGCCGCGCAATGGTTTAAAATTGGCAAGGAAACAGCCCTGGTAGTTTCTGGTATAAGGGCCGCCCCATGGATACATCGAAAGGTCAAGTCCTCCGCGTGAAGCATATTCCCATTCAGTTTCAAGCGGAAGCCTGTAGGCCTGTACATCGGCAATGCCGTTTTTGCGAAGAGCAGTATTCATATAATCAGTCCTCCACCTGCTGAAAGCATTTGCCTGAGGCCAGGTTACACCAACAACCGGATAATCGTCGAAGGAAGGGTGCCAGAAATAGAGATCTGCCTGCGGATCATTGAATGAATAGGTGAAATCCCTTATCCAGCACAATGTATCGGGATATATATTAATTGTATCATGACGGATAAAGGAAGAACGGTCTTTGACAGGCAGTGGAGTTCCCATTGACGGTCAGCAACCTGTCCTACATATTTCCAGGTGTTATTGGCATAGTCATTAACATATTTTGCTTTTGCAGCCTGCTGATAATCAACCCAGAAATAAGTATAGTTAAGTTTTCTGACATCGATTTGCTTTTTACCGTTGAATCTCTCTTCAGGAAGATAGTACATCTCTTCAAGAACAGCCGCTGTTGTCTCCTCTTCGGGATCAATTCTTTCTTCCCAGTTGATCACTGTGGGATCGACAGGATTTCCCTCCTTGTCTACCATAAAATACTCGCGGTCGGGAACCTGGCATTCCCCAAGTTTTGTTCTGAGAATTGAATCGCGGACATAATAAACAAACTGACGGTACTTATTATTTGTTATTTCTGTCTGGTCCATCCAGAATGCCTCAACAGTTACTGATTTTGATATGCTGTTCTGTGCAAAAACTGCATCCTGATCACTTGGTCCCATTGTAAAGCTTCCTGCAGGGATGAATGCCATTTCAAACGGCTCCGGTTCAAAGAAATTCTTTCTTCCTGAGACTCCTGTCAGCTCTCCATTATTTGAGGAACTTGCAACCAGTCAATAAAATTAATTACTATCAGAGCTGAAAGAATTACCTTTTTCATAGTCTATTAGAATTTTGTATTGCAAGTAAGTTAATTTTTTTAAATTTTATAAAAACCTGTATACTTTTATATCTCATCGGGCTTTTGCCCAGACTCAGGTCGAAACAATAATTTACCATAAATTCATGTGACCCGCTTGTACTCTTTCTGATATCTGAAATCGGGAAATCATATGCATATCCAATTCTTATGCCATTAAACAATTCAATCCCGAGAATTCCTACCATTGCATCACCGGGTCTGTAAGAAACGCCCCCCCATACCTTTTTATTGTATCTGAGCAAAGAAGTTGCTGAAAATTGTATTACCTTACCATCGCTGATAGTAAACACTGAAGGCAGTAATTCAAAGGATGGATTTGATAGCTGAAGAATATATCCAGCGGTAAGATAATAATGTCTGCTTAAAAATGTAACCCCTTTAGAGAATTTTATGTTGGGCTGATTGATATGTGTAACCGAAAAGCCGGCATAGTACTTGTCGGTCCTGTAATATACACCAAGCCCGGCATCGAAAGCACATGCTCTCTTTGCTTTCGGGAATCAGAGGATCTCCTGATGGCGGAGTGAAAGCATCGCCGGAAGGTATCTCCCATGACCGGGTCAATTGTCATATTGATCATTCCCAGCATTTATTCCGATTCCAAGCTTTCCCTGACCAAGTCTAAACGATATAAGTAATATTTCAAGTGCAGATTAATGTCCTTATCAAATCCGATTTTATCACTTTCAACAATAAGTCCGACTCCGCTATTGATCTTAAAAGGTGTTACAGGTGCACTGATGTTGAATATGGTGGTCGAAGGTGCCTCCTTCAAATCCGACCCATTGCTGCCGGTTAATGGCAGTCGCACATATCATTCCTGAAGTTCCTGCATACCCTGGATTATATGTCAGGGTATTGAACATATAATTACTTGTAAGGGGATCCT
>CAVPCP010000016.1:0-47296 GCA_963702415.1 uncultured Bacteroidales bacterium | reverse complement strand
AGCGAAATCCATCAGCTGGATTAATTGGTGCAAATGGAGAAAGGATCCCTCAAAGAGGTCAGCCTCAGTTTGTTTTTATTTTATCTGATTTTAAATAAGTTGAAAATTAAAAGGCCCGGCAAGTCTCCTGGTGGCTCCGGCATCTCTTCAACCGTAAGAAAAGGTTCGGGTTCAGTCTTTTCTTCCTGCAACTCTTCCTTAACTTCCTTAACCATTTCATCGAAGCTCGACCGAATGTGGATAATAGATATAAATAAAATGGAAGTGGTACATGTAAGTCTTGTAGCTCATAGACGCAAAAGCGGAGAAGAATTTGTTGGTAATTTTTCCAACTCTCCTTCATCTTACCAGAGCAGTCTCTGATTCCATTTAACGGGCGGGACCTATATTGGCAAGCATGGCTTGTCCCTGTGTCTCGACGGAGTTGAACCGGGAATAAATGATAAAGCCAGGGAACGTGCTATCGTAATGCATGGTGCGGATTACGTAAGCACGGATTTCATTCAGCAGTATGGCCGACTGGGAAGAAGTTACGGGTGTCCCTCCATCCCGATGGAGGATCATGAGAAGATCATCAATTTACTGTCCGGCAGATCCTGCATATATATTTATTTCCCTGACGATAAACACCAAAGCAACTCCACCTTGTTCACAATGGAAACAGCCCTCGAAGAAATGACCCGTTTTTTCGTTTCCAGCCTGGTTTTCCAATACTAAGGGCATAGAAAGTAGCTCCCCAATAATGATTACTTTAAAATAGCTTGACAAACGCTGCCAGAAATGGTACTTTCGTATATATTTAAAATCATAAACGACAGAAATAATTAAGAATCTGTCAGGCCAGAGACCAGATCTCAGAACCAAAAAAGCAAAAAGAACATTTATGATTATAAATCTTCTTCTATTATTTGGTATTGTTTTAATTGTTTCTACTCTACTATATCTTTTGTTTAACTTAAATCAATCAGATAGACTGATTTACAAAAGTATTGTTATGATTATTACCGGCTTGGTCCTGGTTATGTCCTATGCCATAGGATTTAACGAAATTAAGAAAAAGCAAAATACTCATAATCCGAATTTATAAAAGACCGGATTACTTGTCTTTTCCTTTTATCCATTCAACAAAAAAATATAAATATGAAAAACAAACGTTTATTGATTTGTACTATCGGGGGGGTAATTGCAGGCTTAATCTGTACTGCCGGTGGTCATCTGAGTGGTAATATTTCTGAGCTTTCTTTCTTTACAATAGCACCCACATTTTTTAACAGAGTGATGCTTGGCTTTATTATTGGAATAAGCAGTTTAAAAATGAATTTCACATTTCACGGTGCATTGATTGGTTTATTAGTCTCTTTGATAACCTCAATCCCTTTTCTGGAGGGTGGCATTACCGGATTTTTGTTCTTCACATCTGCCGGAATCATCTATGGGATATTAATAGAATTATTCGCCACAAAAGTCTTTAAGGCTGAAGCATTCGTTTAGCTGAAAATAAACCCGCTGCCATACAGTTAAAAAAAGTTTTGCAGTTCTGCAGTTATTTAGTTTTGCGGTTATGAGGTTTTGATCTGACTGCGAACAGTGTGAGGAACCGAAGCCCCGCTCCTGGCGGGATAAACTTCGCGGAGCTCGGCGCAGCCAAATCCCGCTATGCGGGAGGTATAAATCTTTTGACAGAAACCCTTATTACAATTTTATTATCTGAATTTGCGTTTTCTTAAAAGCAATAGAATCCTGAGTTAGTACTAATCCCCAAAACAGCCTTTTATGAAAAAGCTAATTTTTGTTTTCTTCCTTTGCCAGGTTACTCTGTTAAATGGACAGTTTGATGAACCAAAGTTCGGAACAATTGAACCATCAGATCTTTCAATGGCCAGCTATGATAAAGATACTACTGCAAGTGCGCTGATGCTGTTCAATTGCGGAAATTCATCTTTTATCCTTAATAATGTCCAGGAGTTTCAGTTTCTCTATAAAAAGCATTGCCAGATCAAAATATTCAAGAAGGCAGCATTTCCCCTTTCTGATATTAGTATAAAACTCTACCAGTCGGGAGACAGAAGAGAGGAACTGGGAGGTATAAAAGCCTTCACATACAATATGGTTGAAGGAAAAGTTGTCAAGACAAAATTAGATAACGACAAGATATACAGGACGAAAACCGACAATTACCTTACTATCAATTTTGCATTTCCCGAGGTAAAAGAGGGTTCAATCATAGAATATGAATATACCATAATCTCCGACCTTCTTTATAACTTAAGGGGATGGAATTTCCAGTATAGTTTCCCTGCACGATGGAGCCAGTATACATATAAGATCCCCGAGTATTTCACTTACAGGGAGTCATTAAAAGGATATTTTAACTTCGATGTCAACGAGAGGAAACAGGGAAATACCACATATACTATCCCGACGACTAGTAGCGATTCCGATATAACAGGTGCAAGAAAAACCGTCTCGCCCCCCCAAACATTAAAAGCGACCACATCCATAACCACTTTGGCTCTTAAGGATGTGCCTGCATTTGTTTCCGAACCGAATATTGATTGTGAAGACAATTATATCCAGTCGATAGAATTCGAGTTAAGCAGTATTAAGTATCCCGGACAAACGGAAAAAGCATATTCACAGTCGTGGGAATCAGTAAACGCTCAGATGATCAAGGATGAAGATTTCGGTGCACTCCTTAAGACTGCAGGTTTCCTGAAAGATACTGTTGATGCAGTCTGTAAAAACAAAACAAGCGAAATCGAAAAGGCACTAAGTATTTATAAATGGGTACAGAACAGAATGAAATGGAACGGCGATTACAGCCTTTGGGCCCTGAAGGGACTTAAGAAGCCTTTTAACGAACGTATCGGGAACTCGTCAGAAATAAACCTCCTGCTTACAGCGATGCTTCAGTCAGCAGGAATAAATGCAAATCCGGTAATTTTCAGTACACGGAGCAATGGTATCGCGATCTCCTATTTCCCTACAATTTCCAAATATAATTCAGTACTTACAAAGGCTGATATCGGGGGAAAATCATACCTGCTCGATCCGGTAAATAAATATTGTCCATTTGGTATACTGCCGGCAGAGGATATTAATGGGCAGGGAAGAGTAGTAAATGACAGGGCAGGTGATTGGGCAAACCTTGATGCAGCCGGAAAATACACTGAATATAAAAATTACAACCTGGGACTCTCTCCCGATGGTAAAATTACCGGCTCAATAACAGGCAGTTATGATGGTTACGCAGGAGTCTATTATAGAGATGCCCTGAATTCTGAAAAAACAAGTGATGATTATTTCAGGAAAATGCAGGAAAATCAGAAAGGGCTGACAATTACAAGTTATTCAATCGTTGAGAGAGACAATAACGATAAACCTCTGGCCGATTCACTTGTTGTGGAGTTTTCTGACCACGCTGAAATAATTGGCGACAAGATACTCTTTAATCCGCTTCTCTATGAAAGAATAGAAATGAACAAGTATACCCTTGAAAACAGACGATATCCTGTAAACTATAATTACCCGATCTCGGAGGTCTACATCTTTAATTACATCCTGCCTGCAGGCTACCAGGTAGAATCGCTGCCTAAACCAGCTACTCTGTCACTTCCAGATAATTCAATTTCAGTATCCTACAACGTACAGAACACAGGTAATACAATAAAGGTAGAGTACAAACGCACAATAAATAAGATTCTCTTCCTCCCGGAAGAATACAGCAGATTGAAAGGACTATACGATGATCTTGTGAAAAAACATGCGGAACAGGTTATCCTGAAAAAAATCGTCTGAAAATAGGATAAACTGAATATCAATTTCTTTAAACGGTACTAAATGATCTTGTGATTAAAAAATTGTGCCAGAGATGAATAAATATTTCTTCTTGTCCGCTTTCATGATGATATTCTCTTTCCTGAATATATCTGCACAAGACTATTCTGTTGCATCTATCCCCGATAGTTTAAAAGCCAATTCAAATTGTGTGATCAGGGAATTTACCAGGACAGATGAGCTAAAGAGTGTGAATACTGGTACCGTGCGGATAAAGAGAGTAATAACCGTACTTGCAAAGGAAGGAGACGGCAGTGCCGAATTATCTGTCAATTACGATAAAAACTCCACAGTAAGTATTAAGGAAATTGTAATATATGATAGCAACGGGAATAAGGTAAAAAGTATAAAACAGTCAGATATTAAGGACTATCCGGCATTCGATTCATCCGAGCTTTACTCGGAAAACAGGATAAAGTATTATGACCCCGATCACGCTGTATATCCATACACAGTAGCTTACGAATATGAGATTAAAAAGGACAACATAATTAGTTACGGGGTGTGGAGGCCATTAAGTGATTATAATATGTCAGTGCAGCATGCCAGATTTACATTTGTTCATCCGGCAGATGTTAAAATAAACAAAAAGGAGATGAACATCCCTGCAAAAAAACCGGGAGCAGTGGATAGTGAATTTTATCATATCTGGGAAGTCAGTAACCTGAAAGCTATTGAAGAAGAGCCAATGGATATAAGTCTTGCCGAACGTATTCCCAGTGTATTTTTGATGCCAGCCAGACTTATCTACGACAAATATGAGGGGAGTGCCAATAGCTGGAGAGAATTCGGGAAATGGATCTATTCTCTTTACCAGGGACGTGATCAAATATCAGAAACTGAAAAAGTTAAGATTGATCTGCTGCTGGAAAACCTCCCGGATACTCTTGACCGCATAAAAGCTCTCTACAAGTACATGCAGGAAAGAACCAGATATGTCGCCGTAACACTTGGAATTGGCGGATTTCAGCCATTTGATGCGAAAACGGTCTTCGAAACCGGATATGGTGAGTGCAAAGCTCTCAGCAACTATATGTATTCACTGCTTAAATACTCCGGGATCAAATCATTTCCGGGACTTGTCGCTGCCGGAAGGTATAAAGTCCCGGTATTCACTGATTTTCCCAATTTTCTGCAATTCAACCATGTTATCCTGTGTGTCCCTTTCAGAAAAGATACCATCTGGCTCGAGTGTACAAACCAGAAAATACCGTTTGGCTTCCTTGGGGATTTTACCGACAACAGAGATGTACTTTTAATTGATGAGGATGGTGGAAAATTTGCTCATACAACAAGATATGAAGCGAGTGATAACATCAGGATATGCACTTCAGAATTCCGTATTGATTCATTTGGTGTGGCTTCCTGTAATATCAGGACCGTTATGCAGGGATTACAATATGACAATATTACGGGATTCCTTGGCTTAAATTATGATGAACAGAAAAAGTGGTTGTACAGCAATTCAACATTACCTGCTATACAGATAAAGCATTTTTCAATAGAAGAAACCAGGAAATCCATCCCCTCCGCCACGATAAACGAATCGTCAGTGTCGAAAAACTTTTGCTCATTTTCAGGTAATTATATGATTCTGCCTCTTAACCTGATCAATGCACAGGATCCTTTACAGAAGATGCTTAAACCCAGGAAATCAGATATCCTGATCAGCAGGACATTTATCGATTGGGACACACTCGTTTATAAATTTCCGAAAAGCTATTTGTATGAAACACTCCCGGCAGGAACTAATATAAACTCCAATTTTGGAAGTTATACCACGACTGTTTCGGGCAACGGAAATGAAATTATTTACATCAGGAAACTATTTATTAAGGAGGGAAGATATAAGCCCGCCGAATATGAGAGCTTATATAATTTTGTTTTAGCGATATCAAAAGCTGACAATACCAAAATAATTCTGTCAAAAAAGCTGAAATAAATTGCTGCCTCCACCTGACACGGCCGACAGGATTATCTAAGCAGGTCCCCCTTCGTTCTGACACGACCCTACTTCGCTGGTGTTGGATATGCTGGTGGTGTTATTTTTATTTCCCCCTGCAATTCCAGTAATTTCATCGTTTCTTTAACAGCTCTCTCCAACTGAGGATCAATTCCTTTTGAAAGAGAAACTGCATCCTGACGTACTTCAATATCCGGAGCGACTCCTTCGTTTTCAGCTATCCATTTTTTACTGATCGGATCAAAAACTGCATTATCAGGAGCAGTAAGTCCTCCTCCATCTACTAATGCATAATGGACTGACGATTTTACCAGGCCACCCCATGTTCTTTTTCCGATAAGTGGTCCTATCTTTTGCTGACGAAATACCCATGGGAAAAAATCACCACCCGAACCGGACATTTCATTTATTAAAAGCACTTTAGGGCCGATAATTCCGGCGGGTAAACTGAATGGTACGCCTTTCGGAGCTTCATTTGTAATGGATGCCCTTAATGTACGATTCATCAGATCAACCATATAATCATCCAGAAGGCCGCCTCCATTAAACCGCTCATCAATTACGGCGCCTTTTTTATCCTGTTGTGCAAAAAAATACCGGTTAAAAGATACAAAACCACCGCCGCCTGTATTTGGTACCCATACATATCCCAGTTTCCCATCCGATAGTTTATCTACCAGCCGTCTGTTATCTTCCACCCAGGCCCTTTGCCGTAAATTACCTTCACTGGCAATAGGTTTTACTACTTCCTGCCATGCTCCTGCAAAATCAGGAGTCTTATTTATGTGAAGTGTAGTCTGGACATCCATCGTACCGTCGAGGAACTTAAATGGGTCATCTGCAGCAGTTAAATCTCTTCCATTAATACCTACAATATAATAACCTTCCTCGATTTTTATCCCTGGTCTGTCAAGTGGACTTGACAATTCAGGGTTCCAGCTTTCGGTGGTGTAAATCCGTTTGATCTTCCAGCGATTGTTTTCAGCTATCAGATCGGCACCCAATAAACCGACAGATGATTTATCTACTTCAGGGTAATCGCCTCCAAAAACAAAACTGTGCCCTACTGAAAGTTCACCATTCATCTGATCAAGAATATAGGTAAGATCGGTGCGGTGTTTTATATAAGGGATCAATGGAGAATACTTTTCATATACTTCATTCCAGTTTCTGCCATGCATACCGGGATCATAGAAATAATCCCTTTCATATCGCCATGCTTCTTCAAAGATCTGTTTCCACTCTGCGGACCTGTCAAGCTGTTTTTTAAGAGTGATTTTAACGGATTTGCCGTCACTCCCTGTAGCTGAAGATGTATTCATTATCTTCCAGTCGCCCGCAATCATTGCAAGCATTTTATTTCCATCGCTCGAAACAGAAACCTGACTCGCACCGCTTACAAATTCCTTGCCTTCGCGTTTTTCAAGGGTGTATTTCTGGATGACAAGACCACTGACACTTTCTTTCTGCTCACCGATGAATGATGTGCCGGCAGGGCCACCTATAATCAGGCGGTAGTTACCTCTGGACAATGGCATGGCAATGGTCCTCCGTTCAATGTTTTCAAAATCAATTAGGACAGGTACAGGTTCTTTGGCTGCTGTTTTGGTGGTATCCTTATCAGCCTTTTTTTCAGGCAATTTCCCCTTTGAGGGTTTTTTGGCATCAGCTTCCGGTTTTTTATCTTCGGTTATGGTCTCTTCATCACTGCGTGGTTTGAACGGTGAAGTATCCTCTTTTTTCAGGTTCACAATGTAAGCCGCATAGTCAGGATCGGAGGTTATTGAGCTGGTATTGGCCCATCCCGAACCAAGGGCAAGGCTTGTGCTTGCCAGGAAATAGAGATGGTGCCCATCCCTGTCCCAGGCAGGTGAAAAAGAATCCGCAAAGGTATTGGTCAAAGCATATATGCTGTCATTTTTTGAAGACCATGCTTTAATTTGTCTGAAATGGTTTATCCCGGTTTTTGTATATGCAAGCCATTTGGAATCATGCGACCATGTGAGTCCCATATTGCCCCTCTCATTATTGTCTCCCGCTATATCCGCGGTTTTTATGGTTCCCTTTGCCACATCCACAATCCTGATCCTGACTTTATCATCCACGAACGCGATAAGCCTTCCATCGGGAGACCACACCGGCTCCCAGGCCATCTTCGATTCTCCGATTGAAATGCTCCTTGGCTTTGACAGACCATCCTGTGAGGCGATAAACATGGCATATCCTTTTCCGTCTGCATCCGAAAACCAGGCCACCTCATTGCCCTTTGGAGACCAGACTGGAGCATGATCGGCAACACCTGAAGTATTAGTCATGTTTCGTGCATCTCCGTTTTCAGCAGGAATTGTAAATATGTCACCGCGCGCTTCCATGATGACTCTCTTTCCTGTTGGTGAAATTGAAACGGAACCAATATCTTTGGTAACATCTTCCCACTTTGTTTCAGCCCATGGAAAGTCCGCAATAATGGTTATGGCTAATTGTCTTGAATCATTTGAGGAAAGATCAAGCATATGAAGATAACCATCACGCTCAAACGCAAGTTTGTTCCCGAAACCACTCAGCCATTTAATATCTGATCCTGTATAGGTTGTAACCTGTTTCAGCTCACCTGATCCGGGGGTGTAGGACCAAATGTTGGAGGTTCGGTCGCGATCCGACAAAAAGTAGATTGCGTTCCCCAACCATAATGGCTGAATATCGATTGTTGATTCGTCAGGCAAAAGCTTTTCAGTCTGGTCGGTCAGATTCAAAACCACCAATGGAGTATTCTGACCTCCCCGGTAATGGCGCCACTCTACATCCCAACGCTGTATCCTGTCAATTACAATCTGTTTGCCATCTGCAGAAAAAGAGCCATCAGCGGCCCACTGGTTGGTTAGCACTGTGGAAGGTCCCCCTTCCATAGATACTGTCCACAAACGGGCAAACCCACCTGGTGCATTATCCCTTGAGGTTGAATATAGTACAAGTCTGCCATCTGAAGACCATCCACAAACCGAAGCGGAACTCGGATGCCAGGTAAGTCTTTTTGGCGAACCTCCTTCAACAGGAACAATATAAACAGCCTGGTTACCCGATCGATTTGAGTTAAAAGCAATCCATTGTCCATCAGGAGAAAATTGGGGATTGCTTTCAACGGCAGGAGTACTGGTAATCCGAAGGACTATTTGATTATCGAGATCAGAGACCCAGATATCGCCGCCATAGGCAAAGGCGATGTGAGTTGAACTTAAGGCAGGCTGACGTAATAACCTGGTGCCTTGGGAAAAAGCTGAAGTAACAGATAATAAAAAGCACACTACGAGGAGTAGAATCCGGGTGTGACTGTTGATTCTTGTATTCATAATTGTTTATATTTTTTATTAAAGTAAAGATATCAATAAAGTTCTTTAATTATGCGGTTTTGCTGGTTTGCGGTTATGCGGTTATGCGGTTATGCGGTTTTGCTGGTTTGCGGTTTTGCGGTTTTGCAAGTCAATATAGGAGGAGGACCTGCATGACTTCCATAACTTCCTCCCCATACCTCACACCCCATACCCCATACCAATTTAATTCCCTTACTTTACATCTGGCGCTTTTGACTTTACGCCTGACATTGCCCCTCATCATCTCATTGTTTACCTTTATATCAGATCTTTTACCTCATACTGAATTAATAATCACTCAAACAGGATCATTATGAAAAAAATAATTTTAATGCTTGCAGTTGTTTTTGCTCTTCCGGCATTAGGACAGACAGTGGAAGATACCCTTGCCATAAAAAAAGCCGTAACCGGCTATATTGTAGGATGGGCTACCGGAAATGTTGAACGCATCCAGGATGCTGTTTCACCTGAACTGTCAAAACGGAGAGTAGCCGCTTCCGGGGAGCTGGTATTCTCCCAGGATATGAGCCGTTCCCTCCTCTGTGCATCGGCTCTTGGAAATGCAAATGGCGTTCGCATGCCGGATCTGACTCCTGGGAAAGAGCTTGTTCCGGAGATTAAAATCCTGGATATCGACGGTACTAACGCCAGCGTAAAAACCTGGAATGCCAAATATGGCTTCTTCGACTACATCCACCTCTCGAAAGCTGGTGGAAAATGGATGATTGTGAACGTTCTATGGGATATGAATAGTAAGAAGTAAGAGGGAACTGTAAACACCGAGGCAGTCGACAGACCACAGGCAAGGGTCAGCCTCAGTTTATTTTTCGTTTATCTGATTTTATATAAGTTGAAAATTAAAAGGCACGACATACCATACTGGAACGGGCCTTCCATACTGTTTACCTGGTTTAAATGGTGGAAATCTTTTTACAACTCTTATCGCTTCAGCATTGAGTTCAGGATCAGTACCTTGTAAAATACTAATCTGTTCAATATTACCAGTGGAAGTCACACAAAACCTGACAAATACTTTTCCCTGGATGTTTAACTCTTTAGCTACTGCCGGATATATTGTATTTTCTGCAATGAACTTCATAAGGCCTGGCAAACCTCCGGGGAACTCCGGCATCTCTTCAACCGTTAGAAAAGGTTCGGATTCAGTCTTTTCTTCTTGCAACTCTTCCTTAACTTCCTTCACCATTTCAACCACTTTCTCGTCCATAATTATATTCTGTGCATCATCTGCAGTCATAAGTTGTATTGTTTCTTCAAGATTGACCGAGTCTACAACAACCGGAGGTACATATTTAACTTTCAGAATATTATCTCCACCTGGTGGTGGCGGTGGAGGGGGAAGAACAATGAGTTCATTTGGATGATCGAGGTTTTCCAGTTTGATTTCTACCTGTCTTTCAGAATGCTTATTCTGATTTATAAAAGCCCTGGAATTAATGTATGGAATGAGGATTGTGGCAGTCATAATTATAATTCCAATCAGAAGCGATATGCTAACATTTAGACTATACTTCTTCCGCAGAATAAAAGCTCCATACTCCTTGTTCCTGAACTCGAATACAATTTCATCAAAATCAGGAATTCTGTTCAGCCGTTTTATCTTGAAAAACCTCAAAGTAAATATTTTAATATATTACATAAACAAAACAAAATGTGACACAAGTTGTTCAGATTTATTAAATGCATGGTATCAAATATCTTAGGAGTAGGACTTGCATGACTTGCACAGCTAGCCTTCGCTAAAGCTTCGGCTAGCAAAGCCTGTACGACTTGCATAACTTCCCCCCCATACCCCATACCCCATACCCCATACCCCATACCGCTACCGATAATTCCCGGACGTTTCATATATTTATAGGTCCGAAACAGAAAAGCAGGGAGATTCTTTAATAATCATAAATGTATACAAAAGCAATTGTCCGGAGACCCGGCAGAAATTTCGCTGAAGGGATTACGACAGCAAACCTGGGCAAACCCGATTTTGGGAAAGCCCTTGACCAGCATTCAGCATATTGTGATGTACTTGCAGGGTGTGGCCTGGAGCTTATAGTTCTGGAAGCTGATGAGAGATATCCGGATGGATGTTTTGTAGAAGATACTGCACTTGTCACCAGCGAAGTGGCAGTAATTACCAGACCAGGAGCTGCATCGAGGATGGGTGAAGAAGCTGAAATATCAGAGACCCTGTCTGAGTTCAGGAAGATTGAGACCATTAAGCTTCCCGGCACTCTGGATGGAGGAGATGTTTTGAGGGTGGAGGATCATTTTTTCATCGGGATCTCCGGAAGGACGAACAGGGATGGTGCCAGGCAGCTTTCAGGGATACTTTCAAAATACGGTTATACTGCATCAGAAACAGAAGTGGGGCCGGGGCTCCACCTTAAATCCGGGTTTGCCTACCTGGGGAAGGGTAATTTTATATCAGTTGAAGGATTTTCAAAAATTGTTGGCTCCTCAGGGATTATCATTTCAGACCAGGAAGAAAATTATTCCGCCAATTGCCTGCCGGTAAATGATTTCCTTCTGATCCCCAAAGGATTTCCGAAATCAAAAAAGAAGATCGTTGAGCTCGGATATAACATAATTGAACTTGACATGTCAGAATTCAGAAAGATGGACGGAGGCCTGACCTGTTTATCGTTATTATTTTAATTAAGTCTCCCCGCATGCCAAATGCCGCTAGCCTCACTCCTCATGCCAATGTTTTATTAATATTTATGTACTATTCCTTTGGCTGGATTTAGAAACGGTTGTAACAAAATCAACTGTGCAGAGTCTATTACTGCAAGAAAGAACTGAAAAAACAAAATTCAAAACATTACTTCAATGAAAACAATAATATCAATAATGACTATTGCTACCCTGTTGTTTTTCCCAATATTTTCTCTGGCCATAAATAAACCCGATTTATCTTACTCCCCAGTGAGTGACATTGTATATGCAGTACGAAAAGACAACATTTTAATCCCGATGAGAGATGGGATTAAGCTTTCAACAGACCTTTTTTCCCCGGACAATACGGATGTAAAACTACCAGTAATTCTCATCAGAACCCCGATAAATAAAACTGGTTTAGGTTATATGCCCTATTATTTTGCTTCCCAGGGATACGTTGTCGCAGTTCAGGATGTTCGCGGACGGTTCGCCTCCGAAGGGAAATGGGAACCATTTATTAATGAAGGGGATGATGGATTCGATTCAATTGAATGGCTGGCAAAGCAGGAATGGTGCAACGGGAAAGTTGGAATGGTTGGCGGATCATATATGGCTCATGCTCAGTTTCTGGCTGCAATAAAAAAGCCACCTCACCTTATAACAATTATCCCGCATAACCTGCCTGCTGACCCTTTTAAAAACTCACCATATGAAAACGGGATATTTCTTTTAGCACCCGAATTATGGTGGCTTAATATAATAGAATCGGGGATTGACGTTAATAATCCTGCAGCTATCCGCGAATCCCAGAAGGTTAAAGATGATACGAATCTGTTTCACCTTCCGGTTAAGGATATTGACCTTTTAATAACAGGTAAAAAAGCTCCATATTTCAGTCAATGGACAGAACACAATTCAAATGATCAATATTGGAAAAAAGCAAGCTATCAGCGTGCACTTTGTGATCTAAAAATACCTGTATTGCTCCAATCAGGGTGGTATGATACTCACAGCATAGGGACCACACTGGCATGGGAAGAACTTTCAAGATCGGGAAATAAAAATGCAAGATTGATCATTGGTCCATGGAACCATGCCAATTCAATAACGCCTTATCCATCTGTCAATAAGGTCGGAGCCGAAGCCAAAGTTGATCTATTGGCTCTTTATAAAAGGTGGTTCGATTTCTGGCTGAAAGGAATTGACAATAAGGAAAATGAAGATCCAATTGTAAAACTTTACGTGATGAATGATTTCAGATGGATTATTTCTGATACATATCCGCTGAGGCAAACTAATTTTAAAAAGCTTTATTTCGATAGTAAACTTGGTGCCAATTCCTTAAAGGGAGATGGTAAGCTAAAGTGGAGTTCTTCGCCTGATAATAAACCATATGACTCTTATATTTACAATCCGGGAGATCCTTCTCCTGCATTTATCTACAGGAATTCCAGGGGACGAACCATATCTGATTCAATAACTTCAGGAAGAAATGACATCCTGGTTTATGAATCAGATCAACTCGATTCAGCAATTACAATTATAGGTCCTGTCTCAGCAAGATTTTTTGCGTCATCAGATTGCCCCGACACCGACTGGTTTGTTTACCTCTATGCCATTAATGAGGATAATAAATATTTACCCATTACACATGGCTGCCTTCGTGCAAGATTCAGGAGCAGTTTATCTCATCCTGAACTGTTAAGGAAAAATAAAATCTATAACTATCAGATAGACCTTTGGCATACAGGCATTAAACTCGAAAAAAACTGGAAGATCAGAGTAGAAATTTCATCATCAGATTTTCCTCAATACTCCAGAAATCTAAATATGGGAATGAATAATGAATCGGAGACAGAGTATAAGCTTGCTGAACAAAAAATATATCATTCTGATAAGTATCAGTCATACATTATTTTACCCGTTATTTCAACGCAAAATATATATAACTAAAATTCAAATGAGGCCATGAATTTAAGATTCCATTTTCAGGCTGTTTATCTTCTTATTTACAGGTAAAAGATAACTTTGATAGACAGGCAAATATTATTTTCATTAACATATTTGGGATAGAATTTAGTCATAAAACAGAAAAGAGATCTTATGAATCAGGAAGAGATGTTCAGGGTAGCAATCCGCGAGAATGACAGGAGGGTTTTTAATATCTGCCGTCATTATTTCGGACCTGGAGATGAGGCAAGAGACGCATATCAGGAAATTCTTTTAAAGATATGGCTTAATATAACCAATTTCCGGGGAGAATCTCAGCTAAAGACCTGGATAAGCAGGATTGCAGTAAACGTATGCCTGACTTATCTTTCAAAAGCAAAAAGAAATTCCTCTGTTTTTGTACCCTCTTCGTACCTCGAAAATTATGACAGAGTAGATGAAACCGAGGATAATCCGGAGGAAGCAGAAGCAAAATTGAAATTTTTTGAGGAATTCAAAAACAAGCTAAGTCCGGTAGATAAAATTCTGGTGACCTTATATCTGGAAGATATTGACTATACTGAAATATCCGAAATAACTGGTCTTAACGAAGGTAATGCCAGGACAAGGATACACAGGATCAAAAATCAAATTAAAAGAGAGTGGGAGGAAAAATATGGAATTAGATGATTTCAAAAGGAAGAAGAGGCTAACAAATGATGTTACTGCCGGTGTTGATAAAAGCGATACTGTGAGAGAAGATAATATTATTGATCTGTTCAGATCGTATCAGAAAAAAAACAAACGAAAGGCCACTATGATGATAGCTGTAAATTTCGCATTAGCTGTTATTTACATAACGAACATGTCTTTCCAGACAGGTATGGCAGCTCTTGGATATTTCCTATTGGGTGCAGGACTTTTTGGGGGGGCGATATATTTACATCTCAGGTATAAAACATTTGCTCATGAAACCTACTTACTTCCAATAAAAGATTTTCTGGGGAGAGCTGAAAGACAGATAAGCTATTTTAATGTTACAGACTATTTGATTGTTATTCCCTTACTGCTGATCATTGGTACTGGTGGAGGTTTAGTTTTCATCGCAACATTGCTTAAGTATACGGCTAATGACACTCTTCTTATAATAATCTGGGTTCTCTTTTATATCTCGCTCTGTGCATTTGGCTTTTGGGCGGGCAAAAGAAACTGGCAAAAGACTTATGGAGATCTGTTTGAAAAAATAACCAAATTGAAAAACAGCTATTCCGGGAACCACGATACAATTGATTAGAAATCCAATAAAAAAGACCTGCAATGTCAGAATATATAGGAATAAGTACTGATCGGCTGTTGCTGCGTTCAATAAGACCCGATGATGCAACAGCGTTGTTTAAATACCGCTCTGATGCGGTTATAAATAAATACCAGGGATGGATCCCAAAAACTATTGATGATGTTTATGATTTCATTGAAGACAGAATATCTCCAACAATTGATTTAATTAATACATGGTATCAATTTGGAATAATCTTAAGAGAGAATTTTGAATTCATTGGAGATGCGGGAATTCATTTTCTAGACGTACATAAAAAGCAAGTTGAAATAGGGTGTACTTTAGACTTTAATTATCAGGGAAAAGGATTTGCCGCTGAAGCTTTAAATCGTATAATAAATTATGTTTTCACTGATTTAGAGTAAACACGTTGTAGTAGCTTTTATTGATCCTGAAAACATTAAATCTATAGCCCTGGTTGAACGGATTGGGTTTAGAAAAGATCCATATTTTAAAGAGAGTAGTTCAATAATCAGAGAGTGGCCTGGCGACGTAGTTTATTCTATTAATAAAGAAGAGTGGATTGCAAAGAGACAGATCTCTCAGACCTAACACTAAAAAGCTGGCTATATCAGGAAAAGAAAAATTACTCTACCATGGCAACATTTTAAAAAGGGCGTTAAGGAATGACGACACGACCGCATGACCGCACCTCAGTTTTTCTTCAGAAAAATATATCTTCGCTCTGAAATATTATTCTTATGAAAAAAGAATTCAGGAAAGCCGTTTTGAAGGCACTTGAAAGAACAAAAGGGCAGCAACCTCAGATTTTAACGGAAGCCGACATTAACCATCTGCCAGGTGCAGTGCAGAAGTATCTCCGGCTGACAGGTGTAATCGGAAAGGAAAAGGTTATAAATTTCCGTGCTGAGTTCAGGGGAGGGATACGTTCCGGGCCGGGAGAAAAGTATATGTCCCTTCGGTCGGTTCAATATAATTTTATTGAGGATCCGGAACGTCTTTTCCATATTGTTGCGAAGAAGATGGGAATACCGGCGAAGGGCAATCATATTTACCGTGATCAGAAAGCAACAATGCTGATAAAAATCCTGGGTCTTTTTACGGTGTCAGATGCAAAAGGGTGGCAGATGGATCAGGGCGAGACGGTTACAGTATTCAATGATATGTGTTTTATGGCTCCTGCATCGCTGATCGATAAGAGGATCGAGTGGAAAGAAATTGATGCGGAGAGTGTCAGTGCGAGATTCACGAATGGCAACATTTCTATAACTGCGACGCTCTTTTTCAACGTGAAGGGCGAACTTGTGGATTTTATCAGCAACGACAGGTTTGAAACAAATGATGGTAAAAGTTATTCTAACTATCCGTGGAGCACCCCGGTAATAAGTTATAGGGATATAAATGGTTATCATCTCCCTTCAGGAGCGAAGCTTATCTACAAGCATCCTGATGAAGATTTCTGCTATGGTGAGTTCATGCTGGCGAGCCTGGAGTATAATTGCAGGGATTACCGGTAATTACAGGGAGAATCGCACGATTGGAAGTCCTCAATCAAAACTTCCACTCCGGTTCATCCGGAAGTTCCTCTCCGGCAGGAATTACTTCGTTCACTATAGATGCTATTTTCCAGAGTCCATCCTTTTTAGCCAGCATCCAGAGGTCAATTCCGTATGTGGGAGGGCGCTGGCTGCCGATGATCTCTGCTGAATATACAGTGGCGATAAAGGCAATTTCCTTATATACCATCGTCTTCATCCTGAGTATCTTCTCCGCGAAGCCATTGGCTTTCACCTCCGGATTCTGGTAGAAATCCTTAAAATCCTGTATGAATCCGTCGGCAGAGAACTGAGTTGATTTATCGCGGGATGTTCTCAATACAACCACTGCCTCATCAATGAACATCGATCTTACTTTTTGCCAGTTGACCGATTCGCTGTTTTTAGCAGAGACAGAAACATAAATATCCCGGATCAGCTCTTCCGGGGTCTTGTACCATGACCCATTGTCTGACTGCTGTCCATTTAACAGGCCAAAGGATAAAGAGACCAGGCATAATAACAGTATCACTCGTTTCATATTTACTTGTTTTTAAATTTTGACAGAATCTCCTTACTGATGTAAATTTACAATTTTAAATTTTATATTTGTCTGTCGACCGACGCCTATAATACATTGTCGTGCGGTCGTGCGGTCGTGCGGTCAAAACCGCAAAACCGCAGAACCTGCAGAACTGCAGAACTTACAGAATCGACATGACAACCTTTGTGCGTTACGCCGTTATGCCGTTTGCCGTAACTCGCATTAAGCCTGTGCCTGTCGCCATATACTATATTCCCAATATTCTTTTGATAATTAGTTTACTTGGGCGTAAATTTCGTTTGCTATGCAATTTCAGGAGAGTCTGATATTTGTAAGTCTTATGAACATAAAAACATGTCAGGCACAAGCGGTACTGAAGAAGACAATCAAGTAATTGATTCTAAATATCCGGAAAAACCAGGTAAAAAAATGAATAATAAAGCATCATTTATAATCTTCCTCTCATGCGTTTATTTGTACTCTTTCTCAGGATGCAGCTCAAAACAAATTACCTTGAGCAACATTGATTCACAGAAAGTTGATTCATTAATAAAAGTTCAAAAAGTTAATGACCGCACTATAATAGTAAATTTTGGTTACGATGCTATAACCGCAATAAAAACTGAGCAGGGTATTGTTCTCGTTGATGCAGGAATTTCAACAGCGCTAACTGCCAAATACAAAAAAACCATTGAAAATATATTTCGTCAGGATGATTATGAATATGTGATCAACACGCATGGTCACCATGACCATATTGGAGGGAATGGTATCTTCTCACAAGTTAAAGTTGTTGGGCATGAGAATTGCCAGAAGGAAGTATCTGAACGATGGACTAATCCAGAGAGAATCAATGATGAGTTTATGCAAGATTGTCGAAGATTATGAGCAAAAACTACAGCAGTCTATTCCAAATACCTCTGAATGGGATGATATTTTCACTCAAAAAATCAGATACATGAGTGCATATTTTGATGTAAAGAACCATATCCCTGTTAAACTACCTGATATTATATTCTCTGACAGTATGAAACTTGATCTTGGAGACACTACTTTCGAAATGATCTATTTCGGTACATTCCATTCTAATAGTGATATTGTGATTTATGTACCTGAAATTCGCATGTATTTTTATTGGAGATTTGTTTTCAAAATATGGCAGACCAGGTATCAGTGATCCATCAATAACAGATGTAGTAAAATGCATGCGGGCAATTAGCTGGATAGAAAGCCGGATGAACAATATTGAAAAAGTAATTGGGGGTCACGGTCAGATCTTATCAATAGATGACCTGAAGAATTTCACCAACAACATTTTAAATAAGTACCCAGGACAATAAAATAATTACACGCCAGGCTTAAAATACAATCGAAATGTTAACCTCAAGAAGGAGTTTTGCTTCAAAATTAATCTTTGCTACCGGCATTGCAGCAACAGGTGTGCATAGCCGGATATTTGCAAGTCCGCAATCGGTGATTGTGGATAGGAGGCCGGGACCAGCTGAACACCAAAATGGTCCGGAAGCTTTTAAGATCAGTATTTTCTCCAAGCATCTGCAGTGGCTTGATTACAAAGAGATGGCGAACGTTCTGTATGAGGTTGGATTCGACGGGGCAGATCTGACAGTCAGGCCAGGCGGGCATGTATTGCCTGAAAGAGTGGAGGAAGATTTGCCAAAAGCTTCTGAAGCCCTGGCCAGGCAAGGGAAAAAGATATACATGTTAACGACTGCAATAGATAATGCTGATGATCCCCTTACAGTGAGGATTCTGAAAACTGCATCTTCCCTTGGCATCAGGCATTACAGGATGGGATGGGGTCATTATGATGGCACCAGATCAGTTGAGGAAAATATCAGTTCTATGCAGTTAAAACTTACAAAACTGGCTCTGCTTAATGAAAAATACTCAATATCAGGAGAATACCAGAACCACTCCGGGTTGGCTTCGGAAGGAATTTATTTTGGTGGGGCTATCTGGGATATAGCTAAAGTGCTTAAAGAGATTAATTCACCCTGGCTAGGTTCACAATATGATATCTACCATGCAACTATTGAAGGTGCAAATACCTGGCCTGTTGGATTTAAGCTAATAAGTCCTTATATCAGAACAATAGATATCAAGGATTTTAAATGGATTGAACGAGATGGGAAAATAAGATCAGAAGCAGTTCCTTTAGGTGAAGGAATGGTAGATTTCAGGAGATTTTTCAGGCTTCTGAAAGAGTATAAACTTGTGATACCATTATCCCTCCATTATGAGTACCCTCTTGGAGGAGCAGAAAATGGTTCCTCTAAACTAACTATAGAACGCAACGACGTTATTTCAGCTATGAAGAAGGATCTTTCAACTCTGAAAGTCCATCTTCAGGATGCCGGACTTTCTTAGTTCTTCCTTATGACTGTTTAAGCCAGATTCCCCGACCAGCATTCCCTTATACATAAGTATTATCAGCTTTCACTATTAAAAGCATTGCCAGGCATCCGTGAGACTATAGAACAAAGAAACCGGAAAGAGGCCCGGGAAAATATTGAGATAGCTTCAAAACAGTTTTGCGTTATGCAGTTATGCAGTTAATTCTTCATAAGCGGCCTTAATAATTTCTTTACCATAAATTTTTTCTAACCGTCGTACAGTGAAATGGCCTTTGGCCATATCCTGGAAATGATCAATAAATATTGTATTAATAATTGCTCCTCCTGCAGCTCCAATCGCAGGAATGGCCTGTGCAGCTGCTTTTTCTGTAACCTGAATACTGAATCGCTGAGCAATATTAATTATGAATCTTACCAATGCAGGAGCACCTTCTTCCGCAATAGATTTTGTTACTGCAAACTCTGCAGCTTCAGCAACCGATTTTGCTAAAGCTGCCCGCACTATAAAATAGCCGCTTTCGGTATTATCATCCGATTTATTTTTACCACCTAAAGCAAACACTTCCAAACAGGCTAATTTGGTGCCATAATCATTTACTGTCTCTCCTTCTGATCTGGCTATTTCTGCAATTGACCTTAACATAATTGTAGTCGACACCGGGAGTTCGATAGTCAATGCCGGCAGACCCAGAAAACCTCCAATCCCCCCGGTTAAAGCTACTCCGATTTTATGCCACCAATTGGATGGCTCTTCTCCAGGGTCTTTTTTCATAGTGAATATTGCCGCATCTGCAACTTTCATTAATGCTATTTGTGTTACTTTTTCAATTTTTTCATTCCAGTTTCTTGGAAGTAATTCTAATCCTTTTTTGATGGGCATTCCGACCAGACTGGTAATTTTAGCTGCAATACCTGGATTTTCAAGCAATAGCTTAGCGGAACGTAATTCCTGTTGATGAGTTTCTTTAAGATTCATATTGTTGACGAGCTAAATTCATTACAAAAGAGAAATATTTCTACTAAAGGTAAGCATAAAATGTATTGCTTATGATGTATTTAAGACGGTGTCAAGGCTTAACGGCGTAGTCATGACTTGCACGACTGCACGACTGCATGACCGCACTGACAAATGTACCTAACCTAGCCTATAAGCTATCCTTACCCAACATCATTCTTCTTTGGTTTCCCCTTGTCCTCCTGCTCTTCGCATGGACTCTTTGGCCTGTTGTTTCCATTGCCTGACAGAGGCTCCTTGTCGGAAATGATGCATACCGACCATTGCCCCATCGACCCCGGATTATTTGTGCTGATCGTAACAGTCAGGTTTCCTGTAAATAGATAATACTGTCCAGGCCGGATGCTGTATGGTGTACCTTTCACAACAGCATCGCCTCCTCCCGCAATAGGCATAAAGTACAGACTGCTGGCCGGACCTGAATATCTGAAGTTGCTATTTGTCAATGTGTCTCTTTTAATTGTGCCCGCTGGTGTAACCATGCAGAATTCCCACGAGGAATTCCCAGGATTAATCCTGATTCCGCATGGTTTTTCCTCTTCTATCACCACTGTTCCTGAATATGTGTCCTGACCGCAATCATTCTTAACAACAACCCTGATGGTATATGAACCAGGATTGAACTTAAATACCGAATTAATTTCTCCTGTGTTCGGAAGATAGGTAAATCCTTCGAACGGATTGTCATTTATAGTGAATGTTATGTCGCTCTTGTTTTTCACATTGCTGACAGTTCCTTTCAGCTCATGAGTGGCATCTTCCCTGTTAATGGCTGTAAGGCTGAAATTGATACCTGGTCCGGGACAAGGTTTTTCAATAATAACCTCTGTTGGTTTGTAAAAGATAGAATAGTCTATTTTTTGTGTACCACAATTATTAGTTGCAGAAATAACATAAGAGTTAATTCCCGGATCAAGAGAAGCAACATAAGCTATTTCGTTGCCATTAAAGTTATAACTGGTAATTGGAATGTTATTTAATGTAGCAGACAACTGTTCCCTGGCAGTAATGTTCCTGATCTCTGTCCTGATGGTAAAGGATGGATTATCAGTTGTTAACTCATTCTGAGCGGGTTCAATCATTTTCAGAACAGGAGGAGGACAGGGTTTGGTTTCCTGGAGCGGTTCAATTGTGTTGGATGAGCTGGTACCAGGATTCAGAATATTAACCGCAGGAGGAATTGCTTTAACAGGTTTTGAATATGTGATAGTTGCAAAATCTGAAGCAGATCCGGATTGGTTCTTCCCTGTTACCTCGACTCTGTTGGTACCTTCTTTCAAAGGTATGTTGGTGGACACGATCCCCTCAGTGCTGAAATTGAAATTGGTGAAGTCAATTCCGTTTACATTCACCTTCACATCCTGCCATTCTTTAACATTCCTTGTATGAACAGCTATTGAAAGGATATTTGTGTTAACAGTTACAGGGGAGGCAGGATCAATAAATTTTACAGTGGGAACAACTACGGTTACGGGTTTATTGTAAATAATGGCGGCATCATCCCTGTTGCTTCCAGCTTCGTTTGAACCGGTTATTATAAGGATGTTTTTACCTTCTGCAAGTGTTATTGTTGATCTGACATTTCCATATATTGGATTATAATCGAACTCTATGTTTCTGTTATTCAAAACAATCTGAATATTCCGTTTATCCTCCACATTCCTGACCCTGGCTGTAATTTCAAGTCTTCCTTCGGAAGTTGAATAGGGGTTGCCTGAAGGAACAATTATTTCGACCAGAGGAAGGGGCAACGTAATTACAGGAGTGGGATTATTCACGGGTCTCTCTGGAACAGGTGGTTTATAAACCGGTACAGGTGTGCTTATTACTGCATAGCTTCTCCCTGGGCCTGAACCTGATGATCCTCCTCTGATTATCCATCTGAAGCTGAGTGATGTATAATGGTTCCTGTCTTTTCGTGAACCTGAAACAATATTATTATCAATATCAATCCCTGAGAAACTGTTATTCTCAGTAAGTGAGAAATTTATTTTATGTTCTAATCCTATTGAGAAGCTGCGCGAAAACTGATAACCGAGGTATATACCGGCTGTTGGCATTACTGCAGCCTTGCCGATAAGTTTAGTTTCGTAATTCCCGTCGGTCAGATTTAAAAGATCAGTAAGTATCTGTTCCTTTCCCGAGTTAGGATCGATGACGCTGTAATCATATGGATTTCCGCTTTCATCGAGCAGGTCAGTGCTGGTTATGCCATGAGTGATTCCCGCACCGGCAAAACCTGTGATTACTATTCGTGTTCTTTCCCTTAGGCGGTTAAGCGTTAGTCCCAGTTCAAGGTCGTAGTTGAAAAATCTGTAACGGATATTGCTGAAGCTACCATCTGTGTTTATCCTGTGATCATGAGCTATATTCTCACCGGCAAGGAAACGGAATTTCCAGTCGGCGGATAAGAATGCATTCTCCTTTTTATATAAATAGCTTCCCAGGGTAAAGTCGAATCCCCCGCCTTTTGAGTTTGCAATGTCCGACTGCTGATAGGCTGCACCAAGGCCAAATCCGATTGTCATGCCGTTATTGGTTTCAAAATTAGGCTTTTTGTGCCACTGTCTTATTAAAGACCAGGAATGTCATTGATAATAAGACCAGATATTTGTAAGCTGAATTCATAACAAGTAGTTTTGTCCCGTTCCGTCCTTGCAGAACGGGAATGCTCATAAAATATTACGTGAAAGCAGGTATTATCCGATGGCCCGGTCGGTGGTCATCTGAGTGGGCCAACCGATTATCTGAACTGATTGAAAGGACTTGATTTCTTCATTAGCTTTTCAATATCGTCAGCTTTTCTTGGTGCTGACAGAGATAAATTTACAGGATTATTATCGTTAATGAGAATGTCGTCCTCTATCCTTATACCTATTCCCCACCACTTTTTATCACATTTGCTTCCGGTTGGGATATAAATACCAGGTTCGAGCGTTATTATCATGCCATTTGTCAATGGTGAACTACGGAGAGATTTATCATGTACATCAAGTCCTATCTGATGGGATATTGAGTGAGGATAATAGATATAGACCTCCTCAGTTTCTTGTATAATTCCAAGTTTTTTTAATCCTTCAGCGATTACCTTTCTTGCTGGTAAATTCAGTTTTGCAAATGGCATTCCCTGCTTGCAGTATGAAAAAGCAGAGTCCTGAGCTTCAAGAACTATATTATAGATGGCAAGTTGCTCGGGAGAAAACCTGCCATTTGCAGGAATCGTTCTGGTCACATCAGCGGAATATCCGCAAAACATTGCTCCTACATCCATAAGGATTAAGTTGTTGCCAACTTTTGGAGCATCGTTATCCTGGTAGTGAAATGTACATCCATTGTTCCCGGATGCAATTATTAAAGGGAAGCCTGTTTCTTTCGCTCCCCTGAGTTTGTATATAAACTCATGTATGCCCTGTATTTCCCTTTCGCTCATTTCAGGAGTAGCAGCCTTCATAACCTCCCTGTTGGCATCGCATGTTATATCAATGGCTTTTTTAATCACTGCAATTTCCTCCGGAGTTTTGATCTGCCGTAAAGCACTGGTTAAACGATTAAAAGATAAATAGTTAATACGAGCATTAGCGAGGGAATCCCTTATCAGAGCCCTCGTCAGTGAATCGGTAGAATTAAAAAAACGGATTAAAAAAGGATCAACATTTACATTAACAACCTGGGCAGTAACATATGCTTTTGCTTTCTCCTGGAATTCTCTAAGTTGTAAATCATTTTTTAAATCAATAAGATTACTACTTACCATTAAAGAAAATTCATCAGGAGAATGCTGAATTCCTGCTTTTTTCCTGAAGGCACTTATAAAACCTGAGAGTGACGCTGAATTTCCCTCCCGGACATCTGACGGGAGTCTGTCGGTAATAATTACTTTGAATTTCGACAGGTCGACAGGAAATTTCTCGTATTTTGATGCCTCTAACGCAAGCTTGATACCAAGATCTTTCATAGCCTCTTCAGCTCCCATAATTTTACCGGTCCATACAGCCTGCGCCAAATCCACCGCCGGTGTGAAAATCACTTCACTGAAAGGATTTTCAATGCTGTCTGCTTTCTGTTCTTCTTTAAAGATATACATCATTGAATTTGGCTCAGGGTACCCTGAGAAATAGAGCATATCACGATTCTGATGATAAACATAATCCACATCTGTGGAAAATGTCCTTTCGGGCGATGCAAACAGAACAAAGACAGAATTAGGGGGCATGATCTCCCGGAGTGCATCACGGCGATCCTTATAAAAACCGGCAGATAGTCTGTTGCTCTCTGAACTTACAGGAACCTGGCATATTGAAATTCCGCAAACCTGCGAAATTAATAATGTGATCAGGAAATTTCTGAGTAAGATTGGTTTCATAACTTTTGTGTGAGTGACAGGTTATTAATTTCTTATGGTATTGTTGGTTTAATGAACTAATAACAAAATTATTCTATTACATATATACCACCAAACCTAAATATACTGATCACACATACTGGTTTACAGATAGCAGAAAGTGATGATTTTCCAGTATTTTCAAATAATAACAGGTCTAAAAAAACCAGTATAGGCGTATTAAATTTTATCTGTGTTATGTGGTCGTAGTAATTACTTATATGAATAGAAAATTAATTAGTTTAAATTTATAACATGGTTTTAAAAATGCGACTTCATCCTCTGTACGATCAGATAAGAAATATTACCGGTTACCCTAAGAAAATATGAAGCTATTTAATTATTCCTTATGATACTGAAAAGCATTAATCCTTTTACAAACGAGGTAATAGAAGAATTTGAAGAGATATCGGGTGAGATGGCGGAAAAGGTGCTGACTGAATCCGGAGAAGCTTTTGAAAAGTGGAAGAGAACATGCATTGAGTACCGGGGATCTCTCATGGAAAAAGCTGCTGCACTGCTCCGGAGTAATATAAATGAGTATGCCGGTTCCATCACCCTTGAAATGGGGAAACCACTTAAAGAGTCGAGGGCAGAAGTTGAAAAATGTGCTCTGGTCTGCGAGTATTATGCAAAAAATGCCGGACGCTTTCTCAGCCCTGAACCTGCAGAAACCGACGCAGACACCAGCTATGTGACTTTTGAACCCCTCGGAACTATCCTGGGGATCATGCCATGGAATTTTCCATTCTGGCAGGTGTTCCGTTTTGCCATCCCTACTCTTATGGCAGGGAATACCGTACTTCTTAAACATGCTTCAAACGTTCAGATCTGCGCCCGGAATATTGAAAGCCTCTTTATCGGGGCGGGATTTCCACCCTCAGTATTCCGGAATCTTGTAATAGGATCAGACAGGGTGGATAAAATAATTAAACATGATTGTATAAGGGCTGTTTCTCTTACCGGAAGTGAATCTGCGGGACAAAAAGTAGCCGAAGCTGCAGGCAGTGTGCTGAAGAAATGTCTTCTGGAACTAGGGGGAAGCAATGCATTTGTCGTTCTTGATGATGCAAATATCCGTAAGGCTGTTGAGACCGGGATAAAAGCACGTTTTCAGAATGCGGGGCAGAGCTGTATAGCCGCTAAGCGGTTTATCCTGGACAGAAAAATAAGCGATGAGTTTCTGGATCTGTTCCTTGATGGAATAAGGAAATTGAAAACAGGCAATCCGGTGGAAGAAGATACGGATATCGGGCCTCTTGCAAGCATCGGACAGGCAGTAAGAGTTGAGGAACAGGTCGTCAGATCAGTTGAAATGGGAGCCAGGGTGATTGCAGGAGGTATCCGTAACAAAACATTCTACCAGCCCACGGTTGTCGTTGATGTAATGCCCGGAATGCCTCTGTTCGATGAAGAAGTATTTGGTCCGGTAGCACCTGTGTCGATCTCTGATAATACAGCAGAAGCGATAATGATTGCCAACAGGACAAATTTTGGCCTCGGAGTCTCGCTTTTTACAAATGATCTCGACAAAGCGTATGATATTGCCCGTGAATTTCACGACGGTTCGGTATTCATTAATGGTATGGTAAAATCCGATCCGCGGTTACCCTTTGGCGGAACCAGGCATTCAGGTTTCGGCAGGGAACTGGCTATCCAGGGAATAAGGGAGTTTGTTAATATAAAAACTGTATGGGCTAAAAAGCTTTGAATACAACCTAAGCAATCTTTACTCCAGGAATCTTTATATTTTTACACAAATAAAAAACTACCAGGTTGAAAATCATTTCTATCGATCAGGTTGAAAAGACGAAAGTCCAGATGGAGGGGGCAACAGGTGCCTGGAAACAACTCCCGCTGGGAAGTAATAATTCAACGGATAAGGTATTCAGAATGATTTGCGGAGTCCCGAAGGAATTTGAGTAAAGTCAGAGCCGGAAGCGCTCAATATTCCCTGTACTATTTTTGTAACGCTTCGGAAATCTATCTTCCCTGTACTCATCATAGGTAACTCCTTAATAACTATAAATTGCCTTGGCAGAGCAATAACGGGTAACTCATTCATCATCTTCCTGAGTATTTCTGTCTTGTGTACCTCCCTGGAGACTGTCGCCACAATATATGATCCCTTTTTTTCATCCGATACTTCGACAACACAACAGGATACTCCCGACGGAAGAAACTTCTCCAATGTATTCTCTACCTTAACCAGAGAGACCATTTCCCCTCCAATCTTTGCAAATCTCTTAAACCGCCCTGCATGCCAGAGAAAGCCATCTTCATCAAAAAATCCCATATCACCTGTATTATACCAGCCGTCAACCAGAGCATCAGCTGTAAGCTCAGGATCATCATAATAACCTTTCATTACAGAGTCTCCTTTTACCAATATCTTTCCAACTTCCCTGGTTTTACACTCTTCACCTGTCTCAAAACTCTCAATCCTGACCTGAACGCCCGGGATCACTTTCCCGGTACTGCCGGGTCTGTTGAATTCATGTGAATTAACTGAAATAACGGGAGATGTCTCGGTAGCTCCATAACCCTCAAGAAGTGTTACACCATGCTTATTCATATATCCTTCCCTCAGGGCATCCGGGCATTTATCGGCCCCGGCAACCATTAGCCTCAGAGTCTTAAAATCACCGGGATCAGATTTATGGAGATATCCCCAGAAGAAACTTGGGGTACCAACCATTATCGTAGGCTTTTCTTCACGTGCAATAGTGCTGATAGTCTGAAAATCAAGCGGATTAGCATAAGTGACCATTGTCATGCCATAATAGAATGACACCCAGAGATTTACTGTTAATCCAAAAATATGGAAGAAGACAAGATTTGCCAGAAGGATATCAGAATCAGAAATTTTTACATAGGCTCCGAAATTTTCAATATTTGAAGCAGATGTTAAGGTGGGTCAGCGGGACCGCTTTCGGATCTTTTTCACTTCCACTTGTAAATAAGATTGCAGCAGTATCATTTTCATTCCCTTTATGGATGCTTCTGAGGATCATATTAACAGGAAGTTTGGTTTTCAATGCTGCTTTAAGCTTTTCACCTGTGGTAACACTTTCCATTATATCCTCAATCATTATCATCCCGTCAATTACCGGACAACTGATTTTTTCCAGTAATGCTCTGGAAGTAATTATAGTTTTGAATTTGCATTTTTTCTGCGCATATTTTGCGTTGCCCTCAGCCCCTGTTGAATAGTTTATCATTACAGGTATCCTGCCACTCATCAATGCTCCCACTGCAGCCAGTGCACAACCTGCAGAAGTCGGGATCATTATGCCAATGAACCCCTTATCGTACTTTTTAAATTTTGAACTCAGTATCAGAGCTCCGATTAAAGCCCTGGAATAAGTAACATTTCTCCCTGTGGTTTTATCAATAACTGCCAGCTTTTTGGCATGTTTCTTTGCCATATGAACAAATTGTTGATGGAGTAACATAATGTTAAGTGTTAATTATAGTCTTGATGAAATGGTTAACAGGCGCCTAATATAATGAATTATGTTTTAATTCAAATAATTTGAAAAAATTCATTCGAAAATTACAGAACATGTTAAATCTGCGTATATCACTATTTTACTGACTCTTATAAGGTCGGTAGAGAAGTATAATAAAAAATGACCGAACTCCGGTCGAAAATCAGTCATAAATTCAGACATAAGTTTGTAAAGTCGAAAGTCCATAAAAATCAGAAAACGGATAGTGTAAAATCCTTTCTGACGGTCATAGTGATGAGAATTCATTATTCAACACAAGTTCCCGGACATCAACCGTTAACTTTATACCAGTTTATATGAAAAAAACATTTACATTTTTTGCAATCGGCGGGCTGCTGCTATTTTCAGCAGTCAATTCCCCTGTACTCCATGCCCAATCCCCTGTCAACAGAGATACTGTACGTATCGCCGCACTTGAAATAATGAGGGAAACAAACTATTGTGCACTTGTAACCTTAGATTCCACAGGCCAGCCCCAGATCCGGACCATGAATCCTTTTCCGGCGAATGATGAATTTATTACCTGGTTTGCAACTTCAAGAACCAGCCGGAAAGTGAGGGAAATTAAAAACAATCCAAAAGTGTGTGTTTATTATGCGGACCATGTGGCTGCAAAGGGCTATGTCAGTATTACCGGCAAAGCTGAGATAATTGATGACAGGGAATTGCTGTTAAAAATGAAACGCGAATACTGGAACGGGATCCCGAACTGGCAAAACATCTTTGTGCTTATTAAAATTGTCCCCGAAAGCATGGAATTGATAAACTATAAACATGGCCTCAACAATGCTCAGGGTACTTTTAAAGCACCATCAATATTATTTTAGAAAGAATCTTATTCGTCGACAGGAAGATATAGGACTTTAAGTGAATCCGTACTCACCGATTCAATGTCAAGTTTATAGGACATAGTGCCACCCCAATATCCAACTTTAATTTGGATAAGGGTATCATTTAAGACAGACCAGGATCCAGTGTAGTCAGAGTATGATATCGGAGGAGTTCCGCACCACCCGGAGTTCTTTCTTTCATTAAGGGTTCCGTCAGAGTTAAATTTGTAACAATGATTGTCAACAAATTCCTTATCCCTGGTATATATGGCAGCATTGTCCTTAAAATCGGAATAAATCCATATACCAATCAATAAATTATCCGGATCAATATTGATCTCATCCTTGGAACATGAAGTAAACAAAGAACCAAGGAAAATAGATAATAATGCAAGCCTTTTCATAAGTGTACAAATTTAAAAAGAAAAGTGGCACAAGAATTATACCATTTTAATGGGCTTAAGAATTAAACGAATGTCAGCACATGTTTTATTTGATATCCTGGTTTATTCAGGATTTGCCGTGGCACCATGGTGGGTTTGGTTTTATAAGCTCTCCCGTTCAAGATATCTCACTGACTTGCCTGTTTCCATTGCATATTCAATCTCACTCTTTGTTGATGAACCGATATATCCGCCGGGATTGATTACAAATATCTCATCTGCCAGGTCAATCTTCCGCAGGTGCATATCATCAAGCATCTCCTTTGTGCTCTCAGTCCATACTTCATCGTCACCTGAATGACCAAAAAGTCCGACACTAATGACAATATTACCTTCAAGCGTCAGCCGTTTCTGCTCGGTAATGAATTCATCCCTGAACCTGGTGCTTCCGCATAATGTTATAATCCTGTATTTTCCGATCATGGTTTGCAATTAATCAAAAGTTCTGCGGTTTTGCAAGTTTTACCAGCAAATACCGTCACAAACACTGGAAGAGAACGGCAATTGATACGGGCTTAATTGCTTCTCAGTAATAGTTTTATGCTGTCGGCAACGAACATCCTGGTGCTCTGGGTGTAATCACCTCCAAAAGTCGCCTTATACTGAAGATCAACATAAAATGCCTTATAACCTGATACCGGCTTTTTGATCCTCACCTCGAAATCCGTTTTATCGGCCTTATTAAGTGTTGAATCTGCCCAGGTCTCATCCCTGAAATCCTGATCTTCTGAATCTGCACTCCATAAAATTGAATTGACCAGCATTTCAGGTGTGGCTTTTACCTTAACCAATACTTCACCATTCACTTCTGAAACAGCATAATTACAGATGGGGTATTTTCCATCGGTTACAGTTGTTCCGACAAATGCACTTAATGTTGCAAATGCCTTTTCTCCTCCGCCCAGATCATGGGCCGCATTTGGAGTATAACAAATATAGTTCTCTCCCGGAATACTGTCGATATAATTTTTTACAGCATCAACAGGCCAGTAAGGATCGTTTGTTCCCATGAATATCATCTTCGGCATTGTCAGGCTCTTTCTGTATGAGTACGGATCTATCATTTTAACCAGATCAATCCCTTCTGGGGTGTTGACCTGCTGTGCAATTCCAAGATTTACATAATCCGCTATCTCAATACTGTAATCACCCCACACAACTCGTTGATAATCAATATTTACCGGCATATTCAGAACATCAATTACCATGGGACCAATTGCCTTGACGCGATTGTCATTAGCGCCTGTGAGCCAGGTTGTCCATCCTCGTTTCGAGGCACCTGAAACAATAAATTGATCGACCTTCCATTTTAACTCCTTCCTTGAGAATTTTTGCACAACATCCATGGCCCTGACCGCACTTTTTGTCATAGGAAACAATAATGGCCATGTCAGATCATTATCATTCTGGTAGTTATGAAGTGTATAAGAGATGAGAGCATCTTCAGTAAGATCGTCGTATAAAGGCTGATTGGGCACCTGCCAGATTATAGCAGTAATTGTTTTATTCGTTATAGCAACCTGGCTCAATCCAACTGTCAGCCCCTCTGTCCATTCATGAATATTTGGCTGGCCGTTTGTAACACTGCCTCCTGTTATGAATAAAAGAGCATCGTTATATTCAATTTTATCCGGAACTATTACTGTAAGTTCATGATTCCATTTGATGCCGCGCCATTGTTGCGAGGTAAACAGTATGCGGTATAGTGTTACATTATCACTTTTAAATTTATCCTGGATCACCCATTTGAATACAGTGTCGTTTGTGTTCAGATATGCCTGAAGTGCCGTTTCGGGGGTCACCTGTTTCATGGAGCATGATTCAATTAACATAAATCCGCTCAGCAATATTAAAACTGTAAAAATATTTTTTCCCATATCCATTTTTAATTAGTTATCATTTGCAATTATACTAACGTAAAGTAATGCAGATTATGTAGTTTGAGGAGAGCGAAGAACAACGAAATCCCGGTAGTGAAGCGATTCATGATTTTGCATTTGTGTCAGTTTTAGTCAATCGAGTTTTTGCTGCAAGAACTCATCTGTGTTCTCTTTGAAAGTTTTAAGGTCAATTACCTTACCGTACCCGCCGCCGGCTATTGTAGCAAGAGTACTTGTCTGAACATCTTCAGCTTTAGCTATTTTGTCATTAAACTTAAGGTCACGGGTAGCACATGCATCATGAATAACTATACATTCAAAACCAAAGTCATGCGCTGCCCTGACAGCTGCTTCCAGACACATCTGAGTCTGCATACCAATAATAACTAAACGACTAATATTGTTGCTCTTCAAATATTCCAGCAAATCAGTATTCTGAAAGCTGTTTACTTCTTCCTTGGTAATCACCTTTTCATCAGAAAGAGGTTCAACATTTTTATGAATCTCAAATCCCTTATCTGATTTATGACGAACATGCACAATCAGTTGATTCTTTTCTCTGAAGATCTCAAGAATTTCTCTGGCGTTTAAACTTGCAGCCTCTGCATTGACCAATCCGGGTCCATCACCGGGGAAATAGAAATTCTGAATGTCAACGATCAATAAAGCTGTTTTAATGTTGCCTTTTTCTATTTGCCGGGAATTTGCTGAATAATGGAAAATAAAAAGTGTCAGAACCAGTAATAATGTTTTTTTCATCATCATATGATTTTGATTTTAATGCTTGGATGGAACCACACATGGTTGACTTCGTCGAGGCTTCGCCCGGTTGTTTCGCTCAAACAAATGTTTATAATTATTTGATATACAGTTAATATATTTTAAATTCTACATACAAATGCTTCTCTGCTATCATGTTACCAATATTAACAGTAAGCTGACTTTGATCCTGTACCTCAAATTCTTCAAGTTTCCTCAAGCTGGGTTCAGGATTAATTTCACTTCTTGTTATTTCAAAATTGCTTATCTGTGTAATTGCCTTATTCTTCTCAGGGAGCCGGGACAGAATTTTATCTGCCAGTTTATTGGCATTTTCCAAAGCATTCAAATATGCAACTTCATTAATACTGTCAAGTCTGCTGTGATTGTAGGTTAATGAACCAATTGTCAGCTTCTCATTGCTTAGCAGCTTTGTATATACTTCATCAAGAATTGTCAGGTCGCGTATTTTGACCCTTGTTGTGGTTGAAGCCAGATAACCATTAAAGATATTAGAATTATTTATCCAGATATAGTCCTTGTTCAAATTGACATTTGTTGTCAGAATATCTTCCTTTTTAATTCCAAAATTGATCAGATCCTCATTGAGCATGGAAGAAATACTCACCAGACAAGCTTTTGCCTGTTCAATATTTTTGTCAACACAACTTAAATTTAATGATAAACTTGCTTCATCAGGAGCCACCTCGACAATTCCACTTGTTTTCAACAGAATCGTTTTGTAATCTTTTTCCGGATTGCAGCTTATCAGCAGGATAACTGACAGGATAATTGATATTCTTTTCATATTGAAAGGTATTGGGTATATGATAATATGACAAACAACCTTATATATTTGTACTAAAGGTAAAAATAATAAATGATTATGCGATCATGAAGTTGTGATGTTAAAACGCTCTCTGAAGCAAGGAAGATACAGCTGATTATTTCCCCCGATAAACAAAAACTTAACTGATTTGTTATAACATGATAAACCACTTAACCCATATTCAGCGGAAATCATTGCCCGTTGCTGAATTATTAACAAAAGACTAATGAACCAACTCCTTTTTATGCTAGTTGGCTTGCTGCCGATGATGGATCCTTATGAAAACAAAAATCCCGGAGGGAATGATCCTTATCTGATAAATGATGGTCCCTATATTTATCAGGTCAACAATAAACTTAAGGTGAGATGGATTGAGAACAGCGTTTACAGGGAAGATTATATTGTACCTGATAATTTTAACAGAACAGGGAGGAATTTAAATCTGTCATTCAATTACAAAGATCTGACTGACACTTACAAACTGAATCCTGACTTTGACCAGATCTACAGCAATGCTGACAGTATAGCTGTAATAAGCGATATCCACGGGGAATACGGTATTTATATTAAACTCATGCAGGGAAACGGTATTATTGACGAGAACCTGAACTGGAATTTCGGAACGGGTCATTTAGTGGTTCTTGGTGACATGTTCGACAGAGGGAATATGGTAACTGAAGTGCTCTGGCATCTCTTTGGACTGGAAAAGCAGGCTGAAAAAGCCGGCGGCAGGGTTCATGTGTTGCTTGGGAATCATGAATTCATGGCACTCAGGAACGAACTTTGCGACCTTAACGAAAAATACTCGAAAGTGGAAGAAATTTCCAAAACCGCTTACGCCGATTTATATTCCGAAAAATCTGTTCTGGGCAAATGGCTGAGAACCAAACCGGTTGTGATAACAATAGATAATATCATATTTGTACATGGCGGAATTTCAATGGAAATTATTAACAGGAATCTGAATTTCAAGCAAATAAACAAGATTTTTACAAAAAAAGTTATTGGCAGAAACCTGGGAGAGGTTTGTGGCAGGGAATTGATTAAGTTCCTGAATGAAGCTGATGGCCCACTGTGGTACAGAGGATATTTTTATGATACGGATTTCTGCGAAGGTCAAATAGATTCCATTCTTGATTTTTACGGGAAAGGGCATATCGTGGTCGGACACACCCCTGATGAGACTATCAGATCACTTTTTGGCAATAAAATCCTGGGAGCAGATGCCGGAATAGGTCAAAATCAACCCGGGGAGATACTTTTTTACAAAGATGGATCCTTTTACCAGTGTTTCAATAAAGGCCGCAGAGTAAAACTATAGCTAGTGTTAAGTTAAGCTTATTTTGTCGCTATTTTGATCATTTCGGATTTCGGATTGTTGATTTCGGATTATATTGATTCTCAATTTTGCTTGCTTCTTAAGTCCTTTTATTCCGCAATCTCAAATCCGCAACCGAGACGAAGTCGAGCTCGGCGAAGCCAATCCGCAATAAAGCAATTAATATTAATTTCATAAATCCCTGATCATTTTTTGTCAAAGTACGTTTAAAATAACACTAGCCGAATTCTAATTTATACCCCTGGAATATTATGAAGGCGGGATCGTCCGAATTTAATCATAAGGTTAACCAGGCTGACAAGAATCCAGATAAAAAGAATCAGTGAGGCAAGCAGGCTGAAACTGAAGTCTATATCAAACTGAAACTGTTGCTGCTGGAACTTCCATATCTGATCTTCCTTTACCATTATGCCTGTAAAACGTAATGGTACCACCAGAAACCTTGAAAGGTCAAATTTTACAAAGCCTCTTGTCGAGAACCATGCTATGTTACCTGATGAAGAAATATTTGCACTATCAACTGAAAATTTACAATCGCCCCATGATTCCCAGTCATTTTGCACCAAATAGGTTGCTCTTTCATAACCACTAAAAATTTCGCCAGGCATTGTTCCCAGAATCAGAATATTTTCTCTGGAATAAAGAGATTGCATAAAATCGTCAACCTGCCCGATATCTCTTTTAGAGTAACCAGCCTGAAATTTCCTTAACTGATCGATAATCTCATTTCTGGTATTATCGGGAGCATTCCCTTTTGAAAAAACAGATGTTACCGGAGATAAGATCAAATCCTCATCAGCTCTTTTGAATATTCTGGTTACAAGAAAAAGAATAATGATCAATAATATTATTCTCAATGAAATTTTTACCAATTCCTTCATTTTTCTTAATGTATTATAACCTGTTTTCAATTTCTTAATAAGACCTTATAATTAAAGTATTAAAAATAAGATAAAATCCGGGTAATTATCTTTTGTATAAATCTGATAATGCAAATTTTATTGATATCGTTTCAGGTACATTATTTATTGAATTACATAAATATATTATTGTAACACAATATGTATGTTTTTTTCACTGTCAGATGTCAGGGATTAATAAGAAAGCTTATTGTTCATAAATCATCTTCATGATAGCACTCTTTACCCGGTTATGTCGCAGCGAAGAACCCAATCTTCCATGGCCGCTATGCCTATAAGACATTGTGCCTTTTTTTAAGCCCATAGAATAGTTTCAGATCATACCTCTGCAAATAGTCAGTCAATTATGAATTTCATTAAATCTGACAAGCATTTGCCTCTTCTCATCCCAGAGCCGGAGAAGAAGTGATTCAAATGCGGTGAAGAATGTGATAGGCTTTATTCCCTGAAAAAGTTGATTCTCATCATGGCATTTTTTCAGGTTATAGTTGGGTATCAGCGGACTCAGGTGGTGAATATGATGATAGCCGATATTTCCTGTAAACCAGTTAAGCAGTGCCGGAAGTCTGAACAGTGAGCTCCCTTCAAGGGCTATGGTTTTATAATCCCAGTTATCGGTGGTTACCCATTTGACATGCCTGAACTGATGCTGGACATAAAACAGCCACACGCCATGCACGGAAGCAATATACAGAACAGGAAGCTGGATTAACAGAAATGCTTTCCACCCAATGGCCAGGATCGACAGGAAAATCAATACAAAAAGTGCAAGGTTTGTAAGGTGGACATACAGTTTTTCCTTCCCTGACATGTAATTCTTAGTCAACCTGTTCGAAACGACGAAGAGCAACAACGGGGCAAGTCCGAAAAGGAAAAAAGGGCTACGGTAAAATCTGTACGAAAAGCGCTGTTGGTTTGTCAGTTTTTTATATTCATCGACAGTAAGTGTTTTAACGTCACCCCTGCCTCGCTTATCAAGGTTACCGACAGTCTGGTGATGTATCTTATGGTCAAGATGCCATTTATGAAACGGGGTAAATACTATCACTCCAGTAATAATACCAACGATTTTATTTAACCTGTCCGATTTAAAAAACGAACCATGTCCGCAGTCGTGGAATATGATGAATATCCTTACCAGGAATCCTGCCGCGAAAACCGACAGTAATAGTGTGAGCCAGTAAGAAATCTTCAGGGAGAGGACCATCAGTACCCATAATATGAAATATGAGCCCACAGAGTTGATTACCTGCCACCAGCTTTTTACCGGATCAGGGTCCCTGTATTTCAGTATAATCTTTATCCATTCCGGCTTTGAGTCTTCCGCAAGTTTCTGCTCAGTCATAGTTTTGAATTACACAGCAAAAATACCAAAAATAAACCGGAAGGCAAGTTTTAAGGTTATGCAGTTTTGCGGTTATGCGGTTATGCGGTTATGCGGTTATGCGGTTATGCGGTTATGCGGTTATGCGGTTGTTAAACTGTGCAGGCAGAAGACTGACTTTGAGTTGCTAATCCCAGACATACCGCCAGTCGTTGTTTTGCTTTTTCCAGACGGTATGGAAGACTCCTGTTTGCTCTGCGATCTTACCAGAGGAGTCCTGAATCGAGAAAACATATTTACCGTAGGTATATCCTAATGTCCCGCAATCTGAAACACCAATAAAATCAGGAGTCCAGCTTAATTTTACATCAGGATTGGCATTTTTGTCATAAAAGCGTTTAATGTTTTCTTTACCAATAATCAGGGAGTCATTCCCTCTTTTTATTACAGCATCTTCGGCTGCGAAATAATAAAATGCAGCAGAAATACCTTCCTCGGAAGCCATTTTTTCAAATGCCTTTTCAGCTTGCATTATTTCATTTCTGGCTGCCTCAATGTTAACAGTATGTTTACATGAAAACAGTAACGGAATTAAAATCAGCATTAAGGGGTACTTCTTCATAATTTTTTTAGTGTTTGATTCTTAAACAATTATATTTTAAATCGTCAATTCATCCAGGTTTTATCAATCGATCCGGCAGGGGTAGCGAAGGCTCAAAACAAATCTTTAAAAAAAATGATTTTGGCGTGACTAAAGTTAAACTATTTTTTATTTTTAGGCTGTTTTAAAGAGATTAACCCTAAACTATATTTTAATATGAAAGTAAATAAGAACAAAGGACTGAACCGCCGTGATTTTCTGGGATTATCGGCAATAGGACTGACAGGCCTGACTATCCTTCCCAGTTATGTTATTAACGGGATCCGGCTTGCCCCAAGCGACCGTGTACTGATGGGGACAATCGGCCTGGGGCGCCAGGCCCTTTCGGATTTCAACGGTTTTGCCGGTGCAGTTGGTCTGCAGGTTGTTGCCTGCTGCGATGTTGATACGATCAAGCAGCAGAGGTACAAAAAGAGGGTCGAGGATTGGCAGAAGTCAAAGGGGCTTGCTCCCCGCTGTGACACCTATGAGCAGTATGAACAGCTTCTTGAACGCAAGGATATTGATGTTATCGAGGTAGTCTCACCCGATCACTGGCACGCCCTTATGACAATCCATGCCTGCCAGGCTGGAAAGGATGTATATGTTCAGAAGCCTCTTTCATACACTATACAGGAAGCGCTCGTTATGACCCGGGTAGCAAATGATACTAAAAGGGTCGTTCAGGTTGGAAGCCAGCAGCGTTCGAGCAAGGAATTCCAGAAGGCAATTGAGCTTGTTCAGAATGGTTCCATAGGGCATATTGAAAAGATCTATGCAAAGGTTGGCGACCCTCCAAAGCCTCTTGATCTTCCTGCTATGCCAATCCCCGGGAACCTGAACTGGAACCTGTGGCTCGGCCCTCTCAATGATGAGAAGATAGTCTACAACCCCGACCTTGCACCGCAGATCACGCTCGATCCGGTTCAGAATGAAACACTCTGGGGTGCATGGCGCTGGTACAGGGAGACCGGTAACGGTTACACCGCAGACTGGGGAGCTCATATGTTCGATATAGCACAGGCTGCTATAGGAATGGATGGATCAGCTCCCTGCGAGATAATACCTAAAGGGTACAAAGGTCAGGAGTTTATGACATATAAGTATAAGACAGGAGTTGTCATGACTGAACAGCCTTATCTTGATGATAATCCTGGTGCCCAGGGCATCAAGTTCATCGGGACAAAAGGATGGATAGAGGTGGCAAGGGGATATATAGCATGTTCAGATCAGTCCCTAATCCCTGCCGAAATTGCAGGAACCCGTCCGCAGCCAAGAGCCCAGCGGCCCGCCGGTCAGCAGGGACAGAGGCCTGCAGGCGCCGCGGGAGCACGTCCGGCCCCAACACAGGCAGGACTGCAGTTTGAGATTAGCTCACCTCACATGCAGAATTTCATCGATGCAGTCCGCTCACGCCAGAAAACTATCGCTCCAATTGAGGTTGGATGCAGTACCGCTATAACCTGCTGCCTTGGCAACATTGCAACTGAACTAGGGAGACCTGTAAAATGGGATCCGGCAACTTATACATTCATTGATGATAAGGAGGCATGCAGCCACAGGCTGATGAATTACGAATACAGAAGACCTTACAAACTGTAGGTAATCTCAGAAAGCCTTTTCGTTTTCAGTTTTTCCTGGTTTGTCCCAGAGAGTCAGAACAGGTTCCGTTGTCAGATCCGGACTGACAGCAATTCCGGTACGACACTGAGTCAGTAATATGTTTGTCAACAGAATTTTGGGGATTTGATTTCTCAGCAACAACAATTGCTTCATCCATTATAAAGACTTTAGTCTTAAGTTCAATCCTGATAAAACTGCTGTCGGCATCTACACGCTCACTTATAAATCCGATTGCAGAAACTACAAGGGTCTCATTAAGGACATTCTGACTGAATCTAAAATTTCCCCTGATGTCAGAAACAGTTGCTACATTATCATTTTCGATCCGGATATTAGCATATTGAATCGGGTATCCCGAGCTTTTGTCAATCACAACTCCGGAAATTTGAGTAAAAACGTTTGCCGGAAAAAAGATCAATATAATTATTATCAGTAGTTTCGTATTCATAAATCGCGCTTCTCGGATACGTCTAAGGTAAGGAAAAAAGTAGATCAACCGGGTATGGGGTATGAGGCAAATGGTAAGAACCCCCGGGGGATTGTTACAAGATGCGGTACTTTGACTTATTGAACAGTGTCTCCAGTTCATCTGCTATATCAGATGGATTGGTCAGAGGCATATCTTTATCATGCAGTTTATATCCCAGAACTTCAGATTTCCGTATTTTTTCAAGAGTGGGTAATTTAGTCCTGTTTGTTGTTTCAACATGTCTTCCCTGGTCGTCAACAATAATGAGTTTTGGAAGGAAGGCTCCGCTTCTGCCAATAAATTCATCCATTATTTTTACACCTTCACTGAACTCTTCATATGTAGTCCTTCCCAGAGCTTCGTACCTTAACAATTCCTTACCATCCCATGTAATTACAGTGGCATAGCTTTCAGAAATCCTTGAATCAATCTGGTCCTCCTGGTTTAAAGTGTAATGACCGGAGGGCATTAACATCACTTTCCCACCACCACCCTCAATATTTGCGGCATATCTCGGGACAGTCATACCAGAAATCCAACCCTGCAGATGCTTCATGTAAATTTTACCGATCTGAATAGGTGTAATAAAATGAACAATGCCTTTTTCTTTATGGCATTGCAATAAATAGTAGGGGTGAACTCCAATCCAGAACATTCTTCTGAAGGTTTCCGCGAGTGTTTTATAGTAGTCGTTGACATGATTGAGCAATACTGTCTGATTCTGGATTGTAAACCCGTGCCTGCGGATTTTTTTTACTGCGTCAGCCAGATCCTTTGTTATCTCCTGATAATGATTGATGTGTGTCATAAAATACACATACTTCTCAACACCCCGGTTATATTTGTTTGCAGAAATATTTATTAGCTCCAGCAATTCATCGGTTATTGCCATAGGCATTACCACGGGGACCCTGGAAGCAATCCTTATAGCACGAAGATGCGGGATCCTGCTTAATTCTTCCAGGACATACTGCAAACGTTCTCTTCCTATCATCAGGGCATCACCGCCGGTAACAAGCACTTCATTAATATTAGTGTTGTATCCGGTATAAAATAGTCCCTTGTCTATTTCAGTGAGGTTAACATCAGTCGAACCATCAAGGGACTTTGCCCTCTGACAATGGATACAGTAGGATGCACAACTTGTGTTCTCTGCCACAAAAAGGGCCAATCTGTTGGGATAACGCTGATATGCAGCACCGAAGCTCCTTGAGCCCTCTGACATTGCCCCCTCAACCCCTGTGTCAGGGAAAAGCAGGTTAGCTGGAGTGGGTACACATTGCCAGAAGACGGGATCAAGTCTTTTGTGTGATTTTTCGCCCTGCAACATCGCCGGATGAAACGGATCTGCCTGCATCAGCGAAGCGTAATAGGGAGTGATCCGCATAGGCTCTTTCCCATGGCCCTTCATTGCAGCAATGGTTCTTTCGATTTCACTTGCCTGAAATTCACTCAGATCAATAACCTTTTTCAATTGTTTAACAGTGCGGATTGAATTCTTTATCTGCCAGTCCGGATCATTCCATTGTTTTTCCGTTGCATCTTTCCACAGGTCAATTGTGTTAAACTTTCTTGGGCTATAAAATATCTTATCATCGGTCATCATACGTCATCGATAATCAGAATTGTGAAATCATCTGTAACAATATATGAAAAAAAAATGAATCCGGCAGCTTCATATGATCTTATGGCACACACTTTGGTCTTCTGGCTGAATAAGGAAACATTCTGCCATTGAGATTTTGAGGGATTTTTATGTAATTTTGTAATATGAGCCGGAAGTCATTAAATATAAAAAAGATACAGCCTATTGATCTTCCGTGTAAAAAGACGATGTACAATTCACCTGAGGAGGCCCGGGACATGATCAGTTATCTCATGCAAAACAAGGGAGCAAGGGAATTATCTGCTTATAAATGCATAATCTGCGGTTTCTGGCATCTGACAAGTAAATCCAGGTAGTTCTCCTGCCAGACTTCCCCTGGCCTTTGCTTTTCGTCAGATGAAATTGCCATCATAGTCCATCCTGGGATCGGCATTGGATAAATCGATAATTCTCTGAAATCCATTATTTCCGTTTTTGTGCGTCGATGAACCTGCATTGTAACAACGCCTTATCCCCCAAATGCCGTGATATATCTTACCCGAGCTGGAAGCATCAACGTGATAATGACCGAATAAAAGCATATCGATCCTGTTTTCAATTACAGTTTTTAATTCTTTGCTATCCCTTAAATGCATTGCGAGTTTGAAATCAAAAGGGTGATGATGAAGATAGACAACCTTTTTCCGGCTGGCAACCTCAGGCTGATCAAGTATTTCCTTCAGCCGGTTCAATTGTACCTTTCCTAATTCTCCTTCAGAAAGGAAACGGTCAAGCTTGTTAAGCTCTTCGGCTGTGGAATCGAGTCCTATAAACGCAATTCTGTCAATTATATCGAGTTTCGGATAAGAAATTTCTCTCGATTTATAATACCTCTCTTTAAACAGCCCCACAAATTGACTGTTTCCCAAGGTGCCGGTCCCGTAGTCATGATTGCCTGGAATAGCCAGCACCCGGTATCCACGCTCTTCAAGCAACTCAACAGCTTCAACAGCCTCATCAATCTGTTCGCTGCGATTGGCATTATCGACGATATCGCCGGTAATAAGAATGATATAATTTTTTGCAGGTTGTTTCAGAAATGTAATGCTGTCGATGATATTCCGAAATTTATAACTGCAGTCTCCATATCCGACATGCAAATCCGATAAATGTATGATCCTAATCATGATTTCAAATATAATTAAAGATTAGCACACATTCAACTGCAGTCATGCGGTTATGCTGTCGTGCAGTCATGCGGTCATGCTGTCGTGCAATTTTGCGGGACTGTTAATTTTGATCTACATTTACATCTGATTCCATTATAAAAACCGGACCATGAAAAACATAATCACTTCGTTATTCCTACTCCTTTCGCTTACCTGCTTCCCTCAAATACCTGATAATAAGACGAGTGAAGCCTGGAAAACATTTACCGGAGCACTCCGGCAAAAATCAATGACCTTGTTCATACCAGGCTTGAGGTCAGTTTCGATTTTTCAAAATCGTGGATGTACGGGAAAGCATGGATCACACTTAATCCCCATTTTTATCCGACCGATTCTCTGAATCTCGATGCAAAAAGCATGACTATTAATGAGGTAGTCTATGGTTAAAGACGGCAAGCATATCCCACTGAAATATAATTATGACGCCTTAAACCTTCATATCACTCTCGATAAAACTTATCAAAGGCGGAGAAAAATATACAGTCTTTATAGATTATATTGCCAAACCAAACGATAGTTAAAGCAAAAGGTAGTGCAGCAATATCAGGTGCCAAAGGCCTGTATTTTATCAATCCCACTGGGAAAAGATAAAAATAAGCCCACCCAGATATGGACCCAGGGCGAGACTGAATCTAATTCGGGCATGGGTTCCGACAATTGATAAGCCAAATCAAAAAACAACTGATGAGATCAGCATAACAGTTCCGGATAAATTCACGACACTTTCAAACGGGTTGCTTATAAAGCAGAAGAAAATAAGACAGACGGAACCCGCACCGACACCTGGAAGATGGATCTGCCTCATGCACCATATCTTATGATGATGGCTATTAGGTGAATATTCAATTATTAAGGACAGCTATAAAGGCAAGGAAGTAAGTTATTATGTTGAAAAAGAATATGCCCCGGTGGCAAGAAAGATATTTGGTCTTACACCTGAGATGATTGGTCTCTATTCAGAATTAACAGGAGTAGATTATCCCTGGCGAAATATTCGCAGGTTGTTGTAAGGGACTATGTAAGCGGAGCAATGGAAAACACAACAGCCACCACTGCATAGTGAATCGGCACAGCAGGATGCACAGGCAGCTTGTTGACGGAAACTCATGGGAAGATGTGATCTGCCACGAACTTTTTCATATGTGGTTCGGCGATTATGTCACAACCGAGAGCTGGAGCAATCTTACTATAAACGAATCATTTGCCGACTTCAGTGAGATTCTCTGGGACGAATATAAGCATGGAAAGGATGCAGCAGATGAGCATAATTTCACTTCAATGCAGAATTACCTCTTCAGCAACAGCGCAAAAAAGACCTTGTCCGGTTTTATTACAAGACCGTGAGGACATGTTTGATGCCGTCAGTTATATGAAAGGCGGGCGCATCCTGAACATGCTTCGTAATTATGTTGGCGAAGCTGCTTTTTACAAATCACTTAATCTTTTCCTCACAAATTACAAGTTTAAAGCAGCCGAGGCACAGGAACTGCGCCTCGCATTTGAAGAGGTCACCGGCACAGGATTTAAACTGGTTCTGGAACCAGTGGTATTATGGAAGTGGCCATCCAAAGCTCGATATTAGCTATGATTATGACCAGGCGCTGGAGTGCAAAAGTCTTTGTTAAGCAAACCCAACCGGACAAAATTTTTAAGGTGCCCGTTGCAATTGATCTATACCAGGGCGGAGGGAAAAAACGATATAAAGTATGGCTCGAACATCAGGCTGATACATTCTCCTTTCCTTCGCTGCCAAACCTGATCTGATAAATGTCGACGGAGACAAAATACTGCTCTGTGAAAAAACCGACCATAAAACACTCGATAACTTCATTTTTCAGTATAAAAATGCAGGGTTATATCTTGACAGGCGCGAAGCAATAGATTTTGCCTCATTAAGCAGACTGATGAAAAGAAAGCCAGAACTTCTGAAAAGTGCCATTAATGACAAGTATAAGGGATTAAGAATTTATACAATTCAGAAACTGAATATGCGGAACGATTCGGCTAAAATATCTGCTGAACCCCTTCTGGCTGATCTGGCAAAACATGATGCTTCCACCCTATCAGAGCAGCTGCAATTCAGTCACTTGGAAGATTTAAGAAAGATTCATACAAAGATTTGTTCATGAATTCAATTAATGACTCTTCCTATTCTGTTGCAGGAAATGCACTTCTTGCCCTGGGTTCGATCGACAGTGCCGCAGCGCTTTCAGGTGCCAGAACATTAGCGTCGGGACATCCCAGAGGAGCATTATCGAGGGCCATAACCAGCACACTTTATACGTTTGCCGGGGAAAATGATTTCGACACCCTGGCCGCGGAATTTGAAAATGCCCTTTTGGGAATGCCAAATTCGGACTTCTTCAGTATTTTTCAAATTATCTGAAAAAAGTTAATAATCCTGAAAATTTCAGGAAAGGTGTCGATCTGATCGTTGAATTCCGTGATGCTATTCCTGTAGAGTTTTCCGAACAAATACTTCCGTATTTAAATGGTATGATACTAAATGGCATAGCTTCATCCAAGCAACAGGCCGGAATGACAGAGCAGGCGGATTATGTAAGATCCAAAATTGCAGGAAATAAAAAGTAGGGGGATTACTCTCATTCGAACGGATGTTCCTTACAGAAATCAGGCCTGTAGTTCTTATGGCTGTCCATATCCTGAATCCATCCGTTCCTGAAGCCAAGATCTTCCATGGTGCTAACAACTGAATCATATTCAGCCTTATACAATATCCTTTTTAAATCACGATGGTTGCTTACAAGCGGTGTGGGATGGTACTGTGACATTAACGAAAGATGCACTCCTGCAGAAAGCTCTTCCGCAATGCTTTTAAGTACCTTCCTGCTTTCCCCGGCCTGACCCGGAAGGACAAGATGTCTTATAAGCATTCCGCTTTCTGCCATGCCATCGTTTCCTGTATGAAGCACTGAACCTTTCAGCCAGTACATTTTTTTGAGAGCCATTAGAGCCACTTCCGGATAGTCGGGGGCATCCGAATAATCTTCTGCCAGGGCAGGAGTAAAATATTTATAATCAGGAAGCCAGACATCAATTAAACCGTTAAGACTTTCAATAACCTCAGGCTTATCGTAACTGTTGGTATTATATATGGTTACGGGCTTCAGCCCCCTTGAATTCAATCCGCGGATAATGGCCCTTACCTGCGGTACCACATGTGAGGGGGAAACAAAACCCACAGCCCTGACACCGGCCGAAAGGAATTTTCCGATTGTATCGAGTGCCTCATTCAGGTCTGTAATTCTTCCTGCACAATTTCCTCCCGGCCTGCTTATTTCATGATTCTGGCAATAGATACAGCGAAGATTGCATCCGGCAAAAAATATATTGCAGATCCCTGCAGGGCCGCTTATTGAGGGTTCCTCTCCCCTGTGGACACAAATAGATGCGATGTTCATGCCGGCATCAGATCCGCAGTATCCAGCCGCTCCCTCAAACCTGTTCACTCCGCATTCACGGGGGCATAAGGTACAACGGGAAAACAGCTGCCTTCATCAATATTGTAGATTTCTTCTTTTACCACAAAGGCGCACAAAGTAAGTCACAAAGGTACATAAAGGAGGATAAATTATTCAACACCTTTGTGCCCCATAGTGGTATCCTTTGTGTTACATTATGGTAAAAAAGATTATTTTAATGTTTTGCAAATTTCAAAACATTATCTATCTTTGCATCCGATTTGAGGGGCAATTGAGACCTAGGGGACCAGAGTCCCCTATTTTATTATCGCTTTTAATGGAATGACCGACAAGGCAAAAATAGAGAAATCGGTAACGGAGTTTATCCGCGGTACAGGACTTTTTCTTGTAGCTGTAAAAGTCAGCAGTTCAAACAGGATAACTGTGCTTGCCGACAAGAAGGAGGGAATAACAATTGAGGAATGTGCCATGCTGCACCGTCATATTGAGAAAGACCTCGATCGCGATGCTGAGGATTTTGAACTCCAGGTATCCTCGCCCGGCCTTGATACGCCCTTTGTGGTTATTGAACAGTATTACAGGAATGAAGGCCTCAAAGTAGCAGTGGTTGATAGTGAAGGATTAAAATATACAGGGATTCTTAAAAATGTCACCGAAGGAGGTTTCGACCTTGAAACAGAAATAAAAGTCAAAGGGAAAGGAAAAGAGATAAAGGATCTGCCTTTTAATTTTGACCAGATTAAAACCGTGAAAGCCGTATTAACAATAAAATAAAAAACAGAATATAATCCCAGATGGAAAATATTAATTTGATCGACACCTTTTCAGAATTCAAAGAGCTCAAGAATATTGACCGTCCCACAATGATGAGTGTGCTTGAGGACGTTTTCAGAGGAATGCTGGCAAAAAAATATGGTTCGGCTGACAATTTCGATATCATCGTTAATATCGACAAGGGCGACTTTGAAATATGGAGAAACAGGGTTGTTGTTGAGGATGAGGAGCTGGTTGATCTTAACACTCAGATCCCACTTTCGAAGGCTAAGGAGATTGATGAAGATTACGAGGCCGGGGAAGAGGTTTCTGATGAAGTGAAATTTCTTCATTTTGGAAGAAGGGCCATACTCTCGCTCAGACAAAACCTGACTGCAAGGATCCTTGATCTCGAAAAGAACAACATTTATATCAAGTATAAGGACAGGATCGGCGAGATAGTGACCGGAGAAGTTTACCAGGTCTGGAAAAGGGAAATGCTTGTACTCGATGATGACGGCAATGAGCTGATAATCCCCAAGAGTGAACAAATACCTTCCGATCATTTCCGCAAGGGCGACTCCATACGCGCTGTGGTTATTAAAGTTGAGATGAGGAACAATACACCGTTTATCATACTAAGCCGTACTTCCCCGGTCTTCCTCGAAAGACTTTTTGAGCTTGAGGTGCCTGAGATCTTCGACGGCCTGATAACCATCAAGAAGATTGTAAGGGTTCCCGGAGAACGTGCAAAGGTAGCTGTAGAATCGTATGATGAAAGGATTGATCCGGTAGGAGCCT
>CAVPCP010000015.1:0-76805 GCA_963702415.1 uncultured Bacteroidales bacterium | reverse complement strand
TACGAACGTCCTGCTGGACGTCGTCGAGGAGCGATCCTGCCTGGGCGGAGTGGTCGCAGCGGCAGCTCGATGCCGCGAGCCTGCGTGGGACGCTCTGCATCAATCCGATGATTTATGCCGAGCTGTCCATGGCATTCGCACGGATCGAGGAACTCGAAGCGGTGATCGCGGACGGCGGGCTCGAGGTCGAGGAGATTCCGCGTGAGGCACTGTTCCTGGCGGGCAAGGTGCACTTCGGCTACCGGCAGCGCAGTCGATCCGCAGTCAAGCGTAACGTGCTGCCGGATTTCTTCATCGGCGCCCACGCCGCGGTTCGTGGCTAGCCCATCCTGACGCGGGACGTCGGCGGTATCGGACCTGTTTTCCGACGGTGGAACTCATCACTCCGAAGCGATGATTGAGGCAGGGTGACGGAGCGAGTGAATCTGTCTCCCGGCTCCGGGGCTGCTCGGCCCGTCGTCGGCCTCGCCCTGCGGCCCCCCTCCGGTGGTCCCGCAAACGGTTTCGCGTTTGCTGGGCAGGGGTGGTCGGAATCGGGAGCGGGCGTGGCCTCCGGCGGTGATATGCTTTTCTCCCTATGAGCAAACCCAGGCTGATTTACTTTGACGCCCGGGTGGGTCGCGGGGAAGAATGTCGTCTCGCCCTGCATCTCGCCGGCATCGACTTCGAAGATGTGCGCATCAAGTTTGCCGACTGGCCGGCCCTGAAGGAACGGATGCCTTACGGCAGCCTGCCGGTGCTGGAGTGGCCGGGAAGCCTGGCGCTCGCGCGCTCCAACGCGATCCTGGTGCTGATCGGTCGCCGCCACGGACTGCACCCGGCCGATGACTTCGAGGCGGCGCGCCACGAAGGGATGATGCAGCACGTGGAAGATCTGCGCGCCGTGGTCTCGCCCACGCTCCGCATGGGGGACGCCGAAAAGAAGGCCGACTCGCGAGGCGCTCGTGGCCGGCTTTCTGCCGGCGTGGGCGCGAGCCGCGGAGACGCAACCTCACGGCAGGGCCGTTCTTCGGCGGCGCGAAGATCCACGTGGTGACTCAAGATCCACATGGCGGTGCGTTGGTTCAGCGGCGGCAAGGTCGACCACATTCCCGCGACGATCTTCGCCGACTACCCCAGGCTGACTGGCGTGCACGACGCCGTGCGCGACCACCCCGTCGTGCAGTCCTGGTACGCGAGGTCTTGAAGCGCTCGTGACAGGGTTCCCACTTCCCCTGCGGCCGGGAACGCGCAGAGACTAAGCGGCGCAGCGTCTGGAGTCGGCAGGGGTGGAAGACGGGGAGCCGGTGAGTGCGGAATCGTTCGCCGGCTGACGGGATGTCAGGCGGCCCGCACCGAACGCAGACTAACGCTACGTTCTCGCGCTGCTCCGGCAGCGTGGTACGCTTCCGTGCGCGCAGTGCCTGGCCGTCCAGTGACGATAGATCGCTGATTCCGGAAAGCGCAACACGAGGCCCAGTATCAATGGCCCGGTTCCAACACAAGCAAACCCAGGTGTGGAGACGTGACATGAAGAGATCTTGCAGAATTGCCCTTGTGGCCCTGATCGGCCTCACCTTGCCGGTCCGCCACTACGTACGCGGCTGGACGCAGGCAAGCCGGTCACGATGACGCCCGATCAGATGAACTGGGTCGCGAACCCTCCGCGACCGGCGTGACGACGGCCGCCGCGTGGGGCGACCCAAGACAAGGGCGCTCACGGAGCGTTTCACAAGTCCACCGCCGGATTTTCTTTTCCGCTCCACACTCGCTCCGCCAACACCCGGATCGTGGTCATCTTGGGAACCATGGCGATGAGCGGGGCGGACGGAAAGGAGATGAAGTTTCCTCCGGGGTAGCTGCTACACCCAGCCGAATACCTTTCCGGCACTTGACGAAGTGCCTTGCGGGGCGCCGGCTGCCTGGTGTATCTGGAGGCCGACGGGAAGTGGGACCTCAAGCCGGTCGAGGCGCCGAAGAAGTCAGGCGGGACCCGCATTCGGCACGCTCGCCTTGTTTGGTCTGGTGCGCCTTGTCATCCTGAGGGGCGACGCATAACCGCGTAAGCGACAAGCTCGGCGCAGCCAGCTCGCGGGCATGGCCCGCCGCCGACGGTCTTGCGGTAGAAGAATCTTGAGCTCCGCGGCCGCCGTGCGCCGTTGCGCAACGACTGAAGTGGCGCTCTTGCTCCGGTATCTACGGTGGTCGGAGATTCGGAGAGGGGACGGACGCAGGCTAGCGCTGCGCAGTTACTCGATCCCGCGACGCTTCGCCTTTCGTGGCTATGCTGCGGCCCTGCCACGCCGTATCTGGCATGGCGTTCGTCGCATGCGACCTCTTCCATGGATCGCGCTCTTCGGACCCGCCTGCGGCAGTTGCGAAATCGCTCCCGCGATTTCTGTCGCAGGGCGTGGGTAGGGGGCGGGGGCGGGGGCGGAGGCGACGCTCGACGGTATCCTGGCCCGATCAGGCGGTACGCCGATCGGCGTTGTCCAGTTCCGCCATCTCCGCCTCGGTGAACACCCGCGACCGGGTGTGAAACGCCTTGCCGTCGGGTCCTTCGAGCGAAAAGGTGCCGCCATGTCCATCGATCACGTCGATGATCAGCTGCGTGTGGCGCCAGTATTCTACTGTGCCTTGCCGATGTAGAACGGGCAGCCACCGATGTCGCCGAGGTATACATCGCCGGCGCCGATCGTGAGCTCGCCCAGCAGGTAGCATGGAGAACGAAGTGACCAGGTATCCTTTTGCAGATAAAGGCGATATGATCTGGTCGGCTGATTCAGCAAAATATATTCCATGGGATAAGGAAGCTGCGGTTGTTATTACAACACGCGGAATGAAAATCCCCGGATGGACCATGAAAGATAATTCAGCTGATATTCCGCCATTGAGCCCTGTCAGACAGCAGGGGGTGGCGGAAGTAATTCAGCTTGTACCTTACGGAAGTGCAAAGCTGAGGATTACCGAATTCCCGGTGATTGATCTGACTCAGGTGGTTGATGTCTTCCGGTAAAAAGTACTTATTTGGTCCTCTGTGTATTCCCTGAGTCATGCCCCCCTTCCCCCCTAAAGGGGGGTTAAAAAACAGTTAGATTTCATAGCCCCCTTTAGGGGGTTTGGGGGCAAAAACACAGAGGCAACTCTGTATTACACAGAGAAGAGTTAAAGAGGATCTGTTTTTTCTCTGAGCCAGATTTTTTCTTCGGAAGTAAGATACGGACTCAGCTTATAAAAAACATCCGAGTGGTATGAATTCAGCCAGTCGATCTCCTTCTGGTCGAGGAGTGATTTGTCTATCAGGGATTTCTCGATATAACACAGTGATACTGTATCAAATTTCAGGAACTGCCCGAATTCTGTCTCTTCATCCTCATAGCACAGAATAAGATTTTCAATCCTGATACCATACTCCCCATCCCTGTATATCGCAGGTTCATTCGATGTAAGCATCCCCGCTTCGATAACTGTCTTATTGTCGGCAGGACTAATACTCTGCGGGCCCTCATGAACATTCAGGCAATAACCAACTCCATGACCTGTTCCGTGAGCATAGTTAATACCTGAACCCCACATCGCCCTGCGGGCAACAAAATCGAGCTGGTATCCCCTGGTCCCATTCGGAAATTTTGCCATAGCAAGATTTATATGCCCTTTAAGCACAAGGGTGAAATCCTTTTTCTGTTGGGCAGAAGGAATACCGACAGGTATGGTCCGGGTAATATCGGTTGTACCGCCCATATACTGACCGCCTGAATCGACAAGCAGAAGTCCCCTCTCCCCTATTTCGGTACCTGTCCCGGTTTCGGTAGTATAGTGTGGCAAAGCGCTGTTTTCATTAAAAGCGGCAATGGTTGCAAAGGAGGGTCCCAGAAAATCTTTTTGCTGCGATCTGAATTCAAGTACCTTTTCTGACAGCGACTTTTCTGTCATTGGCAATTTACCGGAGTTAAAGTCAAACCAGCAGAAAAATTTTGTAAGCGCAACCCCATCCTTAATCATTACATTACAAATATTCTCAATTTCTGTCTTATTTTTAATTGCCTTAAGGCGTGCCGGAATACTTATCATTTCAATGATCTTCGATTTCGATGATATTGAATTATAAAGAGATACCGACGTGGTTGCAGGATTTATAAGAACAGAAGACCCTTCAGTGACAGCTGGTATCACTTCGTTTATTTCTTCATATGGCAAAAGGGTTATTCCCAGAGTGTCAAATTCTGAAGCAAGCTTAAGGGGAATTTTAGCTTCATCAATAAAAAGAAGTATCTGTTCTTTTCCGATCAGGGCATATGACAATAATAAAGGACTGTATTTCAGATCGCTTCCACGAATATTTAGAAGCCACATTATGTCATCAACCGAAGTCAGAAGGTGAAAGTCTGCATTCTCTGATACCATCTGTTTCCTTACCTCACTTATTTTTACTGATCTGGCTTTCCCCGAGAATTCCACCGGATGGTCAAACGCCCGGGAGAAAGGTAACTCAGGACGATCGGTCCAGAGAGTATCAATGATATCGCAACTCGTATCAATTGATATCTCTTTATTTTCAAGCCTCTTTTCAAGCTTTCTTAACTGAGCAATAGAGAAAATCCTTCCGTCAATACCAATCCTGTTTCCCGGTCCGGAATTCTCACAAATAAAATCCATATAGTCGTTTCTGTGAAATGCACCCGGTTTAACAAATTCAAAACCGGTACCTGAAAGCTGCTTTTCAGCCTGAAGGAAATACCTCGAGTCGGTCCATAATCCGGCAAATGAATTTGTTATTACGACAGTTGCGGCCGATCCTGTAAATCCTGTCAGCCACCTGATTATCTGCCAGTGTTCAGGAATATATTCCCCCAGGTGGGGATCGGAAGATGGAATTATGCATGATATCAATGCCTTTTGATGCAAAGCAGACCTGACTAAAGCCAGCTTTTCAACAGGTGAATTCATAAGTTCTTGACCTCATTCACCAGGTTCTGCAGGGTGCTTTTTGCATCACCGAACAGCATCCTGGTCTTATCGTTAAAGAAGAGCATATTCTCAATTGCCGCATACCCTTTTCCCATTCCCCGTTTCATGACAATTATATTTTTTGCATGCGTGCCTTTATAATTGGCATTCCATATATCGGACTCGACGGATCATCCTCAGCAGCCGGGTTTACGACATCGTTTGCACCAATTACAACAAGAACATCGGTATTGGGAAGATCAGGATTTATCTCATCACTTTCAATAAGCTGCTCATATGGCACATCTGCTTCAGCAAGAAGCACATTCATATGTCCTGGCATCCTTCCGGCAACAGGATGGATCGCATATTTTACTTCCACACCTTTCTCTTCGAGGAGTTTGTCGAGCTCATGGCAGATATGCTGAGCCTGTGCCACAGCCAGTCCATAACCAGGAACTATTACAACCTTCTTCGAATAACTGAGAAGAACCGCTGCATCCGAAAGGGTTATCTCTTTTATAGATCCGCCTTCAACTGCATTCGACTGACCTCCCCCTCCAAACACGCCAACTATAACATTCAGCAATGAGCGGTTCATTGCCTTGCACATCAGAATCGTAAGTATTGTACCTGCTGATCCTACCAGTATTCCACCTGTAAGCATCGCCTGGTTATTATACAGAAATCCGCCCATTGCTGCCGCAACACCGGTAAATGAGTTCAGAAGTGATATTACTACCGGCATGTCAGCGCCTCCGATCGGCATTACAAACAGTACACCATAAATTACGGCGATGACAAACATTATGTAAATAAAAGGTGTAAGCTCAGCACTTGCCTGCACCTGCCTTGTCATAATAAAGACAATGAAACCTATCAGCACGGCAAGAATTGTAAGATTTACATACTTCATCGCTTTTATCCTCATATCACCGATCCAGCCGTCAAGCTTGCCGAAGGCGATCATGCTTCCGGCCCATGACACTGTTCCTATCATTAATCCGAGAAGAATGGCAAGTACATGGCCGTTTGCCATACCGGTCGCGGCGATCAGTTCCGGGCTGACATGGGGAAATTCCATCATCGAAATAAGCGCTGCCGCGGCTCCTCCCATTCCGTTAAAGAAAGAGACCAGCTGAGGCATCGCAGTCATTTTTACTCTTTTGGCTATAACCCATCCGATTGCGGTACCCATGGCAATTGCAGCAAGTATAAAAGGTATGTTCCCAATCGGCTCACCATCTTTCCTGTGAAAAAGTATGGTTGCAATTATCGCAAAACCCATTCCAAAGGCCGCCAGGATATTACCCCTTCGTGCGGTAAGCGGGTGGCTGAGCATTTTAAGTCCTATCACAAACAGAACGGAGGCAATGATGTAAGTGATCTCCAGTACCGGGATTCCATATTGAAATTGAGATATTCCGCTCATTTTAAATTAGTTTTGAGATTAAACACTGGCTGATCACTTTTTCTTTTTAAACATTTCGAGCATCCTGTCAGTAACCACAAAGCCTCCGACAACATTAAGAGTTCCAAGGACAACTGCCAGAAATCCGAGGATCATTGATCCCGTTGTTTCTGCATGTCCCATAACGATTATTGCGCCTATTATAACAACCCCATGGATGGCATTGGCTCCCGACATCAGTGGGGTGTGAAGAATGGCAGGAACATTGCTGATCACCTCAATACCCAGAAATATTGAGAGAATTACAATAAAAATTGCTTCCCGGTGCTGTAAGAAAAAATCTGATATCTGTTCCATAATATTTATTATTTAATGCCAAGCATCTGCTTTACCCTCTGACTTACATATTCCCTGTTATGAACAGCTGTCGTGCCGTTTATTATCTCATCCTTCATATTAAGGTCCAGATTCCCATCTTTATCGATCATGATCTTCAGAAGGTTAAAAATATTTGATCCGAACATTCTGCTTGCATCGGTCGGCATGTCTGACGGAAGGTCAGATTTTCCAATTATTGTAACTCCATTTACAATAATTGTCTTTTCATTTTCAGTCAGCTCGCAGTTGCCTCCCGACGATGCAGCAAGATCGACAATGACTGATCCGGGTTTCATAGCCATTATTGTCTCTTTGAGCACGAGAACCGGAGCTTTTCTTCCCGGAATCTGTGCAGTGGCTATAATCACGTCTGCTTCAGCAGCTCGTTTCTGAATAAGCTCCTGCTGTTTTTTCCTGAATTCTCCGGTCTGCTCAACAGCATAACCACCCGCTGCCGAATCTTCTTTAGCTCCTTCCACCTCAATAAATTTCCCTCCGAGACTTTTCACTTCTTCCCTGACAGCTGACCGCACATCAAAAACCTCTACAACAGCCCCCAGTTTTCTGGCAATAGCAATTGCCTGAAGTCCGGCCACCCCGGCGCCGAGTATCAGAACCATTGAAGGCTTGATTGTTCCTGCAGCCGACATGAACATGGGGAAGAACTTAGGCAATAATGCGGCTGCAGCAAGTACAGCTTTGTAACCCGAAACTGTGGCCATTGACGACAGTATATCCATCGATTGAGCCCTGGAGGTTCTGGGGATCAGGTCAAGCGCAAGGACCGTAAGTCCCTGCAGCCTTACTTTCTCAAGCCATTCGGAGTTTTCAGCAGGATTCACTACCGAACAAAGTATTTGACCTTCCCTGAAAGAGTTTATGTTTTCTTCAAGTAAAGGATTTACAGACAATAAGAAAGAGCATTTCGAAATCAAATCGTTACGTTCGGAAATTGAAGCACCTGCTGCCAGGTATTTATCGTCAGATGCGAAGGCTTTTTCACCTGCACCGCGTTCGACAATTATTTCTACTCCCAGTTTTTTGATTGCGGCAACTTTGCCCGGGAGCATTGCCACCCTTTTTTCTGCTCCCGATTCTTTTAGAATGCCAATTATCATATATAATAAGTTTGGAGGTTGGAGTTTAGAGTTTGGAGTTACTGTTAATAAATTAACACCAATATAGTAAGATTTATTTATTCTTTCTGAAAGAAGTTCTTTAACCAGAATTTATTTGCTTCATTCCTTGAATGAGTGGCTTTGGCTCCTCCCCAGCCATGACGCCCGTTCGGATAGATCATGAATTGGAACGATTTACCTTCATCCTGCAATCTCGAAATAAGATAAATTGAATTCTGCATATGAACATTATCATCAAGATCCCCATGGGTCATATAGAGCTTCCCTTTATAGTTTTTAGCCCAGGTCACTGCAGAGGCATCCTTATAACCTTCCGGATTATCCTGCGGCGTATCCATAAATCTTTCTGTATAAATGTTATCATAGAGCCGCCAGTCGGTTACCGAAGACCCTGCAAATCCATGTGTCCAGTAATCTGCTCCCTTAGTCAGTGCAAGACATGTCATGTATCCGCCATACGAACTGCCGGTTATTCCAATCCGTGTGCTGTCAATATATGGTTTTGCAAGTAACCATTTTACGGCATCGGCATAGTCAAGTATCTCCCATTTGCCGAGGCTGCGATGAAGATAATCGAGTCCCCTCTTTCCAAACTGGCCTGAACCTCTGTGATCAACAGTAAATGTAATGATCCCGTTCTGCGAGTCCCACGAAGGATTATTTCCCTGCCACCTGTTGTAAACGTTCTTTGAATCAGGGCCGCCATAAATTCTGAATATCACCGGATATTTTTTATTCGCATCGAAATTCATAGGATATGTAATTATTGCAGGCATGCTGAAGAGTCCGTCGGAGGTAGGTATCTTAACCATCTCGGCTTTCGAATGTTTGGCAGGATCAAAAACCTGCTGTTCAAATTTATAGATCTCCTTAACCTGCTTTCCTTTCTTATCAATCAACATTATCGATCCGGCACTTGAAATACTGTTCCACGTATCGGTGAACCAGGTTCCTTTCGGAGAAACGCTGACATCGTGCATTCCGCTGCCATTTGTTATCTGAATAAGATTTTTCCCGTCAAGCCCGACCCTGAAGCAATGGCTGTCGGTCGATTCTGTTCCGGTGGCAGTAAAATATGCAACTTTTTGCAGCTCATCCACTCTGTCGAGGCTGGTTACTCTGCAATTCAGGTCGGTAATCTGAGCAATAAGCCTGTTATCCCAGCTGTAATAAAAAAGATTCTCCCAGCCGTTCCTGACACTGTTTACTATGAAACCAGTTCCATTTTCCATAACATATATATCCTTGTAGAAATCGAGCCATGCTTTCTGGGTTTCACTATAAATCTGAGTAAAACCGCCTGTCGCAGGATCTGCAAGAATGATTTTCATATCATTCTGATCGCGGTTTATAACCTGGATTGCAAGCTTCCTGCTGTCAGTGGTCCAGAAGGGCCATGCTATATACTGGTCGGTAGTGTAATCAGTTTTTACCCATGCAGTCTTTGCTGAAGCGACATCTGCTATTCCCATTTTTACTTTTGGATTCGGATCTCCTGATTTGGGATAGGGAACCTGCTCAAGTTTTCCGTGGATCCCATCTGCTTCATCCAGGCGGTTAAGCGTAAAAACAGGAACATCGGTTTCATCAGTACGCAGGTAAGCAATTTTATTTCCGTCGGGCGACCACCAGAATGCAGAATAGCGGCTGGGCCGGTCAAGGATCTCCTCCATGTAAACCCATGACGAATATCCGTTATAAATCCTTTCAGAAGCATCAAAGGATAATCTTATCTCTTTATTAAGAGACAGATCAAAGACATAGAGGTCCTTATTTTTGGTATATGCAATCTTCAGGCCGTCGGGAGAAAAGCGGGCATTTACCTCAGGAACATCATCATTGGTAAGTCTCCTAAGCTCTTTATCCCCCTTTTTAAAATAATAAAGATCATCATCCTTTATAATAATAAGGCTGTTCATATCTGAACTGACAACGTCGTTAGATCCAATGGTCACTCCCTTGGGAAGAGACTCGGAAAGGATCTCCCTTTCTGATTTCTGAGGCGCGACAATTGTGCTTTTTCCCGATCTGACATCAACACTCTTTATAACCAGGTTCTTTTCCGAATCAAAGGTTTGCAGCAGGTAATGTGTATCATCTGCCCATCCTGTTATTCGAACCTGACTGATGCCACGCATCGGCATCTGTGAATTCAAAGGAATATAAAACCAGGGAACTGATAACAGAATGAATACAAGAATTTTAAAGGGTGAAAATCGTTTCATAGAGTAAAGATTATGTTATTAAGAATAAATATCCGACTGACAAAAATAACCATTTTAAGATATGAATCTTTACCGGATCCTCATTTACACAATTTCATTCCGGTGTATCTGAAAGAGATTTTATGAAAAGTATTATCTTAGCCGGTCAACTTAATTTCATTTATCAATGAGGCGATTTCTCTTTATAATTTTAGCAACAGTTCTGAATTTAATTAATGTTAATGGTCAGACCATCAAATCTCCTGATGAATTTCTCGGATATGAATCGGGTACTCAGTTCACCTATCATTTCAAAGCCGTTGAATACTTCAGGTACATTGCTGAAATCTCGCCTTTGGCAGAATACCGTAATTACGGAACAACCTATGAAGGAAGGGAATTAGGTGTCTGTATAGTATCAAGCGAAGCAAATATTGCTGATCTGGATGAATACCGGAAGAACAATCTTATCAGGACCGGTCTTTTGGAGGGTAATTTTACCGGGAAACAGAAACCAATTATCTGGCTTGCATATAATGTTCACGGAAATGAATCGGCCGGGATGGAGACAGCAATGAAGACTCTCTATACCCTTGTTAGCGGTTCATATCATGGTGTAAGTGAGTGGTTAAATTCATGCATAATCATAATCGATCCATGTCAGAATCCTGATGGGCGCGATCTGTATACCAACAGGTACAGGAATTCGCAGAATCTGATACCTGATCCTGACGGACGATCGCGTGAGCATCGTCAGGGATGGCCAACTGCCAGATCAAATCATTATATGTTCGATCTGAACCGCGACTGGACCTGGCAGACTCAGACGGAAACAGCTCAGAGGATAGAATTCTATTACCAGTTTATGCCTCAGGTACATGCAGATTTTCATGAGATGGGAGCTGAATCGACTTTCTTTTTTGCCCCGGGAGCAAAACCATGGCATGAAGTTATAACTCCATGGCAGAGCGAATTTCATACTATTATGGGCAAGGGCAATGCCGGATTGTTTGATGAAAAATCAAAGCTTTATTTCACGAAAGACCATTATGATCTTTTTTGTCCCAGTTTTGGCGACACCTGGCCCCTTTTCAACGGAGCTGTCGGTTTTACATATGAGCAGGGCGGAAGCGGTTATGCCGGACTGGCATTCAGACAGGAGTCAGATGATACACTTACACTTAAGAAGAGAATTGACGGACACTTTGCCGCATCAATGGCCACTCTTAAAGTATCATTTGAGAACAGGGAGAAGTTAATATCGGAATTCAACAAATTCTTTTCCGATAACATGAACAAACCCTCGTTTCAGTACAAATCAATAATCTTAAAAGGCTCAAACAGCAAATCAGATCTTGAAGATCTTTTACAGCTTCTGAAAAAGAATAAGATACAGTATTCATATGCCGGAAGCACGGGAAAAAAGTATAAAGGATTTGATTATTCAGCCAATGCCGGCGGAGAAGTAACAATTGAAAAGGGAGATATACTGGTCAGTGCCTTCCAGCCTCAGTCGCGTTTTGTGCAGGTCCTGTTTGAACCCGACAGCAAAGCTTCCGATTCACTGAGTTATGACCTTACAGCATGGGCACTGCCGTATGTATATAACTTAAAAGCATTTGCCCTGACAGAACAGGTGAAATCGCCTGAAGAAAAACCTGAAACAAAAAAGACAGAAAACCTGCAGGCAGAAGGCAAACCCTATGGTTATACAGTTAATTACGAAGGCTTCAATGATTTGAAATTTATAGCTGCACTTCAACTGAAGGATGTCAGATCGAGATATTCATTAAAACCTTTTACAACAGGCGGCACCAGTTTTGAACGGGGAAGCTTTATTATTGCACGAGGCGATAACATCAATATTGACAGCAAGCTTGACAGGCTGGTTACGGATCTGGCTAACAAATACAAGGTAAAACTCATACCTGTGACTTCAGGACTTGTTGAAAAGGGGAAAGATTTTGGATCAGATTATTCACCGCTTATAAGGAAGACTTCTGTTGCACTCCTGTGCGGTGAAGGAACAACCGCATCAGAAGTCGGCGAACTATGGTACTTCTTTGAACGGGAGCTTGAGTATCCGGTCTCTCTCATAAATATATCCAATACTGAAACCATTGACTTAAGCGAATATGATGTTTTATTACTGGTTTCGGGGCGATATACAAAACTTAAAGACGCCATTATCGACTTTGTTAAAAAAGGCGGGAGAGCAGTAACCTTTAAAAATGCAATATCGGTATTCGCCTCTGAGAAATCCACCTCGCTCTTTAAAGACGTTGAGAAACGTACTGCAGAACAGAAAGCTGCAGAGAAAAAGGAAAAGAGCGATGATCTTACTCTTCTTAAAAAGTTCGGAGATGAAAGACGGCACCTTCTTTCAGAAAGTTCAGCCGGAAGCATATACAAGGTCACCGTCGATACAACAAATCCTTTTGGATTCGGACTCGGGAGGGAATGGTTCATTATGAAGGATACAGTGGTATATCCATTCCTCTCAAAGGGTGATAATATAGGTTACATACTGGAAAATAAACCTGTTTCGGGATTCTCCGGTTACAAGTTTCAGAAAAAGGTGAAGAATACTCTTGTCATAGGTTCGGAAACAATCGGCAAAGGCAAAGCAGTTTATATTACGGACAATCCTTATTTCAGGGCTTTCTGGAAAAGCGGAAGAGTGCTTTTGTGGAACGTAGTATTCAGATAGGGTTACAGGCTTGCCAATTCGAATAATTACCCTCAATTGAAATCAGGTTCGGAATTTAAAGGAATCAGGAAATAAAATCTTATATTTAGAACTGATTCTTCAATAATAATTAGCATAAGTTGCTGGTTGCTGGTTGCTGGTTGGTATGAGATCCTTCGCTTCGCTCAGCATAACATTGTTGCTTTTAGTGGATTGAGGAGGGAAGCAGGGGCATTTCGAGCAAGAAATTATAGTTTTAAGAAAAATTTACCATCATAAATTTAACCATCAACCAGTAACAAGTAACCAGCAACAATCAACCAGCAACATGAGTTAATTATCAGAACTTACTCAAGAATAAAAGTGCTTCAATTTAGAAATATTCTATTTTATTGTTATTTTATTAACAGTGTTATTTTATTAACAAATAATATATTATTTTTGTGTTTGATTAATAAAAAAATCCGTGAAATTACATATTAAATTTATATACACTTGTAAATCAAGTAAATATGAAAACAATTAATTCACCGGCTGACCTCAGAAAACTTAAAGAGGAAATAAAAGCCAAAATGTATGGTAAAGAGACCGGCTCCGGAGAAAAAGTCAGGATCAGGGTACACTCAGGTACCAGCGGCATGGCTTCCGGGGCAAAAGCAATCCTCGACTTTGTGATTCAGGAACTCGAAAAGAGAAATATTGATGCTACTGTTGTCCGGACCGGCGATCTGGGTTACTGTTTTGCAGAACCGACAGTGGAAGTAACACGTCCAGGTGAGAAACCTGTTGTGTTTGGCAATGTCGATAAACTCAAAGCAGATGAGATTATTGAGAAGTACATCAAGAACGGTGAGTACGTTGACGGTATCTTACCTGTTAATTATCAAACCATTAATTAACGTATAACCAGGGAGGAGAAACCATGGCAAAAAAGAGAATGCAATTAATGGTATGCGGAGGTTCGGGCTGCAGCGATCTGAACGGAGAAGCAATTCTGGACAACCTCAAACTTGAACTTGAGGCGAATGCACTTGAAAATGATGTACAGGTAATCAAAACAGGCTGTTTTGGATTATGCAGCATGGGACCTGTTGTAAAAGTATTACCCGATGATGTGGTTTACACCAAAGTGAAACCGGAAGACGCAAAAGAGATCGTCGACGAACATGTAATAAAAGGACGTAAAGTTGAAAGACTTCTTTTCAAAGATCCTGCTTCTCAAAAAACATTAGCTTCTTCTTCTGACATGTCGGGTCACGTCAAGCAGCTCAGAATTGTGCTGAGAAACTGCGGAATTATTGATCCTGAAAGCATTGAAGAAGCTATTGCCCATGATGCTTATGAAGCTCTTGCAAGAGTACTCACGGGAATGACACCTGAAAGTGTCATAAAAATCATAAAAGACTCCGGTCTGCGCGGCAGAGGGGGCGCCGGATTCCCGACAGGTCTTAAATGGGAGATTGCCAATAAAAACAAATCAGATGAAAAATATGTAGTTTGTAATGCTGATGAAGGTGATCCGGGAGCATTTATGGACAGGTCAGTCCTGGAAGGTGATCCTCATGCAGTACTTGAGGCAATGGCCATCTGCGGTTATTGCATCGGCGCAGGTAACGGATTGATCTATGTTCGTGCCGAATATCCGCTCGCAGTAGCCAGGCTGAGAACAGCCATAAGCATGGCCAGGGAGTATGGACTCCTGGGTAAAAATATAATGGGAACCGGATTCAATTTCGACATTGATATCAGGTTTGGTGCCGGAGCATTTGTATGCGGAGAAGAAACAGCGCTGATACATTCTATGGAGGGTTTACGAGGAGAACCAACATTAAAGCCTCCATTCCCGGCCGAATCGGGATACAAGGGAAAACCGACCAACGTAAACAATGTCGAGACATTTGCCTGTATTTCACCAATAATACTTAAAGGTTCAGAATGGTTCAGCAGCATTGGTACCGAAAAATCAAAAGGCACCAAGGTTTTTGCACTTGCCGGAAAAATAAATAATGTGGGACTTATTGAGGTTCCGATGGGCACTACCCTGAGGGAAGTCATATTTGAGATCGGAGGTGGTATAAGGCATGGCAAAAAATTCAAAGCTGCACAGACGGGGGGTCCTTCAGGAGGATGCCTTACCGAAAAACATCTTGATACACCTATCGATTTTGACAACCTTGTTGCTGCAGGTTCGATGATGGGTTCCGGGGGACTTATTGTAATGGATGAGGACGATTGCATGGTTTCGATGGCCAAATTCTTCCTCGACTTTACAGTTGAGGAATCATGCGGAAAGTGTGCTCCATGCAGAATAGGGAATAAACGGCTTGACGAATTGCTTGAACACATTACAAAAGGCAAAGGCACTCTGGCTGATCTTGACAGGCTCAGGAATATGAGCCTTGTAATAAAGGATACCTCATTATGCGGTCTGGGCCAGAGTTCTCCTAACCCGGTGCTATCGACCCTCACTAATTTCAGGCAAGAATATGAAGCCCATGTAACTGCAAAGAAATGTCCTGCCGGTAAATGCCGTGATCTTATGGAATATTTTATCATTGCAGAAAATTGCGTCGGATGCACAGCCTGTGCAAGGGTTTGTCCGGTAGCAGCGATCACCGGTGAGCGCAAGGAACCACATTTGATAAATCCGTCGATTTGCATTAAGTGCGGTGCATGTATTGAAAAATGCAAATTCGATGCTATTATAATCCGATAATAAAAGAAGTGCTGGAAATGGAAACAATCAAACTCACAATAGATAATAAATCAGTTGAAGTACCGAAAGGCACTACAATTAATAAGGCGGCCAGAGAATTGGGCATTGAAATCCCGGTGCTCTGTTATATGGAGCTTCATGATATGCAGATAGAGAATAAACCTGCAGGATGCAGGATCTGTGTTGTTGAGGTTGAGGGACGCAGAAATCTTGCTCCTTCGTGTGCCACAAGATGTGAAGAGGGCATGGTGGTTAAAACTCATACTACCAGGGTGCTTAATGCCCGCCGGACAGTGATGGAATTCATTCTTTCAGATCATCCGAAGGATTGTCTGGTGTGTGCCAAATCGGGTACCTGCGAACTTCAAAGCATGGCTCACCGTCTTGGCATCCGTGATATCCCCGGGGCGGAATTTGCAGCAATGTCAACTTATAAAAAAGACACATCACCATCAATAATCCGTGATCTCGATAAGTGCATAATGTGCCGCAGATGCGAGATGATGTGCAACACAGTACAGACTGTAGGTGCATTATCGGCTGTGAACAGAGGCTTTATGGCCGCTGTTGCACCTGCATTTGAGCAGAACCTTGAACAATCAACATGTACTTATTGCGGACAATGCGTTGCTGTATGCCCAACAGGAGCCCTTACAGAAGTTGATCATACACCCGATGTTCTCAGAGCTCTGGCCGATCCTACAAAAACTGTTATTGTTCAGACTGCCCCGGCAGTGCGCGCTGCTCTGGGGGAAGAATTTGGAATGGAGCCGGGAACTCTTGTAACAGGTAAACTGGTTACAGCACTACGGGTTCTCGGATTTGATTATGTCTTTGATACCGATTTTGCTGCCGACCTTACTATTATGGAGGAAGGCACTGAACTTCTTGACAGGCTCAGCAGGCACCTCAAAGGCGATAAAACAGCAAGACTGCCTATTCTCACATCGTGCTGTCCGGGCTGGGTGAACTTTTTTGAAGAATATTTTCCCGATCTTAAAGATATTCCCTCGACATCAAAATCACCTCAGCAGATGTTTGGAGCTATTGCCAAAACATATTTTGCTGATAAGATAAAAGTTGATAGGAAAGATCTGGTCGTTGTTTCAATTATGCCTTGTCTTGCAAAGAAATACGAATGTCAGAGAGAAGAATTCTCAGTTGACGGGAACAGGGATGTCGATTTCTCGATCTCAACAAGAGAGCTGGCTGAATTCATTAAGCAGGCAAATATTGATCTTAATAATCTCGAAGATGATGGTTTTGATACGCCGCTTGGAGAATCGACAGGTGCAGCAGTAATCTTCGGAACTACCGGAGGAGTAATTGAAGCCGCCTGCAGAACAGCATACGAACTTCATACCGGGAAAAAGCTTGAACGCATCGATTTTACGGAGCTCAGGGGTCTTGAAGGAGTTCGCTCCGCAACAATTGATTTTGATGGATTACCTCTGAATATTGGAATTGCCCACGGACTCGGAAATGCCAGGAAGCTTCTTGATGATGTAAGATCCGGAAAATCACTGTTCCATGCAATTGAAGTCATGGCTTGTCCGGGCGGTTGCATCGGCGGAGGAGGTCAGCCATTGCATCATGGAAATTCTGATATAATAAAAGCAAGAGCTGCTGCAATTTATACTGAGGACAAGAATAAGCCTTTGAGGAAATCGCATGAGAATCCGTTCATAATTAAGCTTTATGAAGAGTTTCTGGGAAAACCGAATAGTGAGAAAGCACATCATCTGCTTCATACACATTACTTTGAAAAGAAAAAGAAAGTAATAATCAAACAATAATATACCAACAGGTTAAAATAAAAATCAATGCTATGTCAAGTATTAAAATAGAATTGAGACAGGAAGATGTCACAAAGATTAAGGAGATTTGTGCCTCTTTTAATAATGATCCACAGGACCTTATAAATGTTCTTCACAAATGCCAGGAGCATTTTGGCTATCTCCCTGCAGAAGTTCAGGAGGTAGTCTCAATGGAACTGGAGGTTCCTGTGGCAAAAATCTATGGAGTTGTCACGTTTTACTCATTCTTCACGATGACTCCAAAAGGGAAACATCCTATAAGCATTTGTATGGGTACTGCATGTTATGTCAGAGGTGCCGAGAAAGTGCTTGATGAATTCAAAAAGGAGCTGGCATTACAGGTCGGACAAACCACCAAGGACGGGAAATTCTCTCTTTCAAGCCTTAGATGTGTGGGAGCCTGCGGACTTGCTCCTGTTGTTCTTGTAGGAGATAAAACCTATGGAAGGGTAGCGCCAGATGATGTGAAGAATATTCTTAAGGAATATGAATAAGGCTTTTTCGATGAATTGTTTATAGGTTATGGTGAGCCGGGATTTAAAAATTCCGGCTTCTCTTTTTGTACCAGAAAAAAAACTCCTTCTGCCTCCTCTTTTCCTCAACTCCTCTGGCCACATATACCTTTTTACCTGAATATGGATCAAATCCGCAATAGTACATCACAGTTGCCAACGTCATTGGTGTCGGAGTAAAATCCTGAACCTGCTCGGGCTTTATCCCAAGACTCCTCACCTCCCCTGCCAGCTCTTTCATGTCACCATCAGAAGATCCCGGATGCGAAGAGATAAAATAAGGTATTATCTCATATCTCACTCCATCCTTTTCAGTTATCCTTTCAAAATCGTGCTTAAGATTCCTGAAAAGATTGAAAGGCGGCTTTCTCATCAGAGAAAGAACTTTTGATTCAGTATGCTCGGGGGCAACTTTTAACCTGCCAGAAACATGATTAACTATGAGCTCCTTAAGATATTCCTTCTCATTAATTCCTGCACTCTTATTCCATTCCGGATATAGTAAATCATACCTTACACCGCTCCCGACAAACGCCTTCTTTATCCCTGGCAATTTATTCACTTTACGGTAAAGTGCAGTAAGCTCCTTGTGATCCGTATCGAGATTACTGCATACCTGCGGCCAGATGCAGGAAGGACGCGAACATTTCAGGCACAGATCAAAATCCTTTCCCTTCATCGTAAACATATTTGCCGACGGACCGCCAAGATCAGACAGGTAACCTTTGAAACCGGGTAAACCTTTTATCTTCTCAATCTCCATTAAAATTGACTCCTCTGACCGCCTTACAATCTGTTTGCCCTGATGAGCCGCTATTGCACAGAAGCTGCAACCGCCAAAGCATCCCCTGTGAATGTTTACAGAAAATTTTATCATTTCATAAGCCGGAATGGGACCTTTATTATTGTATCGCGGGTGCGGCAGATATTTATAAGGCAGGTCATATGTCCGGTCTGCTTCGCTTTCATTCATCGGGGCAAACGGCGGATTGACGATAACATTAAAATCTCCCGATGGTTCGGTAAGACGGGCAGCATCTATCTTACTGGATTCCTTTTCAAATACTGTAAAATTTGAGGCATATTTTTTTTTGTCACTCTTACACTCTTTGTATGATTTAAGCAGTATATCCTTCCAGTTCTTATTTACCGGCAGAGGCATCTCTTTTGTTCTTGCAATAACTGTCTGGGGAATTGTTTCCAGAGATGAGAAAGGAACTCCTTTTAAAAGAAGTCTTGCCAGTTCCCTGACAGGCTGTTCGCCCATTCCGTAAATTAGCATATCCGCACCGCTGCTTAACAGTATTGATGGTTCAAGAGTGTCTTTCCAGTAATCAAAATGGGTAAGTCTTCTCATTGAAGCCTCAATACCCCCTATTACTACCGGCATTTCCGGATATAGTTTCTTCAGGATCGTGGTGTACGCAATTACAGGATAATCAGGGCGGAACCCTGATTTGCCTCCGGGTGTATAGGCATCATCTGACCTAAGACGGCGTGCAGCAGTGTAGTGATTTACCATCGAATCCATGTTTCCTGCAGTGACGCCAAAGAAGTACTTTGGAGCTCCGAGTTTACGGAAATCACGGAGATCGTCTTTCCAGTTAGGCTGGGGAACTATGGCAACCCTCAGTCCTTCATCTTCAAGAACTCTTCCTATCACCGCCGGTCCGAACGAGGGATGATCCACATACGCATCTCCGCTGAAAATGATCACATCAGGCTGATCCCATCCCAATGATTCAACCTCTTTCCGAGTGGTTGGCAAAAACCCGGCACCTCTATTTATCAGTTCATTCACGTGGTAAAATTACTCAAATTTGGTATCTTGCATATTATTGAAACAAAGTTGACGGTAAAAGGATAATCCAGGCAATGGATAATGCATTCACCTGAATTAATAAATCATTGAAAAATAGTATTAAAATAGCAGGCTTGTTTTTATCTGTTCTTTGCATTAGCCAGGTTATTATAGCACAGACGGTTAATAACAGGCCAAAGTTGGGATTGGCTCTAAGCGGCGGCGGGTCGCTCGGAATGTCTCATATCGGTGTTCTGCGGGTAATGGAGGAAGCAGGGCTGAGACCTGATTACATCACCGGGGTCAGCATGGGAAGCATTGTCGGATCGATGTATTCAATAGGCTACAGATCCGACACCCTTCAATCGCTCTTTAAAAATGGCGATTGGGATCTTATTCTGTCTAATAGTGTTCCTGAAAATAAAGTCATTTTCACTGAAAAGAAATATTTCAATAACAGCATAATTTCCCTGCCGGTTTCTTTTAAAAAAGTAAGGCTTCCGTCAGGACTGATCAACGGTCAGCAGATTGAAAAGATGCTCAGCTATTATGCCTGGCCCGCGGCGGATATCGATGATTTTTCAAAACTTCCTATCCCTTTTCTTTGTGTGGGAACTGATTTAATCACCTGCAAAAAAGTCATTTTGAGAAGCGGCTATCTCCCCGATGCGGTAAGGGCAAGCATGGCTGTTCCGTCAATTTTTACACCACTTAAGATCGATACGGCTATATTAATCGACGGTGGGTTTGTAAGGAATATTGCTGTGTCAGAATTAAAGGAAATGGGCGCGGATATTGTTATTGGTTCCTATGCGGGCTTCCATCGGTATAATGAAGATGAACTTCAGTCAGTGACAGGAGTTATGAAGCAGGTAAGCTTTTTTAACTCCATAAATGACTATGCTGAACAGAAAAAGCTGATAGATTATCTTATAGAACCTAAGGTTAAAGACCTGTCGTCAACGGTTTTCACGAACGTTGATACAATCATACAGCGGGGATATGCTGCTGCATTGCCTTTCAGGGAGATATTCAGGAAGCTTGCGGATTCCCTCGATCTTGTAGGTAAACAGGATACCCTTGAATCATTGCTGTATAAGAATTCCTATACATTTAACCATATTGAGATTAATGGGAATGACGTAATTACGGATGACCAGATTCTCGGAGTTCTTGACATAAGAACCGGAGAAAAGATTAACAGGAATATGCTGAGCGATAAAATCGACCTGCTATATGGGCGCTCGTGGTTTGACAAGGTCAAGTACAGGATTGTTCCGGGCAATGATTCCCTTAAGCTTATTATCGATTGTATCGAGAAACCCCAGGGATTACTTTATGGATCAGTGCATTATGATAATGCGCTCAAGGCAGGACTGATATTGAATCTTTCAGTTAAAAACCTGCTTACACCAAGATCGGCCATTTATATTGATACATATATTGGAGAGTTCTATCGGTTCCGATTCAATTACACCCAGTTCATTGACCGTAATCAGAAAATTGGCCTTTCAGCTTCCTTTAATGCCGACAATACACTTATTCCGGTAATGGAAATCCAGGATGAAAAAGGAACCTGGATAAACAGAGATTTTAATACCGGGCTCAATTTTAATATAAGGAACGGATTGAATCATCTGATGAGTATTATCGCGATTTATGAAAACATGAACCTTATCCCCGATTTTATCTCAACGGGCAATCTGGAGAGAGTCTCCTACAACCATTTGACTTTTAATTTATTAAACCAATTTAATACCCTCGATGTCAAGCATTTTCCCAATAAAGGAACCAATTTACATGTATTAATTAATACCTCAAAACTATTATCGGGGAAGATCCGTACAGATAGTGACAAGGAAAGTTTTGAAGAGGAGAATCCGGGAGATTTCCTTTTTAGCAGATCATATTCATTTACAGGTAATCTCAGGCAATATTTTTCGTCAGGAAAAAAGTTCTCATTTGAAGTTGGAGGAGATATCCTGCTCACATATACTTCTGATCCTGAAACCTCTCCACAAAATTATTACTATGCCGGCGGGGTTAAGAGCCTGTTCAGCAAATCAATTCCGCTTACCGGATTTCATCCCTGTGAAATACCGGTTGAAGAATATGCTGCAGTCAGGTTTGATACCGATTTCGAATTCTATGATAAACTTCATTTAAAACTGATGACAAATGTTGCCCTGGCCCGTGAACCAGGTCAGAATAATGATTTGTCAATGCTTGGAGGATACGGACTGGGAATAGGCTATATGTCAATTATTGGCCCGATGGAGGTCGGATTCATGCATGGCATGAGTAACACAACCAGGTATTACAATTCAGTAAAGGGATATATCAGCATCGGATTCAACTTTTAAAAGCTCACTGGGAGTACTTGTTCACAATTCTGGTACTATTATTAATATTGTAACCCGATTTCTGTTTTTTGGAGTCTTCACCCCCTTCCCAGCCTTCCCCCAGGGGGAAGGAGCTTGTTTTACATTTCCCCCTTGGGGGAAACTGAAAGGGGGTAAAACCTAAATAAAAAATGATAAAGTTTGTTACCTAAATTCTGAAGTATTACACCCCAGAAGGTCAGATAATCCGAAATATTGTCATTCTAATATACTTGATAATCAATATTTTAACTAATATTTGTTTGCGGCCTGATTGTTGTATAATATACGTTAGGAGCTTAAATGCATTCCATATTTAGTAATTTAATTGATCAGCGTGTGAATTCAACTAAAGTCATAAGTCAACATAAACTGCTTTGCAAATTAATTTCAGAAAAAAAGATAAAGCAAAGCCTTGATATTCTTCAGGATATGATTACAGTCTCGTCACTTGGCGATCTTCGTGACGAGTATAACAATATTGTGATGACCTACAGGAATATGCTCAGTTATACTATTGAAGGCATAAATGACCCTGAACGGAACAAGATCTATCTGAAACTGATACAATCAATCCTTGAACTTGCAGACCGCCTTAGACAGGACATATTGTCACGTTATTCCGGATGGCACACTTACTGGGTAATGCAGCAGACTATGAAAGAGCAGAAACTGACCGGCAAAACATTGGTAGAAACTGTTGATGATCTGATGTTCAAATCAGAACTTGATGAATGGCTGAAACTGAGCAACGAAATAAATCCTGATCCTGAATCGGAGATTTCAATAAAGCATAAGCAGCTCATCAGGAAGATCTTCAACCATTTATGGTTAACTGACTATTATGGCGAAGCAGAGAACAGCCTGATAAAGATAATCATGAGTTCAGGAAAATTCAGGTGGTTTGAATCAAGTATTTTTGTAAGTGCAATTACTCTCAGTTCCTTAAGGACCTTCCAGTCGGAAAAACTGCTTTACCTGATGGGATTCTATGAAGCTGGAGTGGAACAGGTAATGGAGAGGGCTCTTTCAGGTCTGATTCTTAACCTTCATTATTATAATTCAAGGATCCTTTTTTATCCCGAAATTACATCAAGGATAAAAGGAATGAGCAAGGAAAACAGGTTCAGGGAACACTGCAGGATAATAGTATTGCAGACTATCCGGTCACGGGAAACAGAAAACCTGAGTAAAAAGCTTCATGATGAGATACTTCCGCAGGTAGCAAAACTTAAACCCCGGATTGAAGAAAAGCTTGATCTGGATAATATCCTTCCAAAGGATAAATATGAGGAAAAGAATCCCGACTGGTCTGAAATGTTCAGCGATTCCGAAGAGATATTCAAAACGATGGAAGAACTTACCAAGCTTCAGATGGAAGGTGCTGATGTCTATATGTCGGCGTTTGCAAATCTTAAACATTTCGACTTCTTCAAGGACTTTCAGAACTGGTTTGTTCCTTTTTATCCCGACCATGAGATTGTCAATGAGATCTATCACGATGAAATACTCGGACCCGGAACAAATGAACTGGCTGAAGCTCTGTACAAAACACCATTTATCTGCAATTCGGATAAATATTCGCTGCTTCTTAATCTCAAATATCTTCCTTCAGCCCAGAAAACCATGATGCTTAAAGTCTTCAGGATGGAGCTTGAAGGACTTCAGCAGCTTGAAGGAGATGATGCAGCTATCTGATCCCTTCAGGAGCTTCCGGACAAATGTCACTCAGTACCTGCAGGATATTTACAGATTTTTTAAACTCTCTCCTTACAAAAAAGAATTCGAAGATCTGTTTTCCGGAAAACTCGATATTTATAATTCGGAGTTCTTCAGGATTACCTGTAATGCCTCAGAAGCTGAAGCCGGACTGGCTGATTATTTTTTCAGTAAAAATTATTATTCAGATGCTCTTGAACTGTTTCTCAAACACTAAAAGAGAAGCCTGATGATTCGCAGCTATATGAAAAAATTGCCTTCTGTTATCAGCAGGAGGAAAGTTATGAGGAAGCTCTGAGGTATTACAAGAGGGCTGACCTGATCGAGAGAAAAGTCTGGACTTTAAAAAAGATTGGCCTTTGCTTCAGGCGCCTTGGTAAAAAAGAGGAGGCTCTCGATTACTATCTCCAGGCCGGAACTATGGATCCTGAAGATATGCATACAGCAATTATGACAGGCCATTGTTATCTTGATCTCCGCGATTATGAGTCAGCACTGAAATACTATTTCAGAGTTGAATATACTGATCCGGGAAACCTTAAGATTCTGAGACCGATAGCATTCTGTTATTTTGCGCTTGGGCAGATTCGAGGATTCTGAAAAATATTATGAACGGTTATCATCCGGAAAGCTGAATGCCCATGATTATATAAATAAAGGTCATCTTGCATTATGCAAGGGGAAGAAGAAAGAAGCAATCGATTTTTACCGGCTGGGTATAAGCAGCGATGAGATTTCGAAGGAAGAATTTATGACAATTTTTGAAGAAGATCAGCCTCTCCTGCTTTCGCTTGGAGTTAACCAGGAAGATCTGCCGATTTTGCTTGATTATCTGCTATTTCTTATCGGTTGACAATGCTGAATCCTGCTCAGACTGAGGCGGAGGGTATGCGAGATCAGACCTTCTGTCAGGTGATCCATCAGGATAACGTCGCCTTTCATTTCTGTAGATTAGTGGTATCACTATCGCGTCTTTTTCTCTCCTGCCTCATCATTTCCTGCCGGCGATCATCCATTTCTTTTAACCTGGCCAGCTGTTCTTTTGTAAGGTTGGAATCAAGTTCCTTACGCATAGCCTTAAAATTTGCATCCATTTCTTTCCTGAAATTGCCCTGAAGTTCACTATTCAGCTTAGCATACTTGTCAAGAATCAGGTCAATTTTCACTTTCTGGGCTTCATCCGGTTGAATTGTCTTGTAGAATCCTTCCCTGAAGCGTTCTTCTGAGAAATATACTCTTACAGGTTTGAGTTTCTGAAGCCGCAGCTGGGCTGAAGTAAGCATACCAAGAATAAATCCGATGATGAGGATTCCAATGGCAAGCAATATTGTTCTGGTTTTCATATATATCTTAATTTCCTGTTAGGAGACAAATGATGCTTTCATCGTAGCTATCGCCAAGTCCGAGGAAAGAATCGATGGAGAAAGAACCCTGGATCATAAAAATAGAGATGAGCAATATAACAATAGCTGCCGCACCCGAAAGGGCTATCCTGTAAAAAACAGAATTCAGGTTTCGGGCGAATTCAACCTCGCGAACAACAGCTGATCCTGAAGTGTAGATCTTCTCAAGGACCTTATCCCTGAATCCATCACTGAATCTGAAAGTTGCGCCGGCCTCCTCTATTTTAGCCGACGTCGCAACAGGATCACTCTCCGAATCAAGTGATCTGATTAATAATTCTTTAAAATCTGCAACTTTCATAATAGTTATAATTTTCCCAATATACTCTTTAACTGTTCCTGTGCTCTTGACAGCCTCGAAAGAACTGTACCAAGAGGAAGATCCAGAATTTCGGCGGTTTCTTTGGTCGAGTAACCCTGCAGCATTCTCATGGCTACTATAATGCGAAACTTCGGATCCATCCTCATCAGAGCTTTACTGACCAGTTCTGAAGCATCTTTTCTTACTTCAGTATCATGGTCAGCAATCTCAAACTCATGCATTTCATTGTTCCCTTTCTGTGAGAACGTGGAAAAGAACCTTTTTCGTCTTTTTATTTCATTCAGGGTAAGGTTAACAGCAATTTTCTGTATATAAGTTGAAAGCTTCGCCTCGCCCCTGAAATCGGAAAGAGAATGATACAGCTTAATAAACACCTCCTGACCAATATCTTCCGAAAAAACTGAATCTCCAAGCATTCCTTTTATAGTCCGGGCGACCATGTTCTGATATCGGGTAACAATCTCTCCGAAGGCCTGCTTATCACCATCCAGAGATGCCTTTAACAGATCATTTTCACTCTTCTGCCTGTACGATTCTCTGATCATACTTCTTATAGACAATTATTAAGGGAACAATATTCCCTTCTGTTAATTTTTGTTAACAAATGATTTTTTAGGCAAGGTAAAATAACATTGCAAATTATTCAGTTCAGAATGTCAGCCTCAGTCTCTTTTACCAGCTCCAATTCGTAATCATTTGAATATCTGATCAAAAAAAGCTTTTTATTTTCAAATCCGTCATTGAAGGAGTCGCGTCTGAAATCAAATTCTGTGTGCAGAAGTTCCGGATTATGAATTTCAGGATGTGTTAAAAACTCCTTACCGTTCATGGCCAGTCCCGAAATAAAATAGTAGAGGATATCATATCCCTGCCATGCATAGCTATCTTCCGGTGGTTCAGTATGAAACTTAGCCCTGAAATCAGAACGGAAAGCTTTAACATTTCTGCGTGAGTAATCGACCCAGTATGGAGAATAAACCATCAGGCCCAGATCGAAACATATTTTGTGGTCAAGGTTGTCGAGATACCTCATACCGGGATAGCCAAACACATACAAATCATATTTTCGTGATAATGCATGAATATTTGTCAGCGATTCGCTCATTACCGGCGTATTTTCAGAGGCAATGATGATAACATTTCTTGATTCTTCCGACAGGGCATGAGCCAGGCGGTTTATTGAATCATTTCCAAACACCGACCGGCTGTAAAAAACCATATCCTTGAGTCGGATTTCTTCAAAAGGCATTTGAGTGCTTAGCTCGTTTATAATCTTATTGCGGAATTTGCCGATAGTATCCTGATATTCACTTTCCGAATCTGAATGTATCAGAACGAAATTGCTGTTATTAAATTCTCCTACTTTCCTTGCAATGGCATTCTGAGCAACTTCAAGAGATGAGCTTGCCATGAAAACCATTGGATTATTAACCATGGCTGAATTATTGCTGAGCTGCACGGGAGAGACGACAGGTGTTCCAAGCGTCACAGCATAAGATGCCATCATTGCCAGATTTTGTGAGTGGACAGGTCCAATAATCAGGTCCATGTTGTCAAGCTTCCCGGACCTGATCAGACCTGATAATTCAATAGTATCATTTTTAATATCAAATGTATGAATTTGAATATTGATCCCAAGAGTCCTTAATGTATCGGCTGCAAGCAGGATCCCTTGATACATTTCAACAAATCCCAGACTGCGTGGGTATATCCAGTCGTCGGGACGGTTTAATGTTCTGTTTATCTTATTCCCCTTTGCCGATGCTGAAGTATCAACTTCTATCCTTCTTGCATTATCCTCCAGAAAGAAGGGAAGCAGAACAGCCACATTAAAGGATCCCTGGAGGCTGGTAACATTCGTGAACCCTTCAGGTCTCTCAAGATAGAGCATCTGGTCTTCCTGAATTACCGGAATTGTATCGGAAGGAATACCTATAACTACTTTCTCTTCCGGGGTTTTCATTCCTGGTATCCTTAGATAATCGCCAACCTGCGGAAAACGAATATCCCTGTTGGCTTTTCTCAGCTCCCGGACACTCTTCCCGTATTGTCGGGCTATTGAAGACATCGTCTCGCCCTTGGTCACCTTATGATAATATGCATCCGTCTTCTGACTGATAAAATCCTGTTTCTCATTCATAAACTCCTTTCTGGGGATAGCTATTTCATACCCAAGTGGAAGTTTATTTATAACAATCCCGGGATTACTCTGAATGATTTCATTTTCTGATACACTGTACTTCTTCGATAAAGAATAGATCGTCTCGCCCGGCTGAAGCTTATGATACACGAACCTGCTTTCATCACGAACCGCGTTGCCCGTCTGTGCCGGCTGCGACGGAGGAGCAGTTGTGACAAGACGGTCGGGTATTCTGATACTCTGACCTTCTTTCAGTCCATTTACGGCAGGAGGATTTTCCTTAATCAGTTCCTCTGACGTAATCCCATATGCTCTGGATAATGAATAGACAGTCTCTCCTTTTTTAACAATATGCAGATAATAGGTTACTCCTGAGATAACTATACGATCGCTTGATCGTTCAACAACGACCTGAGACCATACCTGGGGGCAGAGTATCAGTGTCAACAAAAAAATAAATGATCTTAAATATACTATACGGCTCCTCATTTTAAAGAGTTTCAAGAAATTGTAAGCAATTCGATTCAATTCTCTTCCTTACATTTGTTATATCAGCCCTGATAAATTTTTCACCGGTAATTTTCTCGTAAAGCTCAATGTACCTTTCTGAGATCTGAAGTACAAAATCATCAGTCATTTCAGGTACTTTTTGCCCTTCCTGGCCCTGGAATCCGTTTTCCATCAGCCATTCCCTGACAAACTCTTTTGATAACTGTTTCTGAGACATCCCCTTGTCAAACCGCTCCTGGTACTCATCGGCATAAAAGTAACGTGACGAATCAGGAGTATTAATTTCATCTATAAGCATAATTATTCCATCCTTATTTCCGAACTCATACTTTGTGTCCACAAGAATCAGACCATGCTGTGCAGCGATTTCTGAACCTTTCATAAAGACGTCCATTGTGTACTTCTCAATAAGGTTGTACTCTTCTTCCGGAACAAGTCCGCTTTTTATAATCTCTTCCCGCGTAATATCTTCATCGTGTCTTCCCTGCTCGGCTTTTGTGGTCGGAGTAATTATCGGCACCGGAAAAGCCTGATGTTCCCTCATCCCGTCAGGTATAGGATTACCGCATATTTCCCTGGCACCAGCCTTATAAGATCTCCATGAACTGCCGGTCAGATAAGCCCTTACAATCATCTCAACAGGATATGGCTTGCACTTGTGTCCGATGGTTACAGTAGGATCAGGAGTGTCGATTTTCCAGTTCGGGACAATATCGCGTGTGAGATCGAGAAATTTGGAGGCAATCTGATTAAGCACCTGTCCCTTGTAGGGGATTCCCCTTGGAAGAACGACATCAAAAGCTGATATCCTGTCAGATACAATCATCACAAGGTACCTGTCGTTAATATTATAAACGTCCCTTACTTTCCCTTTATAGACACTTTTCTGTCCGGGAAAGTTAAAATCTGATGTTAAAATAGTTTCTGTCATAAAATTATTTTGATTTTCTTATGTGTTTCTCAAGAGTTTTTGCCCCCAACCCCCTAAAGGGGGCTAAAATACTTCATGAATTAGCCCCCCTTCAGGGGGGATGGGGGGTTGTTCTCTTCCTGTTCGTACGCTCTTACTATTTTTTTTACAAGCTTATGCCTCACAATATCCCTTTCATCGAACTTAATTATCGAGACGCCTTCAATATCAGTCAGAATCCGCATTGCCTGAAGAAGACCCGATTCGGATCTCTTTGGAAGATCAATCTGCGTAGTATCTCCGGTCATGATGAATTTTGAGCTGACACCCATTCTGGTGAGGAACATCTTCAGCTGGCTTACTGTAGCATTCTGGGCTTCATCGAGAATTACAAAGGCATTTTCAAGAGTCCTGCCTCTCATGAAAGCCAGGGGAGCTATCTGCACTGTACCATCTTCCATCCATGTTTCAAGCTTCTTAAACGGTATCATGTCGTGAAGGGCATCGTACAAGGGCTGAAGGTAAGGGTCGAGCTTTTCCTTCATGTCGCCGGGCAGGAAACCAAGTCTTTCCCCGGCTTCAACAGCCGGACGCGCCAGGATGATCTTTTTAACCTCTCTGTCTTTCAATGCTTTTACAGCCAATGCAATGGAAGTATAGGTTTTACCCGTTCCGGCAGGTCCTTCGGCAATAATAAGGTCATTACTTTTATAATCGTTTACCAGGTTTAACTGATTCACTGTTCTTGCCCTGACAGGCTTACCGCTTGTTCCGAATACTATCACTTCTTCAAATTCGCCCTTTGAAGCACTTTTCATGTGGTCAGCATCAAAAAAATACTTCTCCAGATCCTGTTCATCAAGCCTGTGATACTTCTGATAGTATTCGATTATCTCATTGAACTTTTCCGCAAATATTGCTATCTCTCCCTCTTCTCCCATGCACTTCAATTCGTTTCCCCTGGCTACTATCTTTATTTTAGGAAAAAATCCGCGGATCTTATCAAGCAGGGAATTATTTGTACCGTAAAAGATTACAGGATCTATATCCTCAAGAAATATTATTATTTCTGTCATAGAATCTTCCAATAATATCCAATTTCCTTTAACCAGAAATTCTGAGGTTTCAAATAAGATTGTACAAAAAGATCACCTGAACCCTACAAAGTAAGCTTATTTTTTCTTTAGAAGATTATCTTTGTCATAAGTTTTTTCCCTATGCCGGTAATAACCCTGACTACTGAATGGAGACCCGATGATATCTATAACGGTATTATAAAAGGAAAGCTGTGCAGTTATTGTCCGGGGGCAACAATCGTTGACAATGCATCGGGCGTTTCACCTTTTAACATCGCGCAGGCTTCTTTCGTGATCAGAAACACCTTCCTTAATTATCCTGAGGGTTCAATCCACATAATTTGTGTTCAGTCTGAAGCTCAGAAAGATCAGCCATACCTTATCGTTAAGGCAAGAAACCACTTTTTTATCGGCAATGACAACGGAATCTTCAATCTGATACTTAATGCAGATCCTGATGAAATTATAAGAATTGATACAGGCGGGGGAATTGATGAACTTGAGATATTTGCCAGGACAGCGGCAGGAATCATATCCGGAAAGAAACCTTCCCAGCTGGGAACAGAATTAAAAAGTGTCAGTGAAAGGCTGCCTATCAGAGCAACGATAGATAAGGATGTAATCCTAGGAAGCATTATTTTCATCGACTCATACGGCAACGCAATTTCAAATATAACCCGTGAGATATTTTACAGGATTTTTGAGAACAGGGAATTCAGGATATCAATACGGGGTAACAGAAACTATACTGACTCTATTTCGGTTACATTTGATGAAGTGCCTGTGGGCGATCTCCTGGCCAGGTTTAATTCACTCGATCTTCTTGAAGTTTCTATAAATGGTGCTGATATATCGGAACTTCTCAGTCTTTCAGTCGGTTCGGCTGTCAGGGTTGAAATGATCGATAAAACTGCACCGGCAAACCGTTTGTTTTAACAATAATACGGATGACTGACAAAGAAAAAAGCTGTGAGGAGTTCATTAAGCTCCTTGATATTATTGATGAACTCAGAGTCAAATGTCCATGGGATATGAAGCAGACAAATGAAAGCCTCAGGAAGCTGACAATTGAGGAGACATTTGAACTGGCCGATGCAATTCTTTCAGGCAGCGACGAAGGGATTAAGAATGAGCTGGGAGACCTGATGCTTCACATAGTATTTTATGCCCGCATTGGTTCGGAAAAGAAATTGTTTTCAATGACAGATGTCCTTAAAGGAATAAATGAAAAGCTTATTTACCGGCATCCTCATGTTTTCGGTGATATCAGGGTATCGGGCGCATCGGAAGTCGAAAAAAACTGGGAACATCTTAAAATAACAGAGACATCTGAGTATAAACCGGTATTATCTGGTGTCCCTTCGTCATTGCCTGCGATTGTTAAGGCAAACAGGATCCAGGAAAAGGTGAGAGGCGTTGGATTTGACTGGGAAGTCCGGGAACAGATCTGGGACAAAGTTCTTGAAGAGATTAACGAGCTTAAGACAGAGGTTGAAACCCACAATACTGAGAGTATGGAGTCAGAGCTTGGCGATGTATTGTTCTCTATAATCAATGCTTCGCGTCTTTATGGCATTGATCCGGAAGCTGCACTTGAAAAAACGAACAGAAAATTCATCAGGCGTTTCAATTATCTCGAAAAAGAGACAATGGTAAAAGGGAAATCCCTGCACGATATGAGTCTCGATGAAATGAACGTGATCTGGGAGAATGCGAAGAAAGAGGATGACCTCTCCCCAACCCCTCCCCCAGGAGGGAGGGGCTAGTACTTTGTAAATATGTTGATTACCTCCTTCTCTACTTGGGGAAAGGATGATGTGGCTACTTCCTTTATAGAGCGGTCCAAACAAATTAAATAAGTATTGGGCCAGGATCAGGCAAACTTATAGCTCAGCAGCTGGTAAATGATCTTTGCAGCAATAAAATCCGGAGCTTTGTTCCCGGGCGAAGGACAAAGTTCAACAACATCAAACCCTACAACATTCCGGCTTCTTATAACGTCCTTCAGGAAATGCATTATCTCAAAATAATCAGGTCCTCCGGGTTCCGGGGTTCCTGTCGATGGGATCAGTGAAGGATCAAAAACATCCAGATCGATTGTTATATAGACATTTTCCGAAAGCCTGTCAATTGCCTTCCTGTAATTTGTCTTGTCATGATACAGTTCATGAGAAAAAAACATCCTTTCACGGTCCATAAGACTGACCTCCTCATGCGCCATGCTCCTTATTCCCACCTGTACAGCAGGTGCAAATTCACGGATCCTGGCCATAACACAGGCATGATTCAAAGGAGATCCTTCATATTCCTGACGTAAATCAGAGTGTGCATCAAGCTGCAGTACCGACAGATCTTTGTAATGCCCTGAAAATGCCTTGACTGCTCCGATACTGACTGTATGGTTTCCACCTACAACGACCGGAAATTTATTCCCGCTCAGCAACAATTTTATAGTCTTGTAAACCGCATCGACAAGTGCTTCGGGCGACCGTTTCTCCGTGACCGGATCAACAGTGTGAATTCCATTCAAATGGATCTCAGAATCAGTTTCAACATCATAGAACTCAAGGTTTACTGAAGCCTCCATTATCGCATCGGGACCCTTATCGGCCCCTTTAATCCAGGTGCTGGTCTCATCGTATGGAACCGGAACAATGATTATTCTTGAAGCAGAATAGTCATAAACTACCTCATTGCCACCGAAATTCATGATTTTCTGGTTTTAACCCCGGCAGGTTTATTTTTTTGGCTTAGGGGTGCTTTTTTTAGGTTTCTTTTCAGCTGCATCCTTTGCAGTCTTGGATTCTGCTTCTTCCGGCCTGGCATCTTTTTCAGGTTCTTCCTTAACTAACATGTTCTTTTTCTGAAGCAGATTATACCATAGGAAAACTTTCTTTATATCGCTGACATATACTTTTTCTTTAGAGTAATCAGGAATAACCTCCTCAAAATATTTTTTCAGCTTTTCCTGATCACTTTTTGAATCAATTGCAGGTCCGCCAGATTCTTTCTCGAATATTTTATCGAAAACTGTGCCAAGCGGGAGATCTTCATTTTCCGTGAAAACAGAAATGTCCTCGAGTGAGCTTACTTTTGCCGAACTGAATGCGCTGCTCCTCTTCCCTGTTTCAATGTGTTCGACTATTATAGCATTTTTTCCCTGAGCTATAAACTTAAAAAGCCCCTGTTCCCCTGAAATTGCCAAAATATCTTTTAATACCATATGATAAACTTTTGTCTGTAAAATTAGTTTTTGCTGTGAAATGTACGTCTTACCTGTTTCTTTTTTTTAAATACCCTCAGATTATGTTTCTTTCTTTCTTGATCTTCTCATATGCCTCATTTACCTTTTTGAATTTCTCCTCGGCTGACTTTCTGAATTCCTCTCCAAGATGACTTACTTTGTCAGGATGATATTTCACTGCCATTCTCCTGTAGGCTTTCTTGACCTCCTCATCTGTCGATCTCTTTTCAATTTCAAGAATCTTATAAGAAGAATCAGATTCCGGAACAAACATGTTCCTTATTGATATAAAATCGGATGATGCTATACCAAGGTATCCCGACATTTTTTCAATTGCCTCAAGCTCAAGGGCGTTAATCGCGCCATCAGCAACTGAAATATTGAAAAGAAGGTGCATGAGCTGAAGGCGCGAGGAGTAATCCATGTTTTTACTGATCTGTACGCAAACATCACGAACCGGAATATCCTGCTTCAGTATGTCCTTCAGCATAACAAGAGCTTCCCCGGCAGTTGATTGCCCGAATTGCCTGACAAAAAACTGTTTAACGTAATCCAGTTCAGATTTTAAAACCTTTCCATCGGCTTTCATCATTGCTGCAATAAGCACCAGAAGGCTCATCGCAAAATCGCCCGGTGCCGTACTTCGTGGCGATCCCGAATATGTTGAAGTCTGGATAGTGGTATTATCGATCATTGAACCTGCAAGAAAACCAAGTACTGCCCCAAGAGGTCCCCCCATAATGAAACCAAGACCTCCTCCAATCCATTTTCCAAAGCTTCCCATTTATTATTTTGATTTTTCGTACAGTTTTAACATTTCACGGTGAATCCCGAGGATAGCGGGTATTATCATATCATTTTCCGAATTATAAATAACATAGTCTGATTTTGTTATCCTCGATTGATCATCTGTCTGGTTCCTTATCCTGTCTGTTATCTGCTCTTTTGTCAGCAAATTTCCATTTATAATCCTTTCAATTCTTTCTTCCAGGGGAGCGACAACCGTTACTATTCTGTCCATCAACCGGTAAGCTCCGCTTTCAAAAAGAATGGCTGCCTCCATAATTGAATAGGGTGCATCCTGCCGGGCAACCCATTTTATGAAGTATTTGAACACAGCCGGATGAATAATTGAATTAACCTCAAAAAGTAAATCCTTGTTGTTGAATATCAGGGCAGCCAGTTCTTTACGGTCAAGTTTTCCTGAAGAATAAAGATCCTTACCCGCAATTGAATTTAATTTAATCTGAATATCAGTATCGCTGTCCTGAATTCGTTTTGCTTCATCATCGGCTGAAAATACAGGTATTCCGAGGACTGAAAAGACTCTGCAGACTGTTGTCTTGCCGCAGCCGATTCCCCCGGTAACTCCGAGCCTCAGATTCTGGTGCGACTTCCTTTTCATCTGAGTTTCTTTTCAATAAGAAAATCAACTTTTGCAGGAGAAGCCCGCAGGGAACTGACAAAGGAAGGGATGTTACGGAATCCTACAGAAATTTTATCTGAAGAATTAAGATCGGCTTTGGAGAGGTCCAGAACCACCTCCAATGGTATCTCATTTATTTTTTTATAGTCAGATACTGCAACCAGGCATTTAACTGTAACGGCGTCAGGAAAAATCTTGATATTGATAGAATCGGGTTTGTTCAGAATTTTTACCGGCACTTTAAATTCAGCCTCAGTAAATTGTTCCACAGGTATGGTAAGTACAACTTTCTTTACTGAAATTGAGTACTCTTTTGAGGTTGCAAGCGAAATGCTCCTTGTCAGGGTTTCATTCACTCCTTTGATTTTCTTATATCTGGTGTTCACAGTTTTAATTGTATCAAGGATCCTTTTCGGACCGGTGATTTTTACTGTATCAGGTTCAATAAGAATGTTTCCCTTAAGAAAATATTGCTTTTCAGTAAAAACTTCGACCCTTGGAATAACCAGTACCTGTTTTGAAATGATCTGGTCGAAGGAGAAGAAAAGTGTATCCGGCTTTATGCTTGTGATGTCGCATTCAGCCCGCAACTGATTTTTGAGTCTGGGGATAAGCCCCGACGTTACCACGTAATAACTTAGTGTCCTGCTTCCTGGTACCCGCCTGTAATTAATCGCTGAAACATCAAGTATTACGGGAGCGCGGTTACCTGATATCTTAAGCTTGAGTATTGAATATCCTGGCCCTTTAAGGGAAAGGTCCAGTCTTGTCGGCAGATCCTCGGAGAGTACTCTCTCACCGGGAAGATTGATATACCTTACCGGATATTTAATATTATATTCGACATCCTTTTCAAGAGAATTGAGATACCAGAAAACAAATGCCAGTAAAAGGAAGAAGGTAAAAATAAAAACATCCCTGTCAATACCCTTTCCTCCCTTTTCTGAAAATTTCTTAAACCATATGCCGGCATCCCAGTTCACTCAAGGCAGTTGATAGTTCTTCTAAACAGTATCGGAGGTCGGATCCTTAACAAGAGCGCTCTTATCAACTTTGAGCTTCAGATCACCACCTACCTCCAGCATCACAAAATTGTCCTTAACGTCGTAGATCTTTCCGTATATCCCGCCTGTTGTAACAACTTTGTCACCCTTTTTAAGAGAGCTTCTGTAGTTGGTCATCTCTTTCTGCTTTTTCATTTGCGGACGAATCATAAAGAAATAGAAAACAACAAATACAAGCAGCAGAGGCAGGAAAGTTACGAGGGCATTGCTCTGACCTGCAGCACCTCCTGCAGGCTGTCCCATAAGGAGAATAAAAGATAGATTGTTCATGATTTATTATTATTGGTTATTATTAATTTCTGATTAATTATTGGCTATTTGTGATTTGTGATTTGTAATTGGTAATTGGTTATTGGTTATTGGCTATTTGTCTGGTTCTGAAATTACTTCAGCAATTATTTTAAGAACTACGACCTGGGTTTTCGAGTTAGACTGTACAGATATTGTTTTAGTCTGGATTCCGTTTCTGCCACTGGAATCAAATACTACCTCAAGAGTTCCTCCTTTTCCGGCGGGGATCGGGTTACGGTTAAATTTTGGCACTGTGCATCCGCAACTGGTCGAGGCTGAAGCTATAACAAGGCTCCCGGGCCCTTTGTTTTCGAAAGTAAATATATGGGCGACCTTTTCTCCCTCTGTAATCTTACCGAAATCATACTCATATTCACTAAAGCTTATTTCTGCCAATTCTCCGGCTGCAGGACTTCCTGATTTATCTGAGGTCTTTATCCCATTAGATGAATCACACGCAGTTACGGCAACCACCAGTAAAATAAAAAATAATATTCCTTTCGTCCTCATTCCTATTATTCAGATTATTCAGTTTTAGTTATCATAACCCTCACCAATCAATCCTTTTCCTGACTTCTTGAACAGTCCTTTTTCCCGGATTTCCTTTACAATATTATCCAGAATCCCGTTGACAAATGTACTGCTTTTTGAGGTACAATAGTATTTGGCAATTTCAATATACTCATTAAGGGTAACCTTTACCGGTATCTCCTGGAATTCGATTATCTCCGTGATTGCCAGCTGCATGACAAGAATATCCATAAGGGCGATACGTTCAACTTCCCAATTGGTTGTATTACTGTCGATAAGTTCAGAGCATTGTTTTGTATTCAGGATCGCTTTCCTGAATAATATTTTTACAAAATCCTCATCTTCCTGGTTCTTATATAATGGCATCATCGGAACATTTTTACCACTGTCAGATTTGAATTTCTTAAGGGTCTTCTCAATCATCAGGGTTACATATTCAGTATCATCATTCCAGTAGATGCTCTGTTCCTCAAAGTTCGACTCAAGATCTTCCGATTCAGCAAAAAGTTTGGTAATTAGATTAATAATAAACTTCTTATCAGAAATATAGGTATGAACCTCCGCTGACATATATTCCTCATACTTATCCCAGCCAATCATTCTGTTAAACATTAGCCGTGGGATATGCGGATAGTTTATCCACGAGAGTTTTCTATATGATATATAATCATTAAAGCCCTGTTAATTCTCAGCTGAGCAATCACCTGGTTGTCAATAAATCTTCTCCTGGGATTAAGGTCTTCAGGTGTTGGCATTTTTTTCTGCAGGGCCTGATCAATTTTCTCGCTGGCGACGTCAGCAACTTCAAGCACGAGTAGAAGAAGGTAATGATACAGGTCGTATGTCTTTTCAATGCTGAATATCAACTCTTTCTCAGCCTGTGCAACATTATCATCCTCCCTACGGTTGAATGCATATAATGCCATCAGGGCTTTTATGCGCAATAATCTTCTGCTTATCATCAATAAAGAACCTCAGATATTGGCTGCAAAAATAGTCTTTTTCCTTTACCTTCAAAACAGTAACGCAAATTTCCGGTGTAATTGGAAGGCCCTGTTTTGATTTTAAAAATAATTGTTACATTTGACAATCAAAACACTAGCCTAACCTAAACCTAAACTGACTGAGAAATGGAAGAAGAAGCCGGAATTAAGGAGGTCATAAACGGGAACAACGAAAAAAACCTGAAAGAAGAGATCTACACCAAGGTGGTAAGAGCCGGAAAAAGAACATATTTTTTTGATGTAAAGGCTACGAGGAAAGATGATTACTACCTGACAATCACTGAGAGCAAAAAGCGGCTTGGCAATGAAGGAAAGATCTTTTACGAAAAACACAAGATCTTTCTGTATAAGGAAGATTTTGAAAAATTTGCTGACGGATTGGATGATGCTGTTACTTTTATAGGTAATGGCAGGGATTTATTAAAATCAGAAACAACACAATCAAAAGAGGAAATAAAACAGGAACCTGTTGATCTTTCTGCCAGGGAATTTACAAATATCGATTTTGATGATCTTGGCAAGAAATAAGAATCATTTTTCTGAATGGTAGACTATATCCTCTTAATATTAGCCATTATCCTTCTGATCCTTGGAATAATTGGCTGCCTGGCGCCTGTGCTGCCTGGTCCTCCATTAAGTTATCTTGGTCTTATCTTACTGCATGTTACAAAATTTGCCGATTTCTCCACAACCCTTTTAATAACACTGGCTGCCGTCGTAGTTGTCGTTTCAATACTTGATTATATTGTACCGATCTGGGGAACCAAAAAATTCGGAGGTTCAAAATACGGGACCAGGGGTGCAACGGTAGGACTTATAATCGGCCTTTTCCTTGGTCCTTTAGGGATCATTATCGGCCCGCTTGTAGGAGCAGTAGTCGGTGAACTGATCTTTAAGGACGACATGAAATATGCTATCAAAGCCGGATTTGGAAGCCTGTTGGGTTTTCTCACAGGCATCGGACTGAAACTCGCAACCTCGTTTGTTATAACTTTTTATTTCGTTAAGGAGTGGATAAGATAAAAGCCTCATCCCCAACCCCTTCTCCCAGGAGAGAAGGGGCTTCATTCATTACAAATTCTTTAATTTGTGTCAGTGACTCAATACTGAATCAAATAAAAGTCCCTCCACCCCGGGGGAGGGATTTAGGGAGAGGTCATCCCAGCGTTGCAACCATTACTGCCTTAATTGTATGAAGTCTGTTTTCGGCCTCATCAAATACTATTGAGTGCTTTGATTCGAAAACATCTTCGGTTACTTCCATTCCATCAAGATTAAATTTCCTGTAAATCTCCTCCCCCACTTTTGTCTCCCTGTTATGAAATGCCGGAAGGCAATGAAGAAACTTAACATCAGGATTTCCTGTCTTCTTAACAACTTCCATGTTTACCTGATAGGGTTTCAGAAGATTGATTCTTTCTTCCCAGACAGAATCAGGCTCTCCCATCGATACCCATACGTCAGTGTAAAGGAAATCCACACCTTTCACTGCTTCATCGACATTATCTGTGATATTGATCTTTGCGCCGGTTTCCTTAGCAATTGCCCTGCAGGTTTCCACCAGCTCCTTACCCTGTTGAAAGGCTTCGGGCGCAGCAGTTCTGAAGTCCATTCCCATTTTAGCTGCCCCGACCAGCAGGGAATTACCCATATTATAACGGGCATCGCCAAGGTAGCAGAATGATATCTTATTAAGAGGCTTATCTGAATGTTCGAGCATAGTCATTAAATCAGCGAGTATCTGAGTCGGGTGAAATTCATTCGTAAGTCCGTTCCAAACCGGGACACCTGCATATTTTGCCAGTTCTTCAACAATCTCCTGTCCGTAGCCCCTGTATTCAATGCCGTCGTACATCCTTCCAAGTACTCTTGAAGTATCTTTCATTGACTCTTTTTGTCCGATCTGAGAACCGCTGGGCCCCAGGTAAGTAACCAGAGCTCCCTGGTCAAATGCTGCCACTTCAAATGCACATCTTGTCCTTGTCGATGATTTTTCGAAAATCAGGGCAATGTTCTTTCCCCTGAGATGTTGTTTTTCAGTTCCTGCTTTTTTGGATTTCTTAAGATCGGCTGCCAGGTCAAGCAGATACTTTATCTCTTCAGGTTTGTAGTCAAGAAGCTTCAGGAAATGGCGGTTGTGGAGATTGACTGACATTTGTAATAAGGTTTAAAGGTTTAAAGGTTTAAAGGTTTAAGGTTTAAGGTTTGACGGTTTAAAGGTGTAAAGGCTTAAAGGCCATAAGGCGCAAAGGCGTAATTATTAAAATAATTCAAAATCAAAAAGCTTATTATTAATTGAATCAAAATTAGTGAATTTTCTTTATAGTTATTGATATCATTACGCCGTTATGCCGTTATGCCTTACTCATACTCCATAGTAATCTTGGATCCGATATTTCTTATCAGCGAGTTTGAATGCTTCAGTGATCACACTCATCCTGCCTCCATTCTTAATGAAGCTAAGACAAGCTTCAATTTTAGGTGCCATGCTTCCCCTGGCAAACTGCCCCTCATTAAGGTACTTCAGAGTATCAGCATAATTCAGAAACTCCTTTATTTCCTGGTCAGGTTTTTTATAATTAATATAAATATAAGGCACATCGGTAAGAATGTAGAATTCATCGGCTCCGATAAGGGATGCCAGCAATGATGAAGCAAGGTCCTTGTCAATTACGACCTCAGCCGGTCTGACATCATTCTTTTCATCAATATATACAGGCACTCCGCCTCCACCGGCTGCAATGACAATATTTCCCTGCAGCGCAAGATCCCTGATTATTGAATTGTTCATAATACCTACCGGAACGGGCGAAGGAACAACCCGCCTGAATCCGCCATCAATCTTGACCTCTTCCCGGAATATCCATCCTTTTTTTTCGGCCAGCAGATCAGCCTCTGCCTTAGTGTAGATCTTACCGATCCGTTTCTGGGGATCATTGAAGGCAGGATCATTCTTATCCACAATGACCTGTGTGACAATACATATCACATTCCTTTCAATCCTGTGCCTGTTAAGGACATTCCTGAACATCCTTTCAATCATATAACCGATGCCACCCTGTGAATCAGCCACACAAATATCGACGGGCATCTGGGCAATATTATAAATCTGCTCACCGGCATCATTCCTCATCAGGATATTCCCAACCTGCGGACCGTTGCCATGTGTGATCACAATATCGTATCCTTCTTTAATCAGAAAAACAAGATTTTCGAGTGTAAGGGTTGTATTTTCTTCCTGCTCATCAATTGTTCCAATCTGATCACCCCGAAGCAGAGCGTTACCCCCTAATGCTACCACTGCCAGTTTCTTTCTCATAATAAAATGATGAATTGTAATTCTGATCATAAACCCGGATAATAAACTGTTTAAAAATTAGTTATTATCTAAGCACAAAGCTATCAATTTCTCTGAACAGGCTTCATCAGAATTATTTCAGGAGATTGAATAATAAATATGTTAAAAAACATAATTTCTTTTTAAAAGCATAAATGTCAGAGTGTCTGATACAAGTTAAAAAAAATAATTAATTTTACATTTTTTAAGTTAAAACGAAGTTGGTGAGATCGGGAAGTGCACTTCTTTCAGTAATCATTTTCGCTTTTGTTGTTATCTCCTGCAGCAGGCCGGGGGGCAAATCCATTCATCAGGGAGAGATTCATTATGATGTTCAGTATGAAGGTCATGTTACGCTTATGCCCAAAGACCTTATGCCAAAGAATCTTGTGGTCCTGTTTAAGGATGATAATATAATTTATGAGTTGGTATCCCCTTTTGGCAATTCAGGTATTACTAATTTATCCAATCCCTCAAAAGATATCTATGATACTTATCTGAGCCTTTTCACGATAAGGTATTTTTATCCCTCAAAACCAGGAGAACTCTATCCCGGATTTGAAGCAATGCGTGGCATGGAAGTCACAAAAACATCAAAGTCAGCAGTTCTTTGCGGATTCAATTGTAAGAATGCTGAAGTAACTTTTCCTTTCGACCGTTCCAAAATCTATAATATCTGGTACACTGATGAAATACCTGTCAGAAACCCGAATGCCTCAACTCCTTTCAACCAGATTGACGGTGTTTTATTGAGCTTTTTCTTTTTTATAGGCCGCTCTGAATTTCATTTTGAAGCACAGAATGTTTACAAAAAGGATATCCCTGATGAAACATTTGACAGGAAAGCAAAATTCAAACAGGTTTCGAAAAACGATATAAATAAATTTATCAATAAGATGGTAAGCCTTTAAGAGGTACTAGGGGATGCATAGAGCGAAGAGCTCCATGTTTACATTCACCCCTTTGAAGAGGAGGGAAGGGGCATGTTCAGATAGATAGCCTCTACACTGCAACTTCTATCATTCTTTAAAGTTTTTCCGTCTGGTCAATCTCTTCTTCAAAATTATTACCTTTGGGGTGCTTTTTCAGGCCGTGACTGAAGGAATAATTGATTTGAAATGAAGAAAGACAAAGAAAATAATGGCAAGAAGACAGCAAAGAGCAAGGCTAAATCCGGATCATTTTTTACTGATGAAAGAATAAAGTTCATATTTGGAATTCTGATCTCGGGATTCGCCTTATATCTTCTTCTTGCCTGTGTTGCATACCTTTTCTGGTGGAAAACCGACCTAAGCCTGTCAGATTCCCAGGTTATCTCAAATGCTGATATTAATGTCAGGAACTGGTCGGGCAAAAGCGGTCATTTTCTGGCAAAGATGATAATCGGTTTCGGGTTTGGATACGGGGCTTTCTTCATTCCACTTATATTCGGAGCCACCGGGTTGTACCTTCTTAATTTCCCAAAAATCAACCTTTGGAAGCTTATAACAAAATTCACTTTCGCAGCTATTATTCTCTCCCTTATCCTTGGATATATCTTTGGAAAGGCTGGCGGATATCTCGGAAGCGGCCCGGGCGGCGCCCAGGGTTTTAAAATAACCGAATGGCTGAATTCTTTCGCCGGGAAAATAGGCACGGGTGTAATTTTGCTGTTTACCACTGTTGCCTATCTGATTTTTGCCCTGAGATTTAAGCCAGAAACATTTACCAAGACCATACCCGGTTCAATAAAAAGCATGATCCCCGGAATTAAGACCAATACCGCCCCTTTTGAACCAGGAAGCGATCTGGATGTTGATCCGGAGAGGATGGTGTTGAAGACTGAAGATGAAGGATGAGGATGAGGAAGAAATGGAATTTGTGATAAAACACACCACCGGCGAAGATAATGAAGCCAGAGTCAGCCGCGGACCAATAATCCATATAATCGATAAGAATGACCCTGAAAAAAGCGTCCCTTCAAGTGTCCCTATAAATATCAAGAAACCTGAGGCTACTGATATACTCCCCGATCATGAGGTTGAAAAGATCATGGAGAATTATGATCCCCACCTTGACCTTTCGAGATATAAATTCCCCCCTGTTTCAATACTGACCGATCATAAATCGGATATCGAATTTGACGACAGGGAGGTTTTTGAGAATAAAGAGAATATTGTGAAGACTCTGGGTGATCATAAGATAAGTATCAGGCAGATATCAGCAACTGTTGGTCCGACGGTTACTCTATACGAAATTGTGCCTGAACGGGGCGTAAGGCTGGCAAGAATAAAGTCGCTCGAGAACGATATTGCACTTAATCTCTCAGCCCTGGGGATAAGGATCATTGCTCCTATTCCGGGAAGGGGGACTGTCGGTATTGAGGTCCCGAACAAGAATCCTGAGATAGTCTCAATGAAATCGCTCATCACATCAAAGGCATTTCAGGAAACGAAATTTGATCTTGCACTGGCACTGGGTAGGACGATCACAAACGATCCTTTCATTGTTGATCTTACAAAAATGCCCCATCTGCTTGTTGCTGGTGCTACCGGTCAGGGTAAATCAGTTGGAATAAATGCAATAATTACATCGATTCTCTATAAGAAACATCCCTCTGAAGTTAAGTTTGTGCTTATCGATCCGAAAAGGGTGGAACTACCGTTGTATGCAAAAATAGAACGCCATTTCCTTGCGAAACTCCCTGGTGAAGAAGATGCCATAATTACTGATACTCAGAAGGTTATTAATACTCTTAATTCGTTGTGCATCGAGATGGATAACCGTCTTGAGCTTTTAAAAGATGCCCAGTCGCGAAATATAAAAGAATATAATGAAAAATTTGTCTCAAGAAGACTCAATCCGGAAAAGGGCCACAGATATCTCCCTTATATTGTACTGATCATTGATGAATTTGCCGACCTTATTATGACAGCTGGGAGGGAAATAGAACCTCCGATCGGCAGACTTGCCCAGCTTGCAAGAGCAATTGGTGTCCACCTGATAATTTCGACACAGCGTCCCTCCGCCAACATTATTACCGGTTTCATCAAGGCCAACTTCCCTACAAGAATAGCTTTCAGGGTATTCTCATCAATCGATTCAAGAACAATTATTGATGCAACAGGGGCCGACAGGCTTGTCGGACGGGGTGATATGCTTGTATCGTCAGGAGCTGAACCTGTAAGGGTACAATGTGCTTTCATCGACACCCCCGAAATTGAAGAGCTGACAGAATTCATCGGATCGCAGCAGGGTTACCCTGATGCCATGCATCTGCCTGAATATATTGACGACAGCGAATCAGGTCCACAGGAAGTTGACCTTCGGAAAAAAGATCCCATGTTCGAGGAAGCAGCCAGGCTTGTTGTTCAACATCAGCAGGGTTCCACCTCTCTTATACAGCGAAAACTATCCATCGGTTACAACAGGGCGGGAAGAATAATTGACCAGCTTGAGGCTGCAGGAATAGTCGGGCCATTTGAAGGCAGCAAGGCAAGAGATGTTCTTTGCTCCGATTATACACGTTTGGAACAGATTTTGAAGAGTCTGGATTAAAACAGATACAATGAGAACATCTTCAATAGTCTTATTCCTGGTTTTCATTTCCTTAACTGCTTATTCCCAAAGTGATGCGGAAGCTATAAAAATACTTGACAGGTTTTCTGCCGTTGCTCTCGGAGCACCATCAGTTTCCATGAAGTTCAATCTGGAGACAGTTGACCAGGTTGAAGGAACAAAAAATAATATTTCCGGTTCAATAATTCTGAGCAAGGATAAGTACAGGCTCGATATGACCAACAACATAATCTGGTTCAATGGTGAAACCTCATGGAGCTACCTTCCTGCTGAAGAGGAGGTTACAATATCGAGGCCTGACAAGAAAGATGATTCATTCCAGACCCGTCCATCTGCTCTGTTTTCAGTTTATAAAAAGGGTTACAAGGTCAGGCTGCTTGAAGAAAAAGCGGGTTCATATTTGATTGACCTGTATCCTGAAGACATTGACAGTGATCATATAAGGATAAGGCTGAGTATCGGTAAACCTTTGCTCGACCTGAAAAGTATCGAGTACAAGTACAAGAACGGCATAACGGCTCTGCTTACCGTTAAGTGAATACGATCTGAAACAGAATACCGATAATTCTACATTTACATTTTCACCCGGGAAGTATAAGGGAGTTGAAATTATTGATATGCGCTAACCCCTTGCTGTTTCTCTTTTGGGATAAGCAATCCTTGCATGATAAATATTTGAAAGACGTTTTATGAAGACATTCTTGATGTCAGTTATATCCTTAAAAGTCAATGGGGTTTGAGAAAACTGTCCATCCTGTTCCTGAATATAAACAATCCTTTCAACAAGCTCACCAATATTTTCGTCGGAATAATTTGCAAGGCTGCGTGATGCAGCTTCAACAGCATCGGCCATCATTACAATTGCAGATCTCTTTTGTTGTATGGTTTAGGACCGGAGTATGCAAAGCTCTTCTCCATATCAGTCCTGTGGGGATTCTTGTCAAGAAATTTCTTGAAGAAGAAGTATGCCAACTGTTGTACCATGATGGGTTTGTATAAAATCTATAATCGGCGAAGGCAGATTGAATTTTCTTGCCAGTTCAACTCCCTTCTTCACGTGATCAATAATTATTTCCGAGCTTTTCAACGGATCGAGCCGATCGTGAGGACTGAACCCCTCTGTTTGATTTTCAATAAAGTACTCAGAATTAATATGTTTTTCCAATATCATGATAAAGCGCTCCTGTTCTTGCAAGAAGATGTGTTCGCACCAATTTCCCTTGCCGCTTCCTCTGCAAGATTGGCAACCTGGAGCGAATGCTGGAACGATCCCGGAGCCTCATCAGCGAGCTTTCTGAGAAGAGGCTGGTTGGTATCCGAAAGCTCGAAAAGCGTTGCATCCGACAGGAATCTGAACGTCTTCTCAAAAACATAAATAAGGGGATAACTCAGCAAAAGGGAAACACCGTTACCTGCGAACCATAAATAATTTTTCCAGTTCATGTTTGAAAGACTTCCTTCCTGCATCAAACCTATTCCAAGGTAGATAACCGAATAGGCCAGAAAGACCATCAATACTGCAAAAAACAGTTTGGCTCTCCTGTAAACATTTGTTAAAGAAATTATTACAATAATACCTACGATAAAGCTTATGAATACGAACTCAAAAGAATTAGGGACAATAAATCCGGCAAGCATGATTGCTACGAGATATACAAAAAGTGCAAGCCTCGAATCATAAAATGTCCTGATAAGGATAGGAATTATAGCAAAGGGTATAAGGAAGACAACATTGCCCGGCAAATAGATTAATAGTCTCGTAAAAATAAAAAACAACAGGATTACAAGTATTATAAAGAATGTTTTGTGAGTTGAACTCAGCACATCGAACCTGAAATTATACATAAAAAGATAAAGTACAAGATAACAGGCTGTTACCAGAATAAACCTACCAAGCAATATCAGCCACTTGTCATTCTTCCCCAGTCTTTTCTCATATTCGCTTCTGAGTGATTCGAGAAAAATAAATTTCTCATCATCAACGATCTCCCCTCTTGATATAATAAGCTCGCCCTCCTGAACCAATCCCCTGTTTATGCTTATCTCATCAAGCAGTCCGTCTCTTATTGTTGTTGAGGTAGCAGCATCGTAAAAAAGATTTGGTTTTATAAAATCATATAATACCACCTGCGATACAAAATCACTTAACTTTTTCCCGGATAGGGAAGTATGACGGCTTACGAGTTCTGCTTTTTTCTCCTCGGCAAACTGGTAAGCACTTTTCTGTACAAAGATGGAGCTGATTTTTTTTGGTTCAGCAATCCTGCCTCTGACAACAATGATTTCAGCAGGCAGCTTTTCGAGACTGATTGTTTCGTCTGTTTCGAGAATTCCCCTTTGATAAACTGATGACAAAACAGAATTCAATTCTCTTCTTACCGAAACAAATCCCATTGGATCGAGGCGGCCCGATTCTGATTCGTATTTCTCCATCAATTCATTCAGATAATCATCAAATCCCGTAATTTGCTTTTTCTCAACTTCGGGGTCCAGCTTGAAATACGGTGAGAAGTTTTTTAATATACTGTCACGTTCCCGCGAAACCTGGTAATCAGGTTTTAGAATGGCAAAGTCCCATGGGGCAATAAGTGAGGAGCTAAGCCAGGGTTTGCCTTTCTGGAATTCATATCTGAATTTCCCTTCGCGGGGAGATATTGCTACAACAATGAAAATGCTTGCAATAAACAATATAAGGTGATAGAGATACTTTTTATTGGTTTTTATTTCCGGGGGTCTTCTTGATCCAGCCATTATCTTAAGAAATTTATATACCTGATAATCAAACGTAAAATTAGGGAAAATTATTTAACAAATCTGTTCCAAATCCTTCCAAAGGTTTTACCTTTCCCCAACCTCCCGCAAGGGCGGGACAGGCTCACCCCCAATTTTCATTCGACCTCTCCCCAACCCCTCCCCCCAGGAGGGAGGGGCTAAATCATTGTATTACTATTCATTACCCCTTCTCTCCCGGGAGAAGGGGGTTAGGGGGATGAGGTCCATTTCCAACGGTAATGATTTTAATAACTATATCTATTGGAAATAGTAAGTGCTAAAACCGATCAACAGAGTAGTCAGAGAGAGATACATAGACTTATAATTATTAATTAGTAACTTTGGAAAAAACTTATCAGATGGAAATATTTATTTGCGGAAATGTCTTTGTTCCTTTGCGTTCGGGTCCCTCACACAAATCGGAGATGCTCAGCCAGGTACTGTTTGGTGAGAAATACAGGATTATTGATGAGACGGGTCACTGGTATAAGGTTGAGACACTTTTTGATAATTATTCCGGATGGATTGACATAAATCATTCCCAGCATACTGAAGATCTTAATAATCTTCCTGGATATGTGCTGAACAGATCATTATTGTGCTTTAAAAATGACAATACAAAGCTTGTTCTTGAGGCCGGATGCGAAATTTATAATCCTGATTTTGAAAATAAACTGTTTTCAGCCGGGGAGAATAAATACTCAGCAGGTTCAGGAATTCATTGTCTCATGTATTAACGCCAATGAATCAATTGCCGACACTGCCATGAAATTCATTAACAGCCCCTATATCTGGGGTGGCCGGATACCATCGGGTATTGACTGTTCAGGATTTGTCCAGCTTGTTTATAAGATCCGGGGTGTTAAAATCCCACGCGACAGCTGGCAGCAGGCTGAGGCAGGCGAAAGCATCAGTTTCATTGGTGAAACCCTGCCCGGCGATCTGGTTTTTTTTGATGATGAAAGAGGAAAGATAACGCATGTTGGGATGATACTTTCACAAGGACTTGTGATTCATGCATCGGGCAGGGTAAGGATCGACGCTATTGATCATCAGGGTATTTACAAGAATGAGATCGGGGGGTATTCGCACAGGTTAAGAACAATAAGAAGAATTATTTCCAAAGAATAATAGTTTCTGAATAATACTTAAAAAAGAAGAGGCCATTTTTGATGGCCTCTTCTTTATTGAGTGGAATACTAGTTTTCTGTACCACCAGCCCACCATACCTTGTCAGTAAAGACATCTATATCAGGAATGTTAGCTGAATTGGATGCATCCTCACTTGTAGGATATGGGAACCTCCAGACAAACCCTACTGATGTATTGTTACGGGTTATTAAGAGTCAGGAAGGAAGGTACCCTGCGATAATCATTATAAGCTTCCATAGCTTCATGCTCATATCAGCGATATACTTCTGGGTAAGGATCTCTTTGATCTCATTTCCAGCCGTAAGCAGAGGCACCACATTGGTTGTGAAATAAGCAGTGCCCTCAGCCAGTGTAAGGCCATGGAACACGAAGTTAGCCTCAATTGCCTGCTGCAGTGATGCCTGCCATGTAGCATCTGATGTCCTGAACTTAGCTTCTGCTTCAATGAACTTAAGTTCATGGTAGGTCATCATCGGTGTAGCAGCCATCTGTCCATCTGTCTGTAATTAGCTGACTGTGAATATAATCCTCCCTGAGTCTGGGTTGCGGTACCATTGGAGCCGGATTATAAACACCTCCTACCTGGGTAAAATATGCAGGTATCCTTGGGTCATTCCTTGCTTCATCAGGTTATAGAGTGTCTGGCTTACTGAAAGGTGTGTTCTGTCATTCAGGAACTGAAACCAGGGGTTTTCTCCGGTTGCAGTAGCTTCATACCTTTGAAAGAAAAGTTGTCTGAATTGTTTGCAAAGCCACCGGCTATTGCAGCCAGTGCTTTTGTTGAAGCAGCATTATCAACATTGGAGAGCCTCATGCATAGCGTGCTTTCAGTGAGTTGGCAGCCTTTATCCATTTTGCTTTGGCAGTTGAAGCGGAGCCTCCGTAAATATAATCACCAGCTGTCGAAAAGGTAGTCACACTATTCATTGTGGCAATACCATCATCAAGATACTGGATGATCTTCGGATAAATTTCCGACTGTTTGTCATATACAGGCTGAAGGTTTTCAGCACCCTTAATAGCCTCGGTCCATGGAACCTCACCCCACATATCTGTCAGAACTGCAAGGTTATAGGCTGTAAGGATCTGGGCTATAGCGCGGGCATATAGGTTATCCTCTTCACCGGTCGCCGGATCTGTCTTTTTTATCATATCGTCAAGGATCATGAGGACATCATAAATATTGTTCCAGTTATTATTGAAGAGAGTAGCGGCTGCCTGTCCGATGCGCTTATCAGCATCCAATGACTGAGCCCAGGTACCTGCGCTATGCTCAATATAAACTGTTGCATACCACGCGATATCAGTTCCCGTAGTTTCAAAGGCAGATTTCAGGATGACATCAGGAAGTTCGCTTTGCGCACTCATACTGAGCGCGTTATTGACATCCTTGTTGATCTCATCCATTATATCCTCGCTGCATGAAGCAATCAGAAGCGAGGCGATTGTTATGAGCAGTATTTTGAATGTTTTCATATTCATTTGCTTTTAATTGTTACTGTTTTTAGAATGTAAGGTTGAGAGTAACGCCATAAGATGTCGTTTGCGGCAATGACATGTATTCAAAGCCTGAAACACCGTTACCCATACCCTGTGAAGTTTCGGGATCAACGTTAGGAATGTTGACCAGAGCAGGAAGTTACGGCCGATAAGAGTTACAGATGCACCTTTCATTTTAATCGGAGCAACAAGACTCTTTGGCAGAGTAAAGTTCAGTGATACTTCCCTGAGTTTAATATATGAGGTTTCATAAACAGCCATTTCATCAATACTGCCGAACAGGTCTGCAATAGAAATCAGGATATGCTTCTATATCATCTGGTCCGCCACGGGTAATATTATTAGGTTCTCCTGTGGTGGCATAAAACTCCTGTACCCTTTGCATTTTCTGTATCCTTATACTGGAAAGGAGTTACCCGGTCTTCGGTAAATGCTGCAGATCCGTAAAGAGCCATCAGACGGTTTGAGCCTGAATAGATGTCACCACCCTGTTTCCAGTCAAACTGGGCGGAGAGTGTAATCCATTTATATCGTCAGAATATTGGTCAATCCGATAATAAAGTCAGGAGATACATCGCCTATCTTTCCTGATATCTCCTGCCATTGGCATACCATATTAATAGCTTTCCGGATCATCATCTATAAGGATTTCGCCATCCTCATTTCTGGCAAGTTGCAAGCCATAAATTGTAGGATAAGTATTTCCTGCATATGCCCTTACGTTTGGAGTTACATAACCTGCAAGACTTACGCTTTCAATACCCTCAGCAAGTGAAATAACTTCGTTCTTGATTTTTGTGAAGTTCATATTTATGTCCCAGTCAAAATTGGGGTCCGTACAGGCGAAACATTAAATACAATCTCATGTGCTATTGAACTCATTTCACCTGCATTGGTCACGAATGATGCAGTAACCTGTTGAACCTGCCATCGGAACAGAGAATATCTGGTCAGTTGCTGTCTGATCTGAATAAGTATAATCAATTCCGATCCTGTTATCAAGGAACTTCATTTCAAGACCAATCTCATAGTTCACTTGTATTCTGCGGTTTAAGATCCGGATCATAAAGTGTTGAGTTTGGCCTGAAACCCGAAACACCTCCTAAAGGATAAGTAATACCATCGCTCAGGAAACCGCTGCCGGCACCACCCTGATAGTAAATCTTTCTCATTATATGTTCCGGCCTGTCCAACCTGTGCAAATGAAGCACGGACCTTTCCGTAAGGGAGAATCTTATTACCCTTCAAACCACGCAGTTCAGTAAAAATAAATCCAAGTGATACTGACGGATAAAAGAATGAACGTGCATCGCGAGGCATGGATGAGACAATGTCATACCTGCCTGTGGCGTTTAAGATAGAGCATGCTTCTGTATGCAATGCAAGGTTTCCATATGTACCAACAGCTCTGCCACGCTTTTGCTTCATCAGCAGTCTGTGTGGTTGTATTCGACATATTCTGCCAGCCCGGGACAACAAATCCGGTACCTGTCATGTTCCATGATCTGCTGTGTGAGTCATTGAACTCGTTACCAACAATAAATAATAAATTCAGATCCGGTGTGATGTCTTTGTTGAAAGTGACGTTCAACAGTGAGTTAACCACTGATCTCATCACTCCATAGTTATTTATTGAACCACCTGTCGGTGCCCTGTACCCATAAACCGGATTAGTAGGTGTTGGATATTGTGCCTGAGTTGGTAAGGCCTGACCTGTGGCCGCACTACCTGCTTCATATACATTTTCATTATCAGTTGAATATGTGTCAACACCTATCTGGTATCTTACGTTCATCCATGAAATAGGATTATATTCAAGATATGTATTGCCGAAGAAACGTCTTGTCTGCTCAAGGAACTTATTATTTTTCAAGAGCCCAGCGTGGGTTTTCACCAACTGCACCTCTTCTGTAAGATATCTGACGGTATTCACCCAGAGCACCTTCCATGATGATACGGAGTACCCATCAGGTCGAATGATGCGGGAGCACCTAAACTGTAAATAACCAGCTGTCATTCCCTGAAGGAAGTTTCTGAAGCTGACACATCTGAATAATTACCTGAAAAGCCTGCTTTCCATTTTTCTCCAAGATTAACAGATGCAGAGGCATTTGCCGTATATCGTTTCATACCGGAACTCTTAACAATTGCATCCTGGTTTGTAGAACTTACACCAATAAGGTAATTACCCAGTAGCTGTTGAGTTACTGATATTGACACCATTATAAAAGTGTTTCCCTTCTGAAAGAAGCTTTCGGGATTATTATATGCTATCAGGATCTACCCATTCTCCCTTATAAGGATCAAACCACTTTCCTGTTTGTCCCTGGCTGTTGCCGCCATATACTGGAATATCAGGAAGGTCACGTGATTCTTGGTCCCCATGAATAAGAATATGCACCATAAAAATCTTCATAATATCCCTGGGCATATGTCTGCTGAACATCAGGCAGAACTGCAGCCCTGTCAGTTGTATATGACGATGTGATATTTACTGTCGGAATACCTTTTGAGTCGCTGATTTCCGCTTTTGGTTGTAATTACTATTACACCGTTTGAAGCACGCAGGCCATAAAGTGCTGCCGCAGCCTGACCTTTCAGAACGTTAATTGATTCAATATTATTCGGGTCAAGGTCAAGTGCTCTTGACGATGCATATGAACCAGTAACGTTCTGACCATAGTCAGAGCCGCTGGAAATTGGCATACCATCAACAACATACAGAGGCTGGTTGTTTCCGTCAAATGAACGCGCACCCCTGATAAGGATTGTAGTAGGAGCACCAGGCATACCTGATGACTGCCTTACCTCAACCCCTGCAATCTTACCTGAAAGGTTTGTTGCAAGGTTCGGGTTACCGGCACGGGAAATCTGTTCATCACCAATGTCCTGGACTGCATATCCAAGTGATTTTCTTTCCCGTGAGACACCCATTGCCGTAACGACAACCTCATTCAAGCCAACAAGATCAGGTTCAAGTATAATGTCAACCTTTGTCTGTCCGGCAATTGGAACGTCAATAGTTTTCATTCCAATAAAGCTGAACGTGATAGTAGTGGCATTCTGAGGAGCTGTCAGAGAGTACTTCCCATCAGCACCTGTCAAGGTACCAACAGTTGTACCTTTTACAGTAACTGATACCCCGGGTATCGCAGAGCCATCTTCCTGGCTTGTGACAGTACCCGTAATCTGCACTGTCTGGCTCATAACAAGAGTACCTGTTACAAGAAACAGTGTTAAAAGCATTAAGATTTTTTTCATAAAAATCAGATTTAGGTTAATAGATTTATGCGAATATATTTAAATAATTTCAATTGTGAAAATCATCTTTAATTTATTTAACATTTATTACAAAGATTTCTATAAATTAATTGATTGGCAATCTGAAGAATAAATAAAATTTATTGCCTGTTATTACAGCATTTTAATTACTTGCAACTGGAACAATTACGATGATCCTGCAACCAGCATTCATTATTTGGCTGTATTCAGAATACACAGATCAACTTTTCTGAGGATTTCTTCTTCTTCCCTGCCATTGCCTTTGTTTCAATACTCCGGCCTTTTTCTAACAGATCTTTTACAAATTCCGGGTCGTCGAGCCCCGATGCATTTATCCGTACATTCAGGAATGCTCCTCTGATGCATGTATTGAGCGCAAGGGCACCTACTGCTGCATCAGTTACCGAGGCAGGATTTCCTTTCTCCACCATTTCGCTGATCAGTTCAAAACCCGGGAAAGCAGTCTCCATTACCTTTAAAGGCACCAGGGCGGCATTCCTGGTGGCTTCCTGAATGGCTGATTTCCGCACTTTTATTTCTTCTTCAGATTTTTTAGGGAGACCGAAAGCATTGAGTATTTCGATTGAAAGCCTCTGTATCCTCATCGACAAGCTGCAGGAGATTATTTTGAATTTCCTTGCCTTTTTCAGCCCAGTCCGGAGAATTCTTTCCACCTGTCGTCCCATCCGCGTTTATGGCTTGAAAGGTTCGCAACCATCGTTCCAAGAGCAGCACCCAGGGCTCCGATATATGCAGAAACCGAGCCTCCTCCCGGAGCAGGCGATTCCGAAGCAGTTTCATTCATAAAACTGTAGAGACTCATTGCAATGAGTCTCTTTTCATTGTTTTCTTCCTTCATAACATATTCAATAATTTTCTCTTCAGGATTGAAATTATGTATATCATTAAGTCCCATTGACCTGACGGCTATTTTTATAAGCTCCTCATCCGAAACCCCTGTTGAACGCTGCTGCTTTTCAAGAAAATAGCGTCCGGCATCCAGGATTGATTTCAGAGGGATCAGACCGACAAGCTCTGAACCGGTTACCCTGACACCTCTTGCATCAGCTTTTCGGCAAACCTCATCAAAAGCAATATGAACAGGAGTAATTGATATATTTGTCAGGTTCATAGAGATCTGAGCTATTCCGTATTCCTCAATATACCAGCCAATTGCCTTGACATTTTTAAGTGTACCAGGCACACTTATTATTTCTCCCTGTTCATTTTTAACGGACCTTCCCTTTTCCCGCACATCATAGGCTATTGCATTTGCCCTCCTTGTTGAGGTTGTATTCAGGTTTACATTAAAAGCCACCAGAAAATCCCTTGCACCTACTGCTGTGGCACCTGATCTTTCATTGAACCGGGCGGGTCCGAAGTCGGGTTTCCATTCAGGATCGGCCAGTTTTTTTCTCAGTCCTTCATATTCCCCTGACCTGCAGTCTGCAAGGTTTCTTCTTTGCTCACTGAAGGCAGCATTTTCATAGCAATAAACCGGGATTCCCAGCTCATCACCTATCCTTTGGGCAAGCCTGCGTGCATATTCAGCAGTCTCCTCCATGGTTATTCCTGATACAGGAACAAGAGGACAGACATCTGTTGCTCCCATTCTCGGATGTTCTCCATGATGCTTCGACATATCTATCAGTTCCGATGCTTTTCTGACAGCCCTGAAGGCAGCCTCAGTAACTTTTTCAGGTTCACCGACAAAAGTTACAACAGTCCGGTTTGTATCTCTGCCAGGATCGACATCAAGAAGCTTGACACCTTCAACCGATTCAATGGAATCGGTTATCTGCTTTATTATTCCCATGTCCCTGCCTTCGCTGAAATTAGGCACGCATTCGATGATCTGTTTTCCCATAAATAAATCCCTTTTTTCAAACCTTCTACCTGTTAGTTTTACCCCCCAACCCCCCTTAAAGGTGGGCTAAATATGCGACTACCGAATTAACCCCCCTTCAGGGGGGCATGGGGGGCTATTTGTCCTTTAAGTATGATAGTATCAATCAGATTGCTCCCGTAAGCATACGGGAAGTAATTATATTGATGGCATTTCTTTAGTAATAAACATATTAGCAACCTTACCTTTTGCAATTGAACCATGCGTTTCAGATATACCCATTGCATACGCTGAATTAATTGTGACCGCATTTATTACCTCTTCCGGCATCATTTTCAGCTTTATGCACCCCAGCGACATTATGAGTTTCATATTTCCTGAGGGTGATGAGCCAGGATTATAATCGGAAGCCAGGGCAACCGGAAGACCTGCATCTATCATTTTCCTGGCAGGAGGATCCGGCAGGCCAAGAAACAGGGCTGATCCGGGCAGAAGCGTTGGCATTGTATCAGAATCAAGAAGTGCTTCAATTTCATCATCGCCTGCACGTTCAAGATGATCAACCGACATGGCATTGTATTTAATACCAACCTGAACGCCGCCTGAATTACCCAGCTCGTTTGCATGAAGCCTGGGAACAAGACCGTATTTTATTCCGGCCATCAGTATTCTTTCAGTCTCATCAACGGTAAAGAATCCCTTATCGCAGAACACATCAATAAAATCCGCCAGTTCTTCAGAGGCAACAACAGGGATCATTTCGTTAATTACTGATCCGATATATTTTTCACGGTCATTCCTGAATTCTTCAGGAACGGCATGGGCTCCGAGAAATGTAGATCTTACTTCAATGGGAGTGCTCTCCTTTATCCTCCTGATTACCCTGAGCATTTTGAGTTCATCATTTACATTAAGTCCGTACCCGCTTTTTATTTCAACTGCACCTGTTCCCATTCCGATTATCTCATAAATCCTTTTAACTGACTGGTTATAAAGCTCCTCTTCCGTTGTTTCATGCAGTTTTTTCGCTGAGTTCAAAATCCCTCCTCCCCTCCTGGCTATCTCTTCATATGATAATCCCTTTATCCTGTCTGCAAATTCCTGTTCCCGGCTGCCGGCATATACAAGATGAGTATGCGGATCGCAAAATGACGGGAAAACAAATTTTCCTGAAGCATCAATTATTTCATGTATCCGTAAATGGATTTGAGCCAGATTATGAGGCATATTGCTCATCGTTCCGAAATCGGAGATTAGTCCATTCTCAATATACACATATGCATCTGAAATTGTGTTCAGTAATGCCATCCCTTTGCCACTTACTTTACTGGCCTGTCCGGTTATCAGTCTGCAACAAGTCCCTTTATATTCTTTATAAGCAATTGCATATAGGTATATAGTCGTAAAAACAGCTGTCTAAGGTAGCAAATATTGAAAAATCTGTTTATGATTTCCATTTTTCTTTATCTTTATCGACCTTAACAAAACTTTTACCTATGAAAAAGACCTTTTCAGTACTTTTTGCTCTATTATTTGTTTTGTCGGTATCCGGTCAGGAAAAGAAAGCAAAAACAGGATGGAAGTTTGGCGGTGCCCTTCCTGCTGTTTCATATGATACTGACCTCGGTTTTCAGTACGGAGCTTTTGCTGAATTCTTCAATTACGGAAATCCAACCATATACCCGAAATATTATGATCATCTGTATGTCGAAATATCGCGCTTTACAAAAGGAAGCGGGATTTACAGGCTGATGTTTGAATCAACCCGTCTCATTCCCGGAGTGGAACTTGTAAGTGATCTGAGCTATCTTCCCGATCTGGCAAATCACTTTTACGGGTTTAATGGTTATGAATCGGTTTATAACAAAGACTGGATGGATGATGAAACTGCTGATTACAGAACCAGGATGTTCTATCGTTTGGAAAGGAACCAGTTCAGGTTCAAGAACGATTTCCTCGGAAAAATATCAGGCGATCATCTGAAATGGAGCGCCGGCTTTGCTTTTCAGAATTTTACGGTAAATTCTGTTGATATTGAAAGGCTTAATAAAGGGAAAGAGGATAATCCCCTGCCTGAAGTTACAGACGAGCCCGGACTTTTTGAACTTTATCGTGACTCTCTGGGATTGGTAACAGCCAATGAGGCTGACGGGGGCTGGGTCAATACGCTTAAGGCAGGTATTGTATGGGACAGCAGGGATAACAGGCCAAATCCCATGAAAGGATTATGGACCGAAATGGGAATAGAGCTCTCACCAAAATTCATGGGGAATGACTGGGGATTCTCAAGATTCTATATTACACACAGACAATATTTTACATCTGATTGAGAATGATCTGTCATTTGCTTACCGCCTCGGATACCAGACATCTCTGTCGGGAGAGGTTCCGTTCTTTTACCAGTCGCAGGTTATCACTTCCAGGCTTACCGGTTCCTCGAGTGAAGGATTGGGAGGAGCACAGACTTTAAGAGGTGTTATGAAGAACAGGGTTATTGGCGATGGATTCATTCTTGGTAATGCAGAACTTCGCTGGAAACCTTTTTATTTCAAGCTCTTTAATCAGGATTGTTATCTTGGACTTAACCTTTTCTATGACCTGGGGATGGTCACTAAAACCTATCACGCTTCCTGATGATCTTCAAAATACTTTTAATGCATGAAATGACCGGATATAGCTTACGGCGATTTCTTTAATCCCGGAGAAGAAAAACTGCATCAGACAGCAGGGATAAGCATTATGCCTGTAATGAACGAGAATTTTGTTATTGCCATTGATATCGGTAAAGCATTCAATGAGCAGGATGGAAATATCGGATTCTCCTTCGGGCTGAATTATTTGTTTTAGAAGGATGAGATCGGGACTTGATTATGATATTTCAGAATCCCTTCAGAAAATACCCCAATCCGACTCCAAGGTAATTTCCTATAATATACCCGATTATGCCAACAGTAATTCCTGTTATAATTACTTCTTTGTTTTTCAGAGCTGCAGCAACTACAGGTACAAATGGTGGGGAGTAAATAAAGGCGGTTGTGGTAATAAGATAATCATCAGCGTTTACTCTGAATAATTTGGATAATAAAATGTGAAGAATCAAAGAACCGAAATATGCATAAAGCACATAACCAAAAAGTCCAAGGAATCTGATGTCAAATATTTTGCTAAGGTTCGCCATTGAGGCAAAAGCAAAAGAAAAAACAAGAACAAAGTACATACCGAACTGGAACGTTTTTTCTATTCGATTGAGCCATGGAATCATCGACCCGATGATAGCCAGAGTAGTTATCGAAAGGATGGCAACAGGCATGAATGCGTTTTCGGGGAAAAGCATGGCTATTCCGGCAGATACTGCAGCTATCAGCAGCAGAAATTCCCAATGCCTTAATTAATGGAAGTACCCGGTCCTTTTTGAACATCCCGGAAAAATCTTCAAAACTTTCTGCCTCTGCGATAGCCTGATCTGTTTCATCAGATTCGCCTAAATACTTAAATGGAGGAAGTATTGCTCTGAAAACTCTCGGGCCGACTGTAATGAAAAATATCAGAGTGATTGCCCCAACAATAATATCGTAAGTATTGGTCATCAAAAAGAGATTTGGGTCAACATCCAGTGCAACACTTAATGAAGCCATATTTGGTGTACCGCCGGTATAAACTCCCACGAGCATTCCCGCAACTTTCCAGCTGTCAGGAACTGCATTTTTAAAAATAAAGTACCCGGAGGTAATAATTACAACTACTGATATCAAAGCCAGGATCATGCTTACAAAACCTGTTTTTGCATACCGAAACCATTTTCTTATATTAAGTGAAAAGAGAAGTAAAGGGAAAGCAAGCGGAATTGCAATTGTAGTAAGCATATCCTGAACCCTTCTTATGGAATTCACAAAAACATCATTCTCACTTATGGTCCCTGATGCGAGAAGAGATTCTGCTTTAGCACCTGAAAGTGATATTTCTTCTTGCAGCTCCAGGTAGTAATTATCGCTTCCCTTTGGCATAATACCGGATGTACCTAAAAGTAAACCAAAGGCATAGGCCAGTGCAATTGATCCAAGTTTTTTAAAAACTGACCATCGCCTGCACATATAAATTATTGCAAGGGGAAAAGTAAAATAAAGAAGGACAAGGAGTACAATTTTTATCATAAGCCAGGCTTTTCATCACAGTCGCACTCCTCAAAGCTCTTTTTATACTGCTCAATTGCTTTAAGGCTCATACCCATATTTGAAAAGCCTCCGTCGTGATAAAGATTCTGCATTGTGACTTTTCTTGTAAGATCGGAAAAGAGCACTATGCAGTAATCGGCACACTCCTCAGCTGTTGCATTGCCAAGAGGGGACATTCTTTCTGAAAAATCAACAAGTGATTCGAACCCGTGAATACCGCTACCGGCTGTTGTAAGTGTCGGCGATTGAGAAACAGTATTTATCCTCACTTTCCTTTCACGGCCATAAATATAGCCAAATGATCGCGCAATAGATTCCAGAAGTGCTTTGGCATCACCCATATCATTATATCCTGAAAGAGTACGCTGTGCAGCCACATACGATAAAGCAACCACCGATCCCCACTCATTTATTGCATCATATTTATAGGCAGTCTGAAGAATCCTGTGAAAGCTCAGGGCTGATATATCGAATGTTTTCAGCATGTTCTCATAGCTGGTGTTTTCATATGGGATATCTTTTCTGACATTCGGTGACATACCGATTGAATGAAGGATAAAATCAAATCTTCCGCCGAATATCCCCATACTTTCAGAGATAAGCTTATCGATATCCACCATGCTTGTCGCGTCAGCCGGGATCATTTTACTGCCAGTTATCCGGGCAAGCTCGTTTATTGTTCCCAGCCTTACCGCAACCGGTGAATTGGTAAGAACCAGTTCAGCTCCCTGCTGCCATGCTTTAAGGGCAACGTGCCACGCAATTGATTTGTCATTAAGCGCACCGAAAATTATTCCTTTCTTACCTTCAAGAAGACCCTGGTTCATTTCAGATATGTATTAATGATGTGATTATTTTTATCTAGTCCCCGCCTTTATCAGTTCTTTTGCATTCCTGATAGCAGTCTCTGTCACTTCACTTCCGCTCAGCAGTCTGGCAACTTCCTGAATCCGTTCACCAGGAGATAACAATTTAATCCTGGTAATTGTTGAATCGCCCGAATCTTCTTTATAAACATGGAAATGCCTTGTACCCCTTGAAGCCACCTGAGGAAGGTGAGTTATATTGACCACCTGCATATGTTTTCCCATTTCGGAAAGGATCTGCCCTACCCTGTCTGCAACTTCACCTGAAACTCCCGCATCAATCTCATCAAAGATTATTGTCGGCAGATTTTTATTTTTAGTCAGCAACGATTTTAGGCTCAGCATCACGCGCGACAATTCGCCGCCTGAGGCAATTCTGGCAATGTTCTCCGGCTCTGTCTGCTTGTTGGCTGAAAAAAGAAAATCTGCAAAATCAACACCTGCCTGAGTAAAATCCTTTGATCTGGTCAGTGTTATTCTGAACCTTGCATTGGGCATCCCAAGCTGCCTGAGCAGATCAGTAACCCTTAACTCAATTTCAGGTAATGCAGATTTCCTTTTTCCTGATATTTCTTCAGCAACTGAAATCAGATTGTCAGTCAGACTTTTTAAGACCGACTCCATCTCATTAAGTTTCTCATCGCCGGTGACAATTGATTTTATTGTATTTGCAATTTCTTCTTTTCTTATTAAAAGTTCATCGAGATTCTTAAGCCTGTGCTTCTGGATCAGTGAATAAAGGTTATCGAGCCTTCCGTTTATCTTTGCCAGCCTTTCAGGATCAGCTTCGGTATTCTGTCCGATCCTTTCAATCTCATTTGCCAGATCGTCAAGTTCAATCAGGCAGGAATTAATCCGTGAAGGTATATTCAGATCAGCCGGCAGGTATATGTTTATCTTTCCGATACTTGTCCTGACTTCCCTGATCATCGGCAAAATTGATGCGTCCTCATGGGAGAACAGCCGGGAAATATCTGTCAGAGCCTGTTTTGTTTCTTCAGCATGCTCCAGGAGTTCCTGCTCCTTTTCAAGTTCATCCTGTTCCCCTTTTCGGAGCTTTGCTTCTTCAAGCTGGCTGTAATGAAACTGATGATATTCGAGATCAGCCTTGTTTTTGTCAGATTTCTCCTTCAATTCCTTATATTCTCTCTGAAATTTCCTGAAATTATTGAAGGTGCCCTGGTAGCTATTCAGAAGAGGTCCGGTTCCGGCAAATGAGTCTATTATATTTAACTGAAATGAGTTGTATTCAGCATCAGGGTCTGGTGCTGCGAATGAATATCTATAAGCCTGTCGCCCAGTTCCTTCATAAGGTTTATAGTAACAGGAGTATCGTTTATGAAAGCCCTCGATTTACCGGCAGGGATTAATTTCCCTTCGTGAGCAATAGCATGGCTTTCAAAATCAAGGTCATTTGAAATGAAGAAATCTTCAAGATCATATTCCTGGGTTTTAAAGGTTCCTTCGACAATACATTTTTCATTTTTATTAAGAAGCACTGAGGAATCGGCTCTTGAACCAAGGATCAGGGAAAGAGCACCAAGAAGTATCGATTTGCCCGCTCCGGTTTCTCCTGTTATAATTGTAAGTCCTTTTTCCAGAGTGAGGTCCAGTTCTCTGATAAGTGCATAGTTTTGAACAGCAAGTTTTACAAGCATAGCCGGCTATTATGGTATATTGGCTGCGATTATCTTTTCATATTTTGTTTTGTTCCCCGGATCTATCTCGTTCAGTAATTGCACCACTCGGCTTTTCTCTTCAGGGAATGCTCCAGTAAAAATTGATACCAGTTCATCAGCTTTCGATTCCATAACAATCTGAAGAAGGTACATATATGGATCCGGCCGGGTTCTGTAAACTTGCTGTATCAGTTTAAGGCTTTCAAGAATACTTATTCTGGCTTCTCCTGTTTTGGATTCCATTTTATCCATGCCCAGAATATTATATTCATAAATAAACCTTCTTATCCCCTCATATTCCTTGTCAAGAGCATTTTTTACCAGCCAGTACCTGTTCTTATTTCTTGAGCCGTCATATGGCTTCCACCCGGGTTCTGAGGCATTCTGGGCATTATTCACAATTTTTTCGGCTACCTGGAAAAACTGGGTGCCTCCGAGGGGTGAAAAAGAATCGTAGTCAAATCCAAGAAAAATATATGCATAATACGCCAGAACTGAAATCAGGCTTGATCTGTAAGATTTGGATCAAATTCAAGAGGGCTGAATTCTACATATCTGAACTGGAAATTATTATCCATGAAATTCAGCACTGTTGAATTATAGGTCGAATTGAATACCGGACGTCTTAACTGGACCTGTATCGTTCCGCTGAATTCGTCAGCTGAAAACTGCTCGGTAATTGTAATCAGGATGTTGCAGTCGATTCGTTCCGCATAACTGAACACATGGTTGGTCCAGACATTGTTGTTCATGAATTCATAAATATCCCGCTGCATCGATTCAAAAACCTGACGGTTGGAGCCCTGGATCTTCTGAGCGGAGACCTGCACATTACAGTTAAGTTCCTGCGAATAAACAACTCCTCCGCCAAGAAGCATAATTGCCAGAAAAGAAATATTTTATTGATTTGAATAATTTCATCCGAATTAACTTATTAGCATTGAAACTATTTTATTGAGAATATCTCTTGCAGCTTCCTCTTTTGATTTCAACTCAAATTTATCAATATTATTGTTTCTGTCAATCAATGTTATTCTGTTTGTATCATAACCAAAACCTGCACCTTTATCCTGCATTGAATTCATAACAATTAGGTCAAGGTTTTTTCGTTCAAGTTTTGCTGTGGCATTCTCAATTTCATTATTTGTCTCAAGGGCAAATCCAACAAGGATCTGAGATTTATTTTTCATTTTCCCGAGAGCGCCGGCGATGTCTTTTGTGGGTTTCAGCCTGAGGATAAGGTCGTTTCCGGTCCTTTTCATCTTTTTGTTTTCGAATTCTCCGGGGTAAAATCAGATATTGCGGCAGCGAGTATCGCTATATCGCAGCCGGAGAATCTCGCGATGCATTCGGTTGCCATCTTCTCGGCAGATACAATATTTATCACTTTAATGGATTTATTTTCGGGAAGTATATTCACCGGACCAAGCACCAGTTCAACATCAGCACCATATGCTGCAGCTGCATCGGCAAGGGCAATTCCCATTTTACCTGATGAATAATTGCTTATAAAGCTTACCGGATCGATCTGTTCGCGTGTAGGACCTGCATTGATAAGGATCCTCTTTCCCTTCAGAGGCTTATAATTTTTTTTTTGAAAGGAAGGCTTTTATCTCCTTCACTATTTCCTCCGGTTCCGACCATTCGCCCTTTCCCGGTCAGTCCGCTTGCGAGTTCACCGCTCAGGTGCATCAAGAATATGATTTCCATATGACCTTAAAGTCTCTATATTCTTTATTGTTGCCTGATGGTTCAGCATATCCACATCCATTGATGGCGCCACAAAGACAGGGCACCTTGCCGAAAATATGTAGTAAGTAAGAGGTTATCAGCAATTCCGTTTGCCATTTTTCCAATCGTATTTGCAGTTGCCGGAGCAATAAGGAACATATCAGCCCATATTCCAAGATCAATATGACTGTTCCAGTTTCCGTTCTCAGGATCGTAAAATTCTGTAAGCACAGGATTTTTGGAAAATGTTGCCAGGGTCAGCGGGGTAATAAATTCCCTTGCATGACTGGTCATTATGACTTTTACCTCACAACCCTCTTTGACAAGCAACCGGATCACAGTTGCAATTTTATAGGCTGCAATACCTCCGGTTACTCCGATAAGTATTTTCTTACCTTTTAGCATTTTAGCTAAATTTTGCTTTTGCCAGCCATGAATCAGGGTTCCTGTAAAAAATCTTGCCTTCCTCAAGCTCCTGCAATGCGATAAGAGTTGGCTTGGGAAGCCGTTCATAGAATTTTGATATCTCTATCTGTTCACGGTTCTCAAAAACTTCTTCAAGATTATCGGTGTATGAAGCAAACTCTTCAAGTTTTTTATTGAGTTCCTGCTTCATCTCAACTGATATCTGATTTGATCTTCTTGAAACAATTATAACTGTTTCATAAATATTTCCCGTATCTTTTGTCATCAGGTCAAGATTACGGGTAACTGTTGTTGACGGGGCCATTGATTTTCTGTAATCCATATTTATCTACTGTATTTTGACTATATTAGCTGTATTCTCAATTTTCAGGAATTTCGCAGTATCCTGATATATTTTCTTTACATCCCGTGAATATCTGCTTTCGGGAAACTCTTCAACAAACGAATAATATTCATCAAGTGTTGCCTGGTATCTCTCTTTTTGTTTGTTTGAGTAACTGTTTTCAGCATAAAGGAACAGGGAATTCAGTTTCAGAAACATCATTTCTTCTCTGTATTTTGAATCGGAGATACTCCTTCAGGCTGTTTGTAAGTGCTGTAATCGATGACTTGTATTCTTTCATGTTATAATAAAGCCTGGCATTCAAATACGACTTTTCAACAAGTCTGTCCTCAAGCTCTTTAATATATTTTTGGCTTCCTCTACCCTGGGGCTGAGGGGAACCTGTTTATAAAAAGACTGAATCCTTCTATTGCAGTTTCTGCAGTTTTCCTGATCAAGCTCTGCTCTTGGAGCAATTGTATAATCACATTTAGCGGCCAGGAATGTTGCGTCTTCAGCATATTTTCCATAAGGATATTGTTCAACCAGTGATTTAAAATAAGTCCCTGCCATATCATACTGCTTTCATTCCGTAGTAACTCTGGGCATTCAGCCAGTTAAGTTCCTCAGCCTCTGCACGTGGCCCTGTATCGGGGGATTATCTGTCCGTACAATTCAGAAGCTTTTGCATATTGTTCCGCATCATAATATTCTCTTGCCTTGGTTTTCTTCAAGCTCATAATCGGAACTCTTAAGGAGTTTTTCATATTCCCCGCATGAGCCGATCAGAACAGAAATTATCAAGACAATATATATCCTGACTTTCATATAAAAAAATGTTGCGCAAAATTACTCTTTTTTTTCGAACAAAGGTATGAAAGCCCAATATTTATCTTTAAAGTAGAAAGTAATAAGGTCATCACAAATAGGTGAATTTGCCCTTCCCCTAATTCTGACCGTAAAGAAATTGCCCAGTGGCCAATTTTAGGGAAGAGCCTGAATGCAGGTGGGAAAAAGAATTATTAAATAAGTCCCCCTCTGCGCCTTCGCGTAGCCGCTTCGGCGAAGCAAGGCAGATTTAGGGGCAATTTATAATCGGTTAAAGACAACATTGCTTAAAGATATTATTAGCAAATTAGGTATAAATAGGTATGAGTTAGTGTTCCTTTATAATTTACATTTTGTGCCAAATTTTCTAAAAACATACTCAAAATGGATATTTTTGAAAAAATCAAATCTAACAAAGGGGCGCTTGGGACAATATTCCTGATTTGGCTTACGGGTATTTCATGTTCCCGAAACTTGAAGGAGAAATTGCTCCAAAGATGAAATTCAGAGGCAAAGATGTTCTGACCTGGAGTCTGAACAATTACCTTGGTCTGGCAAATAATCCGGAAATAAGAAAAACCGATGCCGAAGTATACTGAGAAATATGGTCTTGCTTATCCTATGGGTGCAAGAATGATGTCGGGACAGACCACTAATCATGAGAGATTTGAGAAAATGGCAGCCGAATTTGAGATGAAAGAAGATGCATATCTGCTTAACTACGGCTACCAGGGAATGGTTTCGATAATTGATGCTCTTGTCGACAGGCATGATGTTATAGTTTATGATTCTGAATCACATGCCTGCATAATGGACGGACTGAGGCTTCATTTCGGGAAAGAGATTTGTATTTCCGCACAATGATATTGAAAGCTGCGAAAAACAGTTGCAGAGAGCAACAAAGCTGACAGAAGAATCAGGTGGCGGCATACTTGTTATTACCGAAGGTGTATTCGGAATGGCAGGCGATCTTGGGAAGCTTGACAAAATTGCTGCTCTTAAAAAGAAATATCAATTTCCGTTTCCTTGTAGATGATGCACATGGATTTGGTACCATGGGGGCTAACGGAAGAGGCACAGGAGAACATTTTGGTGTTCAGGATCAGATAGATGTATATTTTGCCACTTTTGCCAAATCGATGGCAGGTATCGGAGGATTTGTTGCAAGTAATAAAGAAGTGATCAATTATCTCAGGTATAACCTCCGTTCCCAGATATATGCAAAATCACTTCCGATGGCAATGACTCTCGGGGCAATTAAAAGACTTGAATTTATCCAGGCTCATCCTGAATACAGGGAAAAGCTCTGGACAATTGTAAGAGCTCTTCAAAAAGGATTAAAAGAGGCAGGACTTGATCTCGGCAAGACTGAATCGCCGGTTACACCTGTTTTTATGAAATGCGCCTTAACCCAGGTCACCCAGCTTATTTATGACCTCAGGGAAAACTACAGTATTTTCTGTTCTGTGGTCATTTATCCTGTGGTTCCGAAGGATGTTGTGATGCTTCGGCTGATACCGACAGCAGGCCACACACTTGAGGATGTTGAATATACTGTAAAAGCTTTCAGAGAGATCAAAACGCAAATCGACAACGATGAATATCCCCATGAAATGGCTGACTTTACAAAATAAAAATGATACTCTATTTATGAAAGCTGTGCCCTGAGGCACAGCTTTTTTTTATTATTTTGAACAAATCTATGTTTAATACCGTTTATAGGTTATTAAATCCTTGTATGTTCAATTCATAAGGATTTCATAATAATTTAAATCCTGATTTACACATTTATGGAGTCTAATAAAGCAAAAAAACAGAATTCAATTATCGAAAGCATATAATATGCTTCTCTATTTTGCAGGAAGTATGATAATGTATGAACCTGTTGAAGAATGTGTGGTTGATTTCTGGTCAAAAGGAATTTTAAAAACTCTTCCTGTAAAAAGCAGAAATCCAAGGTTTATTGAGGCTGCTTCCCAGCTTAGAGAATCATGCAAGGACAAGACACTGTGCAGAAAAATGCTGCAGGACGATTTCAACAGGCTCTTTTCAGGTTCGGAGTTCCTCTTGCCCCACCGCTGAAATCAAATTACATTGAACTCTGATTAAAGAGGCATCAGGGAGCTGAAAAGTAAGTGATTTCTATAATTCTTATGGATGGAATAAAAGATTCAGCGTTACAATATCCCTGACGATAACCTCGGTATTGAATTGCTTTTCCTTACTCTTCTGACGGATAAATATATTACACTTGACGATGAAGCCTGCCGGAAAGAAATGAGAAAAGAGATCAGGCGGTTTATTAAAAGCATCATGTTTATCATGGCTCCCCGAATGGAACGAACGAATGCAGGAATATTCCGAAACCCTATGTTATAAAGGTATTGCGACTATGATTTATGCCAGCTGTGAAGATATTTACTTCTTTCTGGGCAAGACGAAATCTGAACTGGAATTCCCTGAAGAATTCAAAAATTAGGATTGAAAAAGTTTATTATTGCGCCAATATAATATTCCCTCCATCCTTCAGAAATATCAGCAAAATCATTATCAGGTATATTTGATTGTTCTACAGTGACCACTGAGTTTTCACTATCAGGTGTTATGTTGATTGTCACAATAGACTTCTCTGTCTGTTCTCCAAAGATACCATTCCTGTACAACTTTCCTATCCTGCACAAATTCCAGGTTTTTGCCGGTTATATCACCCTCCCACAAGGAAAATTCCGAACCCGGCTCAGTTGACATCACTGCCGGATAACCTGACCATAGTTCTATTGTAAATGGATTTGTCAGTGCTGAATATAATATCTGAAGGTTCAGCATTTATTTTGAATGTCTTTTTAAATGTTTTCATTTCAGTTGATCTTATCTGTGTATTTCTGTGATTTCTTCGCCCCACCTCCTGAAGGTCCTTTTATCTTCACTGCGTTACCCCCCTTAAGGAGGATAGGGGGCTTTAACTATGTAACTCTGACAGGTAACGTTCTGCATCTATGGCAGCCATGCATCCTGATCCTGCAGCAGTCACTGCCTGTCGGTAAACCGGATCCTGTACATCCCCTGCCGCAAATATTCCAGGAACATTTGTTTTCGTTGTAGCCGGGAATTGTTTTAATATATCCTGTTTCATTTGTTTCAAGAAATTCTTAAATACATCTGAATTAGGAGTATGGCCTATTGCAAGAAAGAAACCATCAATTTTCAGTCTTAACCGTCTCCTCCTGCGGAGTGCCTTTCTTCCTGACAAGGACCACACCTTCAACACCATTTTCTCCAAAAAGGTCAATTGCCTGATGTTCCCATAAAACTTCAATATTCGGAATATTCAGGACTCTCTCCTGCATTGCTTTTGATGCCCTGAGAACGTTTCTTCTGACTACCAGATAGACTTTCCGGCACATACCTGCCAGGTAGGTTGCTTCTTCTGCTGCAGTATCGCCTCCTCCAACAACGGCCACATCCTTCCTTTATAGAAAAATCCGTCGCATGTGGCGCATGCCGATACACCCATTCCTGCATAACGCGATTCAGCTTCAAGACCAAGATACTTTGCAGTTGCGCCTGTGGCAATAATCACAGCATCGGCTTCAATTTTTTTATTTTCATCAATTATTACCTTATGTGTCTTTCCTGAAAAATCAACCTTTGTGGCAATCCCGAATCTGACTTCAGCACCAAATCGTTCAGCCTGTTTTTTAAATTCTTCCATCATTACCGGACCGGTCACTCCATCAGGATAGCCGGGATAATTTTCAACTTCGGTTGTGGTAGTAAGCTGTCCCCCATCTGCAGTCCAGTAACAAGCACGGGTTTAAGGTTGGCGCGTGCTGTATAAATTGCAGCAGTATAACCTGCCGGACCTGAACCTATGATCAGGCATTTGACTTTTTCAACGTTTTCAATATCACTTTTTTGAAGGTCTCCGGAAAGATTAAGGGGTTTGAAAATATCCATAAGATGTATTTTTCTGCAAAATTAATCGGGTAATTCAATAATCAAATGACTGGTCAGCTATCTTTTTAAGGGTTTCATTAGTGCCTGACATTCATCCTTCCATTTATGAAGATCGAGAAACTTCTGTAAGACTCCCTGTTTCTGAACTTTGCAGAGATGAGTCTTTTCCCATCCACTTTCGCAATAACTGCAGTATAATCGGCCACTCCCAGAAAAAAATCTTCCAACTCAGGTGATCCATTTATAATTCCAAGCCTGCCTTTTGCAAGGAAAGATTTTGTTTGTAGTGTTTCAGTATCGATTTCAGGCAAATACGATGAAAGATCGATCTCCTTATCCTTTATTTTATCGGTAATGATCTTGCCCAAAGTAAGTGAGACAATGCTGTCGGATCCTGGTACCTGTTTTGTTGATTATGCTTATATAATAAGGCCCCTTGCATATCTGAAGCTGATATTTTGTCTGGCAGGTGAATTCTGAAAGGGCCGGTATGCTCAGACAGCGGTATTTTGACACTGAAAAAATCCCGAATGCCTCTTCGGATCCGGTCATCTTAAAAACTTCAGTCTTATACTCTCCATCTTCATAATCTATTACTGTGACCGCAGCAACGTCAAATCCATATTCGAGATAAAGTTCAGCCCCACCGTTTATATAGCCAAAAAGTGAAGAACCGGTAAATACCCTTGAAGATGAGAATTTTGCTTCAGGAAGATCCTTCTTCCCGATTGTGGAAAATCCTCCGGGATCTGTGAGAAGCAAGCCGTGAAGCTAAGAATCAAAATGACTGAACCAGATAATTTTCTAAACATCTATTTAACTCAACTCGAACATTTTCAAATCAATCTTACTTTTATCCGAAACACCTAGTCCAAGGACAGTCGCCATTGCAAGAAATGTTAGTGACTCCGGGAGCTGCGGCTTTCTGCAAGCCCTCAGCTATTCTTTTTTCAGCGATAATGTCATATCCAATTCTGTCCATTGCCACCGGATCAGTAGAGACAAGCAGTGTGTTGTAGTTGCAGATAAACTGCGGATTTGCACCAGGGCCACCATTAAAGCAGCCTCTCAACCCATCAGTTATATTAAGTACTACTTTGTCGCGTAACGGTGCGAAAGCGCAAACTTCAGCACATGTATCATTCCACAGCTTTGCATGAAGCCTTCCTGTATTTGAAACAGATCCGAAAGCAAGGTTTTTCATTGCATTGGTTATTGATCCGCCAGCATTTTTGAGAATCGGGATATTTATGATCTTATCAACCTCCTGAGTAACTATTTTAGTGAAATACGAGAATTTGCCCCCATTGATCATATAAGGCATTGTTTCTGCATCGTACTCACCCTCGACATCTGCCCAGTAATACCATTCCTTATCTATGTTACTCTCGCCGTAAAGCTTTCCGTTCTTATCAGTAAAAGAGCCTTTTTCATCCTGCATTTCAGTTCCCTTTATAGTGATACCCGGGTAATTCTCTTTTGTGAAACCGGTATCTTTGAGTTCCATGTCCCTCCTGTCCCAGATTATTATATCTTTAGCATTTATTCCGCTCTCTGTTAATTGTTTAACAACAGATTTTACCACAGCATGACTTGTCGAAAGTGTTTTTCCTGCAACCGGATTTACCTTCAGTCCGATCTTTTCACCGGGGTTTACAAACATTCGCCATGCCTTTTTTATATCTGTCTGTCCCGTAAGTTCAACCATTGATCTGGTCAGCATCAAATAAGCTGCAGCTTCGACCGGGACATCATTGACAACGGAATTCATGTTCTTTACAAGAACCACCTTCCCGGGAAACTTTCCCGGCATAGAGGTTGATTGCCTCGGAATTTTACCTGCATCATTGATATTTGTGGCAGGTTTAACCTGTGTCTGTTGGTTTTGTGATCCAAACCCCATGACAGGGCTTGCAGCCAGAGTTGCTCCTCCTGCGCTAAGAATAGTAAAAAACTTTCTCCGGTTAATTGATTTTCCTTTCATGATGATGTTGTCTTTACCTGATTAAGAAATTTGATCAAATATACTTATTTGGGTTAAAGAAACCATCATTTCAGACAGCAGATGGTTGCTCAAATTCTTGCTTTATCGGAATAGATGATTATTTTTGCAGGTGATACCGGGGTGTGGTCACGCAATGCGGGATTAACTCCGTGGCTAGCGCATCACGCAGGGCGTGAGGGTCGTCTGTTCAGGACGGAGAATAGCCAGAAGAAAATATCGGGGTGTGGCGCAGTTGGCTAGCGCACTTGCATGGGGTGCAAGGGGTCGTCTGTTCGAGTCAGATCACCCCGACAAAGACAGAATGAGGGTTTGCGTTAATGCAGACTCTCTTCTTTTTTACCCGTTTGCAAATAATTTGCAAACACATTCTTTAAAACGGCATCTGAATTAGCATTTTCAAAACCAAAGATTAAGAAAGAGACTTACCTGCACTGTCAAGGATTCATAAAGTTTCTCAAGTTCTTTTATTTCGGCTGACCAGATTGCCATTCGATTAATGATTTTCGATTACTAAAAGCATATGTACAAGTAAAGTTACGCTATCCTGATATGAAAGTCAAGTGGGGTCAGAATATTAGAATAAAAAGACCCCGATGCTGATATCAGAGGGCTGAGAATAAATTAAGATCATTCAGCCTTACTTTTATATACCCAAATCTATACTAAAATCAGGGGGATTAATAATCCAGCTGATAATGCCCACTACGATAAATAGCACTAAAACATAACCAAGGTTGGGGGATTAATAATCCAGCTGATAATGCCCACTACGATAAATAGCACTAAAGCTGAACCAAGGATAAGGAAAAATGTGTCTACTCCTTTTACTTCTTGCAAGCTAATTTGTGTAACTCCCATGAGTGGCACACTGAGAAATTCCCCTTCATTATCTATTTTAATCACTGAATCTGATGAGACATATAAATGAATTTTATTCCCGCGATCATATGAGTTATCAAAATATGTCTGATTAATTCTGCCATATAAGGTATCATTTGAAATTACAGGCTTTTCGAGAAGAAATTTTAGGGTTTCACCATGGACTATATAAGCATATTTGCTGGATTCTGGGGGTAGATCAGATGTTACAATAACCTTTGTGCTGGTGCAACCTGACAGATATACCAACAAAATGAAAATCATTAATACAGAAATAAACTTCTGTACTTGCGAATATTCTTTCATAGGTATTTAGTTAGAATTGTTTTTATGCAAGTTACACCAGCAAAAAGCCAAAGTCAATTTTCCATTCAAATAAAAAGCCCCCGATAGTTTTCAGAGGGCTGAGGAGGTATTAATCGTTAAGATATGACTATGTTGGTAGAATTCATATAAGTTACTGGCTGGTTGTAAACGTAACTTCATTTCCATATAAAACAAATTGATTGTCATAATGATAATAATGGTAATCCATTAAGACAGTGGCAAATGCCCTGACATAATAAATTGTACCAGGAGTCAGAGTTGTAAGAGTTTCGGTAAATTCTCTCCCATCCCCGATAGGGGCAAATACAAAAGGTAGCCCTTCGGCAAATGTTGGAGCTGTTGCTGTTCCATAGCAAAAGCCTGTATGCCTCACTAACTCTTCTGGACCGGACCATGTCAAAATACCGTCTACTCTTGCAGTAGTCTGTTTAAACACGCTAACAACATTAGTTGTGACAATGGGTAAAGGGTAGGTTTTGAATTCCCTGTCATCACCGTAAGCTACGCCACTCAGGTTGATTGCATAAGGTCTTAAATGGTAAAGTGTTTCTGGCTTCAGATTACTTATAGTGCAAATAAATCCTTCATCATCCCAGCTATCCGGCAGGACCTTTCTGTCGTTAATTGTGGGATTTGCTGTGGCTGACAAGCAAACTCCTTTTTCAAGAAAAGGAGTTCCGCCATCATCTGAAACATAACCCCCTGCCTCTGCTGAAAAAATGCTAATTCCATAAGGTCCTAATGGCACAATTGTAGCTAAAAATGCCGGCTTTGTCCTAAAATGAACTTCGTTGCCATAAGTTGTCCCTTCAGAGTTCATAGCAAACGCTCTTACATGGTAATAAGTGTCAGGTAATAAAAAAGGAACAGTTTTTGTAAAACTTCTTAGACCTCCTTTACAATAATATCTTGTTGAATTTGTAATAGTAGGATTGTGAGCAGTTCCGAAGCAAAAGCCCTCTAAATCAATCTTTGCTCCACCATCATTTATAACGAGTCCATTAAAGGTTGCACTGATTGTCTCAATATCAATAACAACCTCTGTTACTACTGTAGGCAGATCCGCTTCTTTCACGCAACTCAAGAAGGTTGTAATAGCTGCAACAAAACAGATTATAAATAAACGATTTGAAACTTCTTTCTTCATGGTCCGGCTTTAATGCAGATCAAATTTTATTTGACCGATTCTGTTATCTTTGTCAACCAAATTCTTCAACAAAGTTACACCAGCAAAAAGCCAAAGTCAACTTTATTTATTGAAAAGCCCCCGGCTGATCTGAGGGCTGGCACTCGCTGCATTTCTTGTGCCTGATTTTGAAAGTCAATGTCTGCAATCCAAAGTAAAAAAACGCGGAGCCAGAAGCAAATTTATTCCATCAGTATTTATCTATTAAATCTATGAACATTCTCAGTCTATTTTTGTTATATTTATGTATTGACAAAAAATATTATTCTGCCAGCATCCTTTCACCCTTTCCAGCTCCAGGAATTGTAATTGACTAACAAAATTGACTAATGGTGAAAAAACGGGTGCTGGTTTCTTTATTAGATGAAAAAGCCCAATTCCAATCTGTTGTGATCCTGATATTAAATGGAAATTTTACCTTTTCAATTCCTTAGGTGGTGTACCATGCCCTATATATGCCTGCCCGGTGTATGCAGAACAAAGCCTGTCAGCACAAGCATACATAAAAATCAAGAATATTATCAGGATAAAGAATATGGTATGTTTTCTATTTTTTGACTTATTTAACATATGCAATTATTCTTTTGTTAATCTCAATCTGAAGTTTTGGCAGCCTGACTTTGAATGAAAACAGATTAGGTCGAAAAACAATCTATGCTACCCACTTATTGCCCACTTCCTTGTCCATGAAGGAATTTTATCCCTGTTCCAAACAACACCTTCAATTAAATGAAAGTTATCAAATCTCGTTTTACTAATCTGTTTACCCTCCATTACAGCCATAAGAATAGAGGTTGAATCGAAATCAATCTCATATTCATCCTGACCATAATATTTAGCATAGTATTTTCCAATTTTGCCCAGTTCGCCTGGAATATATTTAAATGCGAGTTCTTCCATTGGATTTTCAAAATAGACTATTTTACCTGATGATATCTCATTCAGAATTTTACTTGATGTAATCCTTTTCAGGATTCTTTTAACCGATGCTACTATCATATATGTTCCTGATATTTATTTAGTTCTCCTTTTGTCTCTTATTTCTATAAAAAACTTATAATCAATAGTAAAGGTTTGAATTATTTCCTGATGGACTATTACAAAATTTTATAAAACTATTACATAATTTACATATTTAGAAAGGTTTAAAATTTTCTGCCGACAATAGAAATAATCTATTTTATATAATAAAGAAGCCCTCAGAGTTGATTTCTGAGGGCAGTAGATAAATCAACAATCTACGAAAGGCAAATCAGTCCGTTCTTAGTGGTTGCTTTAATTTAACAGGTTGACTCCATGAATAATTACCACCCCAGGATCCAGTTGGTAAATTGCTGACAATATCGGTACAAAAAAAAATATTCGTTTAATGATGACTGTTTTAATAGAAATTCCCTTCTCCATTAGTCTGACTGTTACCTTTTTCCTTTGTCCGGGTCATGTTTAGTACTTATTATTTTTAATATCTTTTTTATAGTTCTTAATTATTTTCCCAAATATCTTTTCTCTTCTATGTTTTTCAGCAAGAGTTGTATGGAACCGCTGCATCTCTCTCTGAAGCTTCTGAAAATTCTCAAGTGATGCCCTGTCAATATGTCCGTCGTCAAGAGCTTTTAAAACAGCACAATCAGTTTCATTAATGTGTTTACAGTCATGGAATTTACATTTCAGCGACAGGTCATGTATTTCCCGGAAGGCTGTTTTAATGCCCTCTGTATTATCAGTCATACCCAATTCTCTCATTCCGGGAGTGTCAATTATTATTCCGCCATTTTCAAGTACAAAAAGCTCCCGATGATCTGTTATATGCCTTCCCTTGTTTGTGCTTTCACTGATCTTTCCCGTTTTTAAAATATTCTTTTTTAACAAGTTATTAATCAAGGTTGATTTGCCAACCCCTGATGATCCTACAACACAATACGTTTTCCCTTTTTGAAGGAATTCAAGGATCTGATCAAGTCCCTCCATTGTTAAGTTACTTAAGAGTATGTATTTAATCTTCTTATCCCTTGCTTCCAGATTTGAGATTGCATCTTTTAGAATGTTGTCAATAACCAAGTCAATCTTACTGATTACCAGGACCGGTTCAATTCCGGCAGAATAACAGATTGAAACATATCTTTCCAGTCTGTTTATATTGAAATTATTATCAATTGATTGAACAATCAGGGCAAAATCAATATTTGTGGAGATTATTTGTATTTCTCCAAATTTTCCGACAGCCTGTCGCTCAAGTATTGATTTACGGGGAAGAATTCCATGAATAATTGCAAGATATGAATCGTAAACAGTCATAGTAACCCAATCTCCAACTGCAGGGAAATCGGCCCTGGAGGAGGCAGAAAACCTGAGATTGCCTGTTATTTCAGCATCGTACTCATTCTCGCCGGTCGAAACGATATACCTTTCCCTGTGCTCCTGAGTAACTCTGCCTAATGTGAAATCTGAAAGGTTATTTTCTACCAGAAAAGTTTCTATCTCAGGTGAAAGACCTAAATCCACTAGTGTCATGTAATTGTTAATTTATCATTTTTAAATTTGAATTCTAAATATTGTATATGTCTTGGAACCCCAGGTTAAATAGCCTCGTTTGCCATATCATTAAGAGGCAGCTGGTATTTTAAGCTACCAGTTATCGTAATGAAGTCCAACAGCCTTTAATAATCCAGAATGAATTTAAATAACTTTCCGGAAATAATAAATGAATCCTGATTAAAAACTTAAGTTTTTCCGGACTTGAAGATTTTCAAGTCACCCGACCATTTTCCTCCGCCATAAATGATTAGCAGGACAAGTAACACAGTTAATGAGAATTCTAACCGGTACTCATGAGCGAATGTCCATAAACCTCTGTTTTCCAGCAATGGTAATTTTGTAGTTATCAAAGCGATTATCATTATGATTAATAGAGGAATAGAAGCAATCCTGGTAAATAATCCGATAAGGACCAGAAAGCCGCATGTTATTTCAAATGCCCCTGTAAAATAGGCCCAGAAAAATGCGTACCTGAAACCGATTTCGTTAAAAAAGCTGGGACCGTAAGCTTCTAGGTACAAGAATTTTAATATACCTTCGATTATAAAAACCAGGCCGACTATCAACCTGAGAAATATTATTTTGGCCTCATCCTCTGTCCCCAGGATTCTACTCTTATAACTGCTTTCTGTTTTCATAATTACTCTTTATTGGAATAGGGGCACCATTTTGTTGCAATGACCCCTAAACTGTTGATTTATAATATAAGAGAGTCATTAATCAGCAGAATTTCAATTTGAAAGAACAATTGCCCTTCTATCTAACACAAACAATTTAATACTCCGTTTTGTTTGTGTAAAAGCCAATTTTATTCCAAAAATCCTATATCTG
>CAVPCP010000014.1:0-196487 GCA_963702415.1 uncultured Bacteroidales bacterium | reverse complement strand
CCGGATTCTATAATGCAAAGAGCAATGTCAATACTGTCTTTTGTCTCCTCTATTGAACCAGTCTGATGCAGGGCTTTCATTATTTTCTCCCGCATATTATTCAGAACCCGGTTTGCCCTGATATTTTGCTTCGATTGAAGTATCTCATTCAGAAAGCTGATCCCGAGTATGCTCATCAAAGCGCCAGGCACTCCATGACCTGTACAGTCACCTGCAGCTATACAGGTAAACTGGCGGCTGGAAAATGTATAATAGAAATCACCGCTTACAATGTCCCTGGGAAGAAAAAGAATAAAAAAATCCCTCAGTATCCCTTTCATAAAATCCGGATCGGGCATCAATGCATGCTGAATCATGCCTGCATAGCGAAGGCTTGCCAGATGGTCCTCGACTCCCTGAATACTTAATGTATAAAGATCATCGGGTCTTTCTTGATCATAGGGCACCATAAAAGGAAAGTTATCAAACAGACTATATAAATAAACTGATTTTTATGGTGCATATTGTGAACCAGCCAACTTTAGAAAGTGTATCTTCTCAAGCAGGAGTACATTCTCAACATGATGCGTATGGGGGAACATATCGACCGGCTGTATCTTAACTACTTTGTAATATTCTGACATCAGCGCAATATCACGTGCCTGGGTTGATGGATTGCAACTTATATAAATGACCTTGACCGGCGATGCGGCGATAATCTGTTTTATTACATCTTCGTGCATTCCGGCCCTTGGCGGGTCCGTAATGATAACATCAGGGTGGCCATTCTCTGAAATAAACTGCTCATTCAGCACTGATTTGATATCCCCGGCTAAAAAACGTGTATTTTTTATATTGTTCAGCTCTGAATTTATAACTGCATCTTTGACAGCATCTTCAATATATTCAATGCCTATAACCCTTCCGGCAGAATCAGCAATATAATTTGCAATTGTTCCGGTCCCTGTGTAAAGGTCATATACAATCTCGCTTCCCTTCAGCCCTGCAAATTCTTTTGCTACCCTGTAAAGTCTGAGAGCCTGTTTTGTATTTGTCTGATAAAATGATTTCGGACCTACTCTGAATTTAAGGCCCTCCATCGTTTCAAGGAGATGATCTTCGCCTTTGAAAAGAACAGGAACCTGATCTGCAAGTGAATCATTCTGCTTGGTGTTGATAATGTACAGTAAGGAGGTTATCTGAGGAAATTCAGATGCGAGATAATTCATCAGTCCGTCAATCCTCTCCTTCTCATCAAGAAAGAACACTACAATAACCATAACCTTACCGTCGCTTGTGTTCCTGATGATGAGGTTCCGCAAAAAGCCGCTTTGCTCCCTCAGGTTGAAAAATGACAGATATTTTTTATGTGCATATCTTCTGACAGCATCACGGATAGCGTTTGAGGGGTCAGGCTGAAGATGGCACTCCTTAATGTCGAGGACTTTATCAAAAAGACCCGGGATATGGAATCCGAGTGCATCCTCCCTTATAAAACTATTGTCGGATCTGATCTCTTCGATGGTTAGCCAGCGTCTGTCTGAGAATGTGTATTCAAGCTTGTTCCGGTACATAAAGACATCTTCTGAGCCTATAATCGGATTAATCTCCGGAATATCGACTTTACCGATCCTTATCAGGTTATCCCTTACCTGCTTTTCCTTATAAAAGAGCTGAAGATCATATGGCAGATGCTGCCATTTGCAGCCTCCGCATGTCCCGAAATGACTGCAACGTGGTTTTATCCTGTCGGGCGAGTATTCATGGAACCTTACAACTGATCCTTCGATGTATTTCTTGCGCTTTTTCCTGACCTTAATATCAACAACATCACCAGGGATAAGCATTGGCACAAAAATAACCTGATTGTCGACCCGTGCAATTGCATTTCCTTCAGCACCAATATCCGTGATCCTTACTTTCTCCAGCAGAGGCAATTCCTTTTTTCGTCCCACTTTGAATGATTATTAACTGATGCTGTTATCAAATCTGAAGTTATTATTCAATTTGCTTACTGAAGACCTATTATGAACTGAATTCCTTTAATCATTGCCGGGACAACGGCATCACCATGATCCAGACCCGGAAGAATCTCCTTTTTACATATCTGTGTCGAGGTACCGGATTGTATCATTGCATTATAAATGTTTTCAGTCGATAACGGATCAACAGTAGTATCACCTCCTCCATGTATCAGGAACAATGGAATAGTTGTATTCCAGGCTGTTATGCTGTTATTGGTAAGCGAAGAGCGGACAGTTGCATATTTTTCATCGGTAGTGAAACCTGAGAGAAAACCCGATGTAAAAAGATCAGGTATAGAGGTCGTCAGCTGGCTGTTAATCTGGTCAAAGGATAATGTGCCATTATAAAGATCAGGCAGGCGTGTAGCATAAGGTTCATTCAGAATATCTGATACCGGGTTTGTGAACTGGTCATAGACTGAAAAAGCGTTTATTATGTATCCCGGATAAACAGGCATGGGATAGGTATCAATTCACGGATATCCGTTCAAAAATAAGATTCAGATTATATGGCCCTGCCCCGCAGACACTTCCTTTAAGATTAAAATCGACGGAATAATCCTGCTCCAGAGCTTTATGCAATGCAAGGGTTGCCCACCCGCCCTGTGAATAACCCATTATGTAAAGCTCATCTTTGATGATCAGATCCGAAAGCTCTTCAGGAACCATCTCTTTTACAGCATAAAGCATATCAACCACCGATCGTACGGTCGGTTCCTTTATGAGATATGGATGAGAGATATTTGATGATTCTCCGAATCCCGGATAGTCAGGGTATGACAACTACATAACCCATTGACGCAATAATTTCAATAAACTGGTAAACCGGATTCGAAGACATATTCAGTGGGAGCCTGAACATTCAATGTGTTGGTGCCATTCTGGAAAGAGAAAAAAGGGTACTCACCCGTCTCTGACGGAACACAGAGCAAACCTGATGCATTTATTTTCATTTCCTTCTGTTTCAGTTTTATAAATCACTTTGTAAACGTCGACAGTCTTTGATATATACGGTTTCAGATCAATCAGTTCAGGATATATTCCGGATGCAAAATCCAGAAGATTATTTATATAGCTGGTCTGATAGGTTACAACAAAATCTTTTGATACGAAATTCTTATAATCCGGCCCCTCTTCTTTCTTACATGAAGTAACAGCAGAAACAACCAGCAGAACTATACAAACCCTTCTGAATAATCTCATCTAATGACTAAATTAGCGTTTATCTGAAGCACTTTTAAAAGTGACGGAACAAAGATAACTTTTCTCAGGATAATCTCTTATTCATAGGCTGCCGTACTTTTCCTATATTTGCGCTTTATATTTTTTGATGGTCTCGGTACAGGATATTTCGGTTTCGTTTGGCAGTTTTGATCTGCTGAATAGTATTTCGTTTCTTATAAACGAACAGGATCGTATTGGCCTCACAGGGAAAAACGGCGCCGGAAAATCCACCCTGCTAAAAGTAATTTCAGGTCTCCAGAGTCCTACGAAAGGTATTATTGACATGTCGAAGGAAGTAACCATCGGTTATCTCCCTCAGCAGATGACAGTGAATGATTCAACAACTGTAATGAATGAGACTCTTACAGCATTCGCAGGTTTATTAAGGCTTTCGGAAGAAGTTGAAAGATACAGCCGGGAGATAGCACAAAGGGATGATTATCATTCGGAAGATTACCTGAAATTGTGCGACCGGCTTACTGAAACTGAGGAGAACTACCGGATTCTTGGAGGCTCCAGCTATATGGGTGAAGCTGAACAGACTCTTACCGGACTTGGCTTTGAGAGAAAGGACTTTGACCGGCCAACCCGGGAATTAAGCGGAGGCTGGCGAATGAGAATAGAGCTGGCTAAGCTGATCCTTCAGAAGCCCTCACTATTTCTTCTTGATGAGCCTACCAACCATCTTGACATAGAATCGATCCAATGGCTTGAAACTTTTCTCTCAGGATACCATGGTGCGGTAATGCTGGTTTCACATGACCGTGCTTTTCTTGACAATGTAACGAACAGGACAATTGAAATTTCACTTGGCAGGATCTACGATTACAAGGTTTCATGGACTAAATATGTAGCTCTCAGGGAAGAACGAAGGATCCAGCAGATTGCTTCGTACAGAAACCAGTATAAAATGATTGAGGATACCGAAAAATTTATTGAACGGTTCAGGTATAAGGCAACTAAGGCAGTTCAGGTACAATCGAAAATAAAACAACTCGGCAAGATCGAAAGATTAGAGGTTGATGAAGAAGATTCCAGCGCTATAACCCTCAGGTTTCCGCCTGCTCCGCGTTCAGGTACTGTAGTGGTTGAAGCCGAAAATCTATCCAAGAGCTATGGTTCACTGAATGTTCTTAACAGGATTGCAATTACAATCTCCAGGGGAGAAAAGGTTGCTTTTGTTGGCCGTAACGGTGAAGGAAAAACAACTCTCTCCAGGATCATTATCGGAGAGCTCGATCATGAAGGCCTTCTGAAGATAGGACATAACGTTAAAACCGGATATTTTGCCCAGAACCAGGATGATCTGCTTGATGAAAATCTGACAGTTCTCCAGACCATAGATTATGTTGCCAAAGGTGATGTAAGAACAAAGATTCGCGATATGCTTGGTGCATTTCTTTTCAAAGGTGACGATGTCGATAAAAAAGTCAAAGTGCTGTCGGGAGGTGAGAAATCGAGGCTTGCACTGGTCAGGCTTCTGCTCGAACCTTTTAACCTCCTTGTCCTGGATGAGCCGACCAATCACCTCGATATGCGGTCGAAAGACATTCTGAAGCAGGCATTGAAAAAGTATGATGGCACGTTAATTGTGGTTTCGCACGACAGGGATTTCCTCGACGGGCTCATAACAAAAGTCTTCGAGTTCAGGAATAACAGAATAAAAGAAAATATCGGAGGAATCTATGATTTCCTGAGAAAGAAGAAGATCTCTAACCTGAAAGATATTGAGAGAAAGGATAAAGCAGCAACAGAGGCTAGAAAGGCAGAAAATGGTTCTAATAAACAGAAATACCTTGAGAAAAAGGAGTTTGAAAGGAAGCTCCGGAAACTAAGAAAAAGGCTTGAAGATTCTGAACTGGAAATAGAAAGAATGGAGATTGAATTATCGGACCTGCATAAAGACCTGATGACCACTTTCGGTTCTGATGAAAGTGTTGATATTTACAGGAGTTATGAGGATCTGAAGAACCGGCTGAATGAAGAAATGAATAACTGGACACTCTATTCGCACGAGGTTGATGAATTTCTGAAAAACAGTGACTGACAATGGAATTGCTGAAATATCAAAAAAATTACGCGGTTCACGTTTATGAGACAGGACCTGACGGGAAATTAACCCTGTATTCTCTTTTTGATTATTTCCAGGATATCGCTTCCGATCATGCTGTGAAACTTGGTTACGGAAGAGATGACCTTTTAAAGCAGAATCATTTCTGGGTCCTGTCAAGAATTTATGCAGAGATATCATCCTGGCCGAAATGGGGCGATTCGATTATTGTCAAAACATGGCCAAGAGGTACTGACAGGCTCTTCGCTTTAAGGGATTATGAAGCCCTTTCCCCCGACGGAAGATCAGTTGCCAATGCTACTTCATCATGGCTTATCATTGACCGTGATACCAGGCGTATCCAGAGGCCTGACGATACACTCAGCATGTACAATTCTGAATTACCCCGTGAAAATGCGCTCCCGCGGAACGCGATGAAACTTGATCCGGTGCCAGATGATAGTCAGATTAAAGATCTCCCGGGTGTCAGGGTCAGCGATCTTGATGTTAATCTTCATACCAATAATGTCAGATATCTTAAATGGGTAGCTGACAGCTACGACCTGGATTTCATGATGCATAATGTTCCGTTATCGGCTGAAATAAATTACCTTGCCGAATCTCATTATAATGATAAGATTTCTATCAGGGTTTCGGAAGATAAAGATACAGGCAATGTGTTCAATCATTCAATAATGCGTACATCGGACAAAACCGAGCTTTGCAGATTAAAGATCTGCTGGGCTAAAAATCATCTTTAAAAATTAATATTATAATATCATGAACCGGAAAAGTTCCATAAGAAATTGCAGCCTGATGTTGCTTACCGGATTGATCTGTATTGTACTGGCATCATGCAAGACAACTCAGAAAGCTGTCGTCGATGTAAAGGATCTTTCTTATTTGTATAATCCTACAAAAAGCTCCATAAAACCCCGTTTCAGTGTCTTTAACGAGTCTGATGAAAAATCGGTCCTGTCGGTAAAACTGTTCGCTGCCGACCTGCTCTTTTCAGAGGCAAATCCTCAGGGAGTGCCGTTAGCACAAATTTTGATCACTGTAAAATTGTACAATACAACAAATGGAGTGAACCTTGCTGACACTACCTTCCTTGATGCAGATATTGTTAAAGAGCCATCGCGCCAGGAATATGTTTACAGATTGCCAATGAAAGTGGAACATGGTGAAAATTATGTTGCAGAAGTCAAACTGCTCGACCAGCTCAGAACTGAAGTTATTCAGCAGTTTCTATCCTTCAACACCCGTTCATATACAAACCGTTATAATTTTATTGCCCGCGGGCATTTTAGAAATAATGAGCTTTTCAACCCTGTTGTGAGGGTCAATGAATATGTCAATCTTCTTTATCCCCTGAAATCAAGTGATAGTCTTTTTATTTCATTCTATAAACCCCTGCAGGTGCCACCCTATCCTCCTTCCATGATGCTGCCGGATATAACCATCGACTATCCGGCCGATACAATTATTGCTTTTGCATATTCTGATACATTGCCGATAATGTTACCAAAAAAGGGGGTTTATTTCTGTTCAGTGGACAGAAAAACGGATGAAGGTTACACATTTTTCAATTTTGGTGAGACCTTCCCTTCAATGACAGATCCCACGGAAATGATAGAACCGCTGGTTTTCCTGGCTTCGGAAGAAGAACTTTCAAACATGCGTTCTGCTCCCAGGCCAAAAGTGGCTCTTGACGAATTCTGGATAAGGTGCGGGGGGAATATTGAAAAATCGAGAGAATTAATACGTATATATTATACCAGGATCTTATATTCGAACTTCTATTTCACATCCTATAAGGAAGGCTGGAGAACTGAAAGAGGGATGATCTATACAATTTATGGCCCCCCTGATAAAGTCTACAAGAGTTCTGACGGGGAAAGATGGGGATACCGGAAACCTGTCATTAAATCTTCCTGGGGAGGCGGTTACCATCTTGAGGAAGATTATCTGTTTTTCAACTTCAAATTCAGGGAGAACAAATTCTCTGACAATGATTATTACCTCAGCAGAAGTGAGACACTTGTAACTTATTGGGATAAAGCTGTTTTGAGCTGGAGAAATGGCATAGTTTTCAGACTTGATAATCCGGAGGAGTTTTAATCATTATGATAAAAGAATCAGATTGCATATTTGGCCTAAGGCCGGTAATTGAAGCCATAACAGCAGGTAAGCAAATCGACCGCCTGCTGGTAAAACAAGGCTTACAGGGTCCATTATATCATGAGCTCATGCTTGAGGTGAGAAAACACAATATTGCTTATCAGATAGTACCGCTGGAACGCATTGAGCTGGTTACCCGAAAAAATCATCAGGGGGTATTAGCATGGCTTTCGCTGATAGAGTATCAATCGATCACCAACCTCTTACCCATGATTTTTGAAAAAGGAGAAGATCCCCTTATTGTTGCTCTTGACGGTGTATCAGACGTCAGGAATTTTGGAGCAATAGTTCGAAGCGCAGACTGCCTTGGTGCACATGCTGTCCTTATTCCTGAGAAAGGATCGGCAAGGATCACTGCTGATGCTGTAAAGACATCAGCCGGTGCTTTGCATTCATTCCCGGTCTGCAGGGAGAAGAGTATTTTGCGTTCAATTGAGTATCTGAAAGAGTCAGGACTGAAAGTAGCTGCCGCAACTGAAAAATCGGGTTCGGACCTGTCCAGATTGAATTTAAAAGGTCCGTTAGTGCTGATAGTAGGATCAGAAGACAAAGGGATAAGCCGTGAATTATTATCTGTTTCTGATCATCAGGTCAGTATCCCGATGACAGGAGATTTGGCTTCCCTTAATGTTTCAGTTGCAGCCGGAATTCTTTTATATGAGATTGCCCGGCAGCGATCACTCTGATCAGCTGATAATATTCAATATTCTCTGATCGAGCATTTCCTGATCTGCAGTAAATGAAGCCAGTCCGGCCAGTGTCAAAAGAGTGTCAGGAGCAATTTTACCATCTTTAATATGGTGTTGCCACTTTGAAAAAACAGGGATCTTGCCATCACCTGCAATAGCTGCTTTCTCCTCCTTTGTCAGCGACGGGAAAATGTCTTCACAACCTTCTTCATGAGCAATACGGATCAATTCAGCTCCGGTTGAAGGCATCTTGCCGTTAACCCTTTGTGCAAAACCAAGTACTTTATCATCAACCTCCCAGAATTTCTCAATCCCAGCGTCTTTAGCTGTTGGATAAAGGCCGACTTCGTAATTTTCGTGAGTATGTGCCGTAAAACTCCCGCTTAAGGATTTTCGTCCTGCAGCAGCCACTTTCGGGGGCATGGTAAAGACATCAGTTCCCGCAAGCAGATCAAGCTGATTGTAGTTACGTAGGCTTGCAGCAATTAATTTGGTTTGAGAGGGATTCTCAGCCGACAATGCCGTTACCCAGTTCTGCGATGCAATAACTGTTTTTTCTCCCGCACCTGACCCGTCACCCAGTTTATTATCCATCAGAAAAGAGCCTATCCTTCCAAGGAAAACATTCAGATAATCAGGACGAGCTATTCTGGTAACAATTACGTTTTGACGAGCGCTGAATTCAAGTGTAATATTTGTCCTCACACCAGCATCCTTTAAATGTCTGGCTCCGATCAGTCCTTCAGCCGTAAACGGAACCTTTATAATAAACTGGTCCGGACAAATCTCATGTAATCTTCTGCCATAATATTCAATAGCCTTTATATCATGGGCAGTATCGGTGTGCAGCTCAACGCTTACATAACCGCCAAATTTCGATGCAAGCCTGAGCCCGTGTCTGGCATTAAGCATAAAAGCAATCTCCTTCACCCTTGTTTCAATAGGAAGATCATAAACAATGTGTTTGGCTTCTGCAATAAAAATATCATAGATACCTTTTTGTATCTCATTGTTAAGCAGAGAGTTGTTAGTTGTAAGGGCGCTCATTTCTGACGACCAGTTTGCTTCAGCTTCATCGATATCTCCAGTATCGAGCCAGAGTTCAGTACCTGTATCCAGAAGCGATTGCCAGAAAGGATCTTTTTTCCCGTTAATGTGCTTTTCATTTAGGTTTTTCCAGAGAAAATCGCTTATTCTTGTGCTTAGGTCAGCCATGGTATTTACTATTTGTCTTAAAACACTTAAAACTTCAATTTGTTCCTTGTATTGTTATCCGTATGTTGTTTTTTACCCGGAGCAAAAGTATACAAATTCTTGATCCTTTTGATGAATATTATTAGCTTTATGGCAGGATATCAAAACAACTGAATAATGAGAACTTTTATGGCTTTTATATTGATATTGTGCACATTGTCATCCTCAGGGCAAAGCGATTTTGAAAAATATTTCACTGGTAAAGCTCTGAGGTTTGATTTTATGCTGGCAGGGAACAGTCAGGAAACTACAGTATATCCCATGGGGATGAAAGAGGAAGAATGGTACGCCGGATCGCCTGATAACCTGATTGATCCTTTTAATTATGGAAATTTTAAATATGAGGTTTTTAATATTGCTGACAACAAGTTGATATATTCAAGGGGTTTCTGCACTCTGTTTCAGGAATGGCAGACTACAGCAGAGGCCAAAACAATTGACCGCAGTTTTTATGAAGTTGCAACCATGCCCTACCCCAGAAACAAGATCCGCTTTGTCCTGAGCCTGAGAGAACGGAACGGCAGCTTTACAAAGCTTTATGAATCGTTGATTGATCCGGATGACTATTATATTAAAAGAGAAAAACCTGTAAATGCTGTCGTTACGAAAATCTACGGAACAGGTGATCCGAAAAAATCCGTTGATCTTGCATTTATAGCTGAGGGTTATAAAAAAGATGAAATGGATAAGTTCAGGGAGGATGTAAGAAAAATGGCAGATATACTTTTTGCAGAAGATCCATTCAGCGTCTACATGGATAAGATAAATATATGGGCAGTTGAAGCTGTATCATCAGATTCCGGAACAGATATTCCGGGAGAAAGAATTTACCTTAATACAGCTTTGAATTCCAGCTTTTACACATTCGGCACTGACAGGTATCTTACTACCCAGGATATTAAATCAGTAAACGACTACGCGGCACTTGCACCCCATGATAACATCATAGTCCTTATTAACAGTAATAAATACGGAGGCGGAGGAGTATATAATTACTACAGCGGCACTACAGCAGGTCATCCTCTGTCACTAAAGGTCTTTATACATGAATTCGGACACGGTTTCGCAGGTCTGGCTGATGAATATTATTCATCTGACGTTGCTTATGATGAGTTTTATCCTTTGAATGTCGAACCATGGGAGCCAAATATAACCACAATGGTGAATTTTGACTCAAAATGGAAGAAGAATATAGCCAGTGAGACTCCGGTTCCTACTCCTGCCGAGGAAAAATACAATAATGTGACCGGACTGTTCGAAGGAGGCGGGTATTCGGCAAAAGGAATATTCCGTCCTGAAATGGATTGCCGTATGAAATCCAACGGGCCAAAAGGCTATTGTTCTGTATGCCGTGAGGCATTAAAGAAGATGATTGAATTCTATATAGAATAATAGTAGGGGCGTTGCATGCAACGCCCCTGCCATCTATTTATAAGTTTTCCTGTCAATCAGGTAGAAAATTACCAGAGCGAGTCCTCCAAAAATGAAAATCATTGAGAAGTAACCGGCTTCTTCAGAAGGAAAAACAGCTGCAGATTCCAGAATTGCCCCGGCAATTATTCCAAGTCCTATGCCTGTAAGGAGCATCCCGAGTTTAAGAGTGAATTTACCCCAGCTTATACTTTTTAGTCCTTCCTTACCTGTATTGAAAAGGCTGGCTTCTGCCCCTTTTTCTATTAATGCCAGACGTTCCTTGTTGCGGGTTGTATAATGTACATACATTATCCCGAAGATTGTCGCAAATAAAGCAATAAATCCAATTAATGTTTCCATGATTTTTTGTTTTTGTTAAATTTCAATTTTACCCTTTAGACACAGGAATATAACCCCTGGTTACAAAAAACATGAAGAATTTTTCAAGAATACCGTAACCAATCCATAATTTTGAGCGTCAAAGAAGCTGAATGGATTACAGGAAAGATACATATTATATAGAACAGGTTCTGGAAGGAAAGATCAATGCCTTTTCATATCTTGTTGACAGGCATAAAGATAAAGCCTACAACCTGGCTTTCAGAATCTGTGGAAACCGTGAAGAAGCTGAGGAAATAGCTCAGGATGCATTTATTAAGGCCTACAGGTCACTCGGGAATTTCAGAAATAAAAGCAGTTTCTCAACCTGGCTGTTCCGGATAGTATATAATACTTCAATATCGCTTGTAAGAAGCAGGAAGAAAGGGGTGCTGGCAATTGAGGAGTTTCCGGCTGATGCCGTTGATTTCCTTGGCATAAACCGAAACGAGGAAGAGGCCGCTGAAGATTACAGGAATTCTTTGATTAACTTTGCACTGCAAAAGATATCTGAAGACGACAGAGGCCTCATTACACTTTATTATTATGATGACCTGGACACTGAAGAGATCTCAAAAATAACAGGCATCAATAAGTCGGGCATTAAAGTAAAGTTATTCAGGGCAAGGAAGAAGATGGCTGATATCATAGCGAAAGTTGAACAGAAAAATGTTTTTTACCATGAATAAGAAAGAACAGTACGAAGAAGATCTCCTGAGGAAATTTATAAATCCTGAAAGGATTGAGAAGGCTCCTGAAGGTTTTACTTCAAAAACTCTGGCCAGGATTCAGATCGAAGCTCAGTCAACGGGGTTGAAAAAAGGTTTTTTCCTGAAAAACCGGTTACCACTGATTTCAGCTGCCATCACAGCCGGATTTATCATAATTGCCATCCTTATCCCCTCCGGTAATCGGAGGTTCAGCAGGTTCAGTAGTATGGCAATACATCCGGAATATAGAGATTACTCTGCCCCAGATAAATAACGATTATCTTCAGAATTTAAGTCTCCCCGGATGGGTTTCATATGCAGTAACTGCATTATTTCTGCTGGTTGTTTTCGACAGGGCACTTTTCGTGTTTTTCCATAAAGAGAATAACCCCTGAATCACCTGAAGTGACCTTAAAATATTCTTACTACCCCGTTTTAGGAGGAAAGGGGCAAGGAGCTAGGGGTAATTGTTACAGACTTTGTACTTTGGAATTAAGCCCTTTTGCATTCAGGGAACTGCTCATGACCTGCAAGCACTTCCATTATACCTGACTTTATTTCACAGCTTCCTTTCAGATGCACAATCAGAGCGCACTGTTCGGCCTGAACAGAATCATGGCCGCATATCTCCACCAGCGATTTAATAACATGATCAAATGTATTGATTTCGTCATTATAGAGGATAAGTGTATACTTTTCCCCTTCGCTGCTTTGTTTTTTGCTTTTGCGTAGTGTTTTTTCCTTCATTTCTATTTCTCAAAAAGTTCCATCGCTGTTTCAACCGGTATCTCTTTGTTCCCCAGATATGCAACAACCTTCGATTCCCTGTAACCGTTGCGTTTTAAAAGGTCAGCATACTCAGAAGCACTTTCAAAAGTAATAAATTTTCCGATCAGATATACATTGAACCCATCGTCTGTTGATAATATTTCAAATCCACGGCTACCTGCCATCTTTTTGTATGAGGCAGCAACTTCATCACTGACGGGCTTTTCTGTCTGGATATTTCGACCCTGAAATTCAGGGTTAAGGGAGCTGTTTCGCCGGTTCCCAGGGCCTGAGCAATTATTATCAATGGTTTCTTACCCCACTCTTCCTCCAGAAGTACAGCTCTGTCAATTGAGACTGCTTTTCCATCCAGCACAGCAGTAATGAAAGAATCTTTGAATCCCATCTGCTTTAACTGTAAGCAATGCCCGGCTTGCATCATCCATCTTCCTGAACATCCCGACAAAATATCTTGTAGCTTCTGTTCCGGGTACCCTGAAGCCTGTAACAGGATAGATTCCTTTAAAGAAAGAGGGATCAAGCGGTTTTGAAAAAACTCCCATCTGGATCCGGTAAATTAATCCTGCAGGTAATTCCGGATCAATCGATATTCTATGCTTACCTGTCAAAGCCGGATTTTTCTCAACGTCAAATAATGAATATATCTCCTTGTCCGCAGTTATGTTGAGAAGGCGCAGGCGCGGGGATAACAACTTCCTTACCCGCTGCAGTCTGAGCTCCTGAATTGCTAAATTTATCATCTGCATTCTTCTGGTATTCGGCTGCAAGCAATTCCATTTCAGATAATTCTTAGTTTCGCCGCATCCTTCTGTGAAGGAGGAAGTCTGTCATATTCTTTCTTATATACTGCAACAAGTGCATTCATGGAATCCGCTTTAACCTGGTATTTCATTGCTTCAGATAATACCATGTCGTATTCCTGCGGGATATCAGTCTTTTGAGGAACCGGTTTAGCCGCTGACTGTGAAACAGTCTTTGGTTCCGTATTTTTCTGACTGGCCGGAACCACAATAGCAGCTGTATTGCCTGAAGCTGTCTCCTTTCCGGATCCTGAATCTTTTAGCCGCCCTTTACCCTGGTTACACTCCTGAATATAAGTATCAATCCCATAACTCCGTGCTATCTTCCTTCCGGCTTTATTCTCAAAATGTTTATAGGATTCAATTGCATCAGGGAATCTGCCCATCATCTGCTGCGACCTGCCAAGGTAGAACCAGGCATCATCAGGTATGCTTTTAATATCCAGGGAACCATTAATTGCATCCTCAAGAAAACCAGATGCATCATTTGGGTTCCTGCTCATCTTTACCAGGCATACACCGGAATAGTACTTATATAATGGATCTTTTGAATAATTCTGAAGCAAAATACTGAATTCCCTGAAAGCGGTTTCATAATCTGCCTTAACGAAAGCATCCATGGCAGCCTGCCGCGAAGGTTTATTTATTTCACCCTGGGAAAACAAATCGATGCCTGACAGATGTGCAGATAATATTATCAAAAAACCAGATAATATAATGTTTTTTTTTAATTTCCATCCCAGCTACCATTTCTTTATTTATCTAAATATCAATTTATTATTAAATATCTTCTATCGCTCAAAAGGCGGATGATGTTGATAATAATTGTCCTGATTTTATCAGAAACCAGTTCAAACTTCGTAAATTTACCCCTAATTACAAAATTAACAATAAAATGATACAGCTAAAAGAGGGAATGAAAGCCCCGTTATTCGAAGGCACTGACCAGGATGGAAGGACAATAAGGTTAGGCGACTATACCGGGAAAAAAGTAATATTGTATTTTTATCCCAAAGACAATACTCCGGGATGTACTGCTGAAGCATGCAATCTGCGCGACAATAATGAGTTGCTGACAAAGAGGGATTTGCGGTAATTGGAGTCAGTATTGACAGTGAAAAATCACATAAGGGATTTGCATCAAAGTATTCACTTCCGTTTCCACTTATTGCTGATACTTCAAAGAAAATAGTGAACGATTATGGAGTTTACGGGGAAAAGAAAATGTATGGTAAAAGTTATTTCGGGATTTTAAGAACAACATTTGTAATTGACGAAAATGGCATAATTGAAAAAATTATTCCGAAAGTTGACACACAGAATCATACAGAACAGATATTTAAATTGTATCAATAATAAAACCAGTAATATGAGCAACGACAGAAAAGAGATTAACAAGGAAAAGCTAAAAGCGCTTGAGGTAACTTTGGGCAAAATTGAAAAGGATTTTGGAAAAGGAACAATAATGAAGCTTGGCGATCATGCTGCCATCGAAAATATACAGGTTATATCAACAGGTTCAATCGGACTTGATGCCGCCCTTGGAATAGGAGGATTCCCGAGAGGACGCGTCATTGAGATATACGGACCTGAAGCATCAGGAAAAACCACCCTGGCAATTCATGCCATTGCAGAAGCGCAGAAAAACGGAGGCATAGCTGCCATAATCGATGCAGAACACACCTTCGACAGGAATTATGCCGAAAAACTTGGCGTTGATGTTGAAAACCTTCTGATCTCCCAGCCTGACAATGGAGAACAGGCACTTGAAATAACTGATAATCTTATACGTTCAGGTGCTCTCGATATTGTCGTTATTGACTCTGTTGCCGCACTTACTCCCAAGGCTGAAATTGAGGGAGAGATGGGAGATTCAAAAATGGGCCTCCAGGCAAGGTTAATGTCGCAGGCTTTACGTAAGCTGACTGCAAATATCAGTAAAACAAATACTTCATGCGTATTTATTAACCAGCTCAGGGAAAAGATCGGCGTGATGTTTGGCAATCCCGAAACTACTACCGGAGGTAACGCTCTGAAATTCTATGCCTCAGTTAGGGTTGATATCCGTAAAACAAACCAGATCAAAGAGGGTGAGGAGATAATCGGAAACCGTACCCGGGCGAAAATTGTAAAGAACAAACTTGCTCCACCTTTCAGAAAAGCTGATTTTGATATTCTTTACGGAGAAGGAATTTCCCAGCTCGGTGAAATTGTCGACCTTGGCGTTGACTTTAATATTATTAAGAAAAGCGGTTCCTGGTTCAGTTATGGTGATACAAAACTGGGTCAGGGAAGAGACGCTGTAAAACAGATATTAAAAGATAACCCTGAATTATATGATGAATTAAAAGCTAAAATTGCAGAAGCTCTCAAAAAGTAATAATCCATTTTATAAAATCTGATATGAAAAGATCTCTCTGTCTGTCGATGATCAGCATCATCCTCATCGGTGTATCCTGTAAACAAAAAACCCCTGTTGTCACAGAGCCTGTACAGGTTTTTAATTCTCAGCTTACTGAAGAAGACAAGGCCGGCGGGGTTATGACACCGGAAATAATGTGGAAATTCGGGCGGTTGGGATCATTTACCCTCTCTCCTGACGGATCAGCTGTTTTATATACGGTAACCCGCACAGATCTTATGAGTGAGGCAAGGAAAACAAATATTTTTAAAATCCCGGTTGAAGGAGGCGATCCCGTACAGATTACTGCAGATGAGGGAAGTTCACCCCAATGGATTGAAAATGGTAAAAAAATCGCATTTGTCAGAGGAGGAGATCTTGTGACGATGAATCCCGACGGAACAGACCAGAAGAAAGTGACAGGCATATCAGAATTTGAAATATTCAATATCTCTCCTGATGGAAAGAATATTTATTTTACCAGAAGAGTAAAGCTGGACCAGACGGCAAACGAGAAACATAACCTGCCAAATGCAAAGGTCAGGATCATTAATGACCTGATGTACAGGCACTGGAATACATGGAGCGATTATTCCTACAGTCACATTTTTATTGCATCATTCAATGGTTCAGAGGTATCAGGGGAAAAAGATATTATGAAGGATCAGAAATTTGAATCCCCTTTATCTCCCTATTTTGATGAGACAGAAATATCCTGGAGCCCCGACGGGAAATATATTGCATACACATCCAAGAGATTAAGAGGAAAAGAGGATGCTAAAAGCACTAATTCTGATATTTATCTCTATGATATCTCATCAGGAAAAGAGGTGAATATCTCTGAAAACAATCGCGGATATGACAGGTTTCCTGTTTTCTCACCCGATGGTTCAAAAATTGCTTTCCAGAGCATGGAAAGAGATGGGTACGAGGCTGACCTTGACAGATTATTTGTTTATGATATAAAAGCCGGAACCAGTACCTGGATAACGAAAGGATGGAACTTCGATGTTGCAGGTATAAACTGGATGGATAATCAGACAATGTATTTCACCTGTGCACATCTTGGGACAACAAAGATCTTCAGGACAGACCTCTCCGGGAAAGAGGTTATTAAACTGACCGAAGGTGTATTTGACCTTGGCCCGATAACTCTGAAATCCGGTGTGCTGATTGCACAGCAATATTCAATTTCAATGGCACCTGAAATCTCAAAGGTAAATCCTTCCTCCGGAGAGGTAACACAATTTAGCTTCATCAACAAGGATATCTATGAATCAGTCAGGATGGGCAAAACCACTGAAAAGTATATCAAAACTAAAGATAACCAGGACCTTCAAATGTGGATAATTTATCCTCCTGATTTTGATCCCTCAAAAAAATATCCGGCACTGCTTTTCTGCGAAGGCGGCCCGCAGAGTGCACTTACTCAGTTCTGGTCATACAGATGGAACTTCCAGATGATGGCAGCAAAAGGATATGTTATTTTTGCTCCCAACCGGCGGGGAGTCGCCGGATTCGGACAGGCCTGGAAAGAACAGATCTCTGGTGATTACGGAGGTGCCAACATGCAGGATTACCTTGATGCCACTGACGCAATGGCAAAAGAGCCATATGTCGATGCCGCAAGAATGGGAGCAGTGGGTGCAAGCTATGGCGGTTACTCAGTCTTCTATCTGGCAGGAATCCACGGAGGAAGATTTAAGGTATTCATTTCGCATTGCGGAATATTCAACTTCGTCAGTGAATATGGATCTACAGAAGAGATGTGGTTCGTCAATAAAGATTATGAAGGGCCATACTGGGATAATCCAAAAAGCTACAGATTTTCACCCCATCTTCGTGTCGCTGACTGGGATACTCCTATTCTGATAATCACAGGGGCAAACGATTTCCGGATTCCTTATACCCAGAGTCTCGAAGCATTCCAGGGTGCCCAGCTGAATAACATTCCAAGCCGGCTGCTTTTCTTTGAAAATGAGTCACACTGGGTCCTCAAACCACAGAACGCAGTTATCTGGCAGAGGGAGTTCTTCGAGTGGCTGGATACGTATTTGAAATAAAGGACCTCATCCCCCAGCCCCTTCTCCCAGGGGAGAAGGGGAGTTCCAGCAATGATAATCATAGATAAAGCCCCTCCCTCCTGGGGGAGGGGTTGGGGAGAGGTAATTATAAAAGCAAACCCAACACCCTCTCTACCTTCTCCTCCATCGGCAGCTCCCCGTCGATCCAGTGGATCTTTATCCCCTTCCTTTCCATGCCGCGGAACCAGGTCATTTGTCTTTTTGCAAACTGGTGGATAGCTGTTTCGAGCTTACTGAACATCTCACTATATGAAAGCCTTCCGGTAATGAAAAGAGTAATATACTTGTATTCAAGCCCGTAGTATATAAGTGTTTCAGGTTCAATACCCTGCTTCAGTAATTGCCTGACTTCATCTTCCATTCCCTCTTCAAAACGCTGTTTCAACCTTTCACTGATTCTTTCCCTCCTTCTTTCACGGCTGAATGCCACTCCTGCTATAAGAGGCTTTGTCAGCGGAAATTGATTCTGTTTCTCATTCACTGAACCATTATATCGTTCTATCTCTATTGCCCTTATTGCCCTCTTCTTTGTGTCAATATCAGTCTTATTGTGAAGCTTTTTAAGGGAAGAAAGGATTTCAATAAGTTCTCCGATTGATTTTCGTTCAAGAGAGGCCCTTAACAATGGATCAGGTGGCACTTCAGTCATCCGATAACCAGATATGATCGAATCAATATACATTCCTGATCCGCCGCAGACAACAGGAAATTTTTTCCTCGATCTCAGATCGTTCAGAACATTTACGAAATCGCGCTGATACTCAAATACATTGTACTTATAACCAGGGTCAGCAACATCAATCAGATGGCAGGGTATTTTTTCCCCTCCGGTGAGATAATCAACATAGTCTTTGCCTGTTCCCAGATTCATTTGCCTGTAAACCTGACGCGAATCAGCGCTGATTATTTCTCCGTCGAGCTTAAAGGCAACAGCAGCAGCCAGTGAGGTTTTCCCGGAGGCAGTAGGACCCGTGATTACCAGTAAATCATAATTAATTGACTTATCACTCATCTTTTAGTTGATCATCCGGAAAAAGCATAATACCATAAAATTAATTAATTTTGCGGCTCTAAACCTGGTTAACAATGGATTTTAAATTTCTGGCCGACAGCATTAGAAACGTAACTGTTGATCCCATAAAAGCCTGGGAAACAATTCATTCAGAAAACCATGAAGCCAAATTCATAAAAATTAATTTAATATTACCTCTAACAATACTTGCATCGGTTTCTGCTTTTCTCGGATCTTATTTTTTCATAAACACAGGATTGACTAATCTTTATTCCGTACTGGCTGGTATTAAGTATCTCATTCTGTACTACCTGGTTATTTATTGTACAGCCTTGATAATTATAGAGATAGCTAAGGTTATGAACCTGGGAATGGATTTAAATCTCTCCCTTAAATTAGTTGCTTATTCCTCAATCCCATTTCTTATTTGCCAGATTCTGAGCCGGGTCTTCGAGTCTTTCATCTTTATTAATGTTCTGGCGCTTTACGGACTCTATGTTTTCTGGGTTGGTATGGAAGAGATGATAGATCCCGCGGAGCATAAGAAGATGCCTTTTCTGATTGCGGCAGCAGTGACTTTCATTGCATTGTTCTATTCTGCAGACTGGATTTTATCTGCCATAATTGATAAATTATATTTTGCATTCTTTGCATAAGAAGAACATGAGGAAGTCTTCAGACATTATCATCAGAAATAAAAAGGCCTCTCACGATTATGAGTTCCTTGAGAAATATATTGCTGGCATAAAGCTGACGGGAACCGAGATAAAATCTATCAGGGCAGGGAAAGCAACACTTACTGATTCCTTTTGTGTTTTCAGAGATGCAGAACTCTACATCAAGGGAATGCATATTGCAGAATACTGGTGGGGGAACCTTAATAATCATGATCCTTTAAGAGAACGCAAGCTTTTGCTGAAAGCCAGGGAACTGAAAAAGATAGAAAGGAAGGTTAAAGAGGCAGGTCTGACAATAATAGTAATTAAGGTATTTATTAATGAAAGGGGCCTTGCAAAAGCCGAGATCGCTGTATCGAAGGGTAAAAAGGAATATGACAAGCGCGAAACCCTTAAACGCAAAGATTCCGAACGGGAACTCGACCGGATCAGAAAACGATAATCAGAAGTTGGGACTGAGAAGGTACCTTGAGTAGAACTGAACAATAAAATCAACTGCCTCATCTGAAGTATCAACGAGCGTAAACAGGTTAAGGTCCTCAGGTGAAATATTATGCTCTTCAGCAAGCATCTCTTCATTAATCCATTTAATTAACCCCCCCCAGTACTTTTTACCTACCAGGATTATTGGGAATTTCCCGATTTTCCGGGTCTGGATCAGCGTTATTGCCTCAAAGAGCTCATCAAAAGTCCCGAAACCGCCGGGTAAAACAATAAACCCCTGGGCATATTTCATGAACATAAGCTTTCTTACAAAAAAATGATCGAAAGTGATAAGCTTATCAGAATCAATAAAAGTATTTGGTCGTTGTTCAAAGGGCAGGTCTATATTAATGCCGACCGATTTACCATTCCCTCTTGTTGCTCCCTTGTTAGCCGCCTCCATTATTCCGGGACCTCCTCCTGTTATAACTCCGTACCCTTTCTGAGTGAGCTTGAAAGCAATATCCTCAGCCAGCCTGTAATATTTATCATTGTAATGAGTCCTTGCCGAACCAAAGATAGAGACACACGGACCGATCCTTGAGAGCTTTTCAAATCCTTCCACCAGTTCGGAGATAATTTTGAACACTCTCCATGAATCGGTGGTATGGATTTCCTGCCATGTTTTCTGATCAAATGCCTCCTTAATAAGATCTGCCGGTTTATCCGTCTTCATAAAATAAGTTTTATCGTTTCAAATATATAATAATTCTATGCCTTAAGCTCAGGTTCAAGAAATATTCCTGTATAGCTTTCTTTGCAGCTGACAAGTTTTTCAGGAGTCCCGGAAAAAATAATATTTCCTCCCTCCTTGCCTCCCTCCTTCCCAAGGTCAATAATATAATCTGCCATTTTGACCACATCCAGGTTGTGTTCGATCACGATGACTGTATTTCCCCTTTCGACAAGCTTACTGAGAACCTCCAGCAGCACCCTTACATCTTCAAAATGCAATCCTGTTGTCGGCTCATCAAGGATGTAAAGGGTCTTGCCGGTATCACGACGTGCAAGCTCTGTGGCAAGCTTCACCCTCTGAGCCTCTCCTCCCGAAAGAGTGGTCGATTGCTGTCCCAGTCTGATGTATCCGAGCCCCACATCCTGAAGTGTCTTTATCTTGTGGTATATTGAAGGAATATTTGCAAAAAAATCGACTGCTATATTTACAGTCATTTCCAGCACGTCGCTGATTGACTGCCCCTTATACTTAACTTCAAGGGTTTCCCGGTTATAGCGTTTGCCGTTGCATTCATTGCAATGAACATAAACATCCGGAAGGAAATTCATTTCAATGGTCTTCATTCCTGCTCCTTCGCATCCTTCGCACCTCCCCCCTTTTACATTGAAAGAAAACCTGCCTGCGCTGAATCCGCGGATCTTGGCTTCAGTGGTTTGCTCAAACAGCTTCCTGATATCGGTAAAGACTCCGGTATATGTCGCAGGATTAGAGCGTGGTGTCTTCCCGATCGGAGACTGGTTTACTTCAATGACCTTATCGAGATTCTCAAGTCCCGAAACATCCCTGTAAGGAAGCGGTGTTTTCCCAGAATTATGAAATCTCCTTGCAAGAGCAGGATGAAGGGTCTGATTTATCAGGGAAGACTTCCCGCTTCCCGATACTCCGGTAACGCATATAAATGTGCCAAGAGGCAAAACCACATCAACATCATTGAGATTATGGCCTGAAGCACCTGTCATGACCAGGAATTTACCATTTCCGGTTCTTCTTGCTTCCGGAATATGAAATTTTCTCTTTCCTGTAATATACTCCGAAGTCAGGGTATTAAATGATTTCATTTCCTCAGGTGCTCCCCACGCGACTACCTTTCCTCCGAGACGGCCAGCTCCGGGGCCCATGTCAATTATGTGATCTGACGACAATATCATTTCTCTGTCGTGTTCAACCACTATTACAGAGTTACCCGAATCCCTGAGTTGCTTCAGAGCAGCAATAAGTCTCCTGTTATCCCTCTGATGCAATCCTATACTTGGTTCATCAAGGATATATAGCACATTTACAAGTCTTGATCCAATCTGTGTGGCCAGTCTTATTCTCTGGCTTTCTCCGCCCGAGAGTGTCCTTGCTCCCCTGTTCAGCGAAAGATATTCAAGTCCTACTTCATTCAGGAACCCAAGCCTGGCCCTTATTTCTTTGAGGATCTCTGCAGCAATCATCTTTTGCTTTGTTGTCATTTTTTCCTCAATGTTACTGAGGAACAGTGTCAGATCCTTTATATCCATAGCAGCAAGCTCCCCTATATTCTTGTCAGCTATCCTGAAAAAGAGAGCCTCTTTTTTTAGTCGTGTCCCTTTACATTCGGGGCAGGCATCGTACTGCACATACTGGTCTCTTATTCTGGTTCCGTTCTTCTTTCCATTAATGATCTCTATATTTCCGACAAAATTTACGACACCTTCAAATGTCAGAAAATAGTTTGAAGTCATTCCGAGAGGCGTATTTGAGAGCTTGAGCACTTCATCAGATCCGTACAGCACTTTGTTAAGGGCCTCCTCAGGTATTTCCCCGACAGGAGTATCGAGGGTAAATCCGTTTTTTTCCGCAATAGCCTCAATCTGCCAGAAGATCCAGACATTTTTGTATTTTCCGAGTGGCTCTATCCCGCCTTTGCGTATACTGAGAAGAGGATCAGGTATCAGTTTTTTAATATCAATGCTGGATATTTCGCCGAGTCCGTTACAATGAGGACAGGCGCCCTGCGGGGAATTGAATGAAAAGGTATGTGGTGCCGGCTCATTATATGAGATCCCTGTAGCAGGGCACATAAGATGCCTGCTGAAATATCTCGGTTCGGTGCTTTCAGAATCAAGTACCATCATAATTCCATCGCCCTGATCAAGGGCGATAAACACTGAATCGCGAAGTCTTTTATCAGTTATATCGCCAACCCTGAACTTATCAATGACAAGTTCTATATTATGTGTTTTATACCTGTCGAGCTTTAGTCCGTTCACAATCTCCCTGACTTCTCCGTTGATCCTCACATGCAAGAATCCTTTCCGGCGTAATTGTTCGAACAGCTCTTTATAGTGCCCTTTCCTGCCTTTGACTATTGGTGCAAGAAAGTAGACCTTTTTTTCACTGAACCTGGTTTTTATAAGTTCCAGTATCTGGTCATCTGTATATTTGACCATCTTTTCCCCCGAAGCCCACGAGTAAGCCTCTCCCGCTCTTGCATATAAAAGCCTTAAGAAATCATAGATCTCTGTTATCGTTCCTACTGTCGACCTTGGATTTTTGTTGGTGGATTTCTGTTCTATTGATATTACGGGGCTTAACCCTGTTATCTTATCAACATCGGGTCGTTCCATGCCTCCTAAAAACTGACGTGCGTATGCTGACAGAGTCTCCATATAGCGACGCTGTCCCTCTGCATATATGGTGTCAAATGCCAGAGATGACTTTCCGCTTCCGCTCAGTCCTGTTACAACTACCAGTTTATTACGGGGGATTGTTACATCAATATTCTGCAGATTATGCACCCTGGCGCCAAGAACCTTTATTTCATCCTTCATCTCCGTCCTAACCCTTCAATCGATCAGTTAACAATTTCAGTTTGTTCAATTGAACGCATCCCTTCTGCAGGTATCTTGATAAGATATACTTTGTTTGGTTTTGGGGTTAAATATGGTTTCCGTAACCATGGGTTGAGGTACTTGAGCATTTTGTAATTTGTTCCCATTTGTTTTGCAAATACTGAAAAATCTGTGACAGCGGTATCCACTTTCACTTCATAATAATTTAAAACCGGGTACAGGTCACTTTTGTCAAGAGTAAACCCAAATGCTTCAGGGTCGGTTATTACCAGCTTGTAGGCCACTGCCCTGAAAATATACCTTGCTGTCTCCTCTGAAAGGAGAAGATCGTAATAATTATTTTGCTGTTGTATTCTGATCTGCTCATCAAGTGCTGCCCTGCCACCGTTATATGAGGCAGCTGTGAGCGTCCAGTTCCCGTATTTCTGATAAGATTTCCGAAAATAATCGCAGGCAAACTCTGTTGATCTCTCAAGATGATATCGTTCATCCACAATATTATTGATCTCCATTCCTTCTTCCTTTCCTGTTTCGGGCATGATCTGCCAGAAACCGGTGGCACCTGCCGGAGATACCATATTGCTGTATTCACTTTCGGCTGCCACCAGATACTTGAAATCATCCGGAATGTTGTTCATTTTAAGGATATTTTCAATAACAGGGAGATAGCGGTTAGCTCTTTTTATGATCATTATTGTTGATGAGTGCCTGTAAGCACTTGTAAGTATTTCGCGATCAAGACTTTCGCGTGTATCAAAATTGTCAAGTGGCATTTTCTCACCTGCAAAACTTACATTATCAGGTATTTTATACGGCTTGTTATAAAAAACCGAATCTCCTGAAAAGTATTCCACAGAGCTAACGGGATTACGTTTAAAACTTTGATTAATAATAAAAATCAAAGCTGCAATACTGATTATTATTAACCCTGCGGTCAAAGATCTTATGTGTGTTTTCAACATTATTACCGGTCTGTTTTTAAAACAAGATGCAAAGGTAATCTATTTGCATCTTAAAATTATGCCAACGCTACCTTAAAATGAACAAAGGAATTCGTGAAAGATAAAAAAAATAAGCAAGGAGAGAGTGCAGGATCAGAATTTATATGACAGACCTGAGAAGACGCCGAATGAATATGGTTGTGACTTCAGGCCTGTGAACTCACCGAACGGATTGAGGTAATATTTAAAGGTGGGCTCAAGGTTCAGGGAGAATTTGTCGCTGAGGTTATATTCCATTCCCATTCCAAGGGAGCTGCTTACCATCAATGGATTCATCCCTTCAGTCTTTCCGACATTATACCTGCTCCCGTCAATAACAGTATGCACTGAATTATTAACAAGAAGATTATATGATAAACCTCCGATAAGGTTAAAGTCAATGCTCTTATCCACAAGTTTATATCTGAATATAACCGGCATTTCCAGATAACTGAAATTCTGGAAAAGTGTGTTATTTATATATGAAAGATTGGCTTTGGCAGGATCAAAGACATCATTTGTGTACATTGTCTGAACACGGTCACCTGAATTGTCACGAAGGAACACATCTGCATTATCAGTATAGATCCTTCCGCTTGATGTCAGGACTTCAAAATTATGATCTCCTTTTGTATAGTCATACTCACGGAATCCTGCAAATGAGTTGATACCGCTCACCTCATTTCCAACGGTTGCATAGTAAAGTCCGGACTGTACGCTGAACTTTCTGCTGAGCTTATAGGCGAACCCAACACCTCCGGTATATGAGAGCCTGGTTTGCTCTGACGAATTGATCTGGTCAGAAATTTCACCGGTGCCTATATCGGGCCGGAGATAAAATGTAGGTGAGGCCATCGCTGTTACTGACCACCGGTTTATTTTCTCTTTTGGCTCATCAAAATCATACTTATTGAGACTTTCGTACCCGGTATTTGCAATGTCGGTATTGTAACTGAATCCACGAATCATTTGAATACTCAGGGGAACGCTTAAATTGTTGCCGGCTGTCGGATCCATTATTTCTGGAATAATATCAATATCAGATGATCTGATATTTTCTCCGTCAGATAAATCAGCGACAGGCTGCTCATCTGAAGTATTCCCATCAATCAATTTCCCTTTTTGCTGGCTGACTGAAGGTTGTATGGCTGTTCTTATCCCGGGTGATATATTAATCTGAGGCTGGATATACTGATCTGCCACTGCAATAAGGGGATCCTGTAGCGATTGTGATAATTCACGGCTCCACTGGTAAGCCAGGAAGCTTAATGACAATAATACAGCAAGGAGTGCTGCACTCCGGAGCAACAAAACCGGTCTCTGTTTGCGCCGTATTACGGGAAGAATATTATTCCATACCTCAACCGGAGGCAGGACCTCATAATCTTTGAGGCCGTTCCTGAAAAGAAGATCAATATTTGCTCGTTCGTTAGCCAATTACCACATTCTTTTTCAATCCGGTGTACAGGTTTACCTTTTTCTGAAGAATAACTCTTGCTCTCGACAGGTTAGATTTTGAAGTTCCTTCCGATATGTTTATCATCTCGCTTATTTCCTTATGTGAATAGCCCTCAATCGCAAAAAGATTAAAGACCATTCTGTACTTCGGAGGCAGCTCTCTGATAATATCAAGCAGATCAACTGCTTCAAGCCCTGCATAATCCTCTGACTCAGGCGCCGAGTCGGGCTCCGGAATCAGATCAATATCATCAACCCTGTAAAGATTATGCTTGCTCCGGAATTTCTCAAGCGCAGTATTTACAACTATCCTGTGCATCCAACCTTCAAAAGAACCTTCAAACTTATAACAGATAAGGTTTTCAAATATCTTGATAAATCCTTCCTGCAGAATATCTCTTGCCTCATCATCATTACCAGAATACTGAAGGCACACAGCATACAACTTTGCCGCATGCCTCCTGTACAGAAGTTCCTGATCTCTTCTGCTTCCAGCCAGACAACCTTTAATTATATTTCTTATTTCAGGCAAGGTTTAAAACCTTTTTAAAACATAAAAATAAATAAAAATTGTCTGAATACCAGCATTTCTTAATAGATTGATGCAAAAAAATCATAAAAGGTTGCGTCTAACGATTAATAAACAATCAAATATGAATGACTTCCCCATAGGCAGCAGCGGCGGCTTCCATTATGGCCTCTGACATTGTCGGATGGGGATGAATAGATTTAATTATTTCATGGGCCGTGGTTTCGAGCTTCCTGGCAACAACTATTTCAGAGATCATCTCAGTAACATTGGCCCCGATCATATGCGCGCCCAGCAGCTCTCCGTAAGCTGAATCGAAGATAAGCTTAACAAATCCATCCCTTGCGCCTGCTGCACTGGCTTTTCCGGAAGCGGTAAACGGGAATTTACCCACTTTGATATCATAACCGGCTTCCCTGCAAGCGGCTTCGGTAAGTCCGCAGGAGGCTATTTCGGGTGTTGTATAAATACATGATGGAATATTTCCGTAATCAAGAGGCTCCGGATCAAGCCCTGCTATCTTCTCAACGCATATTATCCCCTCGGCTGATGCTACATGGGCAAGCGCGGGACCATGAACAATATCCCCTATGGCATAAACTCCCGCGACATTGGTTTTATAAAAATCATCCACTTTGACTTTCCCATTTTCTGTTGCTATTCCGGCGGCTTCAAGTCCAATCCCTTCTATGTTGGGAGTGATACCAACTGCTGAAAAAACAATATCCGCCTCAACCTCTTCATAACCTTTCGGGGTTTTTATTTTAACCTTGCACTTTTCACCCGAAGTATCGGCCGATTCCACTGCTGAATCTGTCAATACTCTCATTTTAAGCTTCTTAAATGAGCGCTCAAGCTGCTTTGAAATCTCTTCATCTTCATTCGGCACGATCCTGGGAAGAAATTCCACCAGAGTAACATCTGTTCCAAGCGACTGATAAAAACATGCAAATTCGCTTCCAATGGCACCCGAACCGACAACAACCATCGAACCGGGCTGCCTGTCGAGTGTCATTGCCTCCCTGTACCCTATGATTTTTATCCCATCCTGCGGAAGCCCGGTAAGCTCCTTTGATCTTGCCCCGGTTGCCAGAATTATATTTTCTGCAGTATATGTTTTTTTCTCCCCCTCCCCTCCTTTTACTTCTACTTTATTATTTCCGCTTATTTCCGCATTTCCTGAAATAATATCAATTTTGTTCTTCCTGAAAAGGAACTGGACTCCCTTGCTCATGCCTTCAGCAACGCTTCTGCTTCGGGATATAATTGCCTTAAAATCAGGCTTTATCTCACCTTCAATTTTTATACCATACTCTGATGCATGATTCATATAATCAAGCACCTGTGAACTTTTCAGAAGCGACTTCGTTGGTATACATCCCCAGTTCAGGCATATTCCGCCAATTTCTGCTTTTTCGATAACCGCAACTTTCATTTTAAGCTGCGATGCCCTGATAGCTGCAACATATCCGCCTGGCCCGGAACCGATAATTATTAGGTCGTAATCCATATCATTAATATATTATATTACAATATTTATTTGTTTTAATACAATAATTATTTGTCCCAATACAATAATTTTTATCTGACATTTACTCTCATTCTGTCAACTACATGACTGACAATTTTAACTAAAATCCAAATTACAACAAGAGTAAAAATAATTGTTGCTCCCGTCGGTATTCCTGCAAAATATGAGATGGCATATCCTGTTGCAGTACCAAGGAATCCAGCTGCAACAGACCCGAGTACTATTTTAAAATAAGTTTTCGTAAACATCATTGCAATATTCGGAGGAATTGTAAGCAGAGAGATCACCAGCACTACACCTGCCATTCTTATATTAAGTACAATGGTAAGTGCGATAAGGGCCGTGGTTATATATTTAAAAACATTGACATATTTTGAGTAGGTTCTGGCAAAAAGCTCATCAAATGAGATATAGAGAATTGTCCTGTAAAAAATGCCAAAATAAAGGATTAGTATTAACGCCATAATACCAAGAGCGATAATATCAGCATAAGTCACTGTAAGAATACTTCCAAACAGGTAACCCATCAGATTCGGGGTATAGCCTGGCGTCAGGTATATAAATATTATCCCTGTTGCCATTCCAAAGGCCCAGAAGATGCCAATAGCGGAATCTTCCCTGATTTTCTGCCTGACCGACAGGTACTCAACTCCCAGAGCTGAAAGAATACTGAAAATGGCAGCTCCGGCCACAGGATTTATCCCGGCAAAATATCCGATTCCTATCCCTCCGAATGAAGCATGGGTAATGCCGCCACTGAGAAAAACCATCCTCTTGGTTACAATATATGTACCTGCCAGTCCTGCAGTTATACTGGCAAATATAGCTCCGAGAAGCCCCTTTAGTATAAATTCATATTGAAATATGCTACCCTCCACTGATCAATGATTTTTAAGTACCGTATGGGGAACCTCTCCGTGTGTGATCAGCTGAATAGGACACCCATATGACATAAGATCTTCATTTGTAATTTCAGATGACGGATGGTAATGAAGGTGCCTGTTTACGCACGCAAATGATTTAATATGTGCCGTAATCGTCCCGATATCATGAGAAACCATCATAATTGCCATCCGCCTGTTCAGGACACGTAATTTATCATAAAAATCCGCCTCGAAGTTGGCATCAACAAAATTTCCAGGTTCGTCAAGCAGTAAAAGTCTGGGATCGCCAATGATTGACCTGCCGAGCAAAACTCTCTGGATCTGGCCTCCGGACAGCTCATTTAATGAGGATCCTGATAATTCCGTAAGACCAAGCTCGTTGATAACCTGGCTTGCTTTATTCCTGTCATTCATTGTCATCCTTGTAATCAGCCCTTTCCGCATCATCAATCCGGAAAGTATTACATCTTTCACGGTAACCGGAAAGCTGTTGTCGCTTGTTGACATCTGCGGCAGATACCCTATATTAATATTGTTGTTGAGTTCCTGGTTGAAAACCAGCATTCCCTTTACAGGTTTGACAAGTCCAAGAATGACTTTAAGCAGTGTCGTTTTCCCTCCTCCGTTCGGACCAATAACTCCAATAAAGTCATTATCATATACTTTCAGGTCAACATCATGAAGTACTGTATTGCTATCATAAGCAACCGACACCGACTTCATTTCAAGCAGACAGACTGACATATCAGCTTATTTAAGAACTCCTTCAAAACTATCTTTCAAAATACTTATAATCTCATTAGTCGATGAGTACCAGTCTTCCGACAGTGGATCTATTATAATCACCCTTGCGCCGATCTCATCCGCAACCACCCTGGCGTTTTTTGTATCATACTCCCTCTGAACAAGAACCACATTTAAATTATCCTTATTACCCCTTTCAATTAGTCCGATTAACCTTGAAGGATCAGGTTCCTTGCCTTCAAACTCAACAGCAATCTCCTCCAGACCGTAATCTCGTGCCAGATAAGCAAGATTTGGATGATAAATCATAAAAGCTTTTTTACCTCCTGAAGATGAGAGTTCCTTTGCCCTCGAATCAGTCTCCATTATCCTTTCCATAAGAACCCTGTAGTTTTCTTCATATTCTCCCCTGTTTTCAGGATCCAGCCCTGTCAGAAAATCTTTAACGGAAGAAGCCATTTTCATGGCACACAATGGAGAAACCCAGTAATGCGGATCGGCGGTTTCAAAATGATGACCTTCATCATGATGTTCAGGTACAATAGGATCAATCACATTACCCAGATCGAGTTTCTTCATACTCCTGTTCATCTCATAAAAGCGGTCGAGCCAGGTAACCTCAAACCCCAGGTACCCGTTGCTTATATAGGCTATTGATTTCCGTAACTTGCTTAACTGCTCCGGGTAAGGTTCATAAATATGAGGATTGGAACCGGCGGGAACCATTACATTAACTGTAAAATTATCACCTGAAATGGCCTCGATAAAGTATTTAAACGGAGCAATGCTGACTGTAATTATTTTACTTCCAGCCTCATTCCTCCTTCCGCACGATAAAATCAATAAAAAAATAAGTAAGCTTATGATTCTTTTCATCAGGCAAAATTTCAGTCAGGATACAAAAATAACATATAACATAAGAAAAGGTTTATGTATCAGAAATAAATTAATATAACTATTTTTGAAGATCGCAAAAGCAAATTCTGTCTGTTATCAATAACAAAGGTTTACAATGAAAACACGTTCCGGAATTCTTTCCCTGGCATTTATTTTTATGTTAATGCTTCAGTTAACAACAATCCGGGGTCAATATCAGAATCATGATCAAATGTCGCGGAAGATCGAATCACTGGCAGTAAAGTATCCTGAATTATGTGCAGTAACTTCGCTTATAAAAACCATGGGGGGGAAGGATATCCGGCTGATTACAATCGGCACAGGAGACAAAAACAGCAGGCCCGGGGTTGTTGTAGCGGGGGGTGTTGATGGGAGATATCTCATTAGCAGGGAGCTGGCACTGGGGTTCGCTGAAGAAATCCTGAAAAGATCCAAAGAAGATAGTATCAGAGAACTCCTTGGCAAAATCACTTTCTATGTCCTTCCTGATTTAAATCCGGATGCGTCTGCTCAATTCTTCTCAGAGATAAAATATGAAAGGAGTATTAATTCAAGGGTGACTGATGACGATAAGGATTTTGTTTTTGATGAGGATCCTTGCGAAGACATGAACAAGGATGGTTACATAACCCTTATTCGTATTAAGGACCCTGCGGGTAACTATATCAGGAGTGATGAGGACGGGAGGGTAATGGTAAAAGCCGATTTAAGCAAAGGTCAGACAGGTAACTATCTTGTTTACAGTGAAGGAACAGATAATGACAAGGATGGAAACTACAATGAGGATGGTGCCGGAGGTGTCAGCTTTAACAGGAATTTCACTTATAATTATGAAGAGTTCGGAATCAATGCCGGATTATACCCCATTTCGGAACCTGAAACAAGAGCTGTCGCTGACTTCCTTTACGACAGGTTCAATATCTTTATGGTTTTCACTTTCGGACCCCAGGATAACCTTGGTCAGCCAATGAAGGCAGCCGACCGGCCGGCCGGAGCACAGGCATCTTCCCAGAATCAGCCCCCTGAACAGGGCATGATGAGAAGGGAAAGAGGCCGGATCACTTCAATTATGAAAACTGACGAAACCGTAAATAAGCTTGTATCCGATAAATATCATGCGATCACAGGCTTAAAAGGTTCTCCCCCAGCTATATCCGAACCCGGAAATTTCATGGAATGGGCATATTTCCATTATGGGAGATATAGTTTCAGTACTCCGGGCTGGTGGTTCCCGCTCGAGAAGGGCAAAAATCAAGAGGCTGAATTCTTAAAGTTTGCAGAAAAAAACAGACTGAGTGATATTTTCATTCCATGGACCAACGTAATTCATCCTGACTTTCCGGGGAAGGAAGCAGAAGTCGGGGGAATAAGGCCATTTGCTGTATTAAATCCGCCACCTGATACAATAAACGAACTTATATCGTCTCATTACAGGTTTATTTCAACTATTGCAGCCATGCATCCGGAACTTGAATTTCTTGATGTCAGCGTTGAAAATGCCGGTGAGAACATTTTCAGATTATCTCTTAAAGTTCACAATAAAGGTGTGTTTGCCACAAACACAGAGATCGGAGAACCTAATATCTGGACACGGGTAATGAGGCTGGCCATCGAGCCTTCAAAAGGACAGACTATTATAAGCGGACTCAAAGTGCAGAGAATAGAGAGACTCCAGGGAGACGAATCAGCTGAATTCAGCTGGCTCATTTCAGGCAAAGGCTCTGCAGCTATTTCAGCAGGTGCGGCAAATGTCGGTATGATAACAACATCCGTTGAATTAAAATAACAATTAATAATATCAAAATGATATCCTAATGAAAATTATCTGCAATTCCCTGATTTTATTGTTCTTCATCTCTCTCTCACTTCCCTTGCAATCACAGAATGCCGAGTTGTTTTTCAAGGCATCAGGATCCCCGGCAGAACCAAAGGTTCAGGCTTCATGGAACAAATATTACACATACAGCGGAATTACCGATTTGTGCAAAAAGCTGGCTAAAGAATACCCTGACCTCGTAACCATGGAATCAGCAGGAAAGTCTTACCAGGGAAGGGTTATAATTGCCCTGACTATAACTGATAAGAAATCGGGTAATCCTGATCATAAGCCAGGTTTCTATATTGATGGTAATATTCATTCTAACGAGATCCAGGGTACTGAGATGGCTCTTTATACAGCCTGGTATCTTTGCGAAATGTATAACGACAACAAGTTTATAAAAGAACTGCTCAGGGATAAGACCTTTTATATTCTTCCCACGATTAATCCGGACGCACGCCAGTACTTCATGGATGAACCAAATACGGCCAGCTCTCCCAGGTCAGGGCTTGTACCTATGGATAATGACCGCGACGGGTTATTTGATGAGGATAAATATGATGATCTGAATAATGATGGTATAATAAGCCTCATGCGCAGGAAAAGCCAGTACGGAACATATAATTCCGACCCGAATGATCCGCGAAGGATGATCAGGGTCAATCCGGGTGAGAAAGGAGAATGGGAGATACTCGGGCAGGAGGGCATTGATAATGATGGCGACGGTCTTGTAAATGAAGATGGTATCGGCGGCTATGATCCTAACCGCGATTATGGTTTTAACTGGGAGCCCTCTTATGTTCAGCAGGGTGCAGGGAAATATCCGTTCTCTTTCCCTGAAAATCAGGCCGTAAGGGATTTCGGATTTAAGCACAGGAACATTACGGGTTCGCAGTCGTTCCATAACTCGGGAGGCCTTATCCTCAGAGGCCCATCCATTCAGGGAGGCGGTGCAGAGGTCTACAGCCGTTCTGATGATACAGTGATCAATGCGATCGGCAGAAAAGGAGAAACGATTATCCCCGGTTATAAATTCATTACTCTCTGGAAGGACATGTATACAGTATATGGTGGTGAACTCGACTGGTGGTACGGAGCTATGGGAAGCTATATATTTTCAAATGAACTCTGGAATGAATATATGATGTTCAACGACACAGCAAACAGCGATACATATGAGTTTGACAGGCTCCTTCTCTTTGAGGATGCCTTTATCCCCTGGCGGGAGGTTGATCATCCGGTTTACGGGAAAATAGAAATAGGCGGTTTCAACAAGAATTTCGGCCGGACACACCCCGGATTCCTTCTCGAAAGCGATGCTCACAGGAATGCTGCCTTCTGCATTTATAACGCCTGGGCATCACCAAAACTGGAAGTTACGGATGTAAAAGTCAAAACACTTGGAAGAGGACTTAAAGAAGTAACAGCGACAGTAATAAACAGGCAAATGATCCCGACACATTCAGGTACTAACCTCAGGTACAAGATTGATCCTCCCGACTATGTTTACATTGATGGAGGAAAAGTGGTGGCCGGAATGATCGTCACCGACAAGGACAGGAGTATAAGCATAGAACAGAAAAAAAATCCAGGGAGAATTGAGGTCCCTAATATTGAAGGCTATCAGCACATCGATTTAAAGTGGATTGTAAAGGACGGGAGTAAATTCACGGTAAGAGTCGAAAGTGTAAAAGGTGGTAGAGCCTCGGGAGAATCTGAATAAAAAAGGAAGAGGCTGGACCCCCTTGTCCGGCCTCTTCATGTCATGGAATGAAATAAACTAGAAAGTCTGAAGTGAAATTTTAAAATATCCTGTTGCTTTTGTAGCATTTATCTGGAACTTCCAGGCACCTGTCTTATCCTTGTTTTCCTCGTCAGATATCGCAAATGATTTCCTCCAGTTAAGATTTCCTGACTCGTCAATTATTATATCTGAATATACTTTCCCTCCGGGCATTATGATCTTTATCCGGATCTCTCCTGCCTTACAGTCACCATTCACTGACATTACAACGGTTTTCACAGTTTCCTCGACATCAAATGTATAATCGCGCGAGAAAGAGTTCTCTTTCACCGATTTGGAAAAATCCCATGTGGTTTTTTCATTAACGCCACTGTGTCCGACCCAGTTAAATCCATCCATGCCTGGACCGAACACAAAAGGCTCACCATCAATTGTTTCTATATTGTAATAAGGTTTGCCACCCGTACCTCTGTAGACCCTAACCATATCCTTGTACTTTGAGACTGATTCAATCTCTTTTTGGGCCTCCTTCATTGCTTCATCGACCTCTTTTTGACTTTCATACAATGCTTTTTGAACCTCTTCCTGAGCTTTCTTCTGTTCAGCAATAGCTTTCTTCTGTGCGTCGATCTCCTCCTGCAACATTAGTTCCTTCTCTTTTTCCTTCTTACTCTTCTCCTGAGCAACTGTCTGCTGGGAGAGAGCACTAAATGAAATAAGGAAAATCACTGTTAAAATAAATCTGATATTTTTCATGGCTACCCTGTTTTAAATAATCTTATGTCAAAGATAGTGCCTGCTTTTCTGTATTAGTGTTAATGCAGGGTTAACGTAGGGTTAATGTTTGAGTCAGGAAGCTGACATATTGATAATTTCGATATTTTTGAGAAGGCAAAAGGAAAAATATGAAAAAAAGAAATACGATCTTTCTTCTTGGTGTCTTTTCGATAATAATCCTGATAACTGCTCAGGTTATTATAATAAGAGGTGTCTGGAAACAGAAAGATGAAATGTTTAACCTCCGGTACAAGTTATTATCACAGGATGCGCTTGCTGTAATGGACAGACAGTGGTCAACCGATGGTTTCGATACAGTACGTATTCTGCTCAATGTGAAATCTGAGCTGCTTCTGAAGAATTTAGCCGAATTGAAAGAGGATTCGCTTACTGCCGATAAAAAGCAGGATATCCTTGAATATGTGACTTATGTACTAAATACCCAGGAGGATCTCTCAAAATTTCTGTCGAGATGGTTTGAACGACGCGGTTTCGATAAGGATTTTAAGAGCAAGATCATAATCAACCGGTTCGAACTTATTAATTTTGACCAGAAAATTCCGGTTTATCTTAACGAGGAGTTTGCCAATCGTCAGCAACCTCAGAGAACTGATACTCTACAGACTGACAGGCAAATGGGATCCGGACCTCCCCGATTACGTACGGGGCAATTAAGACGAAGTTCTGAAATTCTGGTAAAAATCTACGGAGCAGAGGACAACTTCTACAGGCTTGATTTTGTGTACTATATAGATTTTTCGGATAAACAGAAAATAGTTCTCAGAGAAACTGCCGCCTCCCTCTCATTAAGTATCATCAGCATTCTTCTGGTTGTTACACTTTTCCTGATCACTTACAAAAACCTGATGGAGGAAAAACGGATGTCAAACCTGAAGACTGACTTCATAAACAATATGACCCATGAGCTGAAAACGCCTCTTTCAACAATTACAGTTGCAGGCAAGACTCTTGAACTCCCGTTTATCAGGTCAAACGATACAAAGATCCTCGAAACGGCAAAACTGATAGGGAAGCAAAGTGTTCATCTAAACCAGCTGATAAACATGATCCTCGAAATAAGCATGTGGGAAAGAACACAGTTTCAGCTTGACAAGAAGAAAGTCAGAATTGATAGTTTTATGAATGAAATAGTTGAAAGCTTTAAATCGGGGGGCGGTAACGGCGCTTCAATAACTCAGACTTATAATTTTAAGGACCTAGAAGTTGAACTCGATACTGTTTACTTTACGACTCTTATAAACAATCTTCTTTCGAATGCAGTCAAGTATTCCGACAAGGATCCGGTTATCGAGATTGAAGGTTTAACTGAAAACAATTCTGTCAGTATGAAAGTTGGTGACAACGGTATTGGAATTAGCAAAAATGACCAGAAACATGTTTTCGACAAGTTTTACAGGGCATCTACCGGCAATATACATAAATACAAGGGCCTTGGCCTTGGCCTTTATTATGTAAAAAAAATCGCTGAAGCACATGGAGGAGACGTGACGGTTAGCAGTAAACCGGGAAAAGGTAGTATCTTTACGGTAACAATACCCTATTAATCTAATCTGACAGATTATGAAAGTTCTATTGGCTGAAGATGACAGGGATTTCGGGAATATCCTGTCGCAATATATTTCAATAAGCGGATTCGATGTAAAGCTTGCACGCGACGGGAAGGAAGCCTGGGAACTATTTAACCAGGAGAAACCCGATTTATGCGTGCTTGATGTAATGATGCCTGAAATGGATGGGTTCACTCTTGGTGAAAAAATAAAGGAGGCAAGACCTGAAATGCCTATTATTTTCCTGACCGCTAAAAGCCTTAAAGAAGACATCGTAAGAGGATTAAAGATCGGAGCAGATGACTATATTACAAAGCCATTCGATCCGGAGGTTCTTATTCTCCGTATCAGCAATATCCTGAAAAGGGCATATTCATCATCCAATGACGAATACAAAATATCAAACACTTTGCTGAAGTTCAACAGCCTGGAGCTGATTTGCGTCAATACAAAAGAGAAGCTTACCCTTAAAGAAGCGCAGCTGCTGAGATATTTTATTATCAACAAGAATAAGATCCTTGCCAGAGAAGATATTCTTACCGAGATATGGGGAGAAGATGATTATTTTCTTGGAAGGAGCATGGATGTATTTATATCGAGGCTGAGGAAATTTATTTCAGATGATAAGAGCATCGATATAAGAACAGTAAGGGGAACCGGGTTTATACTGGAAGAAGTTAAACCCGGAGAGGAATTCAGGGAAGGGGAATAAATAGCAGGAGGGTTGCATGCAACCCTTGCGGACCTCATGAACTCACCCCCTTGCCCCCTCTCTAATTCTTAGAGAGGGGGTGTAATATCCTGTATATAAATACAATACCCCCTCTTTGCGAATCAGAGAGGGGGCAAGGGGGTGAGTACGTGATATGATGTCAATAGAGGTCTATTCCCCCAGAACTTCTTTTACTTTATTATATAACGCTTCTTCCCTCAGATTCCTTCCGATTATGATACCATTTTCGTCAAGAAGGAAGTTGGCGGGAATAGCATTGACTGCATAGGTTTTTGCAGCTGCGCTATTCCAGTACTGGAGATCTGAGACATGGGTCCATGTAAGTTTATCATCAGATATTGCCCTTACCCAGTCGTCTTTTTTCTGATCGAGCGAGACGCCGAATACATCGAATCCTTTTTTGTTAAATTCCTTGTAGACTTTAACGACATTGGGATTCTCCCTGCGGCAGGGACCGCACCATGCAGCCCAGAAATCTACAAGGAGTAATTTTGACCCGACCTTCGAATAGAGCGAAACCGGATTCCCTTCCGGATCATTCAATGTAAAATCAGGGGCTTTCTGACCGACTGCAACAGCTTTCATCTTTACAGCTCTTTCCATCAGGCTTTTAGCGGTTTCAGTATTGGCAACTGCCGTATCCATTGCATTGATATAGGTTTCAATTTCAGATCCGTCCATTTCATAGCTCAGTCCCGCCAGAATTGAAGGAGCAGCAAAAGATGATGGATTGTTTTTTACAAAATCCTTCTGCAAAGTTTTCATCTCTGCCTCAATAACAGCCGCATCCTTTTCAAGCTGCGAAACTCTTGCTGTATCTCCGCTCTGTTCAGCCATCTGGTATGCCTCATACATCTGTGAATATTTTTCTTCAAGCTGCTTAGTTGAATTAACAAATCCGGTGTATTCATCCTGGGTCCTCGAACCGGTAATAGTTGCATTATAAAGTGAATCAAGTTTACCGGTAATGGTAATTTCAGAGTTCTCAAGATAAAATGATGTTCTCATCCGTGTATCTTTGGCAACAAGAAGTACCATTTCAGGGTATTTTACTGACCCACCCTTCATTTTAAAAGAACCTTTTAAGGCAACCGCTGAATCAATATTAACAATCTTCCCGTCAGCTCTTTTCTGAAGAAGAAATGTCACACTGTCGGCTCCGTCAATCTTACCGTTTATAACATAATGAGGATCACTGGAGCAAGCGGCAACCAGGATTGCAATAACAACACAATAGAACAGGTTTTTCATTTTCATCGATTTATAAATTGCTTAATAATACTGGTGAATTCGCGCAAAGATATGAATTATTGTTAATTCCGCTTATTCATTGAAATATTTATTGAGCAGATTCAGAGCGGCTTTGTAGGAAGTAACCGTACCGCTGTATAGTTCTTTTTCAAGAACCGGAAGCAGTGCTTTTACTTTATCATGGTTATAGAAGGAGCTTCTCAGATAATCTGTAATGGTATCATGCATTCTTATTACTGCCTGTTGCTTCCTCAGTTCCTCAAAATAACCTGTCGTTCCGGTGTAATTAATATAATTCCCGATAACCTTCCAGATTTCACTGATACCCTTACCCTCATAAGCCGAACAGGTTAGCACCAGTGGTTTCCATCCTGAATGAGTGGCCGGGAAAAGATTAAGAGCATTCTGGAACGTAATCCTGGCATTTTCAGCTGCTATCTTATTTTGCCCGTCAGCTTTTGTAATGACTATTGTGTCGGCCATTTCAATTATCCCTCTCTTTATGCCCTGAATCTCATCGCCGGAGCCTGCCAGCATAAGGAGCAGGAAAAAATCGACCATCGAGCGGGCTGCAATTTCTGACTGACCCACTCCGACAGTCTCAACCAGTATGGTATCAAAACCTGCCGCTTCACAAAGTATTATCGATTCCCTTGTCTTCCTGGCAACTCCACCAAGTGTTCCATCTGACGGGGAGGGCCTTATGAAGGCATTCTGATGAACACCCAGTCTTTCCATCCTTGTCTTGTCTCCAAGGATGCTTCCTCTTGTATTTGTGCTGCTCGGATCGATGGCAAGCACTGCAATTTTTTTCCCTGAATCGGCAAGATTCAGTCCGAATGATTCAATAAATGTACTCTTACCTGCTCCCGGAGCACCAGTAATAGCTATTCTTACTGAGCCGGAACTGTATGGAAGGCATCTTTCTATTATTTCCTGGGCTGTGTCATAATGCTCAGACAGGGAACTCTCAATCATTGTTATTGACTGGCTGAGAATGGTCCTGTTTCCCGATAAAATACCTTTTACAAATTCATCTACAGAGTATTTTTTTCGCTTCTTTCTGATGGATCCGGTCATTACGACCGGATTTATATTGGGTGGATGAGTGATCCCCTTCTGAATTTTCAGCGGGATTTTGTTACCTTCTTTTTCTTCCATTATTGTTTTATCCTCCTGCAAAAATAACAAAAGGGTGCCAGAATATTATCTGACACCCTTACTGAATGTTTTTTAAATCCTTACTTAATTTTAGTTTTTGGCAATTTCCTGGTCGACATCAGCGTTCACCATCAGCACAACTTCAGAATTCTTTGGATCGTTTGTATAGACATAAATTGCTTTTGTCACTTTTCCTTTATACCCACCTGTATTAAACACTGCTTTGATCGAACCGGACTCCCCGGGTTTGATTCCCTGTCCCTGAATTCCCTGCTGTACTGCGGTGCATCCGCAGGAGGCCTTTATATACCTGATTATGAGATCTCTTTTCCCTTCGTTGGTAAATTTAAACTCAACCTCTTTAGCTGTTGCACCAGGAACTGTTCCAAGTTCAAAAGTTGTTGAGGCAACATTAAATACCGGTGCGTTTGTAACATCATCTTTAGAGAGGCCTGAGAAATCCTCAACAAGGTTGGCACTTACTGCATAATAGACATTCTGATCGACTGTGCCGTTTATTTTTAACTTTACCATATCGGTAGTATAACCCCATGCCTGATTTTTAGTGGCATCGTATGTACCTTCAATTAGTCCTTTCTGACCCGGTTTTAAGGTCATTGGATTAGCCTTCATCGCAAGATGGGGAGGCACATTGTCAAATTCAATTTTTGCCGGTTGAGCAGAAGTGTTTATTACCTGCATTGTCCTGATCTTCTTTTCATTCTTTTTAACATTGGTGAATGCAAGATGATTGCTTTCGAAACGAACCGGGCCTACCGGGAAAATAAATATTTCTTCAACTGTTTTTTCATGCGCGATCACTTCCCCTTTTATAACCAGTACAACAACTTCAGGCTTTGCATTTGTGTATACTGAAAGTGTCTTGTTAAATGCACCGGGTCTGTTTGCCGGGTCATAAATTGCTGTTATTTTACCGGTCCCTTTAGGAGCAATCGGGCTTTTTGTCCATTCTGGTTGGGTACACCCGCATGAGGCTACAATATTTTGGATTACAAGAGGTTGATTTCCATTGTTTGTTACAAGAAAATCAAATTTTTGCTTACCTGCCTCTTCTTTGAATTTTCCAAAATCGTGTTCTCCGGTTGAAACTTTCATTACCGGCTGAGCCGATATTGAAAGGCCATTAATAGCAATTGCCAGAATTAAAAGGTATCTTTTCATTTTGATAAAATATTTTTTTGTACTTACTGAATTTTGTGCCTCATTTTTTTTATACAAATTAAAACGTCCAAATAAAAAGATTATTTGATATTTTGACTTATTCTGCAAAACAAATATCAGACCAGAACTAACCTGCCTGATTCTTATGCAAAAATAATAAAGTTTGGTACGGCAATAATTATTATTAAAGAATATCTTAGTTTTGCTGATTCATTATAGTATTTGGAACAAAATTTGAGGTTAGAAAACCATTCCGTTAAGGAACCATCTCGATGATGAAGTATACTTACAGACTTTTATTCACCATAGCCACAGCAACAATATTCCTGAATGCTGAGGGTCAGTTCTATAATGGCCATCAGATGACATTCGGAAAGAACAGGGTGCAGTATTACGACTATTACTGGTCATATTACAGATTTGAAGATTTTGATTGTTACTTTAATGAATTCGGACGCGATATTTCACAGTTTACTGCAGATTATGCCCTAAAAAGAATTGATGAAATAGAGGATTTCTTTGATTACAACCTCGACAAAAGGATGATATTTATCATCTATAACAAGAACAATGAATACAGACAATCAAATATCGGCCTGGTAACATATGATGAAGAGACATATAACACAGGTGGATTCAGCAGGATAATAAAGAACAAGGTGATGCTCTTTTATGAAGGGGATCATTTAGCATACCAGAAACAGATCTCGGCTTCGATAACTGAGGCTATTATAAAGGAAATGCTTTATAATGCAGATTTCAAGGACCGCATAACGAGTTCAGCGATAATTCACATGCCTGACTGGTATTTAAAAGGTCTGATAAACTATGTCGCATTCGGATGGGATTACGAAGTTGAAAACAGGGTAAAAGATGGCATAAAATCAGGGAAATACAAAAATATCAATCACCTGGAATCTGATGATGCTGTTTATGCAGGCCAGTCATTCTGGAGATTTATAGGGAAGACATATGGCGATGCAATTATTTCCAATATTATATATCTGACAAAAGTATATAAGAATGTTGATGACGGGTTCCAGTATGTGCTGGGAATCAAATTGCAGGACCTTCTTACGGAATGGAAGGAGTTTTATGAAGAAGAGTATTCCACTGATCGTGATCTTCCGGCTGACAATGAAGAAATTCTGAAGAAATCCCGTAAAGAGCAAATCTTTCAGCAGGTTAAAGTCAGTCCCGACAAAAGATATATTGCCTACGTAACGAATGACTGGGGAAGAAAAAGGATCTGGCTTTATGATCAGTCGACCGACAAAACAAAGATCATTTTCAGGGCTGAACCAAAGTACGAGCATATTGTTGATGAAACATATCCTGTAATTGCATGGCACCCCAGCGGAAGGATTTTAACCTATCTGAATGAAGAAAAGGAGGGTATGGTAATTTATTTCTACAGGACTGATGAGAAGAAAACGGAAGAACGGAATTTTCTCTACTTTGACAAAGTGCTCGATTTTTCATATTCTCCCGAAGGATCAAGAATAGTTCTTTCAGCCGTAAAGGACGGGATAACCGATATCTATATCCATACTGTTGCCTCAGGAATGAATGAACAGATTACCCGTGATGTTCCAGACGATCTTCATCCCTCATTCCTGAATAACCAGCCCGGGGAAATATTATTTTCTTCAAACAGATTATCTGATACTCTGACAAATACCGGTGATCCGTTTGAAAAATTTTCTTCAAGATTTGACCTTTTCACTTATAATACCGAAAAGAAAAACAATGTTCTCATAAGGTTGTCGGAAGAAGATTATTCGAGCAGATACCAGGCGGCTGAAACACCTGGCAACACCATTTCATATGTAGGGGACAACAATGGTGTCCTTAACAGGTATAGCGCGGTATTTGACAGTGCAATCAGTTTTATAGATACTACTTTGCACTACCGCTATTTCATTAAATCAAAGCCGGTAACAAATTACGACAGAAATATCCTCAGCCAGTCACTCCTGAACGGATCAGACCTTTTTGGTGAGGTTCTGTTCAAGGATGGAAAATTCAGCGTCAGAAAAGGTGCATCAGCAGGTGCAGGAAGTGTTCCCTCAAATGAGATTATCAAAACAAATTTCAGAAAGGAGCAGGACAAGTTTTATCACAAGGAGGATAGTGTTGAGCAGATCAGGCAATGGCTTGTAGCAGAAGATAAGAAAAGAAGAGACACCCTTACAAAGCCACTTTACGAATATTATATAAAGGAAAATGAGCCTATCAATATCAATCATTATATTTTCGAAAAGGAGAAGCAGAACTATTATGAGCAGCTTTGGCGTAAGAATTATATGGATATCGATTTGGATACCGGCCATATAGAAATACCGCTGATAAGGATCTACGAAACATCTTTTTATAATAATTATATAGTCAACCAGATAGATTTTACCTTCCTGAATAATTCCTACCAGGTATTTAACGGAGGTTCAGGATATTATAACCCCGGAATAAACTTACTGACAAGGTTCGGGATAGTTGATCTCTTTGAAGATTACAGGATAACTGCAGGATTCAGGTTTGCAGGAGACTTTGACAGTAATGAGTACCTTTTAAGTTTCGAGAGCCTGAAAGGTAAGTTCGACAAACAGTTTATTTTTCACAGGCAGGCTTATTTCAGCACCGACAATGATTTTTTGTATAAGACCCATACCCATAATATATATCTTTCGTTTGCAAAACCCATAACGCCAATACTTGCAGTCAAAGGAACAGTCTCATACAGATATGACCGGAGCGTACCTCTTGGTATGGTTGACCAGTCAACATTGGTTGCCCCGGCAATCGCAAAACACTGGCCAGGTCTTAAGGGCGAAATTATTTATGACAATACCCGTAAGCGCAGTATCAACATATATTATGGTACCCGTTTTAAAATATTCGGAGAATACTACAGGCAGTTTCCGGGGAAACAATCAGATATGTTTGTTCTTGGAGGTGACTTCAGAAAGTACGTCAAGATACACCGGGAACTTATATGGGCCACACGCTTTGCAACCAGTACATCCTTCGGTCCCACAAAACTGGTTTATTATCTGGGTGCTGTCGATAACTGGATGGGATATATTTTTAACAATTACCCGATGTTCAACTACTCGATACCGGTCGACCCGACACAAAACTATGGATTCCAGGCTCTTGCAACGAATATGAGAGGGTTTACACAAAATATCAGGAACGGGAACAGCTTTGCATTGATAAACACAGAAATAAGGTGGCCTTTTGTCAGGTACATTGCCGGTCATCCTTTAAAATCCAACTTCCTCAACAGTCTTCAGGTGGTAGGTTTTGGCGATATTGGAACCGCGTGGACAGGTCAAAGTCCCTGGTCGGGCGATAATGCCTATGATACAGAAGTTTATAAAAACGGACCTGTCACTGTCACCCTCGACTCGAACAGAGAACCGATTGTGGCAGGAGTCGGAGCAGGACTTCGCGCCCAGCTTCTTGGCTACTTTATAAGGGCTGACTGGGCCTGGGGAATTGAGAACCGCTATATTCTGCCAAGGATATTTTATCTTTCCTTCAGCCTCGACTTTTAATAACCGAAAAATTAAAATGTTCTTACATCCCGTCAGGACCTGGCATTATATTTGTATTTCAGCACCTGAAATAAAGAAATTTTGCAATTATTACAAAGATTCTTTTTCAATTGAAAAATTTAGAATATGTTTGTACGATTGATAAAATAATTAACCAAAAAATAATAGAAATGGCTTACAAAATTAATGATGATTGCACAGCTTGCGGAACATGTATAGATGAGTGTCCTGTTGAGGCAATATCTGAAGGTGATATCTATAAAATTGACCCGGACGTATGCACCGATTGCGGTGCCTGCGCAGATGTTTGCCCGGTAGAGGCAATTCATCCGGTTGAATAATCTTGCAGCTAAACGAAATGAAGGGGCTTAATCAGCCCCTTTTTTATTGAGGATCATATTTAGCCTTTTCAAGAATCTGCTGAATATTTATATCATTCATTAGTGATTCAAGGCTTGTTCCCCTGTTTCTGTTCATATAGGATTCAACTATTCTGAATCCAATCCATACAGCTGCCCTCCCGGGTGATTCATTGGTAAAATAACTTGTAAAAGGACCATCGCCAATAAGTTTCCGGATAATAAATTGGTCTGTTTTAAAAACCAGGTCGTTTTCAATCATATATTGCCACATCTGGCTTTCATTATTCCTGCAGAATTTCATCTGGTCATAAGTAAAGCCAAAAATAATTTCATCATTGTTGTCCGGCAGCATGCACTTTTCAAAGTATTTAAGTTTCCCTTCATGGATCATTTCTGCAAGCACATTGTCGTCGGGGTAGTTCATGGAAGCGAAATCCCATTCCGATGCTCCCCAGGCATAAATGCAGTCTGGTACAATATATTCAGGGGTCATCCGTGCCGACATATAGCTGTATATTTGAAGCCTGGGATAGTATTCGCAATCAGATCCCAGATACCTGTCAAGTCCTATTCCAAGTACTGAATCTCCTGTTATAATACTGCTATTAAATCCGGTGATACATGAAAAAACCCCGGGGACAAACCTGTCAGGGAAATAATACAAATAATGCCGGAATGCATCCTCCATCCCCTTCCCGACTGAGCCAAGCTCAGGAAAGATGTCCATAGTCAGACGATACACCTCGTTGTTCTGCCTGTCGGTGCAAAATCGTGTCAGAAAATCTCCAAACGAAGGCTCACTAATATCGCCTGTATTAATAACATAGCTGAAAAGCTGAAGAAAACTGCCATATTTATTTTTCAATTCAGGCACCCTTCCGGCAATTTCTTCAGGATTTAAACTGAAAAGGTCCTGCTCAAGCCTTTTAATTTCAATATCAGCCCTGATCGACCCGGTTCTGACTTTATACGGATTCCTTTTACAGGAGGCAAAAGCCGGCATGACAAGTAAAATGAATATTATGATCTGATATCTGATTTTCATAAGAGTCGCTAAAAAAATCTAAAATAGAAACTTTTATTCTAAAAACAACAAATATAAACGGTTCTGTTACATCTCTTATTATTTACTAATTTTGGGCTGTTTTGATCGCGGCTACGGATATAGTATCCATAATCAATTTCTGACGAATAAACTATGAAAATCTCTATCGCCCAGTTAAACTATAAAATCGGGGACTTTGCAGGAAATAAGAATCTTATCTCCAAAGCAATAAGCCAGGCAAAAGCAGACGGATCGGACCTGGTAATATTTTCAGAGCTTTGCATTCCCGGATATCCTCCTCTTGATCTGCTCGACAGGGTTGATTTTATTAAAAAGTGCGACGATACAGTCAATGAAATTGCCTCTATCAGTACAGGTATTACTACAATAGTGGGCTCTCCCACTTTCAATGCGGACCGGGAGGGCAAAAAACTTTATAACTCTGCACTTGTACTTTCCGAGGGTAAAATCATTTTTAAAACTAACAAAGCACTTCTGCCTACTTATGATATATTTGATGAGTACCGCTATTTTGAACCTGAAAAGAATTTCTCCATTTTCACAATCAAAGGGATAAAAATTGCGCTGACGATCTGTGAGGATCTCTGGGATGAACAACCATTTGACAACAAGTTTGAAAAATCGAGGTTGTATACAGTTTCCCCAATGGATGCACTCTCAAGGTATAATCCCGATCTGATAATTAATATTTCGGCTTCACCATTTTCATATTCAAAAGTAGAGGCTAAAAAAAACATTTTCACATCAAAAGCACTTAAACACAGGATCCCTGTAATTACTGCAAATCAGACAGGTGCTAATACAGAGCTGATATTTGATGGTGCGTCACTTGTTATTAACGGCGAAGGGAAAATATACCGGCAGCTGGGGTATTTTGAGGAGGCTGTTGAAACATTTTCCCTTGAGGAAATAATGACCGGGGCCTCCACTTACAAGGAACCGGTTTATGAACCAATTTCACTTGTTCATAAAGCACTGGTTACAGGCATACGCGATTATTTTGCAAAAACAGGTTTTAAAAAATGCATAATCGGGCTGTCAGGCGGAATTGATTCGGCAGTCTGCATCTGTCTTGCAGCAAAGGCTCTGGGCCATCAGAATGTACTGGCCCTGCTGATGCCTTCAAGATATTCATCAGATCACTCCCTTTCCGATTCTATTGCGCTGGCTGAGAATATCAGGGCTGACCATGAAGTTATAAGTATTGAAAAACCATTCAGCGCATTTGAAGAGATACTCCTCCCTTATTTCAAAGGCATAAAAAGTGATGTCACTGAGGAGAATATGCAGGCCAGGAGCAGGGCAATCCTGCTTATGGCATTTGCAAATAAATTCGGATATATCCTGTTAAACACATCCAACAAGAGCGAAGCTGCAGTGGGCTATGGCACACTGTACGGCGATATGGCCGGAGGCTTGTCGGTAATTGGTGACGTGTACAAGACGGATGTATATAAACTGGCCCGTTACATAAACAGGGATCATGAAATAATTCCCGGGAATATAATCCTTAAGCCGCCTTCTGCTGAATTAAGGCCCGATCAGCTTGACAGCGATTCGCTTCCCCAATACCATATACTCGATTCAATCCTTTACCAGTATATCGAAATGCAAAAGCCGGCTGATGAAATAAAGCTTGAGGGATTTGACAAACCTGAAATTGAGAGAGTGCTCCGGCTTATTAATTATAATGAATATAAAAGATATCAGGCACCTCCTGTATTGAGGATATCTTCAAAGGCATTCGGTGACGGAAGGAAAATGCCGATTGTGGCAGAATACTAATCTGATACAATAATATGCAGTTTAAGGACCCATATATTGAACTTTGTATCGAAGGAGCTTCATCGATTCTCAGGGGATTAAGCCAGGAGGAAAAAGAGTTACTTGATCATCATCACCAGGTAATTAATTTCAGTAAGGGTGAAATTATTGAGGGCCCGGACAGTAAACTGAGGGCCCCTGTTTGTCTGGCATCCGGCAAAGCAAAAGTCTTCCGGATTGGTGCAGGGAACAGGGAGCAGATAATAAAAATGCTGCGGCCTTTGAATTTCATAAGCTACAGGCCGCTATTTTCAGATAACAACTCCATTTTTTCTGCGGTTGCCATTGAAGAATCAGCGGTAGTCGTCTTTGAAAGGAATATTCTGAACAAAATACTCAAACAGAATGCTGAAATGGCAGTCAGATTTATGAAAGCCATGTCAGATGACCTTTTGTTTTCAAACAACAGGTTGGTATCGCTGACTCAGAAACATGTAAGAGGAAGGGTTGCTGAATCCGTTCTCCTGCTTCGCGACACTTACGGGGTAGAAGCAGATGGCAGGACTCTGAGAGTAGTGATCTCAAGGGAGGACCTTGCTCATCTTTCCAATATGACCACTTCAAATGCTATCCGTACTTTGTCAGGTCTGGTTTCGGAAAAGATACTGGATACAGCGGGAAGGAAAATAATAATTCTGAATTCTGACAGGCTTGAGAAAATAAGCGAATCAGGCCAGTGAAATTAAATCATTCCCTGTAGAATACTCTTTTTACCCGTCCCGGGATCGAGGTCAGGATTTCGTAGGGAATGGTATCGCATTGCCTTGCAAGCTCGTTAATTGAAATATTCTCGCCGAATATTTCTGCATCATCTCCCTCCCGTGCATTAAGGCCAGTCACATCAGCCATGCAAATATCCATGCAGATATTTCCTATAAGAGGTACTTTCAGCCCCTTAATAAAAAGATTTCCCTTCCTGTTGCCAGTTTTCCTGTCAAGTCCGTCTGCATACCCGACAGGAAGGATGGCAATGGTGCGTTCAGTATCGGATACGTCTGAGCAACCGTATCCCACCGGTTCTCCCGCCGGAATTGATTTTACCTGAGAAATCCTTGTTTTAAAGCGGCTCACCGGACGCAGGGGCATCCCTTCAAGGGTACCAACTCCGTAAATACCGATTCCTGGTCTGACCATTTCGAACTGGTACTGCGGGAAACGCACTATTCCCGATGTGTTAAGAATATGCCTGAGAAATGAATATCCCAAAGCCTCTCTTATTTTCCCTGCAACTGAAGAGAACAGTCTGACCTGCTGTAATGTAAAGTTGTCGAATGCCGGATCTTCACTTGCCGCAAGATGGGAAAATACAGATATCACCTTTAAACAGGAGAGTCCTTTTATTCTTGAAATCAGTTCATCAATCTCATCAGGCATAAATCCAAGGCGGTGCATGCCGGTATCAATCTTCAGGTGAATGGGATAATTATATAGTCCATGTTTTGAAGCAGTTTCGGCAAACCTTTCAAGTGAAGGAAAACTGTAAATTTCCGGTTCAAGATTATTCTGAATTATGACATCGGAGGAAGAGAGGTCGGGGCTCATTACCATTACCGGCATTGTTACCCCCGCTTTCCTAAGGTCAACACCCTCGTCAGAATATGCAACACCCAGATAACTAACGCGGTGATACTCAAGCAATGCAGCTATCTCAGCCGAACCTGCTCCATAAGCGAATGCTTTTACCATTGCCATAATCCGTGTTTCAGGGTTGAGATACTTCCTGAACTCATTGAGATTATGAGAAATGGCATCAAGGTTTATTTCCAGTACTGTATTATGAACCTGCTGTTCAAGCAGTTTCCCGATCTTCTCAAGCTCAAATACTCTTGCTCCCTTTAACAGGATTACCTCGTTCCTGAATTCCTGACTATTGAAGCTGTGAATAAAATCATCAGTCGAATAATAGAAGGAGGCATCATCGTCAAAATACGAACTGTTTCTCATCAGCACCTCTCCTATTCCAATGAATTTGTCTATTCCCGTTCTCCTTACAAGATCCGCAACTTCACCATAAAGTTCCTTTTCATCGCGTCCGATCTGAACAAAATCTGAAAGGATGAGAGTCGTTTTCCTGTTGCTTTGCGACCTTAAGAATTCAATTGCCATTCCCAGAGAACCCGGATCGGAGTTATAAAAATCCTCAATAAGCTGGCAGTTGTTTATCCCGTTCTTCATCTCCATTCTCATAGCAACAGAAACAAGCTGAGAAAGGCCTTCTCTGATAATGGTTAAATCCATTCCCTGAGCCAGGCATGTGGCGGCAACAGTAATTGCATTCTCTATTGAAGCACGGTCGCTGAACGGGATCTCAAAATCGCATGTGAAATTATTAAAAGTGATCTGCAGTATCGTACTGCTTTTATCCGATGATTTCTTTTTTACAAAGACTCTTGCCCCCGGGTTTATAAACGACCAGTCAAACAGCTCTTTACTTTTAAGATTGGAATCTTTAAGAATTAAATCGGCAACCAGCTGCTGATCGCCGCAATATATTATCATTGAAGTATTTACAAACAATTTTAATTTTTCCCGTGCTTTTTCTTCATTGTCGCGGAAATTTTCATTGTGGGCATCACCTATATTGGTAATAATGCCTATATCAGGATTTATAACCCGGCGGAGTTTTTCCATTTCTCCGGGTAAAGAGATCCCTGCTTCAAAAATTCCGAATTTATATTTTTCTTCAAGCTTCCAGACTGAAAGCGGAACACCAACCTGGGAATTATAACTTTTCGGGCTTCTCAAAACCGGATAACTTCTGCCAAGTATATCAGCAAGCCACTCTTTGACAATTGTTTTTCCTGCGCTTCCGGTAACAGCAATAACTGTTGATTTAAAAGCTGCCCTTTTTGAAGCAGCCAGAAGCTGAAGAGCATTAATTGCATCGTCTGTTAAAATAAAAGCGGCATCCTCATAAATAGTAAGCTCTTCTGGCAGTTTTTCAACAATGAATACTTTTACGCCTTTCCGGTAAAGAGCGCCGATGTAATTATGACCGTCGTGGTTAATTCCTCTGATGGCAACAAAAGCAGCATGCTCAGCAAAGCTTACCTGACGGCTGTCGGTTACAAGCTCTGAAACGAAAATATCAGGCGGACCGGTAAGAGCGCCGTTTGTTATTCCTGCAATATCTGCAGTAGTAAAATTCACCTTAATCTTTTTTTAACGCTTTATTGAAACAACTTCTGCAAAGGGGTTCATATTTATCTTTCTCTCCAAGAACCACCACCTGGGATTCCTCCGACTTGCGATAAGAATACTGAGCAAGGCTGCCGCATCGCATGCAAATTGCATGAACCTTGGTAATATATTCTGCAATAGAAAGAAGTGCGGGAATCGGGCCAAAAGGATTTCCCATAAAATCCATATCCAGCCCCGCCACAAGAACCCTCACTCCACTATCAGCCAGTTTATTACAGACTTCAATTATTGAATTATCAAAAAACTGTGCTTCATCGATACCTACTACATCTACATCTCCGGCATAAAGCAGGATAGCAGATGCATTATCGACCGGGGTTGATATTATTGATTTCTGGTCATGTGAAACAACACTGGTTCCGGAATAACGGTTGTCGAGTGCTGGTTTGAATATCTCAACCTTAAGACCTGCAAACTGAGCCCTCCTTAACCTTCTGATGAGCTCTTCGGTCTTCCCCGAAAACATGGACCCTGTTATGATCTCAATTGATCCCCGTTTCGCGATGATCCTTCCTGTATTTTCAAGAAAATCCATTACCAACTATTAATACCCGCTAAATGCTAAATGTAGCCTAATTCCGTTAGACTTATATAATAATATTTACTTTTGCAAAGTAAGAAAAATGGTTTGTTATTAATATAAGGGAAAGCATGGATTTAAATGCAGCGATTGATATAATTATTAAGGACCTCAATGAAGCAAGGGAAATCATCGATGACCTGAAGGGATATCCCGGTGTACCTGAGTTGCAGGTTGAACTGGCGAAATCAAAGTGCAAAAGTGCTTCAGAAGTTATTGCTCTTCTGAAAAATCAGGTGGTTAAACCTTCTTCTGTCAAAGAGGAAAAAATCATTATTAAGGAAGAGATTCTCCAGGAAAAACCTGCCGGTAATCAGGATTATGTTCCACCTGCCCCAGTGAATACTCCTGAAGCAGTTATAGAACATCACATACCGGAGACCCCTCCCCTGAAAAAGGAAGAACCGGCACCCATTACAAAGAAGCATGCCGAATCAGCAATTATTGCCGATCAGTTTACAAACAGACCCGAAAGCTATAATGAACTGAGGGCCCGGAAGCATGACGATGATGTTTTTGAAGTCCTTAAGTCAAAACCGCTTTCAAGTCTTGATAAAGCTATCGGGATCAATGATAAGTTCCATTTTATAAGGGAGATATTCAACGGGAACCATGAGTCGTACAATCAGGCGATCAGTAAGCTGGAATCAGTCGGAAATCTTCCCGATGCCATGGCAGTAATAATGAGTTATACAGGAGACAATACTTCAAATATGGCTGTGAAGCAGCTACTCGATCTGATAAAACGTAAGTTCCCTACCAATGAGTAGACTTTTCCTGGTTCCAACGCCAATAGGAAACCTGAGGGATATCACTTACAGGGCTGTGGAAGTCCTGGGAAGCGTTGAACTGATACTCGCCGAAGATACAAGGCAGGCAAGGAAACTGCTGAATCATTACAATATAACGACACCGGTCGAGTCGCATCATATGTTCAATGAACATAAGAGAGTAGAGGCAGTCTGTTCAAGGATCCTTTCCGGCACAACAGTTGCTTTAATCTCCGATGCGGGAACCCCGGGAATATCAGATCCCGGGTTTCTGCTGGTAAGGAGCTGCATTGAAAAAGGGATTGTTACCGAGACTCTTCCGGGGCCGGTTGCACTGATTCCCGCACTTGTAAATTCAGGCCTCCCATGTGAAAGATTTTGTTTTGAGGGCTTCCTCCCTCCAAAAAAAGGAAGAAATAAAAGGCTCACCGGTTTAGCCGGAGAACAAAGGACCATGGTATTTTATGAATCTCCGTACAGGCTTGTTAAAACACTTGACGACATGATTCCTTTTTTTGGTCCTGAACGTGAAGCCTGTGTCTCAAGGGAGCTGACTAAAATCTTCGAGGAGAATATAAGGGGCTCTTTAATGTTTCTTTCAGACCATTATAAATCACATGCCCCAAAGGGGGAAATAGTCATAGTTGTTGCCGGTAAAAAATCATGACCAGATCAGCCACACAATTCTTTTTTAAGAGTCTGAAGGTTGTGTTCGGGATAATCTTCCTGCTGACTGCAACTTATAAGCAAACAGAAGCACAGGTTATGAAGGGAAAGATCCTTGATAAATCAGGGGTGCCTGTTCAATATGCCACAGTTTATATTCAGGAATTAAAACAGGGAACAACTTCCAATACAAAAGGCGATTATGAAATCAGGCTCTCACCAGGAACCTATATGGTCATATTTCAGAGCCTTGGCTATGAACCTTTAATTGAAACCATTACTATTTCAGATGACGTTGTTATCCGCGATATTACACTTCCTGAGCAGGTCTATGAAATCCCTGAAGTAAGAATTTCACCATCAGGTGAAGATCCTGCAATTGCTATAATGAGAAGGGCTATCGGGCTGGCTCCCTACTACCTGAATTATATAAATTATTATAAAGCAGAGGTATATCTGAAGGGTAACCTTCTGATGAACAAGATCCCCAGGCTTTTACAGAAATCAATGCGAATGAGCAGTTCAGATGAAAATGTCTCAGTTTCGGCAGGAGGAAAGCCTGAAAGTGGTTCCCGTGTCATTAAAGAGGGTGATTCGTTTCTGATGGAATCATTCAACGAAATAGAGTTTACTGCACCTGACAAATATGTTCAGAGGATCATTTCCTTTAACAGCACTTTTCCGGAGCAGGGAAACAGTGTCTCTCCGATGGAATATATCAATGCAAGCTTCTACCAGCCAGTAATTGCTGATATGGCTATTTCACCCCTTTCCCCCCAGGCTTTCAGCCATTATAATTTCAGATACCTGGGAGCCTCATTCCAGGGAAATTTTACTATCAATAAGATTGAGGTAATACCAAAACGCAAAAGCCAGCAGCTTTTTTCAGGAACAATTTATATAATCGAGGATCTGTGGTGTCTTCACAGTGTTGACCTTACAAATGAGAACCTTGCAGGGAAGATCAGGGTCAGGGAATTGTATATTCCTGTCAGCGAGGAGGTCTGGATGCCGGTAAGCCACCAGTTTGATTTCAATCTTCAAATAATTGGTCTCAGGGCTGATGCAGGCTATGTCAGTTCGGTGAAATATCTGGATGTGAAAACAAACGACAAGCTTCAGAAACCAGGGGATATTGCTTCAGGTTATGCAGACAGGTATGATCCGGACACAGCTAATGACAAAAACAAAAAAGGATATCAACAAAATCCTTCAGAAAGATGAGCTGACCAACCGCGATATGGTCAAACTCGCAAGGCTCATGGATAAAGAATCCAAAAACAGTCAAAGCGACAGCGTAAAAAAAAGCCTTGAGATTAAAGATAATACGACTAAAATTGTGGAGAAGGACGCCGGGAAAAAGGACAGTATTTACTGGTCAGAAATAAGGCCGATCCCGCTGTCGGATATTGATGTGAGGAGCCTGGCGGTAAGCGACAGCCTGAAGGCTGAAATAGTTGGAATCCGGACAGATACTATAGCACCGGGTAAAACGGAAAAGAAAAGCTGGTCAGAAAGTACACTTAAACATATTCTGATGGGTCATACCTGGTCGGATACGACTGGATTCAGTTTCACCAACGAGGGCCTCATAGATCTGAAAAATCTGAATTTCAATACTGTAGACGGATTAGTTTATGGAATAAACTTCAGAATCAATAAAAGATTTGAGAATCACAGGAGCCTGTCATTTTATCCTGACTTACGTTATGCTTTCAGCAGGGAGAGGATTATGTGGAGGATTAATGCGAACTATGCCACAGGAGGAATGAAGCCATGGCAGTTATATGTACGGACCGGCATGATAAGTAAAGATTTTAACACAGGAGGAGGGATAAATCCGCTTATCAACAGCATAACATCCCTGTTGCTGGAAAAGAATTATCTGAAACTTTATGAAACCCGTTTTTTGACGATTGGATATGAAACTGAAATCATTAACGGTTTGAAACTGGAATTCAGCGCCGGGATGGACAACCGGAAAGTGCTTGGGAACAACACTTCATTCTCTCTGATTAATACTGAACGGGAATACACCGACAATATTCCGGATAACGAATACCTTGTGCCAGGTTCAGATGCCTTGAATTCCCTGGATGACCAGAAATATCTCGAATTTGTAACAAATGTTACATTTACTCCATATCAGAAGTACAGGATCTATAACGGTAACAAAGTTCCCCAGGGATCAGACTGGCCAACCTTCAGCTTTACATGGAAGCATGGGGCGACAAATGTTCCCACGTTATCAGATGATTATATGCATTTTGATATGTTCAGGTTCGAAGCATCGCAAAGACTCGAAACAGGAGCATTCAGTGAATTCAGCTGGAAATTCAGGACAGGCGGATTTGCAGGTAAAAATAATGTATCATTCTTCGATTTCTTCCATTACAATTCACAGCCCATATATTTAATGCTCGATGAGTATGAAGATGCCTTTATGCTGCCTGCCTACTATTCATTAAGCTCACCGGAATTCTTTGGAGAGGTTCATCTCAGATATACCACGCCATATCTTCTTCTTAAGCTCTTACCTGGCTTAAGCAAAACCCTGATACGCGAAAATCTGTCTCTTTCATATCTCGGATCACGGTTTCACAGCAACTATTTTGAGATTAGGTTATGGTCTTAGTGAGATATTCCTGCTTGGAAAAGCGGGAATTTATGTTGGATTTGATGATTTTAAATACAAAAGCTTCGGAGTAAGGTTTACTCTCAGGCTTAATTGATTTTACCATGAAGTTAAAGGATAAATCAAAAAATAAAACATTTTGTTGTTGCTGGCCCTCAACCCCTCCCCTAAAGGGGACTCATTGTGTATCAATATGTTATTCAACCCCCTTTAGGGGGAAGGGGGGAACGAAAGCTATATTTAAAGAGTAACACCAAGCTTTAATATGTTATTTTTTTATGCAAATGGAGGATCATTGAGGATATCCGATTCCTGGTCAAATCCACCCCCATTTCGCCTGTGATTATCGCGATTCATTTTTGAACCAAGTGTAATGCTCTGCGACCCCTCTCCGAGCTCCAGGTTGCTTTCAAGATCAAAATCTTCGATGTCAAGGAATTGCGCCTTTTCCTCACGGAACCTCAGGCGGACATCATCGACGGGTCCGTTTCGGTTTTTAGCGAGGATTATTTCAGCTATACCCTTTGTCGAACTGCCGTCTTCAAAAGTTGGGATACCGAATTTATCCTGGCGATGAATGAATACAACCATGTCGGCATCCTGTTCAATAGCCCCTGATTCCCTCAGATCGGAAAGCAGGGGCCTTTTGGTTCCGCCTCTCATCTCTACCGATCTGTTAAGCTGTGAAAGTGCCAGTATAGGGACATTAAGCTCTTTGGCTATACTTTTAAGCGATCTTGAAATGTTACTGACTTCCTGCTCACGGCTGCCTGCATTTTCCGGACCTGACATCAATTGTAGATAGTCAACAATCACAATATCAAGTTTATGCTGGGCCTTCAGCCGGCGGCATTTTGCCCTTAACTCAAAAATAGAAATCGCAGGAGTATCGTCAATAAATATCTGGTGCCTGTACCAGTCTCTTTATCCTTGTATCAAGCTGTTTCCATTCTTCCTCAGAAAGACGGCCGTTTTTTATTTTTTCGCCAGGGATATCCGTTTCAGCAATGATCAGCCTGTTAACCAGCTGGATAGACGACATTTCACATGAGAAAATAGCAACCTTTTTTCCATGATCAATTGACATATTCCGCGCCATGGTAAGAGCGAATGCAGTCTTTCCCATCGAGGGACGGGCAGCTATAATGATAAGTTCCGACTTCTGCCAGCCTGAAGTAAGCCGGTCAAGCTTGGTAAAACCAGAGGGTATACCGACGAGGGCATCTTCCCTCTTGCCGGCCTCTTCAATTTCCCTGATGGCCTCTTTTATAACCATATTGATTGGCGAGACCTCTCTCTTTATGTTTCCTTCGGCAATCTGAAAAAGTTCATTCTCTGAAAAGTCGAGAAGCTCCGTAACATCAATCGAGTCATCAAAAGACCTGTTCTGAATTTCCGTCGAGACTCTTATAAGCTCACGCTGTATATACTTCTGGGCAACAATTCGTGCATGGTAATCAACATTGGCAGCAGAGACGACTTTTGAAGTGAGCTGAGTAAGGTATACCGGTCCTCCGACACTTTCAAGCTCCTCATGAGCCCGAAGTTCCTCAGTAACTGTATATAGATCGACAGGATATTCGCGTGATGAAAGGTCCGATACTGCCTTGAATATCTTCTGATGAGCCTCTTTGTAAAAACTGGCCGGTTTCAGGATATCGAGTATTGTGATGACTGCCTCTTTTTCGAGCATTATTGCCCCAAGAACAGCTTCTTCCATATCGATAGCCTGGGGTGGTACTTTGCCGAAATCGGGTAATGTGTTGATTACTGGCCGGGAACTTTGTTTTTGTTTTGCCATTAACAATTATAATGCTGATTTATTGATATTTATAAGATGAATTGCATCATTCATCAGGGCTGACCAAAGGTAAAGATAACCCTACTGATTGATCCTGAACCGTGTTTATTCTTACAAACATTTTTATGTTTAAAACTTGTTGAAAAAACCAAATTATATGTTTTGCAGATATCAAAATCCAAACCATATGGTATTTTTGTATCAAATACCCTGAGATGGTTGTTTTTCCAAAAGCAAAAATTAACCTGGGACTGAATATTACAGGTAAGCGGCCGGACGGATATCACGACATTGAGACTGTCTTTTATCCTGTAAATCTTTGCGATGCTATTGAATTTGTCGCCAGGTCTGGAAGGAGCAGATAAGGATTCGTTGACATTGACCGGTATTGATTTGCCCGGGAATCCTGATGACAACCTTGTTCTCAGGGCGGTGGAAATTCTGAGGAAGAAATACCCGATCCCATTTCTCAGAATTCACCTGCATAAAAGAATCCCTGCCGGTGCCGGACTCGGAGGAGGATCCTCAGATGCGGCCTGTATGCTCAAGTCATTAAACAAGACTTTCAATCTCATGCTGAGCTCCCATGAATTGCAGGCATATGCAGCCAGCCTGGGAAGCGACTCTCCTTTCTTTATCAACTGCCAGCCATCATTTGCATCCGGAAGAGGTGAAATCCTTAAACCGGTAACCATTTTTCTGAATGGCTTCTATTTAGTACTGGTAAATCCCGGTATACAGATAAGCACCAGGGAGGCTTACGCGAATTGCGTACCTGCTCAACCGGAAAAATCGCTGAATGAAACAATCAGATATCCGGTTTCAAAATGGAAAGAATTGGTATTCAATGATTTTGAGAAAACAATTTTTATAATGCACCCCGAAATCAGAACTATAAAGCAAGTTTTGTACGGCTCAGGGGCAGTTTACAGTTCAATGTCAGGCAGCGGATCGACTGTTTACGGTATCTTTTATGAAAAGCCTTCAATTCCCGGCAGAGCTCAGAAAATATGTGATTTATGAAGGAGAGCTGTGATCTTACTCAAGCTCTATTAAAACTGTTCCTTTCGAGACCCTGTCTCCCTTATTCACCAGTATCTTTTTAATGATGCCGTCAGTCACGCATTTCAGTTTGTTCTGCATTTTCATGGCATCGAGGATCATAAGGTCATCGCCAATCTTTACAATCTGCCCTTTTTTCACAAGAATATCCAGAATTGTTCCGGGGATAAAGCTCAGAATAATTTTAGGATCGGCAGGTCTGTAGGATTTCCTGTTTAGAAATTTTGAGCTCAGCCTTGTTTTATAGAGGGTTGAGTTAATATTTAAAAATCCTTGATCTTTGTTTTCTTTCATATTTATATAAGGTTTCTCCTTGAACATTTATCAAAATGGCGGAAGCCCGTGTTTTTTCCCCAGCAATTTAACTACCTTGTTTTCTGATGTTTCAATTGCATGCAAAAGGAATCGTCTGGTTTCTTTTGGTTCAATTACAGCGTCAACATATCCCCTTGCTGCTGCAACATAAGGATTTGCGAACTTGGCCTTATATTCCTCCACTTTTTGTTTTCGCATGCCATCCGGATCGTCTGACGACATTATCTCCTTCCTGAAAATAATATTTGCAGCACCTTCAGGTCCCATAACTGCAATTTCTGCTGTCGGCCAAGCAAAAACGAAATCAGCCCTGAGATGGCGTGAACTCATAGCTATATAACCCCCTCCATATGCTTTCCTTAGAATTACTGTAATTTTTGGCACAGTGGCTTCGCTGTATGCATACAGCACTTTCGCACCATGACGGATAACACCTGCATGTTCCTGGTCGACACCCGGAAGATATCCGGGAAGATCGACAAGAGTAATAATTGGTATATTAAATGCATCGCAGTATCTTATGAATCTGGCAGCCTTGTCGGATGAGTCGACATCCAGAACACCTGCCATTTCAAGAGGCTGGTTTGCAACAAACCCTGTTGTTCTTCCTCCCATCCTGCCAAAACCAATGACAATATTCTTTGCATATAGTTCCATTATTTCAAAGAAATCTGATTTATCGACAATCGATCTTATCACATCCTTTACATCATAAGGCAGAGTGGGATTATCGGGAACTATAGTTTCCGGATTATATCTCTTGTCAGGTTCTCCGGGTTCAAAGGATCTGGCTTTCCTGCTGTTACTCCAGGGGATAAAAGTTATGAGCTTTTTGATCTGTTCAAAACACTCCTCCTCGCTTCGGGCAAAAAAGTGGGCATTACCTGTGATCTCACTGTGTACCCTTGCGCCTCCGAGTTCCTCCATCGAAATTTCTTCACCAAGGACAGTCTTGATAACTTCAGGGCCTGTAATAAACATCTTCGAAATTTTGTCGACAACAAAGACAAAATCGGTAAGTGCCGGTGAATAGACAGCACCTCCGGCACATGGACCCAGTATTACAGATATCTGGGGAATTACACCGCTCGAAATTGTGTTCCTGAAAAAGATCTCTCCATATCCGGCAAGTGAGTTTACACCTTCCTGAATTCGTGCACCCCCTGAGTCATTTATCCCGATAAGCGGCATTCTCATTTTGAGGGCATGGTCCATTATCTTTGTTATCTTCCTGGAATGCATTAGTCCAAGAGATCCCCCCGCAACTGTAAAATCCTGGGCGAAAATTGCCACGGGTGCCCCGTATATTGTGCCTGATCCAATAATGACCCCATCACTTGGAAGCGATTTTTTATCCATATCAAAGTCACGGGCATCATGTTCCACGAACATGTCATACTCCATAAAGGAATCATTGTCCAGAAGCGCCATGATCCTTTCGCGGGCGGTCCGTTTACCCATGGCTTTCTGTTTTTCAATTGCCTGCTCTCCTCCTCCAAGGAATATTTTCTCACGCTTTTCCTGAAGCTCTCTGATCTTTTTATTTACTGCCATACAGGTCTGTTTATTTGTAATTTGTCCGGAACAGAGTTCCAAAAACAAGGTGCAATTTAAGATTTTCGGCTGATGATTGCTACTATTTTGGAGCAAGTCTGTACAAAACCAGTGCAATAACTGCATACAGGATATTTGGTATCCACATTGCAAGCATTGGTCCGAGGTTTCCCTTTATCGAAAACTGGGAAGCAAACTGCATAAACAAAATATATGAAAAGCTGAATCCAAGGCCAATCCCGATATTCATCCCTATCCCTCCCCTGACCTTGCGCGACGAAAGCGAGACTCCTATCAGGGTAAGGATAAAAACAGCAAAGGGATTTGCAAAACGCTTGTGTTTTTCAATCAGGAATAAATTGAGCTCATCAGAACCCTGAAGCCTCAGCTGATTTATATAATCGTTCAGTTCATTATAAGTCATGGTACCTACAAATCCCGGGCTCCTTGAAAAATCAGATGGCTTTATTGAAAGGGCAGTATCTATCCGGTCGCCATGGATTATTTCATCTTCCTGGTCGGTGATGTTACGGAGAGTATAGTTCAGCACCACCCATTTATTTGAAGTAGTATCGTATCTGACCATGTTGCCGTTAAGTTTCGACTCCAGCCTGCCATTCTCATCAAATCTCTCGATTGTAAAATTTCTTCCTGACTGGCTTATCGGGTTAAAGGATTCCATATAGATCAGGACATTCTTAAAGACCTGCCGGTGAATATTCATAACGGGTACGCGTCTGGCTGAAGTTCTGTAATATTTGTCTTCAAATTCGATCCTGTGCAGGTTTGATTTGGGAATGACAAAATTGGTTAGCATAAAAGTAAATAGTGCAATGAACAATGCTGAAATGAAATATGGCCACATCATCCTTCTGAAGCTCATACCGCTGTTCAGAATTGCAATAATCTCGGTGTTTGCCGCCATTTTCGAGGTAAAAAAGATAACGGAAATAAAAACAAAGAGCGGGGAAAAGAGGGTGGCAAAATAGGGAATGAAATTCAGATAGTAATCAAAGATAATTGCATGTACCGGAGCACTTTTTGCCATAAAATTATCAATCTTCTCGGCGAAATCAAATACGACGGCAATTGTCAGTATCAGGAGAAGTGAAAAGAAGAATGTGCCCAGAAATTTTCGGACAATATAACGGTCAATAATCTTTATTTTCAGTAAAGCTAAAGACGCTCCGAGAGTTTTATTACCATCTGGTCTTTCCATTTCTTAAAATTACCTTCTTCAATTCTTCTTCTTGCTTCAGAAACCAGCTTTATATAGAAAGCAAGGTTATGAATGCTTGCTATCTGTGAACCGAGGATCTCCCCGGAAATGACAAGATGTCGCAGGTATGCCTTTGAATAATAAAGGCTTATATCAGAAGGACCGGAGGGATCAATAGGACTGAAATCGTCGGTCCACCTCCGGTTCTTTATATTTATAATACCTTCGCTTGTAAACAGCATCCCGTTGCGCCCGTTCCTTGTGGGCATTACGCAATCGAACATGTCAATTCCTCTTTCGATGGCTTCAAGGATGTTGACAGGAGTTCCAACTCCCATCAGATAACGCGGTTTGTCATCAGGAAGTATTTCATTGACTACATCAATAATACGGTACATTTCATCTGCAGGTTCGCCCACCGATAAACCTCCGATTGCATTTCCGGCCATATCAGCCGAAGCAACCTTTTCTGCCGATATTTTTCTCAGATCATCAAATGTACTGCCCTGGACAATTGGAAAAAGCAACTGTCCATAACCCCACAACGGATCAGTCTCCTTGTATCTTGACACCGCCCTGTCGAGCCATTGGTGAGTCAGGGTGACCGACTTTTGGGCATAAGCATAATCGCAGGGAAAGGGGGCACACTCATCTAAAACCATCATGATATCGGCACCTATAATACGCTGAATGTCAATCGTGTTCTCAGGAGTGAAAACATGTTTTGACCCGTCTATATGCGATCTGAAAATGGCACCCTCGGATGTTAGTTTCCGGTTTCCCGCAAGCGAAAAAACCTGGTACCCGCCACTGTCTGTCAGCAATGGCCTGTTCCAGTTAATGAATTTGTGAAGTCCTCCCGATGCCTTTAATATCTCAGTACCGGGGCGGAGATATAAATGATAAGTATTCCCGAGAATAATTTTTGCATCAATATCATCAGTCAGGGTTTTTTGAAGGATGCCTTTAACGGTTCCGGCAGTTCCTACCGGCATAAAGACAGGGGTGGGAATATCACCATGCGCAGTTTCCAGCATGCCTGCTCTTGCCCTGGTATCTTTATCCCTGCTCTTTACATTAAACATAAAATCCTGCATTTCCGGATGCCAAAGGTAATTCATTCATGCACCTGTTGAAAATTATGTCAATAATTTTTCTGGTCAGTTAACCGTTTTATGACTATGATACCCCAAACTCTTTTTTTGCATTCAGAATATCTTAGTAATATTGCTGCCATATTTGGAAGTCAAATGATAATCACCAACCAACCGCTTCTGCTGACCTTATTCATTGTTTTTGTAGTCTCCCTTCTTGTTCAGCTTGTTTTTTATCTTCTTTTCTACCTTGCCCCGGTGTTCTACAGGCACACTGACAATCCGGTCAGGAAGGATCCTGTGTCCGTCATTATTTGTGCAAGGAATGAGGAAGAAAATCTAAAAAATTTTCTTCCTGCCGTCATGGAACAGGATTACCCCGGATTTGAAGTAATTGTTGTGAACGATTGTTCAGAGGATGATTCATATAACGTTTTAGGAGAGTTTCTGAAGAAATATCCGAACCTGCATGTTTCAAATATCATCAAGGATCCGAATTCACACATAATAAAAAGTTTGCCCAGTTTATTGGCATTAAGGCTGCAAAAAATGAAATGCTGATCTTTACTGATGCCGATTGCAATCCTGAAAGTGAAGCTGGATCGGGAAGATGGCATCCCATTTTAATGATAAAACAGATTTTGTCCTCGGGTACGGTGGTTATTTCAGCAAAACCGGATTGCTGAACAGGTATATTAGATACGACAGCTTGTCTATAGCAATGCAATATCTGGGTATGGCCATAAGCGGAGTACCTTATATGGGAGTCGGACGAAATCTTGCCTACAGGAGATCACTGTTTTTTGAAAAGAAAGGATTCGGAACTCATAACCACCTGGCCTCAGGCGATGATGATCTGTTTATAAACTCAAACGTCACAGGAAACAACATCGCAGTTGAATTCCGGAATGAATCGCATACCCGTTCAGTGCCGGCTTCAAATTTATTTGAGTTTTACAAGCAGAAAAAAAGGCATCTGACAACAGCTAATCATTATAAGTTCAAAGACAAAGCACTATTAATTGCCGAACCTGCAACCAGGGTGCTGTTTTATATTTCATTTATTATTTTGCTGGCAAATCTTTACCTGTGGCCTGTTTTACTGGTTATTTTCGGAGTCAGGATGATCACTCAATTCACTGTTTTCAGTCTTGTTCAGAAAAAACTCAATGAAAAGGGATTATTACCTTTCATGCCAATATTTGATATCCTGTCACCGTTTATTAATACTGCAATATACATAGGAAGTCAACGTCAAAGTGCCGGTAAAAACAAATGGAATTAGGCAATGGGTTATCGGATAAGGCCAGAAATGACCTGCTACTTGTCGAGTCAGCAAAAAACGGGAATGAAAAAGCTTTTTCAAGCCTGCTGAACCGATACAGGGACTCGATCTATTACATGCTTCTTAAAATGGTGAACAATTCATCCGATGCTGAAGATCTTACCATAGAAGCATTTGGCAAGGCGTTCCGCAATATCGATTCCTTTTCTCCTGATTTTGCATTCAGTACATGGCTATTCAAGATTGCCACAAACAACTGTATTGATTTTATAAGGAAGAAACAGGTCTCCCCCACTCCCATTGATCAGCTTCAGGACGATCTGGACTCTGTAACCGTAAATATTCAGTCCGACCTTCCCGATCCTGAAGAAACCCTTATCAATGATCAGAAGATTGCTGTTCTTCGCGATATAGTTAACCAGCTTAAACCACGTTACAGGCATCTTATCGATTTAAGATATTACAAGGAGTATTCATACGAAGAGATTGCTGCCGAACTTAAATTACCGATCGGTACAGTCAAAGCACAGCTTTACAGGGCAAAATCACTTTTGTATAATATTTTTACCAAAACGGAAAGCAGATAGTGACTGAAATTATTCTCCGATATTTCCCTGATCTCTCCCCCTCCTGTATTAATCAGTTTTCAGAACTTAAATCAATTTACCAGACCTGGAACAGCAAAATTAATCTGATCTCCAGGAAGGATTTTGAGAATTTCAACACTCATCATGTCCTTCACTCCCTGGCGATTGCAAAAATCATCACTTTTGCAGATGGCACTAAGATCCTTGATGTTGGCACCGGGGGAGGTTTTCCGGGAATACCGCTCGCGATAATGTTTCCTCACTCGGAATTTTATCTTCTCGATTCAATAGAGAAAAAAACAAAGGTGGTTTTTTCCGTTGCAAAAGAATTGGGTCTGACAAATGTAACAGTAACAAGGAAAAGAGCCGAGGAAGAAAATGGGAGGTATGATTTCGTTGTCAGCAGAGCTGTTACCGATTTCCGGAATTTTGTTAAGATGACGGCGAAAAACATTAAAACAGGAAATAACAATACTCTTAAGAATGGAATTATGTATCTGAAAGGAGGCGATCTGTCAGCAGAGCTGGGGCTCTTTATTAACAAAGCTGTAATTTGGAACATCAGAGACTATTTTTCTGAACCATATTTTGAGACAAAAAAGATCGTTTATCTGCCTTTTTGATTTTTAGAAAAATTAGTTCCCAAGTTGTATTTTATGAAAAAACAACTATCTTTGCGATCTCAAAATTGAACAGTACTGACAATTAAAAAACAACTTCAATGAAAAGGACATTTCAGCCTTCAAGGAGAAAAAGGGCAAACAAACATGGTTTCAGGGAAAGGATGTCCACATCCAACGGGAAACGGGTTCTTGCTTCGCGCAGAGCCAAGGGAAGGAAGAAGCTGACTGTCTCCCCTGAGCTGAAATTGAAATAATTAAGAGACTTAATATCAAGGATAAAGGTGCCTCCATGAAAGGCACCTTTTTTTTCATTAATTTTGCCCTGATTAAAACCTTCAATGTCAAACCTTAAAAGATATATTAGTGATGACAGCCTGAGGATGATTGCCGAAAAAGTAGATGCAGGCATTCGGATAACAGCTGAAGAGGGCATTCTTCTTTTCAGCAAGGCAGGATTATCTCTGCTTGGCCTGCTATCAGGCGTTGTCAGGAGAAGGAAGAACGGGAATTATGCCTTTTTTAACCGGAACTTCCACATTGAACCCACAAACAAATGTGTTTATAACTGCCGTTTCTGCTCGTACCATAAATCTGAGGGAGATCCCGAAAGCTGGGAATTCAGCCATGAAGAGATGCTGGACATTGTTAAGAAATTTGACGGAAAGGATGTTACAGAGGTTCACATTGTTGGAGGTGTTCATCCGTTATATGATATCCATTACTTCGGTAACCTTATTCAGAAGATCAAGCGACACCGTCCGGGCCTTCATGTAAAAGCATTTTCCGCTGTTGAGCTCGATTATATGATAACTAAAACAGGCATCTCGGTAGATAAGGGTCTGGAGCAACTCAGGGAATATGGTCTTGATTCAATTCCAGGGGGTGGAGCAGAGATTTTCGATCAGGAAATAAGGATGAAGACATGTCCTGAAAAAGCCTCAGCCGAAAAGTGGCTGATGATTCATGAAACCGCACATAAACTCGGGATACCTTCAAATGCAACCATGCTTTATGGACATATAGAGAATTATTCGCAGCGCATTGACCATATGTCAAGGCTTCGCGAGCTGCAGGACAGGACTGGCGGATTCAATGCATTTATCCCGCTGAAGTACAAAAAAGCCAACAATTCAATGTCGTATCTCGGAGAGGTAAGTATGATCGAAGATCTTAGAAATTATGCAGTCTCAAGGATCTTTCTTGACAATTTTCCGCATATTAAAGCTTACTGGCCAATGATTGGGAGAGAGGTTGCGCAAATAAGCCTTTTATTTGGAGCGGATGACCTTGACGGGACAATTGAGGATACAACAAGGATCTACTCTATGGCAGGCTCAGATGAGCGAAACCCCGGGATGACAACTGATGAAATATGCCGGCTTATCAAAGAGGCAGGATTTGTCCCCGTGGAACGGGATTCCGTTTATAATTTTATCAATACATTTGCGTTATAAAACAAGTTCGAAAACAGGCTATGAGTATCAAAAATTTTATCCTGAGCAAAATATTTTTAAAAAACCTCGGATTAGCTGCAGTCCTGCTTGTGGGATTTATCATGGGACTGCTCATCTGGTTGAATTTTTATACCAGGCACGGTCAAAGCAGGCCCGTCCCCGACTTTGTCGGGCTTACAATGGATCAGACCATTAAAGCAGCAAAGAAAAGCAAGGTCAGGTTTCAGATCATAGATTCTGTTTATACTTCCGAAGTCCAGCGTGGCTGTATAGCAGAACAAAATCCGGTTGCAGGTTTTAAGGTAAAGAAATGGAGGAATATAATGCTGACCATAAATGCCTTCAATCCTGAAATGGTTGCGATGCCAAATCTTGTCAATCTTCCAAAGCGCCAGGCAATTGCCTTGATTGAAGGTGCAGGGCTCGAAATGGGAATACCAAAGTATATCCCCGACATTTCAATAGATGTGGTAATCAAACAGCTCCATAACGGAAGAGAGATTCAGGAAGGCGATTCACTCCAGAAAGGTACAGTTATTGACCTGGTACTTGGCAAAGGACTCAGCAACCAAAAGACGGCCGTACCAAATCTGATTGGAATGACCTTCCAGTCGGCAAAAGACAGGATATTCGGAGCAACCCTTACACTCGTAACCTCTATATACGATAATACTGTTATATCGGGAACCGATTCTGCTAATGCTTTTGTATTTAAGCAAAATCCGGATTTCAGCAATGAAGCAACTCTGCAGCTTGGCTCATCAGTATATCTCTGGCTGACAATCGATTCTGCTAAAATTCCGGCCGATTCAACGTTAATTGTATCTGACACGATACCTGAAATAATGCCTGAACAGTCAGAATAAACTTATGTTTAAAAGGTTAACAACTTATATTATCCTCCTCATTTGTTCTTCGGGACTATCCCCCGCGCAGGAAGTTGTTACAGGTCTCAGGACAAATCCATTTTTAAAGAAGCAGACAGAAAAGGAAGCTACTTCAAAGGGTACTGCTGCTGATATTGAACTGCCGTTCTTTGATGATTTCTCACGACATTCATACACACCATCACCCAAATGGTGGAGCGACAATTACACATTTATCAATAATACTTATTCCGACCAGCAGGTCTCTCTGGGAATGGCCACATTTGATGCACTGGATGAATCGGGAAATCTTTACGAGACAAATAATTCAGAAGGATTTGAAGCAGATCGGCTTACTTCTCAGCCAATAAATCTTAATTTCCCTTCTTCTGACAATTTCTGGCTGAGCTTCTATTACCAGCCCGGAGGACTTGGTGATGCTCCTGAGCCAAAAGACAGCCTTACACTGCAATTCCTTGCACCCGACGAAAACATTTGGTATTCTGTATGGAGAAACCCGGGCACAGCTTCGGGAAAATTCCAGCCTGCGATTATCAGGATAGATAATCCCAGATATTTAAAGGCAGGTTTTAGATTCCGGTTCATAAACTGGGCAAGCCTTAATACGACGTTTAATGATCCCTCAATGATAGGGAATTGTGATCACTGGAATGTCGATTATGTTTATCTTGATCGTAACAGGAATGCAGCTGACACTTCTCTTGCTGATGTCGCTTTCAGAACTCCGGTAAGATCCCTGCTCAAAACATATGAAGCTATTCCATGGAAACAGTTCAGACAGGTCTATCTTCAGGAAATGGGATCATCTATTCCTATTCACTATAGGAATAATGATATGATAATTAGAAACATAACCAGGAATTTTGAGATCCGGGATATGATAACTAATACTGTTTCTTATTCATTTACAGCTGGCGCAGCCAATATCGACCCTTTTACAAATGTTGACTATAATGCTAACCTTATTTACACATTTAATAACAACAACAATGATTCAGCTCTGTTTAAGGTCACCAGTTATCTGAAAACAGATGATTATGATCCCAAAGGAAATGATACCATTATCTACTATCAGGTATTCAGTAATTATTATGCATATGATGACGGATCTGCAGAAGCAGGGTATGGAATAAACGGTCAGGGTTCCAGGAATGCTATGGCAGCGCTGAGGTTTAAATCTTATTTGCCTGATACAATAAGGGCAATACGTTTTTTCTTCAACGACAGTTACATGAACAGCAACCAGAGAGCATTCAATCTTATGATATGGGATGACAATAATGGTTTGCCCGGGAATGTGATATATTCTGTTGAAGATGTAATGGTTGAGCCCGGAGATGACGTGAATGGGTTCTTTACTTATGAACTTCCTGACGGGATAATGGTCGACGATGTATTTTATGTCGGCTGGCAGCAACGGACTGAAACGTTTCTGAATGTCGGCTTCGATGTTAATACTCCTAACCGCGGGCGTCAGTTTTTCTGGCTTAACGGAATATGGCTGCAATCGCAGAAAGAGGGAACCATAATGATAAGGCCTGTAGTCGGATCACCTCTGAAAACAACCTCTGTGGAAACTGTAGATACAGATCCGGTACAAAATAATACTTTCAGATTCTGGCCAAATCCGGCAACCGACTATGTAAATCTCGAACTCAACGATCTTGCCCTTTCTGGTTCAGCATTTATATCCATAATAGATTTTCAGGGAAGGGAATTAATAAATGTACCATATAGTGAACGAATAAGCATTTCATCACTAAAGGCTGGTTTATATACTGCAATAATTTTATCTGACGGAAAACGGATCGGTTATTTCAGAATCATTAAAACAAAGTGATCCGTTATGGCAGAAGAAGATCTTTCCGATCAGCAGGAACTTTTTGAACATTACAGGTTTATTGCCGATCCGGGTCAGTCAATGCTGCGGATCGACAAGTATCTTTCTGTCCGGCTTGAAAGCACTTCACGCACCCGGATACAGAATGCTGCAAATGCAGGAAACATACTGGTCAATAATAATACAGTAAAGCCTAACTATAAAGTAAAACCGGGTGATGTAGTGCAGATTGTTCTGCCTGCTCCTCCAAGGGATATTGAGCTTGTTCCGCAGAATATTCCGCTGCAAATTGTATATGAGGATGATGATGTGGTGGTTGTAAATAAAGAACCGGGAATGGTTGTTCACCCGGCTTACGGCAATTATTCAGGGACCCTGGTGAATGCTCTGATGTGGCACTTTAAGGATCTGCCTCTGTTTCAAACCGGTGAATTACGTCCGGGACTTGTCCACCGTATTGACAAGAACACCTCTGGCATCCTGGTAATTGCGAAGAATGAACTCTCGTTGAACAGGTTGTCGAAACAGTTTTATGACCGGACAACCGGCAGAAAATATATTGCTCTTGTCTGGGGGAAGCCGGAGCCTTCTGAAGGGACAATAACAGGGCATGTGGGAAGAAATATACGCGACCGGAAAATTATGCAGGTTTTTCCTGACGGAAGCCAGGGAAAAGCAGCAATTACACACTATAAGGTCATTGAAGATTTTGGTTATACCTCAATGGTCGAATGCAGACTTGAAACAGGCCGGACACACCAGATCAGGGTACATTTCAGCTTTATCAGACATCCTCTTTTCAATGACGGGGAGTATGGAGGGGATCAGATACTTAAGGGAACAACATTTACAAAATACCAGCAGTTTGTAAAAAATTGCTTTAATATCATACCGCGCCAGGCACTCCATGCAAAATCTCTTTCATTCGATCATCCCGTCACTGGAGAAAGATTGTCTTTTGATTCTGAACTTCCTGATGATATGAAACAGGTAATAGAAAAGTGGAGAAGTTATACTTCAGGCAGGGACTAATTAAAAGATCTTTTTGTGACACAGGGAGCACAGAGAAGTCACAGATAGCCACAGAGTAAAACCTCTGTGTGACTCTGTGTAACTTTAAATATTTGACCAAATTACCAACTGCCGCTTGCTCCGCCTCCTCCAAAGCTGCCTCCTCCAAAACCGCCGAAACCACCTCCTCCGCCACGCGATCCTCCTCCGCCGGAAAACCCTCCCCAGCTTCCGCTGTGCCTGTTACTGCCTGAATTCAGCATTGTCAGGAGCATCCACAAGGGTAATCCTTTACGACCGATATTTTTATGGTTAGAGCCTCCGCTGCTGCGGAAAAACATTATTATGATAATAAGGATTATGAAAAAGATCAGGGGAGCGAGTCCTGTAATATCATCTCCCTTTGACTTGCCATACTGATCAGCAGGGTATTCACCGCTGGCAAGCGACATCAGTGTGCTGGTAGCGTTGTCAAGACCCTGGTAATAATTCCCGTTCCTGAATTCAGGAAGGATTTCATAGTCGATTATCTGAGCACATACTATGTCGGGGATAGCCCCTTCGAGTCCATATCCCTGGGCAATAGAAACCTCTCCCCGTGACGATTCTGAGGTTTTGGGCCTGATCAGGATAAGTATTCCGTTATTAAGCCCCTGCTGCCCTATTCCCCATTTTTCAGCCAGCCGCTGGGCATAATCAGCAACCGCATATCCATGCAGATCAGAGATTATTACTATAGCGATTTGAGTCGATGTGGAGTCATCGTAGGCAACAAGTTTTTGTTCCAGCGCATCAACCTCACCAGAAGACAACAACCCTGCCAGATCATTGACCAGCCTGGGTGGAACCGGCTTCTCCGGGAACTCCTGTGCTGCAACTCTGTACGCAAAAACTGCTGTCAGGACAAATACCGGAACAACAAACTGTAAAAACTTAATGTTCCTCATAATTTTTCAGGTTGTTCGGAATCATCAAATGAAATCTCATCGGGAAGTTCATTAGTGTCATCCTTTTCGCGGGGAAAATGTTCCTTAAGCTGGTTTCCTGCCATCAGTATCCCCTCGATAAGTCCTTCGGCATATTTCTCCTGCCTGAAATGTTTCAGAACAGTTGATTTGGTTTTATCCCAGAAGTTCTCAGGGACCTTTGCATTAATACCTCCGTCTCCTATTATCGCAAACTCCTTGTTCCTGACAGCCAGATAGAATAATACTCCATTCCTGATATCTGTGGCATTCATTCCGATCCTGTTGAATATCCATGCTGCTCTGTCCAGAACATTCCCGGTTAGCCTGGTCTCAATATGAACTCTGATCTCTCCCGAAGTTTCACCCTCCGCCTTTTTTATAGCATCACGTATTTGCAAATGCTGCTCCCTGGTAAAGAATGTTGAGGCCTTAACTTCCATATAATTCAGGTGTTTAGAATATTACCTCAGGTGCTTTTTCAGCTCCTTCCATCGATTCGAAGTATGGCTTGGCTGCGAACCCAAACATACCTGACAGCAAAGTCTGAGGAAACTTTTTGATATAGGTATTGAATAACAATGCAACTTCATTGAATTTTCTCCTTTCAACAGAAATTCTGTTTTCAGTGCCTTCAAGCTCGACCTGCAGATCCCTGAAGTTCTGGGTGGCTTTCAGTTCCGGATATTTTTCAACCACCACCATTAACCTTGAGAGAGCTGAACTAAGATCACCCTGTGCTGCCTGAAATTGCTGCATATTCTCTGCTGTCATATTTGTAGGATCAATTGTTACCTGTGTGGCTTTAGCCCTTGCTTCTATCACCTGAGTAAGTGTTTCCTGTTCAAAAGCGGCAGCTCCCTTGACAGTATTTACAAAGTTCGGGATAAGGTCAGCCCTTCGCTGGTATTGTGTTTCCACATTGCCCCACTGACTTATGACCCCTTCCTGCAGGGTAACCATCTGATTATAAACCTTTGTACCCCAGGAGACAATACCAAGCACAACAAGTGCAAGAATGGCTCCTACTATTATCCATACCAAACAACCTTTTTTCATTTTTCTGTGAATTTTTAAAATTTGATCAAATGTAAATAATTTCTGATAATGAATTAAAATTGAATGTACAATAATATTCCGGTTATTAATATCAAAGGATTGCAGAAAAAATCACATTTTTATTCCCTCCCCCTCTGAAATTATTTAATTTTAGCCCTTTAAAATTATACTATGAGAACTATTGCTATTGTCGCCGGAGGTGATTCATCTGAATATGAGATATCTGTAAAAAGCGCTTCTGAAGTTGCAAAACTAATATCCCCTAAATATCTGACTTATATTATAATGATTCGCGGAACCAACTGGTACTGGGAAGACAATAAGGGCCGCTATCATAATATTGACAAGAATGATTTTACCTTAAAAACTGACGATCATAGGATCAGGTTCGATGCTGTCTTTGTAGCAATCCACGGGACCCCTGGTGAAAACGGCCTTCTTCAGGGCTACTTCGATATGATGAAGATTCCTTATTCGAGCTGCAGCGCTTTCTGTTCAGCCCTTACATTTAACAAGCAGGCCTGCAAGCTTTATCTGAAGGAGTATAACATACCAATGGCTAAAAACATAATCTTAAGGAAAGAAAACAGGACTGATCTTTCATCAATACCAGCAAAAACTGGGCTTCCTTGTTTTGTTAAGCCTAACGATAGCGGATCGAGCTTTGGTGTGACTAAAGTCAAAACGAAGGAGGAACTGCCTGGTGCAATTGAGACTGCTTTTAAGGAAAGCAATGAGGTTATGGTTGAAGCCTTTATGGATGGACGGGAAGTTGCCTGCGGTGTTGTTAAGGTAAAAGGGAAAGCTATTGTTCTTCCCGTCACCGAGATAATAAGCAAAAATGAATTCTTTGATTATGAGGCAAAATACACACCAGGCAAATCTGATGAAATAACACCGGCTGATATGCCAGTAAATATAACGAACAAGATTCAGGATCTCAGCTCCGCAATATATGATCTCCTTGGCTGCAAAGGCATTGTCAGGGTTGACTTTATCATTGTCGGGGAAGAACCATATTTCCTTGAGATCAACTCAATTCCGGGAATGACCGAAGAGAGCCTTATCCCAAAACAGGCCAAGGCAGCGGGAATTGACCTGGGTGAGCTGTACTCGATGGTTGTTGAAGATCTCTTCAATTAAAGGTGCAATGCCGTTATGCCGTTTTGCCGTTTTGCCGTTATGCCGTTATGCCTATTCCTTTGCCAACTTCAGGGCAGAAGTTGTGGTATAATATTTTGTAATCATTCCTGGCACCTCCCATTCGGGTAATTTGCCATCCTGCAGATACTGAAGGAACCTTGCTGTCACCTGTCCGAAATGTTCCTCATGTGAGACCCTGTATTTTTTGGGGACGTCTATTTTCAGTGTGTTGCTATTGACTGTTACAACCTGGAGACTATCATAAGGCAGCTTCCCCAGAACCTCTTTAAGCTTTGTCGTGAAATCCGGCAATTTCACACCTTTGACTTTTTCAATATACAGTGTAGGTGCATACTTCTCTTCAGGACCCTGTTTGATTACCAGGTCGCACTTTGATCCGTGCATAACCGAATAGTGTGTATCGCCGCCTCCGGCCGGAGGCATATAGTTCCAGGTTACAGATACTTTAGCCCAGATACCCTTTAACTGGTAAATCATCTCTCCATTGGAATAGACACTCAGCTTCCCGTCTTTGATATCCTTCTTTAAAAATTCCGGGAATTCGTCAAATCCGGTGACACCCTTAAACTCATCTTTTGAAATAACTGTTGGCCATCTTCTGGCGGCAGCCAGTTGTACATCCGAAGGATTCAGAATTTGATCCGGAAAACACTCCCATTGAACAAGATCGACCAGGTGAGTTGTGACATCCACAATACCTTCACCCTGCTGTTCCACATCAAAAAACCATGCAGGGCGCTGAAGCGGGGAACCCGATACAATCTTTGAGAAGTGATGCACGCTTACTTTTGTCACTGCCGGATCTTCCCTTGTACCTGTCTCAAGTTTCCCAAAGATCTCTTCTTCCTGCGACAAGAGTTTTTGCATCAGGGTTGTGATCTCAAATCTTTCAGTCATAATGTCATACAGCAGAACTCCCTTCTCTTTTGCAGAGGTGAATGCTCCTTCAAGTTTTGAAAAGTCATCCGGCGAAATAATCATTGGCTTGTCTGCCAGTACATTTAATCCGGCTCCTATCGATCTGGTTATATATTCAGCTTTTTTCCTGTTATTTCCGGATAAAACGACCACGTTGCCGGCTTTTTCACTGAGCATCTTTTCAAAAAAGTCATCACCTTTATAGACTATCTCATTCCATGCAGTCGGATCAGCAGGCCTGGAATTGTAAGATGTAATCCTGTTCAGATGTTGTTGTACATCTGGCCCTTCAGGAGAATAAACCCGTACCTCTGGTGAGACCTGGGGATACATTATTTTTTGGACCAGAGCCGCATGAAAATGGCCCGGATCGACAGTTAATAGCTTTACCTGATAATTATTTTCCATTGTTTCAATAGATTTTTCGGCGTCCTGTTTTTTCGACCCGCCCGATCCGCATGATGTCATTATCAACGCTGTAATTAAAAATATTAATGTTCGTTTCATAGTTTGCTTAAAAAATAACAAATTTATAATAAAAGAATTAATACCCTAACTATTAAACACCTGGCAACCAGCAACCAGCAACAAGCAACCAGCAAAAATCAACCAGCACCTTTAGTTAACAAATCTCTTTCACTGCTTTTATGAAGGCGCTTATATTTTCATCTTTTACCTCCGGGGGCATTCCGCCCCCAACCGACCATATTATCCTGTCATGATCCGTTGTCTCTCCAAAAGCTTTTTTAACTGCATTACCAACCTCCTCCGGAGTTCCGGCTGCCATGACATCCCTTGGAGGAATATTGCCAAGAAGAACAATTTCTGGTCCTGCCAGCTTCCGAATCTCGCCAAGTGAATGATTAAATGAGAAATTGAATACATTGACCCCGATATCCTTCAGATGCCGTGCGGTGATCAATCCTTCTGAATCATTATGGAGGAATCTTACCCTTGCTCCTGTGCTGGAATATATTGTTTTAAAATAAGGAAGTACAAACTCATTGAATTCCGTTTCCCCGACGAAACCTATTATATCGTCAAGAACCAGTATCCCGTCAATCGATGGAAAACATTCCCTCTGCAAGTTCAGCCAATCGCAGATAAATCCTGTAATCTTTCTTAATAATCTTTGAGATCCTTCAGGATCGAGAGTCAGTGCAATCATAAGTTCAGTGGTTCCCATAAGGAAACTTGCAATATTGAGAGGTCCCCTTGTAACTGCAAATCTTATTTCGTGATCAGCTTCTCTTATTTCTGACTGGCTGTTTTTCAGTCTGTTGATCATAAATGGCAGTAACCCGTCAGTTCTTACGTTAGGTTGCGGAAGTCTGCCGGCATCTGAAATATCAGCCAGAATCTTTTCAGCATGGGGAAGATTCTTTTCAAGAAAAATCATCCTCGATCCAAAAGCTGATGGCTCAGTACACATTCCGTATTCCGACCAGAAACCCGGCATAAACCAGACATCGGGAAATGTATTGACTGCCTTAAGGTTTGCTTTTAACCAATGCATGTCGGAAGAATAATAATCAAGTACAGATATTCCGTACCAACCCGGAATCCATGGACTGTCGATAATAAAACCAACCGGCCGGTAATCAAGCTTTTTACCGTCAACCAGGGCTAAAAGATCGTTCCAGGAAGAGTTTCGCATTAAAGTCTAAGGTTATCCGGCTAATATTCAGAATATAAAATTGATAATTAAAATAAAAAAAAACATATTACAATTAACCCCTCCTGTATGCATCGATGGGATCGCAGGTGCATACAAGATTACGGTCGCCATATCCATCGTCAATACGTCCCACCGAAGGCCAGAACTTATTCTCTGCGACCCATTTGAGAGGAAACGCTGCTTTCTGCCTGTCATAGCTGTGGTTCCAGTCATTTGCTGTTAAAACTTTAGCAGTATGAGGGGCATTGTGCAGTACATTATCATCCTTGTCAGCCTTTCCTTCCCTGATCTCCTCTATCTCGTTCCAAATTGATTTCAATGCATCAATGAATTTATTTAGTTCCTGAAGTGATTCAGATTCTGTCGGTTCAACCATCAGTGTCCCGTGAACCGGAAATGAAAGAGTAGGTGCGTGAAATCCGTAATCCATTAGTCTCTTGGCTATATCGGATTCGGTAATTCCAGCCTCCGCTTTATAACTCCGTAAATCAAGAATCATTTCATGACCTACAAACCCTGTTGTGCCGGTATAAAGTGTTTTATACCAGTTTTTTAATGATGCAGAAATATAATTAGCGTTCAGAATGGCAAATATGGTAGCCCTGGTAAGTCCATCCGGACCCATCAGAAGAACGTATGCATGAGAAATGGTCAGGATCTGGCCGCTTCCAAACGGAGCTCCTGCTACTGCCGTTATTCCATGACTCCCTCCGGTCCCTACCACCGGATGTGTCGGGAGAAACTCAGCAAGCATGTCATTTACAAGGATCGGACCCATTCCCGGACCGCCTCCTCCATGAGGAATTGCGAATGTCTTATGCAGATTCAGATGGCACACATCGGCTCCGATATGGCCAGGGCTTGTCAATCCAACCTGGGCGTTCATATTGGCTCCATCCATATAGACCAGACCTCCGTTGGAATGAATTATGCCAGTCATCTCTGTCACTGCGGATTCAAACACTCCATGAGTGGAAGGATATGTTATCATAAAACATGCAAGGTTCGGCTTATGCTCTTCCGCCTTTTTCCGCAGATCCTCAACATTAATGTTCCCGCTTTCATCGCACTCAACAACAATCACACTCATGCCTGCCATAACAGCGCTTGCAGGATTTGTACCATGAGCCGACGAAGGGACCAGAGCAATATTTCTGTGTCCTTCCCCCCTGCTTTTATGATATTCCCTGATAACCATCAATCCGGTATATTCACCTGCCGCTCCTGAATTCGGCTGAAACGAGATTGCGGAAAAACCTGTTATTTCCTTAAGCGCTTCCCCCAGTTCATCCATTAGCTGATAGTATCCCAGGGCCTGATCTTTAGGCACAAACGGGTGAATGTTGCCAAACTCGGGCCAGCTCATGGCAAACAATGAGGTGGCCGGATTAAGTTTCATTGTGCAGGAGCCGAGCGATATCATGCAGTGGGTGAGCGAAAAGTCCTTTCTTTCGAGCATTTTTATATAACGCATCATCTCTGTTTCACTGTGATAGTTATTGAATGCTGCTGCCCTGAGAATGGGTGATTTCCTCAGGAATTTTTCATCAATGCAGTTGCAGTCAGCGAATGAATCAACATGATCAGCCTGCTTTCCTGCTGCTTTTGCAAACACTTCAATGATCGAATTTATATCATCGAATGAAGTGATCTCATCGGTGCTTATATTAACGCTTGTATCATCAGGATAAAAGAAATTTATACCCTTTTCCAAAGCATATTTCCGGATTTCATCCTGGCTAATTCCCTCGTGCGGGATTACTTTAATTGTATCAAAATAGGCGGAATTCGTCTGTATGTATCCCAGTTTTTTAAGGCTGCTATTCAGAGTGCATGCAGATCTGTGGATGTTTCCAGCGATGTCCTTAAGTCCATCCGGACCATGATATTGTGCGTACATACCTGACATTGTCGCCAGAAGAGCCTGGGCGGTGCAGATATTTGAAGTTGCCCTTTCCCTCTTTATATGCTGTTCCCTGGTCTGAAGCGCCATTCTGAGTGCCTGGCTGCCCTGAGCATCAATCGATACACCGATAATACGTCCAGGCATGCTCCTTTTAAGTTCATCCCTTGTTGCAAAGAAACCGGCATGAGGACCTCCGAAACTCATAGGAAGTCCGAATCTCTGGTTTGAACCAACAACTATGTCAGCCCCCCATTCACCCGGAGGTGTAAGCAGAGTAAGGCTCATCAGATCAGCTGCCACTCCTAGCAGCAATCCTGCTGCATGGACTTTTTCAGCAAAATCCCTGTAATCTCTTATTTGTCCCGATGCAGCAGGAAACTGGATAAAAGCTCCAAAGAATGATTCATCAAAGTGCGCCTCATTATATTTTCCTTTTACAAGTTCAATACCCAGAGGTTTGGATCGTGTTGTAATAACATCAAGTGTCTGAACGAATATATCCTCATCGACAAAGAACTTGCAGGCACCTGCCTTAACAGCAGTCCGGGAACGGGCGTTGAACATCATTATCATAGCCTCAGCTGCAGCAGTCGACTCATCAAGCAGCGAAGCATTGGCTATCTGCATTCCCGTAAGATCGATGATCATAGTCTGAAAGTTCAGAAGAGCCTCCAGCCTTCCCTGCGAAATTTCAGCCTGATAAGGGGTATAAGAGGTATACCACGAAGGATTTTCAAGTACGTTCCTTATAATAACCGATAATGGGGCAACTCCATAATAACCCTGACCGATAAATGTTCTGAACAGCTTGTTTTTGGATCCTATCCTGCGGATGTGATTAAGGTATTCATATTCGCTCATTGCCTTTGGAAGCCTGAGAGGTTTCTCCAGTCTTATATTTCCCGGAACGGTCTTATCTATCAATTCTTGGAGCGAACCGACTCCGATGGTTTCAAGCATCATGGGTAACTCGTGATCACGCGGTCCAATGTGCCTGTTGACAAAAATATCTGATGACATATATTAGAAATTTAAATTTAAAACCTGCTGCTTCATGGTCATTGAAGCTTTCGAAAATAACAAATAGAAATTATTTAAAAAACGTGAAGGGTCAGTTGTGGATAAAATAAGGATTTGTTTCGATCTCATCAGCTATTGAAGTACTGTCTCCATGCCCCGGATATACAATTGTTTCCGCCGGAAGAGAAAACAGTTTATTTTTTATGCTGTTTATAAGTGTCTCATAATTTCCTCCAGGCAGATCAGTCCTTCCGATACTCCCTGCAAAAAGGGCATCACCTGTGAAAACAACTTTATCCTTTTCAGAATAAAAAGCAAGACTTCCGGGAGCATGACCGGGTACATGAATGGCAATAAGCTCATTCTGTCCGAAAGATACTTTCTGGCCATCGTTCAGATAACCAGCAGGTTCAGGAGGTGGTTCCATTGCCAGACCAAACATTTTTGCATGATTCAGCGAACTCTTTCTGTTATTGTCATCATCCTTATGGCAGAATGAACGAAGATTATATTTCTCAAGCATAAACCGGTTCCCGAAAATATGATCGAGATGGCAATGTGTATTTAACAGCAAAACAGGTTTCAGATTTTTGTTCAGGATCAGGTCATTCAGTATGTCAAATTCATCCTGGTCATAGCACCCGCAGTCAATTATTGCACAATCTCCCGCCTCATCTGCAAGTATAAAAGTATTTACCTGGATTGGGGAGAAAACGAGTTTATATATTTCCATATCAGTATAATTTCAGTTTGCAGTTCCTTTAAGCAATGGCACAAATACGAAACTGCCATGTGAAGAGTATTCGAAATTATCCTCACCATTCCTTATTACCAGGGTCATGACCTGCGAAATGCTGTTTCCAATCGGAATAACAAGTCTGCCTCCTATCTTAAGCTGCTTTGGAAGTTTATTTGGAATCTCAGCTGTTGCAGCAGTTATAATGATCCCATCGAAGGGTCCGTATTGAGGTTTGCCTTCATAGCCATCGCCGTAGAAAAAATCTGCATTATATCCAAGGGATAAAAATATCGCCTGAGCTTTCAGGTATAATTCCCTGTACCGCTCTATTGTATAAACTTTTGCACCCATTTCAGCAAGTACTGCAGCCTGGTATCCTGAACCGGTTCCTATCTCAAGAATCTTATCCCTCTTCTTAACCTGGAGCAATTGAGTCTGAACAGCCACAGTATAAGGCTGGGAGATCGTCTGGCCCGATGAGATCGGAAAAGCTTTATCGATATATGCGTGATTAAGAAAGGCAGGATCCATAAAATCGTGCCTGGGTACTTTGTTTATTGCCCTGAGCACATCTTCATCGGTTATACCTTTCCGTCTCAGCTCTTCAACAAGCTTCTTCCTTTTCCCCCTGGCCAAAAATGAATCTGTCATCAAAAATCAGGTAGTATTTTCGGGTAAAGATGGTAAAAATATATTATTTACAGTTGAAAATATAATTGATATGAAAACCATTTTAACACGGAGTCGCACTGAGTTAATCGGAGTTGCACAGAGTCAAAAACAGTGATACTCCGTGAACACTCAGTGCTACTCCGTGGTTAAATGAAGGCACACTTACGAAAAAAGATATCTAATTCATCGTAACAAGGCTGTAACTACCCAAAGGTTTGTAGATGGGTCCTGTCTGCGTTAAGATGCTTTCATATAGAATAACTTCCTTAACCTCAACCTTTTGGAATTCACCATCCCTGCATTTATCAAGAATTTTTTTAAGATTTTCGGTGTCCCTGACTGATTTTACCCGGCCGATAGTAAGATGTGGTTTGAACTGGCGTTCTTCAATTACGAAGCCTGTTGATTTCAATCCCTCCGATATTTTATTTTCCAGGGCGTAAAGTTTCTCCGGCGATTTTATCCCAACCCAGATTACACGGGGATCACTGTAGCTTTTAAAAACACCTGTCCCGGCCAGAATAAAGTCAAACTCATGAAAGCCTGAACATATCTCCTTTAGCATCCCGGCAAGGATTTTTATCTTATCTTCTTCGGTATCTCCCAGAAAAGCCAGAGTAATATGGATATTGACCGGATCGACCCATCTGATACTTTCTGTTGCTAGCACAGATTTTAGAGTCGATATCATTCTCAGAAGCTCGCCGTCAGGATCGACTTTAACTGCAATAAATACTCTTTTCACAGGTCAGTGGTTATAAATTGAGTTAAATTCTGCCGGATTCTATTGCCTGAACGATTATCTCCATTATGGCATCTTCACCGTATGGATCATAGTCTTCCTTGAGGTTGGTCCCGAAGATACGGGCGATGCTTTGCCAGAATGCGGCCGATAAACCTCCGCGGTACTGTTTTATAAGTTCATAGGAGGTATTCATAGTCTCCCTGTCGATAAGTTTAATAAGCAACTTCCCCTGAGTGATTGTCATATCCCTGACGTCATCCTCATACTCTCCGAATATATCTTTTTCAAGCTTCCTGAGATATTTTTTCCTCTCCTTATCATCCGGGAGTTTCGCAAGTTCGATGTTTATATCGTCAAGACTCTCCCTTACCAGCAGTGAATAAGGATAGACCTTTTTCAGGTTATAAACCATGCGCTGATATTTTTGGTATGGAAATTTCTTTGAGTTACCAGGCCGCCCGATAATGACCACCTCTTTTATATCGACTTCAGGAAGGTTTTCCCCATTCCTGTCGACAGAATGCAGCTTAAAAAAGTTTTCAGGAAGGGTATCAATTTTCATTAAGCCCGTATCAGTCTGGCCTGAAACAGCAATTAAAAATCCAAAAGAAAATAATATTGAATAGAGGATCCTCAAATACCTATTGTTTTGTACAAAGTTATCAAATTACGGGCCATTTAGTAAACAAGTAAATAATGAGAAAAGTGCAGACCGGGGAAGAATAAAATTAAATATACATTCTCTTATTCTAATTCTTTTTACTAAATTGTATTCTAATATATAATCAGCATTAACCCGGTATTATTTTGAGATCCACTTTTCTTCATAAAGCAGATAAATGGATTACAAAAATCCTCAGCCATCCGGGTATTCATGAGGATACAATTGTCCAGAAAAAGATTTACTGGATAGCGAGTGTCTCAGTTACTTCAATGATCTTGCTGCTGACAATTGCCTACCACATCATCTTTCCACAGTTAAGGATATTGATTTATTACGGATTCTTTCTTTTTCTGATTTTTCTGCAGGGGGTTATTTATCCGCTCTTATTTCGTCGTTCAAGGGAAGATGAGAAGTTATGGGTGATGTTCTTAAACCAGACTCTGGTAGCCCTGATAACTTTCTACTGTATTCTGAAGCTGGGTGGAATACCTTATTCAGGAGGGCTGGTCTTTGTTGGTCTTGCTCTTGTTTTCTTCTCTCTTAATTTCAAGAAGAAAGGTCATTCCATCGGGATCTTCATAATCTATATTATAACTGTCATTCTTGCCGGCATTCTTCACCCCTGGCTCAGTGTCCCGCCTGAAATGACGCCAGCAGTAAACATATCTCTATTTGTCATCAACCTGCTCTGGATCTCAGGTTTTGCAATGGTTTTTGTCATTAATTTCATATCGCAGCGAATAAAGCTTGAACAACTTGAGGCAAAGCGCCTTAAAGAGCTTGATGAAGCAAAGACCAGACTTTATACCAATATCACTCATGAGTTCCGGACACCGCTGAACATAATCATCGGAATGAATGATCTTATGAGGAATGAACCAGAAAAATGGCTTGCTGAAGGCAGCAAAAAAATTAACAGGAGCGCCGGGATACTTCTTAACCTGGTGAATCAGATGCTTGACCTGTCAAAGATTGAAGCTGGCTCAATGCCACTAAAAATGATGAGATCAGATATTAATCACTATATCAGGCATATTGTCGAAATGTTCCGGTCAGTAGCGGCAGAGAAAAAAATAATACTGAATTACAAGCCTGCTGACAGGAAGTTGGTTGTCGACTATGATCCGGACAAGATTACGCAGATCGTCTCCAATTTGCTCTCAAATGCTCTTAAATTCACACAGAACTCAGGCATTGTAGAGGTAAGCGCTTCACTGCCGGAAGAAAGTACACTTGAAATAAGGGTGAGCGATAATGGGCAGGGAATTCCGGAAGATCTTCTCCCCAACATCTTCGATCGTTTTTACAGGATTGATGAGAGCAGTCCCGGATCAGGACTTGGTCTTGCACTGACCAGGGAACTGGTTAAGCTTCTGAATGGTACAATAAGCGTGGAAAGCGTTTATGGCGAGGGAACGGAATTCACCGTTACATTGCCTGTGACATCAAATGCACCATTGAATGAAATGCCGGAGCTGCATGAGATAAAAGAGAAGATCTTCCCGCACATTTTACTCAATGCCAAACCTGATATTCACACACCTGTTAATGAACATCACAATGATAAAAAACCTATCCTTCTCATTGTGGAGGACAACTTTGATGTGGTAGAATTCATGATGACAATTCTTGAGAAGGATTATAATGTTATTATATCTGTCAATGGTCAGGAAGGCCTTGAGAAAGCCGTTGAAATGGTGCCTGATATAATTCTCAGCGATATTGTGATGCCGGTAATGGACGGCATTGAAATGCTAAGCAGGGTCAAGAACGATTTGCGTACAAGCCATATTCCGGTGGTTATGCTGACAGCAAAGGCTGATGTGCAATCGCGGATCGAAGGGATTGAAAAAGGGGCAGATGCTTATCTGGCAAAACCATTCAACAAGGAAGAGCTGCTGGTTCAGTTAAGATCACTGATTGGCTTAAGAAAAAGTCTGCAGGAGCGCTATGCATCTATAGGGCACCTAACTCTTACCTCTGAGAAAGGTTTTCATTTAGAAGATAAATTCATTAAAAGAAGCAGGGAAATAATGGCATCCAATCTCAGCGATGAAGATTTTGATATTCAGAGTCTATGCAACGAGATGGCCATGAGCCGGACCCAATTCTACCGTAAATTCAGCTCGCTGACAAACAGGACACCCAATGATTATTTACGTTCTCTCCGTCTTCATAAGGCAAAGGATCTGCTGACCGGTTCAGATATAACAGTTACAGAAGCCGCCTACCGGACAGGGTTTAAGAATCTCTCTCATTTCAGTAGAGTATTTTCCGAAGAATTCGGAGTGAATCCCAGAGAGATAAATAAATAGGAACCCATACCCTAACACTCATCCTCTCCCCTTCTCCCATTCTTCCATTCTCCCCTTCACCCATCCTCCTCTTCTTCCATTCAATCCTTCTCCTGATCTCCCTCTCAACAATTTGGTACGCAGAACAAAACTAACAGGACGCATAGCAAAATGTCTCTTGTGGCTTTGTCTTAACTTTTAATGCAATTTTTATTAACTAAAATCAAGAATTATGAAACCAAAGAATTTAATTATTTTTTTCTGTCTTTTAATGGGAATAACGGTGTCTCAGACATTTGCTCAGAAAAACGACAAAAAAACAGAGCAGGGGTGGTTCGAGTCCGGGTACTATACTCCTGTATATTGCGGTGACCAAGTGACAGATTATATCTGGCCTGGAACAGTAAGAGTTCATTATGTAAAACATAAAGATAAAAACGGAACACTTTATGGGAGGTTGACCAGGTAGAAGAAAGGAGAGGTAAGTTACTTTCACCGGTGAAGTATTTAAAGTCCACGAAATTGACAGGACTGATAACTCATCTTATTTTACATGGCATTATAACTTAAATGGCAGTTTTGGCAACCACTATATTGGCACCCTGACCATTGACCTTAATACAGGGGAACTGATTATTGGTAAAACAGTCTGTACTGAAAATTAACCTTCAGACTATTATATAGCTTCATAACGCGTTTATTATTCCTTATACTATATTCAGTTTCCCCGGAAAATGTCAGAAATGTATTTTTAGTTTTCGGTTATTGAAGTTGAGATAAGTGAAGTTAAAGCTTCACTTTTCTGTAATAATATTTCTCATGAACTCAACCCTAAATCCCCTTTTTAAGGATAAATGCCCTTTAAACACATTTTAGTAATGTGTTTATTAATAAAATGTTAGTGAAAAACTTATTATGTTTTAGGAATAATATTACAATTACAGAAACGTCATTCTGTTATGGCATTTATTGATACGTAATATTGTCTTCAAACAATTCTGGAAGCATTGACTTCCAATAGCCCGGGTCACACCCCGGGTAAATTACAATACGAGCAACCCAACCCTGGAGGGGTTGACTTCAAATTACCACAGCAACACCTGTGGAGAATGACTGAATTTTTATTATTTGCCTGAATTAAATTATCAGGTAATCCTCTTTAAATGGCACCAGATTATCATTCAACAACTGATCATCTCTTCCCTGAAAGTAGATTCCCTTGTGATGTTGTTCCTGATTTAAAACATATTTTATCAGAACAGGCTTCATCGATATGTGATACGTAAATGCACCATAACCGACCTGCCATCCCGGGAAACAGGGAAAGGATTTTTTATCCCTGACCATCATTTCATGGCTTGTTTTTTAATCTCCCGTACCAGGTCCGCAAGTGTTATGGTTGTCGAAATATGTGTCACAATATGAATATGATTATCATATCCACCCACCTGATATGGATGACAATTTCTCTTATTCAGCATACCGACTACGTATCCGAATAATAAGCCTTGATTTACCTCATTGAGGAAACTAGTATAGTCTTTACTCCCAAAGATATCTGATAAAGAAACTGAGTGTAGGTTGACATATTTATTCCAATTTTTTTGCACAATACGAATTTACGAAACATTTACCTAATGGCAATTGGAAGGCAACCCTTCCAGGGTTGATAATCTGTGGGTGATTATTTACCCGGGGCGAGACCCGGGCTATTGGATTTTGACGCCACCGGCGTCAATTTTTGAATAATTTGATGTATATCAGGAAAATTGGAGGTAGACATCGCTAGTATCATATATAGCTATCCAATGTCAAAAACTCTGACAAGATTAACCATTGTCAGCTTTTCATAAATCAGAGACTATCTCTCTTCACTTAATTACAAAGGAGTATATCAACTAGATGTGTATAAAAAGTTAGTAATAATAAGAGAGTGGTCGTAATATAAAATTATTTTTGTTTACACCCTTAAGCCAAGGCTATACCAAAGGTAAATACAATAAATTGAACCTTACAGGCAAAACGAATATTGTTTCAGGTAAATTATTTGCTGTATTACATATAATATTTGTTGCATTATAATATGTAATTCATTAGTATCCGGCTAAAAGTATAAGATTACCTTCGGTTATCTCGTCCGACTTATAGTTATATAGTGGGTCTTCAAAGGTCATTACAAAGGCGAAGAAGGACTTTTAGTACAGCATCTGAAATACAAGAATTTGTCACACTCAGCGAAACGAAGTGGAGTAAAGGATTTTATGCAAATTACAAATATTATCCGTTTAGTAGTTATAATTTTTATAAAGTAAATCCTTTGCAATGCTTACTCAAAAAGCTAAATTTGATGAAAGCATTCTTTTATGGCACTTCAGGTTGAAGATCTTGAGGATCAGTGTAAATACAGGCAGATACTTAAAATTCCCTACGAAGATCTGGTAACATTTGTCCTTGACTATATCAGGAGAAGATCGGGCCTTATGGTTTTTTTCTGGTCAACCTGCATAGTTTTTCTTGGAATGGCTCTTTTTATCCGTACAAACATAAGCGGATACTTCCCTTTTAGATATATTTTTCTGCATACTTTGCTTGGATTGATTATCTTCCCGATCATTTCAATCCCTGTTCATGAGCTGCTGCATATAATTCCTTTCTATTTCACAGGGGCAAAGAATATAAGGGTCTCGATGGACCTGAAACAATACATGTTCTATGTTACTGCACATAAGCATGTTGCAACAGCAAAACAGTTCTGGTTTGTTGGACTGGTCCCCTTCATAATTATCAGCCTGTTAACACTATTTCTTATACTGAATCTTCCCGGATTGTGGAAATGGAGCCTCTCCCTGTTCCTTTTCGCTCACGCCACAATGTGCGCCGGAGATTTTGCAATGCTCAATTTCTGTTTTTTACATCGCGGGAAAAAGATCTATACCTGGGACGATGCCGATAAGAAAATAGCATATTTTTATGAGGAGATTTAAAAAATAACCTCGGAGTTACACGGAGTTGCTCGGAGTAAAACACGGAGTGACTCCGTGCAACTCCTTTAAACTCAGTGAAACTCCGTGGTTAAGATGATAAAGGAAAAACAATTTAACTATTATGAAAAAGCTGATTATCATTATTTTATTAATTACTTCAATAAGTTTTGTCGGATTTGGACAGCGAAAAATCGTCAATATTCCCGATCTGCCTGGATATGTCACCATAAAGTGTGACTTCCATCTGCACACTGTCTTTTCCGATGGCAATGTATGGCCAACAGTCAGGGTTGGGGAAGCATACCGCGACGGTCTGGATGCCCTGGCAATTACAGACCATATTGAATATACTCCTAAAAAGGATTTTATCCCTGTCGACTATAATGCCGCCTGGAAAATTGCTGAAGGCACCGCAAGGGATTATAATATGATACTCGTGCATGGTGCTGAAATTACACGTAAAATGCCTCCCGGACATATGAATGCCTTGTTTATCCGGGATGCATCGCTTTTAACAGCTGATTCAGTTATGGATGTCTATGAAGAAGCCATAAAGCAGGGAGCTTTTCTGCTGTGGAACCACCCGGGATGGAAATCACAGGAACCTGACGGGATCCCAAAAATTTATAAAATTCATAAAACACTTATTGATAAAGGATGGCTTCATGGTATCGAGTATTTTAACAGCACTGAATATTATCCTCTTGTCCTGACTTTCTGCAGGCAGTTCAACCTGGCAGTTATGACCAGCAGCGATAATCATAATGTTTTAAGCGAATCGTATAAGGATCCGGTAAACACCAACAGGCCCATGACCCTTGTTTTTGCAAAAACCAGAACTCATGATGCTCTTAAAGAAGCAATGTTTGCAGGAAGAACACTGGCATATTTCAGAGATATTATTGCCGGAAAAGAGGAATATGCAAAACCGTTTTTCTATCAATGCATCTCTGTCGGAAAACCTTATCTTGAAAATGATAAAAGCATTTATTTTGAGGTTACAAACAGTTCGGATGTACCTTTTTATCTCATAAATGGAATTCCCGATGCTCCGCAGTCATTAACTCTTGCTGCAAACGGTATTACAAGAGTTGTTGTCAGTAAAAAGGTGACCTCGCCTCTCGTTTATGATGTTAAAAATATCCTGATCGGTGAAGAAGAAGTCCTTAAAATTGAACTGAATTATTAGCCCCCTAAATTCAGCCACTTTAAAGCCCCCTTTAGGGGGTTGGGGGCGAACTTCAGAATCTTTCTTTTGCCAGTTTGAGAACATCATCATCCTTCCCTATTGGACGCAGTCTGAATGAGTACTCGTATTTCTTCTCCAGCAGTCTGTACTCCGGATGGATAAGTGCTCCCCAGGAATCATCGCCGCCGACACCCATCTGCCCAAGATCGACATTCAGGTTGACAAGTTCCCTTGGTTTGATATCAGTGGTATGAGTGTTTGCACTTTTTGCATCTTTCCGGTACTGTGACAGTTTCCCGGGCGATTCAAAATCATCATGTACATTTTTGAGAGCAGCAAAACAGATCAGCGGGTTGCCGCTAACAAGGAATCCGGTACCATTATCATCAGTAAGTGTCAGCCATCGTGTGTCAGTTTTATAACCATTCTCCTGGGGACGGATATAAGGAACATACTGGTCATCAACAGTGCTTTCATAAAGACCAACCTCGGCAGAAGTTTTTCTGTCTGCATAGTTTTCATGAGGTCCTCTTCCATACCATTTCAGGTTCATAAACTCATCAGGAAGCTGCATCTGCATACCCATCCTGGGTATTTCCGGGACTTTGTCGGAAACCTTCGAAAACTGGTTCTTGATAATTAAATCACCTGAGCTGAAAATTGAGTATGTGGTAACGTACCCTGCAATCTTTTCATTATTATCACCCGGAATATCATATTCAATTGTAATAACAACTTTTCCCATTTCAGGCTGGAGAATATTCGCTTTTCTGACTATTGCCTTTTCACCTGCTTTTTTCCATACACCAAGTTTCTGGTCCATGTCATAACCATAATCGTTGTCTGTTGGTGGTCTCCAGAAATCGGGTTCCGGACCTTTATTTATCATCGGAGTTCCCTTGTATACGAAAGACTCCATTTTCCCCTTTTCAAGATCAAAGACAATTTTCAGGTCAGTGCCGCTTACTTCCAACTTTTTACCCTCGGTATTAGTCTGAAGAACTGCCAGTTCATCACGTTTGGCTGCTACAGGTTTCCCTTCAAATGGCAATTTAAACTGGGCAGTGGCATATACATGATCTTCCGGAACATAATTCCATTCATCGCTTCTTGATACTCTGAAATTCAGGAAATACTCTGCTCCCGGAACTGCTTCAATACCTGAAACCGGTATAAATACTACTGTATCCTCACCAGGACCCAAGCTGGGAAATGAGAGCTTTCCTGATTTAACTGCAACACCGTCAGACATTATATCCCAGTCGAAGCTGAATTCTGACATATCAGTAAAATAGTACTTGTTCCTTATTCTAACTGATCCCTCAGCAAGATTAACAGGTTCGAAACCAACATATTGATAAACCTTTTTTACTTCATTCAGTCCCGGTTTTCCTGTCCTGTCGGGCCATGTGAGACCGTTTATACAGAAGTTCCCGTCGCTTCTGATCCCCTCCTCCCCGATAATCACCTCCATATGCCCAGAATTTTTCGCCATTCTCATCGGTGTTAAGAAGTCCCTGGTCAACCCAGTCCCAGACGAATGCTCCCTGTAACTTCGGGTACTTTTCAATCACATCCCAGTAATCCTGAAGGTTTCCCGTTGAATTTCCCATCGAATGAGCATATTCGCACAGAATCAGTGGCCTGTCGGTTTTTGGGTCCTTTGCATATGCCTCAATCTGCCATATCCTGGCATACATCGGACAAAAGATATCAGTATGACGTTCCGTTGTGTTTGTGCTTTGTTCTGCACGTTCATATTGTACCGGGCGGGTAACATCTCTTGATTTAGTCCATTTATAATTGTTCAGGAAATTATGTCCGTCACCGGCTTCATTCCCCAGTGACCAGATGATCACTGAAGGATGATTTTTGTCGCGTTCAACCATTCGCTGCATCCTGTCGAGATGTGCTGCGGCCCATTCCTTCTTATCGGCAAGTGTGATATCCTTGTCATAACCGATGCCATGCGATTCTATGTTAGCTTCATCAACCAGGTAGAGTCCGTATTTATCACACATTTCATACCAGAGTTCCTGCTGAGGATAATGAGACGTTCTCACAGCATTTATATTATTGCTCTTCATAACTCTTATATCCTTGAGAATCGTGGCTTCGTCAATAACGTGTCCCGTAACATCGTTATGTTCATGCATATTAGTACCCTTCAGATCAATCGCCACTCCGTTCACAAGAAGCTGTGAGTTGATAATCTCTACTTTCCTGAATCCTATTTTAGCACTGACACTTTCAAGATTATTTCCAAAACTGTCTTTCAGGCTCAGAACAAGAGAGTAAAGATCAGGCGTTTCCGAGGTCCATTTTTTAACTCCCGGAAACTGTTTGGTAAAATTCAATGATGCCTTATTATCAGATATTTTAAAATCTTTTGATTCAAAATAGACTTTCTGATCACCTTTAAAAAGTGAAGCCTCAAAAACATAATTTCCTGGATTTTCATCGGCACTTTTTAGTGAGACATCCAGTTTAAGGAGCCCGTCGGTATAGTTATTCTCAAGGTCACCGATAGCAAAAAAATCGCTTATGTATGTTTTTGGACGTGCATGAAGAAAGACACTCCGCTGGATACCACTCAGCCTGAAAAAGTCCTGATCTTCGAGGTAACTGCCATCGCTCCACCGGTATACCTCCACTGCAATGGAATTATTTCCCCTTTTTAAGATGTTTTGTAATATTGAATTCCGCCGGAACCTTGCTGTCCTGACTGTATCCCACAAGCTCTTCATTTACCCATACATAGAATGCAGAACTCACAGCGCCGAAATGAAGAAAGATCTCTTTGTCTTTCCATCCGGCCGGTACTTTAAAACTTCTTTTATAAGAACCTACCGGGTTCCAGTCATGTTGAATGTAGGGCGGATTTGGTTTAAAAGCATATCCGATATTCACATAAATCGGGACATCATATCCCTTCATCTGCCAGTTTGACGGGACCTCAATATCATCCCAGTCGCGGGTGTCATAATCATCCTTAAAAAACCAGTATGGACGCTTATCGGGAGAATCAACATAGTAAAATTTCCATATCCCGTCAAGAGAAAGGTGGTTTGGAGAACCTGACTTATTTGCTTCCAGGGCAGAAAGTTCATCCGGAAAACTAATCATAGTCGCATGAGGGGCCTCCCTGTTCTGGTTGAACATCTCAGGATTTTCCCAGTCACGTGGTTCTTTCTCTGTGTAAGCGATGCCATCATATTTGCTGTATTTTTTGCATGATGAAAAAATAAGACTGTCAGCAGAAAATAAAAAGTCAGTTTCTTCATGTGTACAGGATTAACAATAAAAAACAAATTCCTCTTCATATATATATTTAAATTCATTTTAAAAATAACCAAAAAACAGGTTCAAGCCAAATAATTATATACTCCACGTGGTCGGCTTCATACATTTTTTTGCAGTTTATATGATTTTATCTTATATTGAAGGTCTTTATTAACTTTATACCTGACGGCAATGAACAAAGAAATACAAAACCTTTACACAGATTTCAGGAATGGCCGGATTGACCGGCGGTCGTTCCTGAAAAAGCTTGCTTTTATTACCGGGAGCAGTGCTGCCGCTCTGGCTATCTTCCCAGTCCTTGAGGAGAACGAATTGAAAGCAGCCACAGCCCCTCAGAAAGAACCTGAACTTGTCACTGAGTTTATCACGTATCCTGCTGCAACAGGTGAAATGAAAGCCTTTCTTGCCCGGCCCAAAAAAGGAAAAAAATTCCCTGCTGTGATTGTAATTCATGAAAACAGGGGACTGGTTCCTCATATCCAGGATGTAACAAGGAGAATGGCAAAAGAGGGTTTCCTCGCAATCGCACCTGATGCTTTATCTCCTGTTGGCGGCACACCTGAGGATGTCAGTAATGTGGGTGAGTTGTTCAAACAGCTGAAACCTGAAGAGACGACAAAGAATTTCGTAGCTGCAGTCAAATATCTGAAAACCAATCCTCTTTCAACAGGTAAAGTCGGATGCACAGGTTTTTGCTGGGGAGGTGCAATGACTAACCAGGTGGCTGTAAATGCTCCTGATCTTAATGCCGCAGTACCTTATTACGGCAGACAACCAGTACCCGAAGATGTTGAAAAAATCAAAGCACCAATCATGGCTCATTATGCCGGGAATGATGCGGGAATAAATGCAGGAATCCCGGCCTTTGAAGAGGCTTTAAAGAAATATAACAAAGAGTACCAGATATTTATGTATGAGGGTGCCAGCCACGCTTTCAACAATGATTCCAATGCGGAACGCTACAATGAACAGGCGGCAAAGCTGGCATGGGGAAGGACTGTAGACTTCTTTAAAGAGAAACTGAAGTAGGAGGGTTCCTCCAGGCTGAAGCGATTGCATCAACAAACGGACGGCAGTGGTTGAAAAATATTTTGTAACCGCTGCACAGATAGTTTAAACCGGATTCACCGTCAGGTGTACTGATGAACCTGTTTTTCGGACATTCACCATTGCACATCGGTCTGACTTCACAATTTATACAGTACCGGGGAAGTGATGTCAGTTTTGCCGCTCCGAATGCAATTTGTTTTTCGCTGTCAAGAAAACCGGAGATGCTGCCATCTTTGATGTTTCCGATCCGGTGATCATTATCGACATAATGATCGCAGGAGTAAAAATCACCGTTACTTTCTACCACAGGAACTCCTCCGCATTTTTCCTTAAAAACACATAATGTATGCTCCTGATTAAATGCCGGCCTTATAGCCTCTTCGAATATCTGGACTTTAATAAGGCCAATATCCTTCTCAACCCATTCATCGAAGACAGCACAAAGGAACCTTCCGAATTCAGGAGAGGGAACGCTTGCACGGCTTACACCTGAATTGTTTCCCGGCTGCTTTACAACCAGTGGCAGGAAGGTTATGTATTTTGCTCCAAGCTGTTTGAAAAAATTGTAAACAATAAGCGGGTATTTCACATTCCCGGCATGAACTACACAGAGTATTTCACAGACTATACCGTGGCTGCTAAGGATTTCATAACCATTTAAAGCCCTCTGAAGGGTGGTCTTGTTATCAGCTGTTTTTCTGTACCTGTTATGCAAATCACCCGGACCATCAATACTTAATCCAACCATAAAATTCTCAGCCGCCAGAAATGATGCCCATTCTTCATCAATAAGGGTTCCGTTTGTCTGTATTCCGTTAACAATTGTACAGCCTTCAGGCTTGTATTTTTTTTGCAATGCAACAATATTCCTGAACGTATCCATTCCGGCCATTAATGGTTCTCCGCCATGCCATGAAAAACTAATAGTCTCTTCCGTCGAAGCTTCAATATGCTGAATAATATATTTTTCAAGTAAATCCTCGGAAATTACTGAAGATTTCCTGCCCCTGTGAAGAGCTTGCTTGTCAAGATAATAGCAATATTTGCACCTCAGATTGCATGCAGCACCGGCAGGTTTTGCAAATATTTGAAATTCACGACTTTCCTTTCCCATCTGTCAATTAACTTATGCAGTTATTGATATTTTAATACTTTGCGTCCCTTAGTGATGCCTTTGAGTTCCTTCGTGGTTAAATCTATTTTTAACCCTGCCTCCCGGCAGAAAGGCACAAAGGGTCACTAAGGATCCACTAAGTTTCACTAAGAATATAACTAAGTAAGATCTTTATTATTCCAATAAATAATATTCCTTTTTCCGTTTTCCGGAATACTCATCCTGATCCTCCAGTCCACCGGATAGTAATTGTTTACCCTGTTGCCAATATTGTTGCAAAAACCCATATTAATACCCTTATAAGTAGCTATAAACCAGTTTTTAGGCATATCAAATGGCATTAAATTATCACGTCTCAGATACCTTAAAGCATTGTTGTAATCCAGTTCTGCAGAAGGAAAGGCATCTTTCCTGATACCTTCCGATAAAGCAAGTTCATGATCCGGCACATATCCATTCTTTTTGGAGGTACATATTCTGGTTCCTGTTTTGATTATCCTCAGGCTCTGTTTAAGTATGCTATAATCTTCATACGAGGCGGGGAGTGAAAAAATCTGTTCTTCTGTCCTTACAGTACGTTCAACAGGGAACCTGGTCCATTCTTTTACAATTTCAAAGTCAGCCCTGCTTAATTCTCCGCTCTGTTTTTTCCGGATCCTGCTTATTGTTTTACCTGAGGCATCGGTTTTTCTTAAAACAGAAATAAACAACCCTTCTCCAATTATTTTGCCGGGATAAAAGCCATAACCTTTTATTCCCTGGTAATCTATTTCCGTAATACCCTTAAAATCAGATATTGCAATATCCACTGACTCTGCCTGATGTCTGGTTGTTATCCACTTTATGTTCTCTTCATTTTCCTTTGAATTGAATGTACAGGTACTATAAATGAGAATTCCATTTTCCTTCAGGGAGGGCCAGACATCCATAATTATCCTCTGTTGTCTCACAGAACAATGGTGTGTATTTTCCTCCGACCATTCCGCAACAGCCGTTGAATCCCTGAACATACCTTCGCCTGAGCATGGTGCATCAACCAAAATGATATCGAAGAAACCAGGTAATTCAGAAAAAGATGAGGGATCATTACAGGTAACGAGAGTATTTGAGTTTCCCCATTTTGAAATATTTTCAGCCACGACAGAAACTCTGGTTTTTATAACCTCGTTTGAAATAAGCAAACCATGCGATCCGATCAGTGATGAAAGGTGTGTGCTCTTACCTCCCGGAGCTGCGCAGAGGTCAAGCACCCTTAAATATTCTCCGCCGGTGACAACCTGTTTAAAAACCTGTTCGAGGAACATTCCGGATGCCTCCTGGGGGTAATAACATCCTGAATGGAACAGAGGATCGAGAGTATACGAAGGCCTCCTGTCAAGATAAAACCCTTCAGGGCACCAGGGTACGGTCCGGGAATTAAGCGGACTCATGTCCAGTTTGGTACGGTTGATCCTGATGCTGACGGGCGAAGGTTCTTCCAGTGCTTTCAGAAGAGCTTCTGCATCAATATATTTCTGGCTGTTAATTCTTTGTATGAAACGTTCCGGAAACATTATCAGGTTTCGTCATTGGTATCATCATCAGGCATTGGAGCCGAATTTCGTGAAAATTTCTTCCAAAGATAAAAAACCGGGATACCCAATATTACTATGATCAGACCTGGAAAAGTATAATTCGGCTTATAGATCAAGAGAATTATCATGATAAATGTTGTAGTCAATATATATATCGCCGGTATTACAGGATATCCGAATGCTTTATAGGGTCGGGGTATATCGGGCTTTTTAACTCTGAGAATGAATATTGCAAGGATTGTAAGAGAAAAGAATATTAAAACTGCGAAAATCACGTAATCGAGAAGATTGCTATATGTTCCCGACAGGCAGAGCAATACTGCCCAGACTCCCTGGATAGCAATAGCAAAACCCGGAACACCCTTTTTATTTATTTCTGCAACCTTTTTGAAAAACAGGCCATCTCGTGCCATAGCATAATAGACCCTCGGTCCGGCAAGGATTAAACCATGATTGCAGCCGAAGGTACTGATCATGATAAAAATGGCCATAATTATTGCGGCATAATCACCAAAAACAACGCTCATTGCAGAGGTTGCGACTCTGTCATCAGCTGCAAACTGGATACCTCTGGTCAGGACATCTGGTCCATCAGGTGATCCGGAAAGTGGCAGAATCCTGATATATACATAATTGGTAAACAGATATATAACAGAAACAATCAGGGTCCCGAAAATAAGGCTGAGGGGGACATTTCGCTTTGGATTAATTACTTCCCCTGAAATATAGGTTACATTATACCATGCATCAGACGCAAACAGAGAACCTACGAGAGCAGTACCCACTGCCGCGACAAGTGCAAATCCTGACAGTGATATAAGCTGGTTATTTTCTCCTATCCTTCCCGCCTCCCAGAAAACTTCCTTGTTAATCTGCCATGAATTTAAGCCTTTAGTTGCTAAAAAACCTATCAGAATAAATCCGAAAAGAGCCAGTACTTTTGTCGAGGTAAATATATTGACCACTGTTTTGCCCGTCACTATGCCTCTGGTATTCAGCCAGGTAAGAAAAATGATAGAAGCGATAGCGACTACCATAGTAGTATTGATTTTTAAAGGGCCTAAATACAGTAGAATATTTTTATCTGAAATCCATGGAATCAGAACGCCGCTGAATTTCGCAAAAGCTACTGCTACCGCGGCAATTGAACCACACTGAATAACAAGAAATGTGGTCCATCCGAACAGAAATCCGATAAGCGGGTGATATGCTTCCTTAAGATAAACATACTGACCGCCTACATGAGGCATCATCGAAGCCAGTTCTCCATAGCTTAATGCTCCAATCACAGTTATAATGCCTGAAATTAACCAGACAACCATCAGCCAACCTGGCGATCCGACACTCCTGGCAATATCCGCACTGACAATAAAGATTCCCGATCCGATCATTGCTCCCGCAACAATTGAAATTCCGTCGAATAGGTTTACACGCTTCTTAAGGAGGTGGTTTTCAGTCTGCATCGTTTGGATTATCACATAAAAACAAAAGTAATTAAACAAATGAGAAATAAACCGGGAAGGATTTTAAAAACAACGTAACTACAATGTAACTACATTACCTAGTTCTCGAAAGAAACCTCTTTTCCTGTCAGCCTGATCCTTCCGGTCAAAACCTGTGTGAATTGCGGATCGAGATAGCCTTTAAATCCTGGCTGTTTCCCCCCGACTGCAATGGTAAAGTATCCGGGTTCGATAACTCTTTTACCCTTGCTATTAATAATTGAAAACTGCCTCGGCTCGAGGTTGAATTCAACCACCTTGCTTTCACCCGGTTTAAGATTAATCCTTGTAAATCCCTCAAGTTGACGTATTGGCCGTGTGGTTGATGCCTTTTCATCAGTAAGGTAGAGTTGAATAACTTCATCTCCTTCAACTTTGCCAGTGTTTGTGACGGTGACTTTTGCAGTGATTTTATTTCCGGTAGTGACTTTCTCTGGCATAACAAGATCGCTGTAAGTGAAGGTGGTATAGCTTAAACCATACCCGAAAGGATACAATGGTTCCTGGGTGAAAAACCTGTAAGTCTTGCCTTCCATATCATAGTCTTCAAATGCAGGGATCTGGTCAATTGATTTGTAGTATGTTACAGGCAGTCTTCCGGCAGGATTATAATCGCCGAAAATTACATCAGCGACTGCATTTCCTCCCTGCTGTCCTCCGTAACCTGCAAGGAGAACGGCAGCTGCCTTTTCCTGAGCTTTATTTACCGACAATGCTCCGCCGCTTGTCAGGACTACAATAACCGGTTTACCTGTTGCCGTCACTGCATCAAGAAGCTGTTCCTGAACAGCAGGAAGATTCAGGTTTGTACGGTCACCACCGCTGAAGCCTTCAATTTTGATTGACATCTCCTCCCCTTCCAGACGCTGTGACAGGCCAAGGACAAGGACCACCACATCGGCCTCTTTTGCAGCTGTAACGGCTTTTTCGACCATACCCGTACGGGGCCTGCTCCAGAGTAGTTTCATATCAGCATCACCCGCATAATTTTTGTAGTATATCTCAATTTTATATTTTTCTCCGGCTTTCATATCAATTGCTTTTTCCATATGAAAAGCATGGTGCTCGCCCCTGTATGTGAGAAATTTCTCTCCTTCCACATTAATCTCATAACCTGAAGATCCCCATGAACCTATATAATAAGTTCCTGTTTCGGGAGGAACCAGATATGTTGTCCATTTTACTCCGAAATCATCATCCGGAAGGTCAACCCTTGGAGATAAATGTTCCCAGTAAAAGTTAATATTGTCATCCAATCTGGTAAAAGCTGGTTCTCCTTTCATTTCCCTGTTGTTGAAGTATTCTCCGTATGCCCCCTGCTTTCCGTCAGGTGCCTGAAGATACCTGGATGGAATAACTGTCAGATTATGAATACCGTCAGCAAGGTCGCTTCCTTCAGCAAAAACTACTTTTGTTTCCGGGGTCACTTTGTTCTTTATTCCCCTGAGTATTGTAACAGGATCTTTTGGTATTCCATTGTAATTGCCGATCAGCGATTCAAAATTATCAGCATTGGGTCCGATAACTGCTATTGTCTTTACTGACTTTGCAAGAGGAAGTGTGTTTCCGGTATTCTTAAGCAGCACAACCGATTTATTTGCGGCCTGCCTTGCAAGCGAATTATTATAATCCGAACAGTTTACGAAGAAGGGTATACTTGCATAAGGCACTATCTCATCAGGGTCGAACATACCCAGCTTGAATCGTGCTGTAAATATTCTTTTTGCAGCGACATTTATATCCTCCTCGGTCAGGAGCCCCCTTTCGACTGCGGTGATCAGATTTTTATAATCAGACCCGCATTCCAGATCAGTCCCTGCCTTAACGGCTTGTGCAGCAGCCTCTGCGGGGTCTTTCGCAAATTTAGTGTATCTGTAAAAGTCAGATATCGCCCAGCAATCAGAAACAATGTATCCCTTAAATCCCCAGTCATTTCGCAGGATGCCATACAGTATCGGGTTTGCACAACAGGGGTAATCACGAAACATATTGTAAGCACCCATTACAGAGTAGGCACCTGCATCAACAATAAGCGTTCTGAAAGCAGGCAGATAGGTTTCCTGCAGATCAATCTCGCTGACTTTTGCATTGAATTCATGTCTTAAGGATTCGGGGCCTGAATGAACAGCATAGTGTTTTGCCGTAGCAACGGTTTTAAGATATTTAGGATCATCACCCTGCATGCCTTTAACAAACTGCGAACCCATTCTGCCTGTAAGATAAGGATCCTCTCCGTATGTCTCATGCCCCCTTCCCCACCTGGGATCTCGGAATATATTAATATTTGGAGACCAGAATGTAAGTCCCTGATAAATACCGGTTTTACCACTTCTCCTGAATTCATGGTATTTGGCTCTTGCTTCATCTGAAATTGCATTGGCAACATTATACATGAGCCCTTCATCCCATGAATTGGCTATAGTGATAGACTGAGGAAAAACAGTCGCATAACCGGCTCTGGCAACACCATGCAATGCTTCGTTCCACCAGTTATACGACGGGATTCCAAGTCGGGGGATTGCCGGTGCAGTGTAGAGCAGTTGATCAGCCTTCTCTTTAAGGGTCATCCTCGACACCAGGTCGGTTACTCTATCTTCCAGTGGAAGTTCATAATTCTGAAAAGGATACTTGCCTGACGTCTCCTGTGATGAAGCCTTATAACTGTTTGCTATTAAGCTTACTAGAAAAAAAGAGAATAGAACTTTTTTCATGTCAGTTAATCATTTTTACGAATTACAAATTAGCAAAAAACTTTGTATTAAATAATTATAAAAATTTAACTGGGCTAAGCAGAATAGCATTATGTTTTTATCAAAGAGATACTAAATCTGCGCTGTTCGGAGCAGTAGTTGGTCGTTTTTGGATATTTTCCTATTGTTAATCCTTTTCAGAGGCAGTTCATTTCCAAATGGAGGGTGTCTCATAAGACTGATTTTACCCCCAAACCCCAAAGGGGGGCTTTTTATGTCATTGGTTCTCAATAAGTCCCCCCTTCGCCTTCGCGTAGCCGCTATGGCGGAGCGGTGTGAGACCTGGATGTAATGATCATTTTTACAATATTTTGATCCTTTACGAGGATCCATGGGGTTATTTGATATCTATATAATCTCCCGGAGATCGATCCCTTTCTCGGATATATGTTAGGCGAGGAACGGTTCAAAAAGCTCATATTAGGATCTTTTTTATTTTCGGGTTCAAAATTGTACCTTGCTATTCGGTTTCAGGATTTTGTATCTTGGTGGGATGGGAAAAATATCTTATTTATTTATTGGATGTTGTGTATTATCCGGGTATACCTCGACGAGGCAGGAATTAATCCAACCAGGGAGACCCAATATAATTTTTATTCTTACAGACGATCAACGCTGGGACGCATTGGGGTATTCCGGAAACAAAATAATTCAAACCCCTGAAATGGACAGGCTTGCTGGTGAGGGGTCATGGTTCAGAAACGCCTTTGTCACAACTCCAATATGCGCAGCAAGCCGGGCCTCAATACTGACAGGCATGTATGAACGGACACATGGTTACACTTTTCAGCAGGGTCCGTTAAAAGAACCTTACATGCAATTGAGTTATCCGGTGCTCCTGAGGAATAATGGTTACTATACCGGCTTTTTCGGCAAGTTAGGTGTGACTTACAAGGATGCAGAGAAGCTGTTTGATAAAGCAGATATTTATGATCGTAACGGAACATTTCCAAACAGGAAGGGCTATTTCTACAAAACTATTGTAGCCGACACGGTACATCTTACCAGATATACTGGTTATCAGGCTCAGCAGTTTATTAATGATGCCAGCCCAGGTCAGCCATTCTGCCTTTCACTCAGTTTCAGCGCGCCCCACGCTCACGACAATGCACCGGAACAATATTTCTGGCAGGAGAAATCAGATCACCTCTATGCAGGCACAACAATTCCTCCGCCTTTACTGAAAGAAGATAAATATTTTTATGCGTTACCAAAGGAGGTCCGTGAAGGTTATAACCGTTTGCGATGGACCTGGCGGTTTGACACTCCGGAGAAGTATCAGCATAGCGTCAAGGGCTACTATCGGATGATCAGCGAGATTGACGATGAAATAGGAGAATTGAGAAGAGTCCTGGAAGAAAAAGGAATTGCCGGTAATACAGTTATTATTTTCATGGGTGATAATGGTTACTATCTGGGGGAGCGTCAGCTGGCCGGAAAATGGCTGATGCACGACAACTCGCTACGCGTACCCCTGATGATTTATGATCCCAGATTCAAAAAACACCAGGAGATTGAAGATATGGTACTCAATATCGATGTAACCAAAACCATTCTGGATATTGCAGGCGTAAAAATTCCGGAAGAATACCAGGGAATAAGTCTGCTGCCATATTTAAAGAGCAAAAAACCTGCGAGAGTTCGTGAAGCTCTTTTATTTGAACATCTCTGGAAGCTGGCTGAGATACCATCGAGTGAGGGGATCAGAACCAACAAATGGAAATATTTCAGATACAGGTTTATTGAAACACCAGAAGAATTATATGATTTGGAGAACGATCCCCTGGAAACGATAAATGTGGCCCAGGACCCGGCTAATAAACAAGTGCTTGACCAACTTCGCAAAAAGTGCGACTCTCAGATAAAAAAATACACTAAAGCCAAACTGGTTTCTGACTACACCCCTCCGGAAGAGCTTGACATGTCGTTTTAATCATTCAAACTGTTTAACAGTGTCGTTATTCCGGACCTTTTTTCAACTCAAACTCATAACTACATGCTTTTAAATCATAGGGCCCGTCAGCACTTTTATTCAATTGCGGGAGTTTTTCTGCCAGTAAACTATACCACAGGTAGTTTCCAGGGCGCCCTGTAGTTCGGAACCAGGTATTTATTAGCCTCTTCATCGTTGGTAAATTTCGTACCATCCCAAACCAGTTTTTTACCAGTACGATAGGCAATATTTCCCAGAGCCGAGAATTTTGCAATATGTGCACCGATCTCAGCATTGACTTTGGTATTCTGATCACGCCTGACAATACAATCAAGATGATTCGTAACATTGTTTTTAAGACCTTCACCTGTTCCTTTTTTCCATGGTACGGCTTCCATGCGGGTAACCTTGTTTACTACTTCGGGAATCACTTCCCATCCACCACGGTCAACGACCAGGGTGCCGTTCTCACCGACAAACCCAAGTACGGCATTCCTTCCATATCCGCCATCGTTAATTCCGATGGCATGGTCCCACATTACATTGAAACCTTCAAATTCATAAATTACCTGCAGGCTGTCGGGTGTTTCGCAGGCATCGTCGGGATAGCCATATTTGCCCCCCATGGCCATAATTGATTTCGGTGCGGTTACATTCATCCCGAACAGTGCAAAATCGAGCAGATGAACACCCCAGTCGGTCATTAGCCCACCGGCATAATCCCAGAACCACCTGAAAGTAAAATGGTAACGGTTCTTGTTAAAGGGTCGCGATGGTGCAGGTCCGAGCCACATATCATAGTCAACTCCTGCAGGAACTGGCTCATCAGCAACTACCGGGATAGAGTTGTTCCAGCCCTGATAGGAATAGACTCTTACAAGCCGTATGTTACCAAGCTTCCCTGACCTTATAAAATCGACTGCATCCTGCCAGTGAGGATCGCTCCTCTGCCATTGTCCGACCTGCACAATACTCTTATTCTTCTTTGCAGCCTTTACCATAAGGTTGCACTCTTCAATAGTCCTTCCCATTGGTTTTTCACAATACACATCCTTCCCTGCCTCACAGGCACCAATCATCTGAAGGCAATGCCAATGATCGGGTGTTCCTACAATAACGAGATTAATATCCTTGTTATCGATCAGTTTTCGCCAGTCCTTATAAAGATTTACAGGTTTCTTTCCACGAATTTTCTCAACATCAGAAGCTCTTTTATTAAGGACGCCGTCATCAATATCACACAAAGCGATACATTCTACCTCAGGATGCTTTAGAAACTCACTTAGATTGCTGAATCCCATACCATTACAGCCAATGAGGCCCACATTGATCCTGTCATTTGGCGATGAACCAAACATACTTCCTGATACTGAAGGAGCCAGACCCAGTCCTGCAGCAGTTAATGCGGTGTTCTTTAAAAATAATCGTCGTGTTGTCATAATGTATGAGGATTAATGGTTATTGCAATAAAAATGAGTTTTTTTGGTATTAGTAAAATTAAAAAAAATGCTCGTATAATTATTATTTTTCTACAGGCATTTTAGCATTAGTTTTAGCAAGCCAATCCCGGAGTTTATCATCCATTTCCTTCACTTTTACGAAATCTTCAGTTGCAAGATTTACCTTCTCCCCCGGATCGTTAAAAAGATTAAATAATTCAAACTGTTCTCCTTCATATCTCTTAATCAGCTTCCAGTCTCCTTCTCTGATTATGCTGTAAGGGACGACGTCATTACCCCTGTAATGCGGAAAATGCCAAAAAAGTGGGACCTGATCAAGCTTTTGACCCTTAAAAACCGGACTGATATCACGGCCGTCGATAATGGCGTCTGGCATTGGCGATTTAGTTATAGCACAAATTGTTGGCAAAAAATCGATAGTAGAAACAGGAAGGTCACATACAGAACCCGGACGAATTGTTCCATTCCAGTAAACAAACATGGGAATTCTTATACCGCCTTCATAGGGATAACCCTTCCCTGACCGTAACGGGGAATTGTCAGTCGGACCAGTTAATCCGCCGTTGTCGGACATGAAAATAATTATGGTATTATCAAATAACTTATTCTCTTCCAATGTTGCAACCAGATTACCGACTGACTGATCCAGACTTTCGATCATAGCTGCATAAACAGGATTTTTCTGACCGTCAACCGCGCTTTTCTTTTTGTACTTTTCGATTATTTCCTCCTTTGCCATAATTGGCGTATGGACCGCATAATAGCACATGCTTATAAAGAAAGGTTCATTCCGGTGCCTGTCTATTACGTTCGTGAGTTCATCGGTCAGCCTGTCAGTAAGAAACTCCCCTTCCCGTCGTGGTGCCAGATTTGGAAATCCAACGCCATTATCATTTTTGTACGGATCAAAATAATTTACCGGTTGTCCCATATCGCATCCTGCAATATTAAGATCATACCCTTGTTTTTCAGGATAATAGTCATCTGTTCCAAGGTGCCATTTCCCGATATGGCTGGTGAAATAACCTGACTGTTTTAAAACCTCGGCAATGGTAACTTCATTTAACTCCATCCGGTAAGGATTGGAAGGTGTCCTGAGACTTTTACCTGGGATTTTCTTCAAATGGTTCATGAGCTATTATTTCACCTGAACCCAGCTGAAAGCGGGCTCTTATCCAGTCCGTTAAACCGACTCTTGAAGGATATCGTCCTGTCATTACAGAGGCCCTGGTAGGCGAAGAGACCGCACAAGCCGCATAAGCACTTGTAAATATCATTGACTTACCCGCAAGCCTGTCGATATTGGGGGTTTCAAAATACCTGCTCCCCATAAATCCGACATCCTTCCATCCCAAATCGTCGACCAGAAGCAAAATAATATTGGGTTTCTCCTGCTCAATCTGACCTGAAGGAGAAGAAGAACTTAATACAGGTAAAAATCCTGCGGCTGCGATCATAATATTCTTTACCATAGACTTTTATTTTCATTTCTTCAAAGAGGTAAGAATAGCTGCAATCGCCGTGTGGCCATTATTCCTGGCAAAGGTCAGTGCATCATCCCCGTCGATATCCTTAATGGCAGGATCGGCTCTGTTTGCCAGTAAAATCTTCACAACATCCAGCTGTCCTTCTGCAGCTGCATACATTAGTGCAGTGAAATGCTCCTCCTTGTCAGTTAAGTTAGGATCTGCCTGGCGATCGAGCAGTATCTTCACCGCGGCAGGGAAAGGGCCGGAGGAAGCCATCATTAATGCAGTACGCCCTTCAGAGTCGCAGGCATTTATCAGGGCTCCCTTATCGATCAGCAAATTAATAATCTCAGCATGACCATTGAACGCGGCATACATTAATGGGGTACGCCCGTCCTCATCAACAGTATTTACATCCTGTCCAGCGGTCAGCAGATTCTTTACCTGACTTATCTGTCCATCAAGAGCTGCCTGGTGAATCGTAATATTTACAACCGGATTACCGCTGACAATCGTCTCCGGCACTGTCGCGACTGATCTCTTATTTTTATCATTCTTAGTTTTACAATCCGTCAGAACAAAAAATGGCACAAACAGGATTAATATTACCAACCAACTGTATTTCATATTTTTTCATTATTAATTCTATACTCTGGGCTTTCATTTCTGTAACTTCGTTGTTTGCACTCCTTTTATACGTCAGCCGCAGCCTGACAACTTTCGACTGCCAACTTTTTTTCTAATTCTTTTGAGATTCGAGGGTTTTCTGAATAAACTTCTGATCAAGTTCATTGGAATCACCATATTTAGCACGCAGTTCTTCCAGTTCCCTGTGAAGTTTTTCCTGCACTTCTGAATAAGCAGGATCGTTATAAACGTTTTTCATTTCCGAAGGATCCTTTTCCAGGTCGTACATTTCCCATTCATCAATGTCGTAGTAAAAATGCATCAGTTTATATCGTTCCGTAGCTATGCCATAGTGACGTTTTACCATGTGTACCGACGGATATTCATAATATGTGTAATAAACAGCATTCCTCCATTTTGAGCTTTTCCCGCTGACAAGCTTGCGGAATGACTCACCCTGCATTTCCTCAGGTATATCAATTCCGGCGTAATCGAGAAATGTAGGGGCAAAATCGAGGTTTTGAACCAGCCTGTCAATTCTTGTTCCCGGTTTGATCTCCTTAGGATATCTCATTAAAAGAGGAGTGCGGAATGATTCTTCGTACATGAAACGTTTATCGAACCACCCGTGCTCACCGAGGTAAAAACCCTGGTCAGAAGTATAAACCACAATGGTATTTTTTTCAAGACCGGCCTCTTTAAGATAATCAAGAACTTCCCCGACACCATCATCGACCGACTTAATACATCGTAGATAATCCTTAATATACCGGTTGAATTTCCAGAGCGCCAACTCCTTCCCTTCTGGCATTTTGGCAAGAAACTCCTGATTTTCAGTTTCATAAGCTGACATCCAGTTTGCTCTCTGTTCACTGTTCATCCTTCTTATATCACCGATAAAATTCGTTGTATCACCATTGGGATCAACTATCAGCTTGAAATCATGACCCCACTGGGCATGACCGTCAATTTGCATTTCCTGTTCCCTGGCTGCAGTTCCCCTGCCCTTGTAATCATCAAAAAAATTAGCTGGGGGTTTAAAGGTTATATCATCATAAAGGTTCACATATTCAGGCGCCGGCAGCCAATTCCTGTGAGGGGCTTTCTGATGATAGAGCAGACAAAAAGGTTTGTCAGGGTTACGTTTGTTTTTGAGCCAGTCGAGAGCGCTTTCAGTTATTATGTCGGTACAATATCCCTCGATTCGTTTCCGCTCACCGTTGATCAGGAAATCCGGATTATAATATTGTCCCTGACCCGGCAATACCATTGAGTAGTCGAAACCTTGAGGCAGGCCATCCAGATGGATCTTCCCGATCATGGCTGTCTGGTAACCATTTGCCCGGAGCAGTTTGGGAAAATTATCCTGATCCCAGTTAAAGGGCTGGATGTTATCAACTTTCCCGTTAATAAAACTGTGCTTTCCAGTAAGGATTACTGCCCTGCTGGGAGCACTTATTGAATTAGTTACACATGCCTTTGTAAAAATAGCACCTTCACTGGCCAGAAGGTCAATGTTTGGTGTCTGGTTCAATCCATATCCATAAGCGCTTATTGCCTGATAGGCATGGTCATCGCTCATAATGAACAGGATATTTGGCCGTTGGGCCTCTTTATTCTGCAATGAATTGCAGCTTGCGATACCAGTTCCGGCAGTTATCAGAGCAAGCGATTTAATGAGACTGCTTTTCATGGTGGCCATAAAATTTATAACTCAAGCTATAATACTGAAAATCTATATATTGTACGTGTTTTATAGGTTTCCCCCGGATTGAGAACCGTCGAAGGGAATTCCGGGATGATTTGGACTATCCGGGTAATGTCCCGATTCGAGACAGAAACCTGTCCTGAAATCATAAGGCTTACCGCCGTGCCCTATCTGGCTGCCATTAAGGAAGTTGCCCCCGTAAAACTGCAGGCCAGGCTGGTCGGTTAATTACTTCAAGCACCCTTCCCGTAAGTGGTTCAAAAACTAAAGCATCAACTTCCTCCTTATTATCGAGAATATAATTGTGATCATATCCCCGGCCAAGTATCAGCTGATCATAGTTCTCGTCCAGCCTCTGCCCGATCGTGTGAGGCTTGGTAAAATCAAAAGGAGTACCTCTACGGCACGGATCTCGCCTGTCGGGATCATAACTGAATCGACAGGCAGGAATGACGACGCTCTGATTGTCAGTATATGGTCAGTAACTGAACCATTGCCTGCTCCATGCAGATTAAAGTAAGCATGGTTAGTCAAATTAATAACTGTCTTTTTATCAGTTGTGGCTTTGTAATCCATAACTATTTCGTTATTGTCAGTCCAGGTGTAAATTATCTCTGCATCCACGTTTCCGGGGAATCCCATCTCCATATCAGGACTATGATACGTGAATTTCACTGCCGGGAATTCACTGTTCTTTAATATTTCGGCGTTCCAGACCACGCTGTGCCAGCCCTGAGGTCCGCCATGAAGGGTATTGGGTCCGTTATTCAAAGGAAGAGTGTATTCAACACCATCAATTGTAGAACTTTCCTCCGGCAATCCTGTTGGCATACCTGCCTACAGTTGATCCGAATGACATGTCGCCGGCAAGGGTTTCTTCAAAGGTGTCATATCCGAATGTTATGTTATCTTTTTTACCCTTCCTGTCAGGTACTTCAATCCAGTTTATTTTTGCACCATAATTTGTCAGTCTGATTACATTTCCTTCCTTATTGGTAAGGGTAATCAGGTAAACATCCTTTCCCTGATGATTGCCAAACACCTCTTGTCTGACATTTTTCTCTGGCTGAATTGCTGCAGTCAGTAAATAAAGCTATGGTTAAAACCATAGCCATTAATAGTATAAGATTCCTTTTCATTATTAATCAGATTTATTGGTATAAAAGTATTAAAGTTTAAAACAAGATTGAATATTATTTTATTTATTCGAACGGAATTGAAGTGCAGGAAGTCCTGCACTGTTAAACAGGGAGGCTGTGGCTCCGTTACGCCAGCAATACCTTACAGATAATGGTTCAGCAACTTTAGGCGATGTAACCCAAACCTCGCTCTTTACAATCTTTGCATCTCGCTTTAAAGTATTTCCCATCCTTACCCGCAATCTCAAATTCCGAAAGTTTGCCATCTTTCCCTTTCAGACCCTCTTCAATAAAGTCAAACTGGACTTTAATTGTTTTTCCGTCAACAGCCATTGATTTGTACAGGGGACCCTGGAATTTAACCTCTCTCCCATAGTCTTTCGCAAGAGCAAGATTTGCAAGCCTGTCGCCAACCTCCTTTTTGAAAGGAGGATGAATATTCATAACAGTTGCTATATCGAGCGTTACAGCCATTCCGGTATTAGTAAGCCTTAAAGCTGCCTCCTGAGCTTCTCTCAGATACGCAGATTCAGTTGAATCGACACCACCGTAAACATAAGGAGCGATCTGAACAAAATAAAACGGAAAATCTGCTATCCCCCAGGCATCCCTCCAGTTTTGTATCATCAGAGGGAAGATTTTGGAGTATTGTTCTTCTCTTCCGACATTTGCCTCACCCTGGTACCATATCGCACCTTTGACCGGATACCAGGTCAACGGATTGATCATTCCATTGAATAAGGTTGTCGGCGTTGAAGCTCCGATTATTTTTGGCCGTTTGATTGCAGAAAAGTCATTTTTAGAAAGATCAAAAACGTAAAACTTATTTCCGATAAGTTCCGCTACCGGCTGAAATTTCCAGTCACCATCAAGAATAATCTGTCCCGATCTGATCTCCCCGACTGAGATCTTCATTGAACCGGGTTTGCCCCATATTCCTCCCCCTCCCTGATTATCAAGTACCCTGACAGCAATTGTATTTGTCCCAGCTTTCACAAGATCTTTCGGGATATCATAGTTCCTTTCAGCCTGCCAGAATCCGGATGCTTCGTTCGATCCTATAAGCTTGCCATTAAAGTATGTCCTGTCCATATCGTCGATAGGCCCGAGCGAAAGAATCAGATTTTTCCCAGACATTCCCTGGGGTATTTCAATATTTTTCCGGAACCATACGGCACCGTCAAAATCGCCGGTTACAACCTCAAACTGTCCAGGCAGTTTCATTACCGGCCAGCCGCTGTCATCAAATTCAGGCAAGGGGACATTATCATCATCAAAGCTGAGGTTCTTCCATTGATCCTCTCCCGGAGGAGCAACAAGCTGCCTGTGTCCGTCAAGCCAAGACTGATATTCCGCGAGAAGCGGGATGGATTCTTTGATGCCTTTTATTTCAGGAATAAATTCGCCTGCATTTTCCAGAACTCCCGATGACATCCATGCTTCAGCAGGAGTTCCACCCCATGCTGACTGAATCAATCCGATCGGAATTCCAAGCTCATCATGGAGCCTCTTCCCGAAGAAATAAGCTGTAGCACTGAACTGACTGACTGTTGATGGATCACAAATCTCCCATTTCCCTGCACATTCATCCAGCGGCTCGCCAGCGACCTTCCTCTGAACATTGAAAAGCCGTATTTCGGGTGACTTCGCAGAAGCAATTGTTACAGCCGAATACATTACAGTGTCAGCAGGAGGCCATCCTTCGAGCGGCATCTCCATATTCGACTGACCGGAGCAGACCCATACCTCCCCAATCAGAACATTATTAATTATCAGACTCGTATCTTTTGCGGAAATTGTTATTGTATAAGGACCACCGGCTTCCGGAGTACCAAGGGAAACGGACCATTTTCCATCCTCTCCTGTTACTGTCTTTCCTGTTGCATCCCAGCTGGCGGAAACATCGATTTTACATCCGGGAGATGCATGTCCCCAGATCCTGATATCAGTTTTTTGCTGCAACAGCATGTTATCTCCGATCAGGGAGGGCAACTTAATGTTTGAAGGTCCCTTAGTGCATCCTGCAAGCACTAATAAGGATAGTTAATAACAAACCTGCCCTTTTCATCATTTTTATATTTAAATTAATTTAAGCAAAAGTATTTTAAAAGTGAATTCTAATTCCCTTCAGGAATCATACGGATTTTATAAGTAAATGTCGCTGGTGCCGTATAAACCATATACTGAGGCAAAGGCCTCGGACCGCAGCTATTCGATCCTACTCCAAGCGTATGATAGCTCAGGCAGAATACAGTTGCATCGCTCTGAGGAAGATCAATCCTGTATTCCACTTTTTCCATCTGCTCATCGCTGTATGGCAGCGCAGTGAACTGCAAAAGATCCGTATCATACATTGCCATAATACCTGTTCCTCCGGTATTTGTAATCTTCACCCAGCGGACATCTTCATGGTTACCAGCATCCATTGGCTTCTCATAGGGTGTAAGCAGCTCCTTCACAGTGCTTTTGTAAATTCCCACATCAGATGCCCGTTTTCTGTCGGAATAGTTTTCCATTGGTCCACGGCCAAAATATTCTGCCTGCCCGAATTGCTTATCGAGGAACATCCTTACTCCTATTCTGCCTGCAACCAGCTGGGGGTTGTTCGCTTTAATACTGTTTTCAGCAGTAATTACACCATTCCCTGAAACTTTGTAAACCACATCATGATTTACAGTGAAGCCATTTTTACCTTCTCCGAAAAGCCTGACTGAAATCTTCACTTCAGATGTTGATGTCTGCTCGGCAGAGATTTCCTGGGGAGTCCATTTAAGCTCTTTCAGTCCATTATTTGTCCATCCCCTGTCGGCATACATATCATCGTTTTTATGGGCAGCCCTCCACAAATGCAATCTGGGTCCGCCGTCTGGCTTCAGAATGTTCAATCCATTATGCCCGAGTCTAGTAAAATGTGCCGGCTGTCATATCAAAAACAGCAGAAAATCCTTCACCTTTCAATGTAATTTCCTTATCACCCTTTGTCATTGTCAGTGGTTGTGTAACCGGAATGACAGGTTTTGCTGCAACTTTTACAGGCAGCTGAAATTGCTGTGATGCAATCTCGTATCCCTTCTTTGCCCATATTTCATCATTTGCCAGAGTATAAGATATACGAAGGAAATATTCTGCTCCGGCTTTTGGATTTCCGATCTCAAAAGGAACCTGGACGGATGTTTCCATTCCCGGTTTTACATCAAATGAAGGATAAGTACCCGATCCGATCTACATTTCCGTCCTCTGAAAGTGTCCAGGAAGCATTAAAGCCTTTAAGACTTATGAACTGATATTTGTTTTTGATCTTTATGATCCCCATTTCCAGATTCCCTTCCGAAATTCCTATCCACTGGTAGGCATGTTTCATTTCGGGATAGTGGGGTTTAAGTGAACGGTCGGAAGCAACAACCCCCTTGTGAATAAAATAGCGGTCATTGGGGAATTCACCGAATCCGCCGCCATAGGCAAGAATCACATGATTCGGATCACGCTTGTTCCATATACCCTGATCCTGCCATTCCCAGATTGCTCCGCCGAGGAGGGATTCATATTTATCAAAGACATCGTTATATTCTCCAATGGCTCCCATCGAATTGAACATTGCATGTGCATATTCGCACATGTAGAAAGGTTTATGGTAAGAAGTATCGGTGGCAATACGCTCAACATCCGGCACATTGGTATACATCCGGCTATCGAGATCAGCCGGATTTGCCTTACCGATACCAAATCCTTCATAATGAACAGGCCGTGTATTATCAATAGCTTTGACTGCAGCCATGGCAGCCCTGAAATTTGATCCTCCCCTGCCGTTTTCATTTCCAAGAGACCATATTATTACAGAGGGGTGATTCTTGAAATTTTCAGTATTTGCTATATTCCTGTCAATAATTGCTGCTTTAAACCGTGGCTCCTCATCAAACTTACCTGAGTTGCCATGACATTCAACATTTGCCTCGCCAACAAGCCAGATACCCCATTCATCGCATAATTCGTACCATCGCGGATCATCTGAATAATGGCATGTCCTGACATGATTGCAGTTACCCTGTTTTATCAGTTCAAGGTCACGGATCATCTGTGCTTCGGTCACTGCATGACCTACATCCGGCCAGTTCTCATGACGGTTAACTCCTTTAAGCTTAAGGGGAACACCATTTACCAGGAATAACCTGCCTTTGATCTCAACCTCCCTGAATCCGGTTCTTGAAGAGAGAGTCTCAATAACCTTATTACCGTTTTTCAGGGTCAGACACTGTAGTATAAAGTTTTGGCGTTTCAGCTGTCCATTTATCAGGATTCTGAACCGGGAATGAAAGTCTTTACGGAAACCTCTTCGCCCGGATTCAGGGCAGGAACATTTCCAATTGCAGAAGCAACAACAGTTTCTCCATTATAAAGAGTGGCTGCAAGCTTTGATGCTTTGGCTGGCTTGCTGCCGTAGTTCTTAACCTTTGCATAATACCTCGACATTGGCATTTACGTATTTGTCATCAAGGTCGGTTTTAACAAAAAAATCACGTGATATGCTGCTGCGGAGAACTCCAGATTGTAACATTGCGAAATATCCCGCTGAGCCTCCACATATCCTGATCTTCTAAGATAGCTTCCGGAATTGTACCTGTAAACCTCTGCCGCAACCATATTCTTACCCGGCTTTAACATATTTTGTAATGTCAAATTCAGCAACATTACGGCTGTTAACACTGTAACCTACTTTCTGACCGTTGATCCACAGGAAGAAACCTGCATCAACTCCATCAAATGCTATAAATATCTGACGGCCCTTCCATTCGGCCGGCACATCAAAATCCCTGCGGTAGCTTCCAACCGGATTTCTCTCTTCATAAGCGGTGAAGTTTTTAGGCGGAGTACTCATCACTTTGGGAAAGTCCTTCTTAAATGTGTAACCCAGGTTCCTGTAATAAGGTGTGCCATAACCCAGTAACTGCCAGTTCGACGGAACAGGAATCTCCTTCCATGCTGACACATCATAGGTTGTCTTGTAAAAATCAACCGGTCTTGCCTGTGGCCACGAAACCCAGTTGAACTTCCACATACCGTTCAGGCTTCTGCAAAATGTTGATGCATGCCTGTTTGCTGCAAGTGCTTCCTTCAGATTTGCATACGGCATCAGGGTAGCATGCGCCGGTTCCTTATTTATTCCGATACATTCAGGATCCTCAATCTCAGGAGGAACCGGTGCTCCTCCAAGGGAGTCCTTAACTGATGCAACCTGGGCGTCAGCTGATGCAACAAACATGGGAAAACAGAATAATGCTGCAATAATTAAAAGATTTTTCATTAAGCATGTAAGGTTTAGATTTATTGAATTATTCTTTTGACCATTATCTTTTGGCCATTGTAAGCAACTGAATTATGAGGAGCGATCTTCGGATCAAAAGCAACCTGCCTGTTTTTGGTTATCCATACAATATTGAAAACCCTTTCTTTCAGCATGCCACTGAATTCCCCGTATCTTTCACCAATTGTAAGTTCTCCGGCTGTTTCATCATAGCTGAATTTTATTGTACTGCAGGCTCCTTTTTCATAGTTGTAATTTATTCCCTCATCCTCATATAGAGTGAAAGCACAGTTCCTTCCTGTATAAACAAAGAGTGTTATAGGATCAGCAGGTTTTTCGTCAGTATACCGGATCTCCGGTCCTGATCGGTATTATGGAGCCCTCTTTAACAAACAGAGGGATTCTCTCAAAAGGTGCATCGACCCTGAGCTTATATCCTCCCATAATATAAATTCCTGTATAAAAATCGTACCAGCCGCATGAAGACGGGAAATAGACATCACGCGACCTTGCCTTGTATTTGGTTACCGGGGCAACAAGAAGCGAAGGACCGAACATATACTGGTCCCCTATGCTTTTTACAGTTATATCCCCTCCAAAATCCATTGCCATTGCCCTCATAATTGTGTAATCATTGAAATAAGTCAATCCTGCCAGAGAATAGATGTATGGCATCAGGTAATATCTCAGCTTATCATAATAGACCATGCTTTCATAAGCAGGTGTCCCTGCCGGTGAAATATTGAAGATCTCGCGGTAGGGATACTGGCCATGGCTCCTGAAAAGCGGACAGAATGATCCGAACTGAAACCATCTTGTATTAAGTTCCCTCCACTCATTAAGATCTTCTGATCCCTCCTTTGCCTGGGTGTACCTGTCTTCAACACAAAATCCTCCAATGTCAAAAGTCCAGTAAGGAATGCCTGAAAGTGCGAAATTCAATCCGGCGGATATCTGAGCCTTCATATCTTCCCACCGTGTACCGATATCTCCGCTCCAGGTTGCGGTTGAGTACCTCTGCAATCCTGAAAAACCTGAGCGTGTCAGCAGGAATACACGCCTGCCCGGGTCACGTACTTCTCTGTCCTTCATAAATTGCCATGGCATTGACAAGGGCATAGGTATTAAAATATTTTGCTGAGGGACCAAGAGCAGTGGGTGTTGAAAGCAGCTTTCTGTATTCAACGCTTGCATTCGAAAGAATGTCAGGCTCTGATGCATCCATCCACCATGCGTCGAACCCTTTTGAGTAGAGATGTTCCCTTATCTGTTCCCAGAAGAGGTCACGGGCACCCTGGCTGTAAGCATCATAAAATGAGCCTATGTATCCTTTTCCTATCCAGTCTCTTACACTGTCATTAACAGCCTGCCGGTACATCCATCCCTTACTGTCAAATTCCATGAAATGATCGGTAGTATAGTAGAATTTCGGCCAGACTGAAATCATAATCCTGGAATTCATTCTATGTACAGAATCAACCATTCCTGCCGGATCCGGGAAAAATTCAGGATCAAATTCATGCGATCCCCAGGAGTCAACGGGCCAGTATGACCAGTCAAGAACAATATTATCGAGAGGTATATTTCTTTTACGATACTCTTTAACTACTCCCAGTAATTCATCCTGCGATTTGTAGCGTTCGCGGCTCTGCCAGAAACCCAGTGCCCATTTGGGCATAATCGGAGCTTTCCCCGTGAGGGTGCGATAACCGCTTATTACATCATCAGGGTTATTGCCACTAATGAAATAATAGTCAATCTGATTCCCCATTTCAGAGGTAAGTGACAGATTCCCCTGGTCGCTGGCCGGTCGGGGGCTCAGAGCTTTAAGTCCGATATAAGATATGCCTCCATCTGGTTTCCATTCGAGCCTAAAGGAGTATTTACGCCCCTTTTCAAGATCCATAGCGAACTTCCATGTATTTGGATTCCAGGCTGTTCTCCAACGTTCCGCGACAACAAGCTCATCATTTATATAAAGCTTCGTGTACCCGGCATAATATAATTTAAGATGGTATAATCCCGATTCTCCTGGTTCAATACTGCCGGTCCATGTAATTGTTGATCCGTTAAAAGGAAAATTCCCGGGGAAATTTTTAACTGTTGTAAGATTCTCATAATCGATTGCTGATTCTTCCCGCCTTACAAATACATTGGAGGTATCTGAATCAATGTAGTAAGTTGATGTAAGCCCCCCTTCCTCCCCGTTTTCATTGTATAACCTGAAAATATCCATCTGAGAATAATCACGGGGATCACCAAATCTGGTAAGTGAATAGTTATCCCACAGGATTCCGTAATTCCTGCTGGAGACAATAAAGGGAACTGATACTTTGGTATTATACTGGTACAGGCTCTCGTTCAGCCCTTTATAATTGAATTCATCCGACTGATGCTGTCCCAGCCCATAAAACGCCTCATCCGGAGGAGACATAAAAACCTGGCTGAGTGAATAACCGGAAGTTCCCTCAACATTTACGGGAGTAAATTTTTTACCGCCTCCCTGGTATTCTCTCAATATAACATTGTCATTTATATCACAGAATGTCAATTGTCCGGTTTCCAGTGATACTTTTACCCTTACCTTATTGGTGGAGAGAACCAGTGTGTCCCTTTCCTGCCTTACCTGGAACGTAGTTTCATGCGAATCCTGGTCAATGACACAGAGGCTTTTTTCATCTGAGAAACCTTTTTCAGGAGAAGCAATGACATGGATGATCTCCTCATTTACCACTTCAAGTTTCATCTGCCTGGGGATTTCAGGGCTCCCTGGCCGGAGTTTAATGACTACTCCATCATCCGTTTTTTGCCATGTAGTCTGGGAGCACATGTTAAAAAGAATGACTAACGCAGGAAATAATATAAGCCTTCTCATTGATTTATGAATATTATTAATATCCTGATTCAGCCTGAATCAAAAACCTTAGCTGATTACCATTTAATAAATCTGTAAAAAAAATCAATCTTTAAGCTCAAATTTAACATCTTTTGCCGGAGAACCAATAGCTTTCAGCATATCCCGTCCATCCTTTTTTACTTTGCCTGTAACAAATTCCGGGACATTGAATGATCTGAGTAACTCTTCATAAAAATCAGGGTCTTTCTGAGGAACCATAAAGGGTTTGCTGAATTTGCCGCCTTCGTCAACATAGGCTATGAACGGGCGGGTGTACAAACCATCTGTCCTGCGGCTGCTGAATATAAGCCAGCGGGAGTTTGAAGACCAGGAATGGTAACTCTCCGTTTCAGGACTATTGATTGCGTCTATAGGACTGAAACTGCCTGTTGGCATGTCAAGCTGATAAAGATCGGCCTCCCTGTGCCAGATCGAAAAATTACCATAATCAGAAAGAGTAAATACCAGGCTTCTGCCATCGGGTGAAATTCTGGGAAATGAGACGCTTTTTCCTGTCTGAAAGGAGCTTACCAGCGTGTCGATCCTGTCTCCAAACGAACCTGATGAAGCGTTGAAATCAATTTTGCACAGGCTGTACCTGATTTTATTATAATCATCGGGCTGAGGTCCCTTTTTAGCGCTGCAGAAAATCAGGCTTTGACCGTCGGGAGTAAAAGCAGGAAATGTCTCAAAACTTTCTTCCGACGAAATAATTTTACTTGTTATCAGGTTATTATTCCTGATATCATAAACCACAATATCGGATCTGGAGTCAAAAACCTCAATCCTTTTTTCTTTAACCGAATGGAAGACCTGTTGTATGTTATTGACGGAATATGCAATAAAATCTCCTGAAGGGTGCCAGTATGGATATACACAGTTTGAGATTGTTTCTTTCCTCTTTGTATTAAGTAATGTAACATTCCCGTCCTTCACGAGAACAGTTCCGCCAATGTTACCCCTGATGTGGAACATCATTTCATCGGGATTATTTGAATTGAAGGAATGGCAATTCATGCATGCCCCTGGTAAAAGGCGGTTGTTTATAATTGGCTCCTGCTTAAAAGTTGCAAGGTTTCGCTGGTATATTCCCATTTCGCTCCATGCTTCATATCCCGGGGCAATAAGCCTGTACACAATCCATTGATCAACAGGTTCACCCTTTATAAAGATGCTGAAAGGTTTGTATTTATGCCATCTCCCCTCCATGCGTGCGTAAATGGTCACACTCAGTCTGCCTCCTGAGTTGTCCTGTAAAAGTTTCCTCCATTTCTTTGCCGGAATAATAATTTTATCTTTACCGCGAATGGTCAGCTTTTCATTTGTTCCTTCAATAATTGCCTTTAATTTTTCAGAGCCATCAAGAAATTTAAAATTCAGAGAAGCAATATTAAATGGGATGACTACCTCACAATAATCAGGGAAGATTCGAGGAAATGTATCATTCACTTTCAAATCGTTATCAGATTTACTGCAGGAACAAATCAGGATTGCCGATGCAAAAAAGACAATATGGTTTAACAATTTCATGTCGATCCCGTGTTATCTTTTTTCTCTTCCACCTGAGTTGACTCCACCTCCCCAAAATGAAGATAAAACCAGTAAGTTTCCCCATATTGCTTTTCCAGCCGCTCCCTGGTATTTGTGAATGTTGTATAAATTTCTGTATACGACTTCATTCTAAACTTCGTATTCTGACTGATATATACCGGGGAGCTGGTTATCGGGTCCTGATTATTCAGGGCTAAAATGAACAGTATGGCTTCCTGGTATGAGATGGGAACATTGCGATACTGCATTTTCTCCATTACCGGGATGAAGGTCACAAAATTCCTTAGATCTTTGTTCACCATGTAATAAGCCATAAGGTATTCAAAGGCTATTGTATTATCAGGATGTTCCTTTACCATCCTGTTCAAAACAGCTTCAATATTCTCAACATGAAAAAAATAGTCACTGCGAACCATGAATTTCCTCTTTTCTCCCCATACCGGATCATTATTTATCTTCACTTCATCAGAAATTAAGGTCATTGCTGATCTTGCCCATTTTCGGTAAAACATTGTTTTCCCAAGAAGCTTCAGGTACTTTTCAGATACCTTATACTCACCATTTATGAGGTTTGTCTCAGCAAGCCGCTTAAGTACCCTTGCCGATTTGCCCATGTTGGGTATGGTCTCCATGCTTTCGAAAGCATATTGCTGCGAAGCATTGGTCAAACCAAGCTGATAAAAGATCTCGTTACCCATGATTGCTGCCACATATTCCCTTTTAAAGGAGAGAAATAACCCGTTTACTCCATGCTGGTTGTAATTGAACATACGGTTGCCCAACTGCCCGGTTTTTGCCAGGGAAAGATTGACCATTGCGAGGGATAAAAAATTCCGGGGAGGCTTTTTATCAGCATATTTTAAAACATCATCCCACTTCTCATTCCTTACAAGATAATCATATGTCATTATTTGCTCTGCTTCAAAGTTTGTAAAGCTTTTATATCCAAACCATCCTAAAACTGCAAAGGCAGCTATCTGAACAGCAAGAGCAGCTTTAAAGGATTTTTCTTTCAGAGTTATGAACCAGACAATAACCATAAGAAGAGGCGGAAGAGTGAACAGGACCAACACCGCAACCGGTATCGCAGCCGGGATATTATAGTAAACCTCACTCAGAAAAGTCAATATAAGAGGCTGAATGATAAAATATTGCCTCACAAGAAGAGGTATTCCCGCAGCAATCAGAAAATAGATAATTAAAAACCATAGCCGGAAATTATCGGATTCCAGGGATTTTTTAATGTCAGGCATCTTTATCCGCAAACCAGGATTATGCAATAGCTCGTACACAAGCATCAGCATCAGAAGGCTGATATGAGATCCTCCAGCCAGCCAGTAAGTAAGAGGAATAAGCACCAATCCTGCAGCAAATCTTGATCTGCCGCTCTTTATGCCTATATATACAAGTCCTGATAACATGGCCAGAAGGAACCCTGTTATGGCTGATAATGGATAAAACTCATTACAAAGGATCAATGCTGCGAGCAGTGGAGGAATAAAGCTAACCGGAAACAAAACTGGATTGGAATTAACACTTTGGAAAATTCTCTTCATTACCTGCTGGAGGGCAAAAAGTAGTCCGGCTATAATTAAGGGCCCTGCCAGGGATAGGTAATAGAACTGTGTCAGGAATCCACCTGTATATCCCGAGAAGCCGCCGGGATATGCCAATTTTGAAAGGAAAAAGTCTTTTGTCAGGAGGAAAAGCTGAAACTGTTCCTCAAAATGAAGATGGCTGTTATAGAAAAATGCAAAAAAGACAAATATCCCGGTAAAAAAAATTCCGGAAAACAAATACTCTGAATATTTGATTGCCTTTTTATTATCCATAAATATCAGTAGCTGACCCCTGTGACAAATCTACATTTTTTATCTCAGATTAATTCATGAATTCCGGGTTCCGGTGCTGAACCCTGAGGAACCGGATTACCAAAAAAGTCAGTTAGAGGAGGATCATACCCATAAAGAGATCTGATTTGTATGCCACGGTTCTTAACTGGAGAATCAGGTCTGAATAAATAACCCGACAGACCATTCAATTGATACGGATCAGTAATGCTGGTCAGCATTGGCCCGGAAAGTAAAGGATCTGTTTGCATCCCGATTATTTTACCGTTTTCAGTCTCCTGTCCTGTTGACTTTGCCCAGGCAGCAAGCGAGCTGAATTCCATAAATTTAATATCGCCCCCTGCACTCCACCACACATTCCCCAGGAATCTGCTTCCCCTGTTTTTTCCGCTGATCATTTGTCCTGATCCGAGGAAGATATTGTTGCTGAAAACGAAATTCTCATGTTCCGAGGCATTCTCGAAGCTTATCATAGGCACTGATGTACTGTAAACGATGTTATTATAAATGTAACAATTGGCAAGTTGTCTGCTTTCGTTTGATCCGTTCCAGAGGAAAAAGCTTCCCGCTCCCTCTGTGGTAAGGGCATCATTTATGCTTACACAATAACGTATTATGTTATTTGCCCAGTCCGATGCTCCCCAATATTGAAATAATCCATAACCTGCACCCTCATTTTCATACGAAAGGCAGTATTGAATAAGAGAATTTGTAACGCCTCCATCAAGGTCGAATCCCCCACCGTCTTTGCCACCTTTGGAGGTTTTATTACGATAGCTTATGCAATACTGGATTGTGACATTGTTGCTCATCCAAGTCCAGATTCCAACCGGCCCGTTTCCCTGACGCGGCATATCCCATCCGTTGTTGGTAGCTGTGCAATGATCAATTATTACATTGTCGGAAACACCTACAAGGATCCCGTTACCGCTGTGATTATCAAGCATGGTCGGATCGCCAGCGTTATTTTCGGCTTTGCAGTCACGGATCAGAATATTTCCTGATGAATCCTGTTGAGAACCCATAATATTTATACCGCAAAAGCCATTACCGAAAGCAACAACCTTCAGGACCATCACATCAATGCAATTGTACAAATCAACACCTGACTTCTGAAATCCTTCCGCATGAATATCCTCAACTACACAATTTGTGCTCCTCACCAATTGAAGGCCATTTGTGGTATTTCCATCTTTGCGGCCACTTCCCTTCAGGTCAAGGTTATCAATACGTATATTTATGCAATTTTCTATACGTATAGACTCCTTGTTGCCTCCATTAATAATTGCCCTGCCCTCACCATAAGAACCAACAATTACAGGTATGGAGTCAGAACCCTGAATACCATTAAGGATCAAAGTACCTTCAAACACCTGACCTCCGGCAAGAAAAACACTTCCGGATTTAGTCAGTACCCGCTTGTTTGCTTCTGAAATCGTCTTTAAGGGTCTCCTGAGGGTACCTGGATTTTTGTCATTACCAGCTTCAGCATTGATAAAGTATGCCTCTGTTTTACCAGATTTTCCCGGTAAGTTTAAGTTGCAGGAGAGGATAGCAGCAGAGAGAAATACAGTAAAAAGGACTGGTGTCTTATTCATATCATAACAGTTTTAAGGACTAAAGTCCTGAGATAGTTGGTATCCTATAGCCACGGCTTAAAAGCCGTGGTTAATACATCACCTGTCGGTCAGGCATTTCCTGCGGACTTGTGCTGACATCCGTTAACCACGGCTTTTAAGCCGTGGTTATTGCATCACTGGCAGAAAAGGGCTTTAGCCCTTATATTAGCTTAATCAACAACCCATTCGTAAATTCCTGCCGAAAAATCCTTGTTAAGCTTAACCCTGATCTTAACAGCCGATGCTTTTACCGGCACAAAATCTACTGAATCCCATCCGTCTTTTGTAACCTTTAATGGAGATTTTGCTTTAACTAGTTTCCATATGTTGCCGTAAAGGTACAGAACCTCCCATTCATCCGGGATTCTGCACCCTCCGTCAGGACCATCATCGTACCAATAGACTTTTGTTTTTGAAATTATTTCTGGTTTTTCAAAATCATATTGAACATATTCCCACTGATCCTTTTCGGGCCACCAGTGGTAATATGTAACTGAACGGTCATTGGAGCTTTCAGGTTCAACCTGATCATTTACAGCGGAAAGGGATCTTGTTATTTTACCAGCCTTAACCTTGCTCCTGAAGGCAATTGTGGGAGCAGGTAAAGGCTTTGAACTTTCCGGTGTTGTTGGCAGCCATACCATCATTTGTCCAGGGCCCCGGTTATTCCACAAAGCATAAGGGATCAGAGTAACCGGCTCGTTTTCAAGAGTCTCAATTTCCCCTCCGAGCGTTTTTCTAGTCTGGTTGCCTGAAGTTTTTATGATCCGGGTACCACCAAGCAAACCGGGAACAAACTCAGATGACATGACTGACTCTTTATTAATTACCAGATTCAGCACTTTTCCGTCATTGTTGTCGGGCCACTCAGCACAGAAGATCACCGGTCCGCGCTGCACGGCTATTTTCCCACTGTCATCCCTGATCCTTTCATCAGCAATCACTTTCCGGACAGGCATCGGAAGATCAACAGATATTTTGTCACCTTTTTTCCACCTCCTTTTAATTGATGCATAACCATTTTCCATTATGGGGGTAATCTGTTCGCCGTTAACTGATATTCTATATGCCTGATCATCCTGTTCAGCGAACATGTAAAGAGTTCCCGGAATAGCCTCATTCCTCGCCCACCCCGGGATACGGAGCTTTATTATGAACCTGCTATCCGATTCAGGGTCGACTGTCATTTCCACTCTCCCGTCCCACGGGAAATCAGCTTTCTGGGATACTTTCACCTTTTTACTTCCCAGGGAGATCTCTGCATTGTTTGAAATATACAGGTTTACATAGAGTTCATCATCTGTTACACCATAGACATATCCCGGAATGGCAGGGACGAACCTGGCAACATTGGAGGGACAACATGCGCATCCGAACCAGGCCTGACGTTCGTGCTGACCATTTGATTCCAGCGGGTTGGGATAAAAAAACCTGTCGGCCGATAAAGATACTCCTGAAAGCATTGAATTATACAATGTCTTTTCAAGGATGTCGATATATTTTCCGTCTCCATGCAAAAGGAAAAGTCTGTGATTGGTGAAAATATTTCCTATTGATGCACACGTCTCGCAATATGCTGACATATTGGGCAGAACAAACGGATCGGCAAATCCTTCATTACCTCCGGTTGCCCCTATGCCACCTGTGAGGTAGATCTTGCCATATACAATATCTTCCCATATACTGGTTATTGCATTCAGGTAGGCATCATTTTTTTCTATAGCAGCAATGTCGGCCATCCCTGAATACATGTATGTTGCCCTTACTGAATGTCCAACCGCTTCAGTCTGGTCAACCACTCTCATGTGCGCCTGGTTGTAAGCATCCCCCATGGGTCCGCGGATATCAAGAAAGAACTTCGCAAGATCAAGATATTTTTTCTCCCCGGTTACCCTGTAAAGCTTAACCAGCCCCATCTCAATGACCTGATGGCCCGGATATACTTTTACTTTGTCCTGACCAAAATCCTTATCCACCAGATCGGCGGATTTGATTGCTATATCGAGGAGTGAACGCTTGCCTGTTGCCTGGTAATGGGCAACAGCAGCCTCGTAAAGATGACCCAGGTTATAAAGCTCATGGCTAAGAATCGAATCGAGCTCCCATCTGTTTCTGCTTGCCCATTCATGCAATCCTTTTCCACCATGCATTTCTGCGATAGTTCTGTTAGTGTAGAGATAGCCGTCATCCTCCTGGGAAAGGCCTATTTTCCAGATAAGCGTATCAAGATAAGCATCAAGCATGGGATCGGGGTTTGTCTGCAGGGAATAAGCTGCACCTTCGATGATCTTGAATACATCGGAATCGTCAAAAGGATATATTGTCTTAAAGGTTCCGGTATCGAGTCCTCCGGCGATCTCAAAGTTCTTCACTCTGCCCGACGATTCACAATATGAAAATGCTATGGGGATGGTCACCGTTGCATTTTTCATGATCCTGGGTGCCCAGAAATTGTCTGTAAGCTTTACAGAAGTAAATGGTACCGGCTGTATCGGGTAATCGGCACTTGGGGTTTTGCTACAACCGGCAATAAGTGAAGCAATTCCTGCCAATATTATTACGTGATTTGAAGACTTCTTCATAGTTATTGTTTCAGGTTTTTTGTCCTTTTAAAGTTTCGGCCTCACCCCCTAAATCCCCCTCTCCCAGGAGAGAGGGGGACTTTTCCTACTGTTTTCAAAGTCCCTCCCACTTGGGGGAGGGATTTAGGGAGAGGTGATTTTAAAGTTATTTTGTTAATTCCAGCACCACAACCGACTTCGATGGCAATGTAACTGTCAGAATATCGTCTTTGTAAGTAAAGCCATTGAAGCTTGCAGGTTTTACCTTATCTCCCGCCTCAAACGTGTTCATGGCTGTCATTGCCTCTGAAGTGAGAACTTCCCCGGTAATCTTTTTGTAAGTTTCGCCTATCACCGGACATGTGACCACAATTGATTTGTTGGGATTCAGGTTAGCCAGGGAAATATGCACCTTACCATCCTTATCCACTGATGCAGAGGCTGAAACAGCAGGGATTTTACGGTTGTCAAATGCATAATCCTCGCATCTGAGGTCTGTTTTGAGAAGCCATGCCTCCTGGTGAACCCTGAACATCCTGAAAACGTGATAAGTCGGAGTAAGAACCATCAAGTCGTCCTTTGTAAGGATCACAGACTGCAAAACGTTTACCATCTGAGCCAGATTTGCAACCCGCACCCTTTCAGCGTGCTGGTTGAAAATATTCAGGTGTATAGCTGCCGTCAGTGCGTCCCTCAGGGTGTTTTGCTGATACAGGAAGCCGGGATTGGTTCCGGGCTCAACATCGAACCAGTTTCCCCATTCATCGACTACCAGCCCTTTAGTCTTCTGAGGATCGTAGCGGTTCATTATTGCCTCATGTCCCTTAATTACATCATCCATCTGCAGATTTGCCCTCATTGTCTTGAACCATGAGTTTTCATCAAAGGTGGTGGCCGATCCCTTGCTTCGGCCCCAGCCATCGGGGACTGAATAATAATGAATTGATAATCCCTGGAATCTGCCTCGCGATGCCGGGTCCTTCATAAGGGTCTCTGTCCAGGCAACGTTGTAATCCGATGGTCCGCAGGCAACACGGTAAAGACGGTTGTCGCTGTAATTATTAAGGTATGTTGAAAACTGCCTCATCACGTCCGTGTAAAATTCGGCAGTCATATTGCCTCCGCATCCCCAGTTCTCGTTTCCTATGGCAAAAAATTTCACTTTCCAGGGCTCTTCCCTGCCATTCTCCTTACGGAGCCTGGTCATGGGACTGTCGGAACCTGAAGTGAGGTACTCCACCCACTCAGCCATCTCCCTGACAGTTCCTGAACCGACATTACCATTGATATATGCATCACAGCCCAGAAGCTCAGTAAGCTTCATGAACTCATGGGTCCCGAAAGAATTATCTTCAGTTACACCACCCCAGTGGGTGTTTACTATTGAAGCCCTCTTTTCCTGGGGTCCAATCCCGTCCATCCAGTGGTATGTATCTGCAAAACAACCGCCCGGCCACCTGAGGTTTGGTACTTTTATTTCGCGCAAAGCAAAAAGAACATCATTTCTTATTCCATGTGTATTAGGGATCTTTGAGTCTGTTCCGACCCAGAGGCCTTCGTAAATACATCTGCCAAGATGCTCTGAAAAGTGACCGTAGATGTCCTTGCTTATTACCGGACCAGGGTTATTAGCTACTATTACTAACTGGTTAACCGTAACCATGTTTTCTTTCTGGGCTGATGCAATTAACCCAGCCTGGAAAAGAAGAACAAAAATAAGAAGAAGTGATTTTCGCATGGCGTTATGTATTAAATTAATATTTCCTTTTTGTCATCCGGCCTCACCCCCTATATCCCCCTCATGTATTCTTTTGGCCTCACCCCCTAAATCCCCCTCTCCCAGGAGAGAGGGGGACTTAATACGCTGGCTTTTAAGCCCCTCCCTCTCCGGGGGAGGGGTTGGGGAGAGGCCGATACATGTTAGGAAAAAGTACTATTTAAGTTCATTTTCAATAAATACCCCCAGCTTTTTATATTTAATATAAAGCTGGTTGTATTTCTCTGCTCTTACCGGATCGGGCTTGTATTCTTTTTCAAAGCCTCCTCCCATTGCTTCCTGGGCTGATCCGAAATCCTTATGAACACCTGCCATTACTGATGCTGCCATGGCAGAACCAAGGGCACATGTCTGGTCGGAGCTTGCAATCCTGATAGGCATATTCAGCACATCTGCCACTATCTGCATCACAAATGGATTCTTTTTTGCAACACCTCCAATTGCAATTACTCCATCTATACGGATCCCTTCTGAAACAAAACGGTCATTGATCATCCTTGAGCCAAAGGCAGTTGCCTCAACAAGTGACTTAAATATCCTCGGGGCATCTGAGCCCAGTGATAATCCTGCAACTGCTCCTTTCAGTTCCTGGTTTGCAAAAGGAGTCCGTCTGCCGTTGAGCCAGTCAAGCGCAACAATTGCAGATTCCTCATCAGGAAGTGATTCTGCCTGTTTACTGAGTTCAGCGATCATACTGTCAGCAGTTTCTTTGCTGATCCTCTCTTTTACCGACTCATCGAGCCAGGTCATTTTTGAGATAATCCCTGCGACTGGCCACATAAGCAGCTTGCCAAACCATGCATAAATATCACCAAAAGCCGACTGACCTGCTTCGAGCCCAAGCATGCCTGGAATTATTGATCCGTCGACCTGTCCGCATATTCCTGCCACAAGCTTGTCTCCCACCTCATTCATCGGAGATACAATCATATCGCACGTGGAGGTCCCCATTACCTTGATGAGCTGGTAGGGCTTTATTTCGCCGCCAAGCGCCCCCAGATGGGCATCAAAGGCTCCTGCACCGACTTTTACACCTGCCGGAAGACCAAGTCTGCCTGCCCATTCCTCCGACAAATTACCAACACTGACATCACAGGTATAGGTATCCCTGAAAAGTCGGTCCCTCAGTCCAGTGAGAACCGGATCGAGCTCTGAAAGAAATTTTTCGTCGGGAAGGCCGTTGAAATCATCATGCCACATAGCTTTATGCCCTGCAGCGCACCGGCTTCTTTTCAAAGTGAGCGGATCAGTCTCCCCGGTCAGTAAGGCCGGGATCCAGTCGCAATGTTCAACCCACGAAAAAGCATTCTTCCTGATCCGTTCGTTTACCCTCAATACATGAAGGATTTTAGCCCAGAACCATTCTGAAGAATAGACACCTCCCTCAAATCTAGTATAATCAATGCCTCCCCACGATTTTGCAAGTTCATTAATCTCCGCAGCCTCTTTTACTGCAGTATGATCTTTCCACAGAACAAACATTGCGTCCGGATCATCTTCAAATCCCGGTTTCAGTGAAAGAGGAACACCCTGTTTGTCAACTGCGACAGGTGTAGATCCGGTAGTATCCACTGTTATTCCCGCTATGTTGCTTATGACCTCCGGACTAAGGTTTCTGACAGCCTCCTTCACGGAATGTTCCATCCCCTCAATATAATCGAGAGGGTGCTGACGGAACCGGTTGGCGGAAGGATCGCAGAATAATCCTTTCTTCCAGCGGGGATATTCAAATACAGATGTTCCGATTGTCTTTCCGTTGACCGTGTCTACAACTACTGCACGGACTGAGTCTGTTCCGTAATCCAGACCAATTACATATTTACGAGCCATATCCTGAGTATTACGTTTTTTTCTTTTTCTTCTGACCATAATATGCATTCTTCCCATGCTTGCGCAGGAAATGCTTGTCAAGGAGATTCTGATCAATAGGTTTATTGTGATTCAGGAGCACAGTATAAAATGCTATCCTGGCAATCTCCTCAAGCGCAACTGCATTGTAAACAGCCTCTTCAGCGCTGAGACCCCAGCAAAAAGGACCATGGCAGTTTACCAGTGCCGATGGCCTTGCCATGGGATCAGAATTTCCAAGCCTTTCAACTATCACCATTCCGGTATTCAGTTCATAATCCTTCCTGATCTCGATGTCCCTTAATTTCCGGGTGCATGGTACCTCTCCGTAATAGTGGTCGGCATGGGTTGTTCCGAATGGTGGAATATCCCTCCCCGCCTGGGCCCATGCAGTTGCATAAGCAGAATGAGTATGCACAACTCCGCCGATGGATGAATATGTACTATAGAGTATCAGGTGTGTCGGAGCATCAGTTGATGGCTTGTATTTCCCTTCAACTATATTCCCTTCCGGATCCATTACAACCATATCATCGGCTTTCATCGAAGAATAGCTTACCCCCGAGGGCTTTATAACAACGAGGCCGCTTTTCATATCCCGTCCGCTTGCATTGCCCCATGTATGTATTACCAGACCATGTTTTACCAGATCGAGGTTAGCACGGAAAACGCTCTCTTTCAATTTCTCCAGCATAATTTAAATAACTTTAAGTACTCCAAACTTCAGGCACTTTAGGCACTTCTCTTTTAGTTGACATCCAGATTGAAAAAGAACCCCTGCTTTTTATGTATCTCGTATCGCTCTTCATTGAACCTGTAATAAAAAGCTCCCTTTTTTGATGTCTCTCTCTCTTTCTCATCCAGTTTCTCAAGGATATTCATCGACAGGATCTTCTTCCTGAAATTCCGTTTGTCAATGGTTCGCTGATAGATGGCCTCGTAAAGATCCTGAAGCTGAACAAGTGTAAATTTCTCAGGTAAAAGTGCAAATCCGACAGGTTTGATTTTGATCTGCATCTGCAGTTCATTCATGGCTCTGTTGACCATTTCCCTGTGATCGAAAATAAGGTGTGGCAGACGGGTCAGGGAGTGCCAGTGAGCTCCGTTAAGCTCCTTTAGTTCCCTGTCAATATCCTGGATCTTAATAAGTGCACTATAAGATGTTGAGATTACTCTTGCGCCCGGATCCCTCTCTGGTTCACCATATGTATATGATTGTTCCATATATATATCCCTCAGGCCTGTCAGTTTGTACAGAATACGCGCTGCGGCTTTGTCGAGGCTTTCTTTCTCCTTTACAAATCCTCCGGCAAGCGACCATTTACCCTTAGCAGGCTCAAAGCTTCTCTTTATTAAAAGAAGCTTAATTTCTTTCTCAAGAATATCATACCCGAAGATAATGCAATCGACAGCAGAAAGGTGTCTTTGATGTTCTGAATAAAGCTTCATAAGATGTATTCAGATTAATAAACAGGTTAAAAATCCCAGGCAGTCTATATTATTCCTCCTGAAATATGAAAGGAAACCTCGTTCCAGCGAATCTCCTTCTTAAATGCCGCAAGATCACATTTCTCATCAATCAGAAGATATTCAATTCCCATCATCTCAGAAAGATCTTCAATGTATTCAGCATTTATTGCTGTACTGAATCCCGTATGGTGAGCTCCGCCTGCAAGTATCCATGCCGCGGCCCCGGTCTTCAGATCGGGCATTGGTTTCCAGAGAACGCTTGCCACAGGAAGGTTCGGCATTTCCGGGCAATCGACCACCTCCACCTTATTCACGATCATCCTGAACCTGTTTCCAAGGTCGATCAATGAAGCGCAAATTGCCTTTCCGGTTGCTGACTTGAACACCAGGCGAGCCGGATCAGCCTTGCCTCCAATTGATAAAGGATGTACTTCAAGATAAGGTTTGTCAGAAGCTATCGAAGGGCATACCTCAAGCATATGAGCCCCGAGTACTCTCATACCGGCAGGATCGAGATGGTATGTATAGTCTTCCATAAATGATGTTCCTCCAGGGAGACGTGAAGCCATAACTTTCATCGACCTTACCAGTGCTGCAGTTTTCCAGTCACCCTCTGCACCGAAACCGTATCCTTTTTCCATAAGCCGCTGAACTGCAAGACCAGGCAATTGTTTCAGACCATGAAGATCCTCGAATGTCGTTGTAAATGCCTTGAAATTACCTGCTTCAAGGAACTTTGTCATGCCAGCTTCAATCCTGGCAGCATCCCTGAGAGTTTCAGATTCTTCGACATCACGTGTCACATTATATGATGACCGGTACTCCTCAATCAGACTGTTTACTTCGCCGTCGGTAGCCGAATTCACCGCAGTAACAAGATCTCCTATTCCATATCCGTACACAGAATAACCCATTTTCATCTGTGCGCTGACCTTATTCCCTTCGGTCACAGCAACATCGCGCATATTATCACCGAATCTGGCAATCTTCATGTTACGTGCATCGTCGAGAGCTGCAGATGCTCTTGCCCAGACAGATATACGGTCGACAGTCTCAGTATCTTCCCAGTGCCCAACAACAACCTTACGGTTCAATCTCATTCTTGCACCAATGAATCCGAATTCCCGGTCTCCATGAGCTGACTGGTTAAGATTCATAAAATCCATATCAATGGTATCCCATGGAATGTCCCGGTTAAGCTGTGTATGAAAATGGAGGAGGGGCTTGTTCAGAATGCCAAGGCCTCTTATCCACATTTTTGCAGGAGAAAAAGTATGCATCCATGTTATCAGCCCTATGCATTTTTTATTATTGTTTGCTTCGGAACAAAGTTCAAAAACGGAATCAGGAGTAGTAAGAACCGGTTTGAAAATAATCCTGACAGCTATTTTATCGGAATTATCAAGTGCTTCTGTAATAGCTTTTGAATCAGATGCTACCTGAAGGAGTGTATCAGGTCCGTACAGATGCTGACTGCCTGTTACGAACCATACTTCTTTATCATTTAAGTTGTACATAATATTATTATTAATGGTTTAATGGTTTAATGGTTTAATGGTTTAACGGTTTAACGGTTTAACGGTTTAACGGCATAACGGCATAACAGCATAACAGCATAACAGCATAACAGCATAACAGCATAACAGCATAACAGCATAATGAGTCTACCAGAAGTAAGCATAAAATGCTATAACGATAGCAATAATGATCCCTGAGAAGAACAGATCCCAGTTATTCCAGCTGGCTCTCGTCAATGCTTTTTGCTCGGCAGTAGCCGAACCCACATATAATCCCTTGATTGCTGCAGGATCAGCCCTGGGCGTGAAATAGCTTATTATGATCATCATAACAATTACCACGAAGAACAGTATTACCTCATAATTATACCCGTTCATTTTGAGGAAAACCGAATAGAGAATACCATCCTGACCCATATTCGATCCAAAGATCTTGAATCCAAGGCGTGGTCATGCCAAGGACAAATCCAATCAGAAGCCCGTAAAGTCCGGCCTTGGGTGTGATCTTTTTTGACAGGATGCCAAGCAAAAATACTGCAGCAATTCCCGGGGCAAGCATCGATTGGACATCCTGAAGATACGCATAGAGAAATTTACCAAGCCCACGCATAACAGGGATCCACAGAATTCCAAGTACAACTACCACAACGGTTGCGATCCGCCCCACTCTGACAAGCTCTTTCTCTGGGGCCTGGGGCTTGTATTTCTGGTAGAAATCGACTGTAAACAGAGTTGCGGATGAATTGAATAAGGAGGCAAGTGAGCTCATAAGAGCTGCAAGAATACCGCCAACGACCAGTCCCTTGAATCCTATCGGAAGAAGTTCTTTTACTAATACGGAGAAAGCAGCGTCAGAATTTGGTAAGGTTATCATTCCCTTCACATTGAGTGCATAAGCAATCATTCCAGGGATCAGGAAAATAAAGACAGGCAGAACCTTGAATCCGGCGCCAAGGATCGCACCTCTTCTTGATTCAGTCTGGTTCCGGCCCGAAAGAACCCTCTGCACAATGAACTGATCGGTACACCAGTACCAGAAGCCAATTATGGCAGAGCCCAGTATAACGCCGGTCCACGGGAATTCCGGATCCTTGGCAGATCGCATAAGGTGAGTCATGGTATCTCCATCAGCATTCACAGGAACGGCCCGGCAGATCTCCATCATTTCCGACCATCCTCCAAGCTTTGAAAGTCCGAGAAACAAGATTACAATAGATCCTATAAGCAAAATCGGAGTCTGGAGAACCGAGGTCCAAAGGACAGCCCTCATCCCTCCCAGGGTTGTATAGATCCCGGTCAGAACAACAAGGCCCACGGCACTGATCCAGAAGAAATCGATTCCTAAAATCGACTCTATTCCAAACACCTGCTTGAAGACAATCCCACCTGCATAAACCGTAACAGCTACTTTTGTAAAAACATAGCTTACAAGTGAGATCACTGACAGTACGCTCCTGGATCCTTTATTATACCTTTTCTCAAGAAATTCGGGCATAGTGAATACCCCGATCCGGGCATAGAACGGGACAAAGAACCATCCCAGAATAAGGATTATCCATCCATGCATTTCCCAGTGTGCCATCGCCATACCGCTTGAGGCACCAGCTCCTGCAAGTCCGACGAGGTGTTCAGATCCTATATTGGATGCAAAAATAGATGACCCGATTGCCAGCCAGGTCGCATCACGCCCGGCAAGAAAATAATCGGTAGAGGTTTCCGATTTCTTTTTTACGACCCAAACGATGATAGCGATCAAGCCAAGACAAAAAAGGCCGAGAACGATCCAGTCTAATGCTGCCATAATTATTGTTTTTAATTATTTAAAACTGTTTATTTGAATTACAAGATTTCAGGTTATGGAAAAAAGGTCGGGGACCTTATCATCAAAATTAAATAAAAATATTTTTTAAATGTACCTTTTACACTTAAAAAAATATTACCATATATTATTTAATGAAATCCTTTAACCGCTGAGGTCACAAATGTTTTTACACAAAAATCGCAAAGATAAAAGAATCAGTGTTTTGACTTTGCGTACTCTGCGATTTCCTTGTTTGCTTTGCGGTTAAAAAGAGTTTTGGAAGGACCTGACAAAGTAAGACCAGGATAAGTGATCTTCATTTCCACTCCTTAAGCGAGGTCTGTATAAAATCAATTATCTTTTGATTTTCTTCCTTACCGGGTCCCTGAACGGGAAAAGGTTCTCCAAATTTAAAATAGATAAGCTTCTTACTGTCGAGGGGTCCCAGTTCCTTAATTACTTTCCCCACACCCCAGAAATCAGTCTTGAGGGCGACAGGGACAACATTAACCCCTGCCTTTTTCGCCAGCTTAACTCCCAGCGAATTAAACTCCTCTGGTTTAAATTCGACACTCCTGGTGCTTTGCGGGAAAATAACTATTGATATCCCTTTCGATAAAAGCTCCATCCCTTTTGTCATTACAGTTTCAAAATCCTTTCTTGGATCTGTCCTCCCGACGACAATCGGATCTCTCGATCTCATTACATGACCGAATAACGGATGGTTAACCAGGCTCTCCTTGACAACAAATGTGACTTCCCGGAGGGGAGCTATTAATCCCGGAAGGACCATTGTCTCAAGTGTGCTCATGTGATTACCAATGAATACAACAGGAGCAGGATCTCTCGCAATATTCTCCATTCCTGAAATCCTGTAATCACCTCCGGCTTTTTCGATAAACCTGAAAATATAAATCGATGAATCTGCCCAGGCTTTGGTATCATAATTACCCCTTATTGCTTCTTTCCTGGTCCTGAAAACAACTCCGGCGTATTTGACTGTAAAATATAATCTGTTGCAGTGAATTATCTTATCCCACAGACTCTTATCCCTCTTTACAGGACTATTGTATGTATTTGAGTCAAAATAGCCTTTAAGCATCACAGTAAATAAATTCTATTCCTTGATAAATTCCTTGTATAATATTATACTGTCATTTATAACCTTATAAGCCCTTCCGCGGTCTACAAATTCCTCGACTATGACATTTTTGTGTTCCAGTTTTTTGTAATCCTCAAAGAACTTTTTAAGCTCAACAAGTGTGTGAGGCGGCAGTTCTGATAGTTCATTAATATAATTTACCGACATATCATTCCGGGCAACAGAAATAATCTTTGTATCCCTCTCATGCTCATCAATCATTTCCATGGCACCAATAACCTTGGCTTCAATAATGCAGGCCTGGTAAACATCGATCGAACAGATCACAAGGATATCGAGCGGATCGTGGTCATCACAGTAGGTTCGGGGTATAAATCCATAATTGGCCGGATAATGGACCGATGAAAAGAGCACCCTGTCAAGCCGCAGGACTCCGGATTCCTTGTCAAGCTCATACTTCCCTTTTGACCCCTTTGGTATCTCAATATATGACCTGACAAAAACCGGAACTTCGGCTCCCGGGTCAATACCATGCCATGGATGTTTGGTAGGAATAATGTTTTGCATAGTTCAGGTATTCATCTAAAGAACATTTATTAGAAATTGTCCTATACAAATCTAATATTTATATCGTAAATTTATCAGATTATCGAATGACTTAAATACTATCAAATTTCGCCTCATATGATGAAAAAATCACTGATAATTATCTCCCTGATTCTGATCTGCGGCACCATGCCTGCCCAAAATCCCTACACAGGGTCAAAGTGCATTGTCAGTTCAGAATTCATTTATCAGCCCGAAGACGTAAAATACCCCAGTTGTCATGCTTCAACAATTGCTGAAATACCTGACGGACTTATCTCAGCCTGGTTTGGCGGTACGGCAGAAAAAAATCCTGATGTCGGAATATGGGTCAGCCGGTTTTCAAATGGCAAATGGTCGAAGCCAGCTGAAGCAGCTAACGGCATCAGGGAAAATAACAAGCGATATCCATGCTGGAATCCTGTGCTTTATTATTCAGGAGATGAGATCATGCTTTTCTATAAAGTGGGACCAAGCCCTTCTGAATGGTGGGGTGAACTGACCATTTCAAATGATAACGGCATCTCATGGTCAGCATCGAAAAAGCTTCCAGAGGGTATTATCGGACCGGTAAAGAATAAGCCTGTCCTCCTGAAGAATAATATTTTACTTTGCCCTTCCAGCACCGAAAATGAGGGTTGGAGAGTACACATGGAAATGACTCCCGATAATGGCATAACATGGGAAAGGACAGAGGCATTAAATGATAAAAGTGTTGGCGCCATTCAGCCGGCAATCCTCCTGTATCCTTCAGGAAAAATTCAGATACTTTGCCGGAGCAGGCAATCGAAGGTATTAACATCATGGTCGGAAGATAACGGAGCTCACTGGACACTGCTTGCTCCTTTAAATGTCCCTAATCCTAACTCAGGAATAGATGCAGTTACCCTAAAAGACGGCAGGCAATTTATGGTTTATAATCATCAGACTTCAGGACGCAATATACTTAATGCAGCTGTATCGGACGATGGAATAAGCTGGAAAGCTGCAGTTCTTCTTGAAAACGATTCAAAAGACAAAGAGTTCTCCTATCCTGCTGTGATTCAATCAAACGACAATATGGTTCACATCACATACACATGGAACAGGAAGCTGATAAAACACGTAGTCCTGAATCCAGCCCTGATTGAACCAAAGTCATTTGCAAAAGGAGCCTGGCCTGCTGACTAACCTGTTAAAGACCTACTTTCCGAAAAAGGTATTATCAAAAGTACAACCGATAACATGACAAGAATTCCGACGGCACCCCAGCCTATTATATTCTGGAAAGGCTTGTTTGTATAAATGCCCATTATCTTTTTGTTATTTATCAGCAGGATCATACTTATAAGGACAATAGGCAATAAAATACCGTTCAAAACCTGAGACCAGATTGATATGGCTATCAATGGGGCATTCGGGATAAGGATTATGATTGCAGATATAACGAGGATACCCGTGTAAAGAACATAAAACTCCTTTGCTTCGTCCCAACTTTTGTCAATCCCTGCTTCAAACCCAAATGCTTCACAGACATAGAAAGCTGTTGCAAGCGGTAAAATAGTAGCTGAAAATACAGAAGCCACAAACAGCCCGAATGCAAACACCTGCGATGCCAGATTCCCTGCCAGCGGCTTGAGGGAGAGGGCGGCATCCTTTGCTTCGGATATCACTATTCCGTTTGGAAACAGAGTTGAACCACATGCTACCATAATGAAAAATGCAACGACAACAGTAACAATGCATCCGACAACAATATCGATCAGGGTAAATTTATAATTCTTCATCTCCAGTCCTTTTTCAATAACAGACGATTGCATATAAAACTGCATCCATGGAGCAATTGTGGTTCCTACAAGGGCAATTATCATTGTAATGCTTTGAGTATTCAGGTCAATCCCCGGTCGAATGATAGCTGACCCTATTTCACCCCACTGTGGTTTGCTCATAATGGCAGAAACAACATATGTAAGCAGTGATGCACTGAAAACCAGGAATATTCGTTCAGCAATCTTGTAAGTTCCCTTCACAACCAGAATCCATACCATAAAAGCTGCAATCGGAACTGAGATATATTTGCTGACCCCGAATATCTCCAGGCTTCCTGCTACTCCTGCAAACTCTGTAGTCGTATTTCCAATATTGGAAATGAGCAATCCGACAAAAATAAAAAAAGTGATTTTGACACCTGCATTCTCCCTGATAAGATCTGAGAGCCCCTTTCCGGTAACAATCCCCATCCTGGCATTCATTTCCTGAACAACCAGCAAAACTACCAGCGATGGGAAAAGAGTCCAGATCATTCCGTATCCGTACATTGCTCCGGCAACGGAATATGTTGTTATACCACCGGCATCATTATCAACACTTCCGGTGATTATCCCAGGCCCCAGCAAGGCAAGGAATATCATCAGGTTCCTATAGAAATTGGATCTTCTGATCTTTGTCCTGAACATAACTTCTCAGGTTATCTCTTGAAGGTTCTTCTTTTATTCATCAGGTCCTCAACCACATCATCAACCACAACCATTCCCTGGAGCAGGTTATCCTTGTCAACAACGGGCACTGCCAGCAAATTATATTTTGAAATAGTCTCTGCAATATCATCGATTTTCTGATAATCGTAAAGGAAAACAGGTTCAGTCTTCATTATCTGGCTTACGGTTTTTTCAGGCTGGGCCACAACCAGATCACGAAGGTCAAATGTACCAACCAGCTCATCATTTTTTTCAGTAACAAAAAGCGCATACAGTTCAGAAGGTTCAGGTTTTTTGATCCTGAGCTCATTAATAACATCGTCAACTGTTAGCTCTGAATTAAAAGATAAAACATCAGTAGTCATCAGACCCCCGGCTGAGTTATCAGGATATTCAAGCAGGTCCCTTACCTCCTGGGATGATTCACTATCCATCTCCTTTAGCAACATTTCTGCTTTCTCATCTTCAATTTCATCAAGGATATCTGCCACCTCATCTGCAGGCATTTTTTCGAGTACATCGGCTGCCTTGTTCACTGGCAGACTTTCAACAATATGAATTTGCGTCTGCATATCCATCTCTTCAAGGACATCTGCTGCTTTCTCTTCATCGAGTGCTGAAAAAACCGATGTGCTTGATTTCTTACCCAGATCCTCGAGGATATCTGCCAGGTCAGAGGGGTGAAGGGTGTGAAGCTTTGCATAGCTCTTTGACAGTTTGATATTCAGGTTTGAAAAATCAATAGCCTGCACATCGTCCCAGAGGATAAATTTCGTAGGTATTTTTATACTGAATAAGGAGAGGGCCCTTTTCAGGGGATTGGGTATCCCGATCCTTCGCAGAAGACCTTCCATTCCAATATCAACAGCAACAGCAAATGTCCCGGTAGGAAGAGTGGCAAGCCTTACATCATTTACCCTTACAAGCTTTCGTCCGTTAAGATCCACGATCTGCTTGTCAAGAATATTCTCTACAAGCAGAAGTCCATTGGCTACCTCGTCATTATCAAGTTCTTTCAGGCCGCTGCAGGTAACATTTATCATTTCACGGGCTTTCACGACACGGAATTTGCTGAATGAATAAAACCTGGTTTCCCTTTTGATTTTAAGCTTAATTCCAAGGACGAGCTGCTGGTTTGGATCATTCAGACCTGAAGGAGCAGTACTGATAAGTAAATCCTTAATTACCCCAATAGCATCACCATCGGCACCGAAAACTTCTTTGCCGATTATACCGCTTAAATAAAATGTTGTGAGTGAAGTCATAGTCGCCTCCTTATTATTTCTGACAAATAAGAAAGCGACCGGATGAACAGATTGCCTCCTTTACATCAGTTTCTTAAAGTATATACTCGCAGGGCCGTCGTCCATCTTAATATAAAAATTGATTTCGCGGCATAAATGTATATTTCGCTAAAGGAAAATCCAAATAAAAAATAAAGAAAGTGCCTTGAGTGACTAAAGTGGCTGGAGTACTTAGAGTTAAGAGAGAGGTTTGGGATTTAGTCAGTTTTTTTGACGAGGAGGCAGATCTTCAGAGCTTCATCGGCATGACGCTGAACCTCTGTCTGTGAATCGAAAATATAAATTACCGTGCCCGTTTTATCTGTAACATAGGTTACACGTCCCGGCACTAATCCGAAAAATTTTGAAGGCACACCAAATAATTTTCTGACACTATTATCTGGATCACTCAGAATAGTATAGTTGAGCTTGTTTTTTTCTGCGAATTCTTTATGGCTCCCGACTGACTGGCCGCTGATGCCCATTACAACTGTATCATTGTTAATAAATACATCATTAAGATCGCGGAAGTAACATGCTTCCCTCGTACAATTAAGACTGCCATCCTGAGGGTAGAAAAAGATAACCATCTTCTTACTGCCAAGAACGCTGATGATATCAAACAGATTCCCATCCTGATCATAAAGTGAAAACTGAGGTATCATATCTCCAATCCGGATTGCTTTCATTATTTTGAGTTTTGAACTATCAGGTGCAAGTTAATTATTTCTCATTTCAAAATATAAAAGGAATAATTGCCTTTCTCCCCGGAGGATATTCAGGGAAATGACTCTTATACCATTTATGAGATGTTACTGCTCTGGGGAAAAGATTCGCGAAAGTAAAAACAGAAAACGCCAGACCCGGTAATGACCGTGTCATTATCGCCCAGCCGGCCCATTCAACAACCTCACCAAGATAATGAGGACTTGAAATATAATTGAATAGCCAGCCATGCGGAACAATATATTCCGAGGGGCTCTGTTTCCTGAAATTACGAAGTTTTACATCCGATATTTTATTGATTATAAAGCCGGAGATAAAAACCAGAATACCGGCAATAAAATTCCATTTCAACAAATATGAAATATCATATGAATAAAGAATAAAAACCCCGTATCCGTTTGCAAATCCATTAAGGCAATTGAAGGCAAATGCCATCAGGACAAGCAGGACGGGAAAAGCTTTTTCCCTTCCGGATTGCATGAAGGGGTAAATAAAAGTACGATGCAGGTAATGCCCAAGCCACAGGGCCAGGAATATGATCTGAGGCAGGTTTTTATTATCTGAAATAACGAAAAATATTAACATCAGGGCAGGTGATGCGAACTCCATTAACATCCATGCCCATTTCGATTTAATTACCGGCCCCCATCCTTTTCTTGAGAATTTACCATAGGGTGCTGAGATAAAAAACAGTATCGCAAATACAATAAGTGAAAAGGCGAAGATCAATAGGATTGAATAATTATAAATATTCCCCATATGATTTTATTGATCAATGGAACCACAAACTTACAGAGTGGCAAATTCACTTTGGATTCTCTGTGGATATCCGTGTTATATTCTTAAGATTATCTTTTAATTAAAATTGTTTAAATCTGGTGATGTTGGTTTCGTTCGTGCAATTTATAAACAATTATTTGATATTTTTGTTGCCGCATTATTGTTCCTGTAATTAACCATATATGCCGGATTTAGAAAGCTATTTCGATCAGTATAGAAAGAACATAATTGGTATTGATACCTTTATCGATACTCCTTATGGGAATATAAAACTGATCTATGCCGACTGGATTGCAAGCGGCAGATTATACAGGCCCATCGAAAAAAGAATTTCGGAAGAGATGGGTCCGATGGTAGGAAACACGCACTCTGAATCTTCTGCTACAGGTAAAGCCATGACTGATGCTTACCATCTTGCTCAGAAAGTTGTTAAGCACCATGTAAATGCTGATGATAATGATATTCTGATCTTTACCGGTACCGGGATGACATCGGCGCTTGCGAAATTGCAGAGGATCCTGGGGCTTAAGGTACCTGAGCAGGCAATTAATTATTGTATCTTTACCCACGGGGAATATAATGCCTGCAGGGAGATCCCCAATGAAAAACGTCCGGTTGTCTTTTTATCTCATGCCGAGCACCATTCCAATCATACTTCCTGGTTTGAAACTCTTGCCGATGTTGTTGTGCTCGAACCAACGGCAGATTTGAAAGTTAATCCTGACATTCTTCGCAGGGAGATAGTTAAATATAAGGACCGTCCGCTGCTAATTGGCTCCTTTACCGCCTGTTCAAATGTGACAGGTTATATGCCTCCGTATTTTGAACTTGCAAGGATAATGCACGAAAATAATGGTTATTGCTTTATAGATTTTGCAGCATCGGCTCCTTATGTGGAGATTGATATGCATCCGGCTGACAAACAGGATCAGCTTGATGCTCTCTTTTTCTCTCCCCATAAGTTTCTTGGAGGTCCGGGCAGTGCTGGAGTCCTGATTTTTAACAGAGAATTATATAAAAACAATACTCCCGACTCTCCGGGAGGAGGAACTGTGAAATGGACTAACCGTTGGGGCGGGTACAGTTATGTAACTGATATTGAAGTAAAGGAAGATGGGGGGACGCCTGGATTCCTTCAGGGGATAAAAGCGGCGCTGGCTATTAAACTGAAGGAGAAGATGGGTATTGAAATGATAAGCAGACGTGAAAAGGAGCTTATTGATATTGCGTTCAGGGAATTATCATCAATAGAGGGATTGCATATACTTGCCGATAATATTAAGGACCGGCTGGGTGTTTTCTCGTTTTATATCGACAATGCACATCACAACCTGGTTACCAGGCTGCTGAACGACAGGTACGGGATACAAATGAGAGGAGGATGTTCATGTGCAGGCACATATGGTCATTTTTTACTTAATGTTGATTTCAGTCTGTCGAAGGAAATTACTGACAGGATTGATGCAGGGGATCTTTCAATGAAACCCGGCTGGATAAGATTGTCACTTCACCCCACAATGACCGACAGTGAGTTGCTTTATATCACCGATGCTATAAAACAGGTTTCACAAAATGTAAAGGAGTGGGGTAAGGATTATTACTACGACAGGCATACCAATGAGTTTTGCCATGAAAGTGAAAGAGGAAGAGACCTTGCTGTACTTTCAAAATGGTTTGAACTGGAAACATAGATAAATACGGCCCGTAGCTCAGCTGGCAGAGCACGTGACTCTTAATCATGGGGTCGAGGGTTCGATTCCCTCCGGGCCGACAAAAAATCCTGGTTCTACCAGGTATAACGTACACCTAATGCTGTTCCCCATCCAAATCCGGCATTATCACCTAAAAAATCCCACAATGGACGAACATCAAGACTTAATAAAATAGGAACATCCAAACTGTTAAAATCGTATTCCAAACCAATCTGGCCACCAATGGCAACGCTTATGTAGTCATCAGAGTCTTTATATGAATAAAATCCTATACCTGCACCTGGACCAATATACCAGTTTAACCCCCCGGTAATATTCCAATCCCAATGATAAATACCAGCCAGAAAAAATTTGCTGTAATGAGGATTGCCCGCAAAACCTAAATCCAGTTCCAATCTGTTCACTTCACCAAAGCCTTTTTGATAAGATAATTCTGCTCCGTTAACATCACCATTTCCACCAATGCGCAAACCTATGGCATGTGGATTCACCTGAGCATTTGTATAATAGCTCATACAAAAAATAACTAATGCAAAAATTAATAACTTTTTCATAATTCTAGGTTTAATAAATTACTGCTCTATATAACAGCTGGTTACATGATAAAATCAAATTATGCTCCAAAGTTGCATCTCTTAATTGACAGAATAATTACATAATTCCGGGAAAAAGTTATATCATTCACACATTTGTACAACAGCCAGACCTGCTGGCCAGGGGCTTAAAAAGCAACAAACAAATCCTGCAGGCAGGAAGTTGGGTCTCTGCCATCTTCAGGATATAAAGTTGCAGGACACGCCCTGGGAAAAGTTGTGTTAAATGCGGAATGAAGAGGGTGGGATAGTGAATACTTTTAGCAAGATCTATTCAGATGTCTTTGTTGAATCCTCAGGGTCGATCTCACCTGAGTCTTCACTCTTGCTTTCCTTTTCTTCTTTTGCTAATCTGCGGGAAATTGCTTCGTTATTTTCCTGCATCATTAAATCCCTTGACAGTGAATACTTTTCTCTTCGTTTAGCTGCAGCTTTGATATTTTCCTCGTTCAATTCAGGAAAATGTTCCAGTGATTTAAAGTCGTCTTTCATGGTGCAAATATACTAATAAATTGAGCTAATTATTCCCGTGCCGGATATTAATTTATCAATACCACATCAGTTCAGCTTTTTCGGAGTCTGACAAACCAGTTGCGTTGTATTTAATATTGCCTTCTTCGGTAACCTCAATCATCAGGCTGTTTCTGCCTTTATCGATATATAAATAAATTATTCCGGGTACAATAAAAAGCAGGAGAAGAAATATTAACAGATAGCCTTTTGCCTTTTTATCCCGTATCATCAGGCATTTTGTATCAGAGCGGGTAGCTATTCTCCATCCATGGTTTACATGTTTGAAAATATCCTTATCGAGAATTGATTTTCTTTCTTCAATTGTTATCATAAAGAAAAGCCAGTCTGTTCCGGCCAAAGTTACAACAGCAACTGTCCCAAATCAATTTTTTTAAGCAAAAAGTGACCGGAAAAGATTTCAGATGATTTGTGAAACAGAAAGTTTAAATTTATATGAATACTATCCGGTGGGAGCTTGGTTCTTCGCTCCCCATGGAGCCGTGGTAAACAAAGAACCGACACCTAGAAGCGAAGGAGGTCCTCGAAGTCAAAATCAATTGGTTTTTATGATTGATTCCTGATATACATTAATATTTATTCTTTTTAAATATTTATTCCTTTTTTAATATTAATATCTTATTTAATATATATTCTTTTAAAATACTTATAATTATATGGTATATTTTATTTTAATATAATATTTACTTTTTAGTATTTTTTATTTTTTAATAAATAAATTTATTTCAAATATTTTTGCTTAAAATATTATTAATTTAATATTACTTATTATCTTTAAATCTATTTTATTTTATAATAATTATTCTTTTTTAATTTTTATACCATCTGATAAACTCCATCTTTACTACAAATCCGCTTTTGATTAAACTTGCTTTTTGCTTAAATTTATCTCCAAATAATTTTACTTGTTAATTCCTTTCCTGAATGGTTAATAAAACCGCAATAAAAATCCTGGTTGACAAAGGACTCCGGGTAACTCCCCAGCGTATTGCCCTCCTCGATATATTACTTAATCTTGACAACCACCCAACGATCGAATATATCACAGAATATCTGAGAATTAACTTCCCTCGCATTTCCGAAAGTACAGTCTATAATATCCTTGATGCCTTCGTTAAAAATGACATTGTAACCAGAGTTAAAACTGAAAACGGAATTATCAGATTTGACCCCGTTACTGAAATACACCACCACCTCTATTCCTCTGACTCGGAAAAAATAGAGGATTTCTTCGACCCGGAACTTGACAAATTACTCGACGATTATTTTCGGAAAAAACGGATCCCTGATTTTAAAATCGAAGATATCAAGGTCCACATTAAAGGCAGATTTACAAATATCCTTAAACAAAAAGAATCGTAATTTTGAAAAACATAAAACTCACCACTTCTTCGGGCATGCCTTTTCTATATTCAACAAAAAAGATTAGGGACTCTTTGGTCAGGCTGACTTAGGTTACAGGCTGCAGGCAGAAGGTGGAACACAAATTGAAAACTAAATGCTGATAATTGAATTATAGTGTAAATTTTATATAATATTAATAATGGGACAAAAAGGAAGAGAAATCGTTAAAATGAATGTCGATGAGCTCATCGGCATGTTGAACAAAGCATTATCAGACGAATGGCTTGCCTACTACCAGTACTGGGTTGGTGCAAAAGTGGTCAAGGGACCTATGAAGGATGCCGTTATTGCTGAACTTACCCTCCATGCTACGGAAGAACTTAGCCATGCAGAATTAATCGCAACAAGAATAGTCCAGCTTGGAGGTACTCCCGTACTCTCTCCGGCTGAATGGCTGAAAATTACAGGTTGCGGTTATGACGCACCAAATGATCCTTATGTGGAAGAAGTATTGAACCAAAATATTAAGGGAGAGCAGTGTGCAATCAGGTTTTATAATAATCTGCTGGACATAACCAGAGTTGCTGATCCTGTTTCATACAACATGATCCTTACAATCCTGTCGCAGGAAGTTGAACACGAAGAGGATCTCTCAGCACTTAAAGAAGACCTCGAGTTAATGCTTGAAAGAAGAAAATAAAAACCTTATGAACTTCTATTGACAAATAAGGAGATGATCAGATGATACTGAGATATATAAATTAATATTCCTGAAAATGATGGAAATAACCTTTGACGGTGGAAAAGTTGTAACAGCACACTCACATAACCATATTATCAGGACAGATCAACCGGTTGACAGTGGTGGTGAGAACAGTGCACCGGCTCCGTTCGAACTATTCCTGGCCTCAATCGGAACATGTGCAGGTATTTATGTCAAATCGTTCTGCGATAACCGCCAGATCGCGGCAGAGAATATCAGAATCATCCAGACTACTGAATACAACAAAGAAACTGGTCTGCCAATATCAGTTAAGATTGATATTCAGCTCCCTCCTGATTTCCCGGAAAAATATAAGGCCTCAGTACTTCATGTTGCAGGATTGTGCAAAGTAAAGAAATCAATCGCCAATCCTCCTGTATTTGAAATTATTACCTCCCAACAATAAATCCCATCTCTTTCAGGAGAAGGGGTTTGCGGATGAGTTGGCTCTTATTCCAGATACATATTAATGAGCTGTTCCATCAACTCCTGTTTGCCGCTTGTTACAGCCGGCTCGCCCTTTTTCGACGCCAGCTCCCTGAGCTCCTCAAGTGTCAGCTTGCCTTTCTCATAATCTTTTCCTGAACCTTTATCGAACGATTCATACCTTTTCTTTTTCATCTTGAGGTAATCGCTCTCCTTCAGTATCTTATCAGCAATCAGAAGTGCCCGTGCAAAAGTATCCATACCGCTGACGTGGGCAATAAAAATATCTTCCAGATCGGTTGAGTTCCTCCTGATATGAGCATCAAAATTAATCCCACCGGTTTTAAAGCCGCCTGCCTGTAGTATTACCATCATTGCCTCGGTTATCTCATACACATTTGTCGGAAATTCATCAGTATCCCAGCCGTTCTGATAATCTCCCTTATTGGCATCAATGCTTCCAAGCAGACCGGCATCGGCAGCAACCTGCAGATCGTGAGCAAAAGTATGCCCTGCAAGTGTTGCATGATTAACCTCAACATTCAGTTTGAAATCTTTTTCAAGTCCGAACTTATTAAGAAATCCAATAACGGTTGCTGCATCGTAATCATACTGATGCTTTGATGGTTCCATCGGTTTAGGTTCGACAAGAAATGTACCCCTGAATCCTTTTTTCCTCCCGTAGTCGCGTGCCAGTGTCAGCATCATTCCCATGTGTTCAAGCTCTCTCTTCATATCGGTATTGTGAAGGCTCATATATCCTTCGCGGCCACCCCAGAAAACATAGTTCTCTCCACCAAGTGCTATAGTGGCATCAATGGCATTTTTCAGCTGGACCGCTGCATTTGTAACAACAGTAAAATCAGGATTGGTTGCTGCTCCGTTCATATATCTCGGATTTGAAAAAAGATTTGCAGTTCCCCAGAGTAGCTTCACCCCGGTCTGTTCCTGCAGTTTTTTCATTACCGGAACAAATTTCTCGAGACGCTTTTCAATATCGAATACTGATCCATCGCCACCTACAACATCGATATCGTGAAAACAGTAATACGGAGCTCCTATCTTGGTAATAAACTCAAAAGCGGCATCAAGCCTTTGCCTGATTTTGTCATCCTCCTTAAGATCTTTCCAGGGATAAGTATGCGTTGCATTCCCAAACTGATCAGTACCATCGCCGCAGAATGAGTGCCAGTATGCAATTGCAAACCTCAGATGATCTTTCATCTTTTTTCCTGAAACAACCTTTTCCGGATCATACCATCTGAATGCCAGGGGATTCCTTGATTTATTACCCTCGTATTCAATCTTCCCGATTCCGGGATAAAACTCTTTTTTGCCTTTGTAAATCATATTATAAAATTTTAGTTTTAAATCTGTTTTTTAATTGTCTATTTTAATATGCTTTACGTACTTAGTGAAACCACTCGTGAACTTGTGGCTGTTTTTTCCACCTGTGATACAAAGTATTCCAAAAGAAGCACAAAGTATTTATTTCCTAATACAAGGCGGATTTCAGGCAGTTTTTCCATACTGAATATCCTGACTCATAAGCATCTGTTTTTGTTTTATCAGGATGGGTGACTCCATACCGCTCTTAGCCCCGTAAATGCCTCCTTTTCTGACTTATAGAAACCACAGCCAATTCCTGCTCCCCGAGCTGCTCCAATGGATCCGTCTGTGTTATAAAGGTGAATTTCCACTCCGGTAATACATGACAGGGCTTCCCTGAAAACAGGACTCCGGAACATGTTGGCATTCCCTGCTCTTATTATCCCCGGATCAATGCCTGTTTCCTTCATAATATCAAGTCCATACCTGAATGAAAAAGCTATGCCCTCCTGGGCTGCCCTGTAAAGGTGAGCATTCGTGATTGTGTTGAAATTCAATCCTGAAATATTGCACCCGATATCCTTATTCAACAGCATCCTTTCTGATCCGTTCCCAAAAGGAAGAATAGTGAGACCTCCGGATCCCGGAGCCACTTTTGAAGCCATATTGTTCATTTCATCATATGACAGACTGTTACCTGTATTTCTTTTCAGCCATGAATTTAGTATCCCTGTTCCGTTGATGCATAGCAGAACACCAATACGCTGATTGATCAGTAGAATGGTTAACATGGAGAAATGTATTTACCCTTGATTGAGGATCGGATTTTATCTGATCGAGTGACCCCGTAAATAACTCCTGAAGTACCGGCAGTAGCAGCAACTTCGCCGGGATCCAGTACATTTAGTGACAAAGCATTGTTTGGCTGATCACCGGCACGGTATGAGACAGGAATTCCTTCGGTAGTCCGAATTCCGACTGCGATATCCTTTAACAGCAGGCCCTGAACTGAAAATGATTCTGCAGGTTCAGGTATAAGCTCATTGCTGAAACCAAAATAGTTCATAAGCTCAACCGACAATCCGTTTGAACTGAAATCCCAGAATATTCCTTCGGAAAGACCTGTAAATGAGGTTCTACTTCACCAGTCATCTTCATTGCAATATAATCACCAGGGAGCATGATCTTATGGATCCTGTTAAAAATTTCAGGTTCGTTCTCCCTGACCCAGGCAAGCTTGGAGGCTGTAAAATTACCCGGTGAATTTAGTAAGTGCTGGAAAGGCAGAATTCGCTGCCCAGTGCGTTAAACGCTCTCTCTCCGATTTTCACAGCACGGCTGTCGCACCAGATTATTGAAGGACGAAGTACGTTGCAATTTTTATCGATGGTAACAAGTCCGTGCATCTGGTAAGAAATGCCTATTGCCCCTATCCTCTCCTTTCCGCTCCCAAGCTGAGCGTTACAATCCAGAATTGCGGATCTCAGATTTGACCACCAGACTTCCGGTTCCTGCTCCGCCCATCCCGGTTTTGGAGCAATTATCTTCATCTCATCTTTCGGGTAAAAGGCTGATGCCAGGCAACTGCCTGATTCTCCGTCAATAACTGAAGCTTTAACAGAAGAACTTCCCAGATCAATTCCCAGAAGTAACATAAATAAAACATTTTAATATGCGCGCTTAACCAACAAATTTAACACAAAAAGTTTCAATAAGAAACATACCGGAAAGAAACCGTAACCGGATGCAAAATAATCCAAATCTGTTTGATTCTATAAAATTGTTAACTAATTTTATACTAACCCTATTATCTCCTGTATTTATGAAGAATTATATACTCTGGTTTACAAAATTTTCGGCTGTAATATTGGTAAACCTGATTTGCCTCAATGCATATTCCCAAAAGGTAGCAACCATGGAAGTTTTGCTCAAAAGGCCAGCTTATGGAATGAACCTGCCGGTAAGCATAAACCTCGATGAGATGTACCTACCTGTCTGATAGTATGTTAGTTCTTTATGAAATCAGTGATAATTACAGGACTGTTGTCCCCTTCCAGATCGAGGCAGGAAATCCACGGAAGCTTACATGGATTGTTAATTCAGGAATATCTCACTTGGAAAATCATGTCTATGAGCTTTCAGGGCAAGGCCAATCAGTCCGGGGCGATAAAAGCATCAGTAGATGATGGAGCTCTGGTCATCCATTCCGGAGGTAAAAACCTGCTTCAATATTATTTTTAAAACTGTTTATCCGCCTAAAGGTATTGATACAGCTTATAAAAGAAGCGGATTCATTCACCCTCTATGGTCGCCTCATGGCCAGATCCTTACCCGTATTCAGCCACCCGATCATTATCATCATTATGGCATCTGGAATCCCATGGACACACGTTGAGTATGAAGGAGACACGGTGGATTTCTGGAATATAAATTCAAAACAGGGAACAGTGCGCTTCGCAAATTTTATTTCAATTGAAAACGGATCTGTCTATTCCGAATTCGGAGCTTTGCATGAACATGTCATTTTCAGAAAGGAAGGTAAGGAAAAGGTCGCAATGAATGAACTTCATAAAATAAAGGTTTATGCCCCGGGAAAGGATCAGGACTTCTATATAGTCGACTTTAACTTTCTGATGAGTTGTGCTGATGAGAGTCCCGTTAAGCTTCTTGAATACAGGTATGCAGGACTGGGCTGGAGAACGACTGAAAAATGGGATAATACAAACAGCATGGTAATAACCTCAGAAGGAAAAACAAGGAAGGATGCTGACGGGAGCAAAGCACGCTGGTGCATTGTTCAGGGTGAGATTGACAATGATTATGCAGGTGTTGTCATGATGTCATTCCCGACAAATTACAATTTCCCGGAACCTTTAAGAATCTGGCCTGAGGACCAGTATAATCGGGGCGATATGTTTGCAAATTTCTGCCCTACAAAAGATATGGACTGGGTTTTAAGTCCCCGGAAGAATTATTCACTGAATTACAGGTTTCTGGTCTTCAATGGCCGCTTCGATAAGGAGAAGGCTGAAAGCGCATGGTACTATTTTGCATATCCTCCTGAGGTCATAATTAAAACTGCAAACTAACTTTCGGGTAAAACAGAGAAAACCGGAACCAATTTTTATTTTTTAATCTGATATTGCATTATTTCTGATATATTTAATCACACGGAAATTCAAGCATATTTAATATGAAAAGAAGAAAATTCATTACGGGAACAATGACTGCTGCTGCAGGAACCTTAATAATTCCAACCATAATCCCATCATCTGTAATTGGGAAGAATCCTCCAAGCGATATGATCAATATCGGTCAGATAGGATTTGGCAGGATCGCCATGACCCACGACCTGGAAGAAACGCTGAAATATGATGCGGCTAAAAGTGGTCGCTGTTGCTGATTTCGATTCAAACCGGCTGGCCAAAGGGAAACAATTCATTGAGAATTACTATGCTAAGAAGACAGGAAATACCGGGTATGTAAACGTAAAAACCTATGGCGACTATCACGATATTATTGCAGATAAAACCATTGATGCGGTAATCATTTCAACTCCTGATCACTGGCATTCCCAGCCGGCAATTGAAGCAGCTCTTGCAGGGAAAGATATTTATGTCCAGAAGCCAACCTCGCTTACTATTACTGAAGGACGGTTACTATGTGATGTTGTTAAGAAAAAAGGTGTTATTCTTCAGGTTGGAACGCAGCAACGCTCTTCTGCACAATTCAGGGTTGCCGCCGAACTTGTGAGGAATGGAAGGATAGGGAAGCTGCATACAGTCAAAATCGGACTTCCGGGCGATCCGTCAGGGCCTGAAGCTCCTGAACAGCCAGTACCCAAAAACCTGAATTATGATGCCTGGCTCGGTTCAACCCCTGATATTTATTATACCGAGATCCGCGTACATCCGCAGAACAGTATCACCGACCGTCCGGGATGGCTGAGATGCGAGCAGTTTGGGGCAGGCATGATAACCGGCTGGGGACAGCATCATTTTGATTCTGCAGCCTGGGGAATGGATACCGAACTTACTGGCCCTGTTTCCGTCGAATCAGTGGCTCAGTTTCCAAAATCGGGACTTTGGGATGTTCACGGAGATTTCATGGCAAAAGCTGAATACAAGAACGGTATAACAATGCTTACCAGCGGTGGTTATCCTAACGGGATCAGATATGAAGGAACCGAAGGATGGATATTTGTTACAAGAGGAGACTACAGGGCATCACCAAGCGATCCGATTCCACAGGGACAGACATCCAGGGCACTTGAAGCAAGTGATCCAAAGATCCTGACTTCGGTGATCGGGCCCGGTGAGATCCATTTGTATGAGAGCAAAGAACAACATGGTAACTGGCTCGATTGCATCAAATCGCGCAAAGAACCGATCTCACCTGTTGAAATTGGCCATCGGGCATGCAGTGTCTGTCTGGTGACCCATATTGCCATGAAACTTGGAAGGAAACTGATATGGGATCCTGACAAGGAGATGTTTACAGGTGATGCCGAAGCTGACAGTCTCTTTCGCGGCCGCAGAGAGCACCTTACGGAACCAATTATATTAAGCTGTAAAATTCATTTTATGAAAAAGCTTTTAATATGCGCCATGGCATTGGCAGCCTGTATAATGATTGCTTTACCGGCAATGGTGCCGAAATTACTGCAGTTAAAATTGGTTCGAAGATCAATGTGACAATAGATGGTAAATTTTTTACCAGCTATATCTTTTCGGAGGATGAAAAATATCCGTTTTTCTATCCTGTAAACGGACCGTTATCAGGAGGATCGGTCACCTCGATGAGAAATGCAGTATACCCACATCACACCTCTCTTTTTTTCGGATGCGATCTGGTAAACGGAGGCAACTACTGGCAGGAGGGACTGGAGAGAGGACGCATAATCTCTGTTAATGCCCTGATTGAAAAGCAGGGAGGCGATTCGGTGGTGATCACTGATGAATGTATCTGGAGTCGTCCGGGTGCACTTTCGCCGGTTAATGATACCCGCCGGTTCATTATCACTTCCCCTTCAGCATCGGTAACTCAGATCGATGCCGAAATAACCATGGAGATGCTGATGGATGTCAAAATACTTAAAACAAACCATTCCTTATTCAGTGCACGAATGGCTGCCGACCTGGCAGTAACAAACGGAGGAACGATGATTAACGCTGAGGGAGCAAAAGGGGAGAAAGAAACATTCGGAAAAGCATCGCCATGGATCGACTTTTACGGACAGAGAGGAAACCCATATTGAAGGACTGGTAATTATGCAGCATCCTTCAAACCCGTGGTATCCGTCTCCATGGTTTACCCGCGATTATGGATTTATTTCGCCAACACCTATGTACTGGCCTGAAAACGGGGAGGAGACATCCCTGAAAAAAGGAACAAAGCTCAGGTTAAGGTACCGGGTACTGGTTCATGCAGGGAATCATCTGGATGCTAAAATTGGCGAAGCATTCGAAAAGTACAGATCTGAGAAATAGTTACTCTGTGTAACTCTGTGAATTCTCTGTGTAACTCTGTGTAAGTTCTTAAAATACTTTTTGTTACACAGAGATCCACAGAGCCCGCCTTCGCAAAAACTCAGGCGGGAAAGAAGACACAGAGGGCCACAGAGATTTTAATTTAGATGGTTATGTCTTTTACTTTCCGGTAGATACAATCCTTCATATCACATAAACCGCAAGTATATTCATTGTACCTTACATTTTCACCTATGCCAATAAATCCGCTTACAGATTTTTCCGGATCCATTAAGAGCAGAGGAGTTGAGTCTTATTCCGCAATAATTATCCGGGCATGAGCTGAAAAAGTTTATGTTGTTCAGCAACGTCCCAGTCGCAATATCCGGGGCTGTAGCGATTTGTGATCTTCTTACCATCTGCTGTTATTTTTTCACGGAGCCTGTTTTGCATAATATCAGCCGCTGAATCAGCGATCTCACTGCCCACAACATCATATATATACCCGGTAAGCAGATCTCCTTCTTTCATTGCTTCCCTGCTTCTGATACCAATCTCCTTGCCTGCTGTGCAAAGAAAAACAGCTACTGAATCTGCCTTTTTAATCTGTCCGAAGACTATTTTCTTTAAATTGAAAACTATATTATTAATTTCAATTGTTTTCTCAACTTCATTCGCTTTCATTATCGGGTAAACGGCATATTCAGCTTTTACCTGGCATACTGATTCTGCATCTTTCAGTACTTTCAGTATCATCTCCGAAATGGTTTCCTGCGACTCCCCCTCTTTATATCCCATACTCCTCTCAATCTGAGCAGTATCTAATTTCAGAACAGAAAAATCAATTTCAAAAGTCGACTTTATCATAAGCTGTATAAAATAACTTCTATCGAGGGGAATAATTTCATTTAAGGAACTATTTTAGCCCCCCTTCAGGGGGGTTGGGGGGCCATCCTGGATTGGGGACTTTTTACTTATCAGAGGAGTACAATCCTGATTCAGTTACAATCCTTCCCACAACTTCCTCCCACCCCAGGGTCATCAGATGAATGCCATTTATGCCCTTCTTTTTCCTTATTGCGCTGATCATCTCAAGGGCAATCCGGATTCCTTCTTCAGGAGCCCGTTCCCCTGCTTTTTCCATCCGTTTCAGAATGTTCTCCGGCAGAAATACACCCGGTACTTTATTGTGAAGATATAGTGCTGCTTTATAGCTCTTCAGCGGGACAATTCCTGCAAGAATATACACTTTGTCAAGTATATTTCTTTTATCGAGCTGTTCAAGCCAGCGATCAAGCCTGTCAGGTTCAAAGATAAGGTTAGTCTGAAAGAACTGAGCTCCGGCATTTACCTTTTTATGGTCTTTTATCGCCTGTAGTTCAGGATCGGATGCAAAAGGAGATGTGGCCGCCCCGAGAAAGAAACTGGGCGGGTATTTCATCTTACGCCCGTCCAGATAGATCCCTTCATCTCTCATCTTCCTGAGGATCCATAGCATCTGAACTGAATCGATATCAACAAAGTTCATATCGCTGGTCGGCGATGGTCCGACTATTGCATTATCACCGGTGACGCAAAGGATATTCCTGATCCCTAACTGACCTGCACCAATGACATTTGATTGAAGGCCGGTCCTCGTTGTGTCGCGGGCGGCAATCTGGTACACAGGTTCTGCATTAAGATCAGCAGCAACCTTGCAGCATGCCACAGCCGACATTTTCGGGTTTGCTGAAGAAGCATCAGTAAAGTTGATGGCTGTAACATAAGGTTTGACAAGTTCTATATCCCTTTTCAGCTTTCCTGAGTCAGCACCAAGAGGAGGCGTGACCTCAGTTGCCACGACAAACTGACCGTCGCGCAGCCATTTTTCAAGATTTGAGGCCGGCTCTTTGTTCACAGGCGGATGATATTCCGAATCACCCTCCCACCACGAAGGCTGCCTGATCGATTTAAATACCGAGTCCCATATCTGGTTTTTCTTAAGCGTATCTTTGGACATCAGCGAACCAAAGAATTTTCCTGTACCGACTTTCCTTACCTGTCTCACCACATCTCCCCACGTTTCAGTACCAACCTTATTCCAGTCGAGGGGAGGCAATATCTCAAGAAGAGTCTCCTCTCGTCCTTTTTTCTGAGCTCTTTTATAAATAGAATACCAGATGCATTTCCTGGTTTCATCAACATAACATCTCTTTTCGGGAGTTACTCCGCCGCACGGTCCATTCCTCATTCCCTTGGGACATTCCATGGGACAGATGAAAGCAGTCTCCTGCAGAAGGCAGTTACCGCACATACGGCAGCCAAACAAAGGTCCCTTTATAAGGATCTCGGCTTTGGCAAGAAGACGTCTGCCTGTTTTCTCCTTCTTAAATGGGTAAAAAGCAGGCTGCCATCTGCGGGCAGGTTTAATGCCTGACATTTGCGTATTAAATTAAAATCAGGTGAAGGTATTTATTTAACTGCGGCTTTGAAAGTATTCAACAAATCTCATTGCAAAGTCGTCTCTTCCCATTATAAGGTCGGCGGCCCTGACAATTGATGTAATCTTTTCAGGATTTGCAATCGGACATGTCAGTCCGAACCATACCGACATCGCCATGAATACAGCGTTTAGCGATTCCCTGTCAGGCAGTCCGAATGATATGTTGCTTGCTCCAAGGGTAATATTATGACCAAGCTTCTTCCGGATCAGCCTTATAGTCTCCAGTGTGATATTGCATGACTGAGGTTCTGCGCTTACGGCCATTGCAAGCGGATCAATGATAACATCTTCAGCTTTAATTCCTACTTTAACAGCCCTTTCAATTATTTTCTCTGCTATTGCCACCCTTTTCTCCGGATCATTTGTAATGCCATCATCGTCCATACATAGTCCGATTACAGCAGCGCCATATTCTTTTGCAACAGGAAGCAGAGCCTGCAACGAATCTTCTTTCCCGTTAACTGAATTTATAAGGCATTTTCCTGATGCTGCTTTCAGGGCAGCTTCAATGGCTTTCGGATTCGGAGAATCGAGACACAGGGGAATATCATACTTATTCAGTATTGCGATCACGGTTTCGGGAAGAAGCTTAACATCATCAACACCCGGGAATCCGACATTTACATCAAGAACATCTGCACCTGCTCTTATCTGGCTTTCAGCAAGCTCAAGAACATAATCAAAATTATTTTCCTGCAATGTCGAAACAAGCTTTTTCCGTCTGGTGGGATTGATCGATTCGCCTATTACGATAACGGGGCCTTCAGTGTCAATAATAACCTCTTTTGTTCTGCCAGATAAAATTGTCTTCATTTGTCAGTTTATGCTTAACTCTTTTTTGACTTTGTTTTTAATTAACTCATCCTCCTTCCCCCTCATTACCTCTCCCCAACCCCTCCCCCAGGAGGGAGGGGCTTAAGAACATTTTCCTGATGCTTATATTACTCCCCTTCTCCCGTGGGATCAGGGTAGTAATACCGTTCAAAGTCCCTCTCCCCTGGGAGAGGGATTTAGGGTGAGGTAATCTACACTGCAAGCTGCTTAAGATAATTCACAGCTCCCTGTGGATCGGGGGAATAGAAGTCGGCTCCTATTTTATTACAATATTCCTGAGTAACAGGAGCTCCTCCGACAAGGATTTTTAACCCGGAGTTTTTTTCTTTCAGGGAAAGGACTGTTTTTTTCATGTTTTCCATTGTTGTGGTCAGAAGAGCTGATAAGCCAACTACAGCACCCGGATTATCTTCAACAGCTTTCAAAAACTTCTCTGCGCCAACATCAACACCAAGGTCAATAACCTCCCAGCCGCCTCCTTCGATCATCATTGATACAAGATTTTTACCGATATCGTGCAGATCGCCTGACACTGTCCCGATTATAAATTTACCCTTTCGTTTGGTTTCTCCCGACTGGAAAAATGGTTTCAGATGTTTCATTGCGCTGTTCATCGCTTTTGCAGCCATGAGCATCTGAGGAACGTATATCTCCTTCCTGCTAAACCTGTCACCTACGACAGCCATTGCAGGGATCAATGCATTCTCAAGAATTTCGTCAGGCTTTTTTCCCTCTTCAAGAGCCTGTTTCGTCAGTTCATCGGCGCCATCCTGTCCTTTCATGTCGGGGGGGTATGGAGATATTTTATCTATTTTGCCTGTCTGCACACAGAGAGCAATTCTATTGAGAATATCATTCATGTTAAACGGTTTTAAATGATGAAAATAATTTTTTATCCTAAAATTAACAAAGTTCTGCAACTTGCAGGTATCAAATTTATGTTTTTAATTTGACTGTAATAACCGCGTGCAGAAAAAACTGGATGTATGTATCAGATGTTTTAAATAGTAATCTTAAATTGCATAACTTTAATTTATTCTTAACTGTTTCTATCTATGAAATACTTAACTTCCGTTATTTGCTGGTTCTTAATAAATTCAACCATGGCTCAGAAAGGATCTACAGGTATGTTTCAAAACAGCATCGATATCGGCAATCCTAAAAATGCCGGTTCTTCCTTCTATAACAATGCAGATCAATCTTATTCTTTAAAGGGATCGGGATACAATATCTGGTTTGCAAGGGATGAATTTCATTATCTGTACAACTCAATTAAAGGGGACTTTATCCTTACGGCTAATTTTAAATTTGAAGGTAAGGGCACTGATGCTCACAGAAAAGCAGGGTGGATGCTAAGGGCCTCGACAGATGAAAACTCACAGCATATTTCAGCAACCCTTCATGGTGACGGGCTGACAGTGATGCAATGGAGGGATTTAAAGGGAGCTGAAATGAAAGATCCTGAAGATGAAATTTTTGCAAAAGGATCAAATTATGAGATAATCCAGATGGAACGGTCGGGCAGGATCATTTTTATGAGAGCTGCACACGCCGGGGAACCTTTGGAAACTATCGGATCGTATGAAATGGTTAATCTTCCTGATGAGATACTCGCAGGATTGTTTGTATGCTCCCACAATCCGGAAGTTGTTGAAGAGGCTACCGTATGGAATGTTCGCATAGATAAACCCGTTAGTGAAAATTACAATCCCGGTCGGGATGGTTACGTTGGCTGCCGCATGGAGACTATGAATGTGTTTAACGGCAAAAGAGTGGTCATCTATGAAAAGCAGGGAAGGTTTGAAGCGCCTAACTGGATGCCGGACGGGAAGGAGCTACTTTTCAATATGGATGGTTTGATTTACAAAATCCCGGTGTCAGGAGGTGAACTGGTGAAACTCAATACCGGCTTTGCCACCAGAAATAATAACGATCATGGCATATCATTCAATGGCAAATTGTTAGCCATCAGTTGTCATAAAGAGGGCGCCTCAGGCGGCGGGTCTGCAGTATATGTTTTGCCCCTTAAAGGAGGGACTCCAAAGCTGATTACCGAAGAGACCCCGTCGTACTGGCACGGATGGGCTCCGAACAATAAGGAGGTGATCTATGTAGCACAGCGAGGCGGGAAAAAAGTATACAACATTTACCGTAACTCAATAAAAGGAGGTAAAGAGGTTGCCCTGACTGATATCCCTGAAGGGGAGCATGTTGATGGTTGTGAATATTCCCCCGATGGTAAATATATTTATTACAACGGAAGCCATACGGGAAATATGCAGCTGTGGCGTATTAAGCCTGATGGTTCCGGAAGGGAACAACTGACATTCGATGAATATAAAAACTGGTTCCCCCATATTTCGCCCGATGGAAAATGGATTGCCTTTATATCATTCCCTCCGGATATTGAGAAGAACAGCCATCCATCATATAAACGGGTTATGCTCAGGCTTATGCCCGCAGAAGGGGGTATGCCAAAGGTTATTGCTTATCTGTATGGCGGACAGGGAACAATTAATGTTCCCAGCTGGTCGCCCGACAGCCAGCAGATAGCTTTTGTAAGCAACTCCGGGAAATGATTATTAAAAGATCGATATAATCAGAGAATTAAATTTTATATTGAAAACTAATTTATTTTCCGGCCCTGCTGAAATCAGATACTCAGAATGAGATCGGGCATCAATACAATACTCACTGTTACTGTTTTTGCAATATTATACAGTTTTACGGCAGTTGGCGTTTTTATTGTTATAATACTCTCATGGTTCAAAGCGAAAAAGGCTATCCAATTCCTTTGCATGATCTGGTCAAAATCGATATTTTTTCTTATGGGGAAGAACCTCAGAGTCGTTGGCAAAGAGAATATCGATAAAAACAGAAAATATATTCTCGTAGCCAACCATGCAAGCTTATTCGATATTGTCGCAATAGCATCCTTTTTCCCGGAGGTCTCCTGGTTTGGACATGAACGGCTGCTCCGGGTTCCCGTTTTTGGCCGCTTCCTCAAGCTTACAGATTATGTTCCGTTTAGAGAACCTACAGTGACAAATACAAGGAACATGCTCAACCAGTTGATGGAAAAAGCTGACGTAAAATCTGTTGCACTCTTTCCGGAAGGCACCAGAACCCTGAACGGTAAAATCAACCCATTCTACAGGGGATTCATTTATCTTTTCAGGACACGGGAAATAGGGATACTACCGCTGACTTTAAACGGTTTTTATAATCTGAAACCTAAAAACAGGTTTTATATCGATTTTAGTTCGAAGCTGGAAGTGATAATTCATAAGCCGATACCAAGAGAAGAATTGATTGATAAAAGTGATAATGAAATAGTCGACACTGTTAAAAGTGTGATTGAATCAGCCTATCGTTAATAACAGAAAAAACGTTTCGGTAATGAATGAGTTAAAAAAAGATAAATGGGCTTTTATAGTTAATCCGGTTGCAGGTGGCGGTTTAGCTAAATCAAAGGTACCAGAAATTGAAGAGAATCTTAAAAAATACAATATTAACGGTGAAATAATTTTTACTGAACAACCCGGACATGCTTCTGAAATTTCTGCTTCACAGGCAAAAAAGGGAACCAAATTCATAATAGCGGTGGGAGGAGACGGAACAATGAATGAAGTTGCCCGACCGCTTATAAATAATAAAGATGTTATCGTCGGTATTATACCTGCCGGAACAGGAAATGATTTTGATCAGATACCCGGATTCCCGGTTCACTTTAAAGACAAAGACTGGGAAACCTTTTATAAGAAAAATGTGATCGCCCTGGATGTGGGAGTTGTGAACGATAAGATTTTTCTTAATGGCATGGGACTTGGATTTGATGCTGAAGTTGCCGCTCAGAATTATACAGAAGATGGCAAAGTCAAAAAAGGCGGAGCCAATAAGTATATATGGCACATTGTTAAAACGCTTCTCCTTTTCAAAGAAAAAAGAATGACAGTTACGAACGGACCAAGCACTTCTGAAACAGACTGCTTCATAAATACCATCTCGGTCGGCAGGAGGTTTGCCGGAGGTTTCTTTCTGACACCCAAAGCTATTGCCAATGACGGTTTACTCGATGTCTGTTCGATAAAAAAACTTAATCTCATCCAGAGATTCAGGTTATTATTGAAAGTCCCGAAAGGAGAGCATATCAACGACAAAAAGGTTTTTTATTACCAGACATCCGCACTTGAAATTGAGTTTCCGGAGAAGGTGCCTTTTCATGTCGACGGAGAAATTAATTTTTCAGATAAATTCACTGTGGGGATCCTTCCCGGTGCCCTGAACATAATATATAATCCTGATGGCAACCATTACTTCAGATTATAAAAATCGGGCCAACAGCTATGTTGCATTTTTCGATCTCGACAGGACGATTATCAAAGCCATAAGCGGAAGAGCGCTTGCTCACAGGGCATTTAAAAAAGGCCTGATGAACATATCTGACATAGCAATTGCCCTTTACCTTGGACTTGCTTACCGGATTAGATTAGCTGATCCTGTTAAAATAATGGAAAGAATGCTGTTATGGGTTAAAGGTATGCCTGAACAGGATATGAAAGATCTTTGCTCGGAAGTACTGAGTGAAGTTCTGCTCCCCTCAGTTCATTCAGAAGTCCATAATGAGCTGAAGATTCACCAATCACGAAATGCAATAACAATAATCCTGTCATCATCTCTTGAACAAATATGCCAGGCAGTGGCTGACCACCTTAATATGGATGGGATTATCTGTTCCAGGCTTGAAGTCAGCAACGGACATTTAACAGGACGGCCGGAAGGGAATCTTTGTTACGGGCAGGAGAAAAAAATCAGGTTAAAAGAGTATTGTGAAAAGAATAACAATAAGATTGAAGATTCCTGGTATTATGGGGATTCCATTTCAGACCTGCCGGCACTGGAGGTTGTGGGCCATCCGGTATGCATTAATCCCGACAGGCAGCTAATGAAGAAAGCTGCCGGAAATGGCTGGAAGATTTATACCTGGAACCATACAGTAAATGAAAACAAATAGGTTATATTTGAAGGTGTCAAATGTATTTCCGGAGCTTGATTAATTAAATCTAAAAAATATGAACAGGTGCATAATTATTATTATCATGCTGATATTTTCTGTTTCATGCAAAAACAATGTTACCGAAATGATAAAATATCCTGAAACAAAAAAGATCAGTTACGCAGATACACTCTTCGGGACAATTGTTGCTGATCCGTACAGGTGGCTGGAGGACGATATGTCGGAAGAGACTGCTCAATGGGTTAAGGAACAGAACATTGTTACCTTCGGATATCTGGAAAAGATCCCTTACAAGGGACAGATTTATGACCGGCTTAAAAATATGTGGAACTTTGAAAAATACACATTGCCCATAAAGGAAGGCATATACACCTATTTCTCAAAAAATGACGGGCTGCAGAACCAGTATGTCATTTATCGTCAGAAAGACGGAGAAGATCCTGAGCTTTTCCTTGATCCCAACAAATTTTCTGCCGACGGCACCACCTCACTTGGGGAAATCGGTTTTTCAAAAGAGGGAAGCAAGTTGGCATACTCCATTTCTGAAGGAGGATCGGACTGGCGTAAGGTAATTGTCATGGATACTGAAACTAAAGAGATTATAGGTGATACACTCAATAACATCAAATTCAGCGGTATTTCGTGGAAAGGAAATGAGGGATTCTTCTATTCGAGTTACGACAGACCTTCAGGCAGTGAACTCTCGGCAATGACTGATCATCATAAACTCTATTATCATAAGCTCGGAACAGATCAGAGTGAAGATAAAGTTGTCTTCGGAGCCGATATTGTCAGAAGGTATGTGCAAGCTTCTGTCACAGAGGATGGAAGGTATCTTGTCGTAACCGCTTCAATATCGACAACAGGCAATGAGCTTTATATTATGGATCTGAAAAATGAGACCGCCGGTTTCAGGGTCGTTGTTGGAAATTTTCATAATACCCATTATATTCTGGATAACGATGGTTCAAGGTTGTTCATTTATACTGATCTGAATGCACCAAATGGTCGTGTGGTAACAACAGATGCTGAAAAACCAGGCCCTGAAACCTGGATCGATCTGATACCTGAGACTGAAAATGTGCTTTTACCTTCCACATGCTCAGGATATATATTTGCCAGCTACCTTAAAGATGCAATATCAGAAGTTAAGCAATATGACCGTTCAGGAAAGCTTGTCCGCGACATTACACTTCCCGGAATAGGGTCTGCTTCCGGATTCAGTGGCAAGCCGGATGATAAGGCAGTTTACTATTCATTTACCAATTATACATCACCATCAACTATCTACAGTTTGGACCCCGTGGGGGGAGACGCAAAGGTCTTCAAAAAGCCTTCAGTTAATTTCAGCAGTGATGAATATGTATCGGAACAGGTGTTTTATGCTTCTAAGGATGGAACCCGAATACCGATGATAATAACATACAGGAAGGACATGCAGAAAAACGGTAAAAATCCGACTATACTTTACGGTTATGGAGGTTTCAGCATAAGCGAGACACCGGAATTCGTCATCCCTGTTGCCGTATGGCTCGACCTTGGGGGAATTTACGCAGTACCGAATATCAGAGGCGGCGGGGAATACGGTGAGAAATGGCATCTGGCAGGTACTAAAATGAACAAGCAGAATGTATTTGACGATTTCATAGCAGCAGCTGAATATCTGACAGAAAACAATTATACTTCTACTGATTATCTTGCAGTAAGGGGCGGTTCGAACGGAGGCCTTCTGGTAGGTGCAGTCATGACCCAGCGTCCTGAACTGTTTAAGGTAGCCCTTCCGGCTGTCGGCGTTCTTGATATGCTGAGGTACCACAAATTTACTGCCGGTGCAGGTTGGGCATATGACTACGGAACAGCTGACGACAGTCCTGAAATGTTCAATTATCTTCTGAAATATTCACCTGTTCAAAATGTAAGGGAAGGGATCAGTTATCCTGCTACACTGGTTACAACCGGTGACCATGACGACAGAGTTGTTCCAGCCCATTCATTCAAGTTTGCAGCCCAGCTTCAGGAAAAGCAGGCAGGCAATAATCCGGTGCTCATCAGGATCGAAACAAAAGCCGGCCACGGAGCAGGAACACCTGTCAGCAAATCGATAGAACAATATGCTGATATTTACAGTTTTACCCTGTGGAACATGGGAGTTAAAGAGCTGAAGTGAAGCTATAATCTGTTATCTGACAATAAAATCCTTTACATTAATTTCGCCATAGGCGACTTTAAGAAATGGTTTGCCATTTTCCAGACCTACGTTACCGAATCCGGTTTCTGTAGAGATAAATCCGGTAAAATCACCAATCCGGGAGTCAATATACATGGTCTGTGAAAGGGCGTCATACCTTACACCCGTAAGTCCCTGAATCATCGCATAACTCGACATTGCCCGGGCATACCAATGTCCGCATTCATATTCATTGAATGGGTTTCTTAATCTCCCGTCATACCTGTCGCGTGCCGTTCTGACAATTTCCAGCCCCTTTTCCACCTCCCCCATCATCATCAGATGGCAAGCTGCCTGGTATTCAAAGCCTGTCCACACTTCATCGCAATAGACGAAAGGAAGCGATAGCTTCCCTCCTTTCGGCCATGTGCACAGCAGCAGGCCGCCTTCATTTCCAAGGGCAAATGAAGGCCTTTGAGGATTGGAATGATCTGTAAGATCCTTTTTGAAATTATAATTGTAAACCGAGTTAAGGTGACTTGTGACTTTTAAGGAGTCGACAATATTTTTCAGACCGCAAACCTCTGCTATCCAGCTGCCCAGAATACCGTCCGACAGGCACCCTGTACCGTACTGATACTTTGGTCCTTCAGCCTGCAGAAGTTTCAGTGCATCCTCAGAATATTCCGATGACCAGGTTCCCTTTGAGGCGGTGACCGGATCAGGGGCGCTCAAACCAGTCCATTTTATTCTCTGGTAAAAGTATTCCCCGTTAAACAGGTCTTCTTCAATAGCCTGCCGGCCTTTTAAATACAAAGCTTTATATTTTTCAACATTCTGCCCCAGATGGCTGCCCATTTCCGAAATTGCTTTCAGGGCTCCCAGGTAAAAGCTTGTGCACATTCCATCAGGTCCCCAGAATTCAATATCATAAGTGTTATGGTGCGGTTCTTCAAGAGTCCCGGTCAAACGAGGATCCCATGTCCTTATTGAATAATCCATACTCTCAACAACCTTCGGGTATATCTTTTTAAGCCATTCAGTATCGCCGCTAATATGCCAGTCGCGGTAAACTTTCATTATTCCTCCAAGCTGACCGTCGGCTGCTGCATAAAACGTTGTGGCAACGGGCCGTACAGGAAGGGCGGCCCTGAAAGTCTGGTGACCTTCCTTATTCTGGCTGGGGCCAAATTCAGTTTCCCTGAGGGTGCGTTCAAGTTTTGGGAACAGATGCGGGATTGCCTGAGCATAATTCCATACATGCTCACACGAACCGGCGCAGCAACCTGAATTATCGCTGCAACCCTCCCAGTTCCACAACTTCCCGTCAGGTTGCCGCAGACAGGTGGGAGATTTAATAATAGTAAGGTTTGCTGCTATTGCTTCCAGAACTTCCGGGGGAAGAGAAGAGTCAAAGAAGGAAGTGCTGAATGATTCGCTCTTGCTGAAAAGATCTTTATAGTTTGTTTTCCAGTAGTTTGCAACCTCATTGATGCCATTAAATTTACCGGCATACCAGGGTTTATAAAACGGATCGTTGCACGAGCAGGCCGGATCGGTACAATCTTCATCATCAGGTTCTGTTGAATCCTGGCCGTATCTCAGGTTTGTATCGGGCACATACCAGACCATCATTAACCTTATTGTTTTCGTTTCACCCGGCTCCACCGTAAACGGGACATATAAAGAGGCTCCGGGAGCATCTGCATCAGCAGGAGGTGTATCCCTGGTTTCACCCTTTAAAATGGTGTTCCATGTAATTGTAAGGGGATCCCACCATCCGCCCCTGAACCAGCAGTGATCAACAATAGTTCCCGGTTCACTCGTAAATATGGCAAAGTCGCCCTTTTTTTCCGGATTTTCTCCAGAGCCCTCCTCTGATAAAATGAATCCGCCTGATAAAGGTTTAATGGTTGCTTTCCCGCCAGGCTGTCTCATGAAGTTCCTCGAATTATATGAAAAAATAGCCTCTACCCTTGACTTGCCGGTATTATTAAATGTATATTCCAGAGCTCCGGCAGGCAGGCTCGAATTATCGGCATCAGTCGGAATGAAAGGACTCCATCCTTTAATTGTTACATTGAGAGGAACATCATCATCGTTAAGTTCGATTGTTGCGAAAGGGAACCTTGCAAGAAAAGTACAGTTTTCAAAACGGGGAAGTCCGTAGCTGGCTCCTGCGGAACCGTTACCTGAACCGGGCTGACCGAAATGCTTCCATCCCGGTACCTGTCCTTCGATAACCTTTGTCCCCTTTTCAAAACCTTTTACATGTAATGCGGCAAACATGCATGGTTCATTAAAAACATCCGGACGGTTTCTTACCGACATATGGGAAATAGCTCCGGTACCTTCAATACAGAACATTCCCGCTCCGATACCCCCGACAGGGAAAGCTATCCTTGAGAGGTATTCGCCTGAATATGAACCGTTGTATGAATGTCCGTCCTTTACAAAAATCTGTTCCTTCTGTGAACATGAAATTAAAGCCAGGATAAAAACGGTACCAATCAGAATAAAAAATGGAATAATTCTTCTCATTACATATATTGTTTTAGAAATATCAAATCCATTAACCGCTAAGTCCGCTAAGAAGGCGCAAAGTATGCTAAGAAATCTATAATAAAATTCACTCCGCGACCTTTGCGAAAATTCTTTGCGTTCTTGCGGTTAAATGAATTAGCTCTCCAGGATAAGCTTCAATCTGTCGCACAGATCTTTCAGACCTTCGGGAGTATCGCCTCCGGGCATTTCAATACCTGTCCATCCCTGATAACCTGTTTCATCAAGAGCTTTCATCACCGCACTCCAGTTTACATCGCCTTCGCGAAGTTTGACTTTGAAACCTGCTGATTTGCCTTCGGTATCAGCTATCTTGCGGCTGTATTCCTTGATATGGACTTTAGCGATCCTTTTTCCAAGAATTTTTATCCATTGCTCAGGCCAGCCATATGCAAGGATATTGCCGCAATCGAAATAGGCACCCACAAAAGGGCTCTGGAACTGATCAATGTATCTGACTGCTTCCATCGGGCTGAGAAGGAAATTATTCCAGACATTTTCAATCGCAATTTTCACTTTCAGTTTCTCCGCGGTTGGGATCGCTTTCTTAATCTCCTCAACTGACCGGTTCCAGCATTCATCATAGCTTACGGCCTCCGTTACCCTGCCCGGGAACAAGCAGTACCGCATCGGCCCCGAAAACACTTGCATCTTCCAGGGCTACCTTCAGGGCCTCAACACCATCTTCCCTTACTTTTGGATCGGGACTTGAAAGAAGTAATTTCCAGTGGCGTGAATCGCAAACGCTGTGGAATTTCCAGACCGGTTGATTCGCGGGCCTTGAGAACCTCATTTCTGTCGAGATGGCTGTCGACTTCAACCCCGTCGAATCCGGCGAGTTTTGCGGCCTGAAATTTTTCCATTACTGTCTTTCCTGTTCCGATGCTTCCCCACATTATCCCTTTTTTAAGATTTCTTGCTGCCATGGGTCATGGTAACCGGAAGACCGGGAAAAGGAACTGCAGTAAGAAATGCAGATGCCATAGCTGTTCTTTTTGTGAATTGCCTTCTGTTCATATTATATTGTTTCATTAATTTGCTTTTGAAATCTTTGTGATACCTTGGAGTACTTTGTGGTTAAATCTTTTTACCACAAAGTAGCTCTAAGTTTTACTCTAAGGATCACGAAGGATAAGATTACCAGTATTTTATGTTAGTTTAGGTTCTGCACCTATTACAGGTAGTGTTTCAGGTATTCCAGGAACCGGTCCGAATTCATATATCTTCGGGCCCAGCTCCATATCAGAATTCATCACCTCATCCCATGTAACATCTTTTCCTGTGTAAGCCGACATGCGTCCCATTATTGTTATCAGGGTGGAATTTATCTGTGCTTCGGCATCACTGACACTGTTTCCTGTCCGTATTCCGGTAATAAGGTTAATGTGCTCCTGAACATATGGATCCGTAACTTTCCATGTTTCATCAGTTGAACCCTCCTCAGGGTAAGGATATTTCCAAATCTCTTCTCCCCTGAGGTTATAAAGAGTGCCTTTGGCATTGGCAAATCCCCTGGTCCCTGTAATAAACTGCTCTGTTATATTGCTGCAGCCGGTTATCTGCCTTGCTGCACAATGTGTGTGCATACCATTATCGTATATATATTCAACGCTGAAAAAGTCGTACTGATCGCCTGTTACCCTTCTCTGACGGCCGCCCCAGCCAACAGCCTTTACCGGGATCTTTGCCAATGTACCAGTTCATTACATCAACTTCATGAATGAATTGTTCAACGATATGGTCGCCTGATGTCCAGCAAAAATTTGCCCAGTTTCGGAGCATGTATTCCATATCTGTCCAGCCGGGTTGCCTCTGTATCACCCATAGAGATCCTCCGTTCCTGGTAATATGTGCACTGACGATATCGCCTATTTCACCATTCGCCACTCTCCGCCATGTCTCCATAAAATCCTTTTGTACGCGTCTGATAGTGCCACTGATCATGCATAATCCCTTTTCCTGTGCCCTTTTAGATGCAACCATTACCTTCGTGCTCCCACAGGATCGACTGCTATCGGCTTCTCCATGAAGATATGTTTTCCGGCATTTACTGCTGCCTCAACATGCGACGGCCTGAAACGCGGTGGTGTGCATAACAGTACCACATCAACTCCAGAGTCAATGACTTTTTCATAGCTGTCGAAACCGATAAAACATTTTTCGTCAGGAATCTCAATATTCTTGTTTGCTTTCAGCTGCTCCCTGCACTGATCGAGCTTATCTTTAAAGACGTCGCCGAGTGCCGTGATCTGAAGGTTCGGCCCAGCATCAAGAAAATTCACCGCTGCACCCGTACCTCTTCCTCCGCAGCCTATAAGGCCGGCTTTCAGAGGTTTCCCATCGGGAGCCTGAGTTAAAAGGACCGGAAGTTCCAGCTTCTTTTTAGCGGGCTCGCGGCTGCATGATGAAATCAGGCTGGATGCTCCGGCTGTCCCTAAAGCTGCCAGCGTGGCTTTTGAAATAAAACTTCGACGGTCAATTCCGCCCTTTACGATTTGCTCTTTCTTATTAATACTTTCCATATTTTGTTTTCGTTTTTCGTTACTCGTTTTCAACTTTTTCTTATTTCAATTGCCCTTTGCCTTTTGCCCGTGGCCCATTGCCTTTTTTATTCCGTCTTCCGTCTTTTACATCCCCCTAACCCCCCCGCCGAAGCGGGGCAGGCTCTTCAAAGGGGGAATTCCTTACTTCAGACTTCGGTCTTCGGTCTTCCGTCTTCTTAATATACTTCCAGCTCCCGCCATGAAGGTAATTTCGGATATTTAGAGTGCGGATCAGTCTGGTACCAGTAACAAACTGATGCAATATCGGATTTCTGGGCCAGGTATCTGCCACCCTGTCTCCAACCCAGATCCTGTATTGTGATCTTAAGGTCCTTTTCAAATCGAATGGGGTCCATTATATGCCATCGATAAAGTCCAAAACGCTGCATTACATTGTAATGACCGTCGCCTCTGATCACCTGGTGAAGACCGGAGTAGGGAGTACAAAACTCTGTGTAATTAACCTCTTCAACTCCGGCAGCGTTTTTCTTCCTGGTGTCAAAATCATAGGAGCCGCATATATAATCTTCTGTTCCCGTACCACAGATAGTTGGGAATTTTGTATCCCCGTCAATGAAGAATTTAATTTCACCCTCGCCCCACCATCCGTTATTATTAACGCCCCATGCGAGATAGACGCCGACATATTGTCCTTTCCCCTTTATACCGTCAACAATAGTGTAATCAGAAGTTTCATTGGTGTTGAGCCTGCGATACTGAGCATGGAAATAAGCTGCATCATCCGGCACATCTGTAAGAGTATAGTCGATCTGGTAATATAAAGTCATAGGATCGGCATCACCGATGTTTTCCATCGTAATCCGGCATTTTTTCCTGAAAGGCATAACCCAGTAGCAGTTGAAAGCGCTTCCGGGGTTCACACAGACAGCTGATGATACAAGTGGTGCATATGTTCCCCAACCCATTCCAAAAAAGTCTCCTACAGGGCATTCCACTGATGGTTCTGTCTCATCATCCCAGTAGATCCGGAGAATTGAAAAACGCCATTTCCCGGCAGGTGTCATCCATATATGCTGAATAGCTCCCGGTCCATCAATAACAGCCATCGTGAAAGTCTCTCCTGGCTTTATCCTTACATAAGGGTTAACTTTCCATCCCTGCCCAAGGTCGCGCGCAGCGTTCGCAGCATTGGCAGCATTGGGCTTGTCTTTATCCTCAAGACTGGCCATGCCGGCTTTGCCTTTTTCACCCGTAAAATTCTCAGGACTTATAGACCGCGTTTTTGCATCGGATAACCTGTAAAGGTTTCCCATATTCATGTCAAGACCGTTAAAGCTTTTCTGGGAAAATAACAGAAATGGCACCAGCAGAAACAGCAATGTAAGAACAAGATTTTTCTTCATATTATCAGGTTTATAGGTTACTAATCACAAAACAGTAATTGGTTATTGGTTATTGAGTTGCTTAAAATTAATAAATTATCTGTATTCGCTCTGTGAAAATTCATTATATATTTAAATCCATTTTAAAGAGAAAGAACATCCGGTAAAATAATATCAACAGCATGATTAATCACTTGAGGACATTATGTTGAGCTTATTGAAGGGTAACTAATAGATTTGAAACCTTATGGGTATGAAGTTTAAAGTTCCGCACAATCTGGTAATTGTATTCAGTATTATTATTGTATCTGCTGTCATGACCTGGATAATCCCGGGAGGAAAATTCGACCGTCAGACTGTAGAAGTGAATGGGGTTGAAAGGAGTGTAATTGTCAACGGATCATTTCACTATATAGAAAGTCAGCCGCAAACCTGGCAGATATTCTCAGCCTTCTACAAAGGGTTTATAAATATGTCTCATATAATTGTTTTTATCCTTATGATCGGTGGTGCATTCTGGATAATGAATGAAACAAAATCAATTGATGTGGGCATATACTCGTTCCTTGGATTTACAAGACGGATGGAGCGATTCCGTCTGGTTAAGCTGTTAGGAGTGAACAATATAATCATTTCGCTGATAATGATTTTATTCAGTTTCTTCGGAGCAGTATTTGGTATGTCAGAAGAGACAATTGCCTTTGCAGTAATTTTTGTGCCACTCTCAATATCAATGGGTTATGACTCCCTGGTAGGCATAGCCCTTTGCTATTTTGCTGCGCATATAGGCTTTGCCGGAGCAATCCTGAATCCTTTCACGGTCGGAATAGCCCAGGGACTGGCAAGTGTGCCGTTATTCACAGGTATAGAATACCGCACATTATGCTGGATCATCATAACATTTGCAGGTATTATGTTCGTTCTCTGGTATGCAGCAAAAATCAGAAGGGATCCGAGCAAAAGCATTATGTATGAGGCCGATGAATACTGGAGGAAAAAAGGGAATTCTCATATTGAGGAGATTAAATATAACACGCCGCTGTCAGCATGGATTGTTGCACTTCTGACAGGTATTGTCCTTGTTCTGTTTGCAGTCAAATTTCCTGTTACCAGTCTTACTGTGGGATTGTCACAAATCTCTGCTCCTCTTCTGCCTGTTCTGGCAGGCCTTTATTTTATTTTAAGTTATATTACGCTGAAGAAATCGATCCATTTTTTTGTTCTCAATATACTCGCTTTCACAATGATATACCTGGTGATTGGCGTTCTTGGGTATGAATGGTATATTATGGAAATAGCGGCTCTTTTCCTGGCAATGGGCCTGGTGACCGGATTGGCGGCAGGCCGGAAGCCCGGAGAAACAGCCAAATTGTTCGTAGAAGGTGTCAAAGATATTGTTTCAGCATCCCTGGTAGTTGGTTTTGCAGGAGGCATAATCGCAATTCTGACTGACGGCCAGATAATTGACACCGTTCTTAACTCCCTGTCAGGGGCTCTTGAGGGCACAGGCCAGATGTCGTCAATCACAATTATGTACGGATTTCAGTCGCTGCTAAACCTAATAATTACTTCAGGATCAGCAAAAGCTGCCCTGACCATACCAATTATGGCTGAGTTTTCAGATATAGTCGGACTTACCAGGCAGGCTACAATAATGGCATTTCAATTTGGCGCCGGCTTTACAGATATGATCGCTCCGACTTCGGGTGTCCTTATAGGAGTACTGGGGATGGCAAGGATTCCTTATGCCAAATGGCTCAGGTGGATCGCACCTATCCTTCTGATCCTTGTTATTCTGGGATTTCTGCTGTTAATCCCGACGGTGACTATGAAACTTAACGGATTCTAAAAAGTATACCTGACCGAAAGAGCCAGTACGTCTCCCCAGAAACCTGTTTCACCTGTCAGGTTGAACACAGGTTTCCAGTCGAGACTCAGATTGATAGGAACATCAATGAATGTATATTCCATGCCAATTATCCCGTCAATACCCAATACTACGTAGCTTGTCGCTGATTCTCCCCAGGGCGTATTACTACCATTATAGAATCCAAGGTGACCGCCGAATCCGAAATACCAGTTCAGCCGGTCAACATCGAATGCGTTATTTGTAAATTCATAGAGTCCGGTAATTTCAAGCCCCTGCCAGCGTGTAGTCAGTAACCCTTCAACCGCTGATTTCTCTCCCAGAAAATGTTTGGCTGTCACTCCTATTGATGTACCTAACCTGAGGCCAATCGCATTATTATAGTCCTGCGCAGAAGCAAAAGCATAAATGAAAATAGTTAGTGTTAATGTCAGAAATATTTTTTTCATATCATTTGGTTTGGATTTGATACAGCAAAAGTAATAAAAACCTTAAAAAAAGGAAACGGTCTGACTATTCTTACATTGACGGTAATTTTCAAAGCTCTGATAGTTTATTCGCATCCTTGAACCTTGCTTGCCTTATTTGGTTAAATTTGAGCCGCCATATTTTAATACTGTCTGACTTGTTAATAAAGTTCACAAAAAAAAAATATTTTCTTCTAATCAGGATTCTGATATTCCTGCTGATCAGCCTGAATATTTATTCCCAGGAATCTGAAAAGACCATAATCAAAGGCATTGTTACTGATGCTAATACAGGCGATCCGGTTCCTTATGTTTCAGTTTTGCTGAAAGGAACTTCTGTCGGCACGATTACTGACAGCAAGGGGAAATATCTCATTCAGACCAGTGTTAAGGCTGCTGAAGTCAGGTTTTCATTTATTGGCTATGAGGCAGAATTGAGAAGCATAAGGAACGGCGCTGAACAGACCATAAATATCAGCTTAAAACTATCATCCATATCTCTTGATGAAATTACAGTGAAACCGAGGAAACGGGAATACAGCAATAAGAATAATCCTGCCGTGGATCTGATTGAAAAAGTCATTGAACATAAGACCTGAACAGGAAGGAATCTTACAGTTACCTTGAATATGAAAAATATGAAAAGATTCAGCTTGCATTAAGCAATGTAAATGAGACTTTCAAGCAGGCTAAAGCATTCGAAAAATATGAATTCATTTTTGAGAATACCGATACCACAAAACGTATCAGCAATAATGTTCTACCTATCTTCATAAAAGAGACTGTTTCCGATCATTATTACAGGAAGGAACCTGTGGCCACAAAAGAAATAATCCGTGCCACCAAAACTGTCAACCTCGAGGAATATCTTGATAATAAAGGCGTTGCTGCAAACCTTAATCATTTGTTTCAGAACATAAATATTTATGACAATGAGATCCTGTTCATGACAAACAAGTTTTTAAGTCCCCTGGCCGGTACTGCTCCCGCCTTTTACAGGTATTATATCACCGACACCCTGCCGGTAAAGGATATCAATTGTATAAAGCTATTCTTTGAACCGAGAAATCAGGCTGATTTCCTGTTTCATGGCTACCTGTATATAACTATGGACAGCAGCTATGCAGTAAGGGAAATTGACATGGGGATAAACAGGAATATCAATATTGACTGGATAAATGATATCAGCATTAAACAGGATTTTGATAAATTCAGCCAGAATCTCTGGATGCTTTCGAGGGAAGAGATCTCAATTGATGCCGGTGTTGCAAAAGGTGAACTTGGTTTATACATGCAACGTACTGTATCATACCGGGATTATATCATCGACGAACCTGTTGATGACAAGATTTTCCGCGGTCCTGTTACGAGCGATATAATAGATCCATTATCCGATGATCCTGATTTCTGGGAATCTAACAGGCATCTTCCTCTTACGAGATCGGAAAGTGCGATTTACTCAATGATTGACAGCATCAATAATGTACCCGCATTCAAGCAACAGATGGGGATTGTTATGCTGCTTACAACTGAATTTTATGACCTGGGAAAAGTAGAAATAGGACCCATCGGCAACTTCTACAGTTTCAATACGGTTGAAGGATCAAGATTCAGGTTTGGAGGAAGAACAACACCGGATTTCAGCAGGAAAACTACACTTGATGGCTATATCGCCTATGGATTGAAAGACAATGACTTTAAATATAATGCCGGGATAACATATTCCCTTACACCACGGACAATTTACCAGTTTCCGGTAAAATCGGTCAGGCTGAGTTACCAGAAGGACCTTAAAATCCCGGGGCAGGAGATTCAGTTTACGTACAGGGATAATTTTTTCCTCTCTTTTACACAGGGGAGAAAATGATAAGTTCACCCTTAATAATACCTTAAGATTTGAGTTCCTGAATGAATTTGAAAACCATTTTTCATACCATCCTGGGATACAATTTTACCCGTCAACAGCCCCTTGGGAACTCTTTATTACGACTATGACGGAGATGTAACAACCCCTGAAAATAAAATTATATAAATATTTCTGAGACTCTTCCTTAATCTTCGATATGCTCCAAATGAAACTTTTTACCAGGGAAAACTATACAGGGATCGTTTCCCAAACAAGTATCCTGTGATTCAGCTTAAAACCGCATTCGGGGCAAAAGAGATAAATAATGATTATGATTACCAGAGGCTTCAGATGAATATCAGCCGGAGATATTATATATCCATCATCGGTTACACTGATGTCTCGCATTGAAGCCGGAAAGATATTTGGGACAGTTACATATCCCTTATTGTTTATTCATACTGCAAACCAGACATACGCCTATCAGAGAAATTCATATAACCTTATGAATTATCTTGAATTCGTCAGTGATAAATATGCATCGCTTAATATCGATCATTCATTTAACGGATTCATCTTCAATAAATTCCCGTTGCTAAAGAAGCTGAAATTCAGGGAGATTATTACCTTCAAGATGCTGTACGGCGGGCTGGGAAGCAATAACAATCCTGATAATAATGATGATCTGTTTCATTTCCCTGTCGACAGCAACAATATGCCACTGACCTATACACTGGAAAAGAAGCCATATATTGAGGCCGGAATCGGTCTTTCAAATATCCTGAGGGTTTTCAGGGTCGACCTGATTAAACGTTTTACCTATCTCGATCATCCGGGAATCTCCGGTTTTGGATTCCGGGTTCAGTTCAGGCTGGATATATAAAAGAAAGAGAAGGAGTTACCCCTAATCCTTCTCTTCTCATAAACCCGGATCTCAAAGATCCGGCATTGATCAACAACCTTAAACAAACCTAAAACCTTCCTGTTCTGACTAATTGACAAAAAACATGTATTTAAATAAAAACCCGTTTTCACGTAACCACCAGCGATAAGCTTTGGCGATCTTTCTTCTTTTCAGTAATACTGTCCCTGTTTCTTTCGATGATATGCGGTAAAATGTTCTCATTTTTCTTACTTTTCTTAATTGCATGCCATTGATGTAAAATTAAACTTCAAACTAATGCGTGTCAATACGCTTAATCTCAATCAGTGTACAAATGCGATAATATATAAGGAGCTGGTCAATGAAATTATGATGATTGAAAACAGAACTAATCATCTAATAAAAGGAAAAAGGTTATTCGTCAAAACAGGTCCTGAATTTATCGGGAACAAAGCTTCAAATTGATCTCATGATGTATTGAACTAACCAAAAGTACTGGGATATAATTATTTACGGACCCGATATTAAACCAGGGAAGGGATCTGCGATTTTGACAAATGATCGGTATAATATGACAAGATTATCAGTAAAATGAGGATTCTGGTGGAAAAACATCCCTATTTTACTCCTGTAAGACGTCAATTAAATCATGAAAACAGTAGTTTTACAGGAAATATTCCTAAACCAAAAAATGGTCTAGTTTACTATTTAGAACTTAAAATAAAATCAAATCTGAGCCATGCCACTCAATATTTCGGATAATTTACCTGCAGTGAAAATTCTCGAGAAAGAGAATATTTTCGTGATGAAGGAGACAAGGGCGGTTCACCAGGATATAAGGCCTTTGCAAATACTTATATTTAATCTGATGCCTGTAAAGATCACCACCGAAACGCAGATCTTAAGGCTTCTGTCGAATACCCCTCTGCAGGTTGAGATCACCCTTATCTATACAAAGATGCACCTGTCGAAAAATACTCCCAAGGAGCATCTTGACTCATTCTACAAGACTTTTGATGATATTTCCACGCATAAATATGACGGGTTGATTATTACCGGTGCCCCTATCGAGCATCTTGAATTTGAAGAGGTCGATTACTGGGAAGAGATGGTTAGAATAATGGACTGGGCCGATCACCATGTCACCTCGACAATGTTCATATGCTGGGCTTCGCAGGCTGGTTTATATCACCATTACGGCATCCCTAAATACATGAGGAATGATAAGATGTTCGGTGTTTTCAGGCATAAAATCTACAGCAGGACCAACCTTCTGACCAGGGGCTTTGACGATGATTTTCTTGCACCTCATTCAAGATATACAGAAGTCCGGAAAGAAGATATAGAGAAAATAAAGGATCTTGAGATCCTTGCCGATTCTGAAGAGGCAGGAATTTATCTTGTTGCTACAAAGGACCTGAGAAGGATTTTTATAACAGGTCATTCAGAATATGATCCTCTTACTCTCAAATCGGAATATGACAGGGATGTTGCCAAAGGTCTCGAGATAAAAATACCGGAGAATTATTTTCTTAATGATGATCCGGAGCAAACACCAATGGTCAGATGGAGAAGCCATGCAAGCCTTCTGTTTTCGAACTGGCTGAATTATTGTGTCTACCAGGTAACTCCGTATCTTCTTGATAATAACAGGGAATAGCTTTGTTCACTCTTTATTTCTTTAAGCCAGGATCACAGGGAATCCTGGTCTTAACAAAATGAGTTATTTGCTAAACACTTTACCCCGTTTTTTCCTGTCAGGTCTCCTGTCGGACCATTTTGACGGTTTCCTTCCGTTATGATCTCTCCGTGCAGGTCTTTCACCCTTTTCCTGGGCTATCTCCACTGCGACTCTTCTGTCCATGAATTTAACATTGCTCAATGCTCCTATAAGGTCATCAGCATAACCAGCCTCAACTTCAAAAAAGGAAAAGGTCTTCATCAGGTCAATCTTACCGATAGGAATTTTTTTACCCCGGGTATTGGAGTTTATAAGATCAATGAGCTGTTCCGGGAAAAATCCGTCAGCTTTACCGAGATTTATGAACAGCCTTGTGTAGTTACCGTTGTACTTTTCACGGGAATCATTTCTGCGCCCTCTTTCAAAGCGGCCCTCTCTTTCAGGAACAGGATCAATAAGATCTTCACCATGGCGGTAATCATCAAGGAACCTGTCAAATTCAAGTGAAATCACTCGCTTTAGAAGCTCTTCCCTGTCCAGCCCTTCAAGTTTAATTTTTATTTCAGGAAGAAATTTCTCTATCTCCTGGTGATCAGTAGACACAGTTTCCAGCTTATTTACCCAGTTGAACAATTGCTTTCCGCATATCTCACTTCCCGTTGGAATAGGAATGGCTTTAAAAGGCTTTTTTACCAGTCTTTCAATCTTCTGAAGATTCTGTTTTTCCCTCAGGTGAACAAGTGAAACAGAAATTCCTGTTTTCCCTGCTCTTCCGGTCCGGCCACATCTGTGCGTATATACCTCAGCATCGTCAGGAAGGCTGAAATTAATGACATGAGTAAGGTCGTCAACATCCAGCCCGCGAGCTGCAACATCAGTTGCCACCAGCAACCGGAGGTTCCTCAGTCTGAATTTCTGCATAACAGCGTCGCGCTGCGATTGCGAAAGATCTCCATGAAGCGCATCCGCATTATAGCCGTCATTTATCAGTTTTGATGCAATATCCTGGGTTTCATTACGTGTGCGGCAGAAGACAATTGCATAAATATCAGGTTCAGAATCGGCAATTCGTTTAAGAACCTTGTATTTGTCCCTGGCATGCACCAGATAATAAGCATGACTTACATTTTCAGCTGATGAGTTTTTTGTTCCAATGGTAATTTCGGTCGGATTGTTCATGTATTTCCGGGCGATTGTTGCGATCTCCGAAGACATGGTTGCTGAAAAGAGAAGAGTTCGCCTGTTTTCCGGAACCTCTTCAAGAATTTCATTTATGCTGTCAAGAAATCCCATGTTAAGCATTTCATCTGCTTCATCAAGTATTACTGTACTTACATCAGAGAGTTTTGCCGCCCCTCGTCCGATCAGATCGATCAGTCTGCCAGGTGTGGCAACAATAATATGCACGCCTTTCTTTAATCCCCTGATCTGATTATCAATGCTTGCTCCTCCGTAAACTGCAAGTATTTTCAGATCGCCTGTGTACCTGGCATAATCTGTCAGGTCGCCGGTGATTTGAATGCAAAGTTCACGTGTCGGGCAAAGTATAAGGGCCTGGGTGACGTTAATTTCAGTATTGGTAGCCTGAACCAGAGGAAGGCCGTATGCTGCGGTCTTTCCTGTTCCGGTTTGTGCAAGGGCGATAATATCAGTATCATTACCCAGCATCAGCGGGATCACTTTTTTCTGTACTGGCATGGGCTGGTCAAATCCAAGTTTCTGAATCGCCTTCAGAATACCGGGAGTAAATCCCATTTCTTCAAATTCTATCATTAAAATGTTTTTGATGTGCTTTCGGGAGCGATGGATTTGTTATCCCTGCTGAAATGAACTCATAAACAGACTGGGCAAAATGTCTGACAACGCTTTGTGGAAATCACTTTATTAATCAGGGGGCGAAGGTAATCAAATAAACCATCAATCAAAATTGGCAGGCAATATTTAATAAGGTGTATTAACGACAATTTTTAATTTATTGAAAATAAATAGATTATTCCAATAATTAAACGTACCTTGCGCCAAAATTAATAAAAATTAAATTATGAGTAAAGGAACAGTGAAATTCTTCAATGAATTTAAAGGATTTGGATTTATCAAAGAGGAGAATTCAACAAAAGAGTATTTTGTACATTCATCAGGATTAAAGGAAAACATCACAGAAAATGATGTTGTGACTTTTGATCTGGAACAGGGTAAAAAAGGATTAAATGCAGTAAATGTTAAACTTGCTTAGTTTATCTATTAATATCATTTAAACATTTTGGTCCCGCCAAAAGCGGGACTTTTTATTAAAATTAAAAGAATTATGTTCGAAAAAAAACCAGCTGTTTATAAATCACCCGATCTTTCAAAACTGAAGGAAGTTATTATTGATCACCGAACAAAAATATATATTGCTCCCGGTGCCGATATTGAGGAGGCAAGAAATCGCTATTTTTCCAGGATCCTTGCCAAGAAAGCAGTTTAAACAGGAAATCCGCCAGGCAGAAAGGTTATTCCTTGAATAATTTGACCTTCAATGCAGTAAGTCCTTTAGGTCCCTTACCGATTTCAAAACTTACTACATTGTTTTCCTTAATAGGTTCAAGCAGGTTATTTGCATGCACAAAAACGCTTTGCCGCGATTCCATGTCGCGGATAAAACCATAACCTTTTGAATCATTAAAGAATGTAACAACTCCCTTACGAACAAAATCGGGGGCTGTCTCAGGATTGTTTTTAGTTATCTTAAGCTCAATGCTGTCAACATCAACTGATGTCTTCCTGTCCGGGTCGGGAGGCGTTGATGTGATTTTTCCGAATTCGTCAACATAAGCTATCATATCGTCGAAGTTGCTCTTTTTCCCTTCGCTTTTCCTCTTCGCACGCTTCTGTTCCTTTTCTTTTCTCTTTTTTTCTTTCTTGGTTCTTACTTCCTTTTTACCGAATGTTTCCTGCGATCTGCCCATATATTTACTAGTCTTGTTAATGATCAAATTTCTGACCAGCTACGAAAATGATGGTGTGCAGTGATAAACTAACCGGTTAAATGATTATCAGAATATCGCGCAAGATCGCTAAGCTGGATCTGCAGACAAAGGTACAATAAAATTTCAGGAATAATACTATTCCCCTACTACTGTTAAACATACCTCGTTTAAGCACTTATAAAACGGCCTGATCATCGACAGGGGAACTTATTCCGTCTATAACCAGCCTGAAATTCAGCTAAAGACCTTAATTTTAATCCTTAATATAATACTATTAGTCAAAATCGGGGAATTTTTTTCATATTATTGACCTGTTCATTATTATTTAGATAATCAATACTTTAGATGGCATTATACTTTACTAATCCGGTATTTTGCATATTTCTGATAAATATCCCGGCTTTTTTGACAAGCAGTCTCCTTTTATACGGAAGTGGTTATTAATCGTCAATAATCTGCCTGATTTAATTGACAAAGAAATTTAAAAACAGCTATAATCCTCACTAATTGGCATTTTACGACTTGTCGGATATATCCCTGACAGCTATCTTTACTATGCAACAAAGTACCCAAAGAGATGATAGTACATTCCCTGATTATACTGGATGGTTTATGAAAAAACTTGCCTTATTAATGGTATCGTGTATAATTTTTTCATGCAGCACTACAAAAAGAGCATCCCTGGCTCCTGCAGAGAATGAATTGCTGAATACCAGAAGATATATCGGGAACTTTATTGATTACTGCCATACCGGGCCGGAAACATTTGGAGGTACACATCTGATCTGGATTAAAACCACCATGTTCAATACCTTTGGCAAAATATCGGCATATGGGAATAAATGTAATTTTTATCCCGGCGACAGGATCTATTTAAGAAGATTATTTACTGCTCCGGAAAAATCGGGAAACTGGGATTACCTGATTGAAAATGACTCATCTGTATATTACAGGGTAAGCGATTATCGCTATGAGAATAATGTTCTGGTTCAGGCCTCTTTTTAAAATATTTGTTTGACTCAGGATACAAAATCCTATAAGTATAATTAAAATGCCTGAAAGTGTGAGTGTGAGTGCGAGAGCGTGAAAAAAGAGCGAGAGTGATCGTTCGAGCTAACTCGCTCTCACTCTCACTCTCGCTCTTTTTTAAGTGGTGCCACCAGGAATCGAACCGGGGACACACGGATTTTCAGTCCGTTGCTCTACCGACTGAGCTATGGCACCTACTTTTCGGACTGCAAATATATATCTCAAAACCGTTAAACCAAAACTTTGTATTAAAATTTTCAATTTGGAATCATTTTACCGTTATGGTACATTTGCACCCTGACAAAATAAACGATGGATCTTCTTTTTCATACTCTCGGCAACGGAATAAGGCTTGTACATCACAGAGTGCCATGCGTAGTTGCACATTGCGGACTTGTTATAAACACAGGTTCAAGCATTGAGACTCCTCCTGAACACGGTATGGTACACTTCATTGAACATATGCTCTTCAAGGGAACAAATAAAAGAAAAGCCTACTATATCCTAAGCCGGCTGGAAGACGTTGGAGGCGAGCTTAATGCATACACTACCAAGGAAGAGACTGCAATACATGCTTCCATCATGAAAGAAGATTATGAGAGGGCTGTCGAAGTTATAAGTGATATTGTTTTCAACTCTGTGCTCCCGGAAAAAGAGATTGAGAAAGAAAAGGATGTGGTAATTGAAGAGATAAACTCCTGCCTCGATAATCCGGCTGAATTGATTTTTGATGATTTCGAAGAACAGATCTTTGCCGGCAAGCCAATTGGTCATAATATCCTGGGCAATTCATTGGTTGTTAAATCTTTCACACAAAAGAAACTGCAGGATTTCATCTCGCAGAATTACAATACTGATCAGATGGTTTTTTGCTCGGTCGGAAATATCCCGGATGAAAAAGCTATCCGGATGTTCAGAAAACACTTTGAATCAGTCCCACTAAATAAAAGAATTTCCGGAACCTCATTGCCATGGAGTTATAAGGTCTCAACCGTCACTAAGAAGATGGATACTTTTCAGAGCCATTGCATTATCGGGAATGTTGCATATAATCTGAAGGATGAAAAGCGCATGGGGATGTTCCTGCTGAACAATATCCTGGGGGGACAGGGGTTGAATTCCAGGCTTAATCTTTCGCTCAGGGAGAAAAACGGCCTTGCCTATAATGTCGAGTCGGCTTATAATCCATATTACGATACCGGGGCATTCTCCATATACTTTGGAACTGATAATCACCATCTTGAAAGAAGCATCAAAGTTACATTATACGAACTTAACAAATTAAGGACAAAAACGCTGGGCAGTATCCAGCTCAGCAAAGCTAAGAACCAGATGAAAGGCTACCTGGCAAGAGGCTATGAGAACCATGAAAACCTTATGCTGAGCCTGGGAAAAAGCCTGCTCGTATTTGACAGGATAGAAAGCCTCGAAGAGGTATGCAGGAAGATAGACAAAATAACCGCTTCCGAATTACTGGCAACGGCAAATGAGATATTCGAGCCCGGGAAGTTATCTACTTTGATTTATGAATAATTAATTATGGATTTATATCTTAATTTTATTTTTTTTACCCCCTTTCTAATTTCCCCCAGGGGGGACAGGTTTGTTACTCCTTCCCCCCTGGGGGAAGGTTGGGAAGGGGGTTACTGTTGTCAAGATAAATAAAGATGGAGAGGGAACTTGAAAAATTCATTCTTGATCATTCCACACCTGAAAATCCGGTCCTGGAGGATCTGTTCAGGCAAACCCATTTAAGATTTGTAAATCCCAATATGGTTTGCGGGCATCTGCAGGGAAGATTCCTTGAAATGATCTCGAAAATGATAAATCCCTCGATTATCCTGGAAATCGGAACTTTTACGGGTTATTCCGCAATATGTCTTGCAAAGGGACTTAAGTCTGAAGGCCGTCTTGTCACAATTGAACCGAATGACGAACTTGCTGACTTCACCCTCTCCTATTTCGTAAAAGCGGGCGTCGATGATAAAATTGAACAGATGACCGGCCGGGCACAGGAAATTACTCCCGGAGATGAATTTGATTTTTGATCTGGTTTATATTGATGGGGATAAACGGGAATATTGTGATTATTTTAATCTTGTAATTGACAAGGTAAAAACAGGGGGATACATTATTGCTGATAATGTTCTGTGGGGAGGGAAAGCCATTGGTAAAGATTCCCGTGATCCCCAGACCATGGGGATAATGGAATTCAACGCAATGATAAAGAAGCAAAAGAATATCGAATGTATCCTCCTTCCGGTCAGGGACGGGGTAATGATCATCAGAAAACTAACATGAGTCAGTCAACTTCGTGTAACTCGTTGATAGTCCGTGTTACCCCGTGGTAAAAAAGAAGTTTAACCACGGAGTGACACAGAGTTAGCACTGAGTTTCCCTGTTTTAATATCTCCAGTAATAGCAGCAAAATGGTACAATTTTTGATTATTATCTGTAAAACAAGGATATGAAAAAGGCAATATTTTCGGTTCTTTTAGGATTAATATTTATCTCCCTGAGTTCCCAGGAAACTAAAACTGACGTGCTTCAGGGACTTGAGAATAATCAATCAGCAGATCAGATTACAATAGTGCCGGCGGTTATAAAAACAGCTACAAGGCTTTTCAAGGATAAGGAAGACCTTACATCTGTAATTATTGTGATTCCCAAGGATTCAATTGTTTTTGTTTTAGGTTCAGATGATACGTTTTTGCATGTCGAATATATTGGAGATGAAGGGTTTATTTATGCCCGTCATGCTGAACTATTCAAGCCTGATCCAAAAGCTCTGCCGCCAGCAGTGGAAGTCGCGGCTAACCAGGAACCCAAGCCTGTTCAGGAGCAAAAGGTAAGCAGGTACTCATATCTCGAAAGCAAATATGGATCATCAACGGCTTCAAGGATCTATGCGGGGAAAATATGGAAAGGGATGAATGTTCAGATGGTCAAAGACAGCTGGGGTTCACCAAAAAAAATCAGCCGGGTGATAGACGGGAATGTAGTCGATGAGGAATGGTTTTATGCCGGTACCTGGCTCCATTTCCAGAACAGTACCCTGACTGACTGGGGACCGGTAAAATAGATTTCAGATTTGTGATTTAAGAATTCGGATTTATAAATAACCTATTCGAAATCCTAAATTCAACATCATAAATATTGCAGTTCAAAAAAAATTCATATTTTTGCCCGTGAATTTGCGGGAGTAGCTCAGTTGGTAGAGCACGACCTTGCCAAGGTCGGGGTCGCGGGTTCGAGTCCCGTCTCCCGCTCAAACAAAAAAAGCCGCGTTAGCGGCTATTTTATTTTTTATGAATACCGACGACAGGCTTGCCTGGAGAAGGGATGAGTAAAAAATAAAATAGGCCACGTCAGTGGCTTTTTTGTTTGAAAGTAACTCCTATCAGGGTCCGCCCCGACCTTAGTGTCGGGGCAATCCCGTCTCCCGCTCAGACAAAGCCGCATGTAAATGCGGCATTTTTTATTTACGAAGTCCGACAACACATTTATATGTTGATGTTTTTAATTAAATTCGGCTTCATTTAATAATCACAAATTAACTTAACCATCTCCTCCATGAAAAGAACTTTTTACATTTCCCTTTTGATGATGACAGTAATTTTGTTTTCCTGCACTGCAGACAAAAAAAACGGCGAATTATCAATTCCCTACGAAAAATATACATTGCCAAACGGTCTGACTGTTGTCCTTAACCAGGATAAATCAGACCCGATCGCTGCACTTGCCGTCTATTACCATGTCGGTTCAAGCCGTGAAGCAACTGGCAAAACAGGTTTTGCGCATCTTTTTGAACATATGATGTTCCAGAGATCTGAGAATGTCGGCGAGGATGAATTGTTCAGAAATATCCAGGGTGCAGGCGGGAATCTTAACGGGAGCACAAACCAGGACCGCACGAACTATTATGAGGTTGTTCCCAAAAACGCTCTCGAAATGGCATTATGGATGGAAGCCGACAGGATGGGATACCTGACAAACACAGTAACCAGAAAAGCGCTGGTCAACCAGCAGAATGTGGTACAGAACGAAAAGCGCCAGAGTGTTGATAACGCTGCATACGGTTTCAATTCCGAGATAATTGCAAAGAACCTTTATCCCAAGGGACATCCTTATAGTTGGACAGTCATCGGCCTGATGGAAGATCTCACAAATGCAACGGTTGAAGACGTAAGGGCTTTCCATAAGAAATTCTACACTCCAAATAATGCAACACTTACTGTTTCGGGCGACATTAACATCGAAGAAGTCAAAGCATTGATTGAAAAATATTTCGGGGAGATACCTTCAGGAGAGGCAATAGAGAAAAGGGAGCCAATGCCGGCATCGGTCAACTCAACAATTAAGCTTTATCACGAAGACAATTTTGCCAAAGCCCCTCAGCTAACAATGGTATTCCCTTCAGTGGAGCGCTACACAAAAGACTCATACTCTCTTAATTTCCTGGCTGAGCTGCTTGCAAATACAAAGAAAGCCCCGCTCTATGTTGTTCTCGTTAAGGATAAAAAACTTACCTCCAGGGTAATGACAAGAAACGGATCAAGTGAACTGGCAGGAACCTTTATGATCTCGGTGGGTGCAAATCCGGGTGTAAACCTGACAGAGGTGGAAAAAGCAATCTTTGAAGGATTTAAAAAATTCGAGGAAGAGGGCTTTACTGAAGAAGACCTCCAGAGAATCAAGGCACAATATGAGACAAGGTTTTATAATTCATTTGCCAGCGTTCAGGGAAAATCATTCCAGATGGCTGAATATACGATGTACACCGGCGATCCGGAGTATTACAAAAAAGAACTGGAAGCAGTTCAGGCAGTTACGATGGATGACATTAAAAATGTATATGAAAAATACATTAAGGACAAACCTTTTATCCAGACCAGTTTTGTGCCAAAAGGCGAGGTTAACCTTATAGCAGAAGGATCGGTGAATGCAGGCATCATTGAGGAGGATGTGACAAAAGCAGCAGAGGTTAAGGATTTACAGATCGAAGAAGAAGCCATTGTGAAAACCCCGTCGAAGATCGACAGGTCTGTCAAGCCATCTCCTGGTCCTGATCCGGCAGTTACATTGCCACAGGTCTGGACCTCCACCCTCGGTAATGGCACTAAGGTTTGGGGAATAGAACACAATGAGCTCCCGCTGATCCAGTATTCGATAACCATCGATGGCGGGCATCTGGCTGAAGAGATCTCCAAAGCAGGCCTTTCCAATCTTGTTGCTTCCCTGATGAATGAAGGAACAAAGAACAGGACACCCGAAGAACTGGAGGATGCTATCGGACTTCTTGGTGCCTCAATAAGGTTCAACTCGGATGATGAGGATATCTCCGTCACCGTAAGTACGTTGTCAAAGAATTTTGAAAAGACAATTGCCCTTGTTGAAGAGATGCTGCTTGAACCAAGATGGGACGAAGAACAGTTCAGTCTTGCCAAAAGCAGGATCATTAATACGCTTAAGCGCAACAAGGCTAATCCGAGCTACCTGGCCTCAACAACTCTCAATAAGCTTCTTTTCGGAAAAGACAATATTCTTTCTGTTGAATCATCAGGTACGGAGGAATCAGTAACTTCAATAACCATCGATGATCTGAAGGCATTTTATGAGAAGTACCTATCTCCGACGACAGCAAAATTACTTGTCACCGGAAATGTCACACAACAACAGGTTGAAACGGCTTTTGCAGGATTGAGCCAGAAATGGCAGCCTAAAGAGGTTATTTTCCCAGGGTGGAATATCCCGCCTGCACCTGAAAAATCTGCAGTCTATTTTGTTGATGTTCCGGGTGCCAAGCAATCGGTTATCTATATTGGGGCACCATCATTAGCCAGGACCGATTCTGATTATTACCCTGCATATGTGGCAAACTACAAGCTGGGAGGTTCATTCAATGGGCTGTTTAACCTGATACTCAGGGAGGAGAAGGGATTCACTTATGGTGCAAGGTCAAATATTTTGGGTGCTAAGAATTACGGAACATTTATCGCATCTTCGATGGTACGGACCAATTCTACTCTGGAGTCAGTCACAATTTTCAAGACTGAAATGGAAAAGTATCGTGAAAATATGCCCCGGGAGTATATTGATTTTACAAAAGATGCATTGATAAAGGGAAATGCGCTGAGGTTTGAGACTATCGGTGATCTTCTGGGAATGCTCGGGACAATGGCTTCTTACGGGCTGCCTGCTGACTATATAAAAACAGAAGAGGCTTATGTAAGGGAACTAACCCCCGAAAAACAGCTTGAGATAGTAAAAAAATATATTGATCCTTCGCGAATGTATTATGTTGTGGCAGGCGATGCAGCGACCCAGCTTAAGGAACTTGAAAAAGCAGGATTGGGAAAGCCGGTACTTGTAAAAGACTGACCTCACCCTAAACCGAGTCCCGTAAAACGGGACGAGCTCGGCGAAGCCAATCCCTCTCCCAGGGGAGAGGGACTTTAAGTGTTTTGATTAAGGATTATTTATTTTAAATTTGCACTTCCACAACCGACTGCACGACTGCACGACTGCACGACTGCACGACTGCACGACTGCACGACTGCAAGACAATATACTGCCCGGATGGTGGAATGGTAGACACGCAGGACTTAAAATCCTGTGGCCATAACGGCTGTGCGGGTTCAAGTCCCGCTCCGGGTACCCAGAGGCACAAGAGGTCAAAATCGACCTCTTGTTTCTTTTTGTGACATTCTGAAAACCTCACTAATTCAAGGGATGAGATGTACAGTAATTTTCAGGGAGAGGGTTGCAACTTTTTTTTTGAAGAAATCGAGTTTTTTGGCAGAGTTGCAACCATGAATAATCATATATAGAGAAAATGCGACTTCCTGTAATATTCCAAGAGGTTCTTTAAAAATCATCCACCAAATAAGATCAAACGAATTTTTGGCTTTAAAAACACTTGATCCTCCCCTGCATTTTGACTATCAAAAAATCGTTCGATTTTTTACATGCTTGTTTTTTTGATTTACTTTTTCATACTATGTTCATTATTAACTATATTAGGAAATACTTTAAAAATAAATCTATTTGCCAACATTAGTCTGCAATCTCCTGACAGGTTTTCATTAATTGTTGATGTTCTTACCTACGCAAATAGCCTTCAGAAGTTAAATGTAGTTTTTCAATTCAGGTATATTATTGTTTATTCCAGTAAATAGATATAAAATACCCCAAATACTATTAAGATTGCTTTACTATTATATAGAAAATAACTATTTTATATAAATAAATATCTACTTCGATCTGGCTAATAAAAAAAGAGTTACAATTTTTAAATTGTAACTCTTTTTTTATACTGCAGGTTTATGCCAAGTTTTTGATAAAATTGTGTTGTTATTATTATAGATTAACTTCCTTTCAGCTTACAGCATGTTTCTGTTTTGTGTTTTCAATAATTCTGTCTATGAATCAAGAAAATTCAGGTTTAAGTCCTCGCGAGGAGGTCATATTATCATTCACTTATCAAGGTTACTATTAACACTATTCTATGATGAATGAAAAATAATATCTGTCCCGTTCGGGACCCCGAACGGATAAAAGTTGCAACCAGGATAAGGATATTACGGTACCATTAGAGATCAACGAACTTATAACAATCCCTTTGTTTTAAGATCGCGGATCACCTCATTGATATTGGATTTTCCTGCTTTCTCAATTATATTGCTCCGATGTGTACTGATAGTATATGGACTCCTGAAGAGCTTCCCGGCAATCTCTTTGGTGCTTAATCCCTGATTGATGAGTTCAATTATTCTGAATTCAGTATGGGAAAAGATACTTCCTTTTGAAAGGAGTTCTTCATCGGGGAATCTGAATACTTTAGGATCATTCCCAATGTAATAATGAAATCCTTTATGGATATTTTCAAATTCTGAAATATCTGTAATGACTAATATAAGAAATACGGATTCGTATGGAATTTTACTGTAAAAAAAGGAAACACTGATAAAGATAATCTGCATATTCATCGGACCCTGGTATCCTTCCCCTGAAATTAGTTGAAATGATACATGTGCCACTTTTTCTAATGAAGATCTCCTGAGCCTCACTTATAAGTTTTGCCCTGGCAAGATGATGCCGGTTAAGGTCATCTGAATGCGTTGTTGTAAGAAAGAATCCCGTAGTAACTTTATCCGGGTCAATACCAAAAAAAGACTTTACCCCTTTGCTTATATACTTAATATCAAGCTGTATAACATCAGTTATATAAAAGAGCTGCCTGTTCTGGTCCATGTAAATGTCAAGCTCCTGTACAATAGGATCATTCGGATCAACTCGCTTGAAATCTCCTTCGGCATAAGTCACAAAAAACTTATAAAACAGGCTGTAATCCTCGTATCTGGCAGTATTTAATTCCAAAAACAGTTGTGTTAAAGGATTCAAAAATACAAAAAATACAGATTAGTCGGTATTGAACCGGGTTTGCACATGGAATACCTTTGATATCAATTAATTTGTAACTGAATATGAACTTAGAACAAATTCTTATCTAACATATTTAAAGACTTCCGGGAATGGGAAACAGTAGAGAGTGTATTGACAAGCTGGAAGTAAGGCTCAAAGAACTGGAAAGTGAGATCCGGGAGCTCGGGGAATTAGCAGACAAGGCAGTAAATGAGGTAAAAGATGATTACCGGCACCAAATAGAAGATCTCTTCCTGAAAAAGACAGAAGTACAGGATAAGGTCAGCAAGCTTCAAAGGGCCGGCGGTGATGTCTGGGAAGATATGAAAACAGGCACTGAACTAAGCTGGGAAGCATTTGACGAATCAGTAAAAAACAGAATTAAGAATACAAAGTAGATACAAATCCTGGTCTATCCGGTAACCGGGGACAGAGTTCTTTGACATATTATAATTCTCTAAAGCACTCCCTTCTCTTTGAGGTCATAAATCAGATCTGAGATATGGGATTTACCTGACTTTCCCAGAATATTGGAGCGATGGGTATTGACAGTGTGTACGCTGATGAATATTTTATCTGCTATCTCTTTACTGCTCAGGCCTGACTCAATCAGTCTGACGATCTCCAATTCCCGGTCAGACAAATTATGACTTATACGCAGCAGGTCCTCATCGGGAAATCTAAATAAAGAGAGATCGGTTCCGGCATAATGATGAAAACTGTTTTTCTTCATTTTATACCAGTTTATATTAGAAACAACCTGTAACATAAATACTGCCTTGTGAGGGATCGGACTGTAAAACATATAGTCCTGAACAAATAAATTATTATAGACACCGGCAGTGTCTTTCATCCTAAGGTTGTATGAAGTCAAAGCACTTCCCTTTTGCGCCCTGAATATCTCTTTCTCCATCTTATAGACCCGGGATCTGGCCTGCCCAAGCCTCTCTTCATCATCGGGGTGTACAGCTTGTGTATAATGTCCGGGGTTAATCTCTTCAGGTTTTACACCAATCAACTTAAAGATTCCTTTACTTGTATGCAGGAACTTCATTTGCCCAAGGTCGAAAAGCTGAAAGTACTGGTCATTCTCATCCATCAGCTCCTCAAGTTTTAACATAACAGGATCTTCAGGATTTATTTTCAGAAACCCGGTTGAAAGGTAGGATTCAATAAAATCGAAAAATATACTATACCTGTAAGGTTTGGTCATTATAAATTGGATATGAGCATAATATGAAAAATTCAACCTCAAAATTAATAAAAATACTGACGCGTCAGTATTTCCCGGGGTCTGAAATGTACTGTACTTTGATTGACCGGAATTGATACCGGATTCAGTTGAAATTAAATTTGGGAATCACTCTGATCAAATATTGAAATTATGGCTGGATTAACAGCAAAATTATTTCGTGATTTTTTTGGTGGCAGCTGGTGCGGAAGGATTACCCGGAACGGGGAGTTTCAGCGTGAAGTGGTCTTCAACTGGCCTGAACTTAGTGGTAAGTTCTCAGCACTGGGAACTGAGGCGGGATTAATAGTCCCTCCAGGCACAGGTATTCTTGACGATACCAGACAGGTTGCTATTTCAGGCTGGAGATGCGATACCGGCCGGTGGGGCCACTTATGGCACAACGAATTCGGCGGATATGGCGAGATACAATGGACATCACAGGAGACCGTGGATGGTGTAACAATAATTTATGGTTTCGGGCATGAGTGCAAACAGGAGTGCGATGACGTGACGGATCATATCATCAAGTGCGAATTGTATGATCATAACAACTTCAAGTACACCATCAGCAGTTTCAGGAAAGGTCTTCTCGAAATTGCTGCCAGGCAGATCAGAACCGGTAAGGAGTTGAATGCATTGCTGGAAAAACAGGCCAGTACAGCTGTAAGTTTTCCAGAATTGCTTCTACTGTAGGAGCAGATAATAATGTCAGATTAATAATAAATGTGAAATATCCGAAGCAATTATTTAAATATTAAAAGGAGAAAAAAATGAAAAAAGATGAATCAGGTATCCCGTACTATACAATTCCGGGACGAAAATTAGATGACAAGCCCTATGAAGGCACAGCTAAAGTAAAAGCAGACAAAGCTCGTATCGACAGGCTGAAAGAACAACTCAGGAGCACACCTGCCGAGGTTGATTTTGAGAGGATCAGGATAATGGAGGAGGTTTACGCTGCCACCCAGGGCGACCAGAATATAATGCGTCGTGCCAAATTCATGGCCACCCTTCTTGAGAGGAAGAAACTCTACATAGACGAGAACCTCTTTGTGGGCAGTATGGCCGGAACAGTCAACGGCATCTATACATATCCTGAATGGAACATCGATTGGATGAAAGACGATAATACAGTTGAGAAGTGCAAGGATCCGGAGGACAAGAGAGTTAACCAATGGGCTCTTGATTACTGGGAAAAGAGGGCACTTAAGCCACGCACACTTGAGATCTTCGAGAAGAAGTATGGTTTTGATCCCCGTCCATCATATGATTCAGGCTTTGTCGTTAGTTTCTTCGACTGGCCCGGTGGCGGTGGTAACCTGAACTACCCAAGAATCTATAACGAAGGACTCTCTGCCATGATTAAGGAGGTTGAGGAAAGACAGGCTGCCCTTGATATGCGCTTACCCAATGCCAGTAAGTTATATTTTTATGAAGCCAGCCTCATCATAATGAGAGCAATTGTACGACTGGCTCATCGCTATGCAGAACTTGCCCGTGAAATGGCAAAAAAAGAGAAGAACGCGACCCGCAAAGCGGAGTTGATAGCGATTGCCGAGACCTGCGAATGGGTACCCGAGAATCCTGCCCGTAATCTTAGAGAGGCAATACAGGTTCATTTCTTCTGTCATATCTGCGCAGAGCTGGAACAGGTTGGTTGCGGTTATTCAGAGGCCTATATGGGGCAGAATCTGGAACCGTTCTACCAGCGTGACAAGGCAGCCGGGCTTATAGCTCCGGAAGATGCAACGTTCATGCTTCAGAACCTCTTTATCAAGCTTAACGAAATCGGCTATTACTTCGGTGAGAAAGTCGCATTGCAGAACTCAGCAGACCTGGGTCAGAGCATTTCGCTCGGAGGCTATACCCCGGATGGCGAAGATGCTACTGCAGAAATGGACTACCTTGTCCTCGATGCTGCCGGATATCTTCACTTGCCTCAGCCTCCTCTGAGCTGCATCTATACAGAGAGGATGAGTGGCAAATTCCTTGAAAAGGTACTTGACGTAATCGGAACCGGTGTTGGCATGCCTCAGTTCGTAAGTGGCGAAGTGATGCTGAAACGCGCACTACATATGTTCGCTGACTCAAAAATGGGACTTACACTGGAGAAAGCCAGACGCACCTGTATCGGCGCATGCGTGGGTTCATATATTCCATACGAGACCGGTCACCCGGTTGAAGGCCAGCCCAATATGGGTAAGGTTATTGAATTGGTAATGAACAATGGCTTCGATCCCCGCACCAAAAAGCAGGTCGGACCCAAGACAGGTGATCCTTTGAAGTTCAAGACTTTCGAGGAATTGTATGCCGCCTTCGAGAAGCAGCTGCTGTTCAATGAAGAGGTTCTTCGCCGCGGAGCATGGATCGCCAGCATGTTGTGTGCTGATTTCCTGCCTGTTCCATGGCGTTCGCTTCTGACCGGAGGTTGCATCGAAACCGGCACAGAGGTCTGGAATGGCGGAGCTAATTACTATACAGTTGCCCAGATCGTTGTAGGTGGTATTGATGCTGCCAACTCACTTATGGCTGTGAAACATCTGGTGTATGACGAAAAGAAGATCACAATGACTGAGCTGAAGAAGGCTCTGGACGCCAATTTCAAAGGATACGATAATGTACGCAAGATGTGCTTTGAAGCGCCCAAGCACGGCAACGATATTCCTGAAGTAAACAGGATGGCCCACAGGGTTTACGAAAGCATTCTTGTAGCTTTCAACAGTGTTGACGGCGGTGGAAACTACCTCAGCCAGGAGATCAAGTCAACTCCTGACGCTTATACAAAGAGCATACACAACCTGATGGGTATGGTGACCGGAGCTCTGCCGAACGGAAAATTTGCCGGTGTTGCACTTACCGATGGTAGTCTTTCTGCAATGCCGGGAACCGACGTCAACGGACCCACTGCGTTAGTGATGTCTGCGGCGAAGGCCCAGGATGCCATAAAGTACACGGCAACCCACATGAACATGAAACTTCCTCCGGATCAGCTTAAGTCACGTAAGGGAAGACAGAATGTTCTGAGTCTTGTTAAGACCTATTTTGACAATGGAGGCTATCACATCCAGTTCAATGTGCTTGACACCAACATCCTCAGGGATGCGCAGAAACACCCGGAAAACTATCGCGACCTTGTAGTTCGCGTAGCCGGATTCAGTGCGTTCTTCACCAAACTGGCAAAGGGCGTACAGGACGAGGTCATCGAACGTACGTTGCAGAGTTTCGAGAAGTAATATTGTTTTGAAAAACAGAGCTAAGGCATGGTAACTGCCATGCCTTACTTATTAATCTGGTACCCCCTTTCCCGTCCAGCTCCCGCAGGAGGCTTTAATTGTTCTCCTTCCCCCCTGGGGGAAGGCTGGGGAAGGGGGTAATAAAAATTAGAAATAAGAACAAATAAATAAGATATTATGAGTAAAGATACAGGACATAAACGCATTGCCATAATGGTAGGCGCCGGGTACATTCCGGGAATAAATGCCGTAGTTGCAGGGGCCTCCCTTGCTGCCGGCAAACTGGGCTGGGAACTGGTGGGCATTCTCGACGGGTTTGAAGGTATCCTTCATCCCGAAAAATATCCGGATGGCGGAATAATCGCAATCAATCCCCGGAACCTGAACCTGGATCCAAATACAAGCAGTGTACTGGGCCAGTCGGCTAAGATTGATCCCTTTAATGTCCGAACCATCAATGAACTGGAAATGGTCGAGGAAGTGGATATGTCGGATGAGCTGCTTAAGAAATTTAAGGCAGAGAAAATAGATGCTGTCATTTCTATTGTTGGAGGGAAGGGCCTGACTATTCTTTACCAGCTTCACAAAAAAGGACTGAATACAATATGTGTTCCGCGTTCCATTGAAAACGAGATTGCTTCAACTTCTGTCTCTTTCGGGTTTAACACTGCACTTACATTTACTATCGATATGCTTGACCGTGCCCGTCTGGCTGCAAAGGCTGCCCATAAAATTGCAGTCGTTGAGGTACAGGGTGAGGAAGCAGGATGGATCGCTCTACAGGCTGGAATTGCTGTAGCTGCCGATGCGGTATTGATTCCTGAAATTCCTGTAGATCTGAAAAAAGTGGCTGCTCACTTAAAAAATAAAATGTCAGACAAAAAATCATGGGGTCTGGTAGTAGTGGCGCAGGGAGCAAAAATTATCAATCAGCCTAAGAATGAAGAACCAGTATCTTCACTTAAAGCATCGCTGTCTCCATTGGCAACAAGCGATTCCAACAGTGAATTTGTAATTCACAGCTCCGGCCAGGCTGCCCAGGCTGTGGCAACAGGCTTGCAGCTGCAGATAGCCGAAGAGACTTTTCCGATGGTAATTGGTCCCTGGGTCAGGGGTGGAGCACCATCGGCAGTCGATCGCCAGTTGGGCGTAGCTTACGGTGCAGGAGCTGTTCAGGCCCTGGAAGCCGGCAGTAAAGGTGTCATGGTGGCATTTGTTCCGCCTGATGTTAAGTTCGTTCCGCTTGCTGAAGCCATCAACAAAGTAAGAACGGTACCTGCTGAAAGCATGTTTTTTAAGGTGGCGGATTCACTGGGTATTTACTTTGGAAAATAAGGAGGGAAAGATCATGACAAATCAAACCATAAATATATTGGACATAAAAGGAAGAGTGCTGAATATCCAGAGGTATTGCAGCCACGACGGTCCTGGGATCCGCACGAATGTTTTCATTAAAGGTTGCTCCCTGCGTTGTAAATGGTGCGGCAATCCTGAAAGTATCAGGCTGAAGCCGGAAGTTTCGTACGATCCGAAAAAATGTAAAGGAAAAGAGTGCAGCATTTGCCTGAAAGCTCCTTTTCCCGAAGGCAGTTTTTATTTTGTAGAAGGAGACGATTCACAGGTAAAAGTTAACTGGCAACTGGCCACAGGTGTTACAGAGGAAATTACATCACTTTGCCCTACCGGTGCCCTCGAAATGTTTGGAAAATTAATGACGGTTGCTGAAGTAATGGAACAAGTGGAGAAGGACTCCTCCATCTACCGCAGTACAGGTGGCGGTATGACCATCAGTGGTGGCGAAGTAATGCTTCAGCCTGACTTTGCTGCAGCTTTGCTTCAAGAAGCCCATAACAGGGGTTTCAACACGGCAATAGAAACCGCGTGTAATGCACCCTGGGCTAACCTCGAAAAAGTGCTTCCGCATGTTGATACAATGCTGCACGATATAAAACTTATGAATTCTGAACGCCACAAAAAGTGGACAGGCGTAGGCAATGAAAGGATTCTTGCTAACTTCAAAAAAGCCTATGAAACTTTTCCTGATGTTGAATTTATAGCAAGGACACCGCTTATTCCAGGGGTTAATTGCGACGATGAACATGTGCTTGGTGTTCTCGAATTCATTAAACCACACAAGAACGTAATAGATTATGAGCTTTTGCCTTATCACCGATTTGGCCTCGGCAAGTATGAATCGCTGGGTGTTGTGTACGAACTGGATGATTACAAAACCCCTTCGGATGAAGTTGTTAAACGCTTTCAGGCAATGATTGATAAAGCTTTTAATCGTGAGACTCAGGAGAAGTAAAGAATTGATGCAAACCTTAATTAAGTAATAAAATGATTAAACATGTCGGACATGGAGGCATTATCCGCCGCATTGCGATAAATGTGGGTGCCGGATATCTTCCCGGAATAAACACTATAATTACTGGAGCTTCCCAGGCAGCCGGCCAGCTGGGATGGGAGATAGTCGGAATCCGCGATGGATTTGAAGGCTTGTTGCACCCCGATCGTTATCCGGAGGGTGGACTTGTCACGATCAGCCCCGAAATGATTGCGGTTCATGATCTATCCCAGGGAGGTACCCTTGGCCAGGCACCACGGGTAGATCCGTTTCATGACACCACTCATAAAAAAGGTGTGACAGATCATTCTGATGAAATTTTAAAAAGGCTGAAGGAAGAAAACATTGACGCATTGATTTCAGTGGTTGGTAACCAGGGGCTTGAGATCCTTTACAGGCTCCATCGCAAGGGATTGCATACGGTTTGTATTCCAAAATCAATTGAGAACGACATTCCGGTCACTTCTGTTTCCTTTGGATTTAACAGCGCGCTGAGCTTTACAATTGAAATGTTGCAGCGGGCCAGACAGGCGGCCATATCTGCCCGAAAAATTGCCGTTGTGGAAGTAATTGGTGAGCAGGCCGGATGGCTGGCACTGCAGGCAGGCATAGCAATATCTGCCGATGCGGTGCTGTTGCCCGAAATACCATGTAATCTTAACATGCTGGCCCGGAGACTGGAAGAAAAGATTTCTACCAGGAGGCCATACGGATTGGTGATTGTGACCGAAGGAGTGAAACTATTCAAAAAACCAGTTGAAGACAAATCCGGTTCGCGCATTGTTTCGCTCCCTCCATCTGCAACAGGAGAGGCCTCTGAGCAAGTAATAGTTCCGTTTGAAAAGACAGCTGAAACACTTGCAAGAGAACTCCAGTTGCTCATTGAAAGAGAAACCTATCCGCTTGTTGTAGGTCCATGGGCAAGAGGCGGATCGCCGACTGCAGTAGACCTTCAATTGGGCATGGCATACGGGGCAGGAGCTATCCAGGCATTGAAAGCTTCAAAAAATGGGGTAATGGTTGCTTTTGCACCACCTGAGATTCAGTACGTTCCACTGGCAGAAGTGATCAATAAAGTCAGAACGGTAACTGCCAGCAGTGAATTCCTGAAGATCGCAGGATCACTTGGTATTTATTACGGGAACTTTGCGGCAAAGAAAACTTTACAGTCAGAGGAGGTAAAATTATGAATAATCAGGATCAGACAATAGATGTATACGAACGACTGGCTCAGGTTCTGGATGCAACGCCCCAGGGCTTTCCCAGGATGAAATCAGGCGTGGAAGTAAAACTGCTCAGGATGGTGTTTTCGCCCGAGGAGGTTTCTCTTGCCGGTCATATGACAATCACATACGAGTATCCGGCCGAGATAGCCAGGCGTGCCGGCATCAGCGAGGATGATGCAATAGTGATATTGTCAGGACTTATCTCAAGGAAACTGGTTCGGATGAAAGGTCCGCCATCATACCCGGGTATGCCGGCTCCTCCTCCCGGAAAAGATTCCCTGTTCCGGCTTGGCCCTTTTTTAATCGGATGGTATGAAGCTTGTATGCGGGTTGAAAGCACAGAATTTGCCGAACTTTTCCATCAATATATGGTAGAGGGTGGCAGCGAACGGATCCTTGGTCCGCGTCCGGGTGTGCTGGGCGTTGTTCCGGTGAGGGGTTCGCTTAAGCCGGAATTGATGGCTACGATGGAACCACATCTGGATATTGACGCTCATTTAAAGCGGCACGATCGTTTCCTGGTAATGGATTGTGTTTGTAAAAGGGAGATGGAGGCTCTGGGGAAGGATGACAGCCGCTATCCGTTAAAACGGTGCGGATTTTTAGGACTGCCTTCAAGTGTGCCATTGGGAGAACATGTGCTGAACCGCGAGGATGCTGACCAGCTTCTTCAAAAACTCGAAAAAATGGGACATGTAAGCAATGCAGCATACGGATTTCAGATGAGCGCCGAAACCCCACAGTTCGTTGGCGGCTGCAATTGCGACCGTTATGCCTGTGCTGTATTCAGCCACCACTATCCAAGCCAGCCTTCAAACTACAGGGTTGTCAAAGATTATGATAAATGTACAGCATGCGGCATTTGTATTGATCGCTGTCCAACCTATGCTCATACCGATGGTAACCGTGATGATGGAATGCCTGAATATAATCGGGGAAAGTGCATAGGATGCGGGGTTTGTGTTATTGCATGCGATCCCGGTGCACTTGAAATGGAACCGGTATCTGCAGAGGAGTGGTTCTATACTCCTAAAAGCATGGAGGAATGGGAAGAAATGCGGGCAAAGAA
>CAVPCP010000013.1:0-282982 GCA_963702415.1 uncultured Bacteroidales bacterium | reverse complement strand
TCATTGTATGAAGAACCACCAATAATTGCATTCAGAACGATACGGGCCCTAATATTTTTTTCAGGAATGGTAATCCCTTTGGGAAAATGATTTCTTGTACCAACATTAAAATAGACAATATTTGCCCAGTAGTCTGTTTGAGAAAAGGATTTTAATCCAAAACAAATAAATATTACCAGTAATATAGATCTCATTTCACCTTATTTGAATTTCAAATAATTAACCAGGGTTTCATATACCGTCTTAAAGTTATAATACTTTTCTTTTCCTGATCCAGACTGGTAGCACAATCTGATTTGCATTTTTTGATTTTATAATAAAATAGACTCCGGCAATCAGTGCTGCCAAAATAGCTATGTAAGAGGCTTCTATGCCCCAGCTTCCCCCAGTAATCCATTCTTTTCCCTGGATATCAGGGAATATCAGTCCTTTATAGGCTGTTCCGGAATTGGGCATTCCAAAGATTCCCGACTGAAAATAATTCCAGCCTGCATGTAAACCCAGTGCCAGCCAGATTCGTCGGGTATACATGAAAGCGCCAGTATAAATAATTCCACCTACGATTATGACTGAAAAAGATGTAAAAAAGGTAGAATTATCATTAGCCATATGAGCAAAGCCAAATAATACAGCCTGTATAACCAATGCTATCCAGGTCCCGAGTAATTCCTCAGTCAGCCTGAAAATGATCAGCCTGAAAATTATTTCCTCAAGCAAAGCGCCAATCATGAATTTCATGAAGAGATCAATGACAACTTTTTTATCAGGATTCAAGTCTGCGATCCTATAACTTCCAATGACAGCCAGGAGAGCTACTACCGCACCTACCAATGCAATTGAAATAAGAAAGCCTTTGCCAGACTCTTTCCAACTTAGTTTTGAAGATATTTCAAATGCCTTTCGCTTCTCAATAAATCTTGCATAAAGACCATAAGCTGCCAGGAAAACAAAGAAGAAAATAATTGCTTCTGCATAGGCAAAATAAATACGCATTTCAATAGGAGCAGATAATGTTAATATATTTCTGAATACTTTGTTAAGCAGAAACACCGGGCTTAAGAAAAGACATGCAATTATAATCCTTACAAGGGGAAATTGAAAAACCTTTCCTATCCTGCCGGCTGGATTTGCACCTGAAAATAATTGAACTGAATTAATAATCATGTTAATTGAAATTTTAGTTTTTAATTCTAGGTCGATTTTAATATTTCCATATTATTATTCTCTTTTACGCTTTACAAAATTGAAGGATTTCTAATCAGACAACAAAGATTTGTGATACAAACCATTGAAATGTGATAATGACTTGTATTTCAGGGATGAGTATTACTTGTCACAAATATTGTGAAATGATGTCACTCCTTCCTATTTTTGTATTGTGAGATGTACTTTAAGCAAAATGAACAAGAGAAAAGAGTTGATATATGAGATAGGATTCTGGTTGTTTTTTTATGTCTTGTTCTTTTTACTTTCATTTCGTTTCCAAAAACCATTGCTTACAATGGTTGTCGGAGCCTTTGTTATTTTTCAGACTATCATCCCGGTTTATGTCCATGAATTTTTAATTAATAGATTCCTTTTACAAAGAAGATACTTTATTTACATTCCCCTGACTGCACTGATGGTTGGCATTTTCGGAATGTTTTTCACCTATATTCAGACACTCTTCTTTTCAAGCGGACGTTCTGAATCGTATGGCATGATTATTATATTTTTAATACTACATGCAGGCTATAAGTATTTTATTCGGGGAGTAGAACAGCAAATCAAGCTAAAAGAGGAAGAAAATCGGCGTATAAAAACTGAATTGATCCTTCAGGAAACAGCGACAAAACATGCAATGGCCCAATTGGATTTATTAAGATCACAAATAAATCCGCATTTTTTATTTAATTGCCTTAATAGTATCTATTCACTGATCCTTAATAATTCAGGAAAGGCCGGAGAAGCAATTCTTGCTCTATCTGATCTGATGCGATATCAGATAGAATCAGCAAAATCTAAATGGGTACCTCTGACTAAGGAATGCCAGTTTATACAGAATTATATAAATCTTGAAAAGCTCCGTTTTGAAGATCACTGTAATGTTGATTTTAAAATCGTTGGAGACATTCAGGATTACAGAATAGCTCCGATGCTTCTGATATACTTTGTGGAGAATTCATTCAAGCATGGCATAAGTGCTGGTTCTGATGAAAATAACATTCAAATTACAATAACTGTATCTCAGGGACAAATTAAATTCTTTACATCAAACAATCTTAATAAAACCAGAAATGAAACAGAGGCACAAAAACTTAAAACTGGAATCGAAAATGTCACTAAGAGGCTTGACTTAATATACTCCGGAAGACATATACTAAATATTAATAATGGATCAGAAAAATATACTGTTAGTCTAACTATCACATTATGAAAGCTAAATGTTTGATTGTTGATGATGAGGCACTTGCCAGAAATGTATTAGAAAAATACATTTCGGAGATTGAGGCACTGGAACTGGTGTTCCAATGCAATAATGCCCTGGATGCCTTATCTTATATGGCTCAGAACAGTGTGGATATCATCTTTCTCGATATAAATATGCCTGAATTAAATGGACTGGAAATGGTTAGAACTCTCCCTAATCCTCCGAAGATTATTATTTGTACTGCATATTCTGAATTTGCCCTTGAAAGCTTTGAATATGGCGTAGCAGATTATCTTTTAAAACCTATAAAGTTTGAACGATTTGTTAAAGCTGTTAACCGGATTATTCAAATGAATATTGCTGATAATAAAACGATTAAAGATAACGGTTCGAATGATCTAAAGATCCGCAGCATTTTTGTAAAAGAAAACAGCATCATTCGAAAAATCGATTTTGAAGATATTTTGTATGTAGAAGCATATGGGAATTACCTGAAAATTGAAACTAAATCTCACCAGTTTGTTGTTCGGGGGACTTTGACTGAATTCGGAATTAAACTTCCTGATAATCTGTTTATCAGGGTACATAAGTCATTTATTGTTAGTATATTAAATATTGAAAAGCTCGATGGCAATATTTTAGTTATTGGTAAAAAAGAAATCCCGGTAGGCCATTTGTATAGAAATGAATTGGTCAAAAAGCTAAAACCTTAATGTCAGCCAAAATATATTAATATCTTAACATTAAAAGATCTTTCAACCGGTTGCAACTTTTGTCCGTTCTCACTCCCGCACTCACACTCACACTTTCAGACACTCCAGAATTTACAAATGTTTCTTAATTTAGCAATTGTATTGCTGCTAATTTATTTCCCAACGGCACAAGAGGTCAGATTCGACCTCTTGTTTCTTTTTATGACATTCTGAAACCCACACTAATTCGAAGGATGAGATGTAGAGTGTTTTTCAGCTAAAGGGTTGCAACCTTTGAATTCTGAAATTCAAAGGAAACTTAGTCCCTCAGGCAGCCTATTGGAACTACCAGCACACCATCCGGTCGCCTGTATGCAACCTGGCCACCTGTTAGTATCATAAGAAAAGATGGTTGGTTCATCTTCTCAGCATTAACTTTATGACTGAGTTTAATCAGGTTGGCCGCAGCTTCTTCAATCTCTTTATTTCCCAGTTTTACCTCAATAGGTGCCCACCGACCATCATTAAGTTTAATGATCAGATCGGATTCAAGTTCTGATTTATCCCGATAGTGAAATACTACTCCATCAATAGCTTGCGAATATACTCTCAAATCACGTGTGCACAATGATTCAAATAAGAAACCAAATGTCTTGAAATCACGTAAGATACCTGCAGCATTTGTGCGCAAGGCAGCTGTTGCTATTGAGGGATCAACAAATTGGCGTTTGTTTGCCGTACGTATGGCAGTTTTTGAACGAAGTGAAGGTTGCCAGGCAGGAACATCTTCAACAACAAATAGTCGACGAAGTGCATTAAGATAGGAGCTCAATGTCTTATCTGTAATAGAAGCCTCGTTAACCTGCATATCACCCATTATTGTTTTGGATGTTGCCTGAGTAGAAATGTTACGAGCTAGTGATTGTAGCAATAAACGAACTTTTTCAGGGTCCTTTTCAACACCATCAACACGTTGAACGTCTAAATTAACGACAGCATCAACATAGTTCATCGCTATTCGGGGAGACTGTTTTCCGGATATTACCGCAGCTGGCCATCCTCCTCTGCAGACAGCATGTGCTATCTGCTCAATGGTCAAAGTACTTTTTGCAGCAATATCTGTATTTCCTGCGAAAAGATTTTTAATGGACACTTTACCATTAGATTCATTAGATTCAAACAGGCTCATAGGCCGCATAAGCATCCGGGCAATTCTGCCAGTACCCGAATGGGTCGTTTCCTTGTCACTTGGCGTTGCTGAGCCAGTAAGGATAAATTGACCCATCAGGCCTCGTTTATCAACAGCAAATCGTACAGCATCCCAAATAACCGGAGCCATTTGCCATTCATCAAGAAGCAGCGGAGGTTCCCCTTCCAGCAGAAGTGATGGTTTGGTATCTGCCATCGCCAAATAACCAGGTCCCTCATCAGGATCTTGCATAAACACGACACTATTGGCTATTTGTAATGAAGATTGCGTTTTGCCACACCATTTTGCACCTTCCACAAGAACTGCTCCAGTCGATTCAAGCAAGCTATTAAGAAGCTTGTCACTGATACGAGATATATAATTGAATGTTTTCATTAATATAATATAAACATTCACAAAGATATTGATTTTAAATCAATTTGCTTATAAGTTCCGTGTTTTGGCAGCTTTTTATTCCGTGTTTTGGCAGCTTTTTATTCCGTGTTTTGGCTTCCTCAAGACTCACTCTCACACTCACACTTCTGATCCTTTCGTATTTTACAGATTCTTTATAAATTAGCTCTGTATTGCTGCTAATTTATTTCCCAAAGTGCTAACTTAAAACTTATGATCATGTTTGATTTTTGTAATCTTGATGTCTATCAAAAAACAAAAGCATTTTGCATTTTAACATCCTGCTCTCAAACAGATCAGTGATTTTTTCAAAATGAGGTATCTAATAATGACTTTGAATTGAATTTACAATTAGATAGATTTGCAAACAAAAACTGCAATTATAAACTGTATGAGACGAAAAGGAATAATGCTTATCCCCGGATTATTGGCTTTTTATATTATTCTGCATTCCTGCTCATCACCACTGAAATGGCCGGAATCGCCATTATATGTATTCGAAAAGTCCTTCTCTGACACTTCCCTCCTCTCAGACAGGGAAAAGGTATTGAATGAAATAATCGGGCATTATGCACACTACGATGTTGTGGCTTATGAAGACACCACAACCCGTACCACCATGAGGACCTTTATAATATCATACGGGTTCACCGATTTGTACCTTGAAGATGGCCGTTTAATGCAATCGGACAGGTTTGTACATGCAGAACAAAAATTAAGCAGGAAAAACGCAAAATCAATATTCAGTGACGCAGCCGTTCAGGCAATAAAACCCAGGGTTCAGGAAGTTGAATTATACAGGAAAGACGGAATATGGCATCTTTACAGACCCGAGAGTCCAAGCCTGCTTGGAATTGATGGAGACCCTTCGAAACCTCTTTCAAACGACCCAAACGATCCCAGACTGACCGACCCCGACAAAGACGGGCATCCCGGAGTGACTGTCAGGATAAGTGTGGGCAAGTTTTTCAAGGGTGATATATATTTAATCAGAAGAGAGATCTTTATCAATCATCTTACCTTTAACAATAACGGTACACTTAGCGGATATGTTATTGATAAATCGGAGCAATTCGTTGTTGGAGCATCAAAGAAGATACTGAATCAAAAATCCAACCAGTTTCAACATCCCGATAAAGGGCTTAATCCCGTCTTACTTGTGAAGATCGATCCCGGGATTGATACACCCGAAGAATTAATGGAGATCCGGGCTAAAATTTTCCCTGAGGAGCCCGATTTTAGTCATAAATAAATGTGGGAGATTTTGAGAGGACTGGCAAAAAAACAGCAGGATACTAAAAAATAAGCACAAAAAGGGCTGTAATAAGAGCAGTAACAGCAACCCCGAATAATATCTGGCTTTTGCACTCTGACACTCACACTCTTTTTTATATCTGCTTTACTGCTAATGTAGCTGACGATTTAAAGTCCCTGGAAAATATTTCTAATAGGTGGAGTTATTGGTTTATTGGACCCTTTCTGCACTAAATTCCCTGAGACCCATAAGTTTGAATAGTAGACCCGACGCCTTCTCCCCATTTGCAACAATGAATTTTATTTTGATATCAATACCCCGTAAAACAAACTCAGTATCATTGACAGCCATTACTGCAGCCTTCCCATTCTTGTCTTGAATATACAGTTTCCGTCCATCCGGCGAAAATTGGTCAAGGGCAAAGGCTTTTCCAATTAGCTTAATTAAATATGAAATAAAAGAAAGCTCTCTTCGGTAACTCTTTACCGCAAAGAGCGCATCAATAAAACCTAAACAAAACAAATCAATAACTCGAATAAATCTATTTTCTATTTGCTTGTAACGATATAACATATTTTTCAATACCTATCAATGGAAATATTACAAAACCAGAAGCAACAGAAATCAGAATATCACGAAAATCCAATGACGTTGTACCGAATACACTCTGCATAAAAGGAGTATAAATTAATAATGTCTGTAGTATTAGAATAGCTCCTATTCCTACAATAATGGTGTAATTACTGAAAATACCAATCTTGAATACTGAATCTTTCAATGACCGGCAATTTATCATGTAAAAAATTTGAAATATTATTACAAATGTAACCGCAATAGTCTGAGCTTTTTGGAGCGCCTTAAGATCAGAAATGCCACTGGATAGTGCTCTTGAATATTCCCAGTTGAAGAGCAGAATTGTCCCTGCTGTCATTATTATCGAAACGAAGACTACACGAAAAGTAACAAACTTATTAAAAAGTGGCTCATCGGGCTTCCTTGGTGGTCGACGCATTGCGTTTGGCTCCTTAACTTCAAAAGCCAATGGAATGGCCAGGGCTATGGCAGCAACAAGGTTAATCCAAAGCAGCTGGGTTGGCAGCATCGGGAGTAAAAGTTCCTGAGTTATCGGATTAAACGGGAAAAACATTATCCCGTAAATAAGAATAAGTGCCAGACCCAGATTTGTAGGAAGCAAAAAAGCAAGCGATTTTATCAGGTTATCATAGACACGCCTGCCTTCCTCCACGGCTGCACCTATACTTGAAAAATTATCATCTGCAAGAACAATATCAGCTGCTTCTTTTGAGACAGAAGTGCCTGTAATACCCATAGCTATACCTATGTTTGACTGTTTGAGGGAAGGAGCATCATTCACACCATCCCCGGTCATGGCAACAATCTGAAGATTTTTCTGTAAAGCTTTAACCAGGCTAAGCTTGTGTTCGGGAGCAACACGGGCAAAAATATTTATGTTACTTACAGTTTTAGTAAGCGTTTCTTCATCCATTTTTGAAAGTTCAACACCTGTAACAACTTCTCCGGTTGCAGATAATCCTAATTCTATGCCAATTGAACTGGCTGTGGCCCGGTGATCTCCAGTAATCATTTTTACAACAATTCCTGCATTATGACATGCTTTGATCGCCTCAATAGCTTCAGTGCGGGGAGGATCGATCATGCCGATAAGACCAACAAACTGAAACCCATCAAGTACATCATTTGTTGAAAGTTCCTTATTATTGCTCTTACTCCAATCTTTTTGAGCAACCGCCAATACCCGCATTCCTTTGGACCCTAATTGTTCAATCTGAGAAATAATTTGTTGGTCTTCCAGTGCATACCCTCCAAGATGCTCCGAGCATCGTCTTCATTATCACCTCGGGGGCACCCTTAATGATGATTTGACTATTCAGATTCCCGTTGAGGGTTGCCATATATTGAAGGTCCGAATCAAAAGGAATAACATCTATCCTGGGATGTTCTGTGCGTAATTCATTGGCATCAATATTTGCTTTAGCTGCAGCAACAATTAGTGCAACTTCAGTAGGATCGCCAGTAATAGAATATTCGTTTCCTTCTTTTTATAATATTTGCATCGCTACATAAAACGGCATTTTTTAACAGCGTTTTAACATCATCAGGTAAAACCTTCAGTTCCTGATTCATTTAGTACAAATAACCCTGATGGATTGTACCCTACACCAGTTACATGGTAAGAATTTTTTACAGTCCATACCTCCTTTACGGTCATTTCGTTTCGTGTAAGAGTTCCTGTCTTGTCAGTACAAATAACTGTTGTGCTCCCCAATGTTTCCACTGCAGGAAGTTTACGAATGATAGCTTTACGTTTTGCCATTCGCTGCACCCCAATTGCAAGAGCTATTGTTACCACAGCAGGAAGACCTTCCGGGATTGCTCCCACAGCAAGGGCAATGGCAAATATTAAGCTATCTTTAAGTGCCATATCCATCAAGATACCTTGTCCTGTTGCACGGATTGTGCCAATTATCATAATAAAAACAGTAATTATAACCACCCCTATTGTCAAATACTTGCCAACTGTTGCCAGTTTTTTTGTAAGAGGAGTCTCCAAATCAGTTGCTTCACCCAGCATATCTGATATTTTCCCAAGCTCAGTTGACATGCCGGTTGCGACAACAACTGCAGTAGCAGTTCCCGCAGTTACAAGATGTTCCACCATAAACCATGCATTTCCTATCGCCAATAGCGGCATCCTTGATAACGGAAGGAATCGATTTCTGCACCGGTAGAGACTCACCAGTGAGTACGGCTTCTGCAACCATAAGATTTTTTTGGTGAATCAGTCTCATATCTGCCGGAATCCGATCACCGGCTTCCAGTCTTACAATATCACCCGGAACAATTTCAGATACAGGAATGGTTTTATTTGAACCATCTCGCAATACTGTAGCATTTTCAGGAACCATATCGCTAAGTGCTTCAATGGCGTTCCCTGCCTTAAATTCCTGTATAAACCCAATAACAGTATTAATTATGACTACTGCCAGAACGACTAATCCATCTGTAATTTTACCAATTAAAGTTGCTAATGTGCTTGAACCAATCAGAACCCAGATCAGAGGATTATTTATCTGCCTCCATGCAAGCTTAAACGGGCCATCTTTCCTTTTTCTTTTAATCTGATTCGCACCGAATTCCTGAAGTCTGTTTTTGGCTTCATATGAACTTAATCCGAATTGTGAGCTTTCCATCTCCTCAAGAGTTTTGTCAACTTCAAGTGAATGCCAATAATCAAATCCGGATTTATTCCTATTCATATCAAAACAATATTTATTATTTCCTCTTAATGCAATTTAGTTCAATTATAACTTATAAAAAGTACTTAATTATGAAAAAACCGCAATTAAACAGGCAGTAAAACCAAATGCGAGTATGTTGAAGTATTTTTCTAAAAACTGTTTAATGTCAGGCCCGAATTTATAAATAAGCCAGGCTATTAAGAAGAACCTGGCTCCTCTGCTTACTAATGATGCAATTAAGATGCAAAATGGCCCAGGGGCATGAAGAAAATTCGGTATGGTGAGGACTAATGCTGTAAATTGAAAAGGCATTTATTCCGGTGTATAAAAAAACCGTCAGTATGAAAAAAAAAAATAAAATCATGTTTCGACCTCTTTTCATGGCAGTAAAAGTGCTATTTATTTAATTCATCGAAAAATTAATCCTGTTAAATTATTGTTAAATTATTAAGTACTGCTTAATATTTTTAACCTGAATTTTCTTACTTTTGTGATACATAAATGTAAATATGAAACGAATTGGAGAAAGAATAAGAGCAAGAAGAGAGTTGCTTAAACTCCACTTAAACGAATTGGCAGGTAAAGTCGGCATAAGTTCAAGTGCACTTTCGCAAATTGAAAATTCAAAGGCATTTCCATCAATAATTACATTGAAGTCAATAGCAGATAACCTCAATACTACAGTCGGATTTTTAATTGGTGAAAACGATACTCTAAGCAATAATCCTGTTATAAGAAAAAGTGAAGTTCGTTTTGTACAAAAGAATAGTTCCGGGACGGAAATATACCTTTTATCACAGCATGATATTAGTAAACAGATGGACACTTACCTGGTACGTTTGATCAAAGAATCTGATATATCAAATCTTTTCCCTGCTACTTTCGGGCAAACCTATTGTCATGTTTTGTCAGGAGAGGTAGATTTTCAATTGGATGATAAAAGGTTTATTTTGATGCAGGGTGACAATATCTATTTCAACTGCAAGACTGAGTACAAGGTAAGAAACTGTAAGAAGAGTATCTCTGAATTACTCTGGATAATTTCTCCTCCCAATTTCTAAAATCAAATTGTGCAAAGCACCCTGCTCTCGTCCTGATTTTTGATTTTCTCAATGGATTTCACGATTCCGCCAAAAGCTGTAACTAAATTTAGTAGTAAGTTATGGCTCTAACACTTTGATCCCTGCTAATAAAGAATATACTCAGAATTTTTTTCTATGCTTCCCTACTCAGTTCTTTTTAAGCTTTTAATTTCATTATTTAAATCATCTAATCGGGTAATAATATGCTTATAAAGCTCATCAGTACCCTTTCCTTTATACTGAATACCAGTAATTTCCTGAGCTAATTCCTTTTGGCTTTCTTCCATGCTGTTCATTATTACACCAATAAAAAGATTCATAATTATCATGGCTCCAATCAGTATAAAACTTGCAAAATATAAAAAGGGCCATAATGATACTATCTGCTGATTTTCATTATTTGCAGGTCCAAAAATATGGACATTCATAATATCTGTCCAGCCTTCCAGTGTTAACACTTTGAATAGGGTAACAAAAGCATGGTGCAAATCGCCGAAATGCATTGGGTCATTCTCTCCAAAAACAAATACACCTACTATTGCATATACATAAAATAATATTCCAATAAGCATTACAACATAACCCATTGAAGGAATGCTTTTGAGCAATGCACTGATTATTAACCTTAACTTAGGAAAAACAGTTATCATTCGAAAAATCCGTAAAACCCTCAGTATTCGAAAGACTGCAAAATAATGTGTGTCGCTGAATGGAATTAGGCAAACAGCAACAATAATGAAGTCAAAAACATTCCATGGGTCGGAGAAATAAATCCATGGTCGTTTCCCGTTTGCAATTATTTTAAAGGCTATTTCTATAGTGAAAATCGCGATGATAAGCCGGTCTATAAACGATAAAGCATCGTTGTATTGTTTTGCAAGCCCGGGATAAGTCTCTATCCCAATAATAACTGCAGACAGAAGGATAAGTGTAAATATAAAAATATTGAAGGCTTTATTGTATATCAGCTTCTGCGTCAATCCTATAAATCTGTTCATGAAATTCTAAGTTTATGAAAAGTTGTTTATTTCTTTTGCTAATTAAACCACTTTCTCATAATGTTGAATCAAAAAATGTCACTTTCCCTGTATCAATATCATATAGCCCTCCAACAATCAGAATCCTCCCCTCTTTTTCCAGCTTATTAAGTATAACGCTCTTTTCCCTGACCTGGCTGATTATTAAGCGAACATTAATAATACTTACATTAGTAACAAACGAATGGTTTTGACCTGTTCTGTCCACACGGGTTTCGACTTCTTTATCAACTGCAGGTTTTATTTTATTGAGTAACCCGGTTAAGTGCCCCGACTTTATGTTATCGCATGCACTGATAACTGCACCACACCTGGTATGACCCAGTACTACTACTATTTTCGAATTGGCTATGTCGCATGCAAACTCCATACTGCCGAGAATGTCATCGTTTAGTATATTCCCGGCAATTCTGATGCTAAATATATCGCCTAAACCCTGGTCGAAAATAAGTTCAGCCGATGTTCTTGAATCGATACAACTTAAAATGGCTGCAAAAGGAAATTGGCCCTCTGAGGTTTGATTTACCTGTTTCAGAAGATTCCTGTCCATTTTCAGATTATTCAGAAACCTTATGTTACCCTCTTTCAGATATTCAAGTGCCTGTAGGGGGGATATTTTACTCTGGCTCTCCTTAGTGTGTACCCACATTGCTATTTTATTGATTAATGTTTAAATACAGATTTCTTTATCCTGTCCATTATTGCTATGCCCAACCCTGATTCAATAACAGGTTCAATATATAATCGGACATTTTGACGTTCTGATCAGGTTCAATGCAATTTCATTATCGGGCATCCTGAGGCCCACTGCAGGCAGGCCCGATGTAACAATATCAGGAATAATACTGCTTTTAAGTAAAATAATTGTTAACGGTCCAGGCCAAAACTTATCGGCTAATTTCAAAACCAGGTCCGTTGGCTGGTTGGTAAGTAATTTTAGATCGTCTGACGAGGCAATATGAACTATCAGCGGATCGAATGAGGGCCTTTCTTTTAATGCAAATATTTTTGCAAAAGTAACCGGATTAAGTGCATTTGCACCTAATCCGTAAACTGTTTCTGTCGGAAATGCTACGAGTCCGCCGTTGTTAATAATCCGGGCAGCAGTCTGAATATCTTTATTTACCATTTACCAGTTCAACGTCTGCTGCCTCTGATTCTGTTCTTTTCTTCTCCTGAAAATCAATTACTCTCTTTTTTATTTCAGGATCAGATAATCCAATTATTTTGGCAGAAGCCAATCCTGCGTTTTCCGGACTAAGAATGGTAAGTGGAGCAACACCTGAAGGCATCCGAACACTCGAAAACAGGTCAGCACCTCCAAATTTGTCACTATATGGAGGACAGGCAATCACAGGACAATGGGTTTGTGCATCGGTAAACCCACTTAGGGCATTGCTCATTCCTGCTATTGTTATAAACACCACGTTCTCTTTTTCGTAGTGCTTGATAAGTTCATAGCATTTAAGCGGAACTTTGTGTGCCGAGGCTATTCTGGTTATATTTTCTATACCAAAACCATCAAGCACCTTTGTAATTTGTTTAGCCCAGTCGAGGTCGGCTTTCGACCCCATAATAATAATCACTTTACTCATTGTCGTAAGTTGTTAAATTCGTCTATTAACTTGGTTTTATTGCAATTACAATTGTCTTCGTTTTTATGAGGACAACAGAAAGTGTCGAAAATTATAATCCCTTTTGCTTTCAGGGTTTCAGTAATATATTTATTAACACCCTGCACCTCCGGTTCTGAGATTAAACCCTTTGATATTCCAGATTGATTGGTAATTATAAATAACAAAAAATGCTTTTGTAATAGTACGAGTGCTTCAAATATATGCGGATAAAAGATTACATCTGAAGTTTTATTAATATAGCCGTTGTCTTCTATAATAGTCCCGTCGCTATCTAAAAAGATTGCAGGATGCTTTGCCATATTCCATTAATTTTGGCACAAAGATAACACTTTTTACTTCAATAATTAAGTGTTACTTAATTATTGAAGTAAAAATCAGAAACTTGGCGGAGATTGAATCCAGAACATTACGCTTTGATTATTAAGTTAAGTGCTATGTTTGTAAAAACATAGGGCCTGACTGAATCCGCAGGCGCAAAAGAAATTTTGGGTTCTGCGGAGTCTTGTATAGTACTGTGTATGAAACCAATACTGTTATAAAAGAGGGAGATCCCTCATTCCGCTGCGCTCCATTCGGAATTGACAGTGTTCTTGTTGTGGGACTGGGGGAGGAAATGGGGAGATTTGCCCCAGGCAAATCTCCCCATTTCCTCCTCCACTCTTAAATATGTGCAGTGTCATCCCGAGTCCCGCAATAGCGGGACGAGGGATCTCCCCGGTGTTACACCAATTTATTTTAATGCAGAACTGGATTGGTCTGATGTTCCTGAAAGAATATGTCATCCCGCCTCTGTGCCAGCGAGGGATCTCCCCGGTGGTAATCAGAATTCCTAAAAAATTTACACCATAAATTTATACACCAACAGGGAGATCCTTCATCCGCCAGCCGGCGGATGAAGGATGACATTCTAAATTTGGGGTAAAGTGGAATTATTAAATATCTATGCAAATACTTGTATTTTAATCTGACAAACTTTAATTTTGCTAATTAGAACTTTAATTTCTAATTAGCATGATTAATAGGCATCTATCTGAAATACTGACCAGTGTAATCAAAAAAATGCCTGTAATAACACTTACTGGTCCAAGGCAATCGGGGAAGACGACATTAGTTAAGAAATGTTTCGGCGATTTTACCTATCTGAATCTGGAGGAAACAGATAAGAAGGAGATTGCTCTTACTGATCCACGATTGTTTTTTGAAATATACAAAGGAAACCTCATTATTGATGAAGTTCAGAATGTTCCAGATATTTTTTCATGGGTACAGGTGATAACTGATAGCGGGATCGGCAACAGAAAATTTTTATTGACAGGCTCTCAGAATTTTCTGTTACTCGAAAGAATATCACAGTCTCTGGCGGGCAGATCAGCAATACTTCACCTTTTTCCTTTTTCAATGGAGGAACTGAAAAACACCACTTTCGAATTAAAGTATTATAAAGACTATGTATTCAAGGGTTTTTATCCGAGAATATATGATCACGATTTAAACCCTGTAAGATGGCTTGATGATTATCTTGTAAGCTATATTGAGAGAGATGTAAGGTCAATTTTGAATATTGGAGATCTGATTCAGTTTCAAAGATTTGTAAGGATATGTGCAGGAAGGATCGGTCAACTGGTGAATTTCAGTCAGATTGGCAATGAACTGGGAATAAGCTACCATACAGTTCAGAAATGGCTCTCTGTTCTTGAGTCCAGCTTTATTGTTTTCAGATTACAACCGTGGTTCTCTAACTATAATAAACGAATAATCAAAACCTCAAAACTTTATTTTTATGATACCGGACTGGCATGTAATCTGCTTGGAATCAGGGGAAGTGATGAGGTGAATATTCATTTTATGAATGGCGCCCTGTTTGAAAACCTGATAATTTCAGAACTGGCAAAAGCTTTTTACAATGCGGGACAGAAACCATCGCTTTATTTCTGGAGAGATAATTCAGGGAATGAAATTGATTGCCTGATTGAATCCGGTCAGAAATTGATCTCTGTTGAAATTAAATCTGGCACCACTTTTACTGGTGACTGGCTGAAGGGGATCAGATTTTTTCAAAAACTTTCCGGGAATGTTAACCCTGAAAATTCTTTTCTCATATATGGCGGTCTGGAGAATCAGATACGATCAGATTGTAATGTTATCAGTTGGAAAGATGCCGTTGAAAATATTAAGAGGCTGTCTTTAAAGTAAAATCCAGAAATCGCAAAGAATCTACGCAAAGAACACAAAAATTTGTATTTCAGCACTTTGAATTTGCGCCCTTTCCTATTACTGGAGAGAGCCTGATTCAGAGCCAATTAAATATCCGGAAATGGTACAGGAATAAGGTGCAGAAGATGGCGAGGGAAATAAACAGTTAGACAAAATTAGGAACATGTAATATATAATAGAATTATTCATTAAATACCTGAAATCACAACAACAGAGCATGCCCACACAAACAGTATTAAAATCTTTCAGAGCAATCCCCGTTCCTTGAGCTCGTAAATCAGCTCAGCAACCGACTTCTTGCCTGACTTCTCCAGGATGTTCCTCCTGTGAGTATTGACTGTATTGGGACTGATAATTAACTTATTTCCTATCTCATCAGTGTTTAATCCTGATTCAATAAGCCTGATTATCTCAAATTCTCTGTCAGAGAATACATTACCTTTCATCAGCATATCATCATCGGGATACCTGAACCATGAAAGATCAGTACCTATATAGTAATGGTATCCATGTCTGATTTTTTTATGCCAGTCGATATTGGTATGAACTTTAAGAAAAAATACTGTACTATATGGAATTTCGGTATAATAAATATATGCCTGAACAAGAATATCTGAATATCCTCCTGAAGGATTTCTAAACCTGTAATTGGTTGTCAGAAGCCCGCATCCCTTCCTGGCAATAAAAAGTTCCTGAGCCATTCTAATGATCTTTGCTCTTCCCAGATTAAGCCTATGAATATCATCTTTATGTGCTCCTTCCATGAAATGATACGGGGTGACTTCCTCAGGATCAATTCCAATGATCTGAAGACTGAGGCTGCTTGTAAACAGGACTTTCATCTGTATAATGTCGGCGATATAGAAAAACTGATCATTATCCTTCATCATCTCCTCGAGCTCTGAAATCAACCGATCGTTCAGGTCAATTCCCTGAAAACCTGAAGGTGTATAAGTTTCTATGAACCTAAAAAACAGATCGTAGTCCTTACGGATTTGTGGCATAAACAGAGTTCAATATTTTAACAGGCTAAATTACTAAAACTTAAGAAAAAATACTCATAATCTAGTATTGTATGAGGTACTAATCCGGTGTAATTTTGATTTTGTAAATCCGTGAAAAGCATTTTTTCAACTATTAATAATCTAATAATCAAATTACAATGGCTAACGAGACAAAAAGAACAGCTCCTGACATGGAGAAGATTATTGCAGAGGCAAAAAAAGCAGGGAAACTAAAAACTGTACCTCTTAACTGGAAGGAAGTTTACTATACTAACTGCCCGCTGATTTCGGCAAGTAATGTTGACCAGGAACTTGGCTGGACCAAGGAAGAATATAAAAAGATTGGCGTTCAGTATCTTTATCTCCGCGCCCGCAAGGAGAATGACTGGTATCCGCACTATATTCATAATATGGATAACATCATCCGCTTCGGTGGTCTGTTTCCCCCAATCCATGTTAATGCCGATATACGAAGAACAGTTCTTTTAGGTGTTACTCATGCCCCGTTTGAAGGAGGTGTAATGATGGTACGCTCACGGGATGATATCTACCGCATGGCTGATCTTAAAGGCAAAAAAATCGGACTTTCAAGAAGCCAGAATAAGATCAAAACCGACTGGTGGGGCATACAGGAAGAGCAGGGAATTGAGCTTATGCTCAGAATGAACGGGATGACAAGGAAAGATGTGGAGATTGTTGAATTCCCATATCCTGATGACTGGTATGATAATCCAGAAATGATGGGACCTGAGATGGAAAATCCATCAGAACTTTGGCTTCGTCGCGATCACAAACACGATCTGGCATTCCGTCCGCTTGAAACAGCCCTGGAGAAGGGTGTAATAGATGCAATGTACTCGCAAAGCGGCCCGCTCTCTGTTCTTTCTGAGGAGACTGGGAAGTTCAAGTCAATTGAAGACCTTTCAAAATATCCCGACTGGACTCTGCAGGTGGCAAATATTCCTGCTGCGATAACCTGCACAGTGGAAATGGCAGAAAAACATCCTGAACTTGCAGTAACCTTTATGAAAGGTATGATCAAGGTAGGGCGCTGGGCTAATGAACATAAACGTGCTGCGGCTGCTATCCTTGATAAGCAGACCTTTTACCGTGATGTTGCACATACCTATGAAGGCATAAAGCCCATCGACCTTGTACCCAACCTCTCACCAAAGAATCTGGTATCTGTTCAGATCGGTATTGACTTTATGCATAGTCACGGTTACATCAAGAACCATTTCGATGTTGAGAAGTGGGCTGCACCTGAGTTTATTGAAAAAGCCGCAAGGGAATTACTTGAAATTGAATGGAAGAAGCGTACAACTTCAAAGCTTCCCACAGCAGCCGGATCATTGGAATCAGGAGGTCGTATAGGGTAAATGCGGGTAAGCTTCGATCAAAATTTAGTTAATAATTTTGAGGACAATGGGCGGCAAACTTAAAATTTCTTTGGTTTGTCGCCTTTTCTTTCTTTCAAACTATATAATGAAAAAAGATGATAACCATATACAAATTGGAAACAATCATAAAGGCTGATGAGAGTTTGTGTATTAACTGCGGAAGCTGCATAAGAGCTTGTCCCGGTGGTTTGATTACAAAAAAGGATTTCCCTGTGCCCATTGAAAATGCGTGGGATTTATGCATTGATTGTGGCCATTGTGTGGCAATATGTCCTACCGGAGCAATGCACCAAAGGGCTATGAGTCCCGAGGAATGCGAACCCATTGATATCCATCTTATTCCAAAATATGAAAGGGTTAAGCAGTTCCTGGTATCCAGACGATCAGTAAGAGGCTATATCAATAAGCGGATTGCAAAAGATAAAATAATGCAACTGCTTGATGTTGCCCGGTATGCGCCAAACGGGGCAAACCGGCAGGTTATTAAGTGGATTGTTGTAAATGATGCTGAAAAGGTTCATAAAATAGCCCAGATGACCGTTGACTGGATGGTCCTGGTAAAGGAAAAAAATCCGGCACTTTACAAGGAGGCCAAACTCGACCTGTTTGTCGGACCATGGGATCTGGGACAGGATCCTATTTCAAGGGGAGCTCCATGCATTATAGTTGCATGCGCGCCAAAAGATGAACGGACAGCCCCACCTGCGGCAATGATTGCCATTAGCCAGATACAACTTGCAGCTACAGGACTGGGTTTGGGAACAACTTTTACCGGAAGTATTAATACAGCTGCCCAGGGCTATCCTCCATTAATAGAACTACTGGAAATACCTGAGGGCTATGTTCCTTTCGGAACAACTGTAATCGGCTATCCTGCTGAACAATACCATAGGGTTCCTTTGCGGAAAGCTGTTGATGTAATTTATACTGAGAATCCTGATGCCGGAAAAACATCACCCCGCATGTGCTGCGCGCCCGGAGATCTGTATTGTGAATTAAAAGATAATTAATTGTATTTCAATGAAACAAGAGTCTGGTCTGACCAGTTTTTCAACTCTGCTTGTCGAAAGGAGGGACAACGGATTGGTTATTGTAACACTGAACCGACCCGAAATGGATAACGCTGTCAACACTGATATGGGAATAGAACTGCTCGACGTGTGGACTGACTTTGTGCGTAACCATGAAGGTCTTCGTTGTGTCATCCTGACTGGTGCCGGTGAAGAGGCATTTTGCGGGGGAGGTGATATGAAGCAACGAAAAGGGATGTCGGAATATGACTGGCGTCATCAGCACGAGATCTTTGAACAAGCCCTCTGGACAATGATGGAATGCCCTGTTCCGGTTATTGCTGCGGTCAATGGGAAAGCTTTTGGAGGTGGACTGGAAATGATCCTGGCCGCAGATTTTGCTTATGGTGTTGATACGGCAAAACTATGGTTTCCTGAAGTGATGATTGGTATTCTCCCCGGTGTTGGCGGAACAACAACATTGCCCCGCATTGTTGGCGAACGCCGTGCAAATGAGATTATACTGGCCGGGGGCGCTTTTGGAGCCAGAGAAGCACTTGATTGGGGCATTTTTAATCGCGTTTGCACCGCAGCTGAATTGATGCCTGCAGTTATTTCTACGGCCGAAACCATAGCCGGTAATGCACCGCTTGCAGTCCGACAGGCTAAAAAAGCTATCCATGAAGGGCTTCAGATGGATGTCCGATCCGCGCTTCGCTACGAAGTTGAAGCCTACAACCGTCTTACAGGGACTGAAGACAGAGTTGAAGGCACCAATGCATGGAACGAAAAGCGGAAGCCTGTTTTTAAGGGACATTGAACTTGTTGAAAAACAGTTACAAAATCTATTTCTTTACTTCCTGATGCGCCTTTATGATTATCAGAAAGAGCTGGTCAGCAAAATAAGGTTAGAGTAGAGGGGTTTTAGATTTCGAATGCTCAGGACTTTATTTTATGGGTCCTGCGGATTCTTGTTTATTGGCAGGTAGAATGAATTAAACTTCTAAATCAATCCCTGCTCATTAAGCTCATAGATAAGGTTGGAGATATTGTTTTTACCGCTTCGCTGCAGGATATTTCTGCGATGTGTGTTAACGGTATTAAGGCTTATGAATAATTTATCTGCTATTTGTTTGCTGTTCATGCCCGATTCTATCATTTTTATGATTTCCAGCTCCCTTGCCGAGAAATCAGGCCCAATCTTCAACAGCTCATTATCCGGATATCTGAAGTAAGACAAGTCTTTCCCTTTGTAATGATGAAAACCATGTTTTTTCTTTTCGAATCTGTCAACATTACTGATTACCTGTAAAAGATAGACTGCATCGTGAGGGATCTGAGAAAAGAAAAAATAAGCCTGACAGAGACAATTAAAATAGATTCCCTCTGTATTGCGTATCCTGATTGTAAATGAAACCAGCATACTTCCTTTTTTTGTTTCCAGAACCTCCTTCTCAACAACGAATGTCTGCGCCCTAAGAAGACCAAATCTGCTTAAATCATCAGGATGCGTAGCTTCAACAAAATGAGAGGGATTAAGCTGGGAAGGCTCTACTCCTATCATAGGCCTTATCCCTTCACTGACATACAGAAACTTAATCTTCGCCAGATCAGCGACAGTAATGAACTGATCATTTTCATCCATCAAAAGGTTCAGTCGCTGTATTATCGGATCTTCAGTCCCGATTTTCAGGAATCCGGAAGGAAGGTATGATTCAATAAAATCAAAAAAGATACTATAACTATAAGTGACAGACATAAATTTAAATAATCATGATAAAAAATTGCCTAAATATAAGGTAGTAAATATACTGATATTTAAGTATTGTTCCCAATCATTATCTTAATGACCTTTGATCTAAAGGAAGATTTTGTATAAGATATCTAAAATTAGGTTCCTGAATTTTGGTAATATAAACTATTATGTCTGAGTTAACAGCAAACCTATTCCGTGATTTTTTTGGAGGAAGCTGGTCGGGTATCATTACCAGAAACGGAGACTTTAAGCGCGAGGTTGTTTTCAACTGGCCGGAGCTAAGCGGAAAATACTCATCCCTGGGTACAGAAACCGGTTTGACAGCTCCGCCCGGCGGAGGAATCCTCGACGACACCAGGCAGGTTGCCATTTCAGGCTGGCGCACCGATACCAGGCGGTGGGTCCATTTATGGCACAATGAATTTGGAGGTTATGGTGAAATCCAGTGGACATCACAGGATGTTGTGAACGGAGTAAAAGTTCTTTATGGCTTTATCCATGAATGCAAGCAGGAGAGTGATGATATGACAGATCATATAATAATGTGCGAATTGTTAGATAATAATAACTTCAAATATACTATCAGAAGTTTCAGGAAGGGCCTGCTGGAAATTGTTGCCAGAAGGATCAGAACAGGCAGGGAGCTGAATGCATTATTGGAAAAACAGGCAGAAAGAATTGTAAGTTTTGCAGAATTGTGTAGTCAGTGAGGGATCTACATTAGCATTTATTGAATTTTCATTGTAATAGTTCTTTTGGTTTGAAAGGAATTTCTTTTTTCCCATCATTGTATAGTTCTTTCCACTATGCTCAACACAACTTCTCTCTAAATCATTTGTAACTCCGGTATATAGAACAGTATGGTGAGTATTTGTCAAAATATAAACATAGTACAAATGAATTTGCATCGTACTTCCTTAATATTGTTTCTATATTTCATTCCCTAAATTACTTAGAATTTTAAATTTCTTAAATAACCTGCCAGGCTAATTTTGAGGTTTTTTGAATTCCTGTCATAACCTTAGAATAGCCCGGTTATTAATGACGGTGATCCCTCACTACGCATTCACATAAAAGAGTGAGGTGATGCTGTTCTTTATTGTTTATCGGACTGTTGAGGGAGATCTCTCACTACGCTGCGCTCCGTTCGGGATGACACCTGGCTTTTAATTGTCGGGGGAAGAGTAGGAGATTCGCCAGTGGCGAATCTCCTACTCTTCCCCCCGTTCACTACAATGAGCGCTGTCATCCCGAGCGCCAGCGAGGGATCTCCACTGTGTTACACCATCGCTTTCAGATCATGTGCTTCATTGATAGCATGTTTGCCCCATTTTCTGATAAGTATTTGAATATTTCAATTATACAATAAATAGTATGACTAATATATTAATATATACGATATAATAGATATATATTGTATATTTGCTTAATGTTTCACTTATAACAGATGAAATATGAAAGCAAAATACATTAAGCGTCCTGTTTATCTTGATAGAATTAAGCCTTTCATAGGCAAGGAAATCATAAAAGTGATAACCGGCCAGAGAAGGGTAGGTAAAAGCTACATTTTACTTCAATTGATTGATGAGATAAAGAATATTTATCCTGATTGTAATATTATCTATATCAATATTGAGTTGCACGAGTTTGATGCAATCCGGACCCATACTGCTCTATTTCAATATATAGAAAAAAAACTTGTTAAAGGAAAAGAGAACTTCCTGTTGATTGATGAAATTCAGGAAGTGAAGTCGTTTGAACTCTGTTTACGAAGCCTTCTTACCGAGTCAAAATGCGATATTTATTGTACCGGGAGTAATGCGCAGATGCTTTCAGGAGAATTGGCCACCTCACTTTCAGGACGATACATTCAATTCCCTGTCTATACTTTAAGTTTTTCTGAATTTCTTGAATTTCATAGCCTGAAGAACACCGGTGAAAGTCTGGTTAAATATCTGAAGTTCGGAGGAATGCCATACCTGATGCATACAGGATTGGATCAGAATGTAGCATTTGAGTATCTTAAAAATGTAAATTCAACAATCCTGCTGAAAGATGTAGTTGCCAGAGAAAACATAAGAAATGTATTCTTCCTGGAGAACCTGACAGCTTTCCTGGCTGATAATACCGGAAGTGTTTTATCAGCTCTGAATATCAGCAAATACCTTAAATCACAACAACAAAACATGCCCACACAAACAGTTTTAAACTACCTTCATGCTCTGACAAATGCCTATTATCTTCACAGAGTTCAACGGGCAGAAATAAATGGCATGAAAATATTTGAAGTGGGTGATAAATACTATTTCGAGGACCTTGGGTTGCGTAACGCGATAAGATCGTTTGAATACAGGAACGATGTAAACAAGCTGATGGAGAATGTAGTTTACCTGCATCTCAGAAGAAAAAACTATAATGTATTTGTAGGAAAGCTCGGGAATAAAGAGATTGATTTTATGGCTGAATTAAACGGAGAAAGAATATACTTCCAGGTAACATATATGCTCTTCGATCAGAAGACTATTGATCGGGAATTTGGCAATCTGATGTCAATTGACGACCACTATCCAAAATTTGTTATTTCAATGGATGAGGTTTCTGCAGGGTCTGGTTTTAAAGGAGTAAAACAGGTACATCTGCGCGATTTTCTTTCTGAATAATAAACCAGAAGATTAGAAGAAGATGGCCTGCGAGGGAGATCCCTGCTTCGGTGGCTTCAGACTAATAATGTTCCATTGGTGACGACCTGACCAGCAGCAGTGCATGCAGAGGGAGATCCCTCATTACGCTGCGCTTCATTCGGGATGACAGTGTTCTTGTTGTGGGACTGGATTGGTCTGATGTTCCTGGAAGAACATGCTAGTCCGAAACCGAGCTAGAGAGGGATCTCTACAGCAACCCCTTTGCTTTCAGATCACGGACTACTTCATTTATAGAGGATTTCCCAGCTTTCTTAATGATATTCGAACGATGTGTATTGATCGTAAGCGGACTCCTGAAAAGCTTATCAGCAATCTCTTTGGTGCTTAGCCCTTGCTCAATAAGTTCAATGATGCTGAATTCACTGTGGGAAAAAATACTCCCTGTCGACAGGAGTTTCTCATCCGGGAATCTGAAGACTTTTGGGTCGTTACCAATGTAATAATGAAATCCTTTATGGATTTTCTCAAATCCGGAAATATCTGTAATCACTAGTATAAGGAAAGTAGATTCGTAAGGAATTTTACTGTAAAAAAGAAAACACTGATAAAGATAGTTAGTAAAACCACTCCCTTCCGGATTTCTTCCCCTGAAATTAGATGAAATGATACATGTGCCACTTTTCTGAATATAAATCTCCTGAGCGACACTGAGTAACTTTGCCCTGGCAAGGTGATGTCTCTTCAAATCCTCTGAATGAGTGGTAGTAAGGAAAAACCCGGGAGAAACCTGATCCTGTTCCATTCCAAACATTCTTTTAACTCCTTTGCTTATGAATTTTATATCCAGTAATACAACATCAGAGATGTAAAAAAGCTGATTGTTCAGGTCCATATAACCATCAAGCTCGTCCAACACCGGATCGTCCTTAGCAATACCTTTGAAACCACTCCCGGAAAAAGTTGTAAAAAACTTAAAGAACAGGCTGTAATCCTCGTATTTGGCTGTTAGATTATTCACAAAAATAGAATGACATAATGTTTCAAAGTTAAAAAAAATACGGATTCATCAGTATTGCTGTCATTTTGTTTAGGGGATACCTTTGATTGAGGATTAGACTTAGTTTAAGATAGTCTTAAATTGTATTACTTTTTTATGCCTTTCAAGCAAAAAAGCCGGGTAATGGAAAATCGAAGAGAGTATATTGATAAGATGGTGACCAGACTTAAAGAACTGGAGAATGAGATAAAGGAGCTGGAAAAGATTGCGGACATGGCAATCGAAGAGGTAAAAGCTGATTACCATCAACAGATACAAGACCTGTTTTTAAAAAAAGAAGTGTTGCAGAATAAAGTTTCAAAAATTAAAGAAGCATCCGGAAATGCCTGGGAGGATATGAAAGCAGGATCTGAATTGAGCTGGGAAGTATTTCAGGATTCTGTAGAAAGCATGAAGAGGAAACGATAATAACAACATAACCTGGTTGATCGACAAACCTGGTTTCAGGTTCTTTGACATTTTGTAGTAAACGACTTATTATATTTCGGAATTCGGTCTGTTGAAAAAGTCAATTTTCACTGTGACACCCCTAAATCCCCCAAGTGGGACTTATTGAAATCCAGTGATTTAGAAAGTCAACCTTGGGGGGTTCTAATCTTTCATCACATCTGCAAATAAGCTAAATGCTGAAAGGAGATGGGGATCCCTCGCTTCGCATCGGGATGACAGGTATTTAGCTGAGAGACAGAGGGAAAGAAGCGGCGAGCCGCAAAAGTACCATTTGTCTTGTCCTAAAATAGGTTTACACAAAAAAGTGTAAAATGGACAAAAGAAGTAAAGTTATTCCAGGATTTAAAAGTAAGAATTCATTCACAACAGCTGAGCGTCATCAAATAATAAGAGAGTTCTTAAAATCACGATGTTCAAAGCGTGAAATTTGGGAGAGGTATACAGGACATGTTGAAGAGCATGGCAATCTTTTAAAATGGATGCGCCAGTTAGGTTATACTAAAGAACTTTCAAGCAGAAGATTTACTTTTGATGAAAATGTTAGTTTGATGCCGAAAAAGAAATCCACTCTCAAGACACCTGAAGAACCTATTGAAATCTTTCAATTGAAGACAAGAATTTCTGAGTTAGAAGATCAGTTGAAAGATGCTGAGATGAAAGCTCTTGCCTTCTATACTATGGTTGATATAGCTGAAAAGGAACTTAAAATATCAATCAGAAAAAAGCTCAATACCAAGCCATTGAAGAAATGAAAAGTAATTTTCCACGCATAAGATTAGCCAAATTATGTGGTTGGTTTGGGATTACAAGGCAGGCATATTATCAAAACGGATGGAAAGGAGCTGAGACAAGTATTGAGGAAGATATTTTATTGAAGGAGGTTCTGGAAATCCGTAAAGATCATAAAAGAATGGGGACTCGAAAAATATATGAAAAGCTACATCCCTTCATGTTAGAACATCAAATAAAGATGGGTAGAGATGCTTTGTTTGATTTATTATCATCGAATTATTTGCTTGTAAGAAAGAGGAAAAGACGAATACAAACAACACAATCTTCTCACTGGCTCAGGAAATACCCAAATCTAATAAGAGGTTTTGTCCCAACAGGACCAAACCAGCTTTGGGTAAGTGATATCACATTTTGGAAAATCATCGGAGGTCATGTATATATTAGCCTCATTACCGATGCTTACTCTCATAAAGTTGTAGGATATCATGTAGCCGAGACCTTGGAGGCCATCGAGAGCGTACAGGCTTTGAAAATGGCCCTTTCTGGCTTATTTATGGAGCCAGACGGTCATTTTCAGCTCATCCATCATTCTGACCGTGGGGTTCAGTATTGTTCCTTTGAATACGTAAAATTATTGAAGGATAATAACATCCAAATTAGCATGACTGAAAACGGAGATCCGTTGGAGAATGCATTAGCTGAAAGATTAAATGGTATACTTAAGGATGAATATCTGAATGATAGTCCGGTAACCTCAATGATAGAATCAAAAAAGGTATTAGCAAGAGCTATAGGTCTTTACAATGAAGACAGACCACATATGAGTATCGGTAATTTATATCCTTCTCAGGTTCATGAACAAAAGATCCAAACAGAAAGATTATGGAAAAATTATTACAAAATAAATCCTACTATTGTAAACCAATATCAGGATTAACTAAAAAATGTAAATTGATATCAGTATTTAATTATTAATCTGTAAACTTTTTTCAGGACGAGTCACACAATGCTACATTATCGGGCGCTGAAGGCGGCTGCCAGGCAGAAGTCGGTGTCGGTTCTGCTATGGGTGCCGCAATGATAGCGCAGGCAATGGGCTGCGGACCCAAAATCGTCGCTAATGCTGCCGAGTCTGCACTGGAGCATCACCTGGGCATGACATGCGACCCGGTTGCAGGATGTGTCCAGATTCCTTGCATTGAACGCTGTGCTTATGGAGCAGTTAAGGCGTGGACAGCATTTTGCATAGCCAGTGAAGAAATACCGGAGCAGCGCAGGGTCGATCTTGATACTACAATTTTCGCTATGGCCCGGACAGCTAAAGATATGAACACTAAATATAAAGAAACCTCAGAAGGCGGGCTGGCTGTTTCTGTCGTACTCTGCTAATAAAAAACTAAATACAAAAAACACTTTAAAACGACAAATTATATCGTACTTAAATTAGAAAACAATGTCATATTTATTTACTTCCGAATCAGTTTCTGAAACAATCCGAAATATTAATAATTAAATGAAAATGAAACTAACAAGATTTTCCAGCTTGTTTCTGATCAGTGTTTTATATGCTTTTTCGGCGTTGGCACAGGAGGAACAAAAGCCGGCAGCAGATGATGCTGCAGCGATTGCCAAGAAACTGGCAAATCCCATCGGGGCGCTGATCAGCGTGCCATTTCAGAATAATACCGATATTGGCATAGGGGACTATAACGGTTCGAGAAATACCCTGAACTTTCAACCCATTGTTCCTTTCAGCCTCACTGCAAAATACAGCCTGATCACACGGTATATTGTGCCCGTTATCGCTCAATATGACATTTCCGGCATGGACGCACATGAAATCGGGCTGTCGGATGCCCTGGTAAGCGGATGGATTTCAAACGCCGTAGTGAAAAATGGTTTTGTATGGGGTGTGGGAGGCGCATGTTTAGTTCCTACCGCCACCGATGATTTTCTGGGTACCAAAAAATTTGGCGTAGGTCCGACAGTAATTGTCCTGCAACAGAAGAACGGCTGGACTTACGGTCTTCTGATGAATCAGATATGGTCGGTGGCAGGAGATGCGGAGAGAGCCGATGTAAACCAGATGTACCTGCAGCCCTTTTTAACCTATAACTGGAAAAGTGCAGCAGGTCTGACTGTCAATGCTGAACTGACACAAAACTGGGAAGCCAGTACGACAAATGCATTCATTAATGTTATGGCCGGGGGGCTTACGAAATTCGGGAATCAGCTTGTGCAACTTCAGGTCGGACCGCGCATACACGTGGCTGCGCCGGAAGGCGGTATGTCTGCTTTCGGTGTAAGGGCAGCAGTGATTTTTGTTTTTCCGAAAAAGTAGCGAAGTCAGTCCGCAAACCGCACGCCGCACGCCGCACACCTGGCAGAAAAAAGTACAGATATACACGCATTATACATTGTAAATGAAGAACTCCAAAACTGCTCCTCTGTTTTTTTTGATCATTTTTGCATTCAGTTCGTTACGTTTAATGGCCCAGGAAGATATTGGAAATGAATACAGAATTACCCTTTTCCCCAGCCATAAGGTAACCGATAAAATTGGCGGGTTCGGATACCTGGGCTATGTATGGAATCCCGAAAAGAATTACCAGGTGTATTATCTCGGCTGGCCATGTGCTACCTACACACCAAAAGCATGGATACAGATCTGGGGCGGTCTTATAGGTGCCTATACCAATAATGAAGAAAAATCCGACCAGCTTGAGCTTCGCCCGTTTGCCGGGGCCAAGCTTTTTCTGCCCAATAAGCTGAAATGGAACATCTATAATTTTACGCGCTTTGAATACCGTGCATTGCAGGATCGTGAAACATCAGACTGGAATAATTACGGCCGTCTGCGCGTTCGATTCGGGATTGAACTCCCTTTCACCAGAAGAGAAAAAGCTTTTCAGCCTCGTAGTGTATATGGCCTTGCAGATATAGAGCCATACTTCCGGTTCGATAAAAATCTGGTCGATCCGATGCGTATCCGGGGAGGAATTGGCTATGTCATGAAATCATTGCCAATCAGAATTGAATTCATATACCATGCACAATTTACACAACCAGATAAAGAAAGTGGTCTGAAATATTCAGATAATATTTATCGGATCAATATCAAGCTGGGTATTAATAAGGGTATTCTGGGCTCACTTTATAATCCCGATTTGGATGATTAATAAAAAGAGGTAATTTTAACATATGCATAAAAACTGGCGGAATAAGCGGCTTTTTCTGATAACCACTGTTTTTTTTCTATGGAAGTTATCCTCTGCATATTCACAGGATCTTGAGCCACGTGCATATACAAACATACCACGCGGATTGAATTTTATACTGGCAGGGTACAACTATTCCCAGGGAGGGGTGGTTTTTGACCCTACAATCCCACTCGAGAATGCCGACATACATATTCACGGAACTGTGTTTGCATGGGCACGATCAATTAAAGTGGGTCCCATGTCGGGCAAGATCGATGCGATACTTCCTTATGGATGGTTGTCGGGATCTGCAGAGTTCGACGGACAAACGGTCACAAGAGAAGTGTCGGGACTGGCAGATCCCAGGATAAGGATGAGTGTTAATTTTATAGGCGCCCCGTCGCTGCCTTTATCAGGATTTAAAGATTACAAACAAAACTTTGTTCTGGGTGGCAGTCTGCAGGTTTTCCTTCCTTTAGGTCAGTACGATCCGCTCAGGCTAGTCAATCTGGGGACAAACAGGTATTCATTTAAACCTGAACTGGGGGCTTCAAAGACTTTCGGACCAATGCAGCTTGAGATCACAGGCGGAGTTCAGTTCTTCACCGTAAACAATGATTTTTACAATGGAAAGACCAGATCGCAGGCTCCAATTGGTTCAATTCAGGGACATTTTAACTACAATTTCAAAAAAGGGATATGGGCAGCAGTTGACGGGACATACTACTGGGGCGGACATACTACCGTTGATGGCGTGGAGGGACAAGACCTCCAGAAGAATACAAGGTTAGGACTGACAGTGGCAATTCCGCTGGGCATTCACCAGTCAATTAAAATAAGCCTGAGTACCGGGGTTTCCACGCGTACCGGAAGCGATTATGATGTGGCCGGACTTATCTGGCAATACAGGTGGGGTAAGGATCTCCCAAAAAAGGCCCGGGCTAAGGCATAACATTATAAGCAACTCTGAATATGAAAGTAAACAGCTACCAGATCTCTGAAGGGCCGCAACTGAAACCATGCGAATACGGATTTGCAATTGATGCCATAGGGAAACAAAAGGTAAGGATATGGATTGATTTACAGGATGCTGAGACCAGTGAACTGGAAGAAAAACTGGACGAACTAAAAGTGAGGGGAATGATCAGACAATTCTGTTTTGACTCGCGTGATCATCCGGGATTCTATCCGTTTAAACCGCAGGCTCTGATGGTAATGCCAGTTCAGATGGAGGTTCAGGATTCAAATAGAATGGAATACCTTGCCATATTATTCAGTAATGGATTTATGCTTACCATCCGCAGCAGTAAAATGGCCCGCTTCAGGAAAAGCATCTCATCTGAACATTCCATTGACCTGCTACCCGATGACAGTATTGCCGGTGTTATCTCAACCCTGATGATGGGATTGTCGCTGGACTGCCTTAGAAAAGCTGCTAAATTGAGTGACATTATATTTTCGCTGGAAGAACAAATGGAACGCGAACCAGATTCGGTTAAGATAGAAGAAATATCCGGTAAACGATCTGAATTGCTGACACTTGAATCTATTGTTCAGGGGCAATTACCAATCATGGAAACGATTATTTCATCAGACAGGCCTTCCAAAATCCCGGAAAGTTCCATTGAGTACCTCAGATGGGCAGTGGCAAATCTTAAATCTGCTGACAGAAAACTTGATTGGTTGGAGCACCGCATAGAAGTAATGCGATCACTTATTGATATGCACGCCCAGGACAGAACAAACCGGAGGCTGGGGAGGCTCACAGTTTTGTCAATGATCTTCATGCCGATTACTTTTATGGCAGGAATATGGGGAATGAATTTCAAATCTATGCCATTATTGTCCAATGAGTATGGTTATATATATGCTCTCATAATAATGGGAATCATTTCGGGAGGTATGTATTTCTATTTTCACAGAAAAGGATGGTTCGGCTAGATGAAAAATGGTTGCAGGATTAGTGAGTTTATCCTGTTCAAGATCAAAAATACTCATTACCAAGTATTGCAGGCAGCTTTCAATGGAAGTAACTTTATGCTAGTTTTAAAGGAACAAAAATCACAACATCACTGTTAGAACTCAATATTTTAACTAAAATAAATTTTAACTAAAATTTTTAAATCATGAAAAAGTACATTTTACTCGTAGCAGCTTCATTATTGGCATCATTTACCTATGCACAGTCGAATAAAGAAGAGGTTGACCTGATGCAGGCCGCATTCGGGATGGACAAAAAAGCAGCTGTAGCAGAATTTGTAAAGCCATCAGACGCTCAAAAAGATGCTTTCTGGAAGCTTTATGATGAGTATGAAACACAGAGAAAAGACCTGGGCAAGCAGAGGATCACCCTTCTTGAGGAATATGCCAGCAAGTACAAGACGATGACAAGCGAACAGGCAGATGCATGGACCAAAAAAGTTATGGATCTTCAGAAGAAAACCGATAATCTCATTTCAACCTATTACGGAAAGGTAAGAAGCGCAACCGATGGCATTGTTGCACTACAGTTCTACCAGATGGAAAACTATATTCTCTCAGTTATCAGGGCACAAGTACTATCCGAGATCCCATTTGTTGAAAAGAAATAGGTTAACTCTCCACCCTGCCCGAGGCTGTAGAAAATGTACTTATGGTACCTTTGTGCATACCTTAGTGTCCCTTTGTGGTAAAAAATAATTCATTGAAACACAAAGGATCACAAAGTAAAACTCAAAGTAACACTAAGGATAAGAACCTAAAAAGTTTGCTTTTTCAACAGCCCGCAGAGGACTGGGTTAAAAAATCATAAAGTAATTAATAACATAGAGTATTATGAAAGTAATAATCGTTGGCGGTGTAGCCGGTGGCGCATCATGTGCAGCAAGGCTCCGCAGACTTGATGAAAAAATCGAGATCCTGATGGTTGAACGCGGACCTTTCGTATCTTATGCAAACTGCGGATTGCCATACCATGTCGGAGGATCCATCGAAAATGAATCGAGTCTGCTGGTTGCAACCGAACAGATGTTCAAGGGTTTATTTATGGTCGACTGCAGGACCAACTGTGAGGTGATCGCCGTAAATTCAAAAAAGAAGACGGTGGATCTTAAAAATCACATTACAGGAGAGGTCACCATAGAAAAATATGATAAGCTTGTCCTTTCACCCGGAGCAGCTCCTATCCGTCCCCCTCTTCCTGGAATTGATCTTCCGGGCATATTTTCTGTCAGAACTGTTGCTGATGCAAAGAACATGCGTGCCTGGCTAGACAGGGATATTGACAGATCTGTTGGGAATTCAATTACAGGCGTTGATGTGGTTTCCAAGCCAAGGAACGCAGTGGTCATAGGCGGAGGCTTCATTGGATTGGAGATGGTGGAAAATCTGGCTGAACGCGGTCTGGAAGTAACACTTATCGAAAAACTAACCCAGGTAATGCCTCCTCTCGATCCTGAAATTGCCAGGGTTGTTGAGATTTACCTTAAAAAACATAATGTTAAGCTTGAACTCGGAGATGGCGTTGCAGGATTCAGAAACGGAGCAAACGGTGGCCTCGAAGTTCTTACAGAAAAAGGGAAAGCTTATCCTGCAGATATGGTCGTGATGGCAATAGGAGTCAAACCTGAGACTGAACTTGCAAAAATGGCCGGTATTGAGATAGGAGATAGAGGCGGGATACGGGTTAATGAGCATATGATTACATCCGATCCGGACATTCTTGCTGTAGGTGATGCTGTGGAAGTTAAGGACTTTGTTACAGGGCAGTGGACATTGATACCCCTTGCAGGACCGGCCAACAGACAGGGACGTTTAGCTGCCGACGTTCTTGCAGGACGAAAATCAAAATTCCGTGGTACACAGGGAACTTCAATATGTAAGATATTTGGTGCGGCTATCTCTCAAACGGGGGTAAGTGAAAAAACATTGAAGAAACTTGGAGATAAAGATTATGAAAAGATCTATATGCTTTCAAATTCTCATGCAGGTTATTATCCCGGTGCAAAGATGATCGTAACTAAATTCATCTTCAGAAAATCAAACGGAAAAGTTCTTGGGGCACAGGTTCTCGGTGAAGATGGTGTACCAAAACGGATAGATTCGCTGGCAATGGCAATACAAAGCGGATTGACAGTCTATGATCTTGAAGAATCAGAACTTTGCTATGCTCCTCCGTTCGGCAGTGCTAAAGATCCCGTAAATTTTATGGGCATGATTGCTGCCAATATACTGAATGGCGATGAGCCCATTGCTCACTGGGATTCCCTTGGAGATAATTTCCTTCTCGATGTCCGCAATCCCCCTGAAATTGCCATTGAATCAGTGCCTGGCGCTTTAAACATTCCACTTCCTCAGCTGAGATCTAGACTTTCTGAACTGCCGCGCGACAAGGAGATTGCAGTATTCTGCCGCTCAGGTCAGCGATCATATTATGCCACACGTATCCTTCTGCTGAACGGATTCAAAGCCAGGAATATATCGGGAGGAGTTACAATACGTGCATTAAGCAAATAAAACTGTAACATGAGGCAGATAATATTATGCGGGTAATTTTAACACGTAAACTTTAAAAATAATTATAATGGACGCAATCATTCAGTTTTGTCAGCCTTTATTCCAGCCTGTGGTTTTGGTATTTACTGTTACGAATCTCTTAAGCATGGGACTTCAGGTTAACCTGGGCAGTATGTTTAAGGTGGTCAGAAATCCGAAGTTCCTTGGTTTGATGTTAATGCTGGGCTGGGTTATAGGCCCGGCAATTGCCTATCTGATCACCCTGGTGCTTCCCCTGGATAATTCATACATAATAGTATTGTTCATTGGTAGTCTGGCCCCGTGCGCACCATTTCTCCCTCCGCTTCTGCCAAAAGCGGGTGGAGACATAACCTTTGCAGGAGCATTCATACCTGTAGCAGCGATCTGCACATCCTTGCTAATGCCGGTTATAGCACCAATGCTGGTCAAGGGGATAGATTTGAGCGTGATGTCGCTTCTTAAACCACTCTTTCTGACATTGCTCGTACCTTTATTTATTGGAGCCATATTAAAGACATTTAAAGGAAATGTGGCCGACAAGATCTTCAATCCTGTTAAGAAGCTTGCAGGCTTGTCAACGTTATTAACAATTATATTATGTATCATTATTTACTACAGGCCCATCTGGGCTACTGCCGGCAGTATGGCGACGCTTTCTATGACAATTTTAATGGTTGTGATAGCACTGATATCCTATTATGCCGCAGTTGGCTTTAGCCGTGGTGAAAAGGTTGTAATGGCACTTGGAATGGGTACAAGGAATATAGCTGCGGTCCTTATAGGTGTCCTTACAATAGCTGATGTAAAGCCAAATATGGTAGCAATGGTAGTCATCTGGACCTTGTGGTCTTTTATACTCAGTATGATTATTGCCCCTATTATGGGCAAGGCGGGTGACAAGGCGGCTGTAACAACATAGAAAATACCCCTAAATCCCCCAGGGGGGACTTTAAGTACTGCACTTTATTAAGCCCCCCTTCGCCTTCGCGTAGCCGCTTCGGCAGAGCAAGGCTTGGGGGGTTTGGGGGTTAGACATAAAGAATTTAAACTAAATCAAGATTAATGACTCAAACAAGCTTTTTCGATAAAACCAAAAAAGTATTGAAAGCGTACCTGCCGATCCTCGACTGGGGCGCCAAATATAACAGCAAGACTTTTTCAAACGATATCATCGTTGCACTTATCGTGACAATGATGCTCATACCTCAGTCGCTGGCATACGCCATACTTGCAGGCCTGCCTGCTGAGATCGGACTTTATGCATCAATGGCTCCGCTTATTCTGTATGCCATCTTCGGCACTTCAAGGGCTCTTGCAGTGGGCCCTGTTGCCGTAGCCAGCCTTATGACAGCCGCTGCGGCAGGAAAACTGGCATCTCAGGGCACACCCGAATACCTCGGAGCTGCAGTTGCACTGGCAATGGTATCGGGCTTGCTTCTGTTGGCCATGGGATTTCTGAAGCTCGGCTTCCTGGCAAATTTTCTCAGTCACCCGGTAATTGCCGGTTTTATCACTGCATCCGGAATTCAGATAGCAGCAGGTCAGCTTGGCCCGGTACTTGGAATTCATGCCGAAGGAGAGACTTTCCTCGATATTGCAGTTTCCCTGTGGCACACTGTCACTTCAACACATCTTGCTACTGCTGCAATAGGGATAGGTTCGCTGATATTTCTCTTCTGGGTGAGAAAAGGGCTCAAACCCTTGCTTGTTAAAGCTGGTATGGGAGCAAAAGTTGCCGATATAATGGTAAAAATAGGTCCTGTGATAGCAATAATATTAACGATTGTCATAACTGCTGTTATGGGACTCGACGAAAAAGGTGTAAAAATCGTCGGTAAAGTCCCGGGAGGATTGCCAAAAGTAGCCTTGCCACCCCTTGATTTTGCCCTGTGGATGAAGATACTTGTCCCGGCCCTGCTTATTTCAATTGTAGGGTATGTAGAGTCCATTTCTGTGGCTCTTACACTTGCAGCCAAGAAGCGTCAGCGGGTGGATCCCGACCAGGAGCTTATTGCTCTTGGAGCTTCGAATATCGGATCTGCTGTTTCAGGGGGTTTCCCGGTAACAGGCGGGTTTGCACGTTCGGTTGTTAATTTTGAGGCAGGCGCAGAAACGCCGGCTGCAGGAGCTTTTACGGCTGTTGGCATTGCCCTGGCAACGCTCTTCCTGACACCGCTGCTTTTCTTTCTTCCCAAAGCCACTCTTGCTGCAACGATAATTGTTGCAGTGATGTGGCTTGTTAATTTCGACGGCCTGAAGCAAGCCTGGGCATTCTCCAAGACCGATTTTGCCGCCATGCTTGCCACAATACTGGTAACGCTGGCGAAGGTGTTGAGCTGGGACTTATTGCAGGTGTTTCACTTGCAATAATACTGCACCTCTACAACACTTCAAGACCGCATGTAGCTGTTGTCGGACAGATCCCCGGAACCACACATTTCAGGAATGTCAAACGCCATGAAGTGATTACCGATCCTGAGATCCTCTCACTGAGGGTTGATGAAAGCCTGTATTTCCCGAATGTAAGATTCCTGGAAGACACTGATCAATGATTCAGTTGCAGCAAATCCTGCATGTCAAATATGTCATTCTTGAATGCCCGGCAGTAAATACCATTGACTTTTCAGGGCTGGAGAGCCTTGAAGCAATTAATATGAGGCTTAAGGATTCAGGCATTGAAATGCACCTTTCCGAGGTCAAGGGTCCTGTTATGGACCGGCTTAATCGTTCACATCTGCCACATAACCTTACAGGTAAAATTCACCTCACTCATTTTGATGCCGTATCCTCAATCAGAGCTGAATTGAAAAATACAGCAACAAAAGAAAGCTGAATAACTTAAGACTTTATTTATCCCAAAATAATTCAATTAAAATGGAAAAAGCTAGACTGAAAGAGGCCAGGGAAAACAGGCAACCGTGGAAAAAGTGGGGTCCCTATCTTAGCGAACGCCAGTGGGGAACTGTAAGAGAAGATTACAGCGAAAACGGCGATGCATGGAACTATTTAACCCACGACCAGGCACGTTCGCGGGCATACCGCTGGGGTGAGGACGGACTTGCCGGCATTTCAGACGATAAACAGATTCTCTGCTTTGCAATATCATTGTGGAACGGGAATGACCCTATCCTTAAAGAGCGGCTTTTCGGGTTAAGCAACAGTGAGGGGAACCATGGAGAAGATGTGAAAGAATACTATTTCTATCTCGACTCCACCCCCACTCACTCGTACATGAAGTATTTGTACAAATATCCCCATAAGGCCTATCCTTATGATGATATTGTCGGCACTAACCGCCGCAGGAGCAGGTATGAGGCTGAATATGAGCTGCTTGATACAGGCATATTTAATGAAAATCGCTATTTTGATGTGTTCGTGGAATATGCCAAAGAATCACCCGAAGACATCCTGATACGCATTTCTGTTTTTAATCGCGGCACTGAGACTGCCTCCTCTGCATCTTTTGCCAACACTGTGGTTCCGGAATACATGGCATAATAATGAGGGAGAAGATATCCCGGTACTGAAACAGGTCACTTTCGATAAGAAATCCGGTGTGATAGAAGCTTCACACAGGGACCTTGGAAAATGGCTGTTCAGCGCAAACGGAGCGAACGATCTGCTGTTTACAAACAACGAAACTAATATCTCAAGGCTTGCCGGTGTCCCCAATCCGACTCCTTATGTTAAAGACGGTATCAATAATTATATCGTCATGGGCCAGAAAGAAGCTGTTAATCCTGAAAAAACCGGGACAAAAGCCGCTGCCCATTATATTCTTGATATTAAGGGCGGTGAATCCAAAATCCTTAATCTGAGGCTTAATAAGAAGATTAATACTGATAAGGCAACCCCGGGGAAGAATCAGAAAACAGCAATTGTAAGTGATTTTGATAAGGTTTTTAAATCACGGATTAAGGAAGCTGATGAGTTTTATGCGTACAGTCATTCCTCCTTCGCTGAGCGCTGATGAAGCCAACGTAATGCGCCAGGCTATTGCAGGAATGCTATGGTCAAAGCAGTATTTCAATTATGACGTCGGCAAATGGCTGAAGGAGCATGGTATCGAACCTTCAAAAAAGGGACAGCGATCAATCCGTAATTCGCAGTGGCACCACATGAAGAACGAAGATATTATCTCTATGCCCGATAAATGGGAATATCCCTGGTACGCGGCATGGGACCTTGCATTTCATGTTATCGCCCTTACACTGGTCGACGAGGATTTCGGAAAGGGACAACTCGAACTGATGCTGAATTCAACCTATCAGCATCCCAACGGCCAGATACCTGCATACGAATGGAATTTTGGAGATGTCAATCCTCCCGTTCATGCATGGTCAACAATATTCACATATTTCCTTGAAAAGGCAAACACCGGCAAAGGGGATATCCAATGGCTTGAAAGCTCTTTCCATAAACTGCTGCTGAATTTCAACTGGTGGGTTAACAGGAAAGACCGTGCAGGCAATAATGCTTTCGAAGGTGGTTTCCTGGGGCTCGATAATATAGGGGTGTTCGACCGCAGCTCCGCGCTCCCTACCGGGGGGTACCTTGAGCAGGCAGACGGTACGGCATGGATGGCTCTTTTTTGTCAGAACATGATGGAGATCAGTGTACAGCTTGCATTGAACAATCCTGCATATGTTGGTATCAGTACTAAATTGTATGAACATTTCCTGTGGATCGCATCATCGATGATACGTGCTGATAAGGATGGAGGGATGTGGGACGAGACTGACGGATTCTTTTATGATGTTCTCTGCCTGCCTGACGGTGGAAGTCAGCGACTGAAGGTCCGTTCAATGGTGGGACTTCTGCCCTTATGTGCAGTTACTGTTTATAACAGGGAAATGATGAAATATCCCGAGGTAGGCCAGAATATTTCGAAATTTCTTTCAACCCGGCCTGAACTAACATCGTTTATTCATGATCCTTCAAAGCCGGGGCAAAATGGCAGGTTACTTGCCTCCGTACTGAATGAGACAAACTTGCGCAGGGTGTTAGCCATTATGCTTGATGAGAATGAGTTTCTGAGTCAGTATGGGATAAGGGCCCTTTCAAGGATTCATGGAGAACACCCTTATATATTAAACGTTGGCGGTAATGAATATAGTGTCTCCTATCTGCCAGGCGATTCCGACAGCGGAATGTTCGGAGGAAATTCCAACTGGCGGGGTCCGATATGGATGCCGGTCAATATGATCATTGTGAGGGCACTTATTAATTACTACCAGTATTATGGGAATGATTTCCTTATCGAGTGCCCGACAAGGTCGGGAAATATGATTAACCTTTACCAGGTTGCCGAAGAGATATCCAACCGGCTTTCTTCCATTTTCCTGAAAGATAAATCAGGTCACAGACCGGTGTATGGCAATATTCACAAATTTCAGGAAGATCCCAACTGGAAGGATTACATCCTTTTCCATGAATATTTCCATGGCGATACCGGTGCGGGTGTCGGAGCGAGTCACCAGACCGGATGGACAGGTACCATTGCCCGTTCAATGCATCTGTTTGCCACTATGTCGATGGATGATGCGGTTAAGTTTAGCAAGGCAGGTGCCCTTGGAACGAAAACCGGGAAGGTTCAGCCTGCGGAAAAGACAAAAGGAAGGAAGCCGGGAACAAGAAGTAAGAAGTAGGCAGTTGGCAGTTGGCAGTTGGCAAAATCACTACTGACTTCGGACTTCCGTCTTCGGACTTCGGACTATTAATTAAAAACAGAATCAATAAATCAAATAACCAATATGAAAGCAATTACAGTAGAGCCAAAGAAGCCGGGAACGGCAAGACTAATGGATATGCCTGAACCGGATATGCGCGACGGATCGATACTTGTTGAAGCCATTGCCGTAGGGGTATGCGGGACAGATGTTGAAATTACAGAAGGAAAATACGGCTGGGCCCCTCCGGGACAGTCACATTTAATTCTGGGTCACGAATCATTGGGCCGCGTTTAGATCCCGGTACCTCAACCGGATTTAAAAAAGGCGATCTGGTAGTTGGTATTGTCAGGCGTCCTGACCCGGTTCCTTGTCCGAACTGTGCAGTAGGTGAATGGGATATGTGCAAGAATGGCCAGTATACTGAACGTGGTATTAAAGAGATCCACGGGTACATGTCGGAGCGCTGGAGGATCGAGCCTGAATATGCAATTAAAATAGATCCTTCACTCGGCATATTAGGTGTATTGCTGGAGCCTACAACTGTTGTCACCAAAGCATTGGAGCAGATAGGAATGATTAGCCGCCGTTCATTCTGGGAACCTGACAGAGTTCTGGTGACAGGTGCCGGACCCATAGGACTGCTTGCTGCCCTGAGTCTGAAAATATGGGGAGTAGAGGAAGTCCATGTCCTCGACCGGATGGAGTCAGGATCCAAGCCTGAGCTTGTAAGAGAACTTGGCGCCATATATCATTCAGGAAGAGTTGCTGATCTGGATTTGAACCTGATGCAATTATTGAATGCACCGGTGTCGGACCAGGTAATCGCCGATTGTATTCAATAAAATAGGGGCAAACGGGATCTTATGTCTTACAGGTGTTGGTCACGGCGGACATATGACTAAGGCTGGCTACTGCCGATGTGGCAGCCTCTGCAGTATTAAGGAATACATGTGATTGTTGGAAGTGTCAATGCAAATAAGCGTCAGTGGTACAGAGCCGGACTGACTCTGGCCAAAGCTGACCGCACCTGGCTGGCAAAACTTATCACCCGGCGTGAAAAACCTGAGAATTTCATGAAAGCGCTCGAAAGAAAACCTGATGATATCAAAGTTGTAATTCAGTTTTCGGAGGTATAAAGCCAGGTTAATGAATTGTCCCCAGGTGGGCAGAGCCGTCACTTATGAGTAGAATTATAAAAAAGTAGATTATAAAAAGTTTAGGAAAGGAGACTTTAATGAATTCAATAATGGCACCAAACGTTTCCGGTGTGGGCACCCCAGGCCGGCGAACTGTTTACAGCATGTGCGGCATGTGCGCTGTGCGCTGCCCGATGGAAATTACGGTCGAAGACGGGACGATTAGTCTGGCTTCAGGGAAATCATCACGATAAAGCCATTGGAGCAAGTTTATGCGCCAAGGGATCTGCCGGCCTTGCATTTGAGTCTGACGATGAACGTCCTCAGACACCGCTCATCCGTACAGGCCAGCGCGGTGAAGGCAAATGGAGACGTACATCATGGGATGAAGCCCTCGATTACATTGCCGACAAGCTTCATGATACCATAGATACTTATGGAGGAAAAGGAATAATGTTATCCGATCGTGGAGGCTTATTCACTGACCTTACCCGTACCTTTCTGAATGCCCTGGGCTCACCCAATTATTTCAACCATGATGCAGGCTGCGCAGGCAACGTACACAATGCTGCACTTTCAATTTATGGTATCGGCCCCGGTGGGATCAACTATGACTACAAGAACACAAAGCACATTGTCCTCTACGGCAGGAACATAGTCGAATCACTTATGGTCAAGGAGTCTAAAGCCTTCATGGCAGCACTGGCAAGAGGTATGCATTGCACATATATCGATCCCCGGGCCAGCATTACTGCCTGCAAGGCAACCCGGTTCTGGCAGGTGCGCCCGAACAGCGACTATGCACTGAACCTCGCTATTATCCATGAGGTACTGAAGCAGGAGGCATACGACAAAAAATTTGTCGAAAGCTTCGTTTCAGGCATGGACTATCTGAAAGAGATGGTCAGGGATACTACTCCTGAATGGCAGGAGAGCCATACAGGACTCCCTGCAGAACAGATCCGTGAGTTTGTAAAAGAGATAGCCGCCGATGCTCCTCAGGTGATATTTCATCCCGGCTGGATGACGGCACGTCACAAGCAATCGTTCCATGTCAGCCGTACGGCGCTGATATTGAACGCCCTTATGGGCAATATAGAGATCCCCGGAGGAATTATACTTGGCAAGTCGCCTGAACAGTACGGCCGCAAAAGCCTGAATCAGCTTGCCACACGTGCACCGAAGCCAACAGATCCGCGTGTGGATGGTGCAGGTACCACAAGGCCGCAATGGGATCCGAAGATCGGTATGCTGCACCAGGGTTTTGCAGCCATGGAAACAGCACAACCATATGGGATCGGAGCATATTTTGCTTATCGTCATGATCCTCTTACCGGAATGCCTGATCCGGAGGCGACAAAACGTGCACTTGACAAGCTTAAACTGCTTGTATCAATTGATGTACGTTATTCTGAGACCGGCTGGTTTTCCGATGTCATCCTCCCCGAGTCGACATATCTCGAACGCGCCAATATACTCGCCCAGATGAATGGGCCGGTGCCTGTTTTCGCCATGCGCGACCAGGCTATAGCACCTCGTTTCGACAGCCGCCCGGCCTGGTGGATATTCCGCGAGATCCTTCACCGTATGGGAATAAAGGATGTTCTCGACTTTGAAACAATCGAGGAGTTGTGGAACTATCAGCTTGATGGCACAGGGGTGACTGTTGCTGAGATGCGCGAAGAGGGATTTGTCACTCTGTCCGACTCGCCGAAGCTGATACCCCGTGAAGAGCTTAAATTTCCCACTCCGTCGGGCAAGATTGAAATAGAAAGCGGTATTCTTAAGCAGGCAGGTTTACCCAGTCTTCCGCCATACATTCCAAAAGAAGCACCCGGAGGCGACCGCTTCTACATGCTGTTCGGACGAACAGCTACACTGGCACATGGTCAGTCCCTTAATAATCCTATACTTAATGAAATCTCTCCGAAACAGGTGCTTTGGATTCACCCTGACCGTGCCAAACCACTTGGCATTTCTGACGGTGATGAGGTAGAGATCACCGGAGGAGGCAGTTATACCGGCCGGATGAAGGCTATGGTTACTCCATGGATCCATCCCGAAGCTGCATTTATGCTCCATGGCTTTGGCGCAACTGTGCCGTTGGCCAGACGCGCGAATGGTTTGGGCGTAGCCGACCAGCGGCTTCAGCATGGTAAACTCTATGAATTTGATCCTGCCGGTGGCGGTTGTGCCATGACAGAAACTATTGTACAGATCAAACCAGTTGCATCGAAAGGAGGTAAGCAATGAGCAAGTATACACTTAAGCCACGACGATGCCAGTTGCATCGGCTGCAAAGCCTGCGAAGTACACTGTAAGACAAACAAGAATCTCGGAGCAGGACCTGCTCCATGCAAAATAATTACGATTGGCCCGATTAATATAGAAGGACGGCCGCGAACACGTTTCGTCTATATGCCCTGTTTTCATTGCGAGGATGCCTGGTGCATCAAAGCCTGTCCGACAGGGGCGATGACACGGAGAGAAAAAGATGGTATCGTCTTTGTCCAGTCAAGTCTCTGCGTCGGCTGCAAGAGCTGCGTTGCTGCCTGTCCATGGGGTACCCCCCAGTGGGATCCGGCAACACACAAGGTTGTCAAATGCGACTACTGTAAAGATCGTCTTGATGACGGATTACAGCCAGCCTGTGTAACAAAATGCGTAACCGGTTGCCTCTCATTCGAAATTACCAACTGAAGTGGCAGATCCGAGGCGCGAGCGCTATGCCCGGATGATAGTTGCAGAGCCTCCGGAGAGCGGAAGGAGGGAATCATGAGCGATCTCCTGCATCTTCCGTCATGGCTTGATCAGGAAGCCGCCACGCTGGCAGGTGCCATACCTCCTGCTGATACTTTTGCTGACTCTCTTCCTGCCTTCACCAGGGCTATTTCAATGACACCATTGCAAAGGCTGCAGCTGATACAGGAAGCTGGAATTACCGAGTACGGCTATTCCGGAGAACCTGTCCATCTTGCATGGCGCCGGTTTCTGCGCGGACAGGGCGACTCTGTGCTGGTGATTGATGCAACAATGCACGATCAGCACAGCCTGGGCACTGCTGCCATTCTTGATAAAGCTCCCTGGCTGCTGGCCGAGGGTGTGCTGATCGCTATCGGTCTGCGCAACAGCCAGAAGATCGAGTTGCTTCTGCCGTCAGTACTGAACGGACATGAAGCACCGTTTTTAAATGCTGTGGACGCCATCCGATCACTAGCCGAAATCTCCACTCCCGGACGTCAGATTGAAGTGGTTCGCAACAGCAGGCCAGGTGTGTGGTGCGAAGGTCATTCCCCTGACAGGGCAGCGACTGGTCCACACTCCTGAGACCTGGTGCCGTATCGCGCTTCTGTTCTCCGGTAAACCGGATCTGAATGGCTCCCTGCTTACTTTACGCCAGGGATTCAGAGAACGCGGCCTGGCTGAACTTGCCAGATCGGCAAATCTTCGCAACCAGATTGAAGAATGGCGGGGCGGACCGGAGACTGAAGGTAATGATCCTGTTCTTGTATTCGACGACGGTATGGGTGGTTTCCTCCCATTAACCAGGGCAGATGTGTCATGCGATCCGCTCTCACTTCTCTCTGCCGGAGTGGTTCCTTCACCCACAAGCCTGATGGTGATAGCCGATGGAACATGTATTGTTAAGCAAACAAGGAGAGCAATGTATCGCCATTGGCTGCTTGCAGAGGGCAGGGAAACACATGTCCGTACATTACTGGCACGGGCTGCACGCCTTGTAACCGAGATCACCCTCGGCATCGGCAGTATGAGTCATCTGGCAGCTCTTGAAGAAGTTTCAGCAGAACTTACTACACAGGGACTTGCAGCTTCATATCCGCTTGGCAGTTCACTCCGCTACTTCCGGCAGCAATGGGAAAATCATGCCCGCAATGAAACCTGCCCTGAAAATCTGTGCCTTGTCCGGAATGCCGCTCCCTGCCATGGCACTTGCCCTGCCAATATAGACATACCCTCTTTTATGGCCCTGCTTGGCAATGGCGATCATCATTCCACAATAGAGGTTATAAGACAGGATAATCCCTTTCCTCTGACCTGCGGACTGGTATGTCCGGCTCCTTGTGAATCGGCATGTGTCCGCAGGACAGGTAATGGTGCTGTTTTTATAAGGCCGATGAAAGCAAGGGCAGCAGAACTCTGCCTTGCTGAAGGAGGCTACCCGAAACCGGCCATTGCTCCCGATACAGGAAAAAAGATCGGCATCATCGGGGCCGGTCCTGCAGGGATCACAGCTGCATATTATCTGCAAATCCTTGGACATCATACGGATGTTTTTGAAGCTCAGGAATTTGCAGGGGGAATGCTTCGATATGGTATTCCTGCCTACCGCAACCCTCCCGAACTGCTTGAGAAGGAGATTGACCAGATCAGGGCAGTTGGTGTGAGGATACACACCAGCTCTCCGGTTGCAAACCTCGAGGCATTCCGTAAGGATTACGACGCTGTCTTCCTGGGACTCGGGACACAACGCACACGTCTTCTCACGATTGAAGGTGTCGAACTGCCATTTGTTATGGGAGGTATTGACTTCCTGCGTGCTGTGAGAAGCGGTGAACAGGTTCGCGTAGGGCCGCGTGTTGTGGTTGTAGGAGGCGGCAATGTATCCATCGATGTTGCTCTGACAGCACTGCAGACAGGGTGCCCGGCATGTCGACCTTACTTCGCTTGAAAAACGCCGTGATATGCCGGCCAGCCCTGCACGAGATAGAGCTTGCTGTTGCCGAGGGCGTTAAGATACATGCGGGCTGGGGACCTGTACGCATTGAGGAAGATGGCAGATTCATTTTACAGTACTGCGAACGGGTAAAGGATGCCACCGGTAAATTCGATCCGGTATTCGATACTAACCGTCTTATGACTCTTGAAGCTGACCATGTGATCCTCGCCGTTGGCCAGGGCACTGACCTGGCAGTTCTCGAAGGCAGTGCCGTGGAGAACAATCGCGGATTTATAGTAGCTGATCCCAGAACAAAGATGACAAATGTACCAGGTGTATTCGCCGGTGGTGACGGACAGCATGGGCCACGGACTGCTGTGGAAGCTATCCGGTCAGGAAAGATTGCAGCAGCAGCTATCGATGCCTGGCTTCGGGGAACAACAATCGATAAAGATACAGGCAAACCTGCAAAACGGGCTGATGTAACTCCCATCTCTGTGAATGCAGATGACAGAAGTCATTTGCGCCGTTCCATGATGCCGGAGAGAACTGTTGAGGAAACTGTTGGGGAAGGCAACTATGTAAAGATTGAAGAAGGACTGACCGATTCAATGGCAAAAAATGAAGCCCGGCGTTGCCTGCGTTGCGACATCTGCATTGGTTGCGGCCTTTGCATGGCTGCCTGCAGCGAAATGGGAGTTGAGGCTATACGGATGGCCGACACAAATGCCGGCAGGCTTGCCCATCTGGATTTTAAACGACCGGCTGAGCTATGCATTGGTTGTGGCGCGTGTACACAGGTATGCCCGACAGGTGCTATACACTTCGAGGATCAGGATGGGATTCGCCGAACGGTTATAACAGGAACAGTGGTGTGCGAACAGCCTCTGCTGAAATGCAGCGAATGCGGTGAACCAACACAGACACCTGCTCACAGGGAATTCGTCAGGAACCGTCTGCCGGATCATATGGCTGCACCTATGGATCGTGAACTCTGCCCTTCATGCGCACGATCAAATGGCAGATCGTCCTGTTGCTCTTGCAAAATAAATTTTCAGGCTTCGGACTTCCGGCTTCGGACTTCCGACTTCTGATTAAAGTAATTCTATATTTAAAACTTAAGGTCTATGACTGCAGAAGAAGACAAGAATAACGCCAGGTATCTGAAATACCGGTCAAAATTTTTTATTTCAGAATTCTTTGGTACAGCTCTGTTATTGCTGGTTGGTCTGTCAATTGTAATTTTTATGTTTGGATCAGGCAGCCCGATGGCACACCTTATTCCAAATGTGAAAATACGGCAGATAATCACCGGTTTCCTGTTTGGATCTGTAGGTGCATCAATTGCATTGTCTCCCATCGGAAAAGTTAGCGGAGCACATATCAATCCTGCTGTTACGATGGTATTCTGGCTGTTTCGAAAGATTGAAGGACGACTTGCAATTACATATGTGCTGGCACAACTGACAGGTGCAATAATTGGCTGCCTTCCACTTTTAATATGGGGAGCAATGGGGCGTAGTATTAGATTTCGGTGGAACAATCCCCGGAGAAGGATTCGCAACGCAGACTGTATTACTAGGCGAAGTTATCACCACTTTTACTATGGTCTCACTTCTTGTTATATTTATTGGATTCAGATCAATACGTCAGTTTACTCCATTTATGTTTCCTGTTCTCTATGCAATCATGGTCCCGCTTGAAGCAGCAATCTCAGGCACCAGCACAAATCCTGCACGAAGTCTTGGCCCTGCAGTTATATCCGGACATTGGGACGGATTCTGGATATATCTGATTGGTCCTCTGGCAGGAGCATTGTTTGCAAGCCTTGCCTGCAGTCTGCTTGCAAAGACAATAACAATTGCCAAACTTTATCATTTCGACAGCGAAAGTGAGGGTGATATTTTATTAAGAAGGAGTAAATTGTAAAAGCCAGAGTATATGACTACATTCAGCCAGTCAGATTCGACAGGATTGATTCTCTGAAATCACTTTAGCAATGGCAAAACCGATTCTCTTATGAAAATAGGACTTACCTGTGGTGTGTTGTAATTGCGTTCTGTAAAAGCAATTATCAATTGATATTCAGGAAAGAGATAAAGTTTTTGTCCTCCGGCACCCTCTGCGGATATTTGCTTTGTTGTTTTCCCTTCACTGGTCCTCATCTCTCTTAACCACCAGTAATATCCATATGTACTTATGTCGATATTTGTTGGAAAGTACGAACCCGTTACCCTCTTAATCCAACCATCAGAAATCACTTGCTGATTCTTAAAACTGCCATTATTCATCACCAACACTCCTATTTTAAGCACATCACCTGGCTTAAGGTACAGGCCGCCACCCGCATGACAAAAGCCTTTTGAATCTTTCAGCCATCGGTATTCATTAATTCCAAGTGGTTCGAACAAGTATTTTTTTGCAAATTCCTCAATCGTCATTTTAGATGACTTTTCGATGATGCCCGCAACAATCATCGGATAACCGCTATTGTAATTGAATACGGTGAAAGGTTTTGTTTCCATAGGTCGTGATAAGGCGTATTTCAGCCAGTCACCACTGTTGAACATATTCATGTTGTCATTCCCGGGATCTGTCGGGGGGATCATCTCTTCCCATTGGAATCCCGCCGACATTGTCAGTAGATGCTTTATTGTAACTGTTGATTTTAAAGTATCCTTCTTATTAAAATATTCAGGAAAGTATCTGGATACAGGTTCATTCTCATTTTTAATAAATCCTTTGTCAATTGCAATCCCCATCAAAAGTGAAACAATGCTCTTGGTCTGGGATTGGATATGATGCAGCGAATCTTTGCTAAATCCATTGTAATACTTCTCAAATCGATTGTCGCCTTGTGAATAAACAATTATACTTTCAACATTCTTAAAGAATACCCTGTTATCGGTCGTGATAATCCTGTCTGCAACAATAATTGCAGAATCAAGCTTCGCATTATCGATCTTCTGGCTGAATGCATTAGTTGCAGTCAGAAGTCCAAACATAAATACAATTGCTTTTTTCATATAGGTTTTGTATTAAATGAATATTTTTAGTTACGTAAGCACCTATTTCGGAAATGCATAATACGTTTAAAATTATCATTATCAAGGAGACCTGATGAAGCAAGCACAAAAAATATCAGAAAGCAGGTTTTCACATTTCCATTTATTAAGCTTACTTTTTTGAACTATTTAATGGTTCTCTGCTAATATTTGACCTGATGAGATAATCCTGCAGTGGCTCCAGACCTATCTCCTTCCGCCATTCATCCACTTTTGTTTCATCCTCAAGCGGATAGAGAATTCTTTCGTTTGTCGCACGGTTATCCAGGTTATAGTGCGTTCCATATTTCTGCGGCAAATTCTGGTTCATCCGCATTCGATCGAACATAAGTGCGTACTGCTGCCAGTCAGCCTCATTCTCCTTGCAGCATTTTTCGAACATGGGAAGATATTTCTCCTGGGCCGATGCATTTGAGTGCTGAAGTACAAAGAAAGGGGCTCCTGCAGCCTCCGGTCCCACCTGGCTCCTTTTTGGCCAGCCTTTTTCCCGAAGTAAAACCTCAAGTTCCTCCAGATTTTTCTGATTTTGCATTGCCTGCAGTCTTCTCATAGCACTGACAACAGGAGAATCGGGCCCTAATTTTCTTACTGCTAAAATTGTTTCATAAAAACAGTATTGATCCAGGCATCTAAGCCTCCATAATGCCTTTGCATAATCAACATCTTTTATTGGGCTTCCCGATTTCCTGCCCAGCAATTCTATCAGTTTGTTTTCAAAACCGGCCCATCGTATATCCTCTCTCAGGGTAAGCAGATCCGGATCAGTGAGTGCCCTGGTATCAGGTTCAATATTTACAGTAATGTTTAAGTACTTAAAAGCACTGTCAATCTGCCCTTCGCGTGATAAAGCGCAGGCATAATCATAAATTATCTTTCTGTCGCCTGGATTTAACATGTACATTTTTTTATACTCAGCAACTGACTCTTTAATATTTCCTTCATTGAAAAGACTGTCAGCCTTGCTTAACTGTCCGGATGAGGGAGGAGGTGGCGGAGGGGGTGGCAGCACTGTCTGAGAAAGGGCAGTCTGACTCAAAATTGCAAGAGCTGCAATAAGATTTAATGTTTTCATTTAGATAATATATTATGTAATAATACTGCAAATATCTCCAAACCAATTGATTCCTCCACTGACAGAATCAATCCCGGCCACATTGCTGTTCGCTTGTTCTCCATTACTGCAGCAGGAATACATGTTCAAACAATATGAAGAAATTAACAGACTTATATTAACAAGATTCTTCTCCATAACCTAAACTGAATTATCATTCATTCTGTCAAAATTAGGTTCTCCAATTTAATTATCATAAACAATCTTGCAAACGGCATAAAATTCTATACAATTGACGATTCTGACCCTCCAATTGGAAGTGGCAATATGGTTCACAACCTGGGTTTGGTGGCCTGGGACAAGTTTGATACCGATAATTTTGCTTTCGATTGGGCTCTGGAAGCCAGCGAAAAAATGACAAAGCTGTGGCAGGTTCACTAACAATGACATCGGTAAAAATCGGGTGAAGCAAATGCAGCAAAAGCCATGAATCGGTATCACTGGTATGTAATATCCATAATCTCATAAGCGATATCTTCACGGTCCCGCTTTAAAGTAATCCTGTCTCCGGCTTTTTTACTTATCAATGCTTTGGCCAGGGGTGACAGAAATGAGATCTTCCCCTTGGCAATGTCTGCCTCGTCAACCCCTACTATCTGAAAAAGCTGAATGTTTCCTGACAATTCTGATTTGAGTGTCACAATTGCACCGAACATTATTTCATTCTGATGTTGCTCTTTCGGATCAACGACTCTGGCTTCGGCAATCCTGTTGTTAAGCAACTGTAATTTTGCATTGATATAGTTCAGGGCAATTCGTTTTTCATTTTCGTTGGTGATACTCAGATTCTCTTTTTCCCGGATCAGAATCTCTCTTTCAACCAATAACTGTTGCATTCCGGTCAGGGTAACAAAGTTTGTTACTCCCTCCGGCAGATATGCCCTCTGCGGAACCATGGGAACTTCTTCCTGATCGTCTTCTTTGACAAATCCTCTGCTCATTGCTTATGGGGTTCGACTGCTAAATTATCCAATAAAGATAATCTTCTGTTAATTGCTGTCAGTTTTTTGGGTAACCTGTTCCGGCAAAGAGTTACTTTGCCGGAGAACTAGCACCGAATTTAGAATTTTGAAGGAATCTGACAAGATTAAACAGAAAGAAATCTATAAATTTGAATATCCCCGATTACGCTGATTCGAATGATCAGCTGTTTACTTTAAAGCTGAAAATGAGTATCCGGGATTTATGCTCTTCTTTATCATCAGATCAAATACAAAAAAAAATGAAAACGAAAGATGAACATTTACTTAATCGGGTGTCCCTGAAACTGTTCATAATCAGTTTATTGTTTTTCTCCTCAGATCCCACTACAACATCTCAGCAACCTTCCGGCTTCACTTCATTTAAGCCTGGAGGAGAATGGCTTGCTGAAGATGGGGTGCACATCGATTGCCATGGCGGAAATATAATCTGGGTTGAGTCACTTAAAACTTTTTACTGGTACGGGGAACACCGCGGTGAGCCCAGAGGTGCATCCTGCTATTCTTCGAAAGATCTTTACAACTGGAAGAAAGAGGGTGTTGTAATGGAAAAAGGAGATATTCAGATCTTTGAACGTCCAAAAGTAATCTATGATGAAGTAAATAGAAGATATGTGATGTGGTTCCACTATGACGGAAATAATTATACCGTTGCTGAACTGGGGGTTGCAGTAAGCGACAGTCCGACCGGTCCCTTTGTGTTAAAGGATCACTACCGTCCGAACGGCCACGAATCGCGCGACATCGGCCTCTATTTCGAACCCGATACAAAAAAAGCATATATAGGATATGCTGCTGATCATACTAACCTGACCATCCGGATAGCTGAATTATCTTCTGATTATCTGAGCGTTACAACAAATGATGTCGATATAAAAGCACATTGCGAGGGTCCCGGCATACTTAAAAAAGGCGGGGTTTTTTATATGCTCACAAGCCAGTGTTCGGGTTGGACTCCAAATCCTGCCTCTTATTATACTGCACCCGATATCATGGGACCATATACAGATCAGGGACATCCGTTTATTGGCGATGCCGGAAATAATTCATTCAATTCGCAGCCCTGCTTCATTTTTAAGATCCCCGGATACAGGGATGCATTCCTTTATATGGGTGACAGGTGGAATGGTGGTGGTCGTCCGGAATCGCAATATGTATTCCTGCCGGTTACAATAACAGAGGAGGGGAAAATGGAGCTTCACTGGTACAATGAGTGGGATTTAAGCATTTTTACTCCTGAAAGAAGGAGGCAGTAAGTCAGCCGGTTTCAAACCTCTTGCATCTGCCGATACTGGATATGTTCTTGTTGATGGTGGAAAGCTGTTCTACGAATCAGCTGGCAATGGTAAGAATATTGTTCTGTTACATGACGGAATGGTCAATCGTGAAATATGTGATGAACAATTCCCTCTGCTTGCACTACTCTTTATACACATCCTCCCTGACGTAAAATCAGGTTATTGGATGGGGATTACCCTTCGATGTACTTTTTCCGCAACGCTGGGTTAGGTTCATTATTTCTTCACCACCCCAATACCTTGCTCGGATGCAGACCTGTTTGCGGGCAGACAGGTTAGTTCAGATCCAAAGCCCTTCATGGGGCTTAACAGAACAGTCATGAATATGACTGAATATGAATAACCTCCGGTGCAACCGGAGGTAGAGGTCACCCTTCTGACCCCAAGCCCTGAAAGGCCTTAATACAATCGGGGATAAGGATAGATAATAAATACTTCTCTTAGACAGCATATTCAGCTCTTGCAGAGCTGATAAGTGGTGGGGGATACCGACCTCCGGTTTCACCGGAGGTTATTCATATCGCACCACAAATTGTGGTGCCTTTGTTAAATCTTTTCAAGATTTATTATCATTTTACCAGTCCAGGAATCATTAATTGTAATGGGGATTTATGAGATCTCACAGAACAAACAATAATAAATTCATATTGTGATACAGTAAGTTTTATATGCAATACAATAAATATGTTCTCTATAACGATATTTATTTGACCTAAATCAATAAATAACTTCGCTGCCAAACGATAAATTTTGTTAAGAAAGAAAAAGATTATCTGTATATGGTACAGGAGTTTTAAAAGCGGTCAGAGCCACTTGTTTTTGCAATATGCTATCAGAAATTAAACCCAAACCTTATCTCCGGACCAAATTCATTTACATCGAAAAGGAATTCCGTTGGCTCCTCACCTACCCTGTAATCAGTTGATAAAATCCTGTAACCCAGAGACATCTGGAATAATTTAGTAAATCTGTAACCAGCAGTTGCATGAAGCTGCCAGGTTAAATCTGACCCTACCCCAAAACCGCCAATATCTCCCCTGAACTGGAATAGCCATTTATCCTTAATATCAGTTGTAAACCTGGCGATCAAAACCGGATCAAACCAGGTCTTCGATTTCTCTCCTGTCACATCTTCAGTCCCTGCTGGAAATACGTTTTTTACTACATCTATTCCCATATCAAGGTAGTTCAAACGGCCACCAACGCCCGCCTCCAGGAAAGATGTGATCCGGTAAAGTCCGGCCGCTTCCCAGATTAGTTGCCTTGCAGTCACGCTTCCTGAATTCACAATTGTCCCTGGTGTCACTTCCTGATTCAGCTTCATATAGACTAAATCAGAGGTTATGGCCCATTTGTCAGTTTTAGCTTCGAGGTACAACATGGCGCCCATCTGCAAATTGCTGAAGATATCTCCCGGGTTTGCATCTATCGGTATAATTAGTGATTCACCAATACCGGTCTCTCCATCCATATAGGGAAACATCAGGTAAATATCGGTAAGAAAATTCCACTTTTTTTCATGGTTTGAGGACTGGGCAGTAAGGGTATGATATCCGCTAAAAAGAAGCAGCAAACTCAAGATTATATAAGAAAATAGTTTTCCGAACAAATGTTTCATAGTATGTCTTTTTTGTTTTACTGATCTGAGATCCGGGAACTTCACAATATGCTTAATCATATCTCCCGTAAAATTCAAAGTTATCAGAGGCACAAAGGTGCAGCAATACCTATGAATAAGTATTTATTCAAGCTTGGTGGAAGAGCCATTGGTGTTAATCACATTCAGGCGGTCAAATTGTCATTATTATATTTATTTAGAGTTCAATGATTTAACTCCGACCGGAGATTTTCAAGTGGTGGTCGTCCTGAATCGCAATATGTATACTGGATATTTTCCTGAGCTGATTTACCTGTTTTCTTCTTTATCAGATCTCCAAAATAATTGGCTGACAGATGCAACCCAAAATACCTAAATGGTTTCGTTAAGACCCAGTATTTCCAACATCCCTATCACAAAGAATATTGTTGCAAGATTTGGTCCGGAGATATACTACCTGAAAATGGATGATAAGGATGGTGTGTATCTAAACACCACACTTTTAGTTACTAAGAAGAATTTCCCGCTTTCAATATCAGCATTGGCAAACAGAACCCTGAAATCAAATATACCAGCCGATTATGATTTCCTCTGGAATGTAGGTTTAATTTATTCTTTTAACAAAAAATTCACTGAAACCCGTTAGTTTTGAGAGAGTTTTTAAGATTCGTTATAAATCCGTGTTGTTTCTTTTTCACGTATTTAAAGACTACACAACAGATATTCCTTATATCTTTATTAAAAAGCAATAATTATGAAAAGAATTAATCTCCTTTTAACAGCAGTTGCTTTATTCGGCTGCATATCGATTTTAAGCGCACAGGACTGGCCTCAGTATCTCGGACCAAACAGGAACAGTACATCTCCTCAGAAAGGCATTCTGCGAACCTGGCCTGCAGGCGGACCCGAAATTCTGTGGACAGCAAATGTCGGCCCCGGTTACGGAGGTCCTGTCATAAAGGCAGGTAAAGTTTATTTGCTGGACAGGGATGATAAGACAGGTGATATTATGAGGTGTTTTGATTTTAACACCGGAAAGGAATTATGGAGTTACAGTTATGATGCACCAGGATCAGTTTCATATCCGGGTTCAAGAAGCGTTCCGGCCATCGATGGCAACAGGGTCTATTCCTGCGGTCCTTACGGAGACCTGTACTGCATTGATATCAACACACATAAACCGATATGGAACAAGAACATCATGAAAGACTTCGGTGGAACCAAAATACCGGTTTGGGCGATATCGCAATGCCCGCTAGTTTACGGCGACCTGCTTATCGTGTCCTACTCGAAGGATCCTAATTCCGGACTGGTTGCCTATAATAAACTGACCGGAGAGATCAAATGGAAGACAGAAGCTATCGGAAATGAAACTTATGCCAGCCCGTCTGTCGCAAAGATTGCAGGAGAAGATCATATCGTTATGGTGTTCTCATCCACGAATACCTTTATGCACAAGGAAGCTAACACATCCAAGGGTAAGATAATAGGACTGAAACCACAAACAGGGCAGGTTCTCTGGGAATACAATAACTGGGAGAATATGATCCAGACATCTCCGGCCTTTGATGCCGGTGAAGGCAGACTCCTTGCAGTGGGAGGATATGAACTTGGAACAGCAATGATAAAAGTCGAAAAAAAGGCGGATGGCAGCTATACAGTAAAAGAGCTATTCAAGCATAATGATTTCGGCGATCACACCAAACCACCAGTATTATACAATGGTTATTTCTATGGCCAGTTCTCAACAAACAGCAAACGTGATGGTCTGTGCTGTATGAGCATGGATGGAAAGGTTTTGTGGAAAACGATGCGTAATCCGCTTTTCGATAAAGGCAGTATGATACTGGCTGACGGGCTGATACTGGCTACCGATGGCAGGCAGACATTGTACCTGATAGAGCCGGATCCATCCGGATTCAAACCTCTGGCTTCTGCTGAGATTCTTGAAACGGGTCAAAACTGGGCTCCGATAGCTCTTGCAAATGGCAAACTTCTGATCAGGGATCAGAGCCGGCTAATGTGCCTCAAGGTTGTAAAATGATTCCCGGGAAAGACAATCAGAACTTTTATCCGCCTGCCCGCTCTGCCTACCTGGCAGGCAGGCAGCCGGCAATTTCGGTATACTGACTTCCTTTAATACTCAGGAAAGTGATCCTACCCGGCAAAATCTATAATATCTAATTTTATAATTCCCCAGTGCTTCCCCTTTAAGCAAATTGGATCAAAATCATCATCGGCATTTTTAAAATTTGAGAAACTGCTTCTGACTATATCCTCGTCATGAGTGTATGGATATCTATGCCTGTGAAGGGCAATCATTTTTTCAATTGAATAATCATCCTTTAATTCATGGATATCCCAAAAATCCTTTTTCCTTCCACCCCTGGAAATGACATCAATTTTCATGGCTATGATTTCTTCAACAGTCGCCAATCTAATACCATCTATTAATTTGATTTTTTGAATAAATCTTTCTGTATAAAATAAATCCAATTTAACGCAATCATCTTTGCTATTACCAATGTAATATGATTTCCCCATGCCCACAATCATGTATTCATTAGTGTCGACATATGAATATGTTTTATGTAAAAATGCATCAATTTCTGCAAAGTCAATTGATTCATAAGGAGCATCAGAAAACAAGTCTAAATCGACTGATTCTCTGTGCCCTCTATACAAACTTAGAGCAGTTCCTCCAATTAATCTGAAAACATCAAATTCCCTGGCAGCCATTAATGTTTTTAAAACACTTAATAATAAGGGATTAATTATATTGTAAAAAAGGTTATTTTTCATGCGTTTTCAATATACTATTGATATTCTCTGCGCCATAAAAGCGAGTGATTTCTTTCTTCTCAGAATCATTGCCTCTTTCAAATACTCTTTTAATAACAGCATTTTTTTGTTTTTCCCAGTTTATATTTTCGATTTTCGTATCCCAAAACAAAACTCTCCTCAATTTAGTAAAATCAGGATGTTCTTTATTTTGTTTTCTTTTAGCCTCTTCAATATCATGATATACCTGTAAAATCATAAAATACCCTTCTTCTATCCCAAGTGCTTTCTCAATTTTTAAAGCAATATTGATGTTCATCCTTCTCTTTCCTTTGGTGATAGATACAAGAGTCTGAGGGTACTCCCTCAAAGAAATAGCAAATGGTCCTTTATGCCAATGAAGCAGTTTAAGCTCCCGATCAAGTATTAATCCGGGATGTATCCCTTTTATTATAGATAATTTTGTTTTCATAACACAAATATAAACATTTTTGTTTACACATATTTGTTTATATATAAAAATATTGTAAAATTCTACTTCTCCCCCTCTCCCACTTCTTCCTCCGTTGCCTTGTTTAACCAACGAAGCTTCAGCGAAGTTGGTTGCTAAGGAAGTGGCAGGAAGGATACATGATTTAAAACATAACCATATGGTTGAGATCAGCATGCTCAGGTTCACCATTGGTTCCTCAAAACTCACACTTGAACTCATACTGATTTTAAAGCAGCCATAACCAAATAAAATTTGCCTGATAATTTATCCTGTCGTAAATTGCATTGAACAAAATGTTTATCAACGATCATATTAATTAACAACAAAGACTGAAAACATTATGAAAAAGTACCTGATTACTTTTTGTCTGCTTTTTTCAGCATTTACAAATTTATTGTCTCAGAATTCTGAGAAATTAAATTATGCATCTGCCGACACAGGATATGTTCTTGTTGATGGTGGAAAGCTATTCTACGAATTAGCTGGCAATGGTAAAAATATTGTTCTGTTACATGACGGAATGGTTAATCGTGAAATATGGGATGAACAATTCCCTATGCTGGCAAAGTCGTATAGAGTTGTACGGTATGATAGGCGGGGCTATGGCAAATCGTCAGATCCTAAGGTAAAATATTCCCATATCGAGGATTTAAACCAGCTGTTTATTCAGCTCAAAATTGATCAGGCAATTATATTCGGAATGTCTTCAGGTGGTCGCCTTGCAATAGATTTTACGCTTACATACCCTGAAAAAGTTAATGGCTTAGTGTTAGTCGGTGCTGTTGTAAGCGGATTTGGTTATACATCACATATGGATACCCGGGGAGGTCATTTTGATCCCCAAAAAATCACTGATCCCGTTAAGGTGCATGAGTATTTTATTAAGGATGATCCTTATGAAATTTATTCAGAAAACAGTGATGCAAAAGAAAAGGTAATGAAGTTACTTCCGAATCTTGCCAGACAGAACAGTGTACCTACCCAACCTGCCGCAAAAGTTGCCGTAAGATCTCTTTCCGAAATTAAAGTACCTGCCCTTATTCTTGTGGGTGAATACGATCATCCGGATGTACATGCACATGCTGGTGTAATCGATGCGGGAATCGGTAATTCGAGGAGGGAAATTATACCGAAGTCGGGTCATTTAATACCGATCGAGCAGCCGGCTTTATTCGATGAAACTATTATGAATTTTTTAAATAAACTGCCCAGGTAACTTCATTTCCGGTTGTAACTTTTTATCCTGCTGTCTTGTCAGTCTTGCAAGCCGACTTCGGTCTTCAGACTTCGGTCTTCGGTCTTAGAATTTGTATTTTGCAAATAAGGTAAATTGGATATTAACAAGACTTTTATCAATGGAGTTTTACTATATTTGACGATTGATCCCGGTATTAACTTAACTAAAATACTATGAAACACACCGCATTTAAAATCATGACTCCATTTGCAATTGCTTCTATGGCTCTGGCCGGCTGCAATCAATCAAAACCTGCGCCGGAATCAGAAGCTGGTGCAAAAGGGCTGGACAGAACCGTTTTACCCATCAAAGAACCGGAGAATGTAGCTATAACTGAACTGGATGCCAGAAATGCAAAAGCCCCTTCAAGGTTTGAAGTAAAAGCTCCGGAGAGAGCTCCAAATGTTGTAATTGTACTGATCGATGATATTGGATTCGGACATTCAAGTGCATTTGGCGGACCGATTAATATGCCGACTCTTGAGAAAATGGCTTCAAATGGATTAAAATATAACCGCTTTCACACAACAGCCCTGTCATCTCCCACAAGGACAGCCCTTCTGACAGGGTATAATCATCATTCCAACAATGCAGGTGCAATCATGGAGGTGGCTACCGCATTCCCGGGAAATACAGGTATCAGACCATTAACAATTACTCCGGTTGCCGAAGTTCTTCGTCTTAATGGCTACAGTACTGCTGCCTTTGGCAAGTATCATGAAACCCCGCCATGGGAAGGTTCAGTTTCAGGTCCGTATGATCGCTGGCCTACCGGTTCAGGTTTCGATAGGTTTTATGGATTTATTGGCGGGGAAACCAACCAGTGGCATCCGATGATATACGACGGGACTACAAGGACCTTTCCAAATGTTGATGACCCGGATTATCATTTCACCACTGACATGACCAACCAGGCGATTGCATGGATGAATACACAGCAATCGCTTACACCGGATAAACCATTTTATATATACTTTGCTACCGGCGCAACACATGCCCCTCATCATTCCCCCAAAGCCTATGTTGATAAATATAAAGGGAAATTTGCCCAGGGCTGGGATAAACTGCGTGAAGAGACTCTGGAAAGACAGAAGAAACTTGGTGTGGTTCCTGAGAATACGGTACTTGCCCCAAAACCGGAGGCTATAAAAGACTGGACTAATCTGACTCCTGACGAGAAACGTCTGTTCGAAAAACAGATGGAGGTTTTTGCAGGTTTCGCTGAGCATACCGATTATGAAGTGGGCAGGCTTGTGGCTGCTCTTGAGGAGAGAGGAGAACTGGAAAACACTCTGTTCTTTTATATTGTGGGAGATAATGGCTCCAGTGCAGAAGGTGGAATGATTGGTATGTTTAATGAGAATACCTATTTCAACAGTGTAACTGAAACACTCGAAATGCAACTATCTAAAATAGATAAACTGGGAACAGAAGAAACTTATAATCACTTTGCGGCTGGCTGGGCTATTGCAGGTAACACTCCTTTTACATGGGCGAAACAGGTAGCTTCCAATTTCGGGGGAACACGAAATGGCATGGTTGTTCACTGGCCTTCAGGGATCAAATCAAGGAATGAAGTCCGCCCGCAGTTTCATCATGTTGTTGATGTGGCACCCACCATTTATGAATCGACCGGCATTCCTGCTCCCACAATGGTGAATGGGATAGAACAAAGGCCTATGGAAGGTATAAGTATGAAGTATTCATTTGATAATGCAGATGCTCCGGATGCCCGGACAACCCAGTATTTTGAAATGATAGGCAACAGGGCCATTTATCACGAAGGCTGGTTCGCAGGAACCATCCACAAAGCACCATGGGAAGCTACGCCAAGACACCCTCTTACGGAGGATGTATGGGAGCTTTACAATGTTAACGAAGATTTCAGCCAGGCAAACAACCTTGCTGAACAAAATCCTGCCAAACTTGAAGAACTGAAAAATAAATTTATGGAAGAGGCAGTGAGGTATAATGTTCTTCCCATCGATGACCGTTCAATAGAAAGATTTGATCCGGTAATCGCCGGCCGACCCGACCTGATGAACGGACGAACAAAGCTTGTTTTGTATGAAGGGGCCACAGGTATACCTGAAAATGCGTTTATTAACATTAAGAACACATCCCTGTCAATTACTGCCGAAGTAGATGTTCCGGCAAATTCATCGGGAGTAATTGTCTGCCAGGGTGGCGATTTCGGCGGATGGACATTCTATCTGACAGGAGGCAAACCTGCTTATACATATAATTATGTTGGCATTGAACAATTTACAATACAGTCAAACCAGAATGTAACAGCCGGGAGGCACACGATTAAGTTTGATTTCAACTACGAAGGTGGCAGAGGTGCTGGCGGGACGGGTATAATTTCACTGGATGGTAAAAAGATCGGGGAAGGAAAAATCGGGAAAACTAACAGCAATACTTTTGGTATTGACGAATCGGCAGATGTCGGCGAAGATCAAAACACCCCGGTTTTCCCTGGTTATCATGGGAAGGAAAAATTTACAGGAAAGATTGAAAAGGTTACAATTGAAACTTTCCCTGAGAAAAAGTAGATTCCTCTTTGAAAAGTCATTGATTATAAATCTGCCTCTGTTGTTCAGGGGCAGATTTTTTTTTACGTTTAACAGATTTAGCTTTTCAATATTTTGAACCCAATTGACACCTTAACACATTTCTTTCTATCCCTCTCCCACTTCGTCATCCGTAGCTTTGGCTAAGGAGGATTTTCCATATCCCCCATCTTTCTTTACTTTCTCCAAAACTGGTATTCTGAAAATTAATTATACAAAATGAACAAGAACAAAAGGTAAAGCGTTTAACTGCTGTATACTTTTAAACAACTATCATATAACCGGAGGACTATTAAATAATATTATCATGAAAATTGAAAAATCTGTAATAATAAACAAAGGTTCCAAACTGGTATTTGATTATCTTAAAATGACCAGGAACCAGGACAATTTCAGTGTTTGGAACATGGCTGATCCAAATATGAAAAAAAGTTACAAAGGTACTGATGGGAAAGTTGGTTTTAAGTACAGCTGGGATAGTATATTGAAGAATGTGGGTGCAGGGGAACAGGAAATAGCAGCCATCGAGGATGGAAAAAGTATTGATTATACAATAAGATTTTCCCGTCCCATGCAAAATACTGGCAAAACCAGATTCCGGATTACAAGTCTTGGAATTGATAATACTTCTGTTGCCTGGACATTTGATAGTCCTTCCAGGTTTCCAATGTCATTATTCTCGCCAATATTTAAGAGAATGCTTGGAAAAGATCTTGAAACAGGCCTCCATAACCTGAAGGTCATTCTTGAAAAGTAATAAACAGCCCCATACATAAGTGAGGTCCCTTTATAAATATAACATTTATATTTAAATTCCGGAATTAATATTGTATTACAACAAATAATATACCTATAACAACAAATATATTACCTGAATCAATAAATGTTAATACTGTAACTTGTACAGGAGTTTTAAAATGGGAGAAGTGTATAAATGGCAGATATAATTCTGAGATGTTCAAAAAAGTCACTAACACAACATCATTTCCTTCATTTCTGATATTAAAATACCTTTCGCTATTTTGTTACCTCATCAAAATGCACCTGAGCCCACTCTATCATTTGCCCTATTATCGGCATCAGACTCAGACCAAGTTCTGTGAGCGAATATTCGACACGTGGCGGTATTTCAGCATAAGCTTTTCTTTTTAAAAGGTGCTCCTGTTCAAGCTGTTTCAGGGTACTGGTAAGCATTTTCTGTGAAATGTCGGGGATTGCATTCCTTATTTCTGTGTATCGCATTTTGTCCCGCCCCTGAAGGTTACATAAAATCAGCAGAGACCATTTGTCAGCAAACCGGCCCAATACATTTCTTATCGGACAAGTCGGAAATTTTAAATCAAGTTCTTTCATACTTATGTAATTGTATGTGCAAATTTACATGTTATATTCAAAAAGAGAGTAATAACATGATAAAGCCATTACTCTATAACGGGATCTGTATTATTTTTAAATATTTATAAATTATAATATACTGATAATCAATATTTCTAACCTCTTAGGTTCGTAAGATACCCATTTGTTGTTTACATTCTGATGGTATAATATTACAGACAATTATCTAAAAATAAATCAACCTTATGAGCGATTTGAACAAATTAAACGGATGGACAGGAGATGGTGGATATACTTCACGCACTTCTGCACAAAGCTACCTGTCTTCAAAAACAAATAACATGAATTCTTCCTCTTGTGGTTCTTCCTGTGGTTCAAAGGATGGCGACGCCAAACCCGCCCCTTCTTCTTGCGGAATCGGTGATATCTGTACTATGAAACAACTAAAATTATTATTCATTATAATGCTTATGGCATTTATAATGACCCCCGTTGCTGAAGCACAAAACAATGACGTGTATGTAAATCCAAACACTGGAAATGATCAAAACGTCGGATCGAAGGAACAACCAGTGAGAACATTGAACGAAGCTGCCAGAAGACTAAATGAGTCCAATGGATCCGGTGCGGTTACGATTTACCTTTCAGAAGGTATCTATGGGCTGACTGCCACTGCGCTCTTCAAGCCTGCAAACCGGGAATTTACCAGAGAGCAGCGGCTGACTATCCGGGCTGCTGTTTTACCTGATGATCCTGAATGGAATCCCGCCAGGATGCCGGTAATTATATCTACAATGCCTCTCGAGCTTAAACCTGACGGGAGAGAGGATCCGCTTGGAGGAAGATCCTATGGAATTCAGATAGAAACAAGCCATGTAACAATACAGGGTTTAAGGGTTCTTGGCTCTCCTCTTCATGAAAGACCGGCAGAGGGGTTGGTCAGAAGAAATTATCCGATCGTCCGTGAGGGGAGAGATCTTGAGGATCTCAGAATTACCCAATGCCTGTTTACCGGGGATAAGCATGTCATTCCCAACCATCTGGCTATCCTGGCCAGTGGACAGAGCATCGTGGTCGATCACTGTGTTTTTTATAATTGCAAGGATGCTGTTGTTTTCTGGTTTTCTGACCGGCCGGCTGAAAATTGTGAAATGCATCACAATCTCATGATCGGCAATTACGGCGCAGCAGTATGGTCATGGACCGTTGCCGAAGATTTTAAATACTATAATAATGTTGTAGCCAACACAAATGTGTTCTGGATTTTAAACAGAGATGAGAAAATAACAGTTACGCTTTCAAATTCTGTTGTTGTTGGATACAACAACCTGGTTAACAAGGGCGGCGGAGCAGGTGGCCTTGGGGAAAAAGGCGATCCGGGTAAATTGAAATATGGAGCGGATGTGATCATTCAAAAGGAAGGTGATGTCCGAATTGAAGAGGATCCGATAAAGCGAAACTATTTGCATCTTGTCCCCGGCACACTGGGTGCTGACCTGGGAGCGGGATTATTCACCAGGTGATATTTCTCACTCTCACTCTCTCTGTTTTTGTCATGCGGCATTGCCCTCCAACTTGCAGTCATGCGGTCATGCGGTCATGCGGTCAAAACTAAAAAAGATGGAGACGGCACTAAAAAGAAAAAATGGTTCTGATCACGAAAACAGAGGTTCAGTATGGCATTTGATTTCTTTGTTCACCCTTTGACTTTGATCAGTTTAGGTTATTTTCAATTACCGTTGGCTTCAGCCAACGGTATATCAACCTAACTATAAAGGACTTTAGTCCTTCATTTGTGGGCTAAAGCCCCAACCAGGGCTGTATCTTCATCCGTTGGCTAAAGCCAACGGTAAATGAGTTTAATCTTAAAAACTACAAATATTCAACATTACGCACTTTTATAAAATATCTCAAAGCTAGCTACTTACAAAACCAAGATTACCAGGATATTGTAAACTAAATTGTATACAGTTGAAAATCAATTATTTTAAGGAGACCCGAATATTCTATATTTGCAGAATTATTATTACCTGCAAAAGAGAGCAATAATAAATTAAGATTATTATATCAAAATGGTTCTTAATGTTAATGATTTCTTAACGAGGAAATCATATAATGTTGATATTCAATAATTCTAACCTTTTAGTGCGTTAGGAACCAGCTTGCTCCTTATTGAAATCAGGCATATTTTTGATAAAAATTTAAACCCTTAAAAGTTGGATGATCTTGATTTTATTCTGAATTTTCTGGTTGAAGAACAACCTGAGTACGGGCACTTGAAAATCCTCCCTGATTTGTTGGGAAAGAGGCGGCTTATGCGTTCTTTGATGAACACTCGTCAACCACGTGAAGCATCGGAACTTTTACTCAGGGCACAAGACAGGGAATTACAGAAACAGCTCCATGAAAAAGGTATTGTTGAATTAATCCAGGCTGTAGCGTCTCCCATTGATAGCAGGCTTAAGCTTTGGCAGGGAGACATTACACGACTTTCTGCCGATGCAATTGTCAATGCAGCCAACAGTCAGATGCTGGGATGCTTTGTTCCGTTACACGCCTGCATTGACAATGCCATCCATTCTGCAGCCGGGATTCAATTGCGACTTGAATGCAATGAACTAATGAAGATCCAGGGTATCCTGAACCAACAGGCTCGGCAAAAATTACCGGTGGTTATAACCTCCCTGCGAAGTATGTAATTCATACTGTAGGTCCGATAATTTATGGCTCAAAAGTAACCCAAATTGAGGAAGACCAACTGGCTGCCTGTTATCGTTCATGTCTACGGCTTGCAGATGAAAATAAACTTAGGAGCATTTCATTCTGTTGTATTTCAACAGGTGAGTACAGGTTCCCGAATCATCTGGCAGCAGAAATTGCAGTCAGGACAGTCAGGGAATATCTTGACTTATACTCTTCTACCGGAATTGAAACCGTGGTTTTCAATGTTTTTAAGGATATTGATTTTTCAATTTACAGTAAATTGTTAAAATGTGGCCAGGTATGAATGAGGGATACTCACAGAGAATAGCAAGAGCCGGAAAAGCAATTCAAAATGCAGAAAAGCTTGTAATCGGTGCAGGAGCAGGTCTTTCGGCTGCGGCAGGGATCGAGTACAATGGCAGAAGGTTTACAGATAACTTTAAACCCTTTATTGAAAAATACGGGATGAAAGACCTTTATACATCAAGCTTTTATCCCTTCAAAACACAAGAAGAAAAGTGGGCATACTGGGCAAGACATATCAGTTTAAACCTGTTTGAAACTCCTGTCAGGGAATTATATATTACATTGATGGAGCTTGTCTCCGCAAAGGACTACTTTGTCATAACTACGAACGTGGAAGGGCAGTTCACGAAAGCGGGAGTTGAAAAGTCGAGGTTTTTTGAGGTCCAGGGTAACTATGGCTATTTCCAGTGCGAGAAAGGTTGTCATGCTATATTGTACCATAATGAAAAGATAGTTAAACAAATGCTTTCAGAGACAACAGATTGCAGGATTCCGTCATCCTTGGTACCAAAATGCCCGGTGTGTGGCGGCTATATGGAAGTCAATTTGCGTAAGGATAATTATTTTGTACAGGACAGTAATTGGTACAAATCACAGGAGAACTATAATAAATTCATTTCCGCTACAAAAGGTAAGACAACTGTATTTCTTGAACTTGGGGTTGGTTATAATACTCCGGGAATAATAAGGTATCCCATTTGAAACTTTGGTTCACAATAATCCAAATGCTATGCTGATAAGGATTAACAGGGATCACCCGGATGGTATGCCTGAAAACCTTGGATCTACAATTTCATTCGCTGAGTTAATGACCTCAGCCATTAATGATATCAAGGGTTACTGAGGGATGATTCATTTAACATATTTTTGAAAAATTGATATCCACTATTGTTTCTCCTCAGCAAAACCTAGAATATTTGATTCTTTAACCAATCCAATAAAACGGGAGTCAAAAGCATTGCTTCGATTATCTCCCATTAAAAAATATAACTTCTCCTTAATAGTGACAGTTGAATCCTGCTGCATATCAGGCAGAATATCAGTATATAATCCAATATTGGCCTGACTGATTTTAATTTTCTCTCCGGATTTAGGAATATAAAAAGGACCAAACTGATCTTCATTCCAGTTGTCAGTAAATACATTCCTCACAATTCCTTTAGAATAGTTACCCGAACTGTTTATCATCCTTTCTGTTCCGCTTACACCTGGTAATTTAGAGACTGTTGCAAATTCACCCATTGTTAAATAGCCAATGTACCTGTTTTCAGCAATCTGATTAATTGTATTATTCCTGAAGCTTTTAATATCCAGGGGCAATGATGTATTTATGCTATACATTACCCTGGCATTTTCAGGTAATCCAATTACTGTATTATTAACAAGCACATTACCGTCTTTTATTTCGACAGTATCGCCTGAGAAGGCGATAACCCTGAATAACCAGGTTTCCTTTCTTTTCGCTGAGGTATTGTCCCTTTTGAAGAATACAGCATCTCCTCTGGCTATTGACTTCTTATTTTTCACCTCAAGAACCTGCCCTGCATTAAAGGTATTGCTCATGCTGTCAGTAGTAACATTGTATGTCCGGCTGCAGCTTAGTGCAACCAATGAGATCAGAAGAAACAGTTTGAAGCGGCTCATAAATTACTCTGTTTTAAGATTTAACATAAGGGCTAAAATGATGATCCTCTTTTAAAAGGAAAGAGTATGTAAAGCAACACAAACACAATTAGCACAAAATTACTCTTTGTTTAAGGGGAAGTCAAATATATTTTATTACCTACTTTTACAAAAAATACGACCAACGTGAAACATAAAGTTGTAAGGAAACAGCACAGTTCTAAGATGTGTTTTGTTTGCGGAGAACATAATGATTTCGGTCTGCGGGCAAAATTCTACGAAACAGACAGCAACGAACTTGTAGCCTTTATAAATCCATCAGAGCAGCACCAGGGTTATCCGGGCCGGATGCACGGAGGAATAGCAGCAACTATCCTGGATGAAGTAATTGCAAGATCGATATGCAACGGGAAAGATGAACAGTTATGGGGTGTAACACTGGAATTGAAAACAAAATTCAGGAAACCTGTTCCTCTCGGACAGGAACTGAAAGTAGTGGGACGTGTTACAACCGAGGGAACAAGGTCTTTTGAAGGAACAGGAGAAATCTTACTGCCAAACGGAGATATTGCTGTTTCTGCCGAGGGGAAATATATCAAGCTGACCGCTGACAAAATTGCCAACGATCAATTTGTTAATGAGGAATGGTTTTTGTCAGAGAGCCCTGATGATCCTTCTGAAATTGAAATTCCGTAAAAAGTCCTATTTATAAATACACTCAGCAACAGGTTTAAAGCCAATGCTCATTGCATTTACAATCCTGTAACCGACTGATGCGACTTGCATTAGGGGCGCAGGCATTTCAAGGATTACAACTCCCATCCTTTTCTGTATTCCCGTGTAAGGAGTTTGTTTGCAGCTTCATTATTGGTGATCTTTCTGGTAACCGGGTCAAATTCTACTCTGGTCCCGGCACGAACTGCTACTATTCCCAGGTTTATCATTGTTGAAAGAGCTTCTGCTGATGCAAAATTCGCCGGTGTATTTTTCGATCCGCCCCTGCATGCTGCGATCCATTCCTCAAATTTTGGAGGCAGTGGTCCGATCCTCGGAGCTGTAGCAGTCGTCTGACCACCAGCTGGATTTGCCTGGGGCATTCTTCTTTGACGTTCAGCAGCCGGGGTATATTTTTCCCCCATATAGGTTTTCATCTTGCTTTCAGGTAATAATCTGCCGTCGAGTATCTTGCCTTTGTCACCGATATATAAAATTCCTGTATTTCCCATCAGTTTTTTATCTTCCTCCAGCTCCGGAATTGCAGGGGGTCTCATTCCACCATCATGCCAGTACACATCAATTGGTCCGCGGGATCCTTTTGCGTTATAATGCACTCGTATGGATTCTGCAAGAGGAAATGAATAGTCGTTTGCAATAGCACCCGTCGCGAAATTTAAAGTTCTGCATGCCTTGCTGCCAAATCCTTCCGCCCATGCCGGTACATCAAGGTCCCAGGCATCGCAGACCGTCCACATGGTGTAATGACCCATATCTGCAAACGATCCTCCCCCAAAATCATACCATCCCCTGAATAGGGTGTGTGTATAGTCGGGACTATAAGGACGGTCGGGAACCGGACCCAGCCACATTTGCCAGTCAAAACCGGCAGGCACGGGTGGTAAATTTGTGGGCATTTCACTGTTTTGTGTCCACATCGGTCTGGCTGACCATTCGTGAACTTCCTTTAGAGTACCTATAGCACCATCTGCAACCATTTTTTTAATTTCCTCACTGGACTGGTAACTGTTATAGGGCATGAAGTAGGTCGCAACTCCCGTCTCCTTTGCAGTTCTGATAACCAGATCCGATTCGTACAGCCTGTTTGCCAGTGGCTTATGAACAATTATATGTTTGCCCCTTTTCATGGCAGCAACAGCAATTGTTGCATGCAGGTGATCGGGAGTCATGATCTTCACAGCATCAAAATCTTCTTTTGCGAGTAATTCCCTGAAGTCGTTGTATGCAGTAACCGCAGGGAACTTATCAACTGCCCTCTGGTTCGCATAGAAGGTTTCTATAACCTCTTTCATCACCATACGGCCACCCGGCACATATTTGATGCCTTCCCTCCATTTGGGATTATTCAGGTAGTTCCTTATTGCATTCAATGTTCCGGTTGGTACGTTTGTTCCGTTTCCAAAGTTCAGATAATTTCTCCCATCTGTTTCAGGGTCACAGACTGCCACTAATTGAAGATCGGGACAATTCATTAGTGGTCCAAGTTCAGAGAATCCCTGCATGCCGCATCCGATATGTGCCATCCTGATTTTATCGTTCGGAGCAACAGACCCAAATTGCCTCCCTAATACATTCTTTGGGACAATAGTGAAAGCTGCAGCTACAGCAGCAGTACTTATAAATTCTCTTCTGGTTACCATCCGTTTGTTTTGTTTTTTCATAGGTCAGTTCCTCCTTATAGTTTTCAGGTATAAATTGATTTTTAATAAGACGAAGTTAAAGTTATGCATTATTCCTACATCTTCAATTCCATGAATCTGAATTATTATGCTTTCAGTATTTCAAGTGTGTAGCTCTCAAAATTATTATGCCTGGTCAGAAGCAATACAGGTAGTCCGGGTTTTTCCTTTAAACAACCCGTGAATGGAAAGAACAGAATAATGCCGGAAAGAAGGATTAATGCAGATAAAGATTTTGGTCTCATTTGTTTTTTAAAGATTCAGCCGCAATTTTTTCATAGATATCCCTTGCCCTCTGATATCTCTTTTGAACTGTATCCAGATCTCTGGTAAAATATTGATTCCAGGGTTCTCCGGGGGCAATGTTTACAAGAATATTGTCAATCCATTTCACAAAATATCGGGCATCTTCAGCGCTTGCCCTTACAGGTGCATTTCTCACTGTTACGTAAACAGGAGAAGTATGCGACTGATGGCCTTTTTCATCCATCCGGCGGGCACAGATCCAGCTGCTCTGGTTTACTTTGAGACTGGTTTTCATATGTATCGGTTCACCTGGGTTAGCCGTTCCATCTATTTTTGCAATTACCTTCCCGTTGCACACGATCTCGATTTGCCCGGTTAAAGTCTTAATTGAAGTCCAGTTAACATCAATTTCAACAGTCTCCTTACCTTTCAGTTTAATCTCATCACCCGGACCATTTACTCCGTTTATTTTCAGATCAAGGAATTCAACATGGCCGTTTGTTGTTACTACAGTTCTGCCATTTTTAATACCGTCAATCCAATTTTTATAGGTCATTGGCCGATTTTTTATCTGAACATATGTAAGCAAAGAGCCGAAAGGACTGCTGCCGTTGCATGGGAAATCAGTTCCCGCAGCCCAGCCCAGCCTGAATCCGCAATTTAGAAGCCTGTAGTAAGCATTTATGGCTGCATCATTCAGCCAAACATCTTCGGCAAGAAAATCAATTGTACCGAGAGCAGCTTCCACCGGATAATCAATAGGGATACAACATGTTAAATCATTCTGGATAGTATCGTTAAGATATTGCAAATGGCAAAATCCCATTATGGCATCCTGTGATTTTCCCCATTCAAGAATTTTGTATGGCGACTCGTCCCATATCTGATACGCCTCACTAAGACCAAGAAGTATGATGTGCCCTCCCAGGGCTTTGTTTTCGAAGGTAACTCCTGCCGGATCATAATGCCACTCTGCATCCCAGTGCACAATCCTGCCGGGTTTTGAATAAACTGCATCTGCCCCGTTAACTTTTGGCAGATCACTTCCGCTATCCTTTACCTCTCCATTTCCCATATCGGCCAGTACCGAAATAACAGCCAGGTCATTGGGTTCCATCATTTCAGTCAGTTCTGTCTCTGATATTATTGATGTTACATCCCCGCAATTGCGGTGAATATGAATATCTCCGGCATACCAGTCTTCTGGTTCAGGTTTTACTGCATTCATTGATGAAGACATTGTTCCAACAAAAGTAAAAACAGATTCCGGCGGAACAGAAGCTTTAAAACTATTGTCCGATACGATAATTTCATTCCCTGGCAGAAGATTAGCTGAGGCATTTGTATAAGTAAGATTCATGTTTTTCAGAACAGGAAGATTGGCAAGAGATCCATTGAAAATAATAGGCCGGTTACTATTATTCCTGCCGGAGATGACCAAACTTCCCTCAGGGTTTCGAAATGCGTGAGCAACTATACTGCTGTCCTGACCAGTTATTCCGATCCGCACGGAGCCGGGCTTTATAAACTTCATAAGCTGTGTATGTTCATAAAACTGCTTCCGTGGAATCCAGCTTTGATTCGTTTCAATATATTCGATCAGAGGTTTGCCTTCCTCGCCGGCAAACCAGAAGACCCAGTCGTTGGGTGGGGCACTGCCATATCCATTTCGTCTGCCATGCTGATAAACGCAATCAAATCCATCCCAGAAAATATAAGCACTGGCATTATCATCGAGCTGACCGAGCATATTTCTGATACCTGCTGTTTCAGTTACCCAGAAAGACCTGGTCGGAAATGGAGATCTAGAAATAGTATTAAAATAATTTGCTGCGTCATTACCATATTGATGCACACCCCAGCATTCAAGCTTGCCCATAAGATATTCGTCCTTTACCATTTCGTCGAGGCAATCACCAAACAAGCGTCCTGATCCAGCGTCGGGTGCAACGAATCTGATATCGCCCATTCCAATTGCATCGAGTTTTCTGGCAAGCTCCCTGATCACACGCACATACTGGATCGCATCCGGTATATTAGGACCTTCCACTATTCCTTCCGGATGTTCGGCACTTTTGGTCATTGCCATTATATCAGTTTCGTTCATCGGAGATACAAGGGAAAATTGAATCCTGGCCGTGTGCCTCATATAATATAGCAATGCGGCAATTGATTCGACCAATTCATCTTCCATAGTATCATTTATACTGTAATTTATACCTCCCATCCAGCTTTTTAGCGGATCTGGCTTTGTAAGTGGGGGTGATGCCGGGGGTGAACCCATAAAGCTGATAATCAAACCGTTTGTGATTCCCTTCTGATTCAGGTAACGTAACGTGTTCCACACACCATGGAATCGGGCATTTGTGAAGATACTGTTGTAATAGGTCCAGTTGAAATTATCCGGATCATTATCATCATTAACTTCTTCCCAATCAATCTCCTCAATCACAACACGGAAAATAGTGGCTCCAAGTGAATCAATAAGCAAATCAATTGCCGGCTTTACCACTTTTGGATCCCGATACTCCCCATTGTACCACCACGCCGGATTTATGTTAACACCAAATCCATCCATGGTCTGATACCTGGTGGCACCATCTATCTCAAGCCTGATTTCTGCAGGCTGAGCAGAAACCTTCAGGGGAATTATAATCCCGATAATAATAATTATAAGGCTTCCTGTCAGGAACCTGATATCAGAACATCGCATGGCTTAGTGTGTTTAATAGTCAAAGCATAGTCACCTTTGCCAAGGCTTTTAAGTATAAATGTATCCGGAATCAGTTCCCTGCTTACCGGGATAACTTTTCCGTTTATGGTTACCCTGTCAGGCCTGAAGGACAACCTGAGATACACAACGCCATTCGCAGCTGCAGCTGTGTATTTTACCTGTTTTTCATCATATTGAACGTTTTTCAATATTCCTTCCGAGTACAAAATATGGTCTTCTCCCGGAGGAGCCCATTCCGGGATACCTGCAAAAGCCTGATAAAACATCCTTGGGCATTCACCATAACAATCTGACCACCAGCTTAAAACTCCTTTACTTACAGGGCTTTCAAAAGCCAGTCCTGTAGAATCGTTGCAATAGGTGACCCAGTTCAGGGAACGGTAAGCCTTTTCCCTGTACGATTCATCCCCTGAAACTGCGAACCACCGCGCACATTCGGCAGCGTACCTTGCTGTCTGGTAATCCATTTTAACAAGGAAGGTGTCCTGTTCACCGACAATATTTGCTCCCCACATTGTTGATGGTTCGCCTGGAGCACTGCGAAATATAAAATTATCCTCGGTCCATTTGATCAGTCGTGGTATGTCTGTTTTCCAGTCCGGATCCAGCTCAGGATAGTCAAACAGGCACAGTGTCATATTACTGGCACTAAGGTTGCTCTTATAAGTATTGCTTTTTACATCGGTATCAGAATGACCGTCAGTCCAATATCCTGTTTTCATAGGGTGTTCAAGCATGAAGTCCCTGGCTTTATCTCTTGCATTCCTGTATGCTTCCACGTTCCCAATGTCAGACCGTATAAGGCTCTCCAGCAACATGTAACATCCGGTCCAGTTGGCTCCGTAAGGTGCTGTAATTTTACCATCAGTCATCACCACACGATAGGGCCATACAGACTCCGTTGCTGTTCCTGTTTTTACCTTCTTTGCCAGCACATCAGCAACATTAAGGGCGGCGTCGAGATATTTTTTCTCTCCGGTAAACTGGTACATCCTGAACCAGGTCAAACCCATTTCACCAGCGTGATCGACCTGTATTTCATGCATTGTAAGAGCATGGTGATTCGAAAATCCGCGGAATAGAGTATCCCCTGCATTGGTAGTGGTATATGGGAACCCGGGCCAGTCAAATTCCATTGAACTGGTACCGTGCTCGAGAGAATAATCAATAAAATCTTTCATTATTCTCATAACATCAGAATCTCCGCAATACGCATAATAAAGCCTGGCGTTTTCAAACCAGTTAGGAATTTTTTCACCAATATCATTCATCCAGGTATCAGGTAAAATAGAATCGTTTCTGACCCTGAATGCGCAGTAAAAATAATACTGCGGATATCTCGACCGTGGATCCGGACCTGGTGAATAAGGAACACGGTTTTTGATAAAGTCCCATCGAAGGTGGAGAAAATGATCATAAGCATTTTCAGCCGGAGTGTACCACGGAACAATCTTATTTTGTTCATCCAAAACTACATTATGAGTGCAAAATGTTATGTCGGTAATTACCCTGTGCTGATTTTTACAGGATATAATTGCTGTCAGAAAAACAACTGGTATCAATATATACCTCATGATTAAGGAAGGTTTCATATAACCGTTATTACGCCAGATATTAAATGCCAATATAGTGTAAAAGCCGGTATTATTGACCACAATTAGTACGCAAGATTACCATGTTCTTCTCCTGAAATTGATTAAATTTACTTTTCTAAATTTTAAAATTATGAACAGACGGTTTTTTCTTTTAACATTTTCCCTTGTTGCTTTCCTTAATGTGAATGCACAGACCGACAAAAAGATGGGGGCCTTTATAAGTAATCTGATGTCGAAGATGACGCTTGAAGAGAAAATAGGACAATTAAACCTTCCGGTTTCAAGCAGTTTTATAGCAGGTGAGAGGAAAACCGGTGAAATGAGTCCTCTGGAGCAGCGAATCGCAAACGGAGAGATTGGTGGCCTTTTTGGCATGAAAGGCGCTAAACAGATTCGTGAAATACAACAGATTGCTGTCGAAAAAAGTCGTCTGCATATTCCGTTACTGTTTGGTCTCGATGTAATCCACGGTTATGAAACCACATTTCCGATACCATTGGCTCTCTCAACATCGTGGAATATGGAACTTATTGAACGTGAAGCAAGGGCTTCAGCCACGGAGGCAAGTATCGACGGAATAAACTGGGTTTTCAGCCCGATGGTTGATATATGCCGTGATGCCCGCTGGGGACGGATAGCAGAAGGCTCAGGTGAGGATCCATACCTGGGCGGAGAGATAGCCAAAGCTCTGGTAAGCGGATACCAGGGGAAAGGGAATGATTTTTCAATCACTAATACGGTTATGGCATGCGTCAAACATTATGCATTATACGGGGCAGGCGAAGCAGGCCGCGACTATAATACTGTTGATATGAGCCGGCAGCGGATGATGAATGAATATATGCTGCCTTATAAAGCAGCATGCGAACAGGGCGCAGGTAGTTATATGGCCTCATTCAACGAATTTGAAGGTATCCCGGCTACCGCCAATAAATATCTGATGGATGATATTCTGCGCAAACAATGGGGATTCAAAGGTTTTATAGTGTCAGATTATACAGGGATACCGGAGATGATCAACCATGGTATCGGCGACCTTCAAACCGTAAGCGCCAGAGCTCTCGATGCCGGGATTGATATGGACATGGTAAGCGAAGGATTTACAAAAACTCTTAAACAGTCTTTGTCAGGGGGAGCGATTAATCAGGCCCTGATCGACCAGGCCTGCAGGAGAATACTTGAAGCAAAATACAAACTTGGATTATTCAGTGATCCCTATAAATATTGCAATGAGGAAAGGGCCGCAAAGGAGCTGTTCAGTGTCAGTAACCGTCAGATAGCACGGGAGATCGCTGATGAATGCCAGGTACTTCTTAAAAATGAAAATAACCTGCTGCCTCTTAAGAAACGCGGCACTATTGCGGTTATCGGTCCTCTTGGGGATGCAGCCGCGTGATATGCCCGGATGCTGGTCCCTTACAAGCAGGGGAGACCAGTCGGTTTCCCTTTACCAGGGTTTGAAAGATGCCATTGGAAGCAATGGTATTGTTAAATATGCAAAGGGAAGCGATCTGGTTGCTGACTCACTTCTTGAAACAAAGCTGAATGGAATGATGGGTTTTGTCATTCCTGGAATGAAAGTCAAAAAGGTTCATGACCGCAAACCAGAGGATCTGCTTAAGGAGGCATTGGATCTTACAAAAGATGCAGATGTTATTATTGCAGCATTGGGGGAAAACGCCAATATGAACGGGGAAGGTGCATCAAGGTCAATTCCGGATATTCCCGCACCTCAGGAAAAATTGCTTAAATCGCTGGCAGCCACAGGCAAACCTGTTGTCCTCGTACTTTTTACAGGACGTCCTCTGATCCTGACCTGGGAGGAGGAGAACCTGCCGGCCATTCTCAATGTATGGTTCCCCGGATCGGAAGCTGGAACATCTATAGCAGGCATACTATTTGGTGATGTTAATCCAAGCGGGAAACTGACAACCACATTTCCAAGGAATGCCGGCCAGATACCCATCAATTATAACCATAAAAATACCGGTCGTCCTCACGGAGACTTTGAAAGCTATGCCCGCTTCCGAAGCAATTATATTGATGTAATAAATGCTCCCCTTTATCCCTTCGGATACGGTTTAAGCTATACCAGTTTCGATTACGGGGATATAACTCTTTCAACTCCGGAGATGACGATGAATGGAAAGGTGACTGCCAAAGTTACCGTGACAAACTCAGGCCCCAGGGACGGGAAAGAAATACTTCAGCTTTATATACATGATGTTTACAGCACATCTACCCGTCCTGTGAAAGAATTAAAGGCTTTCCGCAAAATATTCCTGAAAGCCGGCGAGAGCAGGGAAGTCTCTTTCGACCTTACAGCAGAGGATCTGAAATATTATAATCATGATCTGGATTACGTGTGCGAACCCGGCGATTTTGAAATAATGATCGGACCAAACAGCCGTGACGTCAAAATAGTCAAATTAACTTTAAAATAATAAGGATATCAGCAGTTGGTCCAGGCTTAGCTATACTTAATCATATCTGGCTTAATAAGCTTTGTGAACAAAGCATAATCATACCACTCATTCCAATCTCACAAGTACGCCTCTTAGCTGTACTGCAGGTTGCATCCTGCCCGGAGAAGCCATTATGGGGGGTGCTGTTTTCGGACCGATTGTAACTGCTATGGATCCGTTAATTTCCGAGAACCTGCATACAATTGTCTGCTCTCCAAGACTTTCCTCAACAAAACGAGCTGTAATTTCCAGCGTAACGGTGTCTGTCCAGGAATAACTTGCTCCCGCTTTTATTGCAGGTTGGATTACTGCATAATTTGCGTCAATTGATTTAGATGATATATTTCGCGGAGGAGCCAGTATGGATGTTGTTTTTGTATTTGTCATTTCCCAGCTGCCGGAACCACTCTTAACCACTGATATCTGATTATTCCTCTTTATTCCGAAACTGCATCCATTGTTATTAAATTCGAAATATACCGATTGGATCTGGTAATCATTATCAGCAATAATGAACTCCTTACCTGAAATTTTTTTCTCAATCAGAGGATCCGATGTCTGTGATACCGGAGGTTTCAGACAAAGGGAAATTTGCTTTTTCTGAAGTTCTTTAAACGAGTCAGGATCGGATGGAATTGCCTTGCCCGATTTTATTGACGGGACCAGGTAATTATGGACCAGGTTCAGTTCTTCCTGAGTATTTCTTGCATTGGCGGTCAGAACTACTATCGCATCCTTCTCAGGAAATAAAATCACGAACTGTCCTGCCATTCCATCAAGTCTTACACTATTGTTCCTTCCGCGCCACATTTGATAGCAATATCCCTGAGCCCAGTCATTCATTTCCTTTGGCATTTTATTGGACGGATCACTGCTTTCAATTTTGAATGATGTGGCTGCCTTTATCCATGCTTCAGAAATGAGTTGTTTATTGTTCCATTTTCCATTCTGCAGCATCAACTGACCGAATTTGGCCAGATCTTCCGTGCGAAGTCTCAGTCCTATCATTCCCAGGTTAATTCCTTGTGGATTCTTGTCCCAGTCGATTCCCCGGATAGAAAGTGGATCGAAGATCCGTGGTCTGAGGTAATCTAACAAGGTCATACCGGTAACTTGCTGAACGATTGCTGAAAGCATGAATGTCGCCATATTATTATACTTGAAAACCGCTCCTGGTTTATGGACCGGCTCATTTTTCAGAAAAACTGTTATCCAGTCCTCATCGGCACCCGCTCCCATCGCGGCAGGATCCTGACCTACCGACATGGTCAGCAGATTTTCAACAGTAAGCTCATTCATATAGTTCCCTATTGTGTCAGGAAGGGAATAAGGGAAAAAGGAAACCACTTTATCCTGGAGGCTTAATCTGTTTTCTGACACAGCAAGGCCTATGGCAGTTGCAGTGAACGTTTTACTGGCTGAGTACAACAAATGCTTATACTCCTGACCATAAGGATCCCACCATCCTTCAGCGATCACTTTACCATGCCTCAGGAACATGAAACTGTGAATTTCCTGACGGCCGGTGTCAATCGCATTTAAGAAGTCAATAATCCCGGCTGAGGAGACTCCCTCCAGTTCGGGAACACTTCTCGGTAATTTATTCAGATTTTGGCCTGAGATATCTGGCTGAAATGCCGAAAAAATCAGAAGAATCAGAAATGCTGTAAAGATTTTTTTTATCATAATATAATTTTGATTTTAATAGTATAATAGCCTGTTTTTTTTTGTCCTCGTATTAATCACCTGGTCAGGAAATATTAAAAATACTACAATTCAGCAATAGTATCATGAGATGCCGGTATTTTGTTTTGAAAAGTTCAGCTGATTCACCGGGTAAAAAGAATCAGAATTGCTCTATTTTTTTTAAATTGCTGATAATTTTCATATTCAGGTTTTAAACCAGTTAATTATTTTTCATGAGAACACGCAGAATCTTTATTAAAAGCTCTTTGCTGGCAACAGGGGCTCTATTGACAGGTGCTACCCTTAAACTGCCAGGGACCCCAAATTCCGATATTAAAATATCTTTAGCAGAATGGTCTTTAAATCGTGCACTCTCTTCCGGAAAGATTGATCATCTTGATTTTCCAGGAATTGCAAAAAATGAGTTCGGAATTTCGGCTGTGGAATATGTCAATGGCTTCTTCGGGGGTAAAAGAATGAATTTTAAAGAAGCGGCAAAAGACAAATCCTATTTGAATGAATTGTTGAAAAGAAGCACGGATGCAGGGGTCTTTAATCACCTGATAATGGTCGATGATGAAGGCCCTCTCTCCTCGACCAATGAAAAGGAAAGGCTTGGAGCTGTAGACAATCACAAAAAATGGATCGAAGCGGCCAAAGCTCTTGGGTGCCTTACAATAAGGGTTAACCTTCATGGTGAAGGTTCGCCCGGTGACAGGAAAATAGCTTCAGTCGACTCTCTCAGTCGCCTCGGGGAATATGCCGGGCCAATGCAGATTAATGTTGTGGTCGAAAATCATGGCAGCATCACTTCCGACGCCGAATGGCTCGCTGATACTATGAAGCAGGTCGGCATGAAGAATATTGGCACCCTTCCGGATTTTGGTAACTGGTGCCTTTCCCATCCATGGGGAACCATTCAGGAAGGATGCAAGGAAATGTACGATATCTATAAGGGCATTAAGTTGTTACTTCCCTATGCAAAGGGAGTAAGTGCCAAAACCTATGATTTTGATACCGAAGGCGAGCAGCCATTACTCGATTATAAAAGGCTGATAGGAATTGTTAAAGATGCCGGATATAATGGTTATATCGGGATTGAATACGAAGGAATAAACCAACCCGAATACGAAGGGGTGCGTAAAACGCAGAAACTATTGAATAAATATCTGTAATTCAACAGCCAGAATCAAAAACTAAACTTCCCCTGAATTAAGAGATGTTAATACTATATATGCTCTGTGAATAACTCTTTGCCGTAATCCTTCTTTTTAGATCTTATTTTTGAATCCTGATTAAGGGATCAGCTGTATGAAAAGAATAAGGTTCAGGAAAGAATATCGTTTACGGGGACGACTTTTTATTCTTATCACTCTGCTGTTATGTCTTATAATCATTCCGAAGCCGCACAGGGCTGCAATGGTATCTTTTTTCAGCAAGAAGTGCAGGAACTACCAGCAGGTGTATAGCAAAAAGTTAAATGACAGGATAACTGATTATGCGTATCAGGCAAAATTAACCGGAATAGAAAAATGTGAGGATGCAAATGAAATAGGTAACAGGATTTTATCCGGACAGCTACGCAGGGTTAAAAGTGGCAGAAGTTATAAAATTGAAAAGATGGCATACAGCTATCCTTATCTTACACCGGATAGCAAAAAACTTCTCGATGAAATAGAAAAAAGGTTTAAGAGAAAGGTTAAAAGAGATGGTCTTATGGGATCCAGGTTCATAATTACATCAATGACCCGTACTTCTGATAAAATTGATGGCCTCGGAAGAACAAATATAAATGTTTCCGATAACAGCCCTCACCTGAATGGTAATGCATTTGATATCACTTATGCTCACTTTTCGTTCAGAAAACTTTATGTTACAGAATGCGACAAATGGTATATGAAGGAAGCCCTTGCTGAGGTTATCTGGAAGCTGAAAGAAGAAAAGAAATGCTGGGCAACATATGAGAGAAAACAAGGCTGCTTCCATGTTGTTTCAAGATGAGGTAAATCCACCGACCTTTTCTCCTAAACTGGATCTTTCGGGAAAGAAGCAACCAGGGGTCTGATTTTATTTCTTCAGACCAGCAACCATTTTCTTAATACCTTCTGCCGGTGACGTAGCTGTTATTCCAAATCGTTTCTCAAATTTGCTGCTATCGAAAATATAATCCTGTTCATACTGGTACATCATCTCAGGGAATTCCCTCATTATGGGTACAAAGAGTCCCAAAGCATTTATCATCCACCCCGGGACTTTCTGAACTTTTACTTCCATTTTAAGCTCTTTGGCTATCAGTTCTATCCAGCCAAGGGTTGTAATTCTTTCTTTGGTAGTCGGAACATGCCATTCCTGGTTATATGCATCAGAAGTATTTCCAAGTAATGCAGTGGCTTTTGCAGCATCGGGTGTATAAGTGTATGTGTGAATTTTATCAGGGTTCCCAAATGCCTGGGCCTTTTTCCCTTTTATGAGGTTAGAAGCCACCATCAGTGTTAAGGCACTGTTTTTATTTTCAGGTCCGTAAAAGTCTGCCCCCCGGGCTATAACGGCGTGAAGATTTTTCTTTTCTACTTCATTAAAAATCATGTCACGAACGATCTTCCTTACTTTCCCTTTTTCGCTTGGTGGCTCGACTGGCACATCTTCAGTCATAAATGGAATAGTATTCTTTGCATACAGGTACATGTTATCAAAGAAGACCAGCCTGGAATTGTGTTTTTTACATGAGTTGATAACCTCCTGCATGAATGGAGGCCATGTTTTCTGCCAGACTTTCAGATTATATGTAAACCCTATTGTAACATATACCACTTCGCTTTCAGCAATAGCCTTATCGATCAGTTTTAAGTCACTGGCATCTGCCGGAAAGAGTTCGTCTGTGTCATTTACTTTTTGAGGATTTCTGCTGACAAGCCGTATCCGGTCAGTGTAGTTTTTCAACTCCCTGGCCAGGGGAACTCCAATACCACCTCCTGAGCCTAAAATTGTCTGCAACATAGCGTTGATTGTTTTTGACTATTAATAAACACCAGTCCCTTCATTTTTGTTTAGATCGCGACATAATTTGTAAAAGCCGGTCTATCTGACCACTTTCATATCAAACTCTGATCACTTTGCTGGCATTGGCTAAATTTAATAATTTAAAGCACAAGATTTTCCGGTTCAGGAAAACTTTAATAATTTTATCCTTTGAAAGTATTTGATTATCAAATACCAAAACGGGTACCGTTGGCTGATTTAAAATGATAGCAAAATACGTGAGCTTTATACCCCCTTCCCAACCTTCCCCCACGGGGGAAGGAGTAGTTGTTAAGCTTTCCGCTCTGTGGGACGGGAAAGTGGGTCATTTAGAATAAATAAACAAATAATTTACCAATGACTTCAAAAAATAACCAATTAACAAGCAGACCGGCATGGAAAGCCCTTATGACTCATCAAAAGAAAGGTATTCCCCATCTAAGGGAACTTTTCGCAAACGATCCTGAACGCGGGGAAAAAATGACAGCTGAAGCTGCAGGCCTCTTTTTGGATTATTCAAAGAACCGGATAACTGAAGAGACCTTCCGCCTTCTCCTCCAACTGGCAACAGAATCAGGTCTTAAGGAGAGTATCGAAGCTATGTTCAGGGGGGAAAAAATCAATATTACCCAGAACCGGGCAGTTTTGCATGTTGCGTTGCGTGCACCAGTGGGTGAATCAATCGTTTTGGACGGTGTAAATGTGGTGCCGCAGGTACATGAGGTACTTGAGAAGATGACAGTTTTTGCTGACATGATCAGAAGTGGTTCATGGAAAGGTTACAGTGGCAAACCTATCAGGAATATTATAAATATTGGTATTGGGGGGTCAGACCTTGGTCCTGTAATGGCATATGAGGCACTCAGGCACTATAGCGATCGTTCATTGACTTTCAGGTTTGTATCAAATATCGACGGAACAGATTTCGCCGAAGCTGTTCAGGATCTGAATGCTGAAGAGACTCTCTTTATCGTATCCTCCAAGACCTTCACTACCATTGAGACAATGACAAACGCTCTCACAGCGCGTGAATGGCTTTTACGGGCATTCAATGGCGATGAAAAGGCAACAGCAAAACATTTTGTCGCTGTCTCAACCAATGCTTCATTAGTGGCTGAATTTGGTATTGACACTGCCAATATGTTAGGTTTCTGGAACTGGGTTGGAGGCAGGTATTCAATGGATTCTGCAATTGGCCTGGCCACAATGCTTGCCATCGGACCACAGAACTTCAGAGATATGCTCGAGGGCTTTCGTCAGATGGATGAGCATTTCCGTACCGCCCCTTTCGAATCGAATCTGCCGGTAATAATGGGCCTCCTGGGTATCTGGAATACCAATTTCTTAGGTGCAGAAACTGTCGCTGTACTTCCTTATGAGCAATACCTTAAACGCTTCCCTGCATATCTTCAGCAGCTGACAATGGAAAGCAACGGGAAACATGTCACTCTCGATGGGGCTGAGGTCGATTATCAGACCTGTCCGATTTACTGGGGTGAGCCGGGAACAAACGGACAGCACTCTTTTTATCAGTTGATACACCAGGGAACAAGACTGATACCCTGCGATTTTATTGCTTTTGCTGAGCCGCTTAATCATATCGGCAGGCACCATGATATTCTGATGGCAAATGTATTCGCCCAGGCAGAAGCCCTGGCATTCGGTAAAACTCCTGAACAGGTAAGGTCCGAAGGAGTACCGGAGTGGCTTGCTCCCCATAAGGTATTCGACGGCAACCGTCCGTCCAACACCATCACTGGCCCGGAAGCTTACACCGGAGGTACTTGGAAAGCTGGTTGCACTTTATGAGCACATTGTGTTCACCCAGGGTGTAATCTGGAACATAGGGTCATTCGACCAGTGGGGAGTGGAATTGGGCAAAGTTCTGGCTCAGCGTATCATCCCGGAACTGGAAAACAAAACGGAACCTGAACCAACACATGACTCTTCAACAAACAATCTGATCCGGCGTTACCGGACGATGAAAGAGAAGAAATAAATACCGTTCATAATTAATATTCAAGTATGAGAAAACAGTACAAATAAATGTAGTTATGAAGGTAGAAGTGCTTGACAATGCAGATATGGTCGCTTTGAAGGCTGCCTCAATTATTGCCGAAGAAGCCCGTAAGGCAGTAGCTTTACGCGGAAGCTTCATTCTTAGCAGTCAGTGGTGGAAAAACCCCCTGGAAAATGCTTCGTGCACTGGCAGATGAAGATGTTCCCTGGGAAGGAATTCATGTACTGCAGGTTGATGAACGCCTGGCCCCTGATGGACATCCCGACAGAAACATGACTCATTTGCGCGAAAGCCTGTTTGGATATGCACCTATACTTCCCGAACGGATCCATGCCATGCAGGTAGAAGAGAAAGACCCTGATGCGGCAGCTGCCTACTATGCCCATGACTATCAGGGAGATCGCCGGACCAAAGCCAATCATTGACCTTGTTCATCTTGGACTGGGCCCCGACGGACATACAGCTTCGCTTATACCGGGTGATCCGGTACTCGATGTTACCGACAAAGATGTGGCACTAACAGGTATATATCAGGGCAGACGCCGGATGACATTAACTTATCCTGTGATAAATCGCGCAAGGAAGATACTCTGGCTGATTACCGGAAGTGAAAAGAGAGAAATGCTTCAACGACTTCTTGATTGTGATTTGTCCATTCCCGCCGGTCGTATTTCGCAGGAACATGCCATGGTGTTGGCCGATAAAGATGCCGCAACCAGAATCAAGAAACCCTTTATTAATACATTTATGATAATATTTTAAGATTATGCAAAGCCTTTTAATTTCTGCACTTAAGGTTTCAGGAAAAGCTCTGCTTGAGTATTTTAATGGACCGGTTAAAATACAACAAAAAGAATCTCAAAGCAGTATAGTTACTGAAGCAGATATCGAAAGTGAAAAAATAATCATGAACCTGATTAAAGAAAAATTTCCTTCACATAACATAATATCGGAGGAAAGCGGATTTATCAATAATAATTCAGAGTATACATGGATTATTGATCCATTGGACGGAACTTCCAATTTTGCCTGCGGAATACCCTGGTTCGGTGTATTGATTTCACTTTTAAAGAATGATATTCCTGTTATTGGAGGGGCTTATTTACCTGTTCAGGATCTGTTATATTTTGCAGAAGCGGGAAAAGGTGCATTCAGAAATGGGGAAGCGCTTCCACTTCTTAAGAATAAGCCATTAAGGGATTCCTTGTTTTCTTTTTGCGTAGATTACACCGATGATACGGAATTTTTAAACAGGGGGATGGAAATCTATAAACATATCGTCAAAAGTTCACGGAATATAAGATCGACAAATTCCCTTGTCGATTTTATATATGTTGCCGAAGGTAAGTTTGGAGGAGTTATAAATTTATATACAAAGGTCTGGGATATCTCAGGACCTGGATTAATAATATCAGAAGCCGGAGGTATAATGAAAAATATAGATGGCAATGATATTATATATTCTGTAAGGGAGGAACTTATTCAGGAAAATTTTCCTGTCATTGCCGGTTCACCGGAAATCATAGAATCTTTAAAAAAAGTAATGCAATAATTCAATCATGAATATTCCAAACAAAAAGGGTGTAGAAATAGCTGTAAAGAAGGTATTTAAACATTTATTTCCCTTTGATGACAGGTTAACACTATTGGAAATTGAACAACCCGGGAAAACGGTTACGGATCACCTGGATCTTATGTTCACAGGATTGACCACTGAAAGTAACAGCTATACACAACTATTTCTAGACTCATTACCCTCAATAAAAAAGACACTTATAAATGATGCCGGGTTTATATTTGAATCCGATCCGGCAGCAAAGGATATTAGTGAAGTTATAGCCATTTATCCCGGATTCTTCGCAGTCTATTGTTATCGTATCGCCAATGCTATTAATAAGCTATCAGTACCTGTTTTACCAAGGATGATTACAGAATATGCGCATAAAGTAACAGGTATTGATATACATCCCGGGGCGACTATTGGCAGTCCATTTTCAATCGACCATGGAACAGGTATTGTTATCGGAGAAACTACTAATATCGGTAATTATGTGAAATTATATCAGGGTGTAACCCTTGGAGCTTTGAGTGTTGATAAAAGCAAAGCCTCAAAGAAAAGACATCCGACTATTGAAGACAATGTCATTTTATATGCCGGCAGTACAATTCTGGGAGGAGAAACAGTAGTTGGGAGAAACAGCATTATCGGGGGAAATGTCTGGCTGACAGAAAGTGTTGCGCCATTTTCGGTTGTTTATCACAAAAGCGAAATAATTATCAGAAATCAGAATGGTTTCCAGGAACCTATAAATTTTATAATCTGAATCTGTATTTTGAAATTCAATAATTATGAAGGTAAATTCAATTCTTGAAACAATAGGCAACACACCTCATGTTAAAATCAACAGGCTCTTTAATCCTGATTATAATGTATGGATAAAACTTGAAAGAGCCAACCCTGGTGCCAGTATAAAAGACCGTATCGCATTATCGATGGTTGATGATGCCGAAAAAAAGGGAATTCTCAAACCCCATAGTGTAATCATAGAACCAACTTCCGGCAATACAGGTATTGGATTAGCAATGGTAGCAGCGGTAAAAGGTTACAGGATTATTCTTGTAATGCCTGAATCAATGTCAATTGAAAGAAGAAAGATAATGAGTGCCTTTGGTGCAGAATTCGATCTGACTCCAAGAGAGAAAGGTATGAAAGGAGCTATTGAACGTGCGAATCAATTAAATTCTGAAATTCCTGATTCATGGGTCCCCATGCAGTTTGACAATCCTGCCAATACTGAAGCTCATAGAAATATTACAGCAAAGGAGATTATTGATGATTTTCCTGAAGGACTCGATTTTCTGATAACAGGTGTTGGGACAGGGGGACATATAACAGGTTGTGCTGAAGCATTAAAGAAGAAATTTCCAAACCTTAAAGTTTATGCAGTTGAGCCTGAATTATCTCCTGTTTTGAGCGGAGGTTCTCCAGCACCACACCCGTTGCAGGGAATTGGTGCCGGGTTTATTCCCTCAATATTGAACACAAAGATTTTAGACGGAATTATTAAAGTAAGTAAAGAAGAAGCATTTGCTTTTACAAAAAGAGCAGCTAAAGAAGAAGGATTATTTATCGGAATATCTTCCGGAGCATCCCTGGCTGCAGTAAATCAAAAAATAAATGAGTTTCCCAAAGGATCAAATATTCTTACATTCTGTTATGATACAGGAGAGAGATATTTATCAATAGAGGGATTATTTTGAAACTACTATATAACTATTTATAGACTTGCACAGAGAACACAGCGAAGTCACAGAGACTCAATACTTAGAAATCAGATCTCTGTAGCCCTCTTAGTTCTCGTGAAACTATTGTATCTAAAATGGATCAGGCTATTGATGTTCCCATAGATTATTATGGGTGGAGAACTCTACGTTTATGGATGACAAATTAGCCTGTCTTAAATCTATATTACTATTGATATAAATGGGTATTAAACAGGACAGAGATGTTTTTACTTTGCATATTTTTAATTCATATATTTACAAGGTTTTGAAATACTTCCTGTTATGACAGTTAAAAAAAGTATTTTTCTTTGGATTCTTTCCGGGATCCTGTTAATTCCTGCCTTACATTCGTGTGTAAACAATAATGAAGAGGATCTGTATGGCATAGAGCCATGCGATATTACAAATGTCACATGGGCTTCAAAGATTGCCGATATCATGCAAAAGAACTGTGTTGGTTGCCATGGTCCGGAAGTTGCTTACAAGGGGGTCAGACATGACACTTACGAATATGAAATGATTGTCGTAAATGACGGGAGGCTAAGAGGTGTCGTCAATCACCTGCCCGGTTATTCAAAAATGCCGAAAGACAGAGGAAAACTTCCCGAATGTGAACTTAAGCTTATAAATATCTGGCTTGACAACGGCGCTCCCGAATTCTGACCGATATGAAAAAAATAATCTTATTAACGGTTGTTCTTGTGGCTTTTTCAGGGTTCATCCTGCCAGCCCAGGACCTTGAAAAACTTCTTGTAACTATCTCTGCCGATTCGACACCAACCTATGCATACGGAACGTTTAAAGGGACAACGATTATTAATGGCCAATCGGTAGAGGTCCCGGGGAACAATGATCTGCTTTTTTTAATCTCTCACCGCTTTGGAGCTGTTAATACAGGACTTTATAATCTGTTCGGCCTCGACCAGGGTACAACACGATTGGGACTTGAATACGGCATAAAAGATATTTTATCACTTTCATTCGGACGCAGCAGTTATGAAAAGACCTATGACGGGGCCGTAAAGGTTAAGATTTTACGACAGCAAACAGGAATAAAAAATATACCTCTGACAGTTACATTATATTCCGGTATTTTTGTAGAGACTATTAAATGGGAAGATCCTGAACGTGAAAATCTTTTATCGTCAAGATTTTCATATTCCACACAGTTGCTTTTTGCCCGGAAATTTGGTAATAAACTATCACTTCAGTTAAGTCCGTCGTATGTTCATTTAAACCTGGTTCCAACGTCAGGCGACCAGAACAATATTTTTGCGATCGGTTTCGGTGGCAGGTATAAGCTGGGACCAAAATTCTCATTAAATGGCGAATATTATTATCTGTTGCCGGGTCAGACAGCAGATGATTATGCCAATTCCCTCTCATTTGGTGTAGATATAGAGACAGGGGGCCATGTTTTTCAGCTTCATTTTACCAACTCCCAGCTTATGTTTGCTCCGGGTTATATTGCAATGACTGAAAACAAATGGTCAGATGGAGACATATTTATAGGGTTCAATATATACAGGACATTCTCACCTGGCAGGAAAGACAAAAAAATATACTGATGTATTTAAATAAATGATAAAAGATATTGTAATAATCTTATTTCTACTGACAGCCATACCCGGTACTTTTACACAGGATAAGGATCAAATCTATATCTGCAGGAACGGATCTGTAAGCTTTATTTCTGATGCTCCCCTGGAACTGATAAAAGCTTCAAATGATAAGTTGTCAGGGGCGCTCGACGTTAATGACAGGTCATTTTCATTCCAGGTTCCCACAAAAGCCTTCGAGGGCTTTAACAGCAGTCTCCAAAAAGTCCATTTTAATGAAGACTATATGGAAACCGAGTTATTCCCGAACTCTACTTTCAAGGGAAAGATAATTGAGGAGGTTGACTTAACTGTCCCTGGGGAATACAAAATCAGGGCAAAAGGGAAGCTAAATATTCATGGCGTTGAAATAGATAGGATAGTAAGATGTGACCTCAGGGTTAACCATAATAAAATAAATGTAAATGCAACCTTTACGGTTTTTATTGCTGATCATAATATCAGCATCCCATCAATTCTGAATCAGAAAATCGCCACGGAAATTACAGTGAATATTGATTTACTTTTGAACCATCAGAACTGCAATCCGGCAAATGAAAATGAAAAAGGCATATTACCTGATCCTGCATATAACATTGATACTGACGACATCTGCTGTTGTTTGCCAGACACCTTTTTTGAAGTATCACAGTCTCTTCAGAGGAAAAGAAGAGTACAATGTTAACGTGGTTTATCAGGATAGCAGAGGATGGATATGGTTTGGCACTGACCGCGGTCTTTTCAGATTCGACGGAGTTAATAATATATTGTTTACAACAGCCGATAGTCTGGCAAACAATAATATTACCTCGCTTTATTTTACCAGTGACGAAAAACTATGGATTGGTCATAAGAACGGAGAAATTACCTGGCATGATGGAAATTCATTTCATCCGTTTATTCCGGAAGAAGGGCTTGGGGAAATAACAGTTTCAGACATTGTGTCTGACAGTACCGGGGTTATCTGGTACTCAACTCTTGGAGAAGGTGTTTTCAGATGGGACGGGAAATATCTGTCAAACCTTAATATTGATGACGGAATGTCTGATAATTATGTTTATGATATTGAATTAGACAGGGACGGCGTTTTTTGGTTTGCCACTGATAATGGAATTACAAGATATTCCGCTGGAAAATGTGAAGTAATTTCGATGAAGGACGGACTGGTTGATAATATTGTCAGAATAATAAAAATATCGCCTGACAACAGACTTTGGATAGGCATGGACGAAAAGGGCCTTTCAGTGTATAATCCGGATGATAAATCATTCATTAATATTCCAGGGTGGGATTTTGGTCCTGTTACAGGATTGGCAATAACCCGTGAAGATGAAATCTGGGCCAGTACCGAAAAGGATGGAATAATACAGCTTAAACTTCCCGGGAAATTTTATTTCTCATACAGAAAAATCAAGGTTTCCCAGGGATCGGAATCAGTAAGGATCAATTCAGTTATTAAAGATATTGAGGAAAATATATGGATTGGAGGAAAGAGCCTGGTAACCCAGGTATTGCCTCCAATATTTGAATTTCTCAATCCATCAACCGGTTTGCCATTTGAAATTTGTTACAGTCTCATTTTTGACAACTCAGAACATATATGGGTGTGCAGTGAAAAAGGTCTTTTCAGGGGAATTCCCGGCAATTTTGGTGACTTTGAATGGAGCAATCTAAGTGAAAGGCTGAATGTAAAAAAGACAAATTTTATTTCACTTTACCTTGACCAGACCGGGCAGGTTTGGGCAGGCACCTATGATGAGGGACTTTACCGGATTAATCCGTCTGACCTTAGTTATAAAAGGTTTACAAAAGAGAACGGACTAGGCGATAATAATGTAATTTCGATTTCAGGGAGTGACAATTTTATCTGGTTTTCGACTCTCGGAGGTGGAGTTACACGCTTCAATACTGAAAATTCAGAGTTCAAAAGCTTCAACAATCCCGATCTCAAAGGATCGTATGTTTATGAAACCAGATCTGATGAAACAGGTAAAACATGGATTGCCGGTTCCCTTAAATATCCTTCATATATTTATAATGAAAGATTCTACACGGTAAATTTTACCGGACAACGGGTACTTCAGTTCTATAGTGTTGCACTCGACACATCCGGAATACCCTGGTTTAATACTGGTGATAAAGGGATTCTCAGGGTGGACGGAGATAGTATAAAATTACTGGGTGAGGATGAGGGGATTGGTTTCGATAAAATCCAGGCGATAGAATTCGATAAAATGAATAACCTTCTGGTAATTTCAAATCTCGGATTACTCTTTTACAAGCCGGGATCAGGAGTCATTTTCGAATTTGGAGAGAATTCATGGCTTTCGTACCAGTATCCTGTGCTGAATTCAGTTTTTACTGACAAAGAGGGGAAAATCTGGATCGGTACAGAGACAGGCATCATAAAGTATAACCCTGATTATCTGCAATATATTGGGAAGAATCCGCAGATATTCTTATCAGTTAAGAATTTATTCTATGATCCCATAGCAAAAGCCAGAAAAAAGTTCAGGTACAGTGATAACAACTTTACATTCGGGTACACCGGTATATGGTTCAGTAATCCGGATGGATTAAGTTACAGATATATGCTCGAAGGCAATGATCCTGTTTGGATTTACTCAAACCGTAATCAAACCCTTACTTATTCCAACCTGCGGCCAGGGAAATATAGGTTTATCTCTGAAACAAGTCTTGATGAGAGAAACTGGTTCAGCACACCCGATTCAGTTTATTCTTTTACAATATCCCCACCCTTCTGGCAGCGAATCTGGGTTATTATGGTGATGATTGGCCTTATTTTTCTGGCCATATATTTCTATTTAAGATTAAGGGTGAATTCCCTTAAAAGAGACAAGAAGCTTCTTGAAGAAGAGGTGTTTAAAAGAACCGATGAGATCAGGAAGCAGAACCAGGTGCTTGAAGATCAAAAGAAAGAGATTATCTGTCAGAGGGATCTGGCACAGGAACAGCGTAATCAAATTGAAGCGCAGAAAGAAGAAATTCAGTCAAGTATACGATATGCCCAACGGATTCAGTCAGCCACACTACCTCCAAAAAAGAAGCTTGATGCGATATTAAGAGAGTATTTTATTCTGTATAAGCCTTGTGAAATTGTCAGTGGTGATTTCTACTGGGCAGCACAGAGAAATACCCATATTTTCTTTGCAGCCGGCGATTGCACCGGCCATGGAGTCCCTGGATCATTTATGAGCATGCTTGGATTAAGCGCCCTTAATGATATTGTAAAAACCCTCTCTATAATGAAGGCTTCAGTGATCCTTGATCAGCTTGGCAACAGGATCCGGGAAGCGCTTCACCAGGGCGAAGAGAGAGAAATGGATTCCCATGATGGAATGGACATATCATTATGCATTCTGGAATTGGAAACATGTATTCTGCAATTTGCAGGTGCCCGCAATCCCATGTATTTTATCAGGAATAATTGCTTAACTGAAATCCCGGGAGATAATATCGACATAGGGAGTCAATCGACAGAAATGCAGGAATTTACCAATCATGAGTTGAAATGCGAAGAGGGAGATCAGATTTACCTTTTCACAGACGGGTTTGCAGATCAGTTTGGAGGCATTGACAGAAAGAAATATAAAAGCCAGAAATTCAAAAATTTTCTGTTGTCAATTCATAATGAGACACCGGATATTCAAAAATCAATGCTTGATATCGGAAATAGAAAAGTGGAGGGGTGACTATCAACAGGTTGACGACATTCTGGTTTTGGGCATTAATGTTTCGCGGTTAAAGCAAACCTGAAACCGCCGGCTAAGAGATGCTTTTATTCAGGTTTGTCGTCAAAACCTTTTTCCACATATTCAAAAGGTATTCTGGCCATTCTCGACATCTCCTTTCCTGCTTCCAGGATGTCAACATCATCGGCTTCATAATGCCATCTTACTTTCACATTTTCCCGCTTTGAATGAAGAACTGCTATCTTTTTGCAAAAGTCAAGAATATATCTGGCAGATGATGAATTGAAATAATTAAGATCAAGATTAAATTCAATAATGTCATCTCTTTCATGGAGACCGGACCGGTAAACAGAATACTCATCCACCCATCTTATAAGCTCATCATAAAAGGCATACACATTTGATGGCCTTGATTCTCCCCTAATTTCAAACCTGTTATTATCCGGATCAAAGTGAACCTCCGGCGAATTTAAACTCTTTTTGATAATAAGTTTTCTCATGTCAGATATTCCTTCACTGATATTGTTAATTCCAAATAACTGTAACTCTCTTCCAATCTTGTGACATTGTATGCAATCTCATTCCCCGATTTTAATTTCATCAATATGAGACCTAACCCGGCCCCGCTCTCATCCTGCCCCATTAGTTTATTTATCTGCTTCTCGAACATATCGTTCAGTCCCTCTTTGCACAGATTGTTTATTTCGTTGATTTGCCAAATTAATTTGTCGGCCTTATCAGCTTCAATAGTATTGCCGGCTTTTATTACAATTAAATCACCCTGCTTTGTAACAGAGATGGATGACTCTGTGTGCGGGATCCCCACAGATGGTTTTGCCGAGTATTTGACAATATTCTCAAGGCACTCAACCACCAGGCCATATACCCTGTTGCCTGTAACCTTACCAAGACTCATAAATCCCCATGACTGCTTTAAATCATTTAAAAGATGATTGATTTTAGCATAATCAACCGGACCTGTATAATTCAAAAATCCCTGCGATTTTGTCATGCGACTTTAAATATCCTTCTATTCTGAGATAAATTTCCCCGGGAAACAGAAATACATAAATTTTATCCGGCTCCTGAAGATTTTGTCTGTATTTTAATAATCATAAACTTGAATTACCTTTAACAAAGATAAATTATATGATCTAACAGGGTATGTCATCTTTAGGTTTTTTGACATTTATTTTCACATCTGAAGTTACATGAGCGAACCAATTTTAAAAGCACTTATTCAGCTTTTTGCATTAATAAGTGATATCCATTCCGATACTGTTATTACCAGCAAGGGCAGAGATGTTGTAAAGCTGTTCCTTACACGGCACCTGAATATTGAACAGGTTGACATCTATATGAGGATGTTTGAAGAGTACCTTGAGCAATTCAAATCTGAAAGAATAACAAAAGGAAGCATAAAGGACCGAAAACGTACCTCACTTAATGCCATGAGAATACTGGCAATCTGCGAAAAGATAAATGAAGAGCTTCAACAGAAGCAAAAGGTTTATGTCCTTGTGAAATTAATGGATTACATCTCTTTTGGTGAAGAAATCACTGAAAACGAACTTGATATTCTGCAGACCGTGGCTGATGCTTTTTTTATCAGTGGACCAGAATACCAGAATATTTCAGGATTTATTCTGGGGGAAGAAACCGCAATGCCGGATAAAAAGAGATTTTTAGTAATCGATAATAAGAAAACCCATGAGCATCCCGATGTAAAGCATGTATATAACAATAACCTCAGCGGGAAAATATGCTTTCTGCAAATCTCAAGCACCAATACATATATTCTGCGGTATTCAGGCAATGACGATCTCTACCTCAGCGGTCAAAAAATCTCATCAGGTGAGACCTATGTTTTCGACCATGGCTCCTCAATCCGTGGTTTTGGCATTAATCCGGTTTATTACTCAGAAGTGGTTGGAATTATTTCTGAGGCTTCATTTGCCAAAAAGTTATCGATAAATGCCCACGATCTTTCCTACAGCTTCAAAAACAGTGATAATGGCATCCGGATCTTAATTTCCATGAAGAGTCAGGAAAACTTGTAGGTATATTGGGGAGTAGCGGAGCAGGGAAATCGACTGCAATGAGCATTCTTAACGGTACACTTAAGCCACAAAATGGAGTGGTACTGATAAATGGGTATGATTTATACGATACCAATGATAAGAAATTCCTGAAAGGTATTATTGGATATGTGCCTCAGGATGATCTTCTTATAGAGGAGCTGACAGTCTTTCAGAACCTTTATTACAATGCAAAAATGTGCCTCAGCAATCTGCCGGAAAATGAGCTTCTGGAGTGGTGAATAAAACTCTTACCGATCTTGATCTTGAAGAGACCCGCGATCTGAAAGTGGGAAATCCTCTCAATACAATAATAAGCGGAGGACAAAGGAAGAGAGTCAACATTGGACTGGAACTGCTTCGCGAACCTACAATGCTTTTTGTTGATGAGCCTACCTCGGGCCTTTCATCACTTGACTCTGAAATTGTTATAAGCCTGCTTAAAGAACAGGCATATAAAGGAAAACTGGTAATTGTAAACATCCATCAGCCCAACTCCGATCTTTATAAGATGTTTGATAAGATAATGGTCATCGACAAAGGCGGATACCAGATCTATTACGGATACCCGACTGATGCAATTATTTACTTCAGGTCGCACACCAACCGTGCCAACCCCGATGAAGATCAATGCACGAAATGCGGCAATATTAATACTGATCAGTTACTTCAGATAATTGAAACCAAGGTTGTCAATGAACAGGGTAAGGCTACCCGAACCAGAAAAATTTCTCCTGCAGAGTGGGCTGAAAAGTTTAAGGCAAGCGGTCAGGCATTGAAACAAAAAAATGACATGGAAAAGAGACCACTGCCTGAAAACAATTACAGCATTCCCGGTCTCCTGAAACAAACAAGGATTTTTTCAACCCGCGATCTGTTATCAAAGCTGACTGACAGGCAGTATATTCTGATGAGTCTTCTTGGTTCTCCCGTCCTGGCTCTGTTACTTGCTTATTTTACAAGGCATTCGGACAGCCAATCATATATATTCAGACAAAATGACAACATTCCTGCATACCTGTTTATGTGCGTGATAACTTCTATGTTTTTTGGACTGATGATGAGTTCAGAAGAGATTGTGAAAGACAGAAAAATTCTTAAAAGAGAGTTATTTCTCAACCTGAGCTGGTTAAGCTACCTTAATTCCAAGATTCTGATAATGTTCCTTATTTCTGCTATCCAGTCCGCTTCATTTGCCCTGATCGGTAACATGGTACTGGGTATAAAAGGTATGACTTTAAGTTACTGGCTGGTATTGTTCACCACCTCCTGTTTTGCCAACCTGCTGGGACTGAATCTGTCATCTGCCTTTAATTCAGTAATTACCATATATATAATTATCCCTTTTATCATAATACCACAATTGTTATTCAGCGGTGTTCTTGTCAAATTTGACAAGCTTAATATGAGCAAGGAAACTTCTTCTGTTTATGTACCTGTTTTAGGTGATCTTATGACCGCCCGCTGGTCATTTGAAGCACTTGCTGTTGAACAGTTTAAGAATAATCTCTATAACAGGAATTTTATTAATTATGATATTGAAGCAAATCCCCCTGACTATTACGCTAAATTTTTGATTGATAAGCTTGCAGCTGATCTTCAGGAATGCATGAAGTATAAAGATTCACCTGAAAGGAGAAATATGGTGGAAAATAATTTCCGCAGGCTCAGTATTTACATTAATATGCTCTCATCCAGTGCTAATCTGGCACCCCCGGGGGCATGGATAAAAGCAATGAATATCGAAAATTTTGATGCTGAAACAGAAAAGGAAGCCAGTTTGTATCTTGATACCCTGAAGAGAAAATTCATATCTCTCAGAAATCAGGTCCTGAACAGGAAAGAGGCAGTGGTAGATTCTCTTATTAATAAGATCGGGACTGAGGGACTAACTAACCTTCGGGATAATTACGAAAATGAAAAGCTGAATTTTATAATTCTCGACGAAGAAAACACGAAGCTGACAATTGAAAAGGGCGACAGGATTATTCAAAAATACGAACCCGGGCACATGAAAGCCACATCTAAGTACGGGAGGGCCCATTTTTATGCTCCGGTTAAAAGACTTGGCAGCCTCGAAATTGATACCTACTGGTTCAATGTGATTGTTCTGTGGATTATTTCACTGGGTTTGTATGCGGCATTGTATTTTGAACTTTTAAAAAAGGCGGTCAATTATTTTGAACGCATCAGGTTCTTCCACTTTCCCGGTTTAAAATAATGATTATATCTCTCCGGAAGTATTTTATCCTGTTTTTACCTGAGACTGCCTATGCGTAATTAAAAAAACAGTAACTTTTATCCAATTTTGAAAAAACCATAATAAGGATAACTAAAAACAATCAAGATGAAACCATTAATCAGGCTTTTTCTCCTATCAGTTTTCATTCTGTCAATTAGTGCATTGACGATTCAGGCTCAGGACTGGCCTCAATGGAGGGGTATAAACCGTGATGGCAAAGTTACAGGATTCAAAGCTCCTCAGACATGGCCTCAGCAACTTAATCAAACATGGAAAGTCACCGTCGGTCTTGGCGATGCGACTCCTGCTCTGTTAAATAACAAACTATATGTTTTTACACGCCAGGGTGAGAATGAGTTACTTCAGTGCCTGGATGCTGCAACAGGGAAGCAGGTATGGCAATCAGCAGGTTATCCGGCAGTGGCGGTTTCTGGTCCGGCGGCATCTCATCCTGGTCCGAGAAGCTCGGTTACAGTAGCAGACGGGAAGGTGGTTACAGTAGGAATTGGAGGAGATATTGCCTGCTTTGATGCCTCATCAGGCAAGCTTATATGGAGAAATGAAGATTATAAAAATGCAGTTCCTCAGTTTTTTACTGGCATGTCACCCCTGATTTTATCAGGCATCTGCTATGCGCATCTGGGTGGTCCCAAGACAGGCCAGTTTATAGCATTTGATCTTTCCACGGGTGCTGTTAAATGGAAAGTTGAAGGTGAAGGTCCGGCATACGGATCACCTGTTTTGATGACAATAGATGGTTCAAAGCAGATAGTATTTCAGGCACAGACAAAGCTCGTCAGCTTAAACCCTGGCGACGGCAAACAATTATGGGAATTCGCCACTCCGGTTGGGACCGGAAGGGTACAGAATGCAACAAGCCCGGTTGCAGATCAGAACAGGATCTACTTTACAGGCTTAAACAACGGATTTAATGCTATAGAAATCAAAAAAGACGGAAACTCATTTGTTGTTAATAAACTCTGGTCCAATCCCGACTTAAGCACAAGCTACAGTACCCCTTTGCTGAAAGACGGATTCTTATACGGACTCTCAGACCAAAGCAGACTCTTCTGTATTAATGCCAGTTCAGGTCAGACAGCATGGCTGGACAATACTGCCCTTCAGAATTTCGGATCGATAGTTGATGCAGGATCTGTAATAGTTGCTTTAACAAGCAATTCAAATTTTGTTGTCCTGGAGCCTGATGGGCAGAAATATAAACCTGTAGCACTGATAAAGCTTACAGAAACCCCGATATATGCACACCCCATACTTTCGGGCAACAGGATCTATATAAAGGACAATGAGTCACTGACCCTGTTTACAGTTAACTGAAAGTTGATAACTGTTATAGTGCGGTCGTGCAGTCGTGCAGTCGTGCTGTCTTAATGTCTTTTAGCTTCGGTCTTCTGTCTTCGGTTTCCTGACTTCAAGGATGCAGGTTATTCAATTTTATAATACAGATCTTATCCACCTTTGTCCAACTGTTTTAAAAAATTTCTGCAAACAATCCATTATTTTTGCTTACATTCAAATAATTAACCTTGAACTTTAATAACAATTAAGAATATGAAGCGGTTAAAAAATTGTCTTTTATCAGGATTATTCCTGGTCTCCCTTATTATGTGCAAATTTGAGCATAAGCAAAAAAGAGTGCTTACATTAGGTATTGGTCATGAATCCAACACCTTTTCAACTATTTTGACCAAAGAATCCGATTTTAATATCTTACGAGGTATAGATGTTTTAAGGGGAGAATTGTGGGTTGATGTTTTCAAAAATGCAGGAATAGAGGTCATTCCAACTTTGCATGCCCATGCCTGGCCTGGTGGAGTAGTCGAACGATCAGCCTTTGATAATTTCAGGGAAGAGATAATAAAAGACATTAAAAATGCCGGAAAACTTGACGGTATTTACATGGATATGCATGGGGCATTGCATGTTGAAGGTTATGATGATGCTCAGGCTTCATTAATTAAGGACATAAGAGATATAGTAGGCAATAAGGTACTTATAGCCGGTAGTTTTGATCTGCATGGTAATCCTTCTCCTGAATTTGTAGAAAATATTGATTTGATAACAGCCTATCGCACTGCTCCTCACAGGGATGGAGCCGAAACAAGGGCGAGGGCTGCAAAATTGCTTGTTGATGCACTCAAATTTGGACTGAAGCCTCACATCGAAAGTGTTGTTATACCGATTCTGGTTCCAGGCGAAAAGAGTATTACAGAAGTTGAACCACTACACTCCATATATGCACAGATAGCCGACATTTGTAAAATTGAGGGTCTGATTGATGTTTCAATTTTTGCAGGTTATTGTTGGGCCGACCTGCCACGATCTGCCATGAGGGTTTTTGTGGTGGCAAAAGATAAAAAATACAGTGCTATAGCTAAAAATGAAGCTATTCATCTGGCTCAGCAAATCTGGGAAAGCAGAAAAAGACTGAAATTAGATGTACCATCCGGGTCAATCGATGAAATGATCCTTAAATCTCAAGAATACCCAGGCAAAACGGTCTTTATTTCTGATTCGGGTGATAATACCACTGCCGGAGCGCCTGGCGACAACACACAAGTGCTGGATGCTTTGCTCCAGCATAAGAGTAAAAATGCTTTGATGGCAGGTATTGTTGATCCGCAAGTTTTAAAAGACTGCATTCAGGCAGGGGTGGGTAATAAAATCAGTCTGAATCTGGGCGGAAAAGTTGATAATGTTTTTTGTAAGCCTATTAAAATAACTGCAGTGGTGTTATTCATATCACCCGATTCGGTGATGGTTACCGACAGGGGAGCAGCTGTTGTTGAAACGGAGGGTGTGAAAACGGTTATTTTAAAAACACGTCGTTCCTTTGTTACAGTAAATGATTTTAAGGAAGCAGGATTAAATCCTTTGGACTATGATATAGTAGTCGTTAAACTGGGCTATTTATTTCCTGAACTACGCGACATGGCCCCGGTTCATTTAATGGCTTTAACGTCGGGATTTTGTAATCTTGATATGGGTGCATTACCTTTTAAGAACGTACATCGCCCCTGTTATCCATTGGATATTGATATGGTCTGGGAACCAATTTAAAGGAATTGATATAACGAAAATACTTTCACCTCAGCAATAGTTTCCAACCGTAGATCTTACAATTATAATTTATCAATTTTAGCTGCCAGGATAAAATCATTCTCCGACAATCCATTAATGGCATGTGTCCATAATTCAACCACTACTCTGGCATAATATACATGCATGACAGGATGATGGCCTTCTTCGTCGGCAAGCTTTGCTACTTTGTTAACAAAATCCATTGTATGACTGTAGTTTACGAATAAATACTCTCTTGTTATTCTTTTATTCTCCTCAACTTTCCAGTCATCCCTGATATATTTCATGTATTCTGCTATTCCGGCCATATCAAGAGGTGGTATACCACCTTCACAGGGAACGCATTTCTTTTTGCTTAAGTCCATTGTTTTAATTTCTTAATTAAATAATCTAAGTTGCTGGTTACTGGGTGCTTGTTGCTAGTTGCTTGAGTTAAATAATCATAACTTATGATTCTTTTCAGATTACAATTTTTATATTGAACACTCCGTTGTTTTTCGCTCCAAAAATCCTTAACCACATGGGAAGATACATTTCTGTTCCCCTCGAAGAACTGATATCTCCAAGGTCAAGGATATTCGAATCTTTCCAGCCGAACGATTTCAGTATTTCTTTAACTTCTCCCTTTGAGCCGGAATCGTTACCGCATATGAAAACGGTATGATCACCTCCGCCTATCATTGCAGGATTTACCATTAGCCCGGCCCACATTGTATTAAGGGTTTTAACAACTTTTACATCAGGAAATGTTTTCTGAATTTCTTCACCAAGTGAATTAGTATTCGTCAGTTCCGGCAGAAGTGATGGGGGCATGCCTTTGCTAAAATCCAGAGGATTGGCAATATCGATCAATATTTTCCCATTTAAATCATTTATGTCTGCCATTTTCAAGGCATTTATGGAATTTATTCCCTTTGTGGCATTCAGAATGATCTCTCCAAAAGCGACGGTCTCTTTGAATGTTCCCAGCCTGACCTTCTGGTTTGATGCGTGCCATTCACTGAAAAGCGGACTCCCGTAGGCATCTTTTAAATTATCAGCTAATTTCTCCGGTACGTTTCGTGTACCTATCATTACCTCGTAATCAAGTGCAATGAATTTTGCAGCATAAGTCCGGCCAACGTTCCCGGTTCCAAGTATCCCAATTTTTTTCATAATTATTATTTTTTAAGATTATTTATGAAAATCTGACTTTAAATAATAACAACCGGCACTCAAAAATGTTTGGTAAAGAAAGGGGTTTATTACTTGTAAACCACTGATTTTAAGCATGGGACCGCAGGACCGCAAGACTGCAAGACTGCAAGACCGCATGACCTCATGACCGCATGACCGCAAGACCTCAGAACGGACCCTGATCATTTAAAGTTAATTCCGGAGGAAGAACAAAATCCTTATAAATTTATTTTTTACTTATTTTGCACTAATTCCGGCCTAATTTTTGAAATATGTGGTTTAACACTATTTTTGTATTTTTTCAGGATAATACAACAAAATCTATAAACAAATTGTCTAATAACTGGATATTAAATCAAATTGATCTATATAATTAAAAGCAATCAGAAAAGACATGGAAAACAATTTAACGAAGGGCCAGTTAACCTGGTTGACGGTGTTGCGAATATTTATTGGTTGGCATTTCCTGTATGAAGGAATGATTAAATTACTTAATCCCAACTGGAGTGCCATGGCTTATCTGATTGATTCGAAAGGCTGGTTTGGTCAGATGTTTATCAACATGGCCGGGAATCCCGGATTAATGAGCGGTGTCGATTTCGTCAATAAATGGGCATTGGTGCTTATCGGATTGGGATTGTTGATCGGGTGTTTTACCCGTTTATCATGTATTGGCGGGATTCTTCTTTTATTACTTTATACAATGTCGCATCCGGCGCTGATAGGAGTTGAGTATCAGATGCCCTTTGAAGGCTCATATTTTTTGATCGATAAGAATCTGGTTGAACTTGCTGCACTGGGTGTTTTATTCGTATTTCCGACAGCAAGGGTAATCGGTATTGACAGATTTCTTATTAAAGTATTGCCTGCCGGATTTAACAAATTTATAATTTGAATATATGGAAAAAGAGAATACAAAAAGTAAGCCGGAAAGCTCACAGGGAAACAAGCCAGGGAATATAGGCAGACGGGAAGTATTGAAAACCCTTGCTACTGTTCCTCTTCTGGGCGCAATGGCTTTCGGAGTTGCCAGGACAAGAAAAACAAAACTGCTTAACCGCGACATTTCAGATGTCTTTAAACTCAGCAATGCCAATGCTGTTTATCTTCAGCCCCAGGCAGGCGGCAGGCAGATCAGGATAGGTCTGATCGGATATGGAATACGGGGCACCCAGCTTATGAGAGCCATAGGCTTTGTTCAACCGTCGTATATCGACACTCTTATCGAAGCAAGAAAGAAGAATCCGGATGATACCAGATATGACGAATTTAAGGAGCAGGATGATCTGAATGTTGTGGTCACCGGAGTCTGCGATATTTTTAATGTTTATTCAGAAGCTGCAATGATTGCCGGTTCTAATATTAGCAAAGAAGGAACCGGCGGCAAATTCGGGCTCGCCCCCAGGCAATACAAAACATATCAGGAATTACTGGCAGCTGATGATATAGATGCTGTTATCATTGCTGCCCCCGATCACTGGCACGGGACAATAGCAATGGCGGCGGCAAGAGCAGGGAAGCACGTTTACTGTGAAAAGCCCGTCACATGGACTGTTCCGGAAACATACTTGCTCAGGGATACAATCAAAGACACAGGAGTGGTATTCCAGCTTGGACACCAGGGCCGGCAGACAGCCTCCTACCAAAAGGCTGCAGAAATCATAAAAAACAACCTTCTCGGACAGGTAACCCTTATTGAGGTATGCACTAACAGAAATACACCTAACGGAGCATGGGTTTATCCTATAATTGAGGGGTCCAATCCTCAGACCATTGACTGGAAACAATTTGAGGGTGATGCGGCACGCATTAAAGAGTATGAGGATTACATGAAATCATCAAAACTGGAGCGGTATATGGGACCTGACGAACGCAGTAAGTTCAGCCTTGAACGATTTTTCCGCTGGCGCTGCTGGTGGGATTACAGTACAGGACTTTCAGGTGACCTTCTGACCCATGAGTTTGATGCTGTTAACCAGATCATGAAGCTTGGAATACCTGCATCAGCCACTTCATCGGGTGGTGTTTACTTTTTCAAAGACGGCCGGACAGTCCCTGATGTGCTTCAGACCACTTTTGAATGGCCCGATAACAACATTTCCATGCTATACAGTGCCACACTGGCAAGTTCCCGGAACAGGGGAAAAGTTTTTATGGGCCACGACGCCTCCATGGAAGTATCAGATGTTCTTACCCTCACTGCTGACAGAGATTCAGAACGTTATGCTGAAAAGATCAAACAGGGAATTATTCCAACAGATCAACCCTTTTTCACTTATGTACCCGGACAAAGCAAAGTCGATGCAGTAACTTCTGCAACAGAGCTTTATTTTGCTCAGCGCGGTCTTCTGTACACTTACATAAACGGGAAACGGTACGACACAACTCATCTCCACATGAGAGAATGGCTGGAATGTATCCGTCAGGGAGAGACTACTTCATGCAACATCGACCAGGCATTCGAGGAAGCCATAACAGCTCATATGGGAACGAGAGCTTACCTGGAAGGACGTACGATGTACTGGGACAAAGAGAAGGAGGAGATAGTAAAGGGATAGGGAAGAATGATGGGGAGAAGGGAAGAGTGGGAGAATTGGAGAAAGAGAGAAGGGGAAAATTGGATTCTGTGAAGATATTTAATATTGTTAGTATGAAAAAAATATTGTTTTACATATTGTCGGGAACCCTGATGTTATTAATAACCTACGGGTGTAAAAAAGATCCGGTTGAAGAACCTGTTGTGATCCCTGAGGAGACAATCGCAACCAATAACTGGATTTTTGAAAACCTGAGTCAGTACTATTTCTGGAATGATAATATAACAACCGGAATAGACCTTACAAAGGAAGGTGATCCGGAAGACTATTTTTACAAGCTGCTGTACAAAGAAAAAGATTTATGGTCGTACATAACCGATGATTATTCTGCGCTGGCATCCGATTTAAACGGGGATCCGGTGACTATGGGTTATTATCCTGCTTTTTACCTTGTTGGCAGCAATAATGTAATGATTGTCGTTGGTTATGTTTACCCTGAATCTCCGGCTGCGGAAGCCGGGCTTGAGCGTGGTGATATTATCCTGTCAATTGACAATACATTGCTCGACACGATGAATTACTATAAAAAGTACTCCGGAAAAAGCTATTCGGTACAACTGGGAGCCATTAATAACAACTCACTTGTATTTACGGGAGAATCGCTGAGTATGACTGCCCGGGTGGTCAGTACTGATCCTGCTGTTCATCATGAGGTGCTTGATATTGAAGGGTATAAAATCGGTTATCTGTCATATGTTGAGTTTATCGCAGGTGAAAATGACGCATTCCTTCTGGAATTGGATAATATTTTCAATGAATTTAAAACAACTGGTATATCTGATCTGATTGTTGATCTGCGCTATAATCCGGGGGGAGAAATTGATGCGGCTTTGCACCTGGCTTCTGAAATTGCTCCGACAGCGGTGACAACAAGCCAGTCAGTACTTGTGAACCTGTTATACAATGCTGATCTTCAGGCATATCTTGAACTCAATAATTTAGATAATTATTTGTATTATAAGTTCAAAACCACTTCAGCCAATATTAATATGAGCCGCGTTTATTTTCTCACAACCTCACGCTCAGCTTCAGCAAGTGAATTACTGATCACCGGACTGGAACCCTATATGCAGGTTGTTCAGATTGGTGAACCCACATATGGCAAGTATGTGGGATCGTGGGTAATGCCTGATGACAATGAAGAATGGGCCATGATGCCGATAGTAACGAAATATTCAAATATTGCCGGCTATACTGATTTCGTTGACGGACTTACACCTGATTATGAAGTTGAAGATGACCTGGTTGAGGCAGTTCCCTTTGGCGATCCGACAGATCCGATGATAGCGAAAGCGATTGAGCTGGCTACAGGGAAGAGTGTAGCTGGCAAAAAGGCCAAAACAAAAAGTACTTTAAATTTCAGGCAGATTGTTCCTGCTGAAATGCACTTCAGGAATAACCTGTTCATACATGGAATAGACCCGGTTACAAAAAGGCTTCCTTTTTAGATATTATTATAAAATTATAAGCACTATCTGACATCCAGTATCTTCTTAATTGAAGCAATATTCATTTGATTCAAAATACTCTTTGCTTCAGGGGTGTACAGGTAGCTTATTTTATCCTTGTGATATTCAACGATTTTACCCCTGACCATTTTACCGGTAGAGTTGATTAGCGTATTATCCTGCGTAAATGGTTCATCAATTATTGCAATGGCAGAGGGGAGCCACCTCGATGGAAACAGGTTTCCATAAACACCATCCTGCCTGTACTGATCAATAACCGACTCAATAAGAAGCAATAACGCCTCCTGTCCCTTCGAATCTGAAGGATTGATATCTTTATTCTTTGCCCATTTTAATAATGCTTCCTTATTTGGTACCAGGATGGCCGAAGTATATTTATTCTGGTTATTATACAGCATAAACTGGTCAATAAATTTTGACCTGTCGGTTATTGTCTCTTCAATTCCTTCGGGACTGTATTTCTCCCCGTCATCCCCTATAAGCAGACTCTTGAACCTTCCGAGAACATACAGAAATCCATCACTGTCAACATATCCAATATCACCTGTATGCAGCCAACCATCGCGTAAAGTCTCCTTTGTGGTCTTTTCATTTTTCCAGTACCCCTTCATGATATTCTCGCCCCGGACCACTATTTCACCTTTTTCTCCGACAGGCAATTCAATTCCATCATCATTGCAGATCTTGAGTTCGAGCATCCCGACTATTACCCCGGATGATCCGAGCTTATGTTTCTTCTCGGTGTTCCCCGAGATAACGGGGGAGGCTTCTGAAATCCCGTAACCCTGAAACATTGGTATCCCTATGGCATAAAAGAAGCGCTGGAGTTCGATATCCAGAAGGGCAGCACCGCCAAAGAAGAATTTAAGCCTTCCTCCAAAATTTGCCCGGATCTTCTTAAACAGAATAAGATCATACAGTTTATATATGGGTTTAAGAAAGACCTTTAGCCCCTGTCCCCTGTCCCATCCGATTCCATTGTAACTATAGGCGATCTTCATCGCATGGTTAAAAAGTTTCTCAGTGGCTGCACCCTTATCCCTGATCCCTTTTTCAATACTTTTACGCAGGTTTTTTGCCAGAGCCGGAGCACTCAGCATGAATACCGGCTTAATCTCCCTAATGTTTCCCCCGATATTCTTTAAGCTGTCAAGGTATGATTTACCCTGTACGGCGGCAAAACTGGCTCCAACCGCCATCATAATATATATTCCGACCGTATGTGCAAAAGAATGATCCCATGGCAGGACAAGAAGAGTGGTCCACCAATCAGGCACATCCATAAGGGTCAGGGTCTGTTCTATATTGGCAGTGTAATTCCTGTGCGTCAAAATGATCCCTTTTGGATCGGCTGTCGTTCCTGAAGTATAACAAATATTGACGTAATCGTCGGGGCCGGCTGATTTGATTATTTCAAGAAACTTGTCATAATTATTTTTAAGATAATCATCTCCTGATTTTTTCACGTCACCAAAATAAATTTCATCATCTTCATATTTTTCCCTGGGATCAAGAAGAATTATTTTTTTAAGGTTTTTAAGCTCTTTCTTTATAGAATTTATTTTGTTTATCTGATTACCTGAAATGATCACCCAGCTTGTTTCTGAATGTTCAAGCCTGAATTTCAGGTCCGCTCCTTCCTTCAGCATAATGGAAAGCGGAACGCATATGGCTCCGGTATGTAATACTCCCAGTTCGCTGATTACCCAGTCGGTACGTGATTCTGATATCAGTGCAACCCGGTCGCCTTTCATGATTCCCAGGGTTAAAAATCCTGCTGCCGCTTTATAAACCTGTTCTTTTGTTTCCCTGTAAGTGAGAGCTTCGTATCTGTCGGTTTTCTTCTCAAGAATATACGGATTATCCGCATATTTCTTTGAGCTGCTTTCCAGTAATTCGATAATAGTTTTCATTGGGAAGGATAGAATTTAATAATATTAAAAATACACATTAATCGGTATTGACAGGTAAATAAAATTGATCTAATTTTGAATTGTATTTATTTAGGAAGGATATCATAAGTTAATTAAGGTTAGTTTTAGGTTAGTTAAGGGTTGGAATAAAAGAGCTCATGGGCCACCGTGGGTTCTTTTTTTTTAACTTTATGCCATACATGAATTTGAAAATATACCAACGAATCATGAAGAAGGCAATTTTAATTCTTATTACTCTTTTTTCTTCCTCACTTCTTGCGGAAGCACAGGAGAATCTGACTTTTCAGAAACCATCGGCTGAAATTCTGGCCCTTGCTGATTATGAAAGGGCACCGACCGTAACAATGGACTCTAAGAGAGAGTACATGCTGCTTAGATACAGGGACACTTACAAATCACTTAACGATTTGAATCAGGAAGAAATGCGGTTAGGAGGTTTACGCATCAATCCTGTCACCAATATTTCGAGTACGGTAACCTATTTCAATAATCTAAAGATCAGGAAAACCTCTGACCCGGAAGAAATTCAGGCAAAAGGGTTACCACAGGAGCCAAGGATAAGCAATATTTCACTTTCGCCAAATGAAAAGAAAATTGCTTTTACAAATACAACAAATAAAGGTGTTGAACTATGGGTCCTTGATGTTGAGACAGCTCAGGCTACCAGGCTGACAGAAGCAATCGTCAATGCCAATATTGGGAATCCTTTCAGCTGGCTAAACGATAATGAGAATTTGATTGTAAAGATATTGCCTGAAAACAGGACCCCTTTAACTGACACTAAAAAAGATCTTCCCAAAGGACCGACAGTTTCAACAAGTGATGGCACAATCTCACAAAATCCAACTTTTCAGGACTTGCTGAAAAATAAGGCAGATGAACAGAATTTTGAAACCCTGATCACATCTGACCTGTTTAAGATCTCAATTAAAGGCAAAGCTGAAGTTTTTAAACCGTCGGCTATGTATTCATATGTAAGTGTGTCTCCCGACGGTAACTATCTACTTGTAACTACCATTCAAAAGCCATTTTCGTATATAGTTCCCTATTACAGATTCCCTCAGACATCGGTTGTTTATGATATTAACGGGAATGAGATAAAAGTTGTCAATGAAGTGCCTCTGATTGAAAATATACCAAAAGGATTTGATTCAGCCCCAAAGGGAAAAAGAGATATTGACTGGAGAAACGACAAACCTGCCACCTTATACTATGCTGTTGCCCTTGATGAAGGGGACAAAGCCAATAAAGCTGAATTCAGGGATGAGATTTTCCTCTGGGACGCACCTTTTTCCTCCGGACCAACATCGCTATTTAAAACCCGGCAGCGGTTTGCAGGTATTATCTGGGGGAATGAAAAAGCCGCGATAGGTTATGATCAATGGTATGATACCCGGAATTTAAAGACTTACCTTATCAATCCGTCAGGTTCCAACGAAAACCCTAAAGTAATTTACGACAGAAACTTCCAGGACATCTATTCTGATCCCGGCAATTTTGAAACTAAAAAGAATTTGTTCGGAAGATATGTTCTTATGATTGAAAAGGACAATGCTTATTTAATCGGAGATGGCTTTTCAGAGAAGGGTCAATTCCCGTTTATCGATGAAATCAATCTGACATCCCTGAAAACAAAACGCCTTTATCAATCTGAATATAAGGATAAAAAGGAAGATCTGCTTTCGATTGAAGATATCAAAAAAGGTGAAGTTCTGGTTCAGATCCAGTCAGGCAACGAGTTCCCTAATTATTACTTCAGAACTATTAAAGGTAAAGGTAAGCTGACTCAGATTACATACTTTAAAAATCCTTTTGAAAGCATTAGCAATGTTTATAAGAGAGTGATCAGGTACACAAGAAAAGATGGGGTTGAACTATCCGGGACATTATACCTGCCAGCAGGATATGATACTGTCAGAAAGGAAAAACTGCCGCTTCTGGTATGGGCATATCCCCTGGAATATAAGGATAAAAACAGTGCCGGACAGAGTGATCTGAATCCAAATGAATTCACCTATCCCAGTTACGGTTCATTTATCTACTGGGTAACAAAAGGCTATGCCATTCTGGATAATGCTTCGTTCCCGATTGTTGGAGAAGGAACCACTGAACCTAATGACAATTTCATTGAGCAACTGGTTTCAAGTGCTGAGGCGGCAATCAATGCAGTTGATAAAATGGGATTTATTAATCCCAAAAAAGTAGGGGTGGGAGGTCATTCCTATGGAGCCTTTATGACAGCTAATCTTCTGACCCATTCAAATCTTTTTGCCTGCGGTATCGCACGGAGCGGAGCCTATAACAGGTCTCTCACCCCGTTCGGGTTCCAGAGTGAACAAAGGAATTACTGGGATGCACTCGAAGTGTACCATGCCATGTCACCCTTCATGAATGCAGAAAAAATGAAAACTCCGCTGCTTCTGGTTCATGGCGATGCTGACAATAATCCCGGTACCTTTACTCTTCAGACCGAACGCTATTTCCAGGCTCTGAAAGGCCTGGGGGCACCCGTCAGAATGGTATTATTACCTAAAGAGAGCCATGGATATGCTGCTAAGGAGAATATTCTGCATTTGCTCTGGGAACAGGATCAGTTTCTTGAGAAGTACTTAAAGTAGAACGGCTTTATACAATTAAGGGACTGTATTTAACCTGCACCAGGCAACCAGCACCAGGCAACTTTTCTTAAATTGCACTAAATAAATGAAAAACCTGATTAACTTGCATATAATTATATTTAACTCTTAAATTATTAAAAATGAAAACTTACAGATCTTCTGCAATTGCATTTATTGCGCTAATTTTTTCAATCACCGCATCAGCCCAGACTGCTGACGAAATAATAAGTAAATATGTCGAGGCAATTGGCGGAAAAGACTTATTAACCAAAATCACCTCGGTTATCACTGAAAGCACTATTGATGTTATGGGGTCACAGGGTCCGGTGAAATCTACTACCCTGAATGGCAAGGGCATGAAACAGGAGATAGATGTAATGGGCAGCCTGATGGTAACCTGTTATACTGAAAAGGGCGGCTGGAGCATTAATCCGATGACGGGAGCCACTTCACCGGAGGATATGCCTGAGGCACAGTACAATTCCGGGAAAGACCAGATAACAGTCGGAGCACCATTTATTAATTACACCGAAAGAGGATATAAAGCTGAATTAGCCGGCAGTGAAACAGTCGGAACTGTAAATGCCTTTAAAATAAAGCTGACTGCTATTGACGGTACATCATCAATTTACTATTTTGATCCAACTACTTTTTATCTTGTTAAATCAGTCCAGATGATGGAGATGCAGGGTCAGATGATAGACAACGAAATTACCTATTCAGATTACAGGCAAACAGAAGGGTATGCTGTACCCTACAAAATGGAAATGAATATCGGGGGAGGACAATTTCAAATGGCGATGGCAGTAACGAAGGTTGAACTGAACAAGCCTGTTGATGAGACTATTTTTTCCAAACCCATGTAAGAATAAATTCAAGCCTGAGATTTTTCAATAGGAATATCCGGTTACAAGATCATTAAGGGAGTAATAGGGAATGTTCCCTGATTACTCCTTTTTTATTTCCATCGAGAAAATATAGATCTTCCAGGCAGGCTCATCAAGATACATGCCTTTTGTTTTTAAATCAATTCCTTCCCTCTCAAATGAATTCCCGCTTAAATGATCATGCAATACCCATGTTTCTTCATCTAAATCCCAAAAACGAAGATTTACATAGCACTGACCCGGACCGGAAGAATAATTCACAGCGATCAGCATTTTTTCCCCGTTGTCACCCTGCCATGCGAAAGATATGAAGCTATAGTTTGAACCGTTCCCATCCCATGCCGGGGTGCAGTCGGCCAGCTGCCATTTCCCGCTGCGAAAAACAGGGTAGCGTAAAATGTCAAGCAGTCTTTTGTAGAATATTTCCAGATCTTCATTTAACTTCTCATGAGGAGCCCTTACAAGATGCGGTGAGATCCGCTTTCTTCTTCCCTCGAACTGACCCTGGTGAAAAAAACGAAGGCCGGGCGATAGAAAAGTAATAATGGCAGCTGCTTCGTGCATACCATTAATGAAGTCGGCAGCGACCCTAGGCTCATCATGATTCTCCAGAAACCGGGCCATTTTCCCCTGGTAATCCAATCCTGCATAAAAATGTTCCCTTACCGGTCTTGCATGTCCTTCTTTTAAGCGGTCGTACAATCTTTTATCATAGGTATAATTAAATCCCTGCTGGAGCAGGGTCCATTCCATATCCCAGTAGACTTCAGCCATAAAGCAGAATTCTGCATTTACCTCACGAACTCTCCTGGTAGCTTCAGGCCAGAAAAGCTGGCATTTGATACCCCATGTCCTTTCAAATACATCGGGAAGAACCAGCATTGCCATATCACACCTGACACCATCGCACTGACCGGCAATTCTGATGAGTTCGTTTATCATGGCTTCCTGTAAATCAGGATTACCATAATTAAGCTGAACTGTATCAGGCCATCCGGGGAAAAAAGGATCTCTCCCGTGGGCAAGTATTAATTCTTCTTCCTCACGTTTTATACGGATATAGTTTCCGGGTTCCCTTTCAATGTCCGATTCAGTACCTTTTATAAAATAATTTGTATGTTCACTGACCCAGTCATGGTCAATTCCGGTATGATTTGGAACAAAATCCAGCATCAGTTTCAGCCCGCGGTCGTGAAGACGTTTACTCAGACGTGATAAAGCTTCATCACCTCCCAGTTGTTCAGATACCTTATACCGGATAATAGCAAATCCGGAGCCGGCAATATCTTCTTCCTTAAGGTCGGGCAGTGTCTCCTGAAATTCCTTTCTCCATCCGGCATTCTCCCTGGAAATACGTTGTCCCTCCGCTCCTGTCTGCCATACGCTGAGAAACCATATCCAGTCGAAGCCGGTATCGGCAAATTTGTCAAGTTCCGAATCCGGAATATCGTCAAGGGTGGCCTGGCGTCCCAGTTTTTCGGATAGTTCAGTCATCCAGACACGGGTGTTAATCTGGTAAAGCGAAGGGTAAAGAGGTTTTGTCATTGCTGAAGAATTTGTGATTGATTTAAGGTCGTTGTCTGGTTGCTTGTTTCGCGTAAACCAGCAACAATAACCTGTAACAACAATTAAAGCAAGTATGTCTTTTTTAGTTCAATTACTCTTTTTCGATAAACGCTGCATCTTTACCAAATTCCAGAGCCTGCTCAGCAGTTGAGCTTGCAAACAGGTGCATGACCCTGGCAATGACTCCGGTCCATCCGGTTTGATGACTTGCCCCTATTCCGGCCCCGTTATCTCCATGGAAATATTCATAGAACAGGATGTTATCCTTCCAGAATGGATCATCCTGGAATTTCCGTGTTCCTCCATAAACCGGTCTTTCATCCTTTTCGTTTTTAAGGAATATGCTGGTAAGCCGTTTGCCGATATTCTCCGCAACCTGATACAGATTCATAAGGTTTCCGGATCCTGTAGGGCATTCAATTTTAAAATCATCGCCATAATATGCGAAATACTGGTTCAAAGCCCGGATAATCAATGCATTTACCGGCATCCAGATGGGTCCGCGCCAGTTGGAATTACCGCCGAACATACCGGAGTCAGATTCTCCGGGGAGATATGCCACCGTGTAGTCCTGACCATTGACATTGACATGGAAAGGATGATCTGCATGGTAGCGCGAAAGGGCACGTATTCCATAAGGACTTAAGAATTCATTCTCGTCGAGCATTATACTAAGTACTTTCCTGAGACGTGTTTCGTCAAGGACAGATGCCAATCGTCGTCCTGCGACTCCAGTTTTGCCCGGATTATGAATGGATGCATAGAGGTCACGCTTGGAAGTCAGAATACGATCGAATTTGAATTTAAGTTCAGGATACTTTTTCATCAGTTCACCATCGAAAACAGTGGCAGCACAAAGAGGAAGCAATCCCACCATCGATCTTACCCTGAGACGCCGGGCTGTTCCGTCAGGAAGACGAAGGACATCATAAAAGAATCCATCCTCTTCATCCCACATTCCTGTATTATCACCCATACGAATCATTGAAGAGGCGATATAGAGAAAATGCTCAAGAAATTTAAGAGCCATGTCGGCAAATGCTGAGTCATTAAGGGCAAGTTCAGCTGAAATTTCAAGCATATTCTGGCTGAAAAGGGCCATCCATGCGGTACCATCTGCCTGTTCAAGATGTCCTCCGGTTGGAAGCGGAGCACTGCGGTCGAACACACCGATATTATCGAGACCCAGAAAGCCCCCTTCGAATACATTGCGGCCCGAGCGGTCTTTACGGTTAACCCACCATGTGAAATTCAGGAGTAATTTCATGAAATTTGCACCGAGCCATTTAATATCCTCAGCGTTATTTTTAATTTTTTCCAGCCGGTATGTAAAAATAGTCGACCAGGCCATGACCGGAGGATTGACATCGCTGAAATTCCATTCGTAAGCCGGCACCATCCCGTTAGGATGCATATATTGCCCCTGAAGCATCAGCTTCAATTGCTGTTTCCCGAAATCAGGGTCGACGAGCGTGAGCGCCAGAACGTGAAATGCCAGGTCCCATGATGCATACCAGGGATATTCCCATTTGTCGGGCATTGAAATAATATCGCCGTTAAACATATGGTGCCATTCTTCATTTCTGGGTGCATGTTTATGTGAAGGCTTGAAGGGACTGGCTCCATGCTCACTAAGCCACTTATCAATATCGTATAAATAAAACTGCTTACTCCAGAGCATTCCGGCCAGAGCCTGCCTCATCACATTAGATTCATCGGAATTAAGCTTAGCGGGAATAACGGTCTTGTAAAAATCATCTGCATCCTGTTTCCGGGAAACAAAGATATTTTCAAAACCATCACCAAACGGTTCGAATGGGTCGGGATTATTTTTTGTTAATCTTAATCGGACAACTGCTGATTTTCCAGGTTCTATTGTGACTGAATAGTTAGCTGCGGCTTTGGTACCGTTATTATTTGCATTAACCGCCTCGTTATTGCCATACACGATGTAGTTATTTATTCCATCCTTGACAAAAGGAACCTGGTTGGGGGTTCCGAAAACACGTTCTGAATTGGTTTCATTATCAGTAAAAAGAAGAGCCGGCTTTCCCTCGCAATAAAGATTGTACTCTATAAGTTCTGAATGATCCACTTTAATGACCACATGTGAATCAGTTCCTTCAATCTGCTGAAGATCCGGCTTTTGTAGTTTGTCTCCCCACGACCAGACATTCCTGAACCAGAGGGTCGGGAGCACATTTACATTTGCAGGTTCAGGCCCGCGGTTATAGACGGTTATTTTTACCAAAATATCTTCGGGTGATCCTTTTGCATACTCCACGAATACATCAAAATACCTGTTCTGATCAAACACTCCGGTATCCAATAGTTCATATTCAAATTCATAGCGGCTTCTTGAACGGTTTGTATCCACCAGGTTACCATATGGGAAAGCTGCCTGCGGATATTTGTACAGGTATTTCATGTACGAGTGTGTGGGGGTGCTGTCGAGATAAAAATAGTACTCCTTCACATCCTCACCATGGTTGCTCTCGCTATTGGTCAAACCAAACAACCTTTCTTTAATTATCCCGTCCTTACCGTTCCATAATGCAAGGGCAAAACATAGTTGCTGCTGATCGTCTGAAATACCGGCCAGTCCATCCTCTCCCCAGCGGTAGGCACGGGAACGTGCCTGGTCGTGAGTGAAATAATCCCATGCGTTACCATTTTCGCTATAGTCTTCCCTGACCGTTCCCCATTGACGTTCGCTCAGATATGGGCCCCACTTCTTCCAGGGGGCAAGCTTTTTGATTTCATCTGCCAGTCTTTTATGCTCCTCAGTAAGAACCGTCGATCCCACATTTATAGTACTAGATGTCATGATAGTTTTTTAAAATGAATTATATACTAAAGATAAGACATATTCCCTATTCCTTCCAAAATTTTCCTGAATGTTAAAGTTATAAATCACGCATATTTCTATGATTAATTTTCGGGGTGGTTTATGAATTTTCGAGGACAATAATGGAAACTGAAACAAAGAAACCTAGCACTGTGAATATCCCTGCCAGCTTACCTCCGTGCTCAAATGATTCGGGCATCATTGAATTAGCAAGAACTATCAGGATGGCGCCTCCTGCAAATGCCTGGATGAATGATAGCCATTCATCTGATGCATTGCCGAAAAGGTAAAAGCCTGCAACTGATGCCAATGCGCAAACCACTGCAATAAATATCCAGAGCAGGATTATTTTAGATTTTTTCCAGCCGCCTGCCTTCATTCCTGTTGTTCCTGCAATAGCTTCTGGCAGATTGGAGATAAAAACTGCCACGAGCATTGCCATGCTTACTGAGCCTTTTTCAAAAATACCTAATCCGATAACTATTGATTCAGGAACGCCGTCGAGTATGATGGCAAGTATCATCGGTACTACCAGGCTCGAGCTGTGTGACGCCTCAATTTCCATGTGATTTTTTGCACCCAGTTTTTCGATTAACCATTCACATAAATAAAATGTAACAGCTCCCGCAAAGAGCCCCAAAGCCGGAAAGCCAGTTCCCTTAGCTTGCCTGACTGCTTCAAAAATCAATTCATAGGAAACTGCCGAAATAAGCGTTCCCGCACCAAAGGCCATTATAATCCCCAAGGCTCTTTTACTTAAGGATACCCTTGATGCAATAATACCTCCGATTACAAGTGATGATGTTGCCAGAAGGCCCAATAGAAATGCATTCATATCCTGATAAATTTTATACTAATAAAAATAAAAAGTGTATTAACAGTTTTATTCGGGTGAAATCCTCATCGGGTAATTTAAAGATTCTCCAGGTATTTCTTCTTCAGAGAAATAAATTCTGCTTCTGTAATTACCTTAGCATCGTAGAGTTCCTTTAGTTGCTTCAGGTTGTTTACAGCTTTTGCCTTTTGGATGTCCTCCTGTGAGATGGCGGCCTTTTCTATTCCCCAGGCTGTTCTGATGCTGTCTACCGCAGCCTTCAGGGCAGTATTCTCTCTGATCAGAACCGCCAGACTGTCGGATAGTACCGGTTGATTTTGGTCCAACTAACAGGGAGGCAGTTGAATCCCTTGAAGCCTTCAGAGAATCGATAAGATAAGCTGACCTGGTAGGATCAAAATTATAATGAATAACATTATCTTTGATTGTGTTGTACAGCCCTACATATTTTACCAGCTCCTTGTTAACGGAATCCAGCTGTAAGGAGAGGCTTTTCGAGTAAGTGGTAAGTGAATCAATTTTTGCATCCTTAGGATCCTCTTTTGATTTTCTCTGACCAAAGGCCTGGGAGATGACCAGGATAAGAGCAAGAAAGATAAGTAGTTTTTTCATAGCTGGTTATAATTGATTAATTAAAAAGATGGATGTAACAAGATCTTAGCAATTCTGAATTCCATCCTTACTTTAAAAATACAGGAAAATTTTAATTTCTAATAGACGGATCCGTTCAGAACTACCTTAACTTATGCCTTAGTTTTTATTTTTCATATACAATCTCTTTTGATCCTGAGATAATGTTATCAGAAGCAGTTATTTTTGAAGATTTATTTCCAATTAAAATGGCCGTGGTCTGATTACCTTTACCTGTAGAGCGGATGGTATTATTTGTGATAGTGATATCGTGTGTTTCACCGCCGATATAGAATCCTGCCGACTCCTCGCTGGTCCCGTTATTTTCTATGACATTATTTGTGAAGGTGTTCCTGTGACCGCTGTTCTGTTCATTTTCATTCCGGAATAGCACTCCGTGAGAGCCATTTTCGTAGAGGTGATTTTTTTCGAATATGTTGTCTGTATCCTTATGACCAATCGAAATTCCATTATCACCGTTAGCATACGAGGTATTATTCCTGAAAATCCCGTTCTGGACGCGCCAGCATAAGAATATACCGTCACCTTTATTATGATGACTTACGCAGTTTTCAACAGTTGAATGATCAGAGCCTGTTCCCGGATGGAATCCCAGCCCTCCCCCGTTTGATGCCTCGCATCCCCGCAAAGTGATATTTTCAGTTATCTGCCAGCTGAAAGTGTCGCCGTTGAAATCGTTGATTTTTACATTCTCAACGAGACAATTACGCGATTTATGGATATAGACTCCCCCTCCCCTGCAACCGTTTATATATTCGTTTGTGCTCTTGTTTCCCTCAATAACAAGATCTGCAATCTTAACATTTTCAGCATCAACTGCTTCAATAACCGAAAAACTATTGGATACTGTGCCATCGAGCGATGCCAGGTAGTCGTTTACGGTCCTGTTGTCAAAATAAATTGTATTATCCTGAATATCTGTTATAACAGCAGTGGTCACATCCCAGCCCTGATTATGACCGCTGTCATAAAGTTGAATGCCCATACCAATCTTAAATCCACTTGCATCTTTTACGACTGCCTTCAACATTCCCCAGTCGGCATCAATAATGAAACTGGTTTTGAATCCATCACACTTATGCAAAATGGTAGTTACACCTGATCCTATCAATGAGATATTATCAGAGAGACGTAACGGACCAATAATTTCGTATGTCCCCGGATTAAGTTTCACAATACCTCCCCCTCTTTCTTTTATTGCGTCAAGAGCCAACTGTATCGCCTGTGAAGTAAAACCAGGCAAATCAGCGTCAGGGCCGCCGACGGTAATTACCTGTTCAGCGCTCCTGATCCTTGCAAGACCAATTTCCTGACTCTTTAAACCTGAGCTGAAAACCAGGCAGAAAAGAATCATATTCAAAACTCCAAAGGTTAGACTTCTCATTTTTTATTTTTCGTAATTGTTTCCGACTGAGTTAAAGTTAATAAATATTCAGGAGAAAAAGGATGAAATTACGGGAGTAGTTTGCCTGATTAGCGTTAAGCAAGAACCATTGTCTGAAGGTTTGTCCCTTTGAACATAATCAGAGACTCTATGATCCTGTTAATTTTCTTATCTTGCCTTCCTAATCAAAAGAAATGCAAAATCAATAAATATTTTTGTCTTATGGAAGAGAATCTGACTAAATGGACTGAGAAAATTATTCCCTGGCTTCTTGATCACGGAGTAAAAATCCTGATCGTTGCGTCAGCAGCTTATGTTCTAAATATAATTCTCACCAGGATAGTTGCACGGACCATAAGGATAGCCGTTGTGGCAGATGAGACAATGACGGCAGAGGGAGAAAAAAAACGGGAGGACACCCTTATACATATTTCGAACGGTGCCATAAGGATATCCCTGCTGATTATTGCCTTACTGACAATCCTTCAGGAGATGGGACTTAAAATAGGACCAATCCTTGCAGGCGCCGGCGTGGTTGGTCTTGCCATTGGTTTTGGTGCACAATATCTTATCAGGGACATCATAACTGGTCTGTTCATTATCATGGAGAATCAATACCGGATAGGCGACGTCATTAAAATTGATGAAACCGACGGAACTGTGGAAAGTATAACACTCAGGCTTACGTCCCTGCGGGATATGAACGGGACTGTACACCATATTCCACATGGTGAAATAAAGAGGGTTTCCAATCTGTCGAAGAGATTTGCAAGGGTTAACCTAGATATTGGTATTTCTTACAACTCTGATCTTGAGCATGTTATAAAAGTAATTAATCAGACAGGCAATGACCTGGCAGATGACCCTCTCTTTAAAGATTCAATTATTACTCCGCCTCAGTTTTTACGCGTGAATAAATTTTCCGACTCCTCAATTGTTGTAAAGATTGTAGGGGAGACAAGGGTTCTTAAACAATGGGAAATAACCGGGGAATTACGCAAACGGCTGAAGATTGCTTTCGACAAAGAAGGGATTAAAATACCATTCCCGCAGGTGGTCATCCATCAGGTAAAAGAACAGACTGACAATAATGTTCCCGGCTAAACGCCGGAAATCCTTCTCTTGTATTCTGCAAGAGCTTCATCAAGCCTTTGTTTGGCTGTTCCGTCGCCCGGCACATTGTGAGATGGATGAATGTAAAGCTTTACACCTCTATCTGCAAGTATTTCTGCAACTGTGGTAATTGTCATCCAGACACAGGTCACAAATGCCATTGTTGAAACAGGTCCTATCTTATCCTGGTGGTTTTTAAGAGGAACAGAGGCATCCTCAGCAGGAGCACATGTATCAACTACCACATCGGCCAGGTCAAATATCGTCTTTCCGCATGAATGCCTTGTAATCTTACCTTTTGCTGCGGCGGCAGCACCGAAGACGATAACCTTCATGCCTTTGTTCCTGGCTTCAAGGGCAATATCAATATTTACATTGTTAATACCGGAATGTGAAAACAGCCACATGATATCCCGACTGTCAAAATCATATCCTTTCATTATCTCCCTGCCGTAACCTTCAACACGCTCGAGGAATACAAACTGATGCACTCCCATTTCACCTGTAATGCGGGTGAAAAATGTCAGAGGCAATTCAATCATCGGATGAAATCCCACAAATCCGCCAATTCTTGGATACATCTCTTCGATCGGCAATGTGGCATGACCGCATCCGAATGTATGAACCCATCTTTTGCACTCAATGGTATCTGCCATCAGCTCTGCTGCCTTGCTGATATTTTCCATTTGTGTTTCTTCAATACTGGTCATAATCGACCTTGTGTTCTCAAGCCACTGTTTTGCTAACATCATTTACATTATTTATAATTACATAACCCAATATCGCCATAATAAATATCTCTGCAAAAGTCACGATCATCAGATTGCTGATACCGTATTTCTCTGAAATTATCCCCATACCATAGTTTATAAGCATGTTTCCCAGCAGAGCGATTGTGAGAACAAAACTGAATGCCGTTCCAGATATATTCTGATATCTCGCACCAACGAATCCGAGCATGATCGGGAAACCTCCGGCCAGCCCTGCCCCCACCAGCATGAATCCGGTCAGGGCAACGACAGTGGAAATTCCTGATGCAATGCAAATCAAGCCCGTAAGACCAAAGAAAAAGGAGGCTATCAGGATCCTTTTGACGGGTATATATCTGAGGATCGTACCTGTAAGCAATCTCATAATGACCATTCCGGCGACAAATAAAGACAGGCCGTAGAGCGCCTTACCCTGGGATACCGAGAGATGGTCAGTGAGGTAAGTGGTGGTCCAGTTATTCATCAGACCTTCAAAACTACTCTGAAAGAACAGGAAAAAAGCTATAAGGAGCAGGACTTTATCCCTGAAGAAATCTGCTAATTTCCCTGCAGGCATTTTCTGAGTTATTTTTGGCGGAGGAAGCTTAATGATCATAAAAAGTATGCCTGTCAGGAAAGAAAGGATGCCTACTGCAAAAACTATTTTCCAAAACATGAAGTTCTCTCCCAGAATGCCCAGCAGAAGAGGCATTCCCAGTGCACCGATGCCAAAAAAGACTCCAAGGAGGCTGATGTTGGCAGTTTTGTCATTATCACTTATATCGGACACCAGGGCACTCCCAGCTCCATTTATTGCGCCTCCCCCAAAACCAATAATAAAAATGCATACTTTGAGAAGTCCGGCAGATGAGGCAAATGCAATTCCTTCGAATCCTGCTGCCATTAAAATGCATGATACTGCCATCAGTATCCTGAATCCGTATTTATCGGCAACCGGTCCGAACAGCAGTGAACCTGCAAGAATCCCAAACGGCAGGATTGAAAACAGTGTTCCGGCTGCAATATCATCAAGCTGGAATTTTTCCCTAAGGTCAGGTACAATTGAACCAAGTGTTGTCAATGCTATTCCGAAAAGCAGCAATCCGAGACAACAGGACCAGAAGACAACTTTCTTATTGTATATGATCACTTATATTGAGATTATGTCCTTTTAAATTCCTTAATGCCAGGTATCCGGCACCGTAAACGCCTGCATCTCCTCCCAACGATGAGGCTTCAATGGTCACCTGCTTAATGCTTACCGGCTGAGCCCACCTGAATGCCTCTTTTCTGATCGCGGGTATCAATTTCACTGCCGGACCAAAAACTCCACCTCCAAGGATAATTTTCGCGGGATTGAATAGGCTTACAAGATTGGCAACTGCCATTCCCCAGAATTCAATGCACTCATTAATGACTTCCTTCGCAAGAGGATCACCGGCTTCAAAGGCATTGAAGAGATCTGAAGCTGTCACACTTTGAGGATCCTTTTTTCTTAGTATTCCTGAATAAGAGTTGTTTTTCACAAGGATATCTCTGACAACTTTGGTTATTCCCTCGCCGGAAGCGTGGAATTCAAAACATCCGCATCCGATATAGTTTTTGTTGAACGGCCTGTCAAGGGCCATCCATCCTATTGCTCCGGCAATATCATTGCTTCCCCGCAGAACTTCCCCATTCACAAGAATCCCCGCCCCAATGCCCGTCCCGACGGACAGGAAGACGGCATCCCTGCAGCCTCTTGCGCTTCCCATCCACACCTCACCCAGGATATAGCATGCCCTGTCGTTATCGATCACTACCGGGATATCACCTGCAATCTCTCTTACCTCGTCCATCAGGGGATATTGGTTCCATCCCCTGATATTCGGTGCCCATACAGTACCTTTGACGGTACTGCTTATTCCAGGGACGGATATTCCTATTGAACTGATATTTCCCCCTCTCCTTTCAGATTTATTGATCAGGGTGGTGATCGTGTCAGTAACCAGGTTTCCGACGGCTTTACCAGAGCGTCCTTCCAGCGGAACTGTTTCCCTGAACAAAAATGAACCGTTTTCATTGAAAACAGCGGATGCCAGCTTTGTTCCTCCAAGATCAATCCCCAAAATGGACATATTAAATATCTGATTTCTTAAATAACAACAACTCATCAATCCTTACAAACCTGTAGCCCCGGCCTTTCAACTCCTTAATAAGTTCAGGAAGGTAATAATAAAACTTATCTGTTCGTTCAGGATCGGTTCCAATATGAACAAGGAGGATAAATCCACTCAAACCTGCAGAAGATTTCTCCTCATAAGAAACAATGGAATTGTAGATAGTTCTGCTGTCAATATATTGGTTTCCCATTTCAGGGATAGTATAATCGGCATTGCTCCGGGTGCCGCCGGTAAAATTTATTAGCTGTAATCCCGATTCGCCTGTCCATTCTGAAATCGAGTCGTTATACCATTCGTATGGCGGCAGGTAATATCCTGCATCATCCCTGCTGATCCCGAATTTTTCCATTTCGGCATATGAATTATCCAGGTCAATAATGAATTCCTGCCTTGTCACAAACAAGCTGTCTCTTTTAGCCCAGTCACAATAGAGCAGATGCCTGTCGGAATGAGAGCCAAGATAGTTGCCGTCCTTAATCAGTTTGGTTATTAAAGGTCCAAACTCTTTATTCCTGTAAAAATTACCTGTCAGGAAGAATGATGCTTTTATGTTTTCCTTAGCCAGGGTTTTGGAAATAAAACTGCTTCCATCCCCGAATTCATCGCCTGTGAAAACGAGGGCAATCTCTTTTTTGGTTGTATCTCCCCTTACAATAGCTCCATGGCTGTAAGTGAAATTCGTTTTATTGTTACTGCAGGAAGCCAGTGCCAGCAGAATGATACAGAAATTTGCATATTTAAAAGTATTCCTCATATAAGTCGTGCGGTCGTGCGGTCGTGCGGTCTTGCTGTCTTGCGGTCGTGCTGTCTCTTCGTCTCTAAGTCTCTAAGTCTCTTAGTCTTCATTGCGCCGTTATGCCGTTATGCTGTTATGCTGTTATGCCGTTACACCTTTACGCCGTCAACAAAAACCTGCTCAATATTAAAATTCCTGTCGAACACGACAAGGTCAGCCTTAAATCCTGGTTCTATTCTTCCCTTATCCCTGATATTCATGACCTTTGCCGGATAAGCCGAAGCCATTCTTAGTGATTCTTCAACTGTAATGCTGACATGTTCAACACAGTTCCTGACAGCCTTCATCATAGATAGTAATGATCCGGAGAGAGTGCCGTCAGGCAGCGTGAACCTGTCGCTTTGCCGCACATGCATATATGAATCCTTCATGTTTTCCTCAACCGCATCGGAAATGAGGAAGAGTCTCTCCTTCAACAGCTTCTTTGCAATGGAGATCATGCTGTAATCGACGTGTATGCCATCGGCAATTATGCTGGCAGCAACATTTTCTGTTTCAAAAACTGCTCCCGGTAGACCCGGATCGCGGTGATGAAGCTGCGACATTGCATTGAAAAGATGGGTCGTCGTTCTTATACCCCATCCAAAGCCTTCCACTGCCTCCCTGAAAGTGGCGTTACTGTGACCGGCTGCAACCACTATCCCATTTTCATTCAATAAACCGACAATTTCAGGAGAGGAGACTTCAGGGGCCAGTGTTAACATTTTCACAACTCCCTTCCCCTCCGCTATCAAGGCTTTTACATCTTCACTTGTTGGTAGTTTTATATATTCCTTAATGTGAGCGCCTCTTCTCATGGGACTTATATACGGACCTTCAATATGCAATCCAAGAATTGCAGGGTGCGGATTTTCTCTGACCACTCTTAACACTTCACGGTAAACATCCCACGAATTAGTTGGGATGGCAATCAGAAAACCCGTTGTGCCGCTCCTGATTATAGCCGAGGTAATTGCTTTCAATGCTTCAGCGGTGGGGTTGGCTGAAAACAGGTATCCTCCACCGCCCGCGATCTGAAGATCGATCAGTCCTGCTGAAATAAAATGACCTCCGCAATTAATTATCTCAGTGCTTTCCGGTATGAATTCGGGGTCTATGATAGCCTCGATCCTGTCATTTTTAATGAGAATTGCTTTCCCTGTAATGGCTGCAGTACTTGTGAAGACCGTGGCGTTGGTTAGAGCTGACATCATTTTACATCCCCCTGCCCCCCTTCAAAGGGGGAAATTGATATTGTTATTCTCTTCACATTAATTCTTGTTAAGCCCAAGCTCCGTTGCCTGCACATTCCATCCCGAAACCTTCAGCACAGGATCTGAGTTCACCAGGCTTGCAGAAGGGCAGGTCACAGATACAGTTGTACTTTCCCCGGGAGCCAGCGAAAAATAGCTTTTAGACCAGAATGATGGCAATATCTCTTCACTGGGCGACAAAAGCTGAGGCCTGATAAAAAAGGCAATCTTTGAGGTATTGTTTGTCATCTGAACGATCCACTTTTTGTCGTTCTTTTCTTTTTCATGCTTGAGGACCGTAACATTCAGGTTTGTCTTTTCCATATCATTCATCGGCTTATAATCACCATCCTCAGATATCCAGTAAAAGTTACGGGATATTACTTTCCCCGAGGAGTTTTTAAGGTTTAATACTACAAATGAAATACCCTTTGCTTCCTTAAGTATATTGTCGATTGATGATGTTTCCCTGACATCTGTTGGTTCAAGTGCGACATTTACATTTTCGCTAAACATTTTTTTTGAATCCAGACCATATATATCAACCTGAGCGGTTAGTCCGGGCACCTGTTTATATGTTCTGTTCAAAACCGTTACTTTGTTATTGCTCAGGTTAAGCTGAATATGTACAGGTTCGCAGGCATTCTGCATAAAATAATACCCGGCATTTGGCATTAGGAACCAGTCGTAAACCTGCCACACCACACTCGGGAAAGCAGCATTTAATTTCCAGAGCATCACTCCGCCAATATCATTCAGCCTGTGTCCGGCGGCCTCAAAAATTCCCTGGTATCCGATTGCATTCATCAGTTGCATTTTATCGCAGAAGCTTTCCATTGATTCAGATTCACCATATCGTTTTACCATCTCCCGGTAATAGAGTTCCCAGTGTCCGTTACCCGTACAGGCATCATGATAACCCCAGGTATTATTTAAAGGGAATGGAAGGGTTTTATCCCACACGAGATCAGGAATGATTTTTGGCATAATATTGTATGGCTGCATCGATGGCAAGCCCGTTTCGTCCTTGAACACCCAGTCCCTTCCGGCAATAGCCCTTATGTAGGAACTTTCAGGTGACTGCCATGTATACGGGCCACCGCTGTAAACTCCCGCCGGAAGATTATCGGGCCACGATGCGGGCCATCCTTCGGGAAGCTTCGCAAAACCCGAAGAGCTGGGGATAAACGGCCTTGTTCCATCCATGGAAATTATGCTGTTCCTCATAAAATCATAAAGTTCCCTGCGGGCATGACCCTCGTTCCCCCCGGTCCAAACCAGAAGGCTGGGATGGTTTCTGATGCGTAAAATAGTGCTTTCAACATTCTTTTTGAAAACATCGCTCTCAAAAGGCCAGTCAGGAGATCCCTTGAATTCGCCCTGAGTATCGCCGGTGATCCAGAAATCAGACCAGACGAGTAATCCATGCCTGTCGGCAGCCTCAAAAAATTCATCACATGGCGTAACACCTCCACCCCATATCCTGACAAGATTAATATTGGCATTACGGCAGAGGCGCATTTCATAATCATACCTCAGCGAATCGCGGTTAAGCATAAAGTCGGGTACCCATGCTCCTCCGGTAAGATGAATTCTCCGGCCGTTCACATAAAAATCGCGACGCCAGCTGCCATTAACATCCACTGCTTTAGATGAGACACTCCTGATACCAAAAACAAATGTCGTATCGTCAGATAATCCTGATTGTCCGGTATATTGAAGCCGTATCCGGTAAAGGTTAGGTTTTCCATAACCATTGGGCCACCAGATCGCGGGTTTGTTAAAAATAAGGTCTTCAGTGTTTCCGGAGTTAAGCTCGATCAATGTTGTGGCATTGCTTCCTACCGCAACATTTTTTGTGAAATGGTAAGATTTTCCCCTGAAATTCTCAGGTGAAATCCTGACTGTCAGTTTTCCAATGTCGTTTGAGCTGTTGTGGTTAAAGAGAGTGAGGCTAAGTGAGAGTTTTGCCCTGGAGGTATCCTGTTCTCCAGCCAGTTCGGTCGTTATCTTTGTATTGCCGATTGTCACTCCTCCCGTTGTCCTTAAATATACCGGGAGCCATATTCCAATGTTCCTGTCACGAACCGGGGGAACCCAGTCCCATCCGACCGAGCAGAGCATTGTGACATTTTTACCGATATCGCCTGTCGGACCTCCATTGGGATAAAAATCGCCAAGAGCTTCAAGCTGTTCAGTCGATGGTAATCCGGGATAATCTAAGGGGTATATCTTCACAGCAAGGACATTTTTTTCACCGGCTTTAATATAACTGCTAACATCAAGGCTGTATTGTGCGAACATTCCGGCCATCTTCGTCGAATCGGCCACCTGCCTTCCATTCAGCCAAACCCCTGCACGGTAATTTATCCCCTTGAAAACCAGCTGAAAGCAACGACCGTCATCAGCCGCCGGGACCAGAAAGGTCGTCCGGTACCAGTATGGCTTCTTCCAGGGATTGGGATCATTTGGAAGAAAGCTGAACTTTTCAAGGTCATATTTCTTATTGAATTCATCAGACGCATCAGGAATGAGCATGTTATTGAGCCCTGAATACGGATCGGAGTAGACCCCATTCGCAACAAGCCCTGTCAGAACTGTTGATGGAACCTTCACCGGGAACCAGTAAACCTTTGATTTATATTTAATTGTAGACAATTCTTCTCCGGTTGCGGTGATCTGTGAGGATGATTGCAAATCAAAATCAGTAAGCTTTACCTGTTTTACCGAACCAGTCTGTGAAAATGACTGGACTGATGAAAAAAGAAGAAGAGAAATCAAAATGTGGAATTTTTTTTTCATATCAAAAATGTTAAAATGAATATTTATAAATATGCATAGGAACAGAAAACCAGTACTTCAATTTGAGAACAGATATAATAAGTCATTGTACGTTCCCCTTTTTATTGAAAGCAGGCTGAATTCTATTATTCTGTAAATCTCATTATATCAACGATCTTGCCTGCAAGAACCAGAACATCCTTTTCACCAAGAGGAGTATATGGATCAAATGACATATCAACCTTGAAATTCCGCCTGAAGACTGATGTCAACGTTCCTTCTTTTGGAGCTATTTCCACTCCCACCAGCTTCAGCTTGAATCTTTCGCTTATGTTCAGGGTATCAAGTGCATGACCAATGTATTTGGCAGGGACAACAATCTCTGCAACTGCATAATCCTCATTAAGTTCTGTTAATCTTAGTGTATTTTTAAGCTGCAGCATGGATGCAACATGCATCGCTGAATCCTCAAGAGGCACCACCACTTCCTCTATACCGATCTGATACAGGATATTCTGGTGCTCCTGATGTATTGCTCTGCCTATGATCCGTTTAACTTTCAGGTTCTTCAGTATTGAGCAGGTAAGCACTGAAGCTCCCACATCATCTCCTATTGAAACAATGATTGCGTCAGTATCTTCCAGTGGCAAGGATTTGATGGAATTGAGATTTGTTGAATCTAATTTCATTACTGTTGTAATTGAGTCTTTAAACTCATCCAGCCGTTCATAATGACTATCAATGCCTATCACTTCATGTCCCATGCTGGTCAGGTGAGAAGCAAGCTTTGATCCGAAATGGCCCAATCCGATTACTATGTATTTCATTTGTATAGTAGTTTAATAGATGGCAACAATTTTAAACCCACCCCCTTTCTTATTTCCCCCAAGGGGGAAATGTATTCTTACAAGCCCCTTCCACCTTGGGGGAAGGATGGGAAGGGGGTTTTTAAATCATATAGAATTAATTTTTAACATACATTGTTTCTTCTAATTTATCATAATTTCAATTTCAGGGTATCTTGAATATCTTTTCCGGGATGACAACAGAAAACCTGTGAGCAGTGTAAGTGGACCTACCCTGCCTATAAACATCAGAATCATATCAACCATCTTGCCTGCTGATGTTAAAGTTGCCGAATCGACTATGCTCAGACCTACCGTGGCATATGCTGAAAAACATTCAAACAGCAGTTTCACAGGATCTTTACCAGGTTCTGTTAATAACAGGCTTAAGAAGCCGGCGCCTAACAGAATAAGGGACAGAAAAATTATGGATAACACTCTTGTAATGGTGCTGTTACTTATTTCTCTGTTGCCTATTCTAAGCTGTTCCTTCCCTCTTATAAAATTCCATGTACTCCTGACAGCGAGCGCAAAGGTGGTGGTTTTTATTCCTCCTCCCGTCGATCCTGGAGATGCACCGATCCACATAAGAAAAATCATTATAAATATTGTAGGGTAACTCCATAAAGTTATATCGATTATATTAAATCCGGCAGTTCTTGCACTTACGCTTCCAAAGAAAGATATAATTATCTTCTGGATATTATCCATCCCTTTCAGACTCTTTTCAGATTCAAAAAGATAATATAGGAACGTCCCGGCTAAAATCAGTATAAGGGTCATAAACAACACGATACTTGCTGCAACATTTTTTTTCACTGGTTTGACAGGTCGCAGTTTACCCCGCAATTTCCTTATTATTGTTGCAATCAGGTATTTAAAATTGGCATATACGTTTATCAGCACCGGAAATCCTATTCCTCCGAGAATTATGAGAATCGCTATTGAAAGCTGAAGTGTGGTGTTAAACCTGATTTCCGCCGTGGACAGGTTTCCTGATAATGTTGAGAAGCCCGCGTTACAGAACGCCGAAACCGCATGGAAAACAGGAAACAACCATTCATCACGATGATCCATGTCAAGACTGCTGTAAATTATCAATGCACCGATACCTTCAATGAGTAAGGTAAATATTATAATCTTTGACAGCAACCTGAACAGATTATTCATAGTTTCTGTTGAAAAAAGCTCCTTCAGCACCAGGTTATTCCTAAACGATGAGCCTGATGCAAAAATAAAGCTGAAGAACCCCGTGAAAGTCATTATGCCAAGACCTCCGATCTGAATAAGGAACATTATAATGATTTTCCCCTGAATAGTGAATGCTGTCGCTGTATCAACAACCACCAGTCCTGTAACACAGACTGCACTGACGGAGGTAAACAGTGCATCGATGTAAGATAAATGGCCCGAGTGGGCTTTTGGCATCATCAGCAAGCCTGAACCTATCAGGATGATTAGAAGGAAGCTCACCGAAAAAATAAATCCGGGAGGTATCTTGATTGAGCTGATCACCTTTTGCAAAACACCCAGTTCTGAAAAACCGATAATCAGTATCCCCAAAATTATCTGGAAGTTCCCAACTAAAAGATTCTTTAAAGGTTCACTGAGATTAATCAGGTTGAAGTTAGCTAATAACAGGATAATCAATAAAAGAAGAAGTAACAGCCTCAAGACCTGTGATATACTATTTTCCCATTTAAACTTCAATATGCTCGGAATGATCTCAGCAAAAAAAACCAAAAGGAATATTACCCTGAAACCATATCTTAGTCCAATAGAATTCTCCTCAGAATTACGAAAACCTATATAGAATATAAATCCAAGGATAAATGCGGATAGGGAGAAAATCATTACAAAGCGGCAAAAACCAAAGAACCATCTCAGAAACACTTTGTACCAGTCCCCTGCAATAAAAAACAATTTAAATATCCTCTCACGGATATTCTGCTTCCCCGGGATTTGACTCATTTTAAAGCTAGCCGGAGGGTAATCCGGCATCTAAATATAAGGAAATAATTTTGTTCCTGAAACAGGTTTTTGAGATTACCTGCCTTTACTAATCAGCATCCAGGTATCGGAATATTCCGGGAATTTTGACCAGATTCTCCTGACTTCATTTCTGGCGGCAGTGATATCATCGGTTGCCATTACCGAAACGCGAAATAATCCGGCTTCATTTTTAAGTACTTCTGACGAAAATCCGTCTTTACGGACAATTGCCTGATGCTCTTTAGCATTTAACGGGTCTTTGAAACTTCCTATTATAACAAAATACTTTTCCGGACCGGGAGCTTTTTCTTCATTTGAAACAAGCGTCTCTTCGACCTCTTTGATCGGGGTAGCAGGCATCAGGGTTTTATTGATGGATGCTCCCCTGAACATTTTTCTCCTTTTCCTTACTCTTACCTCCAAACAAGCTCGTTTTTGTCGAGGAGCATGAAATTGTAAACAACAGCGATATAATAAAAAGATATTTTAAGAGTCTCATAGTTTTATTTTTTAATGGCCCCAAAATTGCAAAAATTATTTGAAAATCTGGCTTTAATGAGCAAATTCAAGTATCTGAGCAAAACTCTTTTCCTTTATTATCCTGTCGGCTACCAGATTCAGATAATTGTTTTGTGAGCAGAAAGCTATTCCGATACCAATTTCTTTAATGAGACATATATCGTTTTCGCTGTCACCTACAGCAATAGTATTCTTTATGTCGATGTTATACTTCTCGGCAAGCTCAAAAAGAACGTTCGATTTACAGAAATCATGGTTGCATTTACTATGCTTATTCTTCATAAAGGCTGAAGGGACCTTTACCTCTCCTGTTGCGATACTTTTCGAAAACTCAAGCTCATTTGCGATCGAAAAATCCATCTTAAGCTTGTTCTTCACATGATTGGTAACCACATCATAACTGTCACTTATTATTCCGCATATATAGCCTTTCCTTTTCAATTCCCTGATCACCATTGAAGCATCATCTACTATTTTTATTTTGTCCACTACACCGAGTATTTCATCAAATGACTTGTTCTTTAGTAATCGTGCAATAGATTTTGTGCGCGTGTAGGGATTTGTGTATTCCGTAACAATTTTGATCAGCTCATCCCTGAATTTGAATTCGTCAGCTGCAGTTGCTATGAAACTACCCTCCAGCAGAGTATTGTCCATATCAAAGATTATCATCTTTTCCATGCCGATCAGGCTTTCTCTTATTGCAAAGTCCATCTGGGACCTTATCACGCTTATATTTTCGAGAGTCTCCAGGTTGTTAACCTCAATGCTCTTTGCCCGTTTTATTATTGATTTTGAAACTTCCCTCGACATTTTCCCCAGTTGTTCCCAGGTCTGCATCCTGTTTTCGATATACCCGATATTCACCTCTGTTATTCTTGCCCCCATATTATGCATGTCGAGAAGGATTCCGATATCGACTCCGTAATCATTTTCAAAGTCGATTTTTTTCAGCCAGCTTTTTTTGGCTCCGATCATTCCGCTTAATGGCTGGGAAAATCTTGTCATTTCGGGGAAAAGGAGGCTTAAAAGAGGCTTGGCCACAAGTTCGGTAACTCTTCCGGCCTGACGGTCAAAGGAGGATTTTACAAAGTCCGTCTGATCATCTGTTATCGGACCTGATAAAAGTTCAACAACATTTTCCGGATAAGTTACAATGTCCGCATCCAGATAAACTATTGTATCATTCCCGGCAAGAAGCATACCGTCGCGCATTGAATTTCCCTTGCCGATAATCGGACTGGTATAGATTTTTACTTTAGGTAATCTCGATTGCTTTATCGTGTTGTCGAAAGACTTATCATCAATCACAAGTATCTCATTGACAACCGGTGACCGGCTTACCAGGCTTATAACCTGTCTGATTGTCTTTTCCTCGTTAAGTGCGGGAATAATGACCGTTACCATGAAATAAGCTTTAATTTATTTCAATATAACAAATTTTTATGAGAAATGGTTATTTCAGGTACTTCTTTATATTGTAAAGTTTATTAAGTGCTTCAACTGGTGTCAGATTGTTGATATCCATATCAAGGATCTCATCACGTATTTGTTTCAGAACCGGATCGTCGAGCTGAAAAATGCTTAACTGTAATCCTTCCCTGTGACCCGCAAGGTCAGCAATAGGTTTTGTCAGCTCCTGCTTTTCATGACTTTGCTCCAGTTCTTTCAGAATTTCATCTGCCCGGTTCACAACACTTTTCGGCATTCCTGCCATCTTCGCCACATGAATTCCAAAACTGTGCTCACTCCCTCCCCTCTTGATCTTCCGGAGGAAGATTACCTTATTATTGAATTCTTTGATTGAGACATTATAGTTTTTCACTCTTGAGAATGAGTTTTCCATCTCGATCAGCTCATGGTAATGGGTTGCAAAAAGTGTTTTCGCCTTATGTTTATTCTCGTGAAGGTATTCGACCATTGCCCATGCTATGGATATCCCATCGTAAGTGCTGGTCCCGCGGCCGATCTCATCCAGAAGAATGAGACTGCGGTCCGACAGGTTATTGAGGATGCTGGCGGTCTCATTCATCTCAACCATGAAGGTCGACTCTCCAAGGCTTATATTATCTGAAGCTCCGACTCTTGTGAAGATCTTGTCGACAATGCCGATTCCTGCTTTCTTAGCCGGCACAAAGCTACCTGTCTGGGCCATCAGGACTATAAGGGCTGTTTGTCTTAGAAGAGCCGATTTCCCTGACATGTTTGGTCCGGTTAGAATAATAATTTGCTGATCTTCAGTGTCAAGAGAAAGGTCGTTCGGAATATATGCTTCCCCGGCAGGCAATTGCTTTTCAATGACCGGATGGCGTCCTTCAACGATTTCAAGCTTGAAAGATTCATTCATCAGAGGACGCACATAATTGTTTTCGGCTGCAACAACGGCGAATGACTGAAGGCAGTCGAGCCTGGCAATCAGGGATGAATTAAGCTGTACCGGCGCAATGTATTCAAGTATTGAAATTACCAGGTCGTTAAACAGCCGTGTTTCGAGGTTAATTATCTTTTCTTCAGCTCCCAGAATCTTGTTCTCATATTCCTTCAGCTCTTCGGTAATATAGCGTTCAGCGCTGACAAGCGTCTGTTTCCGTATCCATTCCTGTGGCACCTTGTCCTTATGAGTATTCCTGACTTCAATAAAATAACCGAATACATTATTGAAGCTTACTTTGAGGGAGGTTATCCCGGTTCGTTGTATTTCGCGTACCTGAAGTTCATTCAGGTAATCCTTGCCGCTGTAAAGGATTGTCCTCAGTTCATCGAGCTCTTCAGAGACTCCTTCTGCAATCACTTTTCCTCTTATCAGCTGTACGGGAGGATCGTTATAAAGGTCCCTTTCGATCTTGTCGGCGATCGATTTACAGGGATTAAGCTGTTCGCCAAGGATCATCAGGGGTTTGCAACCTGAGTCGTTGCACAAATTCCTGAGCGGCCCGACAGCCTTCAGAGCCCTTTTAAGCTGGACCACCTCACGCGGGTTTATCCTGCTGACTGCCACTTTTGAAATAAGTCGTTCAAGATCGCCAACTTGTTGTATCAGCCCGGCTGTTTCCAACATAAATGAAGAATTATCAACAAAATACCCTACTATATCATGCCTGTCGGAAATGGGCTGGATATCTTTGAGCGGGAGTGATATCCATCGTTTCAGCAATCTTCCCCCCATCGGGGAAATGGTACGGTCAATAACATCTATAAGGGTTCGTGCCCCTTCATATGGAGAATGGAACAGCTCCAGGTTTCTGATAGTAAACTTATCGAGCCATACATACCTGTCCTCTTCAATCCTCGAAAGGTTGGTAATGTGCCCCAGCTGAGAATGCTGGGTTATATCAAGATAGTAAAGTATCGCTCCGGCGGCGATCACCCCAAAGGCAAGATTTTGCACCCCGAATCCTTTCAGGGAGCTTGTTTCAAACTGTTTAAGAAGCCTGTCGGTTGCTGCTTCAGGGGTGAATATCCAGTCGTCAAGCTTGTTAGTGTAAAATTTAGTTCCAAAGGTCTCGTTGAACAGCCCGCTCTTCTGCTTCTCGAATAGGACTTCTTTTGGTTGAAAATTGTTCAGCATCTGATCTATGTACTCCAGGGTACCTTCCGAGGCAAGGAACTCTCCGGTTGAGATATCCAGAAATGCGACACCTGCAATTTTCTTGTCAATGTGTACCGCAGCCAGAAAATTATTTTCTTTATGATTAAGAACATTCTCATTAAGCGACACACCAGGGGTAATAAGCTCGGTGATTCCCCTTTTCACAATCTTTTTTGCCAGTTTGGGATCCTCAAGCTGCTCACATATTGCAACCCTTTGTCCGGCTCTTACCAGTTTTGGCAGATAAGTATCCAGAGCATGATATGGGAAGCCGGCCAGCTCGACAAATGATGCGGAACCATTGGCACGCCTGGTAAGTGTTATCCCCAGTATCTCAGATGCCTTTATTGCGTCTGCCCCGAATGTCTCATAAAAATCCCCAACCCTGAAGAGTAATACAGCGTCGGGATGCTTCAACTTGACGCTATAATACTGCTTCATCAGCGGTGTTTCGACATATTTCTGGGCTTCAGGCATTAACAAAATGGAGTTTAATTAATTAATGCATCACTAACAAAGATACGTTGATGGGAATACTAATGAAAGTCTTTTTGAAAAAAGATTCAGGGCTAAAGCCCGTACAGATGTGTTCCTCTAACCCCAGCCTTAAGGTTGGGGTTGCTGGAAATCAATTGATTAAGGACTTCAGTCCTCAACGGTTTTATATAAGAAAAATCATGTTCAATGTAATGCAGTTTTTTTATCTTGGAGAACTTAAAAAACATAATCAATCTGTTATGAAAAAGGTTTTAATTCTTGGAGCAGGACTTGTTGTTAAACCCATGGTTGAATACCTGCTGGAACATAATTTTACTGTAAAGATAGCCACAACTACAAAGGAAAAAGCTGACAGGATGATCAAAGGAAATCCCAACGGATCATCCATGAGGTGGTCGACGGAAGAGACTGATGTTCTGGAAAGACTTGTAAATGAACATGATATTACAGTTTCCTTCCTGCCCTACAGATATCACGTCGTTGCAGCAAAAATATGTATCAGGTGCCGCAAGCCGCTCATCACAACCTCATATGTCCAGCCAGAAATGCAGGCTCTTGATGAAGCTGCAAAATCGGCTGGTATCATCCTGCTTAATGAGATTGGTCTTGATCCTGGTATTGACCACATGACAGCCATGAAGATCATTGACCATATTCATGACAGTGGCGGCAAAGTTGAAGAATTTTATTCTCTTTGCGGAGCTTTGCCTGCACCTGAAGCTGCCAACAATCCATTGAAATACAAATTCTCATGGAGCCCAAAGGGTGTTGTTATGGCAAGCCGGAACAGCGCGCTTTATCTGAAAAAGGGTAAAAGAGTGGTTATTGAACCCCTGAATCTGTTCAAAGACAGGTTCACTTATAACTTCAGGGGAGTAGGAGATCTTGAGGTCTATCCAAACAGGGATTCAATAAGCTATACTGATATTTATAAAATACCGGAAGTATCGACGTTGTACCGCGGTACTTTCCGGTATAAAGGCTGGTGCGAAACGCTCGATGCCATGAAAGCTATGAATATGCTCGACGATACTATTAAAGATTACTCCGCGATGAGCTATGCCGATTTCCTGGCTGAAAGAACAGGTACAGGTGCTGTAGATATCAGAACACAGATAGCTCTGAAACTCGGGATCCCTGAAGGATCGACTGCAATGGAATCTCTTGAATGGCTTGGGTTTTTCAGCAATGAGAAGATGAATTGCGGTTCAACCTCCCCTTTTGAAATAACTGCAAACAGAATGATTGGCAAAATGTTAATAACTGATAATGAGCGCGATATGGTAGTCATGCAGCACATCTTTCTGGCAGCATATCCTAATGGGAAAAGGGAGGTAATTAAATCTTCAATGCTCGATTTCGGATCAACATCAACCAATACAGCTGTTGCACGGACAGTTGCTCTTCCGGCGTCGATTGCAGTAAGGATGATACTTGAAAAGAAAATAAAACTCACAGGTGTATACAGGCCTGTGGTTCCGGAGATATATAACCCGGTTATTGATGAACTGAAAAACCTTGGGATCGAAATGAAGGAGGAATACGGTTTGCCGGAAAGCGAGTCGCGGATAATGTAGGACTTTCTGGCCTCACCCCCTAAATCCCCCTCTCCCAAGAGAGAGGGGGACTTAATTCGCTATTTTTTAAGCCCCTCCCTCTTGGGGGAGGGGTTGGGGAGAGGCCGATTCCCATGGAGGGACAGGGGTCATAATTTCAAATAAAAATCCTTCACAAGGGCAACGTACTCCTCTGTAAAATCATGTCGTTTGCCTTTCTCAATCGTCAGGAACTTTTCAATTGCCTTGCACTTTTTTCTGCTGAAACTTAGGATGAGCCTTCTTATTTCTGCGGCCGGATTTGGTTTAACTTTTAGAATACTGTAACAGTAGAACCCATATTCCTGAGCCTCAGCGATAAACATATTACCTTCAGCATAAGGCAAAATAAGCTGGAATATTCCCTCTTTCTCCAGAAGCCTTGATGCTCCCATAAGCAGATCTGAATGGGGAAGTGTGTCATTATGCCTGGCAGCCGATCGTACAGGATCAGGATTTTTAAGTGAATCAATGAAATAAGGGGGATTAGCAACTATCAGATCAAACCTTGAATTCTCAGGAGAAAAATCCTGTAAAAGGCAGTTTTCAATTTTAATCCGCCCTCCCCATTTACTGTGTTTTATATTCTCCGATGCCTGGATGAATGAATCAAAGTCAGGTTCAAGGGCAATAATTTCAGCTTCACATCTCTGGGCAAGCATCAAGGCAATCAGCCCTGTCCCTGTACCGATATCCAGAATTTTCTTTTTCCCGGTTATATCAGCACATGCCCCCAGCAATACCCCGTCGGTGCCCACTTTAAAGGCACATTTACCCTGGTTTATTGTAAACTGTTTGAAGTTAAAATAATTATTACTCATAAGGATACCCGGAATAACCTCCGCAAAATAACATAATTGCTGAATCTGGCAAAGCAAGGGGTAATCAATAAACCAGCATACTATGCAAACAATTATTGATTTTCAGATGGAAAATATGAACGATATGGTATTTTTGTCCGTTACTCATATAAATTACCAGAATGTATTCTTTGCGAAAAATATTTACCCCTGCCCTGTTTCAGGGTTCAATGAATAAAAGCAATTATTTCGAGGGATGGTATTTGAAACATGTAACTGCCGGTCACCAGGATGCTTTTGCGGTAATTCCCGGGATCTCCCTTTCAACCGACCCTCATGCCTTTATACAGTTTAGTGACGGTTCAACTGGAAGGTCAGCCTATTTCAGATACGACATAAGCGATTTCCACGCGGATAAAAAGAGATTTGAAATAAGGATTGGAAATTCTATCTTTTCATCGGACGGCATAGGGCTGGATCTTGACAGCGAGGAATTAAAAGTAACCGGGAAGATAGATTACAGCGATATGACTAGTCTTCAGCCAACTCTTCTAAGACCAGGCATTATGGGCTGGTATTCTTATGTTCCGAATATGGAATGCAACCACGGTGTTGTATCGCTGAACCATTTTCTCGCCGGCAGTATTTATATAAATGGCAAGCAAAAAGACTATTCAGGAGGGAAGGGGTATATTGAGAAAGACTGGGGAACCTCCTTCCCGGAATCATGGATCTGGCTTCAGTGCAACTCGTTCAGGGATGAGTATGTTTCCATTATGATTTCTGCAGCAAAAATCCCATGGAGAGGAAGCTTCTTTCCAGGGCTTGTTGCATATATTCTCTTCAGGGGAAAAACAGAAATTTTTGCTACTTATAACAGATCAAAAATTCTGTATCTTAAAAAAACCATCGATCAGAAAGTTGAGATGCTCATTGAAAAAGGGAAAAAAAGGCTGAAGCTGGTAATCTCGGGTAAAGATGGCATTTCACTGGCAGCGCCGGTAGAAGGCAAGATGATCAACAGGATAAAGGAAAGCATAAACTCTGTTGTAAATATTAAATACTCTGACGGTGATAAAATCATTTATTCAGGGACAGGAATTAAGGCTGGTTTTGAGGAAACTGAAGGTATTTATAAGTATTTTTAAACTGAAATAGGAACCTGAATACTTTCACTTTAATCAGTGCAAACCATGAAGCGTCAGATAGTCATTTCGTCAAGTCTTATCATCCTTATCATCATTGGATTGACAGGCTTAAGATCATTTCGTCCGGCACCTCTGAATCCTGAAAACCATCCCCAGCAATCCGCTTCAGACAATTACCGGAAATATTGTTCCGGATGTCATGGCGCCAATCTTGAAAAATTCGCAGCAAAAGCATGGATGGATGAAAAAGGAACCTCCTCAGCTTTCAGCAGCATCAAATTCGGCATAGAAACAATCGGAATGCCTTCCTTTCAGAAAACCTTCAGTGATACTGATATAGAATTGCTGGCAGCTTTTGTAAAAAAGGGGATCCCTGAAGATAAGAGCACCCTGAAACCGGCAGTAACACCCGGAGGAGTAAATGAATCGGAAGTACAGCGGTTTGTGGTTGATACAGTAGTCACAGGACTAAATGTCCCATGGGGGTTGGCTTTTCTTCCAAACGGCGATATGCTGATAACTGAACGTGCAGGTACAATGCATCTGTTTTCAAATGGGAAACTATCTCCTCCTGTTCAAGGATTGCCGCCACTTATGGCAATTGGTCAGGGAGGATTGCTTGATGTGTGTCTTCACCCTGACTACGATAAAAATGGGTGGATATATTTTTCCTATTCAGCATTAAATACAAAGAGCCAGAAGCCAACAGGCAATACAGCAATTATGAGGGCCCGGCTTCAGGGGCTGAAGCTGGTTGACCAGCAGGTCATATATAAAGGCACACCCGAGACTGACCGGAACTATCACTTTGGATGTAAAATCGCATTTGATGATAAAGGACATATTTTCTTCGGAAACGGGGACAGGGGGCAGCATTTCGATTTTCCCCAGAAACTCGACAACCATAACGGGAAGATTCACCGTCTGAACGATGATGGAACCATACCCGCCGATAACCCGTTTGTAAACAGACCGGGAGCAATGCCTTCCATTTACAGCTATGGACACAGGAATCCACAGGGTACAGCCATTAACCCGTTAACAGGCGATCTTTGGGTTTCAGAGCATGGTCCCAGGGGGGGAGATGAACTGAATATTATCAAGCCGGGTCTGAACTATGGCTGGCCTGTTATTTGTTACGGGATTAATTACGATGGCACAATACTCACTCCCATAACGGAGAAAGAAGGAATGGAACAGCCTGTATTTTACTGGATACCATCAATAGGTCCCTGTGGTATGACATTTGTAACAGGCGACCGCTATAAAAACTGGCGAAATAACCTGCTGTTAGGTTCCCTTCCTTTAAAACACCTTGAAAGAGTGGTCATTAAAAATAATTCAGTGATTCACCGTGAACAGTTGCTTGAAGGCATTGGCAGAGTCCGTAATGTTGTTATGAGCCCCGACGGACTGATTTATGTATCAATTGAAACTCCCGGTAAAATTGTCCGCCTGATGCCAGTTGAATAGCACTTGTAACCAATCACCAATCACCAATCACCAATCACCAATTACCAATCACCAATTTCCAATCACCATGAAAAAACAAATATTCTCATTGGCAATAGTAATCCTAATGCTTACCATACCATTAAGTGTCAAAGCAACTGATGACGCCCGCCTGTTGCGTTTTCCTGATATTAATGACAATCTGATAGCATTTGTTTATGCCGGAGATATATGGACCGTTAATTCAAACGGAGGAGAGGCACGCCGGCTTACATCGCATGAGGGATTGGAATTGTTTCCCAAAATATCCCCCGACGGGCAATGGATAGCTTTCTCGGGTGAGTATTCCGGGAACCGCCAGGTATTTGTGATACCTGCAAATGGCGGAGTTCCTCGTCAGCTGACGTGGTATAACTCCGTAGGTGTAATGCCCCCCCGCGGAGGATGGGATAATGTGGTGCTTGACTGGACCCCCGACAGTAAGCAGATACTCATTCGCTCTAACCGGACATCATTCGGTGAACGTCAGGGCAAATACTTTCTTGTAGCACTTGAAGGTAAATTTGAAAAACCTCTTCCGGTTACCAATGGCGGATTTGGTGTTCTTTCGCCCGATGGCTCGAGGTTAGTCTTCACCCCGGTCGATCGTGAATTCCGTAATTGGAAACGGTACAAGGGAGGAAGGGCCACCGACCTCTGGATATATAATATTAAGGAAAATTCATCGGAGCAGATCACAAATTTCGAAGGCACCGACCAGATTCCGACCTGGTCGGGCGACAATATCTTCTTTGCCTCCGACCGCGACCTGAAACTAAATATCTGGCAGTATAACACACTTTCAAAAGAGACAAAGCAGATAACTCACTATACTGAATATGACGTTATGTGGCCCTCGGGAAGCGGGAATCAGCTGGTATATGAGAATGGAGGATATATCTACAGACTAAACCTTCAATCAGGTCAGTCAGAGAAAGTTAAAGTCAGCATAAATTTTGACAATCCGAATCTTATTTCGTACTATAAGAGTGTAAAAGAAGATGTTCATAGTTTTTCTGTTTCACCAACAGGTAAAAGGGCCCTGTTTGATGCCCGCGGTGATATTTTCTCGGTGCCGGCAGAAAACGGGATAACCATTAATCTTACTGAAACCCAGGGAGTGAGAGAGATATACCCTGCCTGGTCACCTGACGGAAAATACATCTCTTACTACTCCGATCAGACTGGTGAATATGAACTCTATCTTCTTGAAAATAAGAAAGGAGCTAAACCCAGGCAGGTAACATCCGGTTCAAGGGCCTGGAAATACCAGCCTCTATGGTCTCCTGACAGCCGCTACCTTCTTTTTTCCGACAGGACTCTTAAACTGCAGCTGGCGGAAGCTTCGACAGGAAAGATAACTGATATCGATAATGCCTCAACAAATGAACTGCGCAGTTATAATTTCTCTCCCGATTCACGCTGGATAACATACCATAAAGAAGGCAGTAACGAAAAAGCAGCAATATGGGTGTATGAGATCACCTCAGGGAAAAAACAGCAGTTGACAGATGGGAAATATTCTGATAACACTCCGGTCTTCAGTCTTGACGGGAACTATATCTTTTTTGCTTCAGACCGCGATTTCAACCTTTCATTCTCAAGTTTTGATTTTGATTATATCTACGACAAATCTACCAGGTTGTACGCCATAGCGCTGACTCAGAAGAGTCCGAAAATTTTTAAAGACAAGAACGATACCGAACCTGTTAAACCGGAAAAAGCAGCTGCAAAGTCACCTTCCCCGGCAAAGGACAAGAAAAACAAAGATGCTGCATCCGACACTGCATCGGCAGAAAAAAAAGAAGTTAAGACAGAGATAGACTTCATTGGCATTAATGACCGTATCGCTGCCCTTCCCGGAGAGGCCGGCGAGTACAGGATCATCGGAGCTTCAGAAGGGGGTTTGATTTACATGAACAGCGGCAAGCTGATGAAGTACAATATAGCAGATGAAAAGAACGAGGAGATCATTGACCGTGCAATGACTGCCTCCCTTACAGCAGACGGTAAGATGGCTATTTACCGGTCGGGCGAAGATTATGGCATAATTAAACTTACTCCGGGACAGAAAGCAGGGGCTGGAAAAATAAATCTCGGAGGACTTGAAATGAAAATAGATCCTCAGAAAGAATGGAATCAGATATATGTTGATGCCTGGCGCATTTTCCGGGATTATTTTTATGTTGATAACCTGCATGGTGTCGACTGGAAGGCAATGAAGGAAAGATACAGCTCCATGCTACCGTTTGTAAGTCACAGGGCTGATCTTGATTATATACTAAACGAAATTGTAGCGGAAAGCAATACAGGCCATTCATATGTCGACTGGGGAGATTTTGAAAATGTAAAAAGGATCAGCAATGGTCTGCTGGGTGCTGAGCTTACAGTTGACGAAGTTGCAGGTCGGTATAAAATTACCAGAATTTACAAGGGAGAAAACTGGGATCCTGCCCGGCGCTCGCCCCTGACTGAACAGGGCGTCGATGTAAAGGAAGGTGATTACCTGATAAGTATTGACGGAAAGGATGTAACAACTTCTGTTAATCCCTATTTTTATCTAGAAAACATGGCCGGAAAGAGTATTGAGATTGTGGTGAGCTCCAAATCTTCATCTGACGGTAGCCGGACTTCGCTTATAAAACCGATTCCGAGCGAACTCGAACTCATGTATCTTGACTGGGTTAATGAGAGAAGAGCAATGGTCGACAGGCTCTCAGGAGGCAGAATAGGCTACATACATGTACCCAATACATCCACAAGCGGTAATCGTGAGCTGTTTCACGGCATGTACACATACTTTGACAAAGAAGCCCTGATAATTGATGACCGCTATAATGGCGGGGGTTTTATACCCGACCGTATGGCTGACCTTCTGGACCGTCATACCCTTGTTTACTGGCATCAGAACGGCCTTCAGCCGGGCAAATCACCTGCAATTGCACATGACGGGCCCAAAGCGATGCTGATTAACGGTTACTCTTCATCAGGCGGTGATGCATTCCCTTATTTCTTCAAAAAGATGGGACTCGGCAAGCTTATCGGAACACGAACATGGGGAGGATTAGTTGGTATCTCCGGCAATGCGCGCCTGATTGATGGGGGATATATTTCAGTTCCAAGGTTCGGTATTTTCGACAACGACGAAGGGTGGATAATTGAAGGAGTGGGTGTCTATCCTGATATCGAAGTGGTTGAACGTCCGGAACAGATGGCAGAAGGGATCGATCGCTGCATTGAAAAGGCAGTTGAGGTATTGCTGCAGGAACTGAAAGAGAAGCCTGTTAAAAAGGTATCAGTTCCGGCGCCACCTGACAGGTCAAAATGGCGGAAAGAGTAACTTATTCCTGAATTATGTTTCCCTGATAATAAAAAAAGATAATCTGTGTGAACAAACATTAACATTAAGTTGTTTAATGCATGGAAATAAACACCCGATGAAGAGTGTCTAAAACATGATTAAACGAATAAAACAAAGATGTTAATAAAAGTTCAGACAATATATTTTCATAGAACAGATCTATTCAGGATTCTGTTCTTTACGTTGTTATACTCATTCTGGACAGTGACGGTCCTGGCCAGTGAACCTGACAGCCTGTTCCGTTCTGAGGAGATAATCATGCTGGAGTTAAGGTCTGATTTTAAGGCTATCGAGGCAAGCCGGACAGGAGATCCTGAATATTTTGATGGTGAACTTATTTATAGTATCCCCGGCGGGGAGACAGAGAAATTTTCTGTAAAGGTGATGGCAAGGGGAAACTTCCGTCTTAATCCTGAAATATGTGCTTTCCCACCCCTTCTTGTGAACTTTAAAGGGAAAGAAGTCAAAAATACGATATTTGATAACCAGAAAAAACTAAAGCTTGTAACTCCGTGCCAGAACGAGGAAGATGTGATTGAGGAGTACATGATTTATAAACTGTACAACGAGGTCACTGACCTTAGCATGAAGGTGAGGCTTGCAAAGATACTTTACTATGATACATCAACTGACAGAAAGCTCTTTGAAAAGTATAGTTTTTTTGTAGAGGATAAGGATAAGGTAGCGAAACGCAACGAAGTCGTTGCAAAGGACAGATTTGTAACACCTTTTGACCTGAACCAGGAGAACTTCAAAAAAATGGCCCTCTTTGAATATTTAGTCGGGAATAAAGACTGGCATGTAACCTCACGAAAAAATATTGTGCTCATGCAGTCGGAAGATCCTTCGGTTGGACTTATTGCAGTTCCATACGATTTTGATCTTGCGGGCCTCGTTGATGCTGATTACAGTAAGCCCAAAGGAGTGCCTGAGTATGCACTTGCCGACAAAAGAGTTTACAAGGGATTGTGTTATACCGACGATGAGTTGAAGGACGTATTTGAATTCTACAGGAATCTCAAGCCGGAATTTGAATCGCTAATTAATAATCAGGAGCTCATTTCAAAGTACTCCAGAAAACAGATGATCAGATATATCGGCGATTTCTATTCTGTCATCGATAATGCAAATATATTTAAAAAGGAATTCGCCAGTACCTGCCAGACGAGGAAGGATTTCAATCTCGCTGAGGTTCAGATCGAACCCGCAGAATAAGGGATAAAGAATGACTGAGAGACGAAGAGACAAAGAGACAGCAAGACCGCACGACTGCATGACTTAGTACTCAGAACCTTTCAAAAACACCCAATCCAAACAGTGCAAAATCATATTTTACAGGGTCGGCCGGATCAAATTCGCGAAGGTTCGCAGTAAGCTCTTCCACAGCCTTCCAGTCGTTTATCTTTCTTGCGAGCAATCCAATTTTCCGGGCCGTATTGCCGGAATGAAGGTCAAGAGGTATAAAGAGTACAGAAGGTTTAATTCTCTTCCACATCCCGAAATCGACTCCCCTGTTGTCATTCCTGACCATCCATCGCAGGAACATGTTAAGTCGTTTCCCAGCTGAACCTCCCATCACATCGGCAAAATGCTTCTCCGTCCTTCGTTCATGGCACCCGTAAAAGAATTTGCTCCTGAGAAATGATATTCCTTCTTTAAGGTTTCCTGAAGCGGCAATCCCTTCAAGGATCACATCCTCCATACTACCATAATTCAGATAGATACTCTTCAAACCTGTCATGAAATACGTGCAGTCGGTACCGTTAAAGGTACGGTGAACGAACTTTTCAATTCGTTTCAGATCATTATTGTCAGCCGACATTACGAATTCGTAAGGAGTATTATCCATAGCTTCGAGAAGTTTGCCTGCGCTTCTGAGGATAAGGTCCCTCCTGCCCCAGGCTATCGCAGCAACAAGAAATCCGGAGATCTCCCTGTCCTGCAGGGAAGTAAACCTGTGAGGTATGGAAATGGGGTCAGAAAGTATAAAAGAAGGTCTGTTGTACTGATTGTGTTTCTCCTCCAGAAATTGTTTCAGTTCACAAAAGGTCAGGCCATTGTATGTTCGCTCAGGACTCATTTACGATAAGTCCGTCTTTTATCTGGAGGATCCTGTCCGACATACCTGCCAGCTGCCGGTCGTGTGTTACAATAATAATTGTCTGCCCGAATGAATCCCTTAACTTAAAGAAAAGTTTATGGAGTTCGTTTTTGTTCTCAGTGTCGAGATTACCTGAAGGTTCATCAGCCAGAATCACGGAAGGATTATTTATAAGGGCACGGGCAACTGCAACCCTTTGCTGTTCTCCTCCGCTAAGTTCAGATGGCTTATGCTCGAGCCTGTCGGAAAGATTCAGAAATCCAAGTATCTCAGAAGCTCTTGACTCAGCTTCGGCTTTTCTTTTACCTGCAATATATGCAGGGATACAAACATTTTCGAGGGCAGTGAATTCGGGAAGAAGCTGATGAAACTGAAATACAAATCCGATATTGGTGTTCCTGAAGGCCGCCAGGGCTTTCCCTTTTAACCGGCTGGTATCGGCACCGTTGTATGAAATTGTCCCGCTGTCAGGCTTATCGAGTGTGCCAATTATCTGAAGAAGTGTGGTTTTTCCTGCTCCGCTGGCTCCGACAATTGAAACAACCTCCCTCTCCTTTATCTCAATATCAATCCCCTTAAGGACTTTAAGTTCCCCATATGCCTTTTTAATGCCGGTTGTTATTATCATGACAATTCTTAAAGAACAGAAAAAACAGTACTCTTAGATAAGAAGACCCCCTTCCCTCCCGATATCTATCGGACTTCCCCCATGGGGGAAGGAGTCTGAAAAACATTTCCCCCCTGGGGGAAATAAGAAAGGGGGTAATAAAGGATAATAGATGACTTATTGTTATAAAAAAAACCATTAATCAATTGTTAGATTTCAGTCGCGGTAATTGTACATGCCATAGCTTGGATCAGTATCGTCTGAGTCCTGCCTGTTACTTTCATTACCGCTTTTATTATTGCCTTCAATGTTTTCCTTTACCTCATTTACATCCTTCTCCAGGCTATCCTTTGCTTCGGTTGCACCTGTTTCAATGTTTTCTTTAACCTCGTTCAGGTCCTTATCAAGATCGCTCTTAAAATCATTTACTTCCTTATTAATATTGTCAGCGACTTCATTGACATCTTTCTTAATATTCCCGGAAATATCATTTATATCTCCGGTTATTGAGCCTGTAACATCATTAAGATCGTTTCTGATTTCCCTGGTGCTTTCCTCAAATTCATGCTTAATGTCGTCAGTGGCTTTCCTGAAATCGCGCATCCCTTTCGATAGACCTCTTGCAAGCTCGGGCAGCTTATCGGCTCCGAACAAGAGAAGTACGACAATTATTATTACAAATATTTCCTGGCCGCTCATCTGAATATTGAATCAATTAGTCCATCAATGGAACAATGTCAAAGGTAGAAAAAATAGATATAATCCGATGCTGCCATAATCAGATAAAAAGCCTGTTACTTACCTGACTTTACAGGTTAAAAAGCTTTTTGCAGCCATATCTTACAAAACCGCCGGCAGATCAGGATTTAATACCTGTTTTGCGTGTTGTGTCATAAACTATTGAGCTTGCAATGAATATTGATGAATATGTCCCTACGATAATACCAATTATCATTGCAAAGAGGAATCCCCTGATCGTTGCACCTCCGAAGAAGAACATGACTATCAGCACCAGGATAGAAGTGATCCCTGTGTTCATTGTGCGGCTTAGGGTATCGTTCATGGCCAGGTTTATTACTTCTTTCACCGGACGTTTCCTGTGAAGAGGTAAAAATTCTCTCAGTCTGTCAAATACTACAACTGTATCGTTTACTGAATATCCCATTACGGTAAGTATTGCAGCAATAAACGACTGATCGATTTCCATTGTGAATGGGAGTATACCCCAAAGCAGTGAATATATCCCTATTACTATCATAGTGTCATGTGCAACGGCAATCATAGCGCCAAGGCCATACTGCCAGTTCTTGAACCGCATAAAGATATAGAGGAACATTATAACAAGCGATAGTCCGACAGCCCATATTGCCCTGCTTTTGATATCAGCTGCAATTGTAGGCCCGACAGTTTCAGAGCTGACTCCTGTAATCTGAAAGGAATTTTTCTCTTGTAAGATCAGCCGGCAGCATGCCTTTCAGACCGTCATAAAGGGCTGTTTCAACCTCGTTATCAACACCTGCCTCACCTATTTTATACTTGGTGGTTATCCTTACCTGGTTATCACTGCCAAATGTTACGACCTGCGGAGCTTCTCCAAATGCCCCTGTAAGGTTCCGGGCAACATCTGAAGTTCTCACGGGTTCTTCGAACCTTACTACATAGGTACGGCCGCCTGAAAAATCGATGCCCGGATTGAGGCCCCTGATTAATAATGATGCGATGCCTATTATTGTTATAATTATTGAGACAGCATAGAATATCTTTCTTTTACCCATGAAATCAACATGTGTGTTTTTCAGAAAATTAGCTGTAATCTTAATAGAGAACGACAAATCAGCGTTTCTCTTGAGAAGAAATTCATAAATAAGGCGGGTGACATAAATCGCACAGAAGAGGGAGGTGAAAATACCTATAACCAGGGTAGTGGCAAAACCCTTGATTGGTCCTGTTCCGAAAATATAGAGGACAACACCTGTAAGAAGGGTTGTTATGTTTGAGTCGAGGATAGCCGACATGGCTCCTTTGTAACCGTCGGAGACTGCCAGCTTGATCCCTTTACCGGCCCTTAATTCTTCACGGATCCTTTCATAGATAAGGACGTTTGCATCGACTGACATACCCATTGTAAGAACAATACCGGCAATACCCGGGAGAGTAAGAATTGATCCCAATGATGCTAAAATTCCCATCATGAGGAATATGTTTGCCACCAGTGCGATATCTGCAATTGTTCCGGCACTCCGGCTGTAATAGAAGATCATGTATAACAAGAACGATGATAAAGGATATTACAAATGACACCAGACCTGCGCTGATTGCTTCTTTACCAAGTGTAGGACCAATGATCGTATCTGAAACTATATGCGCCGGAGCCGGCATTTTACCCGATTTGAGAATATTTGCAAGGTCGTTGGCTTCGTCTATTGTAAAATCGCCTGTAACTTCTGTATTTCCACCTGTTATTTCGCCAACAACCCTCGGGTATGAACGGACATAGCCGTCGAGGACCAAAGCAATGCAGCGGTCGACATTTTCACGGGTCATCCGTGCCCATGTTTTTGCACCCTCTGCATTCATTGAAAAATCGACTTTTACCTCAGAGCCTGTAACACCCGAAGAGGGTCTTGCTCCGGTTATAACATCACCCTGAAGCGGAGCTCTGCCATCGCGGGTTGTAATTTTTATTGCATGAAGTTCATAAAGAGATTTGGTCGGATCGTACTTGTACGGATTCTGGCTCCACCTGAATATCATGTCGCGTGGAAAAAGCGATTTTATCTGGTTCATGGAAAGATAATCATTAACCTGTGCGGTATCAATACCTGCCGCAAGTCCTACCATACTTGAAGGCAAAGGTTGGCCCTGTTCATCAACACGCGGATTAAGGAGCCCGAAGAGCGGATTCTGCAGATTAAATTCTTCACGCGTCGAAGCCGCAGCCTGAGATGTATCTTTACCAATAAGATCCTCGAGTGACTGGTCTGGTTTTTGTTGTGTCGGCTGAAGCAGCAGGCGAAACCGGAGATATCTGTCAAACTATCTGTTTTTACAGTATTTGCCTGTATCTCCCTTAAAAGGTTATTAGCCTGTGAAAGGTATCCCAGTACCTCACCGTTTTCATAAGTTTCCCAGAATTCAAGATTGGCTGTTCCCTGAAGGAGTTCCCTTACTCTCTGCGGGTCATCCTGCCCCGGAAGTTCAATAAGGATGCGGCCCCTGGTGGCAAGGTTGGTAATATTCGGCTGTACCACGCCAAAACGGTCGATCCTGGTACGAAGAATATTAAATGCGTTTGCTATGGCACTCTCTATCTCAGTGTCAAGAACTTTCATCACATCCTCATTTGATGAATTAAAGTTTATCCGGTCCCTGAATTCAACTGTTCCGAATATTGCAGCAAGCTTTGGCATTCGGGTCAATTTCCTGAAATGCCCTGCCAAAAAGGGTAAGGAAATCAGTCCCTGTCTGATTCTGGTATTGTGCTTTGGCACGGGCCAGTGCATCGGTAAATGTTTTATCGGTATTATAGTTCGAAAGTGCTTTCAGAATATCCTCAACTGATACCTCAAGAATTACGTTCATTCCGCCTTTAAGGTCAAGACCCAGGTTCATCTCTTTTTTCTGGACCTCCTTGAAAGTATAACCAAGGTAACTCCATTTTTCCTTCGGTAATGATGAGATTGAATCTGTGTATTTGTTCTGTTTTACCAGGTCTCCTTTGGCATATTCCCGTGCATCTTTTCTGACTTTATAGGTAGCTCCTGTAAACGAAAGCTGATATATTGATACCAGCGTCAGAGCAATTGCCAGAATGATAATAGCTGCTTTGTTTTGCATTTGAATCTTTTTTGGATTATTATGATATTTTTTCTGATTATTCTTTAATGAGGCGCAAAGATATTAAATTTTTGTAAAAAACATCGATAAATGCAGGGGCTTTTGAAAAACCCGGACCAGCAACAAATCATTGGTTTTTTGCCCCCTGCCCCCTAAAGGGGGTTTGAAATCCCATTTTTGAGCCCTCCTTCTTCGCCTTCGCGTAGCCGCTTCGGCGGAGCAAGGCAGGGGGGTTGGGGGGCATAAAACAATAGAGACGCTGCAAGCAACGTCTCTACTCATATAAAACGATTTTTTCAGTTCTTATTCAAGCAATTGGTCGTACTCTGTTTCAAGTGGTTTTCTGTTGATAAAATCGTATAAAGAAAGACTTCTCAAATTATAGAAATAATTCCAGTAGTTCTGCAAAGACTGTACATATGCTCTTCTGTTCTGGTCTTTTCTGGTATCTGCATTATTCAGGTCAAGAACTGCTATTTTCCCTATAAGGAACCTCTGTTTGGTAACTTCATACATTTTCATTGCCACAGTATCTGACTTTGCGGCTATAGTTACCTGTTGTTTCTGAAGGTTGAACTGTTCAACATCGAGCATAAGATTCTGTTCAAAGTCAATAAGTGCCTGCTCCGAAGTAACCTGAGCAAGCTCAAGGCTCGACTGAGCCATTCTGTATTTTCCCCGGCCAAGTCCCCAGTCGAGGATTGGTACTATTATTCCTAATCTTACTGTTTGCTGCCTTGACGGATCCTGGTAAGCCAGTGGAAATTCAGGATCCTGGTCACGCAAACCATAAGAAGCCGTGAGGTTTGCATTCAGTCCCTTTTCAGCCTTTGCCTGTGCAACGCTGCTTTGTGCAGTCAGAAGAGTGAGCTGCTGGTTCAGTATTTCCGGGTTATTGGCCATTGCCAGGTCGAGAACCTCCTGAACATTTACCTGCAGGTCAGGGATCTCACTTGGGAGAATCAGTTCGATCCTGACATTCTCATTGAATCCAAGAAATGATCGTAAACGGATCTCCCGGTCGCGAAGGTTTATTTCTGCTTCTTTTCTTGCCGTCTCGGTATTCAGCCAGGTGAGCTGCATCTGCAGTAATTCATCTTCAGCTATTGTACCAAGGTCATATCTTCCTTTTGCAATTCTGTACAAAGTATCGGCATTTGAGTAGTTCATTTCGGCAATCTGCTTGTTGATCTGGGCCAAAGCCAGCATAAAAAAATTCTGGACAGCCTGTGTATGAACCATTTCAATATTTGAAAGGAATGTCTTCTTTGCGGCTTCGTATTTAAGGGGTTCAGTTTTCTTCTGCCATCTCAATGAATTATACCTTAGCAAAGGTTGGGTTAATCCAATACTCAGAGGAACTGTAATGTAGTTATGCGAATTATTCTCAAAATCATTTTCCAGTGTAAGATCAGAATTTACCGAAATTGTACCTCCTGTGAAACCTATATTCTGGGTAAGAGCCAGCGAACCGATGTTACGCATAATATTTGTGGACTTATATTCGTATTGCTGGGTTGCTGAGTTCCAGACCCTGTCGTATGCAGTACTGTAATTCGGAGTTGTTCCAATTAATGTCAGTGATGGCATGTACTCGGCTTTAAATGTGCGGTACTGCCAGTAACTGGCACGGTACCTGTGCTTTGCCATAAGCGCATTTGGAGATTGGTCCTCAGCTATTTTAATTACCTCACTGAATGTTAATTTCCGGTTATCCTGCGCCAGTGTTTTATCAGAAAAGATCAAAAGCAAACCCAGTACTGAAAATAATAACTTCTTCATCTCTAATATTTTATTCGTATCTTAATGATTCAATAGGATCGCGTTCAGAAGCTCTTTTTGCCGGCTGGTAGCCGAAAATAACTCCGACAGCGGCTGATACTCCAAAAGCGATAAACACAGAAAAAAATGATACTATGGTCATTATGCCTGCAATCTGCTCTATAAGTTTAGCCATGATCACTCCAAAAAATATCCCGATAAAACCGCCTGAAACGCTTATAAGAACTGCTTCGGAAAGGAACTGGACAACAATATCCATCTTTTTAGCGCCGATTGCCATCCTCGTACCTATCTCCTTTATCCTCTCCATAACTGATGCAAACATTATATTCATGATACCTATTCCCCCGACGATAAGTGAAATACTGGCGATGGCGCCAAGAACAATATTGAAAATATCTTTTGTTCTCTGCTGCTGTTTGAGAAGCAGTTCAGGAACGGTGATCTCAAAATCTTTTACGTTTGAATGACGACGGGCGAGCATGCGGCTCAGGATCTCAGTGCTCGGGTTAAGCTGTTCAGTCTCAGCTACCTGTACAACTATACGGTCGAGCTGATTGTAGTTGGTTTCTGCATTTGTAGAAGCATCTGAGCTGCTTACAACAACTCTTGACATGCCGCCTCCGCCTGGTCCGCCAAAAACCATCACATTAGAGGAGGCTTCCGATACAAGCTTTGTATTGACGAGAGCCCTGTTCTGGTATCTCAGCAGCATAGTCTGAATAGGAATATAGATATTGTCGTTGTAAACATTAACACCTTTTTCTTCAAATCCGGTAAGGCTGACATTGGTTTTTTGAAGGACCCCGATTACCTTAAGCCATATCCCGTTAAATTTTATATATTGTCCGATAGGATCAATTTTGCTGAAGAATTTGGACCTTATATTTGCTCCGATTATACAAACCTGGATACCGTTCTCTTCCTGGTAGCTGTTAAAAAAAGTACCTGAAACAAGCGGCAGATTATACAGGTAGAAATAATCGTTTGAAACACCAACAAGTTTTGCGGTGTATTTAACTCCGTTCATCATGGCAACTGAGTTGAAGGAGATTTCAGGGCTTATTCTCTTAACTGACGGGAGCGTTTCATTTATGGCCTCTACATCAAGCATACTTAACCCTCTCGAAAATTTCTTGGTTTGCTTTTCTGATTCATCAGAACCTGAAGAAGACTGATCCTGAATTATGGGATTTATAAGGATGTTATTAACCCCCACCATTTTCATCTGCTCCATGATTTCCTGCTTGGCTCCTTTTCCAATTGCCAGCATGGCGATAACTGCTGCAACGCCGAAGATTATACCAAGTGCTGTCAACATCGATTTGAGCTTGTTGGAAACTATCGATTCTACGGCAATTTCTATGTCGTGGAAGTATCTGAAGAAAAACTTAAACATACTTTCTGGTATAAATAATTAGTTCTGATCCAAATTTTGGGATCCGCCAGGCTGATTCTGCCTTTGCGGATTCTGGCCCTGTCCCTGCTGACCCGAAGTACTGCGCTGTGAAGTGTCCCTCCTCGCATTTTGCATTCTCTGTCTCATTTCCGGATTATTCTGCATCATTCTCCTCATTGCTGCAGTATCTCTGGTACCACCCTGACCAGCCTGCCCAGCCTGGCCGCGCATGGTTCCTCCCTGAGAAGGCGCACCTCCGCCCATCTGCTGAAAACGCTGCATCATTTCAGGAGTCATTCCTGCGGGCATCTGACCAGATCCCTGGCTGTTGGCTCTCTGAGCATCTTCCTGGATTTTCCTTTCCTCTTCTTTCCTGGCTTTGGCACGCTCCTGGTTCACAGCAATAAGGTCCTGGCCGGATAATTTAAATTTTTCAGGATTTTCAGGAGTACTAAGATATATAACTGCACCGGCCTCAAGTCCCTGCTCAATCACTACATTATTCTCATTCTCTTCACCGGTTACGACAATCTGCTTATTCCCCTTTTTTGTATAAACGAAAGGAATACTGTCAAGACCCTTCTGGACACTTTCAAGAGGGACATAGGTAACATCCTCTACAATCTTGGTAATTATCTTGTTTCCGGTAGTCATTGAAGGTCTCAGTATAGGATCTGAACCGTCAACCTTGACCTGCACCTCAAATACTTTTGCGTCGGCATTGGGGAGCTGCTCTCCGATATTTGCAACAGATGTAACAACTCCGGAATAACTCTTTTCAGGAAATGCATCAACAAGGAGTTCGACCTTTTGACCGGTTTTGACCTTACTGACATCAATCTCATTAACATAAGTCTTTGATATCATCGACGACATGTCGGGAAGAGTTGCCACGACATTATCCCATGGAGATATTGAAGATCCGACCTTTCTTTTTGCATTGGTCCTGTCTCTCTTATAAATTACCATACCGTCAGATGGAGCATAAATGAGAAATTTTGAAAGAACTGCCTGCAGATCAGCTACTTTCTGCCTCTGCTCCGAAAGGTTGAATTTGATCGTTTTCATGTCTGACCTTGCCTGCTCAACCTTAAGTGAATATCCTTTGATTGCCTGGTCCAGCGAACGTTTTGCCTTATCCAGTGCTATCTCTGCCTGCCTGATTGTTGTCGGGGGTTCGTATTTCGACTGCTGAAGGGTTATTTCTGCTTCTTCAACAGAGAAAACAAGATTCTTGATATTATCACGCAAATCACTCAGAGATACTGCTGTATCGAGCATTTTGACCTCAAGGTTGGATTCCTGAGTTGTAAGTCTTTCAAGTTCATCCTTAAGTGTATTGTCAAATGAGGTTCTGTCAAGAGTGGCTATATAATCACCTGCTTTGACCTGTGTTCCTTCAGGCACCAGATCAGTTATTTTAATCTCCATTGCCCTGATCTGCCTGCTCTGGGAAAAGTCAGGGCCGGTGATATCCTGCGAATTCTCTGCCTGCAGTTCTCCTGTTGTTGATACAACAATCTCAAAATGGCCCTGTTTTGCTTCTACATACAGATTGGCAACATCTTTCTTTTTGGATATTCTGCCAATCACAATTAAGGCTACTATTGCCAGAACTGCAACAATACCTGTAATGATAACTGATTTTTTCATCGAAATTATGCCTATTTAATTATAAGTGACTGAAATGGATTTTTGCAAAAATATCTAATTGTACCGTTCCCGTAAAAGATTTAACATCTTTTAATGTTTCAGGCTTTTGTGCCTTCAGGTTTAAAGACATTTATCCGGCTCTGTTTATTCCGGAATACCCGTGAAAAAGCTGAATTATTTAATTTTTTTAACAATCCCGATGACTGTATCAGCCAGATTATCGGCCTCGGCAATAGTTCTACCTTCGGCATAAATTCTTATTACGGGTTCTGTATTTGATTTACGGATCTGTACCCAGCCGTCTTTGTGTTCAATCCTCATGCCGTCTCTTTCATCGATTTCATAACCGGTGTAATGTTCCCTGATTTTATCAAGGAGAATACTGAAATCAGTTCCTTCATCAATATCAAGCTTTTTCTTTGCAATGAAGTAATCAGGGAAAGTTCTTCTGAGCTCTGAACATTTCATCCTGCTTTTCGCCAGTTGTGACAGGAAAAGTGCTATCCCAACAAGGGCATCCCTGCCATAATGAAGTTCGGGATATATAACACCTCCGTTTCCCTCTCCGCCTATTACGGCTCCCCTCTTTTTCATTTCCTCTATAACATTTATTTCACCGACCGCTGCAGTATAATAATTACCTCCATGCTTTTCGGTGACATCCTTCAATGCCCTTGTCGATGACAGGTTGGAGACTGTGTTCCCGGTTTTACTGCTCAGTATAAAATCGGAAACTGCTACCAGGGTATACTCTTCTCCGAACATTGAACCGTCCTCACAAATAATTGCAAGCCTGTCAACATCAGGATCAACAACAAAACCTACGTCCACCCTTTCTTTTGCTGCCATTTCCGAGATGGCGGTGAGATTTTGCGGAATCGGTTCAGGATTATGAGCGAAGTTCCCGTCAGGAGTAGTGTTCATCTCCACAATTTTCGATACTCCCAGCGATTTTAACAAGCCCGGTAAAATAATACCTCCGACGGAGTTGACACAATCAATTGCCACTTTGAACCCGGCTGCTTTTATAGCATCCCTGTCGACCAGTTCAAGTGCAAGTACTTGATCTATATGAATCTGGTTCCATGAATCATCATGTACAAACGAACCGAAATTGTCAATATTTGCGTACAAGAAATCCTCTGATTCTGCAATTTTAAGAACCTCCGATCCGTCTCCTGATGATAAGAATTCCCCCCTTTCATTCAATAGCTTTAAGGCATTCCATTCGGCCGGATTATGACTTGCTGTTATTATTATCCCTCCCTGTGATCCTGTTCCCGTTACTGCAAGTTCAACTGTTGGGGTTGTCGAGAGACCAATATCTGTGACATCAATCCCAAGACTGCGCAGGGTATTAACAACAAGGTTGTTTACAATGTTGCCAGACCTTCTTGCATCCCGTCCAGTGACAACCATAAGCTTTTTGCTGCCATGTCTCCGGCTGAGCCATGTACCATACGCTGAGGTAAACTTAACAACATCAACCGGTGTAAGATTTTCGCCGGGTTTTCCGCCAATAGTTCCCCTGATTCCTGAGATCGATTTTATTAAAGGCATAGATTATGAATTTTGAGTCACAAAGGTGCAAAAAAAACATGAAATCATAATGTTGTCAAATAATTGTACCTTTGCACCCTGAATAAAATTTAAAATGGCAAACAGGAAATCTGCCCGTCATTTCGGGGCAGAAAAAGAGATTACATTCACCAAAACAAAGAAGGGTATTGAAGAAAAGATCAGGCTCAACAGATTTATTGCCCACAGCGGCGTCTGTTCGAGAAGGGAAGCGGATGAACTTATCATTAAAGGCTTCATAACGGTTAACGGGAAAACTGTAACTGATCTTGGAACAAAAGTTTCGGTCAATGACGATGTGCGATATAAAAATAAGAGGCTCAGTTCCGAAAAAAAAGTCTATATCCTTCTGAATAAGCCCAGAGGTTATGTCACTACCGTGGAGGATCCTCATGCAGATCAGACAGTTCTTGACCTGATCAATGACGCATGTTCTGAAAGGGTTTATCCCGTCGGTCGTCTTGACAAAGCAACAACTGGTGTTCTGCTTCTGACAAATGACGGCGATCTGACAGGAAAACTGACTCATCCAAAATATAAAAGGAAAAAGATATACCATGTCTTTCTTGACAAACCGGTTTCAAAAAGCGATCTTTTTACCCTTACTGAAGGTGTAGAAATTGATGATGAAATGATAGTCGCAGATGCAGTTTCATATGCCGATGCAGAAGATAAGTCACAAATTGGCATTGAAATACACTCCGGACAGAACAGAATTGTAAGAAGGATCTTTGAGAAACTGGGATACAAGGTTAAGAAGCTCGACAGGGTTTATTTTGCAGGACTTACAAAGAAAAATCTTCCCCGGGGAAAATGGAGGTTCCTGAATGAAAAAGAGATCAATATGCTTAAAAGAGGCATTTTTTAAAAGATAAAATGAATCACAGATCCGGTTTTGTAAATATCCTTGGAAATCCCAATGTGGGTAAATCAACAATAATGAATGCCCTTGTCGGTGAAAAGCTGTCAATAATCACATCAAAAGCTCAGACAACGCGCCACAGGATAATGGGGATTGTTAATGGCGACGATTTCCAGATAGTCTATTCCGATACCCCCGGTATATTAAAACCAAAATACAAGCTTCAGGAGAAGATGATGAATTTTGTAAATATTGCTCTCTCTGACGCCGATATTATACTTTATGTCACCGATGTGACTGAAAAATCAGAAAGCGAAAACGTGTATCCGGATAAAATAAGGGGAACAGGGATACCTGTAATTGTCGCGGTAAACAAGATAGACCTCAGCAATCAAGCTGATCTTGAATTAATTACAGCATCATGGGAAAAGAGGTTTCCTGGTTCGCCGGTGATCCCTGTATCGGCCATTAAGCGGTTTAACCTCGACACTCTACTGAATGCAGTAATCAGCAAGCTTCCTGACGGAGAGCCTTATTTTCCGAAAGACCAGCTTACTGACAGATATGAAAGGTTTTTTGCCTCTGAAATAATAAGGGAGAAAATACTTAATAATTATCAGAAAGAGATCCCTTATTCTGCCGAAGTGGAAATAGACAGCTTTAAAGAGGAGAACGATCTTATACGGATAAGGGCACTGATACATGTTACACGCGAAAGCCAGAAAGGAATAGTAATAGGCCATAAGGGAGAAAAGCTGAAAAAGACAGGAACAGAGGCACGTCTCGACATGGAGGCATTTTTCGGACACAAGGTCTTCCTGGAACTTTACGTTAAAGTCACTAAGGACTGGCGTGATAAGCCTTTGGAATTAAGGAGATTCGGATACAGGTAATAAACTAATTGCGGATCGCGGATTGACGATTTCGGATTTATAAATCCGCAATCCGAAATCCGAAATCCGAAATAATCAAAACCATGAGTAGAATAGTTGCAATAGTAGGAAGGCCGAATGTGGGTAAGTCAACACTCTTCAACAGGCTCACCGAAACGAGGGAAGCGATCGTGGATGAGGTAAGCGGGGTCACGCGCGACAGAAATTATGGTGTTTGCTTCTGGAACGGAATCAACTTTTCGGTTATCGACACCGGCGGCTATGTTAAAAATTCAGATGATATCTTCGAAGAGGAAATCAATAAACAGGTTCACTTTGCAATTGATGAGGCAGATATCATTCTTTTTATGGTTGATGTAACCTGTGGCATTCATGATCTTGATGCGTCTGTTGCAGATCTTTTAAGAAGGACCGGAAAGAAAGTGATTCTGGTCGTCAATAAAGTCGACAATAATGAACGGCTGCCCGATGCTGCCGAATTCTTCAGGCTTGGTCTTGGAGATTATTTTCCTGTGAGTTCTGTAAGCGGAAGCGGAACCGGTGATCTTCTGGATCATGTTGTGAAAAACCTGCCGGAACAACCAGCAGAAATAATCCCTGAAATTCCAAGAGTGGCAATAGTGGGAAGACCAAATGTCGGAAAATCCTCGCTCGTTAACTCCCTTCTCGGCGAGGAGCGGAATATTGTCACTCCGCTTGCAGGTACCACCCGCGACTCTATCTACACCAGGTACAACAAATTCAAACATGATTTTCTGCTTGTAGATACCGCGGGGCTTAGAAAAAAAGGGAAGGTTAGCGAAGATGTTGAGTTCTACTCGGTTATGAGGGCAATCAGAACTATTGAGAGCTCCGATATATGCCTTCTGCTTATTGATGCCACCAGAGGTATTGAAGCACAGGACCTTAATATTATATCCCTTATTCTGAAGAATAATAAAGGTATGATAATCCTGGTCAATAAATGGGACCTTGTAGAAAAAGAGAATAATACAGCTCTGCAAACCGAAAAGGAGATACGGAGCAAGACGGCTCCTTTTACTGATTATCCCGTTTTGTTTATTTCAGCGACAAATAAACAGCGGATCCATAAGATCCTTGAAATTGTCGACACAGTAAATGAAAACAGGAACAGAAAAATATCCACTTCGGTACTGAATGAGGTCCTTCTGGAGATTGTGCGGATCAATCCACCACCGGCAGTAAATGGAAAACATATAAAGATAAAATACGTAACACAGCTTCCTGTTTATACACCTTCTTTTGCACTATTCTGCAATTTTCCACAGTATGTAAAGGAGCCATACAAAAGATACATTGAGAACAGGATGAGAGAAAAATTTGACTTCTCAGGGGTGCCAATCAGGATATTTTTCAGAAAAAAATAGTTTACTTTGGTGTGGTTTTTGTACAGAAAGAAGAATTAACGGATATCAATGAAATTTAAGGTCGTCCTTGTTTTGGTTTTCTTTTCCCTTGTTATCTGGTATTCCTGTGAGCCTATCCAGACAATGCCGGCCAGGCCGTACATTGATTACACCAGTTTTACAGTTTTTGATACTACTGATCTTCTGGGCAACCTGGTGAAGGGAGGAAGGCTGAAATTCTACTTTGAGGATGGGGACGGGGATCTTGGATTACCTGTTCCGGTTGAAGATGTGCCAACTGATTCAGTTAATCTTTTCCTCACACTTTACAGGATAAATGACGGTGTTACATCGCCTGCTCCTGATGATGATCCTCTTACACCATCCGGATTCAGGATACCATTTATGACCAGAAACGGACAGAACCAAATCCTCAAAGGCAACATTTCAGTCGACATCAGTTATCTTTTCACAACGAATGAAGACACAATAAAATATCATTTTTATGTAAAGGACAGGGCAGGCAATATTAGCAACATTGATTCGACATCGACACTGCCTCTATTCTACAACGGAGTCTATAACTAGTTTTCCTCAGACCTGTATTCCCATAAAGAGTATATCATCAACCTGTTCATAATTGCCTTTCCATTCCCGGTAGAACTTCTCGAGGGCTTCTTCCTGTTCCTTAACAGGTAATCCGGAAATGTCGCCGATTAGATTTTTCAGCCTCGCAACTTTCATTTTCTTTCCATCAGTTCCTCCAAACTGATCAGGAAATCCGTCTGAAAACATATAGATTGTGTCGCCTTCATTCAGATAATATTCCTGATCATCGAAATATTTTTCCAGTACCGTCTCGCCTCCGACCGAAGCCCTGTTCCCTTTAATATAATACGTTTCACCTCCCATCACAAGCAATACAGGACGCATTGCCGAAGAAAATCTGACATGCCTGTTCTTCAGTGTAAACTCGCATACCACAATATCCATTCCATCATTCGATACACCTTCTTCCAGATTCTGGTTGAGTGTGGTAAATATCTGCTTATCGAGCATCGTCAGTATCTCTGATGGTTTTGATATCCTCTGCCTCGACACAATATCCTGCAGAAGCGTTGAACCGATCATTGACATGAATGCACCCGGTACTCCATGACCGGTCGAATCGGCACAAACAAGGATGAATGTGTCGTCATCAGTCTTATCGAACCAGTAAAAGTCACCGCTTACTATATCGCGGGGATATAACATTACAAAAGCATCTTTGAAATGTTCCTTAAGCCGCTTAACGTCAGGCAATATGCTTGATTGGATCCTTCTGGCATAATTAATACTGTCGGTTATCTCAAGGTTCTGAAGCTCCATCTCGGTTTTTTGTTTCATAACCACCTTTGTTCTTGCTTCCAGCTCTTTTTCGAGATATTCCTGAATTTTCTTCTGAGCCTTTTCCCTTTCCCTGATAATCATTATTACAATTCCTGTAACAATGCTCATCAACAGAAGGATAAACCACCATGTCCTCCAGAAAGGCTTTTTAATATTGATCTCTAAAGTCAATGGTTTCTCTTGTGTCCAGACCATCTTCATTAACAGAAATCAGGTTGAATTTGTACCTGCCATCCCGCAGGCTGTAACTGACCTCTCTCTGATCTGTTAATTCTGTCCAGTCATCCTCATAGTTCTCAAGAAATGTACTGTAATATACCTTCCCCGGATCACTGAAATTTATGCCTGTGAAACTGATCCTTACATTATAGCGCTTTTTGTAGGGCAGTGAGAATGAAGGCTGATACTGATACTCAACATTATTTATTGTAACCGAATTAATATTATTTATCGGCGCAATCTGATTATTCTGGTCTTTCAACCTGTCATAAATTATAAGACCCTCAGTAGTTCCGATTAATATCTTTCCATCGGGTGATTCATAAATTCCGTTCTGGTTGCACATTCCGTTTCCTGCAAACCCGGTTCCGATTACTTTTGTTATCCCTGTTTTCTGATTGTACCGCGAAATACCTCTTTCATGACCAATCCAGATATTATTTTCCTTATCGGCAAGAATAGAGTATGAATAGTTTGAAAGCAATCCATTTGCCGTACTTAGCAATTTTACTGAATCACTTGAAAATTCAAAGACTCCGTTACCCAGTGTTGCAGCCCATATAGTGCCCTTATTATCCCTGGTCAGTGCAATAACCTTATTCAGCAGAAGTCCGTACATCGATACTTCAGAAGCGAATATACCTGAGTCAGGATCTATCCTGCTAAGCATATTGCTTTCAGTAGCAATATAACCGCTTCCATCATCTTCAAGCAGGATCTGGTTAATGCTGTTATGAGCAAGACCGTTATTCGTGTTGAAACTGTTCTTTAAAACTCCCGACTGTTTTGAAATTATGCATACCCCGTTGAGGGTGGCGAGCCAGATATTATCTCCGCTGATACTTATGCCAGAAATATAATCTGCGCCAGTGTCTCCCGATCTGTAAAAAGGAGTTATCTGACCTGTCATCTTTTTTAAATAGAGGCCGGAACCTTTTGTTCCTATCCAGATATTATTTTCATTATCAATATAATAGGAACTGATTTCTTTTCGTCCTGTCTGAACCGGTATTGCTGTAAAAGATAATGGTTTCCTGTTTCCCAGGTCATAAACATAGAACCCGGCAGGAGTTCCGAGAAAATAATCGTTTCCGAGTTTTCCGGTAAAAATTATATTATTCGGCTGGCTGCCGTTTCCTGGCTTTATAAACTCAAACGAATCGGAGGTGAGAATTGAAAGACCATCACCATTAAATCCGAGCCATATATTCCTTTCAAAATCTTCGAATATGGCCAGAACATTTTCCCCTGCAAGTCCTGATGTCTTATCAAGAAACCTGACCGAAGCCAGGGAGTCGCTCCGGCTCAGAAACTGCAATTTAACGGCACCGTTTCCTCTCGTCGATACCCAGATGTTATTTTTCGAATCGGGGGTAATTGATTTCACCGAAAGATTTTCAAGCCCAGGGAAACCGTAGAACCGTGATAAGGTTTCTTCCCCGTCTTCCAGCTTCAGGTGAAAGAGGCCGTTTCCATCAGTCCCGATAATAAAACCTGCGCTTTCATAGATCCTTTTTATCGACATTATAGCTGAATAGTCAAAGCCCTCAACAGAGCCGGTTGTTACCAGAGAATCGCGTGTAATTCTGCATATTAAAAGGTTTTCCTGGGTTCCAAGAAGCATTTCTCCCGAGCCAGTAAAAGAAGCTGAAAATATGTTTGGATCAGGGCCAAAAGGGATTATTTTTGCTTCTGCCGGCTTTGCAGGATCAACTTTATAAAACGGTTTCCTCTGGGCGAATACGTAAATATTACCATCTGCTCCTTCCAGTATAGAACTAATGCCGGTCCCTGATGAATTTGGCAGGACGACCTGTTTGAGCACGCTGCCTGAAGTATAAAAAAGGTTACCGTCGTTACATCCGAACCAGAGATTTCCTTGTTTGTCCTTCAGGGATATAGTCGTATAACGTCCGCTGGTTGAATCGGGGAACTGAACCTTATAAAATCCGAATCCGTCAAAACGCGAAAGACCTTCAGTGGTCCCTACCCAGAGATATCCGTTGTTGTCCTGGTTAATAGTATAGATAACCTCGCTCGGAAGGTTATTCTCTGTGCCATAGTTTCGGAACCTGTAAGCCTGGCCCGAGGCAACCTCTGCAAATAAAAATAAGCACGCTATGGTGCTTAAACTGATTTTATGAAGGAATAAGCGCTTCATTTATGGTTTCCCTATTTTTGTTTTTTCCTGATGGTCATAACCGGCTGATAAACCGGAACTCCTCCGATTGGCGAGCTGAAGAACTGAAGTGCATCACCCCGCTGGTTTTCGAGTGAGACAACCACATTGTTGTTCCTGACTAAAAATTCCTTTTTCTTATGAAACTGAAAATCGAGCGATTTGCCGATTTCAGCTTGTTCAACAGGAATTATAGAGATTTTTTCATCATCTTCGTTGGAAATGGGAACCGGTATTCCCTGCTTGTATGTCGACACGACCAGAATTGTGCCATCGTCATCCCAGTCAAAATTTCTCTGCTTGATGGAAACAATACCGGTGTCGACATACGGATAGATATGGGCAACACTTTTAATATCGTTCCACATCCTGAAAGTATATTCATATGTAAAAGCATTTGCGCCCTCAATCGGTAGCTCACTGTTGGCATCACGGCTGAGAAAATACCTGTACAGGTTTCCATCATCGCCTGTTATTCCTTCACAAACGATCTTGAAAATATAGCTTTTCCATTTCTCATTATAATCCCCTTCGGTCGGATTAAAGGGCCCGAATGCATAATATTTATTATCATTCTGGGAATCATTACCAAATACTTTTGAAGCAAGAAGGTTTCCCTGCTTATAATTGTCTCCCGGCTTCAAACCTCTGGAAGTAAGGTTTTTATCAGGATCGACCCCTTTACCTCCATAAACCGAAAACAGGGTCCTTGAATCAAACACTCCCTGAATTTCATCATTTTCCCCACCGCAATCCGGATCAAAAACTTTAATATAGAATTGCCTGTTATAATCCTTTGGTATAGTGAAAAAGAATAAAGAATAGAAATCATCATCGCCCCATGAAGTTTCGCCGTTCTTTCCGAAATTTACCAGAAACGGGATATTTTCATCCTTCCCCGGAACTGCCTGCCCCACGATATTGTCCGGGGTCAGAGTCGCAGAAAAAATCAAAAGTACAAGGATCTTAAATATTGCAGTCTTCACTTTCATCTAACGTTAAAATAGTACTTTTCGTTTTCAGGGCTGCCGTATTATTGAAATATTTCTTGAAACACATGCCTCCCTGACCATTCCTCCCTCTTCAGGCTTCGTTGACACTATGAGCTGAATAGTATAATTGCCTGCCCGGTGGTAAGTTTTTTCTACATTTTTGCCTATTGCAATTGTCTCATCACCAAAACTCCAGTAATAACTTGCTATATCCCATCCGGGAAGGTTAGTGCTGTCAGCACTGAACTTCAGGATCATACCTTCGGCAGCAACATCAGGACAGGATATATAAGGCTGTTCAATATCCTGTATAACCAAAGTCTGTGATTTTTCATTAACTTTAACTTCATTGGTAACGAGATTTGTTACATCTAGCTGGACAAGATATGTTCCCGGACCGGGATAGCAGTGTTCCACAATTCTTCCCACAGATTTATTCCCGTCACCAAACCTCCATTCAAACCTGAAAGGTATTGTATCATATTTTACCGCATTCTCTTCCACGAATTCGTAACAGTAATTATTTATTTCGAGCGTATCGCAGGTAGTTTTTCTGATAATTGTTGTTGTAAACTCATAAATGTCATCATTTCTGCGCCTGTTTGATGAAAAATAGCCTTTCTGAAGATCAGGCTGGGCAATAAAAGCAAAATCGTCAGATGAAGAATTGATTGGCTCAGGCAATCTTACCGGAGTCTCCCAGGAGCTTTCTGTTTTATCAGAAGAATAGACATCAAGTCCACCCATACCGCCAGGACGGTTTGAAGCAAAATAGAGCCTGCCTGAGAAATGGATACAGGGATAATTATCTGTTCCTGAAGAATTCAACATCGATCCCAGATTGACCGGTGCATTCCAGTTTCCGTCAACCGATTCACAGAAGTAAATATCAGATGCTCCCTGTCCGCCCGGCATATCCGAAGCAAAATAGAGATATTTGCCGTCAGCGCTTATTGATGGTTGTCCCGTATTATAATCAGGATTATTGTATTTGAAAGGTTTTATTGAAATAAGCTGCAATCCCGAAAGTTCAGCTTCAAAGATTCCGCTTTTATTCCTGAACTTTCTGCTCTTTGAAGGAACACCGGTTTCTATCTCGCTGGTAAAATAAACAGTCTTACCATCAGGTGCAATACACAGTGGCCCTGTGTTGAACTGGGCGCTCCTCTCATTTTTTACTAAATTTGGTTTTCGCCAGTCGGAGGTATCCTTTCTACCGGCAATGTAAATATTGTAGAGCCTGCGATTATCAAAAGAGGTCCGGTCAGTTACTCCGCTCAGCCGCCTGTCAGAACAGAATATGATTCCATCCCGGATAATTACCGGCGCTATATCACTGAATCCTGATATGTTAAATGAAAGCCTTGTAATTTTATATGGGGATGTCTCCTGTGAAAACAATCTGATTTCTGACAGAATAATTATTAAAAATAAAATAAATATGGTCGCTCCTCTTCTCATTCTTATCAAAAATATCTTGGATTAGCGGCGCTTACCTTATACCGGAATTCATATCTTAAAATAAATTCGGTTGATCCTTTTGAATAAGAGTTCATCCTTCCAAAAGGATAATCGTATGAAAATCCGAACATCAGCTGGGGATTTGCCTGTACCTGAAGTATTGCCACAATTACCTGTTCCGACATCCTCCATGATCCTCCTGCCCAGATCAGATCAGCTATAATAAAATTCCCGTTTATATCAAATTGTTTAAGTCCCTGAGTTTCATCAAGTGAATAATCGATCAGAACCGATGGTTTGAACTTCAGTACGGGGGCAATTGAAATAAGTGCCCCTGCTGAGAACATAAATTCGTACTGATCGAAGCTATGATACGGACTCGTTGAACCGCTGCTGGTCCGCTGGTAATTCAGAAATGAAGGAATGGCAAGCCCGGCGAAAAATCTGTCTGAAAAATAATAGACACCTGCCCCGACATTCGGAAGAACGAGTGACTGATCGTTTGTTTTAAAAACAGGATCATCAGGATCGTTCAGAAGCAAACCAGTGTAATCGGTATTCGAGAGATCAACCCCTCCCTTAATTCCAAAAGAGATTTTGCCCTTTTTGAGCTTAATATGATAGGCATAACTCCCATAAATACTTGTCGATTTGGTGGTCCCGTATTGCATGAACTGTGCCATCAACCCCAGAGCCACCTTGTCATTTTTCAGAGGCGAATGAAATGAAATAGACTGAAGCAGGGGAGCACCGTTGGTTCCCATCCATTGCATCCTGTACGATAAAAAGCTGCTCAGCACCTCCCTGGTACCTGTATATGCCGGATTTATAACAAGGCCGTTCTGCAGATACTGGCTGTAAACCGGGAATCCGAGATTAATTCTCGATGAATCAGGCACGTTCTGAGCTGAAGCCAGATTAAAAATCAGGAAGACCAGAACAGATATTACCCTGAATCTTTTTATCATTATTATCCCGGAATGAATTGACGTGTTCATTATATAATTCACCCTTAATATCGTTTCAAAACAATAAATCCGCTTTTCTTGAATATTTTATCATTCCCCTTCGACTGAATCTTAAGCAGATAGTAATATGTCCCTTCCGGAAGGTCAATGCCTTTTAAGTTTTTACCATCCCAGTCGCTCCATTCATTGCCATCGCTGTTGGTAGTTGCAAATACTTCAGTCCCGGCGCCATTTATAATTGTCAATTCTGCTATCTGGTTGGGCAGATCGAGTCCGTTAATAATAAATGTATTATTGTAACCGCCCGGATCGTTATTCGGAGAGAATCCTTCAGGAATCATCAGGTCATATATGGAAACGCTTATCTCATCTTCCATTCTGCATGCTCCTCTTGTAACGGTCCACAGATAAGTGTTCAGTCCTTTTGATAATCCGGTGACCTTTGTATCATTATCAGTATCATTGTCAAAGATTCCCGAACCTTCCACAACACTCCATAAGCCGGTTCCACCTTCTATCGGGGGGTCAGCAAACAGTTGAACAATATAATCAAACGAGTAGATAGAAGTATCGGGGCCTGCATAAATTGCCGCACCGGCAGGCAGTGAATCGAGCACAAGTTCCAGTACGTTTGAGCTACTTGTACAGCAGTTGTTAGCTCCTGAGTTTACAACCCTGCGGTATTGAACTGTTTTAGTCATTACCGGAGGCTGGTAAGTGCCGTTTGGCTGATTGTTGGTCCCCACAGCAGGGTTCCAGGTATTGCCATCGAAACTTTGCTCCCACAGGTATGAATATGTCCCCGTGCCACCTCCGCCTGAAAGGCTTACACCCGAAGCCTGGGTGAGAAGTTCCGGCGTATCAGATTTGCAGACAGTCTGATTACCTGATATTGTATTGTTAGTTATCAGAGGCAGAACAGTAACCTTAACAGGGGTGCTTTCTGAAGAGCACTGCCCCGAAACTACCCTTCGCCTGAAATATGTTGTGGCAGCGAGTGATGATGGCTGGTATCCGGTTGCAGTTGCTGCAGTCGTAATATCTGTATATGTTGAATTATCTTCTGACGATGACCACTGGTAAGCATAATTACCCGGGATATTTGTTCCGCCTGTGGCAATGGTTCCAATAAATCTGTGAGGTATTGCCCCGCTGCAGAGGGTTGTATCGGAAGCTCCGCCGGATAAAAGGGATATATTGTTATTGGCTATCGGCTTATGCACCTTAATTATTACAGATTTCCCTATATCGGAGCATGCTGAGGAATATACTATCCTTCTGTACCTGGTTGTATCTGCCAGAACAGGAGGGACAAAATTCTGATCTGTCACGTTAATATATCCTGAGATATTTGCCCAGGTATGTACTTTTGTGCTGTCCTGCCAGGTATAAGTGTAAGTACCGGCTCCTTTACCGTTTATCGGGACAGAGCCTGTCAGCTGAACAGGCACCGATCCGGAGCAGATTGTCTGATCTGCAGGTGCAATAAGGTTATTTGCGATAATGGGATACTCATTAAGGAGAACAGGTTTGCTGACATTTTTGCACACGTCATTGCTACCCGATAAAACAATACGCCTGAAATACTGCTGACCCGGGAAGTAAGGGGCAGATTCATCCGGATCATATACCGTTAAATTGCTTGTTCCGGCAGCAGTAGCCCATGATGTGGCATCATTACTGCTTTCCCAGACGTATTTGTAAGTATTGTCCCCTCCGCTGAGTGTCGGGGTTGTTGTCGCTGTCAGGTTGGCAAACGTCATTCCCTGGCAAACCTCCTGGGGTAGTGTTAAAATTGAATTGTTTCTTATCGTATCAAGAACATTTATTCTTACTGAGGCGCTGACATCCACGCATGATCCCGAATAAACCGTTCGTCTGTACCATGTTGTCTCAGTAAGTCCGGCAGGAGGCTGATAGCTTGCTGTAGTTACCGGCACATCAGTAAAAACTGCATCGTCTGTGCTCGATGCCCATGAATATGTATAGATCCCGTTACCATCCTGCAGTACTGACAGCGGATTCAGTAATGACGGATTTTGTCCGTAACACAGGGTATCAGGATTACCTATTGCATTGTTTTTGATATCAGGATGAACTATTATTCTTACAGGGAGACTTACATCGGTTATTGCAGCGCCGTTATCCCTTACCACGCGGCGGAACCAGGTGGTCTGTGCCAGTAAAGCCGGCGGGGTATAATATTGAAGATTGAAGGTTCCCGGCGCCGTGGTGAATCCCGTTGTTTCTGAAATGGTACTGCTTTGCCACTCATAAGTATAGGGTGGAGTACCACCTACCGGTTTTGTTCCCACTATCTGCCCGTACATTATATTTGAGCATACTGAATCGATCTTATTATCAGTCGCTTTTGTCCGGATATAATTAAACAAAAACCCATTAAGCCTGGGTATTAGGTTGTACTTTATTTCACCGGTACCATCTGAAGCAGTGGTTGGTGCAGGAATTCCATAAGTAACAGTGGCATTGGAAACCATAGCCGGCAATCCTGCTGAGCTCAGCCATATAAGCCCTCCTCCTCCTCCTCCTCCTTCGCCAAATCCTCCCGGATTGGTCCCGCCATTACCGCCATTTGCTGAGATCTGCACCTGGCTGGTAATTCCCTGGAATGACAATACAACTGAGCCTCCTGCTCCCCCTCCTCCTGCACCGGCATTTAATGCAGCATTTGCAGCTGTTATACCATTAGATCTAATAATATGATTATTCCCGGCGATTGTATCGGCAATAATTATAATAATTCCTCCCCCATTACCTCCTGACGACGCAGTTGATCCTGATGCCTGTGTGGAAGCTCCTCCTCCTCCTCCAAAGAATATTCCGTTTTGAATTATAGTGCCTGTTATATTTATACCGCCAAAGCCTCCCTCGCGTGGGTCATTTGAGCAAAGAGAGGATATTTCAAGTCCTCCGTCGCCGCCTTTTCCGCGATTCGATCCGCCACCCCCGCCTGAGTACATTCCATTACCACCGCCGCCTCCTGTGAAGTTCCTGCCCTGTCCTTTGACATGATCAGGATACAGCAGCACTTTGGAAGCATCGTGAATGGCCGCGCCTTCACCTTTATAACCTGCATTGTTCCAGGTGTCGGGATATGAATAGTGATTATTTGCTGTTTCATTTGTACGGACGCACTCACCAAGACCCAGGTAACCAGGTGCACCTGCAAATCCCTGCCCGGTGACATCAATATCAGCATTAAGGGTGAGCTTTTTCCCGGCCATAAGCGCAAGAACTCCTCCCGTACCCGTTGAAGCGTTCCACCCCTGGCTGACAAGTGTGGCGGTGACAACAGGAGACTCATAAAACGGCACCTGAACCAGTTGCACATTACAAGAGACATCATAAGTATTCAGGTAAACAAGGCTGGTGAAATTAATATTTCCTCCGGTAACCGATTGGACTATAAGAAATTCATAACCTCCCGGTTCACCGTATTTCGACTGGACATTTAAACCGTACGAATTATCCTCTACAGTCTGAATGCCTACCCCATGCATCTGGATAAGCAGGACATAATCGCCTGCTGTAAACTGGGATGCCTGTACCGGATCAACAGTAACAAATCCCGGATTAATAGAATTTACCTTTGCATATCTGTTGATGACACCATTTATCAACTCCTGGCTAAAAATATCAATGCTGCTAAAACTAAAGAAAAGCAGCAGCATAATTAACAGTTTATTAATATGGTAAGAGTTTTTGTCAGTCATTAAAAAAATCAGGTTACCACAAGTAAACGTTAAAATATCTAAATAATTGAGAGAACATCCCAATTTTATTATTTCACTGTTGGTTTTCCTTACTTATCCTCAGGCTTAATGACCGGAAACTCAATTGTAAAAACTGATCCTTTTTCGGATTCGGATTCAAACCAGATTCTTCCGCCTGCATTTTCCACGTACCTTTTAACTATTGATAATCCCAGGCCGGTCCCTGATGATTTGGTGGTAAAATTCGGAGTGAACATTTTTTTCTGAAATGATTCAGGAATTCCTGATCCGTTGTCAGATACAGCAACAATAATTTTTTCGTCCTGCTTCTCCAGACTGACTTTTATAATGCCATCCTTACCCGGAGGAATTGACTGGATACTGTTTTTGATCAGATTGGAAAAAATACTATTGATTTGTTCTTTATCAGCATAAATAAATATCTTCTCATCATGTGGCCACCCGATTCTGAATGTAATATTATCGCTGCCTTTAAAAAGTTCGAGTGTGATCTTTATCTGTTCCAGGAGGTCAACTGAAACAGGATTTGCTTCAGGTATCTTTGCAAACGACGAAAAGGCAGTGGCTATCGAAGAGAGATTATCAATGTATTCTATCTGGTTCTTTGTGAATCTTTCCAGTTTCTTCTCAAATCCAGGAACACCATCGGTCCATGATTTAAAAAGTTGCTGGATATTGAGTTTCATCGGAGTCAGGGGATTCTTTATTTCATGTGCAATCTGCTTTGCCATTTCCCTCCAGGCATATTCCCGTTCAGAATTTGCAAGCTTCTGGGCACTTTCATCCAGCTCATCAACCATCCGGTTATATTGTCTGACAAGCTCTCCGACCTCATCGTTCCCCTTATAGTAAAGATGTTCGCTTTTTTTACCAAGCTCTACTGATGCAAGACGGCTGCTTAATATCGTTAGGGGTGATGTAAGACGGCCACTGATAAATACGGCCAGGCTCATTGCAATCAGGATGAAAAGAAGTGTAAAATTAATAATTGTGACTATCAGGTTTGTAATCTCCCTGGTCATTACGCTCTGCATTCTGAAATAAGGAAGATTCAGGTATGCCAGAAGCTCATTATCAGCATTATAAAAAGGAATATAGGCAGAAATATATTTCAGATTGCCTATCATTTCTTCATGAAAATACTCACTCCTCCGAAGGCTTGTAAGATTAATATATGCCATATTATTCATCCTCCGGCTTGTTAGGTTCCTGTAAAATACCTCGGGCCTTGAAGTAGCTATCAGGTATCCGTTAAGGTTATAAAGGTTTATATCGGTGTTGAATATATTTGACAGATTTATCAACATTTCATCCATTGAATTGTAATTACTGCTTTTCCAGTCTGAGGCAAGAAATAATTCCATCGAGATCCTGCTTTCCAGTTCAATATAGACTGAATTCAGCTTTTCCTGTATATTCTCGTAATGCTTTGTCTTGTACTGCTTTATTGCCTGCGAAGCAATTGCCACGCCGATTATGCCAAAAGAAAATAATAAGATACCAATGAACGACATCTGCAGCTTTTCCCTGAAGTCAAATCCTGAAGGACTTTTAATAACAGGTTTCTTTATTATGAAGAGAATCAGATTGGAAAAAATGAAGATAAAAGTAAACAGGTATGCAAAAGAAATAACAAGATCCTGTGCCTGGACAACCGGCCAGCTTATAATCACTGTTACATTACCGTTTTTATATAGAACATGCCTGAATGAATCGGCTTTAAAAAAGCTAAAATCGTTAACGTTCTCAACATACCCGGCATCAGTTTTATTATAAGGGAATTCTCCTGCCCTTAGTATGATCTCCCCATTTATATATTTACCGAAATGAATAGTCCTTAAGCCTTGCATAACTGTGATATTTCTTATCAAGTAAAAGCTCGGAATACCCGATCTGAAAAATGTTAATATCGCTGAAAAGGTCTATAAAAAGGCCATTAATCCTGTTCTGGTCATATTCAAAATATACCTGCCCGAGATAATTTGATCTTCCCTGATTATTATCCATGAAATAAAAACCCGTTCCCGGAAGCTGTTGCCCGTCTGCTGAAATCTTCTTCCCGAAAAAACTAAAACAATCTTCGAATGAACCATTTGAGTCATTGACACTCAGGGGATCATTTTTCACGGCAGAGGACAATATTGAGATTAAAATTTCCCCAGTATCCACTGAAATATTTATCGTGCAGATAATCAGAGATAGTGTCAAAATCATTGTTTTCAAAGGTAACCACATCCATCAAATTCCTCAGGATACTATCACCTGAGATTTTTGGCCACATATCGAGCAAAAGATGTTCGGCAGTGGGATCATTTTCAGTAGAGTATGAAAGGAGTTGTATTTTAACGCTTTCCTCACTCTTTTTTTCTGAAAGGTATGTTATCAGAAAAAGAGAATATAAACCAAATAGTATTGAAAAAATAACTGTTTTATTAAAGATGCCTGTATCTATTTTTAACAGCAGCCATATGAAAATAGCCACCAGAAAATAAAAAAGGGCAGCAGGAACCAAGACCACCGGGTCTCTGAAAAAGAAAACCGGAAAGAGTACCATTGCTGTAATTACGGAAAGGAAGACAATTTTGGCTTCCGGATGTTTCATGATCTGAAAAACTCTCAGGGTATACAGAAAAGGAATGCCGAATAGCAGTATTGCTGACACAAAGCCTGTAAGGCTGAATATATTGAGATCCAGTACCTTAAATGTTTCAAAATTTATATTTGAATTAAAAATCAGGTGGCTGAAAACAATATGATACAGTATAAACAGTATTGTACCCGGAACCAGAAGAAGTGTCATGGTCTTATAACCTGGTTTCAGATTTATCCTTTCCGGTTTCAAGCTCCTGAAAAAAACAAAGGCAAGTACCGAAAGAAGAATGCTCAATATTAAAAGATGCCCGAGCGAAGGGATGAATGCATTCATTGTGTACCTGTAAGGCGAAAATAATTCAGTCTGAAACAGCACCACCGGTTTTCGCGCTAAAAGAATCAGCAGGTAGATAGCCGAAAAAATTGAAAAACATGAGATGAAGGCAGCAATTTTCCTGTCACGGGTAATCAGATGATCAACCAGATTAAGGGCAAGATAAATTAGCAGGAAAAAAGCAAGTCCCCATAGTAATAATGGCAGATAAATGAAAAATGTCTTTCCCTTAACTGCAGGGTATAAAAGTGAAAACAGGAAACTCCCATCAGTTGAAAAGACTTGATATTCAGAAGCATCACGGTTCCTTGTGAATCCTGTGTTTTCAGGCATGCCAAAATCTTTCACAAAACCATTTCTGATAATGTCATTTTCAAAGCCATAGTCGCTTCTTATCCTCATCAAACCTACAATTATCTCATCACCTGCATGTACTGACCTGGTGAGAAACCATCCATTCTGAACAAATATTAATGGCTTTTTATAAAGTGAGTCAACCAGGATCCGTGGAACATCAAACCCGGTGTCGGACCAGTAGATAAGTTTGTTCCCGATGTATTCAAGAATTGTAATATTATTGCTTTCAGCAATCGAGAAAAGCTTGTTTTCAGAGGTTGATCCATGCTTTTCTCCCTTTGCCAGAATAGGCTTCATCCCATTCAGACAGTTTTCCATGATTCTTTCTTTCTCCTTCAGGATCCTGTTGAATCTGTTGGTTCTGAATCTGTATTCAAATTCCCCCAGATATATCGATTCTGACACAATAGCAAAAAGGATAAGACCAATCGCCAGGATAAACGGTGCTATCTTTATTTTTCCATCTTTCATACTGTCGTAATACCTGTCTATTCGTGATGGTAAGGTTCACCTTTTATTACTGTAAAAGCTCTGTAAAGCTGTTCAATAAACAATAACCGTACCATTTGATGAGAAAAAGTCAGCTTAGAAAGGGAAAGATGCATATCCGCCTTTTTATAAACATCATCCGAAAAACCCCAGGCTCCTCCTGCCACAAATACAATTCTTTTCTTTTGCAGCATGAAAGTTTTCTCCAGCCAGGATGAGAACTCTACTGTTGAAAACTCTTTCCCTTTTTCATCTAGAATTACTATATAATCGTCGGTTTTGATAAATCTTAAAATCTGCTCTCCCTCCCTCATCTTTTGCTCCCGCAAAGGCATGCTACGTGTACTCCTGACATCGGGTACTGTTAAAATTTCAAAAGCCGTATACTTTCTTAAACGTTCTTCAAAAATTGCAATGCCGTCCGCTAAATATCTGTCCGAGGTTTTTCCTGTTTGTAAAAAAGCGATTTTCATAATTATTGGCCCGACTTTTGTATACCACAGAATGTCCGGTACTGTTTACAAAAATAATAATTAATAACTTGCTCCGGCAACTATTAATAAGGTTGAAAAACAGAAACGGGTATTCTATAAAATAAATTAGTTTAAATTCGCATAGGATTTGACCTGGTATTAGAATATATAAAAACTGAATTAAATGAGGTTCATAATTTCAATAACGGCTGCAGTATTTATGATCGGCTCCCTGGCTGTAATTACACAGGAACAAACCAAGATACCTGCTGGCATTTCGCTTGCTATAAAATCCGGAAATGCCACTGAACTTTCGAAATACATGAATTCGACAGTGCAGCTCCTTCTTCTTGATAAAGAAGATTTCTATAAGAAGAATGTTGCCGAAACAATTCTGAAAGATTTTTTTAAAGAATACCATTCCAAAGATTTTATTATCCGCCACCAGGGTGCAAAAACTGACGCTCAGTATGCAATAGGCAACCTTGAAACCGAAAAGGGGACTTTCAGAGTATATATTCTTCTAAAAAAGGTTGACCAGGAGTTACTTATTCACATTTTACGCATTGAACCCGACAACGCAGAATAGAATCCTGAAGGATTTCATTTTAAGATGTCTCAGTGAAGATATTGGAGATGGTGATCATTCATCCCTTGCATGTATCCAGGCGGAGGCTACAGGGAGAGCCAGGCTTCTTGTCAAGGAAAACGGTCTGTTAGCAGGATGTCAGGTTGCAGGGGAGGTCTTCCGGACTGTAGATAAGGATATCCAATTTGAACCATTCTTTGAAGACGGTACCGAAATTAAACCGGGGGATATCGTATTTCATATCTCGGGGAGGGTACAGTCAATCCTGAAATCTGAACGGCTCGTTCTGAATATTATGCAGAGAATGAGCGGTATTGCAACAAGTACAAGGCAATATGCAAAAAGGCTGGCCGGACTGAATACAAAGATCCTTGATACCAGAAAAACCACCCCGGGAATGAGATTCCTCGAAAAAGAGGCTGTAAGAATTGGAGGAGGGTGGAATCACAGAATGGGTCTGTACGATATGATAATGCTGAAAGACAATCATATTGATTATGCAGGTGGTATTGAAAAAGCAATCCATAGAACTGAAGCCTATCTTAAACGAACCGGAAGGAACCTGAAAGTCGAAATCGAAGCCCGGAACCTTGAAGATATCAGGAAGATCCTTGAAACGGGTGGTATAGATCGAATCATGCTCGATAATTTCAGTGTTACAGAAACCAGGGAGGCAGTCGGGATAATCGGAGGCCGTTTTGAGACTGAATCATCAGGCGGCATTACACTTGATACAATAAGAAGCTACGCCGAATGTGGTGTCGATTACATTTCGGTTGGCGCTCTTACCCATCATATTAAAAGCCTTGATTTGAGCCTGAAAGCTTTCTAGAGTATGCAAATCAAAAAAGAAGGCAGAAAGTTTAAAATAACTGAGAAAACCGGGAATCTTGTTCTGCCAGGTTTCGATGGCATACCTATAAATGATGTATTCAAATTTGTAGTCAAAGGATTCAGGAGAGGAGTGCTCGTTACCCGTGCATCATCCATAGCATTTAACCTCCTCATGGCCCTTCTGCCTGCCACCATCTTTGTCTTCACGCTAATCCCTTTCATCCCGATACCAAATTTCCAGGAGGAACTTATAAAACTGTTTGAAAGCATCCTACCGGTCAATGCCTATAATCTTATGGAAAGCACTATTATTGACATTGTCACAAATAAAAGCGGCAGCCTTCTTCTGGTAATGTTCTTTGCAACAATCGTCTTTTCAACAAACGGGATTCATGCAGTTATTCATTCATTTGTAACCACCTCCCATAATTTCAAATCGCGGTCATGGGTTAACCAAAGGAAGGTGTCTGTTATTATTCTTATGACAGGTCTCATTATGATTGCAATCGCAGGAACGCTTATAATTTTCGGGAAAATGGCAATAAACGCACTTGTAGAGTATGATATCCTCGAAAAAAGTCTTGTAATTTCAATATTTGTACTTCTTAAGTGGATTGTAGTGATCCTTTTGCTCTTCCTGGCAATTTCATTTCTCTACTACCTGGCACCTGCAAAGAGACATGATTTCAGATTTGTAACAGCGGGATCGACCCTTGCAACTCTCCTGTTTATTATCACTTCTCTTGGATTTTCAGCTTATGTAAACAACTTCGGACCTTACAACAAGATCTATGGATGGATCGGAACACTTATGGTGATCCTTCTGTGGCTTTATCTTAACTCCATTGCCCTGCTGATAGGGTTCGAACTGAATGTGAGTATTAAAGATGCAAGGCAGTCGGATTCAGGAGTAAATGAGGCAACGCCCACATAGCGCGGCAATAGTTAAAAAATTATTATTTTTAGACCGATATTTCTGATAAATGAAAAATTGGATTTTTTTGTGTTTCCTGGTTTTTCTCTCCGGATGTAAGGGACCAGTTGAGGAAACTTATTTTACAGCTGAAAAAGCGAAACTTATTTTTAAAAGAACTGAGGATATTTGCAACCTCGACAGCGGAAAACTTTGGGGAACAAACCTGTACGGTCCTCTTATGTTTGTTGACAGGGCCAGCAGAAAGATATTTGCAAATCAGCCTGACAATAATGGTTTGCTTAAGCTTAAAGATGGTATTTATTACGGGCTTTACCCAAGGGAAAGGATCATTAATATAGCAGCCGTGAATTTTGGAGGAACCTACTTTGGAATGGCTCCTTTGCCAAATGAAGAGGACGATTACAGGCTGACAACCAGAGCAATTCATTCCCTTTTCCACAGGTTCCAGCAGTCGGCAGGCATTAACACTGAATATTTTAATGCCATCAATATGGATGAAAAAGAGGCGCGCATTTGGATCAAGCTGGAATGGAAAGCTCTGAAAAAAGCTATCGGTTCTGACGGCGAAGAACAAAAACTGGCCATCAGGGATGCTTTGATCTTCAGGGGATCGAACCGTGAATCATTCCCAAAAAATGTCAGTATGGAAAACCGTTTTGAAACCTATGAAGGGCTGGCAACATTTACATATTTGCTACTAACAACCAAATCGCAGGAGGAATATGAGTCAAGGCTGTTTGAGTACCTCGACCGGATCTATTCGTTTCAGTCATATTCAAGGTCATACGGTTCAATTCATGGAGCCCTTTATGCAACATTGCTCCATGACAAGGGATTCGATTTCAAAACAATCACCCCCTTTAACATTGATCTTGGCAATCTGGTCAAAGAACTCTATAATATTGAATTGCCCAAGGTTTGCCGTGATGTTGCAGGGAGCATTTCAATCAACTATGAAATTTCGGAGATTTATAATGAAGAGGAACAAAGACTGAAGGATATCAGGGAGAGGCTAAATAACCAGGCAAGTGTATTTACATCAAAAGCTGTAGTGCTTCTTGAACTTGAAAGCCCCTATTTTGATTTCGAACCTGAAGACGTTCATTTCCTTGATACTCTTGGCACACTCTATAATACAATGCGCGTTTCGGATAACTGGGGAAAACTGACAGTCGACAAAATCGGGTGCCTTGTTTCAAATAACTATAAATTCCTGCGGATAACCGCCAAAGGTCTGAAAATCGACAAAAATCACATTTACGGCGAAGGCTGGCAAATGATACTGAATGAAGGATGGGTAATTAATGAATCCGGTCAAAACTACTATATAAGGAAATTAGTTCCCTGAAATTATTAGTCGTGCGGTCGTGCGGTCGTGCGGTTTTATTCCTTTCCAGAGAAGTCTTTAAGGGCCTCTTCCAGCGACTTTATTTTTGACTCTGTATCAGCCTTTTTCTTGTTTTCGAGCTCGATGACTGCCGGCGGAGCGTTTTTTACAAAACGTTCATTATTAAGTTTTTTCATTACTGAGTCAAGGAATCCTTTAAAGTATTCAAGGTCAGTCCTGATTTTTACCTTTTCACTTTCAGGATCGATTTTTCCTCCCATTGGGATATAGAATTCGGTGGTTTTCACCATGAATGTGGCAGCATTGTCAGGCTTTTCAGCAGCAAAGAAAACTTCTGAAATGTTGCATAACTTCTTTATCACAGGAAGAAAATATGAATCGTAACTATTCCTGTCAGTTTTTACAGATAATTCCACAGGGTCCCTGTTCAGAATCTGTTTCTCTTTCCTTACTGTACGTATGGCTGTTACAGTCTCTTTAACATTATCAAACCTGGCAATAAGCTCTTTATCATATTTCTTTGCCCGCGGGATGGAAGAGATCATAAGGCTTTCCCCATCCCTGCGTTCTTCAATTAATTGCCATATCTCTTCCGTTATAAAAGGCATAAACGGGTGGATTATCCTGAGAAGAGTATCAAAAACAGAAATCGTAGCGTTGTATGTATTCCTGTCGGCAGGTTTTTCATATTCCGGCTTAATTATCTCAAGATACCATCCCGAAAATTCGTCCCAGAAAAGCTTATAGCTTTGCATAAGGGCTTCTGAAATCCTGAATCTTTTAAAGTTGGATTCGATTTCGCCAAGTGATTTCTTAAGCACTTCATTCATCCATTTTACTGCAACAGCTGATGATTCAGGCTGGGAGATTTTCTCATCCACCCTCCAGCTTTTTACAAGCCTGAAGGCATTCCATATTTTGTTGGCAAAATTCCGGCCCTGCTCAGGGAGGGAATCGTCGTACAGGAGATCGTTGCCTGCGGGAGAACATAACATCATTCCAACCCTTACACCATCTGCACCGAATTTTTTTATCAGATCAAGCGGTTCGGGCGAGTTTCCAAGAGACTTTGACATTTTTCTTCTCTGCTGATCGCGGACCAGACCGGTGAGATATACATTGCTGAACGGCTTTTTACCCTGATATAAATATCCGGCAATGATCATCCGTGCAACCCAGAAAAATAATATTTCAGGGGCAGTAATCAGATCGTTTGTAGGGTAATAATATTTTAAATCACGGCTATCGGGATTGTTAATACCATCAAAGCATGTAATCGGCCAGAGCCACGAAGAGAACCAGGTATCAAGCACATCTTCGTCCTGCCGCAGATCACTCTCCTTCAAATTTTTATTGCCGCTCCTCTCCCTTGCAAGGCTTAATGCCATCGCGGCGTTTTCGGCAACAACAACCTCATTGTTCATGTAATACCAGGCCGGAATCCTGTGTCCCCACCATAGCTGACGGCTTATGCACCAGTCGTGGACGTTTTCCATCCAGTGACGATAAAGGTTCCTGAATTTAGCGGGATGAAGGTGTATTTCTCCATTCATTATCGCATCAAGAGCCGGCTTTGAAACATCCCTCATCTTAAGGAACCACTGTACCGAAAGTCTGGGTTCAATTACAGCATTAGTACGCTCTGACCGGCCGATTTTATTATTATACGGAACAACCTTTACCAGATCGCCGGTGCGGAGCAATTCCTTTTCAGCAAGGTCTTTTGCGACAAACCTGTCGAGACCTGTGAACATCCCTGCAATTTCGCTTATCGTTCCATTATCATTAAATACATCTATTGAGGGAAGCTTGTGCCTGAGCCCGATCTCATAATCGTTAATATCATGCGCAGGTGTTATTTTAAGACACCCTGTGCCAAACTCCATATCAACATAATCATCAAAAATAAAAGGAACTTCCCTGTTAGCCATGGGTACTATAACCTTTTTGCCTTTCAGATGCCTGTATCTTTCATCGGCTGGATTTGCGCATACTGCAGTATCGCCGAGGATTGTCTCGGGCCTGGTGGTCGCGACCATTATATAACCCTCCTCACCGACTATTTTGTACCTGACATAGTAGAGTTTTGATTTTTCATCAGTATAATTGACTTCCTCATCCGATACGGCAGTCATAGCCTGTGGATCCCAGTTTACCATTCTTACACCCCTGTAAATAAGCCCTTTATTAAAAAGATCAACAAATACCTTTATTACTGAATCGGTACGTTTCTCATCCATGGTGAAGAGTGTCCGGTCCCAGTCGCAGGAAGCGCCAAGTTTCTTGAGCTGCTCCAGGATTATCCCGCCATGTTTCCCGGTCCACTCCCATGCGTGATCAAGGAATTCCTCCCTGGTCAGATCGCGTTTTTCAATCCCTTCCGCTTTCAGCTTGGCTACAATTTTCGCTTCAGTTGCTATTGAGGCATGGTCAGTTCCCGGAACCCAGCACGCATTTTTACCGAGCATCCTGGCCCTGCGGACCAGAACATCCTGGATGGTATTATTCAGCATGTGCCCCATATGGAGAACCCCGGTAACGTTGGGGGGAGGAATAACTATTGTATAAGGTTCTCTGTCATCGGGCTCACTTTTAAAAAATCCATGCTTCATCCAGTAATCGTACCATTTGCTTTCTGCTCTGCCCGGTTCATATTTCGAAGGAATTTCCATGATAAACCTTTTATAGGATTGTTTAAATGAAGTGCAAAATTATAAAAATAAGTCGTAATAACGGGTTCAGGAATTAAAAGGTCCGATCATCAGAATCCGGAAAAATTACTTAAAACCTCAGAAATCATCATATCAGGTCTGCAATTAAATTACTTTTGTATTACTTTAAAACCGGTTTTATACTTTATACAATATGCCATCAATATCAGAAAAAGGCAGGTTAATGCCAGCTTCACCGATCAGGAGACTTGTACCTTACTCTGAAGAAGCAAAGAGGAAAGGAATAAAAGTCTACCACCTCAATATAGGCCAGCCTGACATCCCTACTCCTGATGTGGCACTTAATGCCATCCGTAATATTGACATTAAGGTAATTGCCTACAGCCATTCAGCAGGGAATGAATCATACAGGCTTAAGCTCGCCGCATTTTACAGGAGTATAGGAATTAATATTGACCAAACTGAGATTCTTATAACCACCGGCGGCTCAGAGGCAATATTGTTTGCCCTTATGGCATGTGTAAATCCCGGCGAAGAAGTTATTACACCAGAACCCTTCTATGCCAATTACAATGGATTTGCTGTTTCGGCAGGTATTAAGATTGTTCCTGTAACTTCTTCAATTACTGATAATTTTGCACTCCCACCGATAAATGAAATTGAAAAAAAGATCACAGCAAAAACAAAAGGCATCATAGTATGCAATCCCAATAATCCGACAGGGTATCTGTATTCAAAAGAGGAATTGCTCCACCTCAGGGATATAGTGAAAAAACATGATCTTTTCCTGTTTTCAGATGAGGCTTACAGGGAGTTCTGCTATGACGGGGCAGAACATGTCTCTGCCATGAATCTCGAAGGTATTGAAAAGAATGTTATTTTAGTTGACTCAGTCTCAAAACGTTATAGTGAATGCGGATTACGCATCGGAGCTCTTATCAGTAAAAACAAAGAGATAATTTCTACAGCTCTGAAGTTCGCCCAGGCCCGTCTCTCTCCTCCCGGATTAGGCCAGATAGCAGGCGAAGCTTCAATTGATACTCCCCCTGACTATTTTAAAGAAGTCAACAAAGAATACACTGCAAGGAGAAACTATATGGTTGATGCACTGAACAAAATGCCCGGGGTATATTGTCCAAAACCGAAAGGCGCATTTTACACTGTTGCCAGACTGCCTGTTGATGATTCTGACAGATTTGCACAATGGCTTCTTGAGGAATTTAATTACAGGAATCAGACTGTAATGCTGGCTCCGGCATCAGGTTTCTACTCAACCGCAGGGCTCGGCAGGAATGAGGTCAGAATAGCCTATGTCCTTAAAATTGATGATCTGAAAAACGCAATGGAGACTCTTGCAGAGGCACTGAAAATATACCCGGGCAGGGTGTGAAAGGGGGCAGTTAATGAAGAATAATGTACTTAACTGCATCGCAATTGATGATGAGCCCTCAGCACTCAGGATAATAAGTGAATTTTGTTCAAGAATTCAATATGTCAATCTGATTGGTACTTTCACAAATCCCTTTGAGGCCGTTCATACTATTAACGACAATCAGGTCGACCTGATTTTTCTCGATATAATGATGCCCCAGATATCAGGGCTGGAATTCCTTAAAACTCTTTATAATCCGCCAATGATAATTTTTGCAACCGCATTTAAGGAATATGCATTTGACGGATTTGAATGTGATGCTGTTGATTATCTTGTAAAACCGTTTGCTTTCGACAGGTTTTCCAAATCAGTCAATAAAGCTTTCCAGCTTTTAAAACTTAAAAAACCTGCTGATGCTTCCGGCGGAGGAGTCCGGGATTCATCCCATGAGTTTCTTATGGTAAAAGTAGAATACAGCACAATCCGGGTCAATCTGAATGATATCCTCTATATCGAGGGTTTGAAAGATTATGTTAAGATCTATACTGAGGGAAAGCTTATCCTTACAAAAACAACAATGAAGAATATTCTTGAAAAACTTCCCTCAGTAACTTTTTTCAGAGTCCATAAATCATATATCATTTCAGTCGATAAGATCGACATGATAGAAAACAGCAGGATAGTAATTGGTAATCAAAGGATCCCGATAGGAGAATCCTACAGGACCTCATTTTTTGAAATGGTTAATAAAAACCTGATTTAAGGAGTTAGTCGTACATCCTCTTCCTGAACCATAAATCCCTCAGCGACATATCAAGATGTATCCCGATATAATCCTCCCGGATAAGTCCTCTTTTTGTGGTGCCGATTTTTCCAAATTCCAGGGCGACGTTAATCGCGTTCAGGGTACCTTTAAGGGGTAATCCTGTACCGAATGTAAGTGTTCCTCCATCAATCGGAATATTGTCAACCAGCAGATATGATTGACGGTATTCACCGCCAAATCGCAGAAATATCATCTTGCCGGTTCCTTTTCTGTCGCCCGGTAAAGGGAACTCAGCGCCGAATGAGTATCGGTTGCTGTTTCTGGTCTGAAAGTAGACATTTGTAAACTCTATATTCTGCCAGTCGCTCCGCTCAAAATCGATTCCTGCCCTGAAAAATCCCTTGCTTACTGCAATTCCTGCACCCAGGTTCTGAGGGATTGAATAGTCATAAGTGTATTCTTTCAGAGTTTGGGTTCCGGTTGGTGTTGTTATTGTTGTGGTATTCTTTGTCCTGAGGTCCTTCGACCGGCTGTAGATTATTCCCAGATTATATTTCCATTTTTTGACCTTTAACTGATAATTCAATCCATAATTGAAATCAAAGTTGGCGACATAGGTAACATCCTTATAGGAATAATCAAAAGCAGCCGATGATTCCATCCGGGTGATATTTCCGAAAAGATATGCTGCATTAACCCCGAGCGAAAGATTCTTCAGTATTTTTAATGAAGCTCCGCCATATATCTGGTTCACCCCTCCTGTTCCCGAATAAGTTTCAATGTACTGCTGATTGGTTCCTTCTATAGGCGCTTTGGCATTTATATTATAACCTATCGAGCTGACCGGCATAAAACCGAAACTTGTTGCCAGCCTGGGATTTACCCTGAATCCCATAAGCACGTATTTGAGATTTGCATTTACATCTGATTGTTTATCCTGCAATGTCGAGAATGATGAATATTTCCCGAAGATTCCAACTTCAAAAATGGTCAGCAGACTGTCGATACCGCTATAAGAAGCAGGGTTCATTGAGTTGACCGACATGTCAGATAAGAAGGCTATACCTGTTCCTCCCATTCCTTTTGAAGGTCCTATACTGTTTCCTTCCAGTATCCCGATCCCAAAAATTGAATATGGTGATGAGGTTGACTGCGCAAGCAAAGTGCCGGCCCCTGATAACAATAACGATAATATCAGAGCAGAATTCTTAAGAAGCCTTGGCATTATCATATCAGTATGTTAAGAAATATATTCTGAGTTTTATTGGAGGATATTTGCACTCAATCAGCAGCCTGTCCAATGATGACGTGAAGTCATCGTCGGCCAATCCGGGCATCAATCCGTGATCATAATCGAAATATGCATCAGAAAGCTCATCATTGATAAATTTTGTGATATCATATGTATACCGTACTTCCTCTTCATATATATCATCCTGTTCCAATGTTGCAGTTAATGGATTTCCCTTGTCATCCAGAAGTATTGTATTAACCCTGTTCTCCCGGTCGGTATCATAAATATATAGATTTTCAGGCAATCTGAACAGGTCGTAACTTTCGTAAACAGGTTCAAGAACAAGCTCGGCTTTAAGGATTTTCCATCTTTGTACTGCAAGGATTTCCTGCAGAGTTGGAAACTGCAATTTAGGAATCAGACCTACCATCCCCTGTAAAAACCCATAGTTATCTGTCCGGGTTGAAGGCATAACATTACCTTCCGTCCTGATGTCATTCAATGGAGTATTGGTATGATCAAATTTCACATTATTAAACTGGTGATTCTCCTGACCCATAGAAATAGTGATCTCTTTCAGTTCAGGTTCTTCTGCATCCTGATGGTAATAAATAATAAGCTTCAAATTGTCATCATCAGCAGTAAAACCAATTACTGACTTATTATCGGGAGATCCGGAGGTTATTACGAAACCTTTCAGATAATCGCTGAACAGTTCTGAATTGGAAAGGTTTTCATCGTTATCCCTGATCTTGTTAAATAAATCTTCGCCAAGTGCATTAACAGGAAGATAGACTGCTGTATCAGCAGATTCAGGTGCCGGAAAGAAACTAACACTGCCGATAACTTCAGGCGAGTAATCAAATGATGAGGTATTATAAAGATAGCCTGAATAAGGTTCAATATTTTCAGTCAGCATATGAATGTCGAGTTTAAGCAGCGATGTGGTGTCACCGTAACTGTAACCATTATACCTCAGGCTAAAAGCGGCTGAATCGTATATTGCCTTATCTTCAATATCTTCAAAATCCTGATAACCCAGATCAAAGTAAGCTCCTACATTTACAGAACCGAAAATATCATCTCTGTAATTTCCGGCCAAAGCTATTTTTGTTGATGATGTTTTAAGTGAATCCAACAGAACTGTAGAAAGATTCACACTGAAAGTATCTATTACCTGTAACCTGGTCTGCGAATCGAAAAAATCCTCACCCATGGTAAATTCGTACTTTTTAGTACAGGAGGAAATAAAAATCAGTCCTGTAACAAAAATGATTGGAATTAATAAAAAAACCCTTGTAAATGAGAAGATTTGCTTACCTTCCTTACCCTCACCATTACCCTTCATCAATCTTTCAGTTTATGCAAATGAATACTAAAAGAGGATGGGAACAAAGCAAAATATACAAACACGGCAAAAGAGTAGACCTAATGGCATTTTGTAAAGATATTTCTAAAAGCCTTATCAATAACCTTTGTTGTGACGGGGATTTGCTTAATTAATTAAGTTTTATCGATTATATATAGGTTCTTGTCTACAATTTCACGGCATATATCTACTAAGCTTTTTATTGAAGTTACCTTCAGATAGTTTTGTGTTTATTTTTACATAAAAATATAAAGCATGATATACAAAAATGTTGGTATTTGGATCAAAGTTTTAATTCTGCTTATTATAGTCCCATTCTTTAATTCATGTAATGGGGACGAAGAAGAAGTACTTATTGGCAACTGGGTAGAGTTATCTGACTTTGACGGCATACCCCGTACTGATGCTGTTGGCTTCACCATTGGTAACAAAGGCTATATCGGAACTGGGTATGACGGTGATAGAAGACAATCTGATTTCTGGGAATATGATGCTACAAAGAATTCATGGACCCAAAAAGCTGATTTTCCAGGAGTAGGAAGGGCCGACGCTGTTGGATTCGGAACTGATACAAAAGGTTACATTGGAACCGGATATGACGGAAAAAACAGGCTTAAGGATTTTTATGAATATGATCCGGCCTCAAATCAGTGGACACAGAAAGCTGACTTTGGCGGATCGGCGAGGCGCGGAGCTGTTGCAATGGTCATAAATAACAAAGGTTATGTCGGTACCGGCGATAGTGTGCTCTACTTTAAGGATTTCTGGGAATATGATCCGGCAACTGATGCCTGGAAGAAAATATCAAGTATCGGGGGGAGCAAACGCTATAAGGCAGGTTGTTTTGTTATCAGCGGAAAAGGTTACGTTATTAGCGGCATTGATAACGGGGAATATCTGAATGACATATGGGCATATGATCCGGCAACAGATACCTGGACTAAGAAAAGAGACATTACAGATACATCCGATGAGACATATGATGACAAGTATTTAACAATAAAAGGCACCGGCAAAGTAGGATTCGCAGTAAACGGCAAGGGGTATCTTGCAACCGGCGGCCAGACAACCGGAGTAGAAACCTGGGAATATGATCCCGGCACCGATCTCTGGAAGGAGAAATCAAATTTTGAAGGAACTATCAGGACGGATGCCGTCGGGTTTGCTATTGGAAGCCGCGGATATCTGACAACAGGAAAAAGTTCATCTTTTTATTTTGATGATATCTGGGCTTTTGATCCTGCTGCCGAGTTCAATGAAAATGATTAACAAAAAAATCTTAGTGATTTTTGCCCTCTTACTGGTGATCGTTCTTCTTACTATCATTTTCACCAAAAGAGGGCATTTTTATGAGCTGGAATTGTATAAAAGTGAACAGGGCTGGGGATATGATATAGTAAAGAATAATAAACCCTACATACATCAGCCTTATATGCCCGTGGTCGAAGGGCAGGTTCCTTTCAGCACCAGGCGAACAGCAAGAAAAACCGGAGAGCTCGTTGTTGAAAAAATCCGTAATCACGAATCACCGGCACTCACCCGGGAAGAACTGGAAGCTATAGTCGGGAATTAGATAATTCACCCCGAACCAGCCATCTATAGGTAAGACTGGTAAAATAGAACTTTTAAGGCATAAAAAGGATCAGAATTGTTTCTTTTTATAAATTTAGACCCAATTATTACCAGGACAATTCAGATAAAAAGTCAGGTCTGTTAAGTTATTTTTGCTATGTTTTCTTTGTAAATTATGAAAACCCTTGCATTAATATTCGTGATTTTATATTCAAGCCTGAACTGTAGTCTGGCGATATCTCAGAATTATGAGATTAAAGGGAAAGTGACTGACCTGAATTCGGGTGAGGTTATGGCAGGTGTAAATATTACTGTTAAAGGCCAGGTATATGGTACGATTACTGGAAACGACGGGGTATTTGTGCTTAAAAGTCCGAAGCTGCCAGTTACATTATTGTTCTCATACGTGGGTTATGTGAAAAAGGAAGTTGAGGTTAATGAAGCACACGCTAACCTGGATATTAAAATGGAAGAACAGTATTTGCTCGGGCAGGAAGTCATTATTTCAGCGAGCCGTATTGAGGAAAATATCCTGAGGTCTCCTGTAAGCGTTGAAAAATTGAGCCTTCGCGACCTGAAACAGATTTCAACAGCCAGCTTTTACGATGGACTTTACCAGCTGAAGGGTGTTGATATGAATGTCCATGGTCTTACTTTCAGCCTGCCAAATACAAGGGGTTTTAATGATTACACAAATTATCGGATGAATCAGATTATCGACGGTGTCGAGAATATTTCACCCGGATTGAGCTTTGCAGCAGGAAACATATTCGGATTACCACAGATCGACGTTAAGAGTCTCGAAATGGTTGTTGGAGCTTCTACTGCCCTTTATGGACCCGGTGGAATGAATGGCACTCTTGTCATGGAAAGTAAAAGTCCTTTCGAGTACCAGGGACTTACAATTGCATTACAGTCTGGCATAATGAATATCGCATCCGGGTCACTGGTGAGTCCGAGCCCCTTATTTGACCTTAATTTCAGGTACGCCAAAGCCTTCAGCAACAGGATGGCTTTTAAAATTACCGGATCGTACCTTAGCGCCACAGATTGGCATACAGATGATTTGAGAAATCGTTCTTACCTGGATGATCCATCAAAAACGCGTATTTCAGATCCCGGTTATGACGGTGTTAATGTATATGGCGATGAAACCCTTGTTTCCGTAAATCTCAAAGATGTTGCCCCTCAAATCATAAACGGAATTGCAGAATCTCAGGGAATAATTGGAGGGCACTCCTGAATACGAAGCTCTCTATAATAAGGCAATTCAGTATTTCCCTGATCAGCTGATCACGCGAACGGGTTGGATCGAGAGCGACCTGGCTGATGACAGGACTGAGAACATGAGGTTTTCAGGGTCATTACATTATTTTATTAACGAGAGAACCGAAGCAATAGCCCAGTCGAGCTATGCCCAGGGAACAAGCGTTTATACAGCCCAGAACCGGTTTGCCACACGGGAATTCAATATTCTTTCAGGTAAGCTTGAACTGAATAATCCTAACTACAATATAAGAGCTTATGGTGTAACAGAAAACTCAGGTAATCATTCGATATTGGAGGCGCCGCCCTTCGCCTTAACGAAAAATGGAAACCATCCGAACAATGGTTCTCTGAATATCTTAAAGCATATACGCAAACCGCACTTCTTACTGGAAATATGACTAATGCTCACCAGTTTGCAAGACTGGTATCAGACAACAGAGACCTGAATACGGGAGCTATATTCGATGCCTCAAAACCTGCTTTTCCTCTAAGCGGAACGGATGAATTCAATGAATGATGGACAATATTACATCAAGCTCAATTGACGATGGGTGGAGCCGGAGTGTATGACAACAGTAAATTGTATCAGGTTGAAGCAATGTACGATTTCTCACACCTGATTAATTTCATGGAAATACAGCTTGGCATTTCCGAACGTGTTTATTCAGTAAACAGCAATGGAACCGTTTTTTTTGATGAACCGGGAAATCCAATCATTATCAATCAATTCGGATCGTTTATGCAGATCAACAAAAATCTGATAAACGATCGACTAAGGATTACCGGGGCGTTCAGGTTTGATAAGAACAAGTATTTTGAAGCTCAATATACACCCCGGTTCTCCATGATCTTTTTCATCGACAAAAACAAGGAACAAAGCATCAGGGGCACGGTACAGACCGCTTATCGTTTCCCGTCGATATCGGATCAGTGGGTTGACATAAATGCAGGGATATTCAGGACAGTCGGGGGAATGCCGGATGTTCAGAACAAATATAACTTTAATACAATTCCTCTTTATCCGATGTCCGGAAGAAATCCGGTAAAGGACAAGCCTGTAACAGAGAACGGCCCAATAGTGCTTCCCGGATTAAAACCTGAAAAAGTTGCCTCCATCGAAATAGGATACAAAGGATTATTTTTTGGAAAGAAGCTGTTTCTTGACACTTATGCTTATTATAACAAATATAAGGGCTTTGAGGCAGTGCAGCTGCTTGCCCAGCTTGCCGGGGATGCAGGTACGGAAAATGATCTGCTATATCAGACCTATTTTACGACTGATGAGCCTGTTTCATCTATGGGATGGGCAGTTGGCATCGATTATATGACACCGGTAGGTATTCTGATCAAATCAAATATAGCCTTTAATAAACTTCTTGAAAGTATCGATTCTCCGGGAGTTGAATCAAGATTCAACTCACCTCCTTACAGGGCAAACATTTCTGTGGGTCATCATGAAATCATTCCCAATTTAGGTTTTAGCATTAATCTGCACTGGCAGGACAACTTAATATGGGAATCATCGTTCGGTTCAGGCAAAATTCCTGCATATACGAGTCTTGACGCTCAGGTATCATATACATTCCCGGCAATTAAAACTGTCTTCAAAATAGGAGGATCGAATATTCTGAACAGCTACTATACAACCAGCTTTGGAAGTGCCCGGATAGGAGGACTTTACTATGTCAGCCTTGTATATGATAATATTCTGGGCAATGTAGCCCGCGAAAGATAAAAATCACCAATATAAGACCTGTTATTTTTTCGTGAACTTAATGGAGATATTTACAATAAAGACTGCAGGGGCAGTCGGGGTAAGTGTTAATGGAGCAATTAATCCTGCAATAACAGTACTTTGAAAAGGCACTGATGTTTTGCCCGAGATCCCGTTTGCATCAATAACAGCATCGGTAATCAACAGGCTGAATCCGATAGGTGGAATTGCGGTGGAATTAAGGTTCAGTGTTATTGAGGAAGCAGATACCTCCTCCCATGCTCCGGCATTTATTGCATTTGCCCCTTTGCAACTGAAATAAATGGAATTATCTTCCCTCAGTTCAATATAGGTATCAGAAGCAGGAGTAGCATGTTATCGATTTAAGCAATGCTGACTGAATTGCAGCTGTGATGTCGGTATTAGCCGGAATTGTATAATTTCCCATCTCAACCGTTGGAAGTAACAAGGTCGGCCGCCAGTTTTGCCTCATGATGACTGTAATCGCCGACAAATTGTGAAACTTCTGGACTTTATCATCTTTACATCCGAAAAGGACCACAAATACAGCCATCAGGATTGTCAATCTGTACAATTTAACGATTTTCATACTCTTGCAGTTTTTAAGTTAGACAACATCAAAAAATACCTGTTAACAAATATACCAATTTTATTCTTCATTATGCAACAGCCTTTTAATGGAGGAACCAGTGAGTATGAGCTCTGAGATTCTGATCATCAGACTGCACGACTGCACGACTGCACGACTGCATGACTACATGACTGCACGACAATTATTCATACAGCATATATTTTGCCCTGATCTTCCCAAACTTCTCCAATCCCTCCTTCCATGAGTACCTGATCTCTTCAGCGCTCATGCCTTTAAGAATCTGCTCCCGAAGGGTTGGACCTGAAGCCAGGACATCAAAATAGGGAATAAAGAAATTATCCTTGTCAGGATAAGCGTTGTATGCATTTATCACCCATTCAAGATTCAGCTTTGGAGAGGGCACAATTTTTTCGGCGATTGCATTCCGAAGATCGACACCATAACATTTCACTCCAAGCAATGGAGGATTTTTAGCTCCCGGTATGCTTTCAGGAATAAAACTGAACCCGGTGTCGGGAAGCTTTGGTGAACCGTAAACCTGGAAAGGAAAGGGAGTTCCTCTTCCCAGCGAAATGTTTGTGCCTTCAAAAAAACAAATTGACGGGTATAAATAAATTGAAGTCTGATTCGGAAGATTCGGGGATGGCTTTACAGGAAGTTCATAAGCGGTTTTATGAGTGTAGTTTTTACACTTAATAACTGTAAGCCTGCATTTCACACCATTTCTCAGCCAACCTTCTCCGTTCAGCATCCGGGCATACTCGCCGATTGTCATGCCATGGACAACCGGTACAGGGTGCATGCCGACAAATGACCGGTACGCTGTATCAGCAATATTTCCATCGACATAGAATCCATTGGGATTAGGCCGGTCAAGGACAATGCATTCCACATTATTCTCAGCGCATGCTTCAAGAACATAATGCAGAGTAGATCCATACGTGTAGAACCTGACCCCAACATCCTGGATGTCGAAAATTACCACATCGATGCCCTTTAGATTTTCCGGGGTCGGTTTAAGCTGACCTCCGTAAAGGCTTATAATGGGAACACCTGTTTGAGCATCTTTTCCGTCTGCTATCCGGTCGCCTGCGTCAGCCATATCCCTGAATCCATGTTCAGGGGCAAATATCGAACTAACATTAATACCCATGCTTAAAAGGGTGTCGACAAGATGTGTTTTGCCTGTCATTGACGTCTGATTTGCTACTATCGCAATCGATTTGCCTGCAATCAGATGCTTGTACTGATCAATCTGGTAGGCTCCGGGGACAGGGATTTCTTTGGTTCCGGAACATTCTGTGGAAAAAACAATCAATATCAATATTGAAATGGTGGTAAATATTCTTTTCATTTTATGTTAAGTAATAAATGTAAATCTACGATTTTTTTGCCCCCCACCCCCTGAAGGGGGCTTATTAAGACCTTTTTTTAGCCCCCTTCAGGGGGTTGGGGGCGATTTAAGCAGAAATTGTTAATTTTGACTCTATAATTATTTATGAATTTACCTTATTTCATAGCTCACAGGCTGATAAAGGGGCGGCGTGAAGAGACCTCCTTTTCCAGACCGGTAAATGTCATTGCAATTATCGGCATTGCAATGGGCCTGGCAGTCATGATATTAGCCGTATCGATACTGACAGGATTCAAGCAGCAGATTAGGGACAAGATTGTTGGATTCGGATCAAATATCCAGATATTGAATTTTGATACAAACCTTTCGCTTGAGACAATTCCTGTCAGCGATTCAGTATCATTTATCCCTGAGATAAAACAAATGCCTGGTATCAGCCATATCCAGGTTTTCGCAACAAAAGCCGGAATCATCAGAACCGGAGATGCAATCCAGGGAGTTGTGCTGAAGGGGGTCGGCAGTGATTTTAACTGGAGATTCTTCGAAAGCAATATTGTTGACGGATCAGTTTTTACCGTCACCGATACCGGGCGCTCAAATCAGGTGATCATATCAAAAAAAATATCTGATATGCTCAGGCTTAAGACAGGAGATTCCTTCGCAATGTATTTTGTGCAGGATCCGCCCAGAAGCCGCAAGTTTACAGTAAGCGGCATATATGAAACCAGCCTTGAGGAGTTTGACAAGATGTACGTTTACTGCGACATAGGCCATATTAAGCGACTGAACGGGTGGGCAGATGACCAGGTAAGCGGATTTGAAATATTCATTGATGATTTCGACAAACTCGAAGAGATGACTAAGGCAGTCAGGGATGTTGTCGGTTACAGGCTCGTGGAAAATGAACCCCAGTTCAGAGTCACAAATATAAGACAAAGATATCCGCAGATTTTTGACTGGCTTAATTTTCAGGATTTGAATGTGATAATAATTATCACATTAATGCTTCTGGTTGCCGGTTTTAATATGATATCAGGATTGCTGATTCTTATACTCGAAAAAACAAACATGATCGGGATCTTTAAGGCTCTTGGTTCTGAAAACAGCACAATAAGGAAAGTCTTCCTTTACCAGGCTGCATACCTGATTGGGAAAGGATTACTGTGGGGAAACATTGTCGGCATAGGGCTGGCCTTGATTCAGCTTAAAACAGGACTCATCACCCTCGATCCGTCATCGTATTATATTAAAATGGTGCCTGTGAATCTTGAGCTTTCGCACATACTTCTGCTAAATGCCGGGACAATGGCGGCAATTATCCTGATGCTCCTGATACCATCGCAGCTCATAAGCCGGATTGCTCCGGTGAAAGCCATTAAGTACGATTAGAAAGTCAGACAGAATGTTGTCCCCCTCCCGGGGGCGGATATGACTTTAAGGTTCCCTCCATGCACTCTCATGATCTGACGGGATAAGCTCAGCCCTATTCCCGACCCGTTCTGCCTTGTGGTAAAAAACGGCACAAATATCTCATCAAGGTTTTCCGGCGGGATACCCGGACCATTATCTGAAACACAGATCTCCGGATGAAGATCCTGGTTTGTGCCGGCACTTATCATTACTCTGCCTTCCTGAGTATTTTCAATCGCCTCCTGTGCATTTTTAACAAGATTGATCAAAACCTGGGAAATCAGATTCTGATCGGCAAAGATCTCAAGATCAGTATTCTTTACAGAAAAAGACAACTCAGGTTTGCCATTTTCCACTCCGGTATCGTAAAGCGTTTTCACCCGGTTAAAAAGTTCTGATATCCTGAATAACTTTTTGTCCGGCACCGGAATGCGTGTAAGCTTCCTGTACGATTCGACAAACGACATAAGACCTTTTCCCTGGTCCCTGATAACATTTAATCCCTGAAGGGTGGTAGCTATCGTTTTTGAGGTAATCTGATCAGGCAATACGGCTTTCCCTTCATTACTGTAGATATGAGTGAGACTTTCTGAAAGGGATGTAATTGGCGTTATTGAATTCATAATTTCATGCATCAGTATGCGTATCAGCTTCATCCATGATTCCACCTCCTTCTCATCCAGTTCGTTCTTGATGTCATGGACTGACAGAATTACAAGCTCATCATTTTTAGTCCTGAATGAAGCGGCCTTAAGGGCAAGTTGAATCTCCCCCCTTTCGGTATTTATCGGCACAAGCCGCCGTTCGGAAGGCTTTATGCTGCTTATTGCCTGAAACAATTTCCCGTCAACCCGTTCAATTTGCCTGATATGAGTAAGGACATCAGTCTCAAGGAGCTTTCTTGCAGTTGAATTGGAATGTAAAATGAAGCCTTTATTGTCAAATGTGATTATCCCTATAGCCAGATGTTCAATTAAAATACGGAAATATTCCTCCTGATTCCTGTTCTCAATCTTCAGTTTCTGTAACTGTTCATTGATCCTGTTCATATTCCTGTAGATTTCCTTTACTGTTTTGTTTTTCTCCTCAACAGGAAAGAAAAGGTTGGAATCATCATTTCGGACTGAATCGAAGAAGTAGCGGATCTTTTTATTGGTGACATTCAGGAATGATATCAGATTTGCCGTAAGTATTGCTATTGCCACAAAACATACAAGAGAGTACCTCAATGATCTGCCGGTCGCGATCAAATAGCCTGAGAGGACCGACAATGCTACCAGAAGCAGGACTCTTATCAATAAATTAAGATAGAGGTTTTTGCTTATCATTATTTTTGCCTTTTTAACCTGTTGTACAGGGTCTGACGCGTAATTCCGAGCTGATCTGCCGCAGCAGTGAAGTTACCATTATTTTTTTCAAGAGCCTGCCGGATCATCTGGCTTTCCATTTCATAAAGAGTTATAAAAGAATTGCTGTTGAATGCCGTAAAAGGTGATTTAAGGGACAGGTCGTCAGGTTTCAGAACTGAAGATTCACTTAAAATCACAGCCTTTTCTATTGTATGCTGAAGCTCGCGGATATTACCCGGCCATTCATAACTGAGAAGTTTATCGATCGCCTGCCGGTTGATCTTAATATCAGGCTTTTTATATTTGAAAGTATATTTCTTAAGGAAGAACTCAGCAAGTATAATAATATCATTCCCTCTTTCCCTCAAAGGAGGAAGTTCAATCTGAATTGTATTAATCCTGTACAGAAGGTCTTCCCTGAAGAGTCCGTCTTTAACCATGCTTTCAATGTTCCTATTGGTTGCACAGATCAGCCTGATATCAACGGGTATTTGCTGGTTTGATCCCAGGCGCGTAATCTGCCGGTTCTCAATTGCAGCCAGGAGCTTAGCCTGAAGATGAAAGGACAGATTTCCAATTTCATCAAGAAAAAGAGTTCCCTTATCGGCTGTTTCGAATTTTCCCTGCCGGTTTTCGCGGGCATCTGTAAACGAACCTTTTACATGCCCGAACAGCTCACTCTCGAACAGAGTCTCACTTAACGACCCGATATCAACACTTACCATGACTTCCCTGGCCCTGGCCGAGAGGCGGTGAATCTCCTGCGCAATAAGTTCCTTTCCTGTACCATTCTCGCCAGTGATCAGAACATTTGCATCAGTTTTTGCAACCTTCCTTACAAGATTAAACACCCTCATCAGTTCGGGTGATGAACCCATGATGAATCTATGGTCACGGTTAATTTCCTTTTTTAACCCATTTTCTCTCTCTTTCAGGTTCTTTACCTCAATTCTGGAAAGGTTCAGCTCTAATGCAAGACTGAGTGTGGCCAGGAGTTTCTCGTTATCCCATGGTTTAAGCACGAAATCAGATGCCCCGGCCTTCAATGCCCTCACAGCAGTGTCAATGTCTCCATAGGCGGTGATCATCACTACTGATATTTCAGGATTTGTTTCCTTGATCTTATTGAGCCAGAATATCCCCTCGTTGCCTGTATTTACTCCTGCGCTGAAATTCATATCAAGGACCACAAGGTTATAATCCTTCTTTCCCAGTTCGGTAGTTATCAGATTGGGATTTGAAAGTGAAGTGATCTCACCGAACACAGGAGTTAGAAGGATATCGAGCGCGCTCAGGATGCTTTTATTGTCATCTACAATTAGTATGTTGCCCTTGAGATTCTGCATATACCTGCTTTAATTTACAATAATATTTGCTTCTATTTACCATTTCAATTACCGTCAGCTTCAGCTGACGGTTTAAGTACCGGCCACTACTTTCCACGGACTTTAGTCCCTGTTTTTTTTGGTCTAAATCCTAAAATAAAGTCGCAATCTTCTACCAAATGTACCAGATAACCAGGAGAAAGTCAATTGTCTGTAAAATATTTTTACATTATATTGTAAAATATATTTACCTTATCACAAAGACTAAATTGTCATATGTTTGAATATCTATTACATACAAGAATGGCATAATTATGGCTGAAGAATTTTGTATGAAGAACAAATTTGAGTTAACAAAGCCTGAGAATGAAATAACTCCGGGGATCGAAGCATTTTTGATTTATAAGGAAATATTAACAAAAAAAACATTAAAATAATTTCATTATGATGGTATCTGAATTAAGAACAGCAATAAGAAGCATCCTCCGGAATAAAGTTCCTTCAGCGATCAGTATTCTTGGTTTAGGGATCGGACTTGGATGCATAATAGTTTTAATAGCCCTTATAATTCATGAAAAATCATTCGATACTTTCATTCCGGAACACAAGAATGTGTATCGTATAATTTTAGGGACATCGGGACAAACGCCTTATCCTTTACCTGAAATAATGTCACAGGAGTTTCCTGAGGTTAAAGACTTTTTCAGATATTACCAGGATAATTCCCTGCAGATCAAGACACCTGAAAACGAGATGGCCAGAGCACAGAATTTTGGTTTTGCAGATCCTTCAATCTTCAGGATAACGGGAATAAAATTTCTTTCTGGCGTTCCTGCCAGCTCAGTCAGCGAAGTTGCAATCTCTGATGAATCGGCAATGAGGTATTTCGGGAATAGTTCACCGATAGGTTCTGTTCTCCCGGTTAAGTTTACCGATGGATTTTCGGAGCTTATTATCTCGGGAGTATATAAAAGCTTCCCTCCGAATTCAACACTTAATCCATCATTTATAGCCGATATAAAGCTGTCTGATAAAATGTTCAGGCAATTCCAGAAATCCCTGGGAGATTTTGGGAATGAAGAGATTCACTCTTTTGACTGGAGGTACACAGGATTCATTTCATATGTTGTTCTCGACAAAAATGCAGAACCAGATGAGCTCTCCGTTAAAATGGAAAAGTACAAGGAATTCATTGACATTGAAAACAAGGACGAACTTCAATTCAAATTACAGCGCGTTTCAGAAATTTACCTTGGATCGCGCGATATTGGCGGAGTATATTACCTTAGGCAGGGAAACCCCGAAGAATTGAAATATTATGTAGCAATTTCGATCATGATATTGTTAATTTCTGTCACCAACTATGTACTCCTGGCACGTGCCGGGGTTTCGGACAGGATCCATGAGATTGGGACAAGGAAAGTATTCGGTGCCTATCAGGGAAAGATCCGGAGGATGATTATACTGGAATCATGTTTTATTGTGATTATGAGCCTTATTCCATCAACTTTTGTTATTGACTACAGCATAACTTTTATTAATGACACTTTAAACAAAACATTGACTAACCAGGTCTTCCTTAGTCCTATACTATGGCTTTTGCTTATAATAGTGGTGCTTCTCACCGGGATACTTGCAGGTTGGCTGATTGGTTTAAAATACTCACGTATTCCAGCTCTTAATCTTCTCTCGGGAAGGATCCATCAGTCAGACAGATCGAACAGGTGGAATTACTCATTCCTGGTTCTTCACTTTACAATTTATATTATACTTGTATGCGGGGTAATTGTAGTGACAAAACAGATAAAATACTCAATGTCGGGTTATACTGGATTGAATCCTGAAAACATCATGGTAGCCGATCTTAATACAGACGAATTAAGAAACAGCTTTTTGACAATAAGCGATGAGATTGAAAAGATACCCGGTGTGATAAATACAGCCGGAGGATCATTCATACCTCCCTTTGGTAATTATCTGCCTATCAACCTGGCGACAGCTGAAGGCGAGAAAGTTAGGTTCGATGGACTGATAATGGGAGAAGGTATGACAGAGCTCCTTGATATTAAGGTTATTGATGGATCTCCATTCGGTCCTTACAAGCCCGGAATCACTGAGGTTCTGATCAATGAATCTTCAGCAAAAAAGCATAATGTAAAAGCCGGGGAAAATATCCTGGTATTCAGGGTGAGAGGAATTGTAAAGGATTTTAACGTCCATTCACTTCATACCCTTATCGAACCCATGGTAATTCTTCAGCAGAATCCTGCAAAAATGGGACTTATTGCCATTAAGACCAATGGTATGAATGATGATGCAGTCAAAAAACGACTGAGGGAATTATATTCCCAGGTCTCACCGGATGAGGTTTTTGAAATAAGGTATCTTACTGATCAGGTCAGCAATTTTTACGGGCGCGAAAGAGATCAGTCACGTATTATTGGAGCATTCGCTTTGATTGCAACTATTCTTTCTGTAATGGGCCTGTTCGGCGTCTCTCTTAAAGCCATTGCAAAACGAAAAAAAGAGATTGGTATCAGAAAAGTAAATGGTTCATCAATATCCGAAATTCTGCTGATGCTGAATGCTGATTTTGTAAAATGGATTCTGTTATCAATGGTGATTTCTGTTCCAGCATCTGTTTACCTTTACTCACAATGGCTAGACAGGTTTGCATATAAAACTGAATTGAGCTGGTGGATATTTGCATCTGCCTGTTTTTCAGCTGTTATTGTGGCAGTTATCACAGTAAGTTGGCAGAGTCTGAGGGCAGCAACAAGGAATCCGGTTGAGGCACTCAGGTATGAATAGTGAGGAGAGCGGAGATCCAGAGATCGAAGTAACAAGGTAAATAGAAGCTCTTACAATAATTATGATATGAAATATTATTTACAAATCACGATCAGAAATCTTATCAGGAATCCTGTGTCGGGATTTGTAATAATTGCAGGATTTTCATTCAGCCTGGCTATCGCATTACTTCTTGCTTCCTATGTTTTCAATGAAACAGAATATGATAAATCGTTCCCTGAGATCAACAGGATTTATCGGTTATGTGTGGAAAAGGGAATTACGACATTCAGAGGCGACAAGCTCCAGGAATTAAAAGTAAGGTACCCTGAAATAGAAATGATATGCCGGTACGATAACGGACCTATGGAAATTGTTCATGAAAAATCTCCTTATGGAATAACAAACCTTGTCAAAACCGACAATGACTTTTTCAGGATCTTTTCATTGAATATCATCGATGGCAATAGGGAAGAACCTCTTCCCGCAATAAACAGTCTGGCAATCAGCTCATCACTTGCAAGAACAATTTTCGGTAATTCAGATCCCATCGGGAAAACGATAAACATCCAGCACAGGAAGGACTTTATCATCAGTGCGGTTTATGATGACCTTCCTGAGAATTCCAGCATCCAGGCACAGGCTGTCATTTCCTGGAAAAATGTGAATGTTCTCGGGGGAGAATTAAGAAGAAATATCTACTATTCACGGTATTTCTTCATGATAAACGTGAAAAGCGATCCGGTAAGGCTTGGAAAGATGATCACACAGGATTATTCGCAGGATCATTATATGAAGCAACCTTTTAAGCTGCTGCCATTTAAGAAATCCTACTTAAGTCCAATGACTAATAACCATACAAGCAAAACACTCCATGCTAACCTAATGTCAATATTACTTTTCAGCACAGTAACAATATTAATACTTTTGATATCGATTTTAAACTTTGTGATCCTGTTTACCTCCAGTCATCTGGGCCGGATAAAAGAGATTGGCATTAAGAAGGTGGCAGGTGCCGGGAGAAAAGAAATATTCTTACAAGTTGTTTTCGAAGCAATTACAGTAATTTTAATAGCATTTGCACTTGGAATATATTTATCATTTCTCCTGAAAGTTCCCTTCTCTTCGCTGATCCAAAAGGATTTTCCAGTTCTCGCCGCACTGAGGTTTCCAAATATTCTGGTGGTCATTCCCGGAGTTCTTGCAGTTGCTCTTCTGGCAGGCTTTTATCCAGCCTTTATTGTTTCCAGGTTTAAACCGGCTTCCTTATTCGGCCATACCGGAATAAAGGGGAAACTGCAGATGAAAAGCGGATTATCCGTATTTCAGTATTTAATCTCAATAGTAATGATTGTTTCGCTGTTTGTCATGACCCGTCAGAACAATCTTTTAACCACCAAGGATCTGGGATTTACCAGGGAGCAGCTTGTCAATATAATGGTTCCGTGGGAAATAAAGGATAAGCTTCCGCTAATCAAACAAAAATTACTGAATAATCCCTATGTAAAAGCATGTGCCGTTTCGCATGGTATCCCCGGACAGGTTGCTCTCTGGGATATGTGGAACGAACCTCGTGAGAAATACGGGTACGAAGGCAGTCTCCCGAGTTTTACCGTCGATCCCGATTTTTTCAAGGTTTATAATGCCGAATTCCTTCAGGGAAGAGGCTTTGAAGAAAGAGACTGGAAGAAATCGGTGATTATAAATGAGTCGGCATTCAGGCTTACCGGATGGGAGTCGATTGAAGGAAAAGTATTAAGAGGTATCCCGACTCCCGAACAGGCATTCGGACGAGCAAGTGCGTCTGAAATAGAAAAAAACTCTCTTAATGTTGTTGGTGTGATAAAGGATATTAATGTTGAAAAACTTAACCAGCCGGTTTCTCCAACCGTATTTGAATGTTCAGATCATTTTGGGGTAAATTATTTGACCTGCCGTATTCTGCCGGGCGATTATTCCGGGACAATAGATTATATCAAAAAAGTATGGAATGAAATATGTCCGGAATTTCTTTTTGAATACCATTTCTATGATGAATGGCTTGACACACTTTACAAATCCGAAATGCAGACGGCATTTATAATACGTGTATTTGCCATAATGTCAATAATTCTTTCCTGTCTGGGGACATTTGGTATTATCCATTTTATCTCACGGCAAAAGACAAAAGAGATCGGTGTAAGAAAAGTACACGGAGCAAAAATCACGGATATTATAAGAATTCTCAACTGGAGCATTTTAAGATGGATCATGATCGCATTTTTTATAGCAGTTCCGCTCTCTTATTTTATTATGAAAAAGTATTTGCATGGGTTTGCCTATAAAACCACACTTAGCTGGTGGATTTTTGCACTTGCAGGAGTAATAGCGATGGGAATAGCCTTATTAACTGTAAGCTGGCAGAGCTGGAGGGCAGCAACGAGGAATCCGGTAGAAGCTCTCAGATATGAATAATCCACCCCCAAACCCCCCATGGGGGGCTTAAGATTTACAAATTCAGAAGTTGAAAACATTTTAAAAGATGTTGTCGAAAGAATTGAGAGTCAGATTAAAATACGAATTCAAAGTCCCCCCTTCGCCTTCGCGTAGCCGCTACGGCGGAGCAAGGTTGGGGGATTTAGGGGTGGTTTTGTAGCATTAATAATGACAGACTATCAAAACAGGATTAAGAATTATGAAAAATCCGTTTAAATCGATAATCCGCAATTTCATCCGTAACCCTGTTACCCACGTTATCAATTTTCTGGGATTGGCAATAAGTCTGACCCTGGTGATTTTTTTGTCGGCTTTTTGTTACAGTGAACTTACAACTGATAATTTTCATGAGAACGGTGACAATGTATTTTTATATCTTCCCTCAGATGATCGGATTTATACACCCGGAGTTCTCAAGGATAATATCGATATAAAAGTTCCGGGAGTCGAATATTCTGTCAGGATAGCCGGCACATGGGAACCTCCGGTATTTCAGGCAGAAAACAGAGAGCCTTTAGCTTCTGATCTTTTATTTGCCGACAAAGATTTTTTTAAACTTTTTACTTACAATGTTGTCGAAGGAGATCCTGAAGCTGCTCTGAAAGAACCCATGACTATAGTTCTAACGGAAACCCTGGCATATAAGCTTTTCGGGCCGGAAAAGGCCGTTGGAAAAATCTTAAAGCTAAACAACAGCAAAGAGCTCACTGTAAAGGCAATAATAACAGAACCTGATGCCAATTCATGTCTCGCTTTCAGTGCAGTTTCCTCTATGTCCACCCAGAAAATTATTCAGGGGGAAGGCGGGGAGTTCACAGAATGGGGTTGGTGTGATTTCCAGACCTTTCTACTTTTAAATAAGGAGACAGATCCTGTAAGAGCAGAAAAGACTATTCTGGAAATAATCCCGGAAGATTTCCAAAAAGAGTATGAATCCGCAAAACTGGTTCCATTGAATAAGGTTTACTTTTCAAAATTCATGCTTTTTGGAAATGATTACCTGGTAAACGGTGATAAAAGGAAAGTTATGATACTTGTATTGGTAGCACTACTTGTATTGATTATTGCCCTGGTCAACTTCATAAATATATCATCTTCGCAATGGCTGGAAAAAATCAAACAAACCGGTGTCAGGAAGATTATCGGTGCCAGGCAGTCAGGGATACTTTTTAGTATTCTTTTTGAATCTTTTATTTTCTTCCTTGCTGCTCTGCTGATTGCATTCTATTTAGTGAATATGATCAATCCATTTATATACAGATACACGGGGATATATTATAATCCGGAACTGACTTCTTCACCTTACTTTATCCTGGCATCACTGGCATCTATCATCATTTTAAGCTCTATTTTAAGTATAATTCCGGCTTTGAAGATATCTTACTCAAAAGCTATTGATAATCTGCAAAATACAGCATCGTCTGGCAAATCAAATTTCTCTTATCGGGGTGTTCTTGTTACTGTCCAGTTCTCCATTGCCATTGTATTGATTGCATTTACTGTACTGGTTCAAAAACAGGTCAGGTTCGGGAGCACAAATCTGGGTTTGAATCAGGAAAATATTATAGTGATAAAGCTAACTCCCCAGCTGAACGAGAAGAAAGATGTTCTCAAAGAGCTACTGATGGAGAAACCTGCTGTCGGTGGTGTTTCCTTTACCCAGTTCTACCCTGGTAACGATATTTCACAATGGAGTGTCGGCCTGGATCTGGACGGGGAAAAGAAGAAGCTGAATTTTGACACATTCAGCGCTGATGCCGCATTTTTTGGAATTACAGGATTACATCTGGCCTCTGGTCGATTTTATACTGACGATTTTTCCCTGGATAAAGAAAAAGTTTTGGTCAACGAAACATTTGTCCGGGAGCATAATATCATCAATCCTTTGGGGATCAGATTTCAAATGGGGAAACGTACTTTTGAAATCATCGGGGTTATAAAAGATTTCCATTTCCAGTCTGTAAGTCAGCCTATAGTCCCTCTTGTTATCAGAAATGAATCATATGCTTCATATTGTCTCGTAAAACTCCGGGCAGTAACCCTAAGTTCTTTGAACAGTGTTATTCAGGATTTGAAGGAAATTGTTATACAATTATCACCCTCTTTCCCGGTTGAAATAAGCTTTTTTGACCAGGCAGTCGGAAACATGTATCTGTCGGAACTCCGGTTTCAAAGAACCTTTTCCCTGTTTGCAGGATGCGCTATTATCATATGCTGCCTTGGAATTTTTACAATGTCTCTTTTTTCCTGCCAGCGGCGGACAAAAGAAATCGGAATCCGAAAAATAAATGGTGCCGGACCGGCAGAGGTGATGGCCCTGCTAAACAAAGATCTGGTAATTCTGGTAATTATTGCCTTCGTCATTGCCACACCTGTTGCATGGTATTCAATGCATAAATGGCTGCAGGGCTTTGCATACAGAACAGAAATCAGCTGGTGGATATTTGCTCTGGCCGGATTGCTTGCACTTGGTATTGCATTATTTACGGTAACCTGGCAAACCTGGAGGGCAGCAACGAGAAATCCCATAGAGGCACTCAGGTATGAATAATCCACCCCCCAACCCCCCAAGGGGGGCTTAAGATTTATAAATTCAGAAGTTGAAAACAATTAAAAAGATATTGCCGAAAGAATTGAAAGTCAGATTAAAATACGAATTCAAAGTCCCCCCTTCGCCTTCGCGTAGCCGCTACGGCGGAGCAAGGCTGGGGGATTTAGGGGTGGCTTTTGTTGGCAAACCTGGAGGGCAGCAACGAGGAATCCGGTAGAAGCATTGAGATATGAATGAGAACTTTTACTTAAATTTATAGGTAAAAAGAATTCATGATAAAAAGCTACCTGATTCTTACATTAAGAAATCTCAAGTCGAACAAGGGATATTTCATCATTAATCTTTTAGGATTGACAATCGGGATAACCGCTTTTATTCTGATTATGTTATGGATAAAAGCAGAAACTTCGTATGATAAGTTTCACAAGAATGCGAATAACATTTACAGGGTAGATTATCTCCTGTATGAAGAAGGAATTCTGGAACAGCATTCTGCATCAGGATCAGGTGCTGTCGGAAAAGAAATAAAAAACGCTTTTCCTGAGGTTACAGAATATACTAGGTTTTCCCGTACAGAAAGTCTTGTAAAATATGGAGACAAAACCTTCAAAGAGAAAAGCATCCTGTACGCACAATCATCTTTTTTTGATCTGTTTTCTTTTCCACTCTTAATGGGGAAAGCAGATACCAGCATTCTTGCAATTAATCATGCCGTTATCACAGAGGAAACAGCCAGAAAATATTTCGGTAATGAAAATCCGATTGGGAAAATGATAACTATTGACGGAGTCAGCGATTTTGAAGTTTCAGGAGTTGCTAAATCCATTCCTGAAAATTCTCATTGCAAGTTTGATATTTTGCTCTCATATGAAAACCTGATAAAGAACTCGAGATCCTGGGATAATTCGTGGGTAAGCGAAAGGGTTTATTCTTATATCCTTCTGACACCCGGTGCGGATGCCAAAGCATTGCAGGCCAAGCTACCACAACTGCCTGAAACCTTTATTGGAAAATTCATGAAGGAAGCATTCTTCCTGCTGGAATTTAGATTAGTTAAGCTTACTGATATTCATTTACATTCATCGGTCAGTAACGAACTGGAGGTCAATGGCAATTATCGCAATGTTGTTTCTCTGGGCATCATTGCCTGTCTTGTATTGTTGATTGCATTTATTAATTATATCAATCTGGCAACCTCGCGTTCAATTGAAAGAGCTCATGAAGTTGGTGTCCGCAAAATATCAGGCGCATTACAAAAAGACCTGGTTTTCCAGTTTTTAACAGAATCTGCAATATTGAACCTGATTGCATTGATAATAAGTCTTTCCGGAGTCCTTCTTTTACTTCCTTTCTTCAAACAGGTTATGCAAAGTCCACTCCGGATCGACTACTTAATTGTTATTCTGCTCTTTTTTCTTCTGCTGGTTTCAGGATCATTGTTCACCGGATTGCTTCCTGCAATATATATTTCACAATTTGCTCCCGGTCTTGTATTAAAAGGAAAATCACCAACCGGGTCCAAATGGATAGTCAGGCTTAAAAATACATTGGTTGTTTTCCAGTTCACCATATCTGTTATTCTTATTATCTGCACAATCACTATTTTTCGTCAGGTTAATTTCATGCGCCATCATTACCTGGGTTTTAATATAGAGGGATTAGTGGTAATTGATGGCCCGCGAATCCTCAGGGCCAATACATTTGAATCGTACATGAACAGCCTGGAATCATTCAAAAATGAAATAACAGCCCTGTCCGGTGTCAGCAACATCACTGCATCCTCTAATGTGCCCGGGACAGAAATTAAAAACTCGCGTGTTTTCGGGATCCCTGTGGAAGGACGTAACACTGAAAAAAGGATTGATGTTTACTATGCTGATAATATGTTTTTTAACACTTATGGACTGACTCTGCTTGCCGGTGATAATTTTGCAACTGGCATTGAGGAGGATTTCAATAAAATAATTTTAAATGAATCGGCGCTTACCTATTACGGATTTAAAGATGCGGTGAGCACCGTCGGAAAGATTTTGAGATCAGGCAAACAGGAGGTGATTATAAAGGCTGTTATCAATGATTTTAATCAGCAATCATTGAAAGAATTGCCAACTCCTATCGCATTTTTCAATCAGCCGGCAAATATATTCTATACCATTAAAGCCAATATAAAGGGAATAAATGAACTTATACCTGAAATAGAGAAGGTATGGAACGTACATTATCCGGGTAATCCTTTCAATTATTTTTTCCTTGACCGATTTTTACAATGAGCAATACAGGGCTGACCAGCGTTTCAGCGGATTATTTCTTGCAAGTTCAATACTGGCAATAATCATTGCGTGCCTCGGTTTATCTGGATTATCGGCTTATGCAATTTCCAGACGCACCAAGGAGATCGGAATCCGCAAGACAAATGGCGCCAGGATCAGCCAGGTGCTTGTATTATTAAATAAAGACTTCGTGAAATGGGTCGTGATTGCAATTGTGATTGCTTCTCCCGTTGCCTGGATGATAATGAATAAGTGGTTGCAGAATTATGCATACAGGATAGAGATAAGCTGGTGGATTTTTGTACTTTCAGGATGTAATTGCAGCAGGTATTGCCTTAATTACAGTCAGCTTTCAAAGCTGGAGGGCAGCAACGAGGAATCCGGTAGAAGCTCTACGTTATGAATAAGTTTTTGATTTATTAAAAACAGAAATACTCAAGGGACTCCCAGGTACTTCTATCCAGTGGGAAATGGCCTCATCCGACGGATGATAAAGGATTTTCCAAGGGTGCCGGGACCGGATGCACGTGAAGCCGGAGTGCTGTCAGCGCGGGATATATGAAACAGGCTTATCGTTTTCAGGTATGATATTCTTGTAATGCTCATACCTGTCAAGAATCTCATTGACGAAAGCAATCGATTCCTTTCCCCTGAAATAACCGTTCTTAACCACAGCGTCGTTATAATACTTAGGCTCCGATTTCTTCTGCAACCATACCGCAACATTATCCTCCCATATTAAAGGATCCCTGCCATTTTTCTCTGCAAGTTTCATCGCATCAAGAATATGGCCCGGACCGGCATTATAAGATGCCAGTATAAAGCGGGTCCTTTCATTTTCGTCCGGTATTTTCGGATCAAAAATGGAATGGAGCCAGTTGATATATTTTGCACCGGCTTTAATATTATTCCGTGGTGAGGAAGTATTATCTATCCCGAAGTGTTTTCCGGTTTCAGGCATAATCTGCATAAGTCCGTACGCTCCCACAGGTGATTCAACATCAGGCATGAATCTTGATTCCTGGTAAATCAGGGAAGCAAGGAGCCGCCAGTCCCAGTTTATGCCCGCGCTGTAGGTTTTGATCAGATCGTCCCACTGTGATACTTTCCCCGTATTCAGAGCATAATAATCGCTCTTTACAATCGTGCTGGAACGCGAGTTTTTAAAGTATTTTGCATAAAGAAGTGCAAATGCCTTTGTCTTTTTGAAGTTGCTGATCCATTGATCGAGCTCTTTCTGAAGCTGAACCGAATGTGTTTTTCTGATTCCCCAGGCTATGTTCTGAGAAAAGCTTACCGGCGTTTTAACGTCTATATCAGGATAATAGGTAGAATTTACAACTGCAATATTCTCATCACAAACCGCAAAATCAATTTCTCCGTCATCAACCATTTGAATCAGTATCTCCGAATCGAAGGGCACTTCTATAACTGATATTGGTTCCCCGATCTCTTCAGCCATTGCATAAAGCCGTTCAGCATGCGACGACCCAATTTGAACATAAATGACTTTTTCTGCCAGGTCGGTCTGATTCCTCAGTAAGCTGCTTTCAACGATTGAAGACGACATAGTCTTCCATTTGTTCGGCTTCCGTTGTATCAGTACCTGCCGGGTACTGTCAATAGGTTCAGTAAATTGAATCTCTTTCTTTCTTGAAGCATTGACTGTCAATCCCATTGCCAGAAGATCGGCCCGCCCTGTATGAAGCATATCGAAAGCTTCTTCAAGATGATTCTCGGTGGTTATCTCAAGATCGACTCCGATATGATCTGAAAAAGCCTTCAGAAGCTCATAATGGAATCCCATAGGTTCGCCCTTGTATATAAAATAACTGGTCGAGTTAAAATCAGTAACAACGTTCATCCTGCCTCTTGCCCTTATTGAATCCAGGTCAAAAGCTACTATATCTTTTTTGTGTATTTCAGGGTGATTATCGGAACAGGACAGAATTGTTGCGACCGATATTAATATCAGAATAAATAGTTTTTTTATCAAATAGTCTCCTTTTGTTATACTAAACTTATTTTTGAAGGGACAAAGGTACGAAAATTTTTCAATTATAAAAAGTCCAGGCCAGCCCATACCTGAACATCCTGACATTCATGGGGTAAGTAGGGTACCATGTAATAGTCGTATCCCATTAGCCCGGAGTTAACATGATCGAACATAAGAAAGATCCGTGTCCTTTTAAGTTTGAGATTCAGAAATACATTTATAAAGGGATAATTGCCGGTCTCGACCTGGTCCTGATTGTAAAACCTACCGGTCGATGGCATATAGGAATAAGCATGGTATAAGGTATGATACAGAACCTCAGCTCCTATCTGCATGTTTAACTGACCATTTGTTTTTCTGAAATTGAAGAGATGTTCGAAATAGCCTGCTGTCTTTGTTGTAAAAAGCGGAAGGTCAAGTACTTCATTATTACTGCTTTGCTGTACAAGCAGGTCGGCAGAAAGATGAAACTTCCAGGCTCTGAAGTCTTTTCTCGCATAGAGAGATGCAACCGAAAGTCCCCCCGTATGCTGCGCAGGCAATGCCAGGGTATCGAACCCCGTATAATTATCTATTATTGCATAGTTAAACCGCAACACTGCATCACGTGCCGGATAAGAGAAGGTTGTCCCAAGGTCAATCCTGAATTCCTTGTTAATATTATTATGCCATTCAAAATGATTGCTTCCCCATTGCTCATACCAGAATGATGGCTGCCTGTTTGCAATTGATCCATTTATGTTCCAGGAAGCAAGTCCCTTTTTCCAGCCGAATGATTTTGAAATTACACCGTTAATATTAAAATCACCTGCCCTGTAACCTGTCAGGAAAAGTTCCCCTGTTGCAATCCAGCGGAATTTATCGCCGATATCACTGTACAATTTGCCTGTCAGAACGTTGTTGCTGTTTTTCCAGATTGACGTATCAGCCTGAAGAGTATCATGTGTCGGCACTATCTGACTGTATTTAAATAGCTCGTTCCTGATTCCTGCACCTCCTCCTAACCTGAATTTTCGTGTTTCATCCGTAGCAAAATCAAACCTTATCGTGTTCTTGATGCTCCTGGCATAAAGGGAGTCAAATGTGAAATCCTTATTTATGTAAATTGAATCATAAAATCCTGATTCGGGTGAATCATCAGAGTATGTCCGCCTGTTACCGTCTAGAACTAAAATATGTGAAAAAGTACCGCTTAACCTGAAGGTATTCTTCATTGCAGCCGTGCTGTCAATTACCGGACGGGGTTTATTTCCGACGGTATACCGCTGCACCAGAAGCAGATTCTTGTTCCTTAGAATGCTTTTTGCTTTATTCAGTCCTCCAAGATTTACAGCAACAGTTCGGGTATCGAAGATTTCCAGCTGGCTTTCATCCTGAATGCCGCCGTTTTCAAATGAGGTCAGGTTATTTATCCCGGTAGCAAAATAGTATTTGTACTTTTCTCCGGTATATGAACTGTAAAATGTGAAATTTTTGTCGTCGGCTCTCTGATAGGGGTATTGCCCAAGATTATAAACTATATCAAAAACAAGACCGAAGTTAAGGTACCGGTTAACATTCTGGGAATGCCTGACCCTGAAGGTCTGGTCAGCAAAATCACGCTGTCCGCCATAGGACCATACAGCCTCTGTAAATGGCACCTGAGTATTCATAAAAACGTACTTTTCAGGCTGATACATGAGGGGATAATAATTATTGAAAAGGTACTTATCAGGATCCGTAACCCTGTCAAAAAAGTTTATCTGGTAGAATGGCAATCCATAGCTGCCAAGGGTGGCATTAAGCGGAGAATATTTATCAGCAAGCCTGTACTGATTAAAAAGCGAAAAAACAGTATCGAAGGGGATAATTACTTCTTCAGTGAAATCGGAAGAGAGATTCCACTGCTTCAGAATTTTTGGTTTTATTGTATCCTGAGTCTGTGCAGCCAGAACTGATGTAGAGCCAAGAATCAGTAATATCGCAATATTTCGCCTCATCAGCGGCAAATATAGGAATTATGCACGATTTATTATAAAACTGGCAGGGGTGTTGGATGTACAAATTGTAGGGGCGTTGCATGCAACGCCCCTACTTTCATTATTATGCGCCCCTAAATCCCTTAAAGGGGACTTGCTGAATATCAACATATTAAGAAACCCCCTTCTTCGCCTTTGCGTAGCCGCTACGGCGAAGCAAGGTAGGGGGAAGGGGCTGATCAATTTCTTAATCAACGTTGTCGTTGAGGTATGCATTATTCTCCCTCAGAACCGGTTCCTCACCATCGCCCGATGACAAAGTGAATTTTGAAACCTTGCTGTCATTCTCCTTCTCTTTTGGTCCAAGCGACATATTCCTTCTTACATAAGCGGGGACATCTTCAAAGGTTTCAATATTATCCTTTATGATCTTGTTTGAGAGGCCTTCCTTCTTGAAGAAGTTCTGCATGTGTTTCACCTTCTGAAGGGTTGTCTCGCGGTTCTCCTTTTCATCAATATCATCCTTCTGCTTTCTTCCCCTGAGTTCTGTCAGCTCACCGGCATTCTCCAGATTGAAATCCAGCTCGCCCTGGATTTCATCATCAATGGTTGAGATTACCGAATTTAATGATTTCTGGTGCACTGTAAAAGTATCATCCCCTTTTTCAGGAATAATATGCGGTGGAATGGTGTTGGCATCGGCAAGCAATTCTACTTTTCTGGGTTTCGGTTTTTTGTATGGAGTGAAGATACTGTTTGAAGGAAATCCTGTGGCAATCACTGTTACACTGATATTCTCCCCAAGATTCAAATCCTGGGATAATCCCCTGATTATGAGAGCATCCTCTGAGGCTGCTTCGTACATATAATCGGTTATCTGGCCCAGCTCATCCATTGTAAGTTCATTGGCCCCCGATCCTGATGAAATGTTTATAAGGATGCTTTTTGCGCCTGTGATATCATTCGAATTGAGAAGCGGTGATGCAAGGGCGTTCTCAATAGCCGTCAAAGCCCTGTTCTCACCGGCTGCCGTACCCATTCCCATAATAGCAACACCTGAATCTTTCATTACTGTCTCAACATCAGCGAAATCGACATTAATATACCCGGCAACCGTAATTATTTCAGCAATTCCCTTTACGGCGGTTGTGAGAATATCATCAGCTTTGGCAAATGCAGTTGAGACTCCCTGGTCACCATAAATTTCCCGCAGCTTTTCATTGTTAATTACAAGAAGTGAATCTACATTATCCTTTAGCTCGGTAATACCATCGATAGCATACCTTATACGGATCTTCCCCTCAGATTTAAATGGGATTGTGACCACGGCAATTGTAAGCAATCCGGCATCCTTGCAGGCTTTGGCAATAACCGGGATCGCACCGGTACCTGTACCTCCACCCATTCCGGTCGTAAGAAACACCATTTTGGTATTACCCGAGATGGCATCCATAACCTGCTTAATGTTTTCCATAGCAGCCTTACGTCCAATCTCAGGTTTGCTGCCGGCACCACGACCTTCCGTTATCGATTCGCCAATCTGGACCTTTATCGGGACCGGGCTTCTGGCAAGAGCCTGATGGTCGGTATTGCAAATCACGAAGTTCACATCCTTGATGCCTTTTTCGTACATATGATTTACGGCATTATTCCCGCCACCGCCAATTCCTATAACCTTAATAAGTGATGATCTCTCAACCGGAAGATCAAAATTCATTATATCGTCTGTCATTGTGCTAGTATTAAATTGTTTACGAACAGTACTCTGTTTAGAGTCAAACCATATTTTCAACTAATTAATCTTCTGATCTTCTACTTCAAACATTTTCGAGAGCATCTGTTTAATCTTTTCTGTAAGCGGTACTTTTTCCTCCGTCAATGTTGTTTCAGGGTCATCATTAACATCTTCGGTGATTTCCTGCTCAACCTTCTCGACGACCGGTTTTCTTATCTTTACAAAATCTTCTTTCGTACCGGCATTAAACGACTTTTTATAAGTTTCGAGATATTCAAATCCCCGCATTATCAATCCAACGCTTGTTGCATACATCGGCTGATTTATCTCATTCCTTCCGGAGCCTGCAAGATGTTCATTCGGATAGACCTATTCTGACATCCATTGCAGTTTTGAATTTCATCAGCTGCGGAAGATGTTTCAGCATTGCACCACCACCTGTAATAACCATACCTGCTGCAAGTTTGTCGGCATAACCCGAATTCTGGATCTCAAAATTCACAATATCAATTATCTCCTCCATTCTTGACTGGATTATATAAGCCAGGCTCTTGAATGAGATCTCTTTCGGGTCCCTGCCGCTGATGCCCGGAATCGAAACAACTTTATCTTCAGGAGCAATATCTCCAAGAGCAGAACCGTACTGAATCTTAAGCTGTTCCGCATGGCGGTCGAAGAATTGCACATCCTTCCTTTATATCCTTTGTTATAACATTCCCTCCGAATGGAATCACTGCAGTATGCCTGATTATATTATCATAATAAACTGCAAGGTCGGTTGTTCCACCGCCGATATCAACCAGCACAACACCCGCCTCTTTTTCATCCTCTGTCAAAACAGCATCTGCCGATGCCAGTGGCTCAAGGATCATATCCTTTACACTCAGATTCGCCCTGCTGATGCATTTTTCGATATTCTTGGCAGCGGCAACCTGCCCGATCACAATATGGAAATTTGCCTCAAGACGCCTGCCACAAATACCTATCGGACTCTTTATGCCTGTTTCATTGTCGATGATAAAAATCTGGGGGATCACATGAATTATCTCCTCTCCTATGTCGACATGTATCTTGTACATATCTTCTATAAGCTTGAAGACCTCCTCTTTTTTTATTTCATCCTCAAATGAATCGCGCATTATATATCCGCGGGTTTTCAGGCTTTTTATATGCTGACCTGCAATCCCTACAAATACTTCGGAAAACATAACACCTGATAGCTTCTGGACATCCTCAACGGTTGTCTGAATTGCATTGACTGTTTCCTCAATGTTTTGGACCACTCCTCTTTTCACTCCTTTGGAAGGAGCTTTGCTGAGCCCGAGAATCTCAATTTTACCATTCTCGTTTTTCTTTCCGACAATGGCCACAATTTTTGTGGTTCCGATGTCGATTGCTGCTACATACTGTTCCTTTTTGTTCATAGTCTGAAATATGGTTTTTCTGTTATCTGCGTTTACATACTATCTGATCCCTGAATGCCAGATTTATAGTCGAATACTTATTCCATCCCACTTCAGGGAGGACCTTATCATAGAATACTTCAAGATTCTTCAGCTTTTCTTCATAATTGACTGCGCTCCCGAGGTGAACCGTATGATTCCCTACCCTGGGTATCAGGTCAATCTCATCATTGCCGTCAACAAAGATCTGATCGATCTGTGCTGACCAGAAATCGTCTTTATTGATATAACTGACGAGGTAATATATATCTTTCAGAATGGAATTTTTTATACTGGTATCCAGAACGCTTACTCCATTCATCATTGCCTGGCTGATGTTAATATTACCTCCGACAATATGTAACCGGGGCGTATAAAGGTTCCTTCTTCTTACAACCACTCCTTCGGTATCGACATAATAGTCGCCCCCGTCATTTGGCATCAACCTCATAATCGGGGTGCGCTGATCAGCATATACATGAAGGATCCCGTCAATTCGATATAGGCTTCAGCTGTCTTTCAGCTCTCTGTACCTGGTCATTGTCTTTTCAATGTCAGCAACGCTGATTTCCCTAACCGGTTTACCGATGAGGTTTCCGTTGTCACTGATAATCGTATTCTGAATATCTTTTTTTGTAACAAAATGATATTGAGATGAATCAACAATTGTAATCTTTATCCTGCTGCATGGCTTTGAATGGGCCCATTGGAGTAGTAAACAGGCATTACCACAAGATATAATGTCGGTACAAGCAATAGTATTTTTAATATCCTGCTCATAATCCGCTAATAGTTTTAATCTTTTCTTCAATAGGGACAACAAGCTTATCAATATCTCCCGCACCTATAGTGAGAAGCACATCCAGATTGCTTATATCAAGGCATTCAGGAATGTCTTCCATCTTCACCATCCTCTTCCTTGCTGATTTCATCTAGTTAAAAATCATCTCGGAATTTACACCGGGGATTGGTTTTTCCCGCGCAGGATAGACAGGGAGAAGCAAAGTCTCATCAAGTTCATCGAGGATTTCTGCAAATCCTGCCGCATGATCGCGGGTCCGCGAGTAAAGGTGCGGCTGGAATATCCCAGTAATTTTCCTGCCGGCGAAATACTCCCTGACAGAGTTTATGCATGCTTTTATCTCTTCAGGATGATGAGCATAATCATCAATGTATGTAAGTCCCGGAAGGTCTATCCTTATGTCAAATCGTCTTCTGACTCCCTGAAAGAGAATAATTGCTTTTCGTATCTCCTGTTCAGTCACACCGCAATTCAGAGCAATTGCAATCGCAGCGGTAAGATTTTCAATATTTATTATTCCGGGGAAAGGGAAATGAAGATCACTTATTACACCATCAGGTGTCAGAAGATTAAAACTGTAGTAATCTTTTAAGTGCTGTATCTCAAAAGCCCTGAAATCAGAGCCCGGTTCCGATCCATAAGTGTATCCGCTGACGCCTTCAGGAATTTTTATCCTCTCCCTGATCTTATGGTTTATGAATAATTTGCCACCCTGTCTTATTTTGCCGCAGAATTCATTATATGCCTTTATCATTGACTCCCTGTCGCCATAGATATCAAGGTGATCAGCATCAACAGATGTAACTACTGCCATAAGCGGATCAAGCCTGAGAAATGACCTGTCGTATTCATCAGCCTCAATGACAGTATATTCGCTTTCTCCAACAAGGAGGTTGGTATTATAGTTCTTTGAAATGCCGCCGAGAAATGCTGAACAATCAACATGTGATTGTTTCAGCAGGTGGGCCATCATTGTCGATACCGTAGTTTTTCCGTGTGTACCTGCAATAGCCAGGGTATCTGGTCCGTGATGAGATTTCCCCGAGGATCTCGGACCTCTTATACAGCCGGTATCCGTTCTTTCTGAAAAATGAAATTACCTTGTTATCAGAAGGAATGGCCGGAGTATAAACCACGATCAGCACTCTCTCTTTTCCGGAACATTTCTGAACAGGAGAGGGATATTCTCAACATTATCCTCATATGTAATTATGCAGCCATTATCGGTCAAGCATTCTGTTATGGTTGTCTCCGACCTGTCATATCCGGCAATTGAGAACCCTCCCGCTCAAAATATAAAGCAAGGGCGCTCATGCCGATACCTCCGATCCCGACAAAATAAATTCCTTCTATATTTTTGAGGTCAATCATTTTCCTGTCAGTTTAAGTACTTCTTTTGCTATCCGTAATATCGGCATCACGTTCTGCCATCTTGGAGATATTTTCCGAAAGCATCTTCTTCCTTTGAGTATCAGAAACAAGCTTTATCATCTCATTCACAAGCAGTTTTTCGACCTATCGTCAGCAATTACAACAGCGGCATCCTTCCTGCAAGCGCTGTGCATTTCTTGTCTGGTGATCCTCTGCAACATTTGGAGAAGGCACAAGGATGACAGGTTTCCCGACAAGGCACAGTTCCGAGATTGTTCCTGCCCCGGCCCTTGAAACAATTACATCTGCCGCGCTAATGCCAGGTCCATTCTGTCAATAAACGGATGAACAGCGATATTTGCCTGAAGAGATTCCGTTACAATCTTTCTGATATTTTCATAATAATATTTTCCGGTTTGCCATAACCACTGGTAACCCGAATTTTTGACCGTTATAATATTGTCAGAAAGGAGCTTGTTAATTTTTCCTGCACCAAGCGATCCTCCAAGAATGAGAATTACAGGCAAATCTTTCTTGAGATTGAAAAATCCAAGTGCTTCGTCGCGAAGCTGACCAATGTTATCGAAATTCTGACGCACCGGATTGCCCGTTTTGACAACCCTGCCAGCAGGGAAGTACTTGTCCATTCCGTCGTAGGCTACACAAATAACAGAGGCCTTTCCGGCGAGCAGTTTGTTGGTTACTCCCGCATATACTGTTCTGTTCCTGGATAAGGACCGGTATTCCCAGCCTTTCAGATTGCTTTAATACCGGACCGCTTGCATACCCTCCGACACCCACGACGACATCCGGATTAAAATCCTTTATTGTTTTTCTTGCCAGCTTAAGGCTTTTAAAAAGTTTTATTAACACTGAGAATATTCCTGAAAATATGTTTCCGGTCGATACCGGCCACGGGAAGTCCTATTATCCTGTAACCTGCCGCAGGCACTTTTTCCATCTCCATCCTGCCTTCTGCCCCCACAAAAAGGATTTCAATATCCCCGTCGAGCCTGCGCAAAGCATTGGCAATGGAAATTGCCGGGAAAATATGTCCACCGGTACCTCCTCCGCTGATGATCACCCTTTTATGCCTTTGCAGGTTCATATATCTTTTCTCCTTCGTCAGTTTTTTCCTCTTCAGGCAATTCTTCCTGCTTTATTCTTGCATTTACTACCCTGCTTACACTCAGGATCGCCCCTATGGAAAAGCTCATCACAAGAACTGAGGTCCTCCCCCAGCTTACCATTGGCAGTGTCTGGCCCGTTACAGGGAAGAGTCCCACCGCTACCAGCATATTAAGCATAGCCTGGACTGTTATCATAATAATCAGTCCTATTACGAGGTAAGCAGGGAACGCGGTCTCACATTTTTTAACTATCATGATACCCCTGAACAGCAATATCATATATGCAAGTATTAAAGGAATAGCTCCAAACAGCAATCCGTATTCTTCTATAATAATTGCAAAGATGAAATCTGAATTTGACTGGGGAAGCATATTCCGCTGAGTACTCTTGCCAGGGGCCTTCCCGAATAAACCCCCTGTTGAGATGGCTATTTTTGCCTGGTTCGACTGGTAATCAGCATCCTCATTCACCTTCCCTGAAAAGAAATTCTCAATCCTGTTTTTCCAAACCTGCACCCTGTTTTTCTCGGTAAAAATACCAAGCAGCAATGCAAATAAAATGACTCCTGCAACGGCAATTCCGACATAAGCAAGAAGATATTTGAAGGGAACCCTTCCTATAAACATTATTATCATGCTGATACCAAAAACCATCATAGCTGTCGAAAGGTTCTCTGGCATGATAAGAGCACAAATGACTGCAACAGGCAGCATAAGACGTCTTGTCACCAGCATGAAATTGTTGAGCTCACCCTGGAATCTGGATAGTTCCCTCGCCAGATAAAGAACAAGGGCTACCTTCGCGACATCAGAGGTCTGAAGGCGGAATCCTGTTCCTGGTATTTCAATAGTACGAACGGCTTCATTTACCCTGGCTCCTATCGCAAATGTCAGGATCAGCAATGCAACAGAAAACAGAAGTATTAATCCGGCCATCGAAGAATAGATCCTGTAAGGCAGATAATGCACTACGACAATGATTACCAAACTGAGTATCAGCATAAAAAACTGGCTTCTCAGGAAATAAGAGGTGTTTCCGCCATGCTTGAGGTATGCAACGCTTACCGATGAGCTGTAGACAGCCAGCAATGAATAAATCATGAAAAGGACCACCAGTCCCCATATGATCCTGTCACCCTTAAAAGTCCTTGTAAACCAGCCCTGTTGCATTTACTGTTTTTTACAGATTTCTTACAGCCTGTTTAAACTGACGCCCCCTGTCTTCATAATTGTTGAAAAGGTCAAAACTTGCACATGCAGGTGATAAAAGAACTGTCTGTCCCTTTTTTGCAAGGTAGTATGACGATCTTACAGCCTCTTCCATTGAAGCGGTTTCGACTATTGTAGGAACCATATCCTTAAATGCTTCAACAATCTTCCTGTTGTCTTTCCCGAGGCAGACAATTGCCAGAACTTTCTGTTTTACGATAGTGAAAAGCTCGGAATAATCATTCCCTTTATCTATGCCTCCTGCAATCCATATGATGTCTGTTTCCATGCATTCGAGGGCATACCAGGTCGAATTGACGTTTGTGCCCTTTGAATCATTTATGAAATTTACACCGCATACTGTGATTACCGGTTCCAACCGGTGTTCAACTCCCTGAAAATCAGCAAGACTCTCTCTAATTACGTCTTTCCTGATAGACAGCACTTTACCTGCAATTGCAGCTGCCATCGAATTGAAAACATTGTGGCGGCCTTTTAATGCGAGATCATGAATGGTCATAAGGTTGGTTTTAGTATGGTAATCAATTATTAATTCTTCGCTTTCGATATATGCTGTCATTCCTCCCTTTGAATCGGCCGAGAAAGGAAGGAGTGTCATTCCGTATATTTTCTTCGACAGCTCGCTTTTAATTATGGGATCATCAGCCCAGTAAATTAAAAACTCCGATTTCGTCTGGTTTTGGGTTACCCTGAATTTGGAATCTATATAATTCTGCAGCTTATAGCCGTACCGGTCGAGATGGTCAGGTGTTATGTTCATCAGAACAGCTATATCTGCCTTAAATGAATACATACCGTCGAGCTGAAAACTGCTCAGTTCAATAACATAATAATCATAAGGTCCTTCCGCCACTGCCATGGCAAAGCTGTTCCCCACATTCCCTGTCATTGCAACATTTTTTCCTGCTTTTTTCAGGATATGATAAATAAGATTTGTCACTGTCGTCTTGCCGTTGCTGCCCGTAACACAGATCTTTATTCCAGTAGCATACCTTCCGGCAAATTCTATTTCGGAAATAACAGGGATCCCCTTATCATGAAGCTGCATTACAATCGGAGCATCCTCCCTGACACCCGGACTTTTAATTACTTCATCGGCTGTAAAAATCTCCTCCTCTGTATGTTTGCCCTCTTCCCACCTGATCTTATTATTTTCAAGAATTTCTTTGTATTTCTGCTTTATTTCTCCCTTATCGGAAACAAAAACATCAAAGCCTTTCCTTTGTGCAAGCACTGCTGAACCTGCCCCGCTTTCTCCTGCCCCGAGTATTACAATCTTTTTCATACAGCTATCTGATCTTAAGAGTCACAATACTTATTACAGCAAGCATAATTGCCACGATCCAGAACCTTGTGACTATCTTCGGTTCTGGAAATCCTTTCTTCTGAAAATGATGATGAAGTGGGGCCATCAGAAAGATCCTTTTTCCTGCTCCGTATTTTCTTTTGGTCATTTTGAAATAAGAGACCTGTAGTACCACCGACAAATTTTCGACCAGGAAGATGCCGCAAAGGATGGGTATAAGAAGCTCCTTTCTTATGATTATGGCAAATACTGCGATAATCCCTCCGAGAGCCAGACTTCCTGTATCTCCCATAAATACCTGCGCGGGATAGGAGTTGTACCATAAAAAGCCAATCGTCGCACCTATAAATGCGCTTGCATATATTACAAGCTCTTCGCTGTATGGTATATACATTATATTCAAATAGTTGGCATAAATTACGTTACTCGACAGGTAGGCAAGGACGCCAAGAGCCGTTCCGATAATGGCTGAAACTCCGGTTGCCAGACCGTCGAGCCCGTCGGTAAGATTGGCTCCGTTTGATACTGCAGAGACTATAAAAATTACAATCACAACAAAAACGATCCATGTAAAAAACTGCCTTATCTTTTCAGGAATGAATGCTACCAGCCACGCATAATTGAATTCATTATTTTTTATGAAAGGGATCGTGGTTTTTGTTGATTTATGCTCCATAGCTACCTGGCTATCAGGATAGTAAGGCTGTGCAGGGTCAAGAAGCTCAATTCTTTCCCTTGGAGTAAGTTCTGAGACAGAGACTTTTTCCATAATTATAACATCCTTGCTGAAGAAAAGAGTCAAGCCCACTATAAGCCCGAGAATGATCTGTCCCGCAATTTTAAAACGGCCCGCCAGACCTTCCTTGTTCTTCTTAAAGACTTTTATATAATCATCAGTAAATCCGATGAATCCCAGCCAGATGGTTGCAATCAGCATAAGAATAACGTAGGTGTTATCAAGCCTTGCAAATAAAAGGACAGGGATAATTATCGATGCAAGGATGATTATGCCTCCCATTGACGGAGTGCCTTTCTTCTGGTACTGCCCCTCAAGCCCCAGATCCCTGACTAACTCCCCGACCTGTTTTAGCTGAAGATAATTGATGATGCGTTTCCCGATAAGAAGAGAGATGATCAGTGAGGTGATTACCGCCATAGCCGACCTGAAAGAGATATAGTTGAACATCCCTGCCCCCGGGACATTTAGTTCATTCAGATATTGAAAAAGATAATAAAGCATCTTCTATTTATTGTTTTTCAACTCTAGTGCAGCTTTCAGTTCCTCCCTGTCGTCGAAATGGTGTTTTATTCCGTTTATCTCCTGATAAGTCTCATGCCCTTTCCCTGCAATAAGGACCACATCACCCGGTCCGGCAAGCATAACCGAAGCCTTGATAGCCTCCCTCCTGTTGGCTATCCTGAGCACTTTCTTTCTGACATCAGGCGTGATCCCCGATTCCATATCATCAAGTATCTTTTCAGGATCCTCTGTCCTTGGATTATCAGAAGTAAGAATGACTTTTGAACTTCCTTCCGCGCAAATTGCTGCCATTTCAGGCCGTTTTGTACGGTCCCTGTCACCTCCTGCACCTACTACCGTGATCAGCTGTTTTCCTTCAACCCTGATCTTATTAATTGTAGATATCACGTTAAGAAGGGCATCGGGAGTGTGTGCATAATCGACCAGTCCGGTAATTCCTCCCCGGGAGCTCACTGATTCAAGCCTGCCCGGAACTGATCTGAGATCGCTGAGGATGGTCAGAATTTCCTTTCTTTGTCCGCCAAGCAGTTCTGATGCTGCAAATACCGCCAGTATGTTTGAGGCATTATAATCGCCTATTAATCTTGTCCATACCTCTTCGCCCTGTATTTTCATCTCCATTCCGCTGAAATCCTGTTCAATGACATTGCAGCGGAAATCAGCAATCCCTCTTACGGAAAATGTGTACTTCGCGGCGTTGCAGTTCTGAAGCATTACGATACCGTTCTTATCATCAATGTTTGTAAGTGCAAAGGCATCAGGTGGCAGCGAATCAAAAAAGCTCTTTTTAACCTTCAGGTAATTGCTGAAAGTAAGATGGTAATCGAGATGATCGTGTGTCAGGTTTGTGAAGATCCCTCCTGCAAACTTTAACCCTGCAATGCGTTTCTGATCAATCGAATGCGAGCTTACCTCCATAAAAGCATAGTCGCAGCCTGCACTGACCATTTCTGCCAGGCTCCTGTTAAGCTCAACCGGATCGGGTGTTGTGTGAGTTGCAGGATACTCTGTAATTACAATGTAATTGCATACAGTTGAGAATAAACCCACACTTATACCCAAGCCTTGTGAACATCCTGTAAAGCAATGTGGCTATTGTCGTTTTTCCATTTGTCCCGGTTACTCCTGTAAGCTTTAATGATGCAGAAGGGTTGCCGAAAAATTCAGAGGATACTATTCCAAGTGCCTGCGCAGAATCGTTTGTTTTTATCCAGCAGACTTTGCTGTCGGGCTTTTCAGGAAGAACTTCACAGATGACAGCCGATGCTCCGGAGGCAACAGCGCTTCCGATAAATTCATGCCCGTTGCTCTTTGTGCCTTTTACAGCAACGAAGAGAGTGCCTGGCTTTACCTTCCGTGAATCAAATTCAATATTTTCAATGACCGGATTCTCAGCTCCGGTAAGAGACACAGTTCCAATATTCTTAATCAGGTTCCTAATCGGGATCATAGTCAGGTTACATATTCATATCAAGTGAAACAACACTGCCTTCATAAACTCTTGCGCCATGCTGTGGCGATTGTCTGAGAACCTTTCCCTTGCCGCTGTACCTTACCCTTAGACCTGAGTTCTCGAGAAGATAAACTGCATCTCTCAGGCTCATTCCCCTGACATCAGGTACCAGGCCCTGCTTCAGGTCAACTCCAACCAGCCTGATCGTGTCGCCGCTCTCCCTTGTCGCCACCCATTCTTCCTTTGAAGTTCTCCTGTATCTTACTTTAAGATCGCCAAGAACTTCGTTTATATCAGACCTGTAACCGTTTCCGGCCTCCGGAGCAGCCATTTTTTTATCTTCCTTGTTTTCATCCCTGTAATCCCTGTAAAATGTAGTTGCATAAACCTTATCGGATATCTCCTTGAATACTGATCCTGCAACGATATTGCCGTAATAAACCCCGTTCGACGGAGCATTGACGACCACAATACATGAATAAAGAGGATTCTCTGCCGGGAAATAACCGACAAACGATGCCTGATATGACATCTTTTGGCGGTAACCAAGATTATTAAGCGCTATCTGGGCTGTTCCTGTCTTGCCTGCTATTTTATAATTTGCATTTTTGAGATTGGTTGCCGTCCCGTGTTCCACAACCCCTTCCATCATTTTCTTTGCTTTTCTGATGGTATTTCTTGATGCAATTGAATTTATGATTACATCCGTTCCGAAGCTTTTAACTACTGATCCGTTTCTGAGGATTGCCGTCACGAATCGTCGGACGCATCATTTTACCATCATTTGCAACGGCATTATAAAATGTCAGTATCTGCAGGGGTGTCATCTGGACTTCATAGCCGTGCGACATCATCGGGAGGGAGAGGCCTGACCAGAATTTGTCGCCCGGGTATCGGATGAGAGGCTTGCCTTCGCCCATGATCTGCAGATCGAGCTGCTGATTAAGCTTCATGGCATAAAGCCGGTTAACAAATTCCTTTGGGTTATCCTTATAATTTTCGTAGATAAGCTTTGATGTCCCGACATTTGAGGATTTCTCAAATACCTCCTTTACTGTCAGCTTTCCGTAACCCTCTTCTTTTGTATCGCGGATTATCTTATTGTAATACTTCACTGTTCCCGTTCCGGTATCGACAATATCCCCTGTATCGATCACTCCGTCTTCGATAGCAGCCATAAGGGCGGCCAGCTTGAATGTCGATCCCGGTTCGGTGCTTTCACCAATTGCATAATTATAAGTTTCGTGGTAGCTCCCGTTGCCTGTTTGTTCAAGGTTTGCGATTGCCCGGATATCACCTGTGGCAACCTCCATAAGGACAGCGCACCCGTGATGGGCATTATGTTTTCTTAGCTGATTCTCGAGGGCGCTGGACGCAACATCCTGAAGATCAACATCTATAGTAGTTACAATATCATTGCCGTCTTTGGAATCAACGCTCTCTCCACCGTCAACGGCGATCCAGTCGCCTCCTGTCAGCCGTTGTTTAACAACAACCCCGTTTTTACCGGAAAGATCTTTATTAAAAGAACCTTCAATACCTACCTGGGTGCCTTCATTACCATAATTCAGATAGCCTATAGTCCTTGCTGCCAGCTCACTGTGCGGGAGGATCCTCCTGTTCTCAGGCTGGGCCATGAAACCTCCTTTGTACTGGCCTTCTCTGAATATTGGCAGTTCTTTAAGCTTCTTGAGTGTGGCATAATCCACTCTTTTCTGGATAAGGAAATAGCGGTCTCCCCTCTTTCTGGCAGCTGTTATTGCTGATTTCCAGCCGGCAGCCGAGCGAACGCCCACGAGCCTTGAAAGACCTTCCGATAACCCGCCAATACCTTTCGACCAGGTCGCAGCCGACATGCCGGTGCTTCTGGTATCCATATAAACTGAGTAATATGGAACCGAGCTGGCCAGAAGCCTGCCGTCATGAGCCAGAATATCTCCCCGGTTGGCTTCAAGTTCCCCGGTTTTATAGATATATTTCTCGCTCATCGCCGACCATTTTCCCCGTTGCACATATTGAAGGATCAGTATCTGGACAAGCAGTGCCGCAGCAAGAATTATCAGTACGAAATAAACGACTGCGCTCCTCCACACTATTTCATCTCTGACTGCCATCCCTGTTACTATTTATCAATAATCAACTTATATGGTGGTGTTCTAAGTTCTTCAAGACCAATTCCTTTCTCCCTGACCATCCGGAAAACCTCCGATTGCTTGCTTACTGACATCAGGTTAGCTGATGTTGACAGAGCTTCGGCTTTAAGATCCTTTACCTCTCGGGAAAGTCTGGTTGTCTGGCGTGTTATCTTTTCGGCATTAAACCTGTTACCGATATAAATTGCCCCGAGAATTGTCAGAAGGATTATATACCAGATATTCCTGAGTATGATTTTATCGGAAACCAGAATACCGCTGAGCAGTTCCTTTACAAAACTGCCTGATTTACCCTGCTTCGTTTTATCATCTCTGGTTTCTGCCATCTCCTATATCTTTTCTGCAATTCTGAGCCTTGCACTTCTTGCCCTTTTATTATCCTCAATTTCGATCTCTTCCGGCACTGTTCCTTTCTTATTTATTATCCTGAAAGGGGTGATAAGGTTTCCGTAAAAGTCCTTTTTTTCCTCCCCTTCAAAATTGCCGGTCCTCATGAAGTTTTTCACCACCCTGTCCTCAAGCGAATGATAGGTAATGACCACCAGCCTCCCATCTTTTTTCAACAGCGGAAGAGCCTGCTCAAGCATCTCTTTCAGGTAATCTATCTCATGATTTACTGCAATTCTCAAAGCCTGAAAAACACGGGCATAAAACTTATGCTCCTGCCTCGGGGGAGCCAGTTTGCCGATTGCATTAATCATATCGCTCACATTAGTCAGTGGCTTGACTGCCCTGGCTGCAACAATTTCCCTGGCAATGCGTCTTGAATTTACCAGTTCGCCGAAATCGTACATTATTTTTGCGATCGCGGCCTCATCAAGTGTTTTAAGAAGAGTGGCAGCCGTAACCGGACCTTTTTTATTCATTCTCATATCAAGTGAAACATCCTGACGGAAAGTGAATCCCCTCTCCGGTTCATCAAACTGATGGAATGAAACTCCCAGATCTGCAATCAGGCCGTCGATTGAACTGATGCCATTAAACTCCAGGTTGTTCTTCAGGAACCTGAAGTTCTGATTAAGGAAGATCAGTCTTTTATCATCCGGTACGTTCCGTGAAGCGTCTTCATCCTGGTCAAAGGCTATCAGCTTACCGCCCTTCAGCCTTTTAAGGATTTCCATCGAGTGCCCTCCGCCTCCGAAAGTAACATCAACATAGATCCCTTGCGGCCGGATATTCAGTCCCTTAATACTTTCATCCAGTAATGCAGGTACATGGTAAAACATTATTCCACAGGCTCATTTAAACTTCCACCTAAAAGCTTCTCAGCAAGATTGGCAAAATCATCAGCAGGCATTCCGATGGTGTCATAAACCGATGCTGACCAGATTTCAATCCTGCCATCCTCGCCGGCCAGAACAACATCTCTTTCAGCCCCGATAATATCGAGTAATCGCTTGGGTATCAACATACGGTTATTGCTGTCGAGAGAGAGTTCTGCAGTTCCCTTGAAAAAGTTTCTCAGGAACATGTTATGTTCACGGTTATATGGGTTAATTCTCTTCCTGATCTTTTCGAGCTGTCTGTTCCAGTCATCGAGGGCATACAGCACCAGGCAGTTCTCGAAAATATCTTTCCTGACCACGAAATGATCCTGTGCAGCAGTAGGCATCTGCTTCTTAAATGCCATTGGGAGTATTATCCTTCCCTTGACATCAACTTTGCACGGGTAATCGCCAATAAATGTGGCCATACGTCATTTTTATCAATAAACTGCTAAAGTATGAAAAAATTATCCACTTCTCCCCACTTTGCCCCACCTTTTTTTAGAATATGTTAATAACTTTTTCTTGAAATGCCCATTAGATAAGGGTTTAGGAGAATATTACGGGGCTTAAGATTATTTGTTTCCCCTCTCATGTTTTTGGCCTCTCCCCTATTCCCCCTCTCCCAGGAGCTAACCTTTATACACAATTTATACTTGATTATATATCAGGATGTTAAACAAGTAATAATTAAACGATATGATAAAGTCTATTTAACCACGGAGTCGCACGGAGTTAACACTGAGTTGCACTGTTTTTGTTTGTCATCTAAACCGTGAAACTCCGTACAAACTCCGTAAACTCCGTGGTTAAAAAACTAATAATCAGATTATTGATGGTAAGGACAAAAGATGTGTATAAAGGGTCAGCTCCCAGGAGAGAGGGGGACTTAACTTATTGGTTTTAAAGCCCCTTCCTCCTGGGGAGAGCCTGTCCGACCTGGCGGGAGGTTGGGGAGAGGCGGATATACTGGAAAAGGGAACTAAATATGAATCGGATCAATACAGATTAATCTGTTTAGCGAACGCAAATCTATTTTTTGGTACTTTTGTAGATCCTAAAAAGTGACGTTCTATATGACCGGACCCTCTGAAACAAATGATATCCTGCAGCTTGATGTTGAAAAGATTTTATATTCCAAAAATCCGGCATTGAAAAAAGCTGTCCCTCTGTTCATAATCAGGTATTTAAAGAGGATTGTCCACCAGGATGAACTGAATGATTTTCTGAAAATCGCCGGGAACACCAGGGATGCCGGATTTATTAAAGCCGGACTCGATTATTTCAATATCAGATACAGTGTCTGGGGTGTGGAGAATATACCGGCCTCCGGAAGATATATTTTTGTTTCCAATCATCCATTGGGAGGGCTCGACGGACTGGTTTTCATTTATGAGCTGTCAAAACATTTTAAGGAGCTTAAATTTCCTGTAAATGATATACTTATGAACATCTCCAACCTGTCGGGGGTTTTTCTTCCGGTCAACAAACACGGAGGGCAGGATCGCGAAGCGGTAAGAAAGATAGAGGGAGCTTATGCTTCGGACAGCCAGATAATCTATTTCCCGGCAGGATTGTGTTCAAGAAAGAAAAAAGGAATCATCAGCGACCTTCAGTGGCATAAAAGCTTCATTACTAAAGCTGTGCAATACAAAAGAGACATAGTTCCGGCATACTTCTCAGGCAGAAACTCCGGTTTCTTTTACAACCTTTCCAATATCAGGAACTTCCTTGGAATCAAAGTAAATATTGAAATGCTCTATCTCGCCGATGAAATGTTTAAACAGAAAGATAAGAAAATTGATCTCGTCTTCGGTAAAACAATTCCATGGCAAACCTTCAACCATACAAAAGCACCCCTGGAATGGGCTGAATGGGTCAAAGGAAAATCGTACGAGCTTGAATCGTTTATATCCTGAAAATCAACGAATCAAAAAAATGTCTAAATTGTGCCGAATTTTTCAGAAAAATATTCTGAAATTCGAACAATAAACAGAAAAGGATGAAACCAATTGCTGAGCAATTACCTATTGATCAGATACTCGCAGAACTAACTAAAGACAAGCTTTTGCGGCTTACCAATAATGGCAATAATGAGGTGTATATTTTTGATAATAATACCTCACCTGCCCTGATGCACGAAGTAGGTAGAGTAAGGGAAATTACTTTCCGGCATGCAGGAGGAGGCACAGATAAGGATTTAGATATAGATGAGTTTGACCTCGACACAAAGATCCTCAGAAACAGCTTATTGTCTGGGATCCTGAAAACAGGGAAATGGTTGGGGGTTACCGGTATTATTTCCCTCCGAAAGGATGCAACAACTGTGACGTTACGAAGCTTGCTTCCTCCTCATATTTCAGTTTCTCTGAAAAATTCCATAAAAAGTATTTCCCCCATATGATGGAACTTGGCCGCTCTTTTGTACACCCTGACTATCAATCGCGTGCAGGAGGACGCAAAAGCCTTTATGCCCTTGATAACCTTTGGGACGGCCTTGGTGCTCTGATCATTAGACAATCATCATTTAAAGTACCTTTTCGGCAAAGTAACAATGTATCCTCATTTCAATCAGAGAGCAAGGAACATGATATTGTATTTCCTCAGAAGGCATTTCAGCGATCCTGATAAACTTGTTATACCTCTCGACCCTGCAAAAATTGACATTCAGGAGGAGGAAATGCGGAAGCTTTTCAGAGGATGGAGGTACAAGGACAATTATAAGATACTATCGAGAGAGGTAAGGAATCTTAACGAAACTATACCTCCGCTCATAAATGCATATATGGGTTTATCGCCGACAATGAGGACTTTCGGGACTTTCATAAATCACAAATTCGGAGATGTTGAAGAGACAGGTATAATGATCACTCTCAGGGATATCTATATTGAAAAGATAAACAGGCATTTGGCTTCATATAAGAAGGATTTCCTTATAACCTGGTTCTCACATAAAAGTCAATAGGCCCTTTCGTTTCTCCCTTCAATGTAATTTATAAACGATTGGTTTGCAACCTTATTTCCGCCAGGGGTCGGATAGTTGCCTGTAAAATACCAGTCGCCCGAATGTCCCGGGCAGGCTTCATGCAGACCCTCAATTGACTGAAAAACAATTTCTACTTCCGCATTTATATCATCTGATGTTAAAAGGGATGAGATCTTACTGGAAATCATTTCTGTACAGAAAGGCTTATATATCTCTCTGACCAGGTTTCTGATCTCTCCTGCCGGCTTGAGAATTTCTGCTTTAGCCTCTTCATAAATTTCCTTGAGAAGCTGTTCATTGCCGTTATCTTTCAACAGCTCAATGGCAGCCCTGAATGCTATCAGGTCGCCAAGTTTGGCCATATCAATGCCGTAACAGTCGGGATACCTCAGCTGGGGCGATGACGATACGACAACAATTTTCTTTGGATCGAGCCTGTCGAGGATCCTGATAATGCTTTTTTTCAGTGTTGTGCCCCTCACTATTGAGTCATCCAAAACGACAAGATTATCGATTCCCCTTCTTATAACACCATAAGTTACATCATAAACATGGCCAACAAGGTCGTCCCTGCTGTTGTCTTCTGTAATAAAGGTTCTCAGCTTGACATCTTTCACTGCGATCTTCTCAACTCTCGGCCTGTGGTTCAGTATCTTTTCAAGCTCATCCCTGGTCAGTGTTTCGCGTTTTGCAATTATGGCATCCATCTTTGACTGGTTGAGATAATCTTCAACGCCTCTTACCAGACCGTAATAAGCACTTTCAGCTGTATTCGGGATATATGAGAATACTGTATTGTCGATATCATAATCAACTGCTTTAAGAACCCTATGGGTAAGCAGTTCCCCCAGTTTTTTCCTTTCCCTGTAAATCGCCTTGTCAGTTCCCCTTGAGAAATAGATCCTTTCAAAGGAGCATTTTCTCAATTCAGCCTCATCCCTGATCTGTTCAATGGAAGGTTCTCCGAAGACCTTAATTATTATTGCACTTGCAGGAGGAAGCTCATTTACATTATCAGTGCGGACATTAAAAATAGTCTGGATCACAGGACGTTCGGATGCAATTACGACCACCTCTTCATCGTAATAATAGAACGCAGGTCTTATACCTGCAGGATCTCTTATCACAAATGCATCTCCATGACCCACCATACCTGCCATAACATAACCGCCATCCCAGTTCCTGCTTGCTTTTTTCAGTACAGTCCCCAGATCGAGATTCGTTTCAATTAACGGAGTTATCTCTTTTTTTGAATAACCCTGATCTTTAAAAAACCTGAAAACTCTTTCATTTTCTTCGTCAAGCCTGTGGCCGATATTTTCCAGTATGGTAACTGTATCGGAGAAATCGACAGGGGTCTGGCCAAGTTCGACAAGAGAGCTGAAAAGCTCTCTGACGTTTGTCAGGTTAAAGTTACCTGCCATAACCAGGTTTCTGGATTTCCAGTTGTTCTCACGGCTTACCGGATGGACATAATCTATGTTATAATTTCCATAGGTGCCATAGCGCAGATGACCCAGATATATATCGCATGCGAAAGGAACATTGGCCTTTATGAACCCGGGATCCAGAGATTCCTTTTTTTGCGACCGGGTAATCTTTTCAATATCTTCATAGATCAGGCCGAATATCTCTTTTATCGGATTGGCTTTATTGGACCTTTGCCGGAAAATATACCTGTTTCCCGGCTCCACATTCAGTTTTATTCCCGCGATACCTGCACCATCCTGCCCCCTGTTGTGCTGCTTTTCCATCATCAGGTACATTTTCTGCAGTCCCCAGTCCCAAGCACCATATTTTTCAAAATAGTATTCCAACGGCTTTCGCAATCTTAACATTGCAATGCCACATTCGTGTCTGATATTATCGCTCATGATTAATTCTTATTCAGGTCGGGGAAATTTATCACATCCGGAACCAGGTAAGCATCCGGAAAAACCTTGCGTATCATTAAAAGGTATTTTGTACCCTCTATTCTGGTCCTGTAGTCACCGACGCGTATTTTATAATAGCCAGGTCTGTCAAAAGAAGCATATGATATTATATCAGGAAATTTAGTAATGAATTCCTGTCTTACCTTACCTGATTCCACTCTTGCACTTTTATCGGAGCTGCTGTATATCTGAATCCTGAAACCTTCAAGTCCGTTAAGCCTTTTGTTATACAGAATGTAACGGTAAATCAGGGAGTCAATGGCAGTATTCTGATAAATCACAAGCTTACCCATATTTGGATTCCTCTCCTTCCTTTCCAGAAGTTCAGCTGTCAAACCACTATTCTGGGCAAAGCAAAGACCATATGAAAAAGAGAGAACAAAAATCAATAATAGATTTTTCTTTAACATTCTGATATAATAAGTTAACCCAGTTCTTCTGCCAGCTCATCCGAAATCTCGAGGTTATGATAAACATTCTGAATATCGTCATCGTCCTCAAGTGCCTCTACAAAGCGTAATACTTTCCTGGCCGAGTCAATGTCCAGCGTCTTGGTGTTATTCGGAACCCTCTTCAGCCCTGCCTCTTCAACTTCAATGCCAAGCTCATTAAGTCTCCTGTTAACACTGCCAAAATCCTCCTTTGCACACGTTATTGTCAGTGTTTCGTCGTCACTCTCGAAATCCTGCGCCCCGGCGTCAATCAGATCCAGTTCAATATCATCCTGTGAAATCCCTTCCTTATTAATCATAAAAATACCTTTTCTTTCAAAAAGGGAACTTAAGGATCCGTTTGTTCCAAGTTTTCCTCCGTGTTTATTAAAGGCTGACCTGACTGAAGCTACCGTTCTGTTATTATTGTCAGTAAGACATTCAGCAAAAACAGCCACACCGCATGGGCCATACCCTTCAAAAGAAGTTTCGACATAACTGGCAGCATCTGAACCGACTGCCTTTTTAATGGCTCTGTCGATGTTATCCTTCGGCATGTTTGCGCCTTTTGCATTCTGGATAGCAAGTCTCAGCCTCGAATTGGTTTCAGGATCACCCCCGCCATCTTTTGCTGCGATAATGATTTCCTTAATGATCTTGGTAAAGATCTTACCTCTTTTGGCGTCATTAGCCCCTTTCTTCCTCTTGATGGTTGACCATTTACTGTGACCTGACATACCGTTAAAATTAAATTTCAGTGCAAAAGTAAATATTTCTTTAATACATCGTTCATACTATGTACTTTTGTGAGGCAAATTTCGGGCATGCTGGTATTAGGTGAAGGGCGTCAGGCGACTGGCAACAGGCGAAAGGCGGAAGAAGAATGAGGTGATGTAATGTCTAACAAAGTATACATAGAAACCTATGGATGTCAGATGAATGTTGCTGACAGTGAGGTGGTTGTTTCAATACTTACCGGTCAGGGATATGAACATACCGATGATATCACGGAAGCAAGGCTCATTCTGATAAACACCTGTTCGATCAGGGAAAATGCTGAACAGCGTATAAGGGGACGACTTAAGGCCATTGGTCATCTTAAGAGAAAAGATAACAGTATCATGATTGGACTGATCGGATGCATGGCTGAAAGACTTAAAGAGAAAGTACTTGAACAAGAGCATATTGTTGATATGGTAATCGGACCCGATGCATATCGCGCTCTGCCATCCCTGATTGCTGAAGCGGAATCGGGGCACAAAGCTGTAAATGTTCTGCTGTCACGCGAAGAGACTTATGCCGGTATTTCTCCTGTCAGGATGGATAAAAACGGTGTTACATCATTCGTTTCAATAATGAGAGGGTGCAATAATATGTGCGCATATTGTGTTGTGCCGTATGTACGCGGTGCCGAAAGAAGCAGGGATCCGGAATCGGTTCTTAATGAGGTGAATGATTTATGGGTTAAAGGATACAGGGAAGTCACTCTGCTGGGGCAGAATGTTGATTCTTACAGATGGGAAAACGAAGGGAACAGGACAGGCTTCCCGGAATTACTTGAAAGAGTGGCGCTGATAAATCCACGCCTCAGGGTCCGGTTTTCCACTTCACATCCGAAAGATCTCTCCGATGAATTGCTGAAAACAATATCAAAACATACAAATATCTGCAGGCATATCCATCTCCCGGTGCAGAGCGGAAGCAGCCGGATCCTGAAGCTTATGAACCGCGAATATACTAGGGAATGGTATATTGACAGGATAAATGCCATCCGTTCAATAATACCCGGTTGTGCCGTCTCAACTGATATCATAGCCGGATTCTGTTCTGAGACAGAAGAAGATCATAATGAGACGCTTTCATTAATTGAATGGACCGGATTTGATTTCGCTTATATGTTCAAATACAGCGAAAGGCCCGGAACAAAAGCTGCGAGAAAATACAAGGACGATATCCCTGAAGAGATCAAAACAAGACGTCTTAATGAAATAATTTCGCTTCAGAACAAAATCTCAGGAAGATCAAAGAAGATGGATGTTGGCAGGGTTTTTGAGGTATTGATTGAAGGCTACTCAAAAAGGTCAAAGGATAATTTGTCAGGCAGAACTTCACAGAATAAGGTTGTGGTTTTCCCTGATGATGGCCATAAAAAAGGTGAATATGTTAATGTGTATATTGAAAGATGCACATCGGCCACTCTGATTGGAAGTATTAGTTAATCACTTTAATGTCAGGTTATTCAATATCACTTTTTAGCTTGTAAATAGTTTAAACCAGAAAAATGAAAATCAGGATCCTTTCTAGTATTTTTTTGACATTGATTTCGTTTACAGTCTCTTATGGACAGAAATCCGGTGATAGGATTACAATTAAAGGTTCGGTTGTTGATGAAACAAAAGCCCCGATAGCCAATGCAATTATCATGATTGACGGAGAAAAAACAGATAATGTCACCGACAGTAAAGGACGTTATAAGGTCAGTGTAACCGGCGAAAACAAGAAAATCGGGATATTCACCTTTACAAATGGAATAGTTGAGGAAGAGATCGGAGGAAGGGAAAAAGTAAATTTTACTTTTAAAGGTTCCGTCCCCGACCAGAAAACCGGCAATGTCGATTTCGGTGATGAGCCTGTGAATATGGGTTATGAAACAGTAAAAAGAAAGGCAGTTACAGGTTCAGTAGGTACAATCGACGGGACGCAATCAAAATATGCATCATATAATTCTGTTTATGATATGCTCAGGGGAGAAATTCCCGGGGTTCAGGTTACCGGAACAAGTATTATGATCAGGAGTACCACCACAGCCAATTCAGGCACAGAACCAATGTTTGTTGTCGACGGGGTACCGGTAACTACAATTGATAATATTCAGCCTCAGATGGTAAAATCAATACAGGTTCTCAAGGGTTCCTCTGCAGCAATTTATGGCTCAAGAGGTTCTAATGGCGTGATTATTATTAATCTCCTGAGCGGGAAGGACAGATAACAGGTTCATTTAACTTTTTTTATAGTTTTTTCTTCGCACTAAGTCTTAACTTGCAGTTTTATTAAACCAGGACAAATGAAAATCAGGATTATTATATGTCTGTTCATTGCTGCATTTTCATTCAGCAGCGGATTCTCTCAGAAAGCCGGTAAAAAGGTTACAATATCTGGCTATGTTGCTGACGGTTCTAAGGCTTCAATTGCGAACGCCATCGTGATGATCGATGGCCAAAGCACCAATATACTTACCGATGAAAAGGGATTTTATCAGGTTAAGGTAAAATCCGGAAGTACCCGGATCGGGATTGTTACCACTACCAATGGGTTTATGGAAGAGGAAATTAATGGGAGGACAACTATTAATTTTGAATTCGGAGGTTCCGTACCTTATCAGGCTAATAGTACAGTTAACCCCGGAGATGAAACAGTTAATGTCGGTTATGGAACAGTCAGAAAAAATGATATGACAACCAATGTAAACAAAATTGACGGAACAAATCCTAAATATGCATCATACAGTAATATTTATGATATGATCAAAGGCGAGGTGCCTGGTGTTCAGGTTACCGGAACAAGTATTAAAATCCAGGGAATCTCTTCAATGAACTCAGGTACAGAACCTTTGTTTGTATTGGATGGAGTAGTTGTTAATTCAATCAGTGGTATACAGCCGGCTATGGTGAAATCGATTGAGATTCTCAAAGGGGCAGCGGCCTCCATTTATGGATCAAGAGGTGCAAACGGCGTAATTCTGATAAATTCTGTCGGGACTGGCGACAAGTAGCTGATTATGCTCCCTTTATTTCTTATCCTTTATCAATAGATTCAGTTCCCCGAGCTGTTTGACCGATATTGCCGAAGGTGTATCAAGCATCACATCGCGGCCCGAATTGTTTTTAGGGAATGCGATAAAATCGCGTATTGAATCCTGTCCTCCGAACATTGACACCCAACGGTCTAAACCGAATGCAATTCCTCCATGAGGAGGGGCTCCGAATTTAAATGCATTCAGGAGAAATCCGAACTGTTCATTTGCCTCTTCCTCAGAGAATCCCAGAATCCGGAACATCAGTTTCTGAACTTCTGCATCGTGTATCCTGACTGAACCGCCTCCTATTTCAACACCGTTTATTACCAGATCGTATGCATTGGCTCTGACCTTTCCGGGATCTTTTTCCATCAGGTAAATATCTTCAGGTTTGGGTGAAGTGAAAGGATGGTGCATTGCATAATACCTCGAAGTCTCGCTGTCCCATTCAAACAGGGGGAAATCGACGACCCACAGAGGTGCAAATATGCCTTTAGTCCTGAGATTTAATCTGTTTCCCATTTCAAGACGTAATTCCGAGAGCGCGGAAAGAGTCTTCTTCCTGTCTCCGGAAAGGATCAGGATCAGATCGCCAGGCTCTGCATTTAATTTTTCAGTCCATTTTTTAAGATCGTCGTGGGAATAAAACTTGTCAACCGAAGATTTTAAGGACCCGTCAGTACTGCATTTAAGGTAAACAAGCCCTTTTGCACCGATCTGAGGTTTCTTTACGAATTCTGTAAGATCATCCGTTTGCTTCCTGGAATATTCAGCACAGCCTCCGGCACATATTGCCCCTGTAAATTCTGCACTGTCGAAAACAGTGAATCCATGACCTTTTACTGTTTCAGTAATATCAATGATTTTCATTTCAAAACGCATATCCGGTTTGTCATTCCCGTAATTATCCATTGCTTCCCGGTAAGATAATTTAAGGAAAGGATCATTGAATTCGATCCCTTTCAGCTCTTTAAAAAGGTATTTTGCCAACCCTTCAAAAGTGTCGAGGATATCATCTCTTTCCACAAACGACATTTCGCAGTCGATCTGTGAAAACTCAGGCTGCCTGTCGGCTCTCAGGTCTTCATCCCTGAAACATTTTACTATCTGGAAATATTTGTCAAAACCTGCGACCATCAGAAGCTGTTTGAGGGTCTGTGGCGACTGGGGAAGGGCATAAAATGTCCCCGGCTGCATTCTTGAAGGTACAACAAAGTCGCGTGCTCCCTCAGGGGTCGATTTGATAAGGACAGGCGTCTCAACCTCTACAAAACCAATTGAATCCATGTATTTACGGACTTCCTGTGTGAATCTGTGCCGCAGAATTATATTATTTTTAATACTGTTCCTTCGCAGGTCAAGATAACGGTACTTCATTCGCAGCTCTTCGCCTCCATCAGTCTCTTCTTCAATAGTAAAAGGAGGTATATCGCTGCGGTTAAGAATATTCACTTCATCTGTTTCAATTTCAATATCTCCGGTAGGCATTTTAGGATTTTTGTTGCTGCGCTCCCTTACCCTGCCTTTAGCCTGGATTACAAATTCCCGTCCCAGCTTTCTGGCTTTCTCACAAAGCTCCCTGTTTGTTTCGAGATTAAATACAAGCTGTGTTATACCGTATCTGTCGCGGAGATCAACGAATGTCATTCCACCAAGGTCCCGTGATTTTTGTACCCATCCGCACAGAGTTACCCTTTTACCCTCATCATTAATATTGAGCTCTCCGCAAGTATTTGTCCTGTACATGCTATTCTTTATAAATTTCATCAAAAGTAAGAAAAAAATGGTTTGCTGCCTGGATTATCACCCCCCAGACCTTTTTTGCCCCCTACCCCCTTCCTTGCTCCGCCGAAGCGGCTACGCGAAGGCGAAGAAGGGGGTTTTGGGCAAGTCTGCTTATCAATAAGTCCCCTTTAGGGGATTTAGGGGCTAAAGAAAATATGGACATTTGTTGCAACCACCTTAACACCCGGTCCTTCGCATAGGGGCCAATGAAATCCAGTAGAATATATCAGTATTTATTTTTACATTTATGTCATATTCTGTTGCGTTATGCCTGAAAGCAAGGATGAACATTTTATGCGGGCGGCTATTGATGAAGCAAAAAAAGCGCTTGCGAAGCAGGAGGTTCCGGTAGGTGCAGTGGTTGTATGCAATGACATGATAATTGCAAGGAGTCACAACCTCACGGAAACATTAAACGATCCGACAGCGCATGCCGAGATGCAGTCAATAACTGCTGCTTCCGGCTGGCTTGGAGGAAAGTACCTGGGTGATTGCACCATCTACGTTACCCTCGAGCCGTGTGCCATGTGTGCAGCAGCATTAGGCTGGAGCCAGGCCGGACGTCTGGTTTATGGCGCTGACGATATGAAAAAGGGTTACACTCTTGTAAACGGCGCTTTACTGCATCCAAAAACTGCTGTTACATCAGGGATCCTTGCAAAGGAATGTGGTGAGCCGGTGACAAAGTTCTTTAAATCAAAACGTAAGGTATACCCCCCATCCCTCCCTAAGGGGGGCTAAAAACAGAAAAGGTTTGTTGAGAAATAGAAATTAAGTTTTTAAAAAGATTTATTATGATCTTAAACAACAGCAAGTCAGTCATTAATTTGAAGATCTTACGCCGGATGGCTATAATTCTCTTTCTGGCATTCTTTCTTCTTGGATATATCGCAAAGGTCATCAAATTCCCGTTACTGGGTATTAATCAGACGATATGGACTGTTTTTGTCCTTGTTCTTTTCACTGCAATCATGTTCCTCCCGGTGCTTCTTAATTTCCAGTATGTTTATTTTTCAGATGAGGGAGAAACTATTATATTCAGGTACTATACCGCGGGTATTTTTGAAGGCAAAAAGAATTCGATAGAGATTAACAAAAGAACTTTTTCTGGTTTTGCCCTGGAAAAAAAATTTCTTGGCCTTATCCAGAGTGTAACATTGTATCAGCAGCTTCAGCAGGGAGTTGCTACATACCCTCCTGTTTATATAAGCTCCCTGAAACGCGATGAAAGGGCAAGGATTATTAAGTCGTTAAATTCATTTGCACCCCGGATAAAGGGGAAAACAGGGCAGAATATGAGTTAAATCATTTTTAATGAATAAAGTAGAGACCACCTTTGTGGACAGAAAAAAGTTAGTAGTTGATTCTTTTATCGAAATCTTAAATTCTAAAACCCCCTTTTGATTCCCCCCAAGGGGGGAAAAAATCACCTGCCCCCCTGGGGGAAGGAATTGGGAAGGGGGTAATAAATAAAGGAATCAGATTTATTTTTTTAACAACAACAGATATGTTAATTTATAAGATAAACCAAAATACATTATACCATGAATGTTGATAAGATAATGAACAACCTCGAAAAAAAGCATCCCGGAGAGGTTGAGTATTTACAGGCAGTCAGAGAAGTGCTGGAATCGATTGAAGAAGTGTACAATGAAAACCCTCAGTTCGAATCAGCAAATATCATTGACCGCATTGTTGAACCTGATCGCGTTGTTGCTTTCAAAGTGCCCTGGGTGGATGATGAAGGCAATGTGAAGGTGAATCTTGGTTACAGGGTCCAGTTCAATAATGCAATTGGTCCTTATAAAGGTGGTCTTCGCTTCCACCCTAGTGTTAACCTTTCTATTCTGAAATTCCTGGGGTTTGAGCAGATCTTTAAAAACGCCCTCACAACTTTACCCATGGGCGGTGCAAAAGGGGGATCTGATTTTGATCCCAAGGGTAAATCAAATGCAGAAGTGATGCGTTTTTGCCAGTCATTTATGCTGGAGCTTTGGAAATACATAGGTCCTGAAACTGATGTCCCTGCAGGGGATATAGGTGTCGGAGGCAGGGAAATAGGATTTTTATATGGAATGTACAAAAGGCTTAAGGGCGACCATACAGGAGTTCTTACAGGGAAGGGAAGCAATTGGGGCGGATCGCTGATCAGGCCTGAAGCTACAGGTTTCGGAGGTATTTACTTTGCTCAGGAGATGCTGAAAACAAAGAACGAAACACTGGCAGGAAAGACTATTTCTATATCCGGATTTGGTAATGTGGCATGGGGTGCAGCTCTTAAAGCAACTGAACTCGGAGCAAAAGTTGTTACCATTTCAGGTCCGGATGGCTTTGTTTATGATCCGGAAGGAATTTCGGGGAAAAAGATTGATTATATGCTTGAACTCAGGGCATCTAACCAGGATATTGTCAAACCTTACTCCTATGTTTTTGAAGGTGTCGAATTTCATGAGGGGAAACGGCCATGGGAAGTAAAAGTTGATATTGCATTGCCCTGTGCCACCCAGAATGAACTCGATGGTGATGAGGCAAGGACTCTGATTAGCAATGGCGTCATGCTTGTTGCTGAAATATCAAACATGGGGTGTACTCCTGAGGCCGTCGAAGAATTCCACAAAAACAATATTCTCTTTGCTCCCGGGAAAGCCGTTAATGCCGGTGGGGTTGCCACATCGGGGCTTGAAATGACCCAGAATTCAATGAAGCTCAGATGGAACAGCCAGGAAGTTGATAAACGTCTGCACGAAATAATGGTTAACATTCACGAGCAGTGTGTAAGATGTGGCAAAAAAGCTGAAGGCAATGTGGACTATGTTAAAGGTGCAAATATTGCCGGATTCCTGAAGGTAGCAAATTCGATGCTGGATATGGGGGTGATATAGGCCCCCCTGCCCCCCTGAAGGGGGGTAAAATATGGTAAATTATTTTAAACAAAAATTATTGTAGAGACGCATTGCAATGCGTCTCTACTTTTATAGTGGTGTCACCATATATTCATTCATAAAAAAACAGCCCCCTTCTTGGGATGATTGTGGCGTTTTTTTGTATATTTGATTGTCTCAATTCTTTGTGCTATGCCGGAAGTCTCGCTGAAGCATAAAATTGCTTTAAGCCTTATTCCCCGGATTGGTGATATCAATGCCCGAAAGCTGGTTTCCCATTTCGGAGGAGTGGAAGCAATTTTTCATGAACCATATCGCAGTCTGATAAAAATCCCCGGAATAGGATCGGGTATCGCCAGCTATATAAGTGAAAAATCTTATCTGAAAATTGCTGATGAAGAAGCAGAATATGTTACAAAACATAATATTAAAACTTTCTTTTATCTCGATAATGACTATCCATTCAGGTTAAAGCAATGCGATGACTCTCCGGTTGTTTTTTATTTTAAAGGCAATTGTGATCTTAACACATCTAAAATATTAAGTGTTGTCGGGACACGAAATGCAACATCAAGGGGAAGGGAACATTGTGAAAGAATAATAGGCGATCTTGCCTGCGATCATCCTGATCTTATAATTATCAGTGGATTAGCTTACGGTATTGACATTGCGGCACATAAAGCTGCCCTGTCAAATAATCTTCAGACAATCGGTATTCTCGGACATGGATTAAAAACCATTTATCCTTCAATTCACAGGACAACTGCAGATACCATTTTGAAAACAGGAGGCCTACTTACCGATTTCATATCTGATACACTTCCCGAGCGTAACAATTTCCTTAAAAGAAACCGGATTATTGCAGGAATTTCAGATGCCACCCTTGTGGTTGAATCAGGAATCAAAGGAGGTGCCCTGATAACTGCCGATATGGCAAATTCTTACAACAGGGATGTCTTTGCGATCCCCGGGAGGCCGGAAGATCAATGGTCGGCCGGATGTAACAGCCTGATAAGAACCAATAAGGCTGCCCTTGTTGAATCAGCGGTGGATATTGAGTACTTCCTTGACTGGGAGCCTGAGAAATCAAAACCGCCGGTTCAGAAGAGACTTTTTTCAGAACTGGACGAAACGGAACAAAAGATCCTTGAACTGATAATGAAAGAAGGAGAGATCACCATCGACCATATTTGCAGGACTCTTGATTTTCCAATAAATAAGCTTTCTTCACAACTGCTGCAGATGGAATTTAAAGGTTTGATAAAATGTTATCCGGGAAATGTTTACAGGACTTGAAGAAATATGCCTCTCCCCCAAAAACCGAATCACGATTTATCGGGATGAACTCGACGAAGACAATGCCCATCCCCCAGAGGAATAGGCCTCTCCCCCTAAATCCCCCTCCCCTGGGAGGGAGGGGGACTTTGGCCTGTGTATGGTCCAAAGTTCATACTCCGGAAGGAGGGAATTTGCACTCTCCCCCTAATTTTTAGTAATATGGTGTATATAGGTCGGTCAAAGGAAAGAGATATGTACTACGGAGCAAAACCTGAGCTTTTCAGGCTAGCGGAGGGCCTAAGAAAAAATTCTACAGTTGCAGAAAAAGTACTGTGGAAATATCTAAAAAAATTCAGGTATGAAGGTTATATTTTCCGGCGGCAACATCCTTTGGACATTTTTATAGTTGATTTTTATTGTCATAGAGCCAAATTGGTAATAGAAGTAGATGGAGACATTCATTTGATTGAAGAAAATATTGCATATGATGAAAACCGGACAGGGGAGCTCGAAAGACTTGGACTTACGGTGATCCGCTTTAAAAATGAAGAAATAATGAATGACCTTGAACAGGTCATCAGTGAAATCAAAATCATCATCACTGAATTATCATCCCCCTCCCTCCTGGGGGAGGGGGACAGGAGGGGGTGAGGCCAAGGTGATTAGGGAGGGGGACAGGAGGGGGTGAGGCGAGTACTTACGGAGGGTTTTAGGAGGGGGTGAGGTGTTCCAATCCTGTAATAATATATTTATTACCTTATGCATTTCATTATTTTATTTTCCTAATTTTAGCTGTCAATAAAATATAAACCAATAATCTATGGATCCAAGAGTACAGCAATTCATGGCTATGATAAAAGCCAAAAATCCGGGTGAAAATGAATTTCATCAGGCTGTTCAGGAGGTTTCAGAATCGCTTATACCATTTATCGAAGAAAATCCACAGTATAAGTATGCAAAAATCCTTGAAAGGATTGCTGAGCCAGAACGGACTATAATCTTCAGGGTACCATGGCTTGACGACAAGGGAGATGTTCAGATAAACCGTGGTTTCAGAATTGAAATGAACAGTGCAATCGGGCCTTATAAAGGAGGACTGAGGTTTCATCCTACTGTTAACCTCGGAATCCTTAAATTCCTTGCATTTGAACAAGTCTTTAAAAACAGCCTTACGACACTCCCGATGGGGGGAGGCAAAGGCGGTTCTGATTTTGATCCAAAAGGAAAATCGGATAACGAGGTAATGAGATTCTGCCAGAGTTTCATGACTGAGCTTTTCCGTCATATCGGTGCCGGAAACCGATGTACCTGCAGGCGATATTGGAGTTGGCGGCCGTGAGATCGGATTCCTTTTCGGACAATATAAAAGACTGAAAAATGAGTTTACCGGTGTCCTTACAGGCAAGGGCATTGAGTGGGGAGGTTCCCTTATCCGTCCTGAAGCAACAGGATACGGTGCAACATATTTTGCCCAGGAAATGCTGGCAACCCGTGGCGAATCATTAAAGGGAAAACAGTTTGCATTTCAGGCTCAGGAAATGTTGCCCAATATGCTACAGAAAAAGTCACAGAAATGGGAGGCAAAGTTGTGACTTCTTCAGATTCGAACGGATTTATCTATGATCCTAAAGGTATTGATGCCGATAAACTTGAAATATCATCATGGATCTGAAAAATGTCCAGCAGGGGCAGGATAAAGGAGTATGCGGAGAAATTCAGCGTTGAATATTTTGAAGGCAAAAGACCCTGGATGATCAAATGCGATATAGCAATGCCAAATGCCACACAGAATGAGATAAATGCAGAGGAAGCAAAGACACTTGTGAAAAACGGGTGTATCTGTGTGTCTGAAGGAGCCAATATGCCATCGACAATTGAAGCAGTCGAAGTATTTCTGAATGCAAAGATTCTTTACGGTCCGGGGAAGGCTGCAAACGCCGGAGGTGTTGCAACCTCAGGACTGGAAATGACCCAGAATTCAATGAGGCTCCCATGGTCGCGTGAAGAGGTAGATAGCAGGCTGCAGATGATCATGAAGAATATCCACAGCACCTGTGTAAAGTATGGCAAAGAGGAAGACGGATTTATAAATTATGTCGACGGAGCCAACATCGGAGGCTTTGTCAAGGTAGCCAATGCAATGATTGCACAGGGTGTTGTTTAATGCAGCTTATTGATACACATACACATATTTATCTTCCGGAATTTGATGACGACAGGGATCTGGTTATAAAAAGGGCTGTTGAGAGCGGAGTATCAAAACTCCTGATGCCCAATATTGATTATGATTCAGCCTGCCGGATGCTCTCGGTTGAAAATCTCTATCGCGGAATCTGTGTCCCCATGGTAGGTTTGCATCCTACTTCAGTAAAAGAAGATTATATAACACAGATTGAAAAACTCGAAATCCTTGCAGCCAGCCATAAATTCTGTGCAATCGGTGAAATAGGAATTGATCTTTACTGGGATCAGTCAAAGCTTGACGACCAGATTAAGGCATTCAAAAGACAGGTTGCTTTTGCGGTTAGATCGGGATTACCAGTAGTTATCCATTCGAGGAACTCGTTTCCCGAAGTCTTCACTGCTCTTGAAGAATTTGCCGGGTCAGGAGTCTAAAGGGAGTTTTTCATGCATTTACAGGAACTGAAGGAGATGCAGAGAAAGCGATAAGAATGGGATTCAAGCTTGGCATAGGAGGAATAGTGACATTTAAAAATTCAGGACTTGATAAAGTTGTTAAAACAGGTTGGACCTGAAAACATTATACTGGAAACCGATTCACCTTACCTCTCTCCAGTGCCTCACAGAGGAAAACGAAATGAGAGTTCATATCTTCTCTTAATAAACAAGAAGTTGCTGAGTATTCAGCTATGAGCGAAGAAGAGATGGCAAATATACCTATGACAACTCAGTTCAACTTTTCAGTCTCTCGAATATTAAGCATATGAAAGATACAAAAGAAGCCTCAATACTGATAATTTATACCGGCGGAACCATAGGCATGGTCCATGACCCGGTTACTGGATCACTGGTCCCGATCGATTTCCAGCATATCACCGATCATGTACCGGAACTCCTGAAGTTTGGCTTTAATCTTCAGGCTGTTTCCTTCGATCCGGTAAAGGATTCATCAAATATCGATCCGGGAGTATGGATAAAGATGGCTGAAGCGATCGAAGAAAACTATGAGAAATATGATGGTTTTGTCGTGCTCCATGGAACGGATACGATGGCTTATTCTGCCTCAGCACTGAGCTTCATGCTCGAAAACCTCAGAAAACCGGTTATCCTTACTGGTTCCCAGCTGCCGATAGGACTTTTACGCACCGACGGAAGGGAGAACCTTCTAACCGCAATTGAGATTGCAGCTGCAAAGGAAAACGGACTTTCCCTGGTTCCGGAGGTTTGTATTTATTTTGATAATGAACTTACAAGGGGTAACAGGACAACTAAATTCAGCGCAGAGCATTTTGATGCATTTAACTCCCCTAACTATCCAGCCCTTGCTGAAGTCGGACTTCACCTGAAATACAATTACAATCTTATCAGGTATTCTGATCCGGCTAAGAATCTTGTTGTTCATAAGGTTTTTGATACCAATGTTGCGATTCTTAAAATATTTCCCGGAATCGGCCATAACCTTGTTCAGGCTGTAATAAACACAAAAGATCTCAAAGGTCTGATTATTGAAACATTCGGATCAGGAAATGCGCCAACATATCCATGGTTTATCGAAGACCTTAAAACATTTATCGCCAACGGTGGCATTATATTTAATGTCACCCAGTGTCATGGCGGCAGTGTTGAGATGGGGTTGTACGAAACCAGCCGAGAGATGCTTGCAGCAGGAGTGGTGAGCGGTAAGGATATAACATCAGAAGCATCGGTGACCAAGTTAATGCATCTGCTTGGGGTTTGCGGATCGGGAGAAGATGTTGTAAAGTGTTTAGGCAGGTCGATGGCTGGGGAGATTTCATAAATGGTATGGGGTATGCGGTATGGGGGAAGAAGGATGAAAATAATCTTCTGATTAAAAAAAATTCGTATTTTGCGCTGCCATTTTATGGTTATCAAATAATAAGGAGAGATGCAGGAGTGGTTTAACTGGCACGCCTGGAAAGCGTGTGTACCTCAAAAGGGTACCGGGGGTTCGAATCCCCCTCTCTCCGCAACTCCAAATTACTCCCGCAGCAAGCTGCGGGATTTTTATTTTACGGCTGAACGAGCTATGTTCACATAAGCGAGGACAGATGGAAAATAAAAAGACCAGACGAGTGAAACGAGACGGGAGTAATTTGGAGTTGCAAGGTTCTCCCTCAGGGGATCACGACCGAACGAAGAGAGGTCGTAATCCCCTTGTTCCCGCCCCCAACCCCCTGCCTTGCTCCGCCTGTCCATCCAGTAACTGGACAAAAGATGACGAAGAGACTTAGAGACTGAGTTACAAAGTGACGCTATTCGGATATATTCCGCGAAAATCTGCGCTTTTTTCTGCGGAAATCTGCGAGAAAAAAAATCTTGCAGGTCATTCAAGTTTACCACGAAGGAAAGCTGACCGCTATAAGCTTAATCAAAAACACACGATATATTATTGTATTACGATATTTTAAATTGCTATTTACGATAATTTATTTACCCAATACAATATCTATTTCAGAATAATATTACCATTTAAATAAATTCGCTGAATTCCTTGCATCAAAATGCCTTATTTCATAATTTAGTGTTGTCTCGTTGCTAATTTTTCAATGATAAGGAATGCGTCAGAAAGTACTCGCAGGAGTTGTCTGTTTGCAGTGATTAGAAGCCGTTTGCTGCTTGGTGGTTGCCTGTTGCTGGTTGATTTGAGCTTATCCGGACAGGTATGCACTATCAGCTCAATCCATTCTGACATAATATGCTACGGTGAATCGACAGGCAATATTAATATTACAGTCAGCGGTGGTTCTGATCCTTATATTTTTTCGTGGACAGGACCCGGATCATTTTCAAGCACAAGCCCTAACCTGACAGGGCTTTCCGCCGGAACTTATCTTGTGACTGTTACCGGAGCCGGCGGATCATGCACAGGTACAGAAACAATCATTATTGAACAGCCTGATCAACCTCTGTCAATTGTTACCCAGCCTGCTGACCAGACAGACTGTTACGGGAATACGGTTGAATTTTCGGCCGCAGCAGACGGCTTTGTGGGGGCGGTATACTATCAGTGGCAATCGAGGCCTCCTGGAGGTGAGTTCAGCGACATACCCGGGGGAATTTCACCGGATCTGGTGGTCCACGACATCGGCGTGAGCGGCCAGAACATCGATGGCACGGAATACCGGTTGATTGCATCAGATGATTGTACTACAATAACTTCTGAACCGGCATTGCTTGAAATCAATGCTGTAACCGGACTGACGGGAGCTGTTAATCTGACGATTTGCAGCGGGAGCGGAACTTCCTATGAAGTATCCTCCCGCGGAAATGTAACAGGGTACCAGTGGTCATTCTATGATGGCACAGGATGGGAAGCACTAACTGAAGGCAGCACATATTCCGGCACCAACAACCAGAGGCTGACCATCTCAGATGCATCCCCTGAAGCGACTGGAGGCTACAGGGTGTCTGTAACCTTCAGCACACTTAACCAACCCGAAGGGTATCCCGAATGTGTTGTAACGACACATACCCGAAACCGGAATCTCACGGTATTGCCCCCACTGGTGCCGGCTGTCGTTTCTTCCGATCAGACAATCTGTTACAGTGCCACTCCTGATCCGCTCACAGCAACTTCATCAACAGGCGGGTCAGGACCACCATTTTCATACCAGTGGCAGATTAGTACTGATTATGAAAATTGGAGTAATCTAACCGGAGAACAGAGTCTTACATACTCCCCACCTCCCCTTCAGACAACGATGTGGTACAGAATAGCTGTAACAGATGAAGGTCCAATGAATTGCGGAACTGTTTATAGTTATCCTGCTGCGATTGTTGTCAATCCCCTGCCGGCGACATCTGCCATTTACCATCATTAAATAAAAACCAAGATTAACATGAAAACAAAAGCCACATTTTTCAAATCAATCGTGCTGATTATTCTATCAGCAAACTCGTTAGGAGTCTGGGCACAGCCAAGTACTGCTGATCCTGATCATGCCTGCCTTAACTCCACGGAAGACTATTGGGTTATAAACACTCCGGGATCAACCTATAACTGGGTACTTTCAGGAGGTGGTTCAATTACTGAGGGGCAGGGTTCCAGCGCCATACGGATTAACTGGACGTCGGTGGGGACTTTTAATTTATCGGTTACTGAGACCCTGGCAACCACAACTCTGTGTACCGGCGTGCCTGTAATTCTGAATATTATTGTCGATCCGTTATCTGTCCCCACAGCTACTGCCAACTCTCCTTTTACGGGAGGTGAGCTGAATCTTATCGGGGGACCTGGCGGAATGACATCTTATTCGTGGACCGGACCAAACGGATTCACTTCTACTGTTCAGAATCCTGTTATTACCGGGGTCACTGATGCTGCTGCCGGAACTTATACCCTGACTGTTACCAATGCTGCCGGATGTTCGGCATCCACGACTGTTAATGTTACTATTAATACTGTGGATCTTCCTACAGCTGTTGCCAATAATCCATGCGTTGGGGGCGACCTTAACCTTGTCGGAGGGCCTTCAGGTATGGTTTCCTATTCCTGGACGGGACCAAACGGATTCACTTCTTCTGTTCAGAACCCGACAATAGCCGGAGTGACAGCTGCTGCTGCCGGAACATATACCCTGACAATTACAAACTCAAGCGGAGCTTCTGCACCTGCCAGTGTTAATGTTATAATCAATCCTTTGCCGGCTCCTGTTATTGTTGGCCCTAATCCGGTTTGCCAGAGTGCTGATAACAGCACTGAAATCTATAGTACGGCTGCTGTCGCCGGAAACACATATAACTGGACTGTTACTGGTGGTACACTTAGCGGACAGGGAACGAACCAAATTGCAGTTCTGTGGACAACTCCGGGACCCGGGTCAGTAAGTGTCACCGAGACTGTAATAAGCACAGGTTGCACTGCAACTGCTACAATTGTTATTACCGTTCAACCTGCTCCGATAACAAATGGAATATACCATAATTAAAGCTGTAAACAGAAGGTTTTTATATTGAGATAACTTAAAAATTCATCCCGGGGCTGTTTGAAAAAGTCTTTCTTAACCGCCAAGCACGCTAAGAAGGCGCGACCTTTGCGGTTAATGGATTTCGACTTTTCAAACAGTCCCGATAAGGATGGTTGAGAAAGGTAAAACCAAATGCTTAAAAGGCACTTATACCTTATCGCCTTAGGCATATTGCAGTTCATCACCTTCAGGTCGGCCGGGCAGATGACAATGCCTGATCATGTTTGTTCAGGGCAGACCAGGCATTATTATGTCATTCCCGGTCCGGTTACCGGCTCAACATATACATGGTGGATTGATGGAAATGTCATGTCTGGATTTGTTACAAATGAATTCATTTATACCTGGAATTTTCCAAAAACATATTTGCTCGAGGTGCAGGAAATTTCTGCAGATGGTTGTTACGGACCAAGGACATCAGGAGAGGTGTTTGTAAATCCGCAACCTGAAATTCAGATCAGTGCATCCGATTCAGTGATATATGACGGAGAGTGTGTGAAAGTTTCGGTTCAGAATCCGGCTGGTTTAATTTGGGGGAAGTGGATATATAGTCTTATTGTCGAACCTGAGCCGGGAATAACCGGGAATACCATAAACGGTACATATACAAGCCCGACAGATCTTATTGAAACCCTGTATAATAATGACACAACAGTGCATAAAGTGGATTACAGGTTCATACCACGCATCGTAACTGATGACGGAGTTCAGGCTTGTGAAGGTAAGGAGGTGAAAATTACTCTGTGGGTTCATCCCGGATTCAGATACACGGAAGATTTTCTGGAGATCCCTGATGCATTTTCACCTAACAGAGACGGAATTAATGATACCTGGAATATTAAGGGTATTCATCTCAACCTATCCACTGTGATAACAATCTATAACCGGTGGGGTCAGATGATCTGGCAGTCCGAACGTGGATATCCGGTTCCCTGGGACGGTACCAGCAGAGGGAAAGAGTTGCCTGTTGATTCTTACCATTATGCCATTGATCTTCATAATGGACTAAAGCCAATAGTAGGAGATGTTACCATAGTAAAATAGAAATAAATACATAGAGCTATGAAAAGGCTGTTTTCCCTGTTAATCTTCATATTTTTACATTACATATCATTTGCCCAGCAGCTGCCTTTATATAGCCAGTATCTTTACAATAAGTTCCTTATCAATCCTGCTGTCGCAGGCAGTGATGGGTTTACCAGCTTTAATATTACAGCACGTGAACAATGGATTGGTTACTCGGGCGCTCCAAGAACCTGTTCGGTCAGCTGGCAGACCAGAATACTTAAAAGAGGATATAAACTCAAACAGAATCTGTTAAATAATCCTGTCTACAAGCCGAAAACCGATGGAAAAACAGGATTTGGCGGCTATATTTTTAGTGATAAAAACGGCAGGATTCAAAGAACCGGCTTCGAGTTTGCATATTCTTATCATATCTGGATTCAGGACTATACCCAGGTTTCATTGGGGCTTGCTTTAACAGGTTACCATTTCATTATTAATTTGGATAATATAAATTTTGAGGATCCGGATGAACCGTGGCTGAATAATGAATTGAGACGGGGTATATTTATTCCAGATGCTGATTTTGGCATTTATATACTTAATCCGGTTTACTGCGCAGGGTTTTCAGCACTACAATTGTTTGGAGCTGCTTCAAAAATAGGCGAAGATGCATATGACAATTACCGGATGGACAGGCACTTCTATCTTTTCGGATCTTATAATTTTTATACCGGGGCCCGAACAGAATTGCAGCCTTCCATTCTTTTGAAGATGTCTGAGCAGGCCAGACCACAAGCAGATATTGGTTTCACGTATAATTATAATCATGATTTCTGGACGGGAATAGCCTATAGGACAGGGGGAGCTATATTAGTCAATATAGGGTTTAGATATATCGCCAGCCAGGTTAATCCGACAAGTATATATCTGGGGTACTCTTATGATCTAACGCTTAACAAGATTCAGAGTGTAACCTACGGAACGCACGAATTGACAGTGGCATTAAAATTTGGCTATAAAGACAAAAGGTTCCGATGGCTGGATCGTTATTGATAAATAGAAAATGTTACCTAATATCGCCACGGATTGCTTTCCCCGGGAATATTCCATCATCCAACTGACCATCTTCCACCATGATTATTCCGTTGACCAGCACATATTTTATTCCCATTGAATATTCCGCAGGTTCTTCATAGGTTGCCTGGTCAATGATCTGATCAGGATCAAAAATCGTTATATCTGCATCAGCCCCGGCACAGATCCTGCCTTTGTTTTTCATCATTGGGGCAATTCCTTCCAGTCTCTTTGCCGGCATCAGGGTTATTTTTCTTAATCCTTCAGAAAGTGAAATAAGCTTATCCTCCCGGACATATTTTCCCAGAACTCTGGCAAATGTACCGACTCCCCTTGGATGTCCTTTTCCGCCCTTCATGTCTCCATCGCTGGCGATAATGACGATTGAGTCTGCAATGGTCGATCTGACTATCTCATCCGGTATTGAATGAGCAATTACCATTCCTCCGGTTTTTCTGTATTCTGCAAAACTTTCAGCATTAAGACGTTCTCCTGTCGCTGCCCATTGTAAATCTTTATAATCAATTCCAAGGATTTCCTGCCAGCCTTTATCATATATAGCTGATTCAATGGTTGTTTGTGTTGCTGAATATGGATAACATTCAACACTGATATCCACATATTGCGACCGGGCCTCTTTTATCATCTGAAGCATCCGGGGCGTGTCAGAGAAACCTAAACTTGTAATATGAACCACATGTAGAGGTGCTCCTGTAATTGCTGATGCTGAAATAACTTCCTCGAGAGCCGAAATAGCACTATTGGGCTCCTTTAATCCGGCATAACGCATATGTACAATGCATGGTGCTTTAAATCCGGCGGCAACCCTGAACATTTCCATGATTTCCCATCTTGAAGCAGCAGGTGTGTACATCATGCCAAATCCAACCCCCAGAGCTCCCCGATTCAATCCATTTGTAATCCCTTCCTTCAGAACCACAATCTCCGAATCTGAGGCAGCCCTGTACGCGGCATCACCAACGGGTGCAAATCCACCAGGATCATTCATAAGCCTCATCCTTAAAGGAATATGACCTGCACTCACACCATGGTTAATAAGTGATTTCCCCTCCCTCTCTTCATACCATCTGTCAACATCCGATGTACCCATCTCTAGCTCCAGTGCAGTTGTTACACCATCCATTATTTTATATTTGTAGTTTTCCGGATCCTGTCCATGCGAATGGATATCAATAAAGCCAGGAGCAACAACCAGACCCCGGGCATCTATTGAAGTCCGGCCCTTTATATCTTTAACTGCAATTAACTGAACAGAACCATCTTTGATTCCTATATTGCTTACCGCATCAAGATTCGATTCGGGATCGATTACCCTGCCATTCAAAATAACAACATCAAAGTCTGGGATACCTGGAGCAGAATTCCTGCCACAGAACTGACTGACAATGGAGACTGCTATTAACAAGAACCAAAATAATGCTTTATGTATCTGGCTTGACATATTTTGTTTTATGTAAATTGGAAACAACAAATAAATATAATAATAATGTCTGATTAAAATTGACTTTGGTTATACCAAGCTGTAATTTTGATTTTGATGAATACGAATAAACAGAAATTAACCAGCCACTAGCACCTGGCAACCAGCAATGCTACCTAAATTGCAGTAATGTTTTAACAATATATCAAACCATGAAAATAGCCGACATCACTCCCGAAACCGAAAGTCACTATTTCTGCTGTCTTGAGGAATATTCAGATGATATAAAAGAGGCAGGTGATCATAAACAGAAGTGGTATAACCAGATGAAATACAAGGGACTGAAGGTGAAATTTGCCCTTGATGATAATAATGTGATTGGCGGTATGATCCAATACCTGCCGATAGAACATTCCATTTTTGAAGGAGAAAATTTATTTACTGTGCTTTGTATCTGGGTTCATGGACATAAACAAGGCAGGGGTGATTACAGAAACAGAGGTATGGGGAAGGCTTTGTTAAATGCAGCTGAGGATGATTCCAGGCAACTTGGGGCAAACGGGCTTGTAACCTGGGGATTGATTCTACCGGTTTTTATGCGTGCCTCCTGGTTCAAAAAACAGGGATACAGAGTTGTTGACAAAAGCGGGATCATGAGATTGATGTGGAAACCGTTCAATGAGAATGCCTTACCCCCGAAATTCATAAAGCCTAAAAAAAAGCCTGCAAAGGGAGAGGGGAAAGTTAATATTACCTTGTTCAGGAATGGCTGGTGCCAGACTATGAATGTTGCATGTGAAAGGGCAATAAGAGCATCAAAGGATTTTCCCGGCAAAATAAACCTGGAGGAATTCCAGACAACAGATAAAAAAGTTCTGGCGGATTGGGGAATTACCGATGCCCTTTATGTTGACGGTAAAGAGATAAGAGTAGGACCTCCACCCTCATTCGAAAAAATCAGAAAGAGGATTGAAAAAAGAGTAAAAAGAATATCATAAATATTTAATGTTCTCTGTGTAACTCTGTGCTTCTCAGGATTTCCTCCGTGTAAGTTCTTTTTGTTTCACTGAGAGACACAGAGGATTCACAGAGTTCCACAGAGTTCCACAGAGTTATATTGTAAATACTTATTTGGTATCAACCATAATCGGAAGACCCTTCTCATTAGTCATAATGATCAGTTTGGCGTTGGGAGAAGTATTAATTGCCTTGATCATTTCATATTGAAGCAGCCGGTCACTGAGTCCTGAGCTTAGAATTTTCTGATAATCAGCTATACCCTGGGCTTCAACCCTTTTGCGTTCAGCTTCCTGTCTTTCTCTCTGAAGGACAAATGTCATTTTCTGGGCCTCCTGTTCAGCATTGATCTTTGATTCTATAGCGGCTTTTACCGATTCAGGCAAGGTAATATTCCTTACCAGCAACTGTTCAAGGGTCAGCCCGCGCTCTCTGAAATTGGATTCTATTGCTGAAAAAATCCTGTCCTGAAACTCATCTCTTTTGGATGAAAACAAAGCAACTGCATCGTAATAAACAGCATTATCCCTGATCCCTGTCCGGCAAATCGGACGAACCAGGACATTCCTGTAGTCTGTTCCGACCTCCTTGAGTATACGTGGGGCTTCGGAAGGAATAACCTTATACAGGACAGTCAGATCGATGACTACCTCAAGACCGTCAGCTGACAGTACGCGAATTGCATCATCCCTCTGTGTCGAACCCTCATCATTAACACCCGACATGGTATAATTTTCAGTCTTAATATCAAACATAACAACCTTGACCAGAGGATTAATCAGGTTTAATCCGCTTTCAAGGGTATTGTTGCTGACCCTGCCAAACAGCTTCTGTACACCTACCATTCCCGGTTCAATCTGTTTGACAGATGCGAAAATAAGAGTCAAAAGGAATATCAGGAATGCTCCGGCTATAACTTTTGATTTGTTACTCTCCATATAAGGTACGGTCCTGACACCTATGAGTGCCACAATGATGACAATGATCCCTAATGTAATTAATGACATGGCTTAAATGTTTTTATGGTTAATTAATTTATCTGGTCTATCCCTTTGAGTCAAGTATAATACAATATGACCTTGGATAATTATGAATAAATCAAGTGTTAAATAAGTGTATGTATTACCCCCTTCCCAGCCTTCCCCCAGGGGGGAAGGTGACCATTTCCCCCTTGGGGGAAATAAGAAAGGGGGTATGAATATTAAATTAAAAGCGTTTGATAATTAATACAATGTAAATTTGAGATAATTAATCAAAATCTTCATCAGAACATAATTTCGTGACATTTAACAATGAAGCAAATTACTAAAAATTATAGCTACTTGTTTAAAAGTGATAGGCAGTTTAATTTATTTATCTGGTCTTTTTGAAACACCGTGTAAAACTGCATCATATTGTAATTTTTACAATTTCATAACCCTTTTCTTAAACAACTGGATAGAAGCCAATGTCAAAACAATTCCAATGCTCATTAATAAAAGTATTTTTGGAAGAATTGCTACAAATGGCAGGTTTCTCCAGAATATGTCATAAAATCCCTGAATTCCCCAGTAATTTACACTTAGAAGAGCAATCTTCTGAAGTATTGAGGGCATTATAAACAGCGGGATCATACTTCCACCAATAGCTGACATGACCAGAATAATAATCGTACTGAGGTTTTGTGCTTGTTGTCGTGTTTTTGCAACAGCAGCCAGGAAAATTCCCAGACTTGATACAGCAAAAGCTGTAGCTATTATCATTAAAATTAATGCCGGAATATTGACGCTCAGATCCATGTTAAACATGAGCCAGGCAAACAGGAACATGGAAGTAAGCTGTAATATTGAGATAAAAAATGCAAACAACATTTTGCCGTAGAGAATTGCACTTCCCTTCAATGGTGAATAAAGCAATCTGTTTATCGTTCCGTTTTCCTTTTCTTCCAGTATGCTTGTCCCCACTCCAGCCACACTGAAGAGTAACATTAGTATGGCAGTACCAGCAACGGCCTGTATCAGACCTAGTTTAGTGTCATTCTTCTCTCCAACAATGGAGGTCCACTTTATAACCGGTGTGTAATTACTGTTTTTTATTGCAGCTCTGATTATATTGTCACTTATACTTTTGTCGATATCAGGAAACTGGTTTTGCAGATATTTTTCAATACTTTTTTTAAAGACTATTTCGCCTGCTGACGACATTACTGTGCGGAAAATGTTCTGCTGAAGAATTCCAATTTCCATTTCACGCGATCTGTCATATACAAGTTCTATGGGGGTTGCTTTCCCCGCTTCCAGCGAATCCTGAAAACCTTTATTTATTATCAAAGCACCAGCAAATTTTCCTTTAATTACCAGTTCTTTCGACTTTGCCGAATCTGAAATAACAATATTAATATCTTCAAGAGAATCAATTCTATAAATAATCTCTTTTGACGCACTGGTCTGGTCCATATCGGCAACCATCAATTTAACAGGTTCAGAACGGCCATTGTAGGCTCCGATACTGCCATAAGCAAATGCAAAAAGAGTTATTAGAATTACCGGAAGCAGAAATGTGAGAATAACGGAACGCTGATCATGAAAAAACAGTATCAGATCCTTTTTGAAAAGCTTAAACATAATTTAATCTCTTAATTCTTTACCTGTTAATTTCAAATAGATAGATTCCAGATTTGTCCCCTGTGTATAAATTCTTTCGATTACGCCGCCTGAATTTTGAATATGGTTTATAATTATCGAAATATCTCTGGTAATATTTACACATTCCACTTTTAATGTGTTAGTGGTACCATCAAACTTATAGAGTGAATTCACTGATGTAATTCTGGATATTATTTCATTATCTGAATCTGCCAGTTTAACTGTTATTAAATCTTTCACATCACTGACTTTCCTTAACTCTTTCAGTGTCCCCTGAGCAATTATACTACCAACATCAATGATAGCAATTTTATCACAAAATCGCTCAGCTTCTTCCATATAGTGGGTTGTGTAGATTATAGTCATTCCATCATTATTCAATCTCTCTATGACCTCAAAAATATGATTTCTGTTTTGAGGATCAACACCAACCGTAGGTTCATCCAACACCAGTATCTTAGGATTATGTAATAATGAGCAGGCAATATTAATCCTGCGCTTCATTCCTCCTGAAAAGGTTTTTATTCTATCATTTTTCCTGCCTGATAAATCTACTATCTCCAAAGTATTATTGACATTTGCCTTAAGCTCCGGTTGTGGAATATCATACAATCCACCCCAGAACATAAGGTTTTCGTAAGCTGAAAGCTCTTCATACAGGGCAATTTCCTGAGGAACCACACCCATTATCAATTTTATAGTATCACCATCATCCTTTATATTGACCCCATCAATTATAACATCACCCTTGTCTGGTTTAACCAGTGTATTTAATATGTTTACTATTGTTGATTTACCCGCACCGTTTGGTCCCAAAATTCCAAAGATCTCCCCTTTTTCAATAGAAAAACTGACATTCTTAACAGCCTCAATATTTCCGTAGGATTTAGAAACGGACCTTAATTGTATCATTTTCTATGTTTGTGATTGGCAACTTTTATTTTTTGAATTCAGAACATTATGATTTTCTGAGCTTCTTCATTCGTTTTAAGGCTTTGTCGGCAGCAAGCTTACCAGTAAAAATCGACATTGGCACACCTGCAGGACTGTAGGTCCATTGTCCTGCCTGGTAAATTGAAGGTATTGGTGTCAGTACTGAACGATCCGCGATCTGAATTTTGTTTATAACGGGCATAGATTTTCGAAATGACCATCCTGTAATAGCTCCTTCAGAACTTCCCACTCTGTTTTCAATGCTTAAGGGTGAAAAAGAAAAGCGTGCAATAATTTTATCTTTTAACATCGGGTAGACAGAATCAGATATTACACTCAAAATACGATTCTCAAGCTCCGCAATAAATTCATCAAGCCAGCCCGCTTTTTGAATTTTACTGAACAAATCATATTCGGCAAGTAAACTGATAATAAGGCCGGTTTTACCCGGAGGAACCAATCCGGGATCCTTAAGACCGGGAATAGATATTTCATAAGTGTTTAATCTTGTAAATTTGTCGAGCCAGGTCAGTATTTGTTCTTTTCCAACCTTTTCAAAATTACTCAGCAGATTATCAAGCTCCTCCCTGTTCGTTTTACCTAAGCCCAGCTTTGAGGGTGTATAAAAGAAATGTCCATGAGCAATTTCCCTGAAACTTTCAAGCGGTTCATCTGCCTCCAGAAATAATGAAAATACGGAATCTCCGCCCCGGTTTTTCAGCATCTTGTTTTTAGTTTCCTCAAATTTTGTTTTGATTTCTGGTAATAAACCTTCTGTCACCGTAATTTTATAGAGTGCTTTTAAGTCAGCCGCCCAGATAAGATTGTCATATTTATAAGTTATATTATTTTGATCTGTCACAAGACGTTTCTCAGCCATTACTTCAACAATCTTTGTCTCTGTCTTTATTTCACCTCCGCATTCTGTCACTTTGTTCTTCAGGGCTTCCGACAGCTTTCCTACTCCGCCTTTGGGATAGAAATAATCGAGGAATAAGGAAAAATAGCTCAAAGCAAAAAATGCAGGTGTATTTTTGAAGAAATGCTGTGAAATCATATCCCGGAGTGAGGGATTTTTTATAATTGTCTCTAAATATTCCTCAACCGGCATTTTCATGCGGTTTATTTTACCAACAGTAAAAATAAATTTCGGCAGCCATGGTAAAAGTTTATTGAATAAATAGTTACTGTCATGCTTTAAATCCTTAAACACAGGATTCTCAATACCATAGAGCACATCCATGTGTTTCATTATTTTCCGTATGATTTTCAGGATTTCATCAATCTCGGCTTCACTTTCCGGGAATAATTTGACCAGAAGTTCACGGTAATTAATTAAACTATCCAGATTTTCTAAATGTAAAATTTCGTCTCCTATGCCCAGGGAAACCGGGCTCTTAACAACTTCGAGCTGTATGCCTAAATCCTTTAACATTGGTAAAATGATACCTGCATTTATGAGGGCTCTGACTCCGGCATCAAAATGAAATCCGTCACGGGTAAATGTGTTGACAAGCCCTCCGCATTCACTGTTTTTTTCAAAAAGCAATACTTTTTTCCCTTCACGCGAGAGATAAGCTGCAGAAGTCAATCCGGCAATGCCTCCTCCGACAATGATGGTATTGTATTTGTTTTCAGGCATATGCTCTTAATGCAAAATTATTATCAGAAAAACTATTAATGATAATTATTGTTTGGTATCATTCAATATACATTACACTGCAAACTTTAAGTTGGCAGTTGGCAATGTGCAATTGGCAATTTTTGCCCACTGCTTTTTGCCATTTGCCAACTTTTGACAATCCTTCAATAATGAGTTGGCGTTATACTACCTAATTCCATACTCTTTTCCCAGAGCTCGTAAGCGGCCTCTTTATCCAGAGCCGGTGGTGCAGGTTCTTCTTCGGTGGTTAAGTTAAAGAATTTTCCACTTACCCCTTCTATCTCTTTTGAAACTCCTAGATAATACAATGCTTCGGCCGATATTTGAGGGGACTTTAAGGTTCTGTCAATAAAATTCCTTTTAAACCAGAGGTAAACAGGTCCGTTTTCCTGACCTGTATCAGTTTTAACTGCTCCCGGATGCATTGCATTTATAGTTACCCCGGACTTCTGGAAATGTTCATTAAAAACGATCATTGATAATAGCTGAGCTGTTTTGGCAGAACCATAACTTTTTAAACCTGAATACCTGCGCTTTTCCCAGTTCAAATCATCCAGTCTCAATCCCCAGGCAGCAAAACGGTGGCCCTCGGAATTTACCATAATAATTCTGGCCTTTCGCTGAGATTTCAGCTTATCCATCAGAATGAAATTTATAATAAAGGAGGAAAGATGTTGAAGCACGAAAACCTTTTCAATCCCATCGGGAGTCAGTTCTCTTTTTGTCAGGTAAATACCTGCATTATGTATCAGGACATCGATCGGAGTATTAAGCTTTAATAATTCTTCTGCCACCCGGTGAATATCCTGCAAATTGCTCAGGTCAGCTATTTTATAGTCACATCTTACTCCAAATTCATTTTCAATTTCAAGTCGTAAAGCCCCTGATTTTTTTTCATTCCGGTTTATGCATAAAAGATTTGCTCCCTTTGATGCATATTTTTTGGCAGTAGAGTATCCGATTCCGGAGGTTGCTCCGGTAATTACTACTAGTTTATTGCTAAAATTTTCAGTACAAATTCTGGGATCTGACCGGTTGTTTCTGATCATTGCAGAAATGTTGGACCACTCATATTCCCTGAAATATTTTGCAAACTTCTTATTCTTCATATATACCAGCTACCTGATCAGCTTCTATAAATTTCATACAATTACTTAATTTGTCCTGATCTTTTAGAAATACATACCCAGAGCAAAAACATAATCCTGGTTACGAAGCGGAACAGGATCTGCCCCTGAAGCGTTAGGCATTGCTAAAGTGTTCCACCCGACTGTCATGCGGACATCAAAGAAAAAATCCTTATTGAGCATCTTGAAATCCGTGCCGGCACCATATACAAATGAATAGTCGAAAGTATCAAGCCCTTTCATATCGCCCGATTCCGGCACTATGACAGGAGGTCCGCCCATATTGATTGTACTTGTAATATCGTAATCTCCATTCAATAATAATGATAATGCTATGCCGGTGCTGCCGTAAATACCGAAATTCTTTATTTTGAAAAACCTGTATTTTAATATCAATGGCATTTCGAAATAGTTCAGGTTATATTCAGAAACTGTATTTATGCTGACCGGCCCGTTAATAGTGACATCCTGCCTTGAACCTTTCATTGCATACATCCACTCCTGCTGAATACCTACCGATTCAGTGATTGGGATATATAAGAATACTCCTCCTGCAAAGCCATTCCTGTTATCAGTATCAACCGTATATGTATTGTCGGCAGGAGAGATACCATATTGAGTGGCCAGACTGTAGCCAGCTTTCAAACCGAAACGAATTCCTGTCTGGGCATTTACATATCCAATAAACAGGAATGATATAAATAATAATATGCGGGTAAATTTTTTCATAATCCTTTTTAATTTATTTATATTAATTAACAATATTTCAAAGTAATAAGTTCAACCAAATTTTTTAATTATAAACCTTCTGTATGCTTTGCCGAACCTTGGAATATTATCAAAAATATCTCCCCATAAATCGTAATAATCTCTTTGCTCTGAAATTTTCCCTTCTTTATTTAACGTCAGCCGGCTTGAGCCATATAATATGGAACTCGGATATTTCTTAAAACTAAGGGTCATTTCCCATTCGAGAAATATTTTATTCTCCTCCATAACAGCATTGACAATATTCATTTTCAGGTCTTTTGATCGTTTTGTCAGGCGCTCGGTCATTGCTGTAAATTCTTTGATTCCACGTATTTCCTGAATAGTATCCCTGAAATATATATTATCATCGTAATAGGGTAGAATATGTGACCAATCGGGTTTCCCTTCAGTGTTGTAAGTTTTACTCCATAAGTCGAGTACCAAATCTTTTGTAAGCATAGAATGTCTGGTTAAATTTCAAGTTCTTAAAAATAACGATAGAAATTATCTATTTTCAGTATTTAGTTTTTAGTAACTCATTTTTTTTACTGCAGTTTCTTTAATATTCTCAATGCTTCATCAACGTGCTTTGTGGATTGCATTTGCGAATCGAAGAGATAGATCACTTTCCCTGTTTTATCTGCAATGTATGTTACCCTGCCGGGCAACAATCCCAGCAAGTTTGTGGGCACGCCAAATTGTTTTCTTATTTTATTTCCTTCATCGCTAAGCAGGGTAAAAGTTAGCCTGTGTTTTTCGGCAAATTCTTTATGACTTTCAACTGACTGACCGCTGATCCCAATTATCACAGCATCAGCTTCCTTAAAAACCTCATACTGATCACGAAATGAACAGGCCTGTGCTGTACATCCGGGACTATCGTCTTTCGGATAAAAATAAATCACGAGGTTCTTTTTTCCGAGTACAGAACTGATATCAAACAAATTTCCATTTTGATCAGGCAATATAAATGCCGGGATACTGCTTCCGATTTTAATTTCGTTCATATTATTTTTTTGACTGAATGTTAAGTAAGATGTAAATAAGATCAAGTAAATAACGAGATAAAAACGATAAAAATTCCTGAATTTCAGGTAATTTCGATTATCAGGATACATGTTTCCAAATAGGGCTTTCAGTTCTTTCAAAAAATAAGGTTTTATGTTTATGATCCAGCTATCCGTCTGGTAAACTATCTTACGGAATTTGCTCCGGTAAAATGTCAGGGGCAACCCCCATAAAATGAATAAAATTAACCAGATATTTTTAAGTAAGAACATAATAATATAATTTAATTGTTTTCCCCCCACCTGACTGAAACAATAATTTCATTTCTTCTGCCAATAAATTGAAATGGAGGGTTATACCCCAGAAATCTATAATTCCCGAATGAGGTGATGCCATTTTCTTTAAGAAGATTCTGAAGTTTTTCCGAATAAAATTTCAGATCTTCATCAGAGGCATATCCACCAAATCTTATTACTGCAACATATTCATCTGCAGTGTTTTTTATTTGGACATCAGGGTCATTCGGTTTTGGAAGATTTTCTTTTTTATACTCAGAAGGCATTACGAAACTCATTGTTGAAACAGAATCATTGATATCCATTTGAACAGGAGTAGTCATTGAAATTTTCTTATTAGCCTCATTGCCGCCAAAGATATAGCCTGCAAGTTTCTGAAATCCGGGACCTGAAAGGTCCTTGTAAGTTTTTGCATTCGAATTAATTGTTGCAATAGTGGCAGAGGGATAAAATCTGATTTCAAAATCCTTGTACTTCCGTATAATTGAATGTTTTTGTTCTTCAGTTTTATTCGTTGGCATGATTACAAAAGATTGAAGTAAAACGATTACTAAAAAAATTACTGCTAAAATTATGATAAACATTTTCATATTTACTTGATTTAATGTGAGTTTTGTATTTATATTACTGTCAATCGACCAGCTAGGCCTATCTTAAATTGTCTATGAATGACGAAAGAGCCCCTGAGTTATTGATCAGCTCAATCTGTTTATATACCAGTTCGGCTCGTTTTTCATTGAACCTTGAGAGCTCTTTCTGAAAATCGATTTCATCTGTTAACAGATCATAGGCATTGATCTGTCCTTTATCAAATCTATCCTGATTCAATGAAAGGTTCTCCTCATAAAGGGCTATGTTTTCTTTAGATAATTCAGTCTGATACTCAATCTGCCTTATCTCTTCAGTAAGCATGAGACTTTTATTGCTAACACTATTAGTCTCTTCCTCAAGCCTTGATTTAAGACCATTTCCCTCCAGTTTCAACTGGTTGACCCTGTTCTTTGTGCTGCTTCCGGAAAGTATCTGAAATTTGAGACTCAGTCCCAGGTAGCTACTTCCATACCAGCTGTCTGACAGGAATGGGTTGAAGGTATCTGTATACTGGTTGGCTCCAATGAATCCCTCAAAACCAATAGTGGGTGTATGTTTCATTCTTTCAGACTTCTGCTGCTGTTCAATAAGTTGAGCCCTGAATCTCAGGCTTTGGACAGACGGAACAGAGTCTAACATAGGATCTGAATTACCTGTTTTCAGTATATCCGCTGTAAAAGGTGAAAAGTCAAACCTGCCGTCAAGTAAATTCTCAAGTGAAATTCCAGTAAGGAAGCTCATATATATTTTTTCCCTGGTGAGCGACGACGAAACAGAAACATAATTTGAGAGAGCATTATTATGATTCAAAATAGCTTTGTTGACTTCTGTTTTCAGCACCTTTCCCTCTTCCGATTTTGCCACGAAAAGCTCTTTAGTCCTGTAAGTGCGAAGTGTATCTAATTCGGCAGAACGAAGCTGTTCCTGCCTGAGCCATATGTTTGTAAAGCTCTTTATTACTTCCAGTTTCAGATCCCTTTCAGCGGCAGCAGCATCTGTATTCTTCAGTTTCTCATTAATCCTGCTTTCTGCAACCCGGCTCTTTATGGAAAAGTCGATTATGGGCTGATACAGAATTAATCCTGAATTCTGCTGCCAGTCTGTTCCAAACTTTATCGGCCTTTTTTCGTCTGTAGGTATCTGGCTGAACTGTCCGAGAGGAATTATCTGTGTCGGAATTATAGGATTATATCTGTAATTATAACTCAGAGAAAGGTCTGGCAGATACTTCTGATATGCTGAGGAAGTCTGAAGCCTGGCAATCTCAATATCAGTCCTTACCGCCTGTATATTTCCCCTGTTTACAAGAGCAGAATCGATACAGGTTATAAGTTTTATCTCCTGCCCTGATAGCCTGTTGGATAAGCTAATAAGGAGAATAAATATTATTGATGGAATTATTGATTTCATTTTGTAATTCTTTTAATTTTTCAACCGCGGAATACTGCAGCCGGTTCAACATTGTTGATTGTTCGTATGGAGAAGAAGAAAGAACTTCCAACCGAGATAAACACTGTTACAAGAAACAGGGCAGCGTATTCAATAAAAGAATAACTGAATACCAGGCCGGCATTGGAGACTCCTGCCCTGAATCCTTCAAGGAGTATCATAGCAATAATAAAACCTGTAACAGCAAACAGGAAGCTCTGGGTAAGAATAAGCCTGGTTATATACCCGTTAGTGGCACCGATCGCCTTGAGGGTTCCGTAATCCCTTATCCTGTCAACTGCTGATGAATATAGTGTAAGGCCTATGATAAAGAATCCACTTATAACAGCGAAAATAACAAGCGACCCGATGCTTGTTCCTATGTTTGACGATAAGGTTATATAGCTGACCGTTGTTTTTCTAAGTTCCTCTGCATTCCACGCTTTAATTCCATAGACCGACCTGTTTATGTTATCGACTACATCATCAACAGCAAACCCGGGCTTGACCTGGATGGCTATTGTGCTTACTTTCGAATCGGGGAAAGAGGTATAATAACGTGCCTTCGATAGTGTTGTATAGAAAAACGAGCCTGCAAAACCTCTGGCATTTTTAGTCTGCAATTTTATAGTGGCGCTTTTCCCATTAATTTCAACTCTTGTACCGGGTTTTACAGGATAATCGAATACAGCCTGATCGTAAAATTCAGCTGATACAGCCTCATCATCATTAAGCGAAAGAAGGTTACCCTCGTTTATTGATTCTGGTTTCGGACCAGCAATAAACAAGGGCGACTCGCTGCCAATAATTAGTACAGGTGCAAGTTTGCCATTCTCAAATTTTACCGATGCCCCGGCAACTACTATCGGATAGGTATTCATAACCCCTTCTATGCTCCTGAGTTCCCTTACAAGGCCCTCATTAAGCTTTGGTAGTTCATTAGCATTCCTTGTAATATTATCGACAACCCAGATCTGACCAATATCCTGCCGTGAGTTACTAACCAGCCCCCCCATCAGTCCGGTCAGAAAGCTTAATACCCCAATCTGCTGGCCAATCAGAAAGATGCTGATAACGATACCGATTATTACTCCAATGCTTTTTACCTTGTCGTACCTTATGAACCTGTAAGCAGTTGCTATCATAACTGATTGGTTTTAAGTGCAATTACAGATTCGACCTTGGAGTTAAGAATAAGCCCGTTCTCTCCCTCAAGCTTTATTCTTACTTCTCTTACAAGCCTGTCTTCCTGCTCATTTGCTTTTTGCGAGAAGAGCGACTTCTTTTTAAGATATGGTGAAAGGAAGATAACTTTTCCCTTTGCAATAACCGAGTCACTGCCAATATATCTTATATCAGCATCAAGACCTAATCTGAGCCTGCCGGCAAAAAGCTCATCAACTTCAGTTCGCACTGTCATAGGTCCGGAGGGGGCAACCTCTGCGTATTTTTCAAACTGGTTTACCGAACTTCCTTTCTCAATAAGCATCTCGAGCATTAGCCCCTCATAAGGTGAGCGCAGTGTCTTTTTCGAAGCTTCGGCTTCAGCATATCTTACCTGATCTGCAAGTTCTCTTAGTCGGCTGGCAGCAAGTTTTACCGATGCGCTGTACTTCTCGACTGTAAGAGAAAGTGTGGTGACCTCTGTTTCAAGATCGTCTATAGTCTGCCGGGCCTCTGCGCCTTTTGCTGCAAGAACTCTTAGAGACTCCAGGAGCTTTTTCTTATTGGCAAGCCTTGCCTCCGATTCCCTGAGGTTAAGCTCATCTATGTCTTCCTGCGATTTCTGAGTATTGTATTCGCTTCTCAGCTGCGACACTCTTATCAGTTCAAGCTCATCATCCAGCCTGACAAGCGGCTCATCCTTTTTGATAGTGTCGCCGTCATTCCTGTAGATCTCCTTAACAATACCACCGGCTGAAGCTGCAAGACTGATTATCTCTTTTTCAGGCTCTACTTTGCCAACCCCTACAACTTCCGATACCTCAACCAATGCACTGTTTACAGAATTGGAATCAGTGCCTGTTTTTTCTTTGGTTTCCTTACTCCCTCCACAGGCTGTAATAATTAGCGGTATTATAACCAGATAAATTCTTTTATTCATTGTTTTTAAATTTATATAATGTTCTATTGATTATTTATTTGTTAGTTATGAAATATATCATCCTCCGATGGCTTGTCTGAGGCTATACCGTTGTTCACATAAATGATCCTGTCGGCAAATGGTTTCAGTCTCAGATCGTGTGTTACCACAATTACCGATTTTCCTGAATCTGAGAGCATCTTAAGTTCTTCCATGACTATGCCAACACTCTTTATATCAAGTGATGCAGTTGGTTCATCGCACAGCATAATCGATGGTTCTGTAACAAGCGCTCTTGCAATTGCCACCCTTTGCTGCTGGCCGCCGCTGAGGTTTTTCGGAAGGCTCTTAGCCCTGTTTTCCATATTTACCTTTTTAAGAGCTTCTTCTGCTTTAAGTTTTGCTTCCTTCTTGCTGGTGCCTGCGAGTCTTAGGGGCTGCATAACATTTTCAAGTACATTAAGTGGCGCAAGAAGGTTGAAGCTCTGAAACACGAAACCTATATTTCTCAGTCTGACCATGGCCAGCTCCTTGTTGCTTAAATTGTTTACAAGTACGTTTTCAATATAAACTTCTCCCGTTGTTGGGAAAATGACACATCCAAGCAGAGAAAGAAGTGTTGTTTTACCTGAACCTGACGGACCTATTATAAGTGTAAGCTCATTCATTCTGAAATCGAAAGTTGTTGGCTGAAGAGCGGTAATAACAGTGTCGCCTGTTTTGTACTCTTTACTTGCTCCCCTTATACTGGCTGCTATTTCCATATTTGATCTAATTGTTTTGACATTAAACAATAAAAGTACAAGATAGTTCGAATAAATAGTAATTAATACTTAAATGAACTAATAAAGCTTAATTTTGTTATTGAATAAAAAAGAGAGCAGTTATGAAGAAGAGTGAAATACTCACAACTTTAATAGACAGGTTCTTTTCCTTTGATGCTGAAAAGGGAAACAATGATGATTATTCGATGGATGAGTTCATAGGTTACCTAAACTCAAAATCGGATGCGAAAGGGTTGGAGATCAGAAAAATATCAGGTGAAGAATATAAGTGGATAAAGGATGAATCTAGGAGCACCAGCATTGATATTTCGATTTTGATCGTAATGATGTATCATTATGCAAAAGGTTATATTAAGAAAGCACTCAAAGAGAGCTGTTTACAAACACCGGATGAGTTTTCATTTCTCATAACCCTTATGACATATAAAAGCATGAGCAAGAGTGAACTGATCACAAAACAGGTAATGGAGAAAACTTCCGGATCAGAAGTCATCCGCAGACTGATTAAAAGAGGATTGATAGTTGAATCAGCAGATGAGAAGGATAAGAGAAGCATCAGAGTTTCTATAACAAAAACCGGGAGAGAAGAGATTATCAAAACACTTCCTCTTATGGGTGATGTATCAGAGATCGTTGTTGGAAATCTCAGTGCAGAAGAGATCAACACCCTCTCATACCTACTTAAAAAACTCGATTATTTCCATAACGATATTTATAACAACAAAAGAGGGCTCTCTTTGAATGATATTTTAAGTGGAATTACAACTAGTAACTGATCAATAAATTGGTATTAGACGTCGTGACATCTATCCAGGGAGAAAAAATAATTATCTGATCAGGCTGCTTTTTATTTTGATTTCTTAATGTTTGTGTTTATCCCAGTGCTAATCCACCACCTGCTGAATCCCCCATGAAAATAATACGTCTGGCAGGATAATCAGTTATCAATCCTGTAAATAAGTGTTCAATAAAATCATATGCTTCTTTGCAGCCGGCTTCCGGTGCCAATGGATAGTCAGGAACAACTAATGCAGCATCGGTCTTAATGATTAATTTCTCAATCAAATTCCAGTGTTCTTTGAGGAGATTACTCATATATGCACCCCCATGGAAATATAAAATAATCAGGTCAGATTTACTTTCAGCAGGAGAAATCGTCCATATCTTACGTGTGTCTTGTTCAGCTTCCTGAATAAAAAAGTGCTTCAATAACGAATCAGGGATCTTTGCAGGTTCTTTTGCAAAACCGTTTGTTATCATTTTTCTTTCTGTTTTATGTTTCATTCCAAACAAACCCATAGCCATTTGGATAAGTCTGGATTGAAAACTTTCAGGTATGCTGTGCTGATAGTCAATATTATTCATGTAACCAGACACTCTTATTCGCATAGTCATTGTTGCTAACCTGATTAAGAAGAAAAGCAGCCACATTTGACCGTGAAATACTAAAACTGCCTTTTATTTTTGTCATTTCACTACCATGTTTCAGATTGTCAGTTTTAGCACCATTGGTTAATCCTCCGGGGCGGACTATTGTCCAGGTAAGTTGACTTTTAGTAATACGACTTTCGTTGGTATTGTGGTCAGCCAAAGGTACATGAAGCATTAAATCAGCAATAAGAAATCGAATAGGCTGAGGCATATATTTGCGACTATCGCCGGCACCGAAACTCGATAAATAAATAAAACGCATTACTTTTTCTTCTTCCATAATGGTGACGATATTATCTATTCCTTCAATAATTTCGCGACTATGTTTTGTCAGAGATGCTCCACCGAGAGTTGAAATACATCCATCTGAACCGGAAATGACTGATTTAAGTTTGTCCTTTTCATTCAGATAACCTGCAACAACTTTTAAATTGGGATGGTCTGATTTAACAGATTCAGGTTTGCGAACATAAGCTACCACATTATGTCCTGATTCTAATGCTTCATGTACTAACAATGATCCAGTTTTACCACTTGCGCCAAATACTACTATTTTCATGATTTTGATAATTTTGAGGTTTATCAATGTATGCTATTTTTCTGATCTTTTATTATTGAAAATGGGATTCTTAAGCTTAATGCAATATTCCTCCCGGGATTAAATAACCCCACTTCTTTTAAAGTAGACAGATGGTCGGTGTATTTTTTGTCAAAAAGGTTGTTTGCGCTGCTATATATCTGCTTTCTTTATGGTTAACAAACTCCAGGTCTATTTGTTTCAGCACTATTTCCGGTACCGTAATTAAAAGAAATGCCGTTGGCTTTTCCATATTTCCGATTTCATAAAATGCTTTTTTATTAATGATAAGAGTTCATATTTATTAATCGGTTTTGAAATATAATCATTGCATCCGGCTTCAATTGCCATCTCTTTGTGGCCCTCATGTGCATAGGCTGATTGTATTGATCCTGAAGTTTAAATCCGGGAAGAATGTCATCGATTTTGATTGGGGCCATTTTAAGGTTAACCAATCATACTACAATGAGAAAACCTATGTATATAATATAAATAAGCAGGAAAAAAGCTCCTTCCCTCATCCCGATTCTCCTCCCTTTCCCGGTAAAAATAAATATAAACAATAATAAGCTGGCAAAAATGTTCAGGATCATATCAATATTTGAGAAGGGTTGTAATGAAACAGGATGAACAACTGAGCTTATGCCTAAGATGAAGAAGACGTTAAAGATATTTGATCCGACTATATTCCCGATAGCTAAATCTACATTCTTCTTTCTGGCTGCTATATAACTTGTGGCAAGTTCAGGAAGGGATGTTCCTATCGACACAACAGTCAAAGCAATAACCCTTTGGGAAAGTCCAATTGCAGATGCTACCTCAACGGCTGAAACCACAATAATACGGCCGCCAGTGATAAGAAGTATAAGACCACTAATGACAAGCAATACAGATTTAAAAACCGGCTTGTCTTTAACTAAAACCTCATCATTATATGGTTCTGATTTTAAAAGTGTTATATTATATGAAAGGAAAATAAGAAAAAATAACAAAAGAATGTATCCATCTATCCGGCTGATAACGGAGTAGTTCATCTTATCAATGAGTTTATCATTTGCCATCAGGATAACTGTGACTGCTGAGAGAAGGCAAAGGGGAATCTCAATCCATGTAGTATTTTTCTTTATAGCCAGCGGATAAACGATTGCTGAAATTCCAAGGATCCCCAGAATATTGAAAATATTGCTGCCGATAATGTTCCCCAAAGCCAGATCTGAGTTTTTTTCAATTGAGGCAAAAAGGTTTACAACCAGTTCAGGTGCAGATGTTCCGAAACCAACAATTGTTAGGCCTATAACCATCGCAGGGATATTTAATCGTTTTGCAAGAGAGGATGCATTATCAACTAAAAGATTCGCTCCGATAATTAATGGTACAAAGCCGGCTATCAATAATAAAAGATACCACATAGGATTGCTGTTATTTAGCCAAGTCAACTATCTGATAACTAATTTACTTAATTGTGTTCTGGCTTTTCTCCTCCAGCAGTCGCCTGATCTCGTTCAGCTCCTTCTTTAAATCACTGTAATTAATACTGTTCCGATATGCCATCATTATCAGCTTGATCGAAACAAGCAGTACTCCAGCCTCTAGTAAAAGTGCATTCGTAAAACCCTTTACAAACAAAGCAACGGTAAAAAGCAAAACTGTAATTACTATTACAATAATAATCCCCGGATCAAAGTATTTCATCATTTCAGTACCTTTCAATTAATATTCAACTCGGATAAAATTAATCAATTATCTGCTTGCATCAGAACTCTTTGCATTTTATTCCTCAACTCTCTGAAATGCCAGTTTTGAGCTGATCTCAACAACTCTGCTTTAAGGTCAGCAATTTGAATAGTTAATAATTTTAACTGAAGGATTTTTAAAATTGGAAGACAAATCCAGTCGAAACAGTTAAAAAATTGAGCCAGTTTTTTACATAGCCATCTCCGGGCCATACATCTCCGGTATCTGTTCCCGTAGCACCACCGCCAAGGTATCTTAAGTTAAGAAATAGTCTGCCTGACTCATCTATTTGTGCCCCCATCCGCAAGCTGGCATCAAGTATTGCGCCAACAATTTCATTATCGCTACCGTTCAGATAACTTACAGGTGCATATATTCCATCTGCCTCAAGTTCAGCATAAAAACATTTATTTAACTGAGCCTTGCCACGGATTTTTAATGCCGGAACAGGTCCGGTCCCTCCATTGGTCGTAAAGCGCGATCCATCTGTCGATTCAAATGATATTGTTGCATTACGTATCTGCAGCGTACCACCTATGGCAAACTTGTATTTTTTATTATTAGGCATAAGTTCCCTCAGATAACTGAACCGGTAAAACGGGAAGTTATAAAGACTGTTTATTCCGGTTGATGCAGGGAAAGTTATATCATTAAAAACAGCATCTGTTCTGAGAAACGCCTGAGATTCTATGCGCAAGGGCTGATAAAGCAAAATAAAAGTGTTCCGTTTATTTACATCCATCTCAAGAGAAAAACGGAATATCGGGAAGAGCACATCCTGCCCTCCATCTTTTACATAATCAAAATAGGTCCCATTCTGACCCAATTGAATATGATGAGCAAGTACCGATGCAAAACCGATTTCTGCGACTGCCCTGAATTTGAATTTCGAAGTGTCGCATTTTATATCAATATCTCCGCTTTGAGCTTTAGTAGCAAGTGCAAAAAATATTGAAATGATAGTCAGAGAAGTTCTTAATTTCATAATCTGAAAACTTAAGGTTCATAAACAGTAATTATAGGAAATTATTCGATATTTAACTTAAAACAGGATTGAGTTTTTGTGCATTTGGCCATTTTTAAATGGGAACAACAAATAATAACAAAACTCTAACCATCTTTATTTTTAATAACTTAATTGCATATTGAACAATTCTCAGATATGCTTGTTAAAATACTATATACTAAAAAATTAAAATTAATATGAAAAAATTAAGTGTAATCTTCCTTGCTCTAGTTTCCTCATTGAGCGCTTTCAGCCAGGGAAAAGACGTTGTTGATATTGCAATCGGATCAGCGGATCATACAACATTAGTAGCTGCTGTTAAAGCTGCTGATCTGGTAACAACTTTAAAAAGTGCAGGACCATTCACAGTATTTGCTCCAACTAATGCTGCATTTAATAAACTTCCTGAAGGGACTGTTGCAAATTTGCTTAAGCCTGAGAATAAAGCCCAGCTAGCAAAAATTTTAACTTATCATGTAGTCAGCGGCAATCTTGATGCAGCTGCAGTTATTGATGCTATCAAAAAAGGTAATGGTAAAGTAGTTCTGACAACTGTAAGTGGTGGTAAGCTAACTGCTTCACTGGATATGGGCAAAGTTAAATTAACAGATGAATCTGGGAATTCAGCTTTTGTAACTGTAGCAGATTTAAAGGGTACCAATGGTGTTGTGCATGTGATAGACGGAGTGGTTCTTCCTAAGTAGTTAAAAATAAGAGCTACTTTAACAAATTAAAGCTCACTGATTAATTCAGTGAGCTTTTTTTTAAAACATTAGACCCCGGGAATAGTTTCTCAAGTATTTTTTCACGATAATTGAAAATAGTATCCAATTACTTACTGATTTTTAATCTTGATATCCCCATCTGCATGGGATACCTGCCCGGTAAAACCATCCAGAATTTGATCAGGCTTAAAATCCGGCATTTCTGCTAAATCATTTACATTGCTAATCCTCTTTAGAGGATGTCGCTGAGCATTAGCCTCCTTCTTTTCTTCACTATTTAATAATGCTTCTGCCAACGGGGTATCGGTAAGTGACGGAGCTATACAATTGACCCTAACTTTTGGAGCCAGCTCTGCTGGCAAACATAGTGTTAGGGCTTCAATTGCGCCTTTCGATGCCGAAACCAGTGAATAAAAACTTAGTGCCAATTTACGGATCAGTGGAGAACAATATTATAAAAGCTTCTGAGGATTTTAGTTTTGGAAGAACAGCCTGTATAATTTTTTCGATAAAGAGTTTTACAATCCTGATTTTAAATCTTCCGGTCTTTCATTCCTGCTTTGAGAGTAATGTTTCCCGGACAATTATACAATCCATCCAGATGTCACAAATTAAATTCAAGTGTTCTGCCTCTTGATTAAGAATTGTCACAGCCATGGCTAGATTATTTAATGGGTTTAATCCGAAAGAAAGAAACTTTAAGGCCGGAATTTGCCAGCATTTCTGCCAGTTTTTTTCCAATCCCGGAAGATGCCCCGATAATCAGATAGTTTTTCATTTTCAGTATTTTACTCTGCCATAATTAATAATCAAGAATACGAATTTATCAGTTAAACATCTGAGAATTTAGATAAGCTAAAAATTCTTACAGTCCTTGAGAAGTTGGTAAACAATAGTATTACGTTTGTCGAATTCTTTAAAAAACCCATTAAGATATTGGATCACCTCTCTTTTCGATCTTTCATTCAGATATGGAAATTCATTAATAACTCTAAAGAATTCTTCTTTTTTGTCCGAAAATTCCTTTAGAGCATTAATGAATGTCTCTTCACTTCTGCATATCCCGACATAAAGCCTTTCTCTGACTGACTCGATACCCAATTCTTCAACAGGAATAGCATAATCCGCATTCACCAGTCCCGTATAATCAAAATCATATGGCACTATCATTCCCAAATCAGGTCTCTCTGAATTGATCTGCGAAAAAATCTTGACATTATGTCGTTTCGGAACCGACCAGTCAGTATTCCCTATCATGTAATTAAATATTGCCATTCTGTCCATCATCTCAGGTTTTATGTTTTTTTGCGTGAGGTTATTTAAATCCAGCTCAATTGTATTTGTTCGTTTTTCCAGAAGTTTTACTGGTTCAATAACAAACCCAAATTCTTTAATCGGCTTTATTTTTTTACCAGTATTGATATAATTAACTCTCAGTAATCTGACCCTGAAACTATTATCTGTAAGTACATTATAAAGTTTATAAATAAGGTATTCTCTTAAAATATAATCTTCAAAGCCTGGTTTACAATGTGGTACCATCTTTAGTTTGTTTATACCATAGAATTCTCCCTTAATGGAATCTGTCATCCTGAAGTTCAACAACAATGGAGGGAAACTGCAGAAAGTGCGACGGAACTCCCCCCGCGGCTTAACTTTTAACTTGTTGGTAACATAATTATTGCCGTTCAAAGAATATGTAAGTATGGCGTCCTGATATTCGTCGTCAGATTTGTTCTTTTTGAAGTATTTTATGTCAAAACTCAATGATATTTCAAGCAGCTCATTACTGTCGAAGAGACTTATGCTTTCCTGCAATGTATCTGATAATGAATTCTCAAACTTTATGGTATCATTCTGACTAAAAACGGGAAGTGCAAAGAGGCCAAACAGTGGAAGAATTATCAAAATATATTTTCTCATATTAAATAATTCGCGTTAAGAATAATTGGGTAAATATCTATTGCTAATGTAATAAATTCAATCTAATTACTTAATTATATTTGATTTGCTACTATAATCAGGTCAATTTTGTTGCGGTTATAAACGACACGTCTTTTTAATCAAGAAAATTGAGTAACCGTTCATAGTTGCATAAATTATAAATATCTCTTCCCAGTCAAGCGAAAAAATAATTTCATTCCTTTTGCCGATAAACTGGTATGGAGGATTATACCCCAGAAATCTTTAATTACCGAAAAGGGTGATCCCATATTATTACAGAAGATATTTAAGTCTTTTTGAATAGGATTTCAGTTCTTCATCAGAGGCATATCTGCCAAATCCAATTACAGCAACATATTCATCTGTCGAGTTTTCTATATGGACATTCGGGTCATTCGGTTTTGGCAGGTTTTCTTTTGAATAAGCAGAAGCCATCCCGAAACTCATTGTACAAACTTAATCATTGATATCCATTTGAACAGGTGTAGTCATCTAAAATTTTTGTATTGGCCTCGCCATTATTCTACCCTTAATTTGTTAAGAGATTGAATCTCATTACGAAGTTCGTCTATCTTAGTAATTAAATGTAAATAAAGCTCTTCCGATTTAATATCCTGGAATTTAATTTCCTGAAGCTCTTGCGATAATTCATTCTGGCTTTCCTGCATGCTGTTCATAATTACACCTATAAATAAGTTCATAATTATCATCGCTCCGATTAAAATAAAACTGGCAAAATAGAGGAAAGGCCAGATGGATATTATTTGCAAATTCTCATCCGAAACTGAACCAAAAATAAGAGGATTCATTATATCTGTCCACCCTTCAAGAGTTAACACTTTAAACAGTGTGACCATAGTATGATGCAAATCACCAAAGTGCATCGGGTCGGAAGCTCCAAAAACAAAAACGCCTACAATTGCATAAACATAAAATAGTATTGCGATAAGCAGAATGATATAGCCCATAGAAGGAATACTCTTTACCAAAGCACCAATAAGAAGCCTAAGCTTCGGAAGAAAGGTTATCATCCGTAGTATTCTTAAAACCCTTAATATTCGGAATGCTGCAAAATAATGTGTATCACCTGCCGGAACAAGGCAAATGGCAACTATTACAAAATCAAAAACATTCCATGGGTCTAAGAAAAAGTTCCAGGGCTTTTTCCCATTGGAAACAATTTTCAAGCTTATTTCAAGAACAAAGCATGAGATAATTAACTTATCAAGAAATTCAAGTAAAAATCTGTGTTTTGAAGCAATTTCGGAATAGGTTTCAATGCCGATAATAATTGCTGAAAATAAAATGAGAACAAATATGAAAGCAGTGAATGCTTTATTCCTGGTGATTTTTTGAGCTAATTTGAAAATAAGGTTCATGGCTTTTTTACTTTTAAATACACATTTGTTATCTTAAACCACCGTGTTCAACGATTAAGCTAACTTTTTCTCTTTATTTTTTAAGGTAAGAAGAAACTCCCTGTAATTATAGTGTTTATAAAAATCAACGACCATTCGATTGAAATTTTTTATAAATCGATAAGCAGCATCTTTATACCTACAGTGTCCAGTACTACTGCCAGACCATAGCTCAATAACCTGAACCGATGCACTAAGCCTGCCAATGCAAAATAGAGGGAACATAATCCGAGTATTCCAAACACATTGGACGTATAAACAATAAACTGATCCTGTGTTATTGCTAAAATAGCAGGGATAATATCCACTGCAAAAATAAGGTCAGTAGTTTCTATGAGTATCAAAACCAAGAATAAAGGGGTGGCAAATCGTTTCCCATTCTGTATTACAAAAAAAATATCTTCCTGTAAATTAGAAGTTACCGGCATGAATTTTTGAAAGAACCTTATTAAATGGTTTTTATCAGGTTCAATCTTCGCATTATTATGATAAAACATTTTATTGCCTGCGTAAACCAGTAATGCACCCAGAATATCCCAGAACAACACTCTATGCTGATATTTTGAAGGAATCTGGAAGTAGGCAAAAATCATTATAAATACAAAGATTATATCCACGCTTAAGACCTTCTAAATTAAATAACCGGTAAAAAACTCCCGAGCTTGTTGCCGGCCTCTCGAATAAAAGATAATTGCGTTAAATCCAACGCAAGGAAACCCAGATAAAAGTCCATGTTAATGCTTCCTTTAGAGATACTTAATGAGTTTTTCGATGAAAAACACCCAGATCAAGTGCCAGCAAAATTAGTACAAAAGCATTAAAAAGTATCCAGAAAATAATTGGCGTTTCCATTATTTAATTAAAGCTAAAATTATAATATATACTAATCAATCTGTCCAAATTTGATTAATTTTATGAAAGTGTAAATCTGTAAATATTAATACAATGTTTATAAAACTATTTTTGATTGCGTTACCGGTCTTTTTTATAATTGACATAGTTTGGCTGGTACTGGTAGCAAAAAAGTTCTATCAGGATCAAATTGGGTTTTTGATGAAACCGGATATTAACTGGTTTGCTGCAATTATTTTCTATTTATTGTTTATTGCCGGCCTGGTAATATTTGTTATTTCACCGGCTGTTGAAAAGCATTCATGGGTTCATGCACTCTTATTTGGAGCATTATTTGGTCTGATTACTTATGCTACTTACGATTTAACAAATCTGGCTACTTTGAAAGACTGGCCTTTATTAGTCACGGTTGTTGATTTAATCTGGGGTTCTGTATTGGCATCTTCCATATCGCTTATAACCTACCTTATTGCAAATAAGATTTAGACAAGCTGGAATTGTTCCTGAAATTTTGCCAAATCAGCGGTCGCTGTATATTAAGTTACTCTCCCTGTTTGTCCGTCAAGATATCCGGGTTTCATCCATTCCAGGTTTTCATGCCTGAAGAAGGGCAACAATACTGCTGCAAATTTTTGCATCTGCTCCGGGCTCATCGGTTGAAAATTCCGAAGCAGATCCAGATTCGAATCCACGACTTTTTTACTGTCCATGCCTACGGCAATTCCGCTAGGCCCATCGATTGATAGGGCATACCTGACAAGTTCTTTAGCGTCAATCCCCTTTATTGTCTCTTTAGGTCGTATTGTCTTCATCAGCATGATTCCCATTCTCCGCTCTTTTGCAGACGGGATTAAAGTACCCTGCCTGTTCTCATTATTTGCATCATAATGATTCATTGCAAACAGCATACTGTCAAATCTTTCCGTATCGATCATGGCTTTCAATGCGGTGGCATTCCCATGACCTGAAAATCCGATAAACCTTGTAACTCCTTCCTCTTTCATCCTTGAAAAAAGGTCGAGAACTCCTCCTTTTTTGCAAATATTTGTCACATCTTCTGGGGATTCTACGGCATGAATTTTCATCATATCAAGATGATCGGTCTGCAGTCTTTTAAGGCTTAGTTCGATTTCCTTCTTCGCATCATCAGTCTCACGGGCAGCAATTTTTGTTGAAAGAAATATTTCTTTCCTCCGGTTTTTTACAATATGTCCAAGTCTTTCTTCACTTATTGCTCCGGTTTCATTATTAACATAACTGTGAGCTGTATCCCAATAATACAAACCGTTGTCAAGGGCGTAATTGCACATTTCCAGGGCTTCGTCCAATGAAGCGATGTTGAGGAATCTGCTCCCAAGTCCGATTGCAATTTTTGGAATTACAACGCCAGTCTTACCCAGAACTGATGTAGGCAGTCCTTTAGGATCATACTGATTTGAAGATATTTCACCAGCAGCAATCGGATAATTATCTTTTGAAAATGCTATCTGGCTGCCAGCTATTGTAACGCCGGCAGCAAATGTGCTCTTAATGAACTTTCGTCTGGAGTATTCCTTATTCATGACCTTTCAGATTTAGATAAATATGTACCAAAATACTTACCAGCACAAATTACAACTAATCTGAAAATTAACAGCTAAGAACCCATAGAATTACTCTGACATGCCTTCAGGAAGTCAGGCATAGCCCTATTTCACAAAAAATAAAAGAATAATGGCAAAAATAATTCCAGCAATTGCGGTCAGGATACCATTCCTGAGGACTTTTGATCCGCTTTTAAACATCCAGAATGATGAGCCCGCCATAAAAAGCATCATAACACCGAATGCAAGTGTAACCCAATGGAATAAATTCTTACTGGGTGTCTTATGCAATCCGGTAAGCTTATTCAGAGGGAATATCAACTCTTTTATTGTCTGATCAACTTCACCGCTGGATTGATTGTATGTACCCCCCTGGAAATATATAATGCCACCTTCTGATTTTAAGACCCTGAAATCCCTGATCTTAAGTGCAGCCCCTAATTCAGAAGTATTTAGATCGGGTGATAGAGACGCAGTTACTCTCTTCTCTTTTTTAAGCAGGTCAGTATCGCGGTAAATAAGTACGATTCCGCTTAATCCGTAAATGATTACAATTCCCACGAAAAAGAATCCTATATTCCTGTGAAGGAGACGCATGTAATAGTTGACTGATTTTTTTTCTTTAGATTCCATAGTGTAAATATAATAAAGTATGTAATAATAGTTATATTAAGTGTTTGAAATACAGACTATAAGGTAAATGTATATGTATATTTCAGAAGGATAGATCTGTTATTAAATGCTGGTAATCTGGGATCTTCAAGATTTCTGTATGTACTTCTTCCATCATTAAGTACCACGTAGAAATCATTCCCTTCACGCGGGTTATACCTTAATCTGAAATTTGTTGAGAGAGAATTCTCTGTGCTGTTATACTGAACAAAAGCATTAATAGAAAGTTTTGTGGTGAACATCAGCAAGGCTTTGAACCTGGCAATATTTCCGGTAAAAGTCTGGTCACGTACAGGGAAAGCAACATGGTTGTATTCATATGCCAGACCCAGCTGTAATGAAGACCCAATATTCCAAAGGGGTTCCAGACCAACTGTCAGGCGATTGCCATCATAAAAGGTGCCTGCATAAGCATCTATTCCAAGCCCTAATGTCTTTGACTCAGAGGTGTTCACATGTGCTACAAATTGCGTGAAGTTGTATTTTCCTACAGGAACACTTGCATCTTCTGAGAAGCTGAATTCCTTTTCAACATTTTCATATGAATTTAAGATGGAAACCATCCCCCCGAATCCTTGCTTAAAATTAAATTTATAAGCCAGTTCAGTATTAGCAGTCTGAACATCCCCTGTTGGATTGGAATAATACATCTCCTCATTCAGCTCAAACTTATGATTCATTAACAAGGAACCCTCTCCGGGGAGCCAACCGTATTGAAGACTACCTGCATAATAGGAATAATCTTTCCGCTGCTGGAAGCCCATTCCCGGCTTAAAATCCTTGCCGCTTCGTGAATATGTAAAATCATATCCCAGTCCTTTATCATTGTATCTTTTCCAATTCAGGAATAATCTTGTCGGGTCGAGTGAAACCGGATTATTAGTAGCCTCCGCTGCCATTACCTGGGCAAGTTTAATATTTAAGTAATCATTTTTAAGTAATTTAAATATCCCGTCAACTCCATATGAAGTACTATATGACCCGTCCATCCCCATACGGGAAGTTAAAATTCCACCTACATAACTATTTCTGTTTATTACCTGACGGCGAAGTCTGAGAACCCCAAAATTTTCCGAAGGCAGTGAGCTTTGTAAAGTGTCTGAGGGATCGAAAGATTGTGTCTGTAAATCCAGAAAACCAATATCCCATTTACCTGCCATACCGGTGATCCTTCCTCCGCCCAGAATAGGTACCTGTTCACCTTTGTTCAGACCTATCTGACGACTGTAAAAAACGTTGCTTTTCCCTTCAAACCCAAAGTTAAATATACTTGAACGTTCCTGGAAGAAGGTCCTCTTCTCAGGGAAGAAAAGAGAGAAATCTGGTCAGATTTATTTGCTGGTCATCTGCCTCCACCTGGGCAAAATCTGTGTTAACAGTGACATCGAGAGTAAGGTTATTCGTCAGACCGTATTTAGCATCCAATCCTGCGCTTAATCTAGGGCTTCCGCTCAGTTCATATGCTGTCCCTGATTCATTCAGGACATTATCCTGTTGATAACCTGCTAATGCATATGGTGCAATATAGAAAGGTTTTTTTGATTGGATTCCATCAAACGATACTTCATTTGCCTTGGATGCCCTGTAAGTGCTGAAGGTCCCCCAATCTGGCGGTATTGCAGGGAAAATATCCACCTCATTTTTATGTGCTATACGTCTGAAACAAATTAATCCCATAATTACCTTGCCATTATCTTCTTTGAATCGCATACTGGAAAAGGGAATACGCATTTCCAGAAACCATCCGTTTTCATCCTGAGTGGTCTTGACATCCCAGAAAGTATTCCAGCTGTTATTAAACGGAGGATTCCGGGGATTAGAGGCAATTGCATCATTCAATACAGTTAAATCGTTTCGTAAGCCACTTGGAGTTGTGGAAAAGACGAGAGCGTTTTCCTTGTCATTAAACGAATCAAACACAATGGAAAGGGACTCATTGCTATTTGATCCCTCATCGCGTTTCTTTGAGGTTATCAACATTTTGGAAGCTTCAGAATCAAAAAGCCTTGCTCCAACATATATATAAGTATTGTCATAGCATAACATAACCTCGCTTTTTTCTGTAGGCTGATTGCCATAAGTGGGTGTATGCATTACCATCTGAAGAGGCTGAGTATTCTGCCAGCATGGATCGTTGACAGTGCCATCAAATTTTATCTCTCCCTGGATCCTGGGAATGGAGACTAATTCCTGTGCCTTCATAGGAATCATTGAAAAAATGATACCTGCAAGCAGTATAGATTTCATTAGAATTGATGTTTTCATATTCCTCGTTTTAATTACCATATAGTTATTCAAATCAAGTTTGTCTTTATGGTACAAATCTATCAGAGAGCAGGATTTCTGCTTCAAAAATAGTTGTGAGGCTGAAAAACAGATAGGTGAGATGACTAAGAAGAATGGTGAGTTTTTACCTCACCATACCACTTAAATGATTTATTTATTTCTAGTTGACTTTCCCGATAGTTTTTAAATTATCCGGATTATACCATAGCCCTGCCAGACCGTAATATGCCTGCCGGAGATTGATTGTTTGTCCGTTGCGGATTGTTTTTGCAGGTTTCCCGGTAATATCTCCGCTCATTATCTTTTCAGAGAGAATCCTCATGTCGGTGAAAAGCTGTTTCCCGGCTGTGCCGTTAAGGGGAGTTTTTTCCTGGTAATGATGCCCGACAAGGAGTGTTAAACCGTCAAGGCGACTTATCCTTTTTTCTATCCTTTTAATTGCATCGATGTAAACTTCGACAGGAGCGCAAAGTGCCCCGAACATGTGAACCCTGTCGCCTGAACCGATTCCATCACCAGTAACTGCAATCTTGTTTTTTTCATCAAAGAATATGATGCACCCGGTTGTATGGCCTGGTATCTCCAGAATTTCATAGCTCCTCCCATTTCCTATATCTATCTTATCACCCTCTTTAACCCATCTGAACTTTGGAGTAATAAATTCAGCAGGCAGCCTTGATTTATCCTTTTCGGACATGTAAACAGTGCTTTCCTTAAATTGGTCGACCTGACCAAAATGATCCCTGTTTCCGTGGGTAATTGCGATATCAACTGGCAGACTGGTTAGCGTCCTGATAAATGCAGGGAGGTCACCTTTACCCATGCCTGTATCAAAAAGCAGTGCTTTGTCCTTTCCTTCAATAAGATACATATCTTCATTCCCGGCAAATCCTCCAAAATCGGTGATGCGCCACATTCCGTCCCCTATCTTTTCCGGAACATACTCAAGAGAATGGTCTTCACGGGTGACTTTTAGCTGGTAGGTCTTTGATTTACCATTTTTTGCTGATAGCTCAATTTTATAATGATTCTCTCCCAATGTGGGACTGACTTTATGGCGGACTCCTGATTGAACTTCCTTTCCTTCGATTTTAATTGAAAATGGTATTGAAGAGGAATCTGTTACACTAATGTAAATGCTGTCGGTGTAAAATTTCTCTACTGTAGTTGAGTAATCAAGTATAGATGATGTAAATGAAGTATCAAGATTCCATTTGATGAACTCCAAATCTTATTTATAAAAACCAAGCTCAAGATTCGAAAGCGAAAGCTGGTTTTTTGTCTGTGAGCAGGAGTAGCAGAAAAAGGCTTGATAATAGTGTTAAGATAAACACTGGTCTGAAGCTGAAGGATCTTTTTTTCATAGTTGAAGTTTTCATAAAAAATTTTAAAACATTAGTAAGAGTTGCTGGTTACTTGAAATAATCATCTTGCATTCCTGAAAGCTTCTTTCCAAAAAATAAATGAGTTACCTTCAAGTTTTGTGATTACCTCCCTGTAGTCATGACCCGCATCTTTTGCTACTGAATACTGATGGTCAAGGCCAAGCTTCTGCATTTTCAGGTGAAACTCCTGTAAGAGATCAAACAGGAAATCTTTATCACCGATCAGCAATCTTATTGATGTCTTTCCTTTTATCCTTTCATCATTTAACTCAACCAGAGTGGCAGGGCTGTTCCGGTTGAAATATGCGGTGTCGTTCCCAAATGTTGGAAGAATGACCTCCTTCCTTTCCATTTCATAAGTGGTTATACTGGGAGCTATCGAAGATACGACCCCGAAAAGCTCAGGGTATTTGAAACCCAGGTGCAATGATCCATAACCTCCCATTGACATACCATCGATACCTCTTCCTTCGCGACTTGCTATTGTCCGGTATGCCGCATCAATATGCGGAATAAGGTCCTTGATGATTACATCTTCAACGGGCATTGTACCATCAACGGAATTGTTATACCACCCTATTGGAAGCCCCTGCACAAACACAACAATACAATGCGGCATATCGCCCTTTTGCATCGCCTCATTCATCTTTTCACACATCCAGGCTCCTTCTCGGGAATTACCATTGCCACCATGCAACCAGTAAATGACAGGATAACTGTTTTTTGAACTGCTATAATCTTCAGGAGGATATCTCAGGTAACTCCCTTCTGTCCCGTTTCCCCTGGATGGGGTTGGAAACAGGTGATATGAAGTCAAAGGGATTGGATTGGTGACAGGATCAACCCAGGAGTCAGGCGGGCATTTTAATGATAGCGGATCCGATTCTTTATGAACTCCGTTTCTCAGATTTTTGTCAAAGAAACCTGTTATAAGGGATATATTTTGTGAAGCTTGCAGTTTTAAAAAATCAGTATCGGATTTTGCTTCTATTTTGATCTTGACTTTTGCATCGGACAGTGATTTCAGTTTTCCCATGTCGTCGGACCAGACAACCGCCAAATACCCATTTTCGACATGCTGAATTATCCCAACATTCTTAGTATCGAGGTTGAATTCCTAAAATTCTCCTTTAAATAGTTTATAGCAAGGTAAAGGTTTGATATAATTTCTGAATCATCTTTACATTGAACGCTTGCGATAGCATAACCATTCCCGGAAAGTCCGGTTACCGGGGTGGGAAAAATATTTCTTCCCGGGGTGGGAAGCCAGATTACCACAGGTATTGAGGCGACCTGCCCATTCTCTGAAGTTTTTGGCTTTGTATCTTTAGGTGAAACTCCTATTCCACCCGACATTGCCTGGCTTCCCGGAGTGTAAAGGTCGAGATAATACGAAGTGATGCCTTCAACATTATATACAAGATTTCTTTCTAAACTAAATCCATTACCGGAACCTGGCTGGGAAAATAGTGAAACAATGAATACAAACGGCATAAATAATAATACCATTGCTTTTTTCATGACACTTATAATTTAATTCTTTATTACCCTATATTAAAATGATCATGGTTTCAGGTCTTGTGATATTTAAAAGATCTCCCTGCGTATGAATAATCCGCAGTTGAATTCTAACTCCGGATCGGGACCGTTTTCATCAAAATTTACAGCCAGACCGAACTGAGTGTTTTTGATCTCAATTCCAAGCCTCAGCCATTGATAGCTCCTGATATTTCCGCCTGAATCGAAAAGATTCAGCAACTGTAATTTCGTGTAAAGCTTTAAACGATCATTCAATTGCGGTTTAAACTGCACAATGGTCATGATATCATAAGAAGGATCACTTTCTATATTAATCCTCGGAGCAAACAGGAAAAGTAATTTTTTTCCGCTGAACAGATACTGAATCCCTGCTGTCGGATCAAACCCTCCCTTGCTGTATGCGACACCTCCGGCAACGCGCAGGTTCTTGAAAGTTTCAACATAAATCAGATCCTGAAGTATAAAACTGTTTTTATTTTCGTCCTTGTAGTCAAACTGAACAGTATTCATATGGAAAAACCCCACTCTGGACTTTTCAGAAAAGTTTTTACTGAAAGCCAGATTGACAACTCCATATTTGTAACCCACCATTAATTCTATAGGAATAGGTTGAGCCTGATTATTATTATGGCAGAACATAAAAATGACTATTGCAAAACTAATGGTTCGGATTTCTTTCATTTTAATATCAATTAAGATGGACTTAAGTTAGATTATATGGTATCCCGGGACCACTATTTAATATTATATGTCATCAGAGCATTTCCATGCCTTAAATATAACCTTCCCTGGTAGATAACAGGGTGGGCCCAGTGCTGATCAGTGCCAAGCGGAATCTGGAATTTACTTATAACATCAAATGACGACGGCGTAGCAGAAACAAGGGCCATTTCACCTTTCTCGCTGTAGCAGTAGAACAATCCGTCTGCAAATATTATATTACCATCACCCAGCTTATCGGAGGAATATACTATCTTTCCATTAGCTATGCTCAGGCAGCACCACAGACCTTTACGGTACATCGACCCGTAAATGTGTCCGTCCCTTACAATAATACCACCCATAAGGTTCTTAAAATTCTCATTTCTCCACAAGGTTTCAACACTCTTTCCGTCATCCGATAGTTTCAATGCAACGATCCCTGAGTTTGATTTGGCATTTTCGCTGGAGCAAAGAATCTTTCCATCAGCATAAACAGGTGTGTTTGCGTGTATCTTATTGCCCTGGAACTGCGGCACCTGCCAGTAAAACGCACCTGTTGCAGCATCAACACAAACAACCGATTCAGCAGTCATTGTAACAATAAGTGATGCCTTGTTGTGTTTTACAAGTACCGGTGAGCAATATGCAGAAGGCTGCCTGTTTCCGGGACTGGTCCAGATTGTTTCCCCGGTAAAACGGTTAAGGGAAACAATATTGTCTTCTTCACCTCCGGGAGTGCAATAAAGATGATCTCTCTCAACAAGCATTGATTCTGCCATGCCCCAGGTGGTCCTCCTTGCATTGAACTTCTTAAACATGTCAACCGACCAGATCTTCGCCCCTGTGCTGGCATTGTAACAGTATACTGTACCCCGGCCGCTTTCGAAATATACAAGGTCATCAATTATTACAGGTGTTGACCGTGGACCTATATAATTCTCATACCATTCCGGACCATATTCCTTTTTCCAGAGAAGTTTCCCATTAAAATTAAAAGCATATAGTACTCCTGTAGTATCCGGTATCCCAAGGACAAAGATTTTGTCTCTGGCAATTCCGATGTTCCCATGGCCTGCACCAAGACCTTCAAACGACCATATTAATTCCGGGCCTTTATCAGGCCATTTTTTCAATAATCCTTTCTCAGCGTAAATTCCATTACGATGTGGGCCTCTCCATTGAGTAAGCTGAGAAAATAAGATTTCTGATGAGCTGATCAGGAAGAATAATAAGAAGAATAGAAACCCTGAGAACCATTTCTTGAATTCAGACACCCTGGCTTTACTCACTAGAATTTTTTCCGGGACAGGAACCTTCAGGTTAACCGATAACCTGCTGTTAAACCACAGATCGATATCTTTAATGGCTTTTCTGGATATTATAATCTGTCTGTTGGCACGAAAAAAAATATCAGGATTAAGCATATCATCAAGTTCATCCAGGGTATTATCCATAATGAATGTTTTGTTGTCGTAAGAAAAAGCTTTCACTGCTCCATAATCGATAAAAATATAAGCTATATCATCTATGTTCAGAGGAATGAGTTTATCACCCTTTACCGGGACCAGAAAATTATTCCTGTACACGATTTTCTTTTTAAAATAGGTTATAAGGTTCTGCAGATCAGTGTTGTTGTCTTCAACCCGGCCTGTAAGTCGCCTGTACTTGTCCAGATTTCTTACTGAATTAATATCAATCGGTTTAAGGAGATAATCAATACTGTTTACCTTAAATGCTTCCAGGGCATATTCATTATATGCGGTTGTGAATATCACCGGACAATTAATCTTAGCTCTGTCGAAAATATCGAAAGCCGATCCGTCAGCAAGATGAATATCAGAGGAACAGGATGTCAGGTGAATCATTCAGTGTAAACCAGGCAACAGTTTCGTTTACACTCTCGAGTGTGGCAATAATATCAAGAGTCCCGATTTCATTAAGTATGCCCCTTCAGATTCTGTGCTGCACGGGTTTCATCTTCAACAATTATTGCTCTCATTATTAAGCGGGATTAGTAAAGGCATTTCCACCAGAAATTCATTGTTCTTCCGGGATATGAGAATCTCTTTTCCGGAAAGGAACATATATTGTTTTGCCAGGTTTGATAGACCAACACCACTACTGTATTCCGGGGAGTTTCTCGCCTGGATCATATTACTAATTCTTAAAGTCCCGTCGAGCTTTGTTTCAATCGTTATCGCCAAAGGATGCCTTTTACTGATCTCATTATGCTTGATGGCGTTCTCCAGAAGCGTTTGGACAGCCAGTGGCGGCAACCGGTGAATGTTGTACTTTTCATTAATTTGTTTATCAATCGATAAATTGCTGCCATATCGCACCTTTAATAAAAAAATATAAGAATCAGCCACTTCTATCTCTTCCTTCAGCCTCCTGGTTTGGCTTTGATTGCTTTGCAGCGTATATCTCAGGACCTGGGAAAGGT
>CAVPCP010000012.1:0-65514 GCA_963702415.1 uncultured Bacteroidales bacterium | reverse complement strand
TGTTTCTGTATTCATAAGTATGGTATTACTGTAAGCAAAATATTCCGGTATGATACTTTGCCATGATCACCCTGGAGGTAAATCGGGCCGGGAGAAAAGACATCTGACTTGATCGCTCCTCCGGTAGGTCCATAGACAGGCTGATTATCAATTATTTTAACACCATTGAGTATAACTGTTGCGTGCCTCTGGCAAAGAGTGATATCCATCGACTGCCATTCTCCGGCAGGCTTTTCTGCAGCTGTTAAGGGTTTGATGCGGCTGTAAACAGCACCCATATTATGCGGATCAAGCTCTTTTTTATATGAATCCACAACCTGTATCTCATACATCCCGCGAAGGTAAACACCGCTGTTATTTCCGGCAGGGACATTTACCTCCAGTTTCAGGTTAAAATCCTCAAATTCATCAACAGTTCTCAAATTTCCATAACTTATATGAGGAGATCCTTCCGTCTGAACCGGATCATTGACCAGAGCTCCGTCAACAACTTTAAATCCGTTTGCTTGCTTTTCATTTATTAATTTCCAGCCAGTAAGGTCTTTCCCATTAAATAAATTCAAAGGGGTTCCGAATTTAATATTTGCAAGATCGGGCTCAGGTGGGACAGCAGGGAGCTTCTTACCCTCAAAAAGTGTAGTATCTACACTTAATCCGTCACGGCGTGGCGATAACAGAATTCCGCTGATTTTATCTCCGTTTTTTATGATCTCCATCCAGGATGTGACTATTTGTGTCCTTACCGGGTTATTGTTCCCATCACTCTTCCTTACTGCATCATTTGAACGCTGGATAAACAATGTGCGGTCGCCGGCCAGGAAAATATTTGAAACAGGAAGAACGCTTCCCCCGCCCCAGAGCACATCAGCATCGAGAAAGTTATCTTCCTTCCTGACTTCAAGCCATCCTACGGAACCGCCTTCAATATCGATGGTCCACTGACCCAGAAATTCCGAAATATCAGTCTTTTGTATTGGTGCTGCAACTGATTCTTTTTTGAGGTCGGAGCATGAAAAAAGCCCAAGAATTCCAATCATAACTGACAGGAATAAGAAATTAGTTTTCATAGTTAAGAATTTTAAGACCTTAAATTTAGATTTTTATTTGAAAAAGTATTAAAAAATTGCCTGAATTATTTGATTGGTCTGCTGATTAAGATCAATAATAAAGCTACTTTAATATATTGCTGACCTTAAAAACATATGCACTCTGGCATTCGTCAGGAGTGAGTCGCGGAGGAACAATCACTGTATCTCCTCCGGAGCTTTTCATACTGACCGGACTCGCGGAGCCCAGGAGTTGTACTTTCTGGCTTCCCGTTGAATTCAGACCCTTCAGGACAATATTGTTTTTTGGCCATTCCGTACAAATAACGTAGAGATCTTTATTCTTTTTTGTAAAAAATATTTTTTCATTGGCATCAGGATTTATTGATTTATCAGTGCTGTTCCTGATAAAAGCTCGTGTACCATATATTGCTTCTCCATTTATTTTTAACCATTTGCCAATTTCGACAAGCCGTTGCTGCATTATTACAGGAATAGTACCATCAGCAGCAGGTCCGATATCGAGCAACAGGTTTCCTCCTGCGGAAACCGTTGATACAAGAAGCTTAATCAGCTGCTCAGCAGTTGAATAGTCTCAAGGTTTTCTGTACGGTTAAAACCAAACGAAGTACCAATACCCCGGCACTCCTCCCATGGATGTTTACATTCGCTTTCAATTCCTTCCTTCTCACCAACCAGTCCGTATTCAGTTGTATAAATCCCACCATGTTTGCTTCGGGTTTCGCTTCCCCACCTGTCATTAACAACAATATTTTCCTTTACAGGAGATTCATTGTAAAGCCATGCCAGAAACTCGTTCACTTTTCCATTCTTTGCTGGGCTTATCCCATTCACCATCTGTCCATAAAATATCAGGTGTATAACTGCGTTACAAGATCCTTCATCTGCGGAATCATATGATTATCAACATATTTGTTAAGATCTGATTTATAAACGGGATTATACCATTCATAAAGAGAATAATAAAATCCCATATGAATCCCTGTTTCTTTACTGCAGCAGTCAGGTCACCGCAAAGGTCACGGTGCGGGCCAATATCCACGCTGTTCCAGTTCCAGCTCTGTGCACTTGGCCAAAGTGTAAATCCTTCGTGATGTTTCGATGTAAGAACAATATATTTTGCTCCGGACTCCTTAAATACTCAGCCCATTGGTCAGGATCAAAAAGTTCGGCTTTGAACATAGGGGCAAAATCCTGGTATCTGAAAGTTTGGTCCATATGTCTTAATATGAAAATTCACGAAATATTTCTGAACCTTTCCGGTTGTTTAAGGAGCTTGCTCCAGTACCATTCGGCATATTTGTCATAAACTCCGATACTGTCGCCAGTCGGACCCCATGCAGGTACTGAATATACTCCCCAGTGAATAAAAATCCCGAATTTTGAATCCTCAAACCATCCCGGAACAGGTCGTTTATCAAGAGATTCCCAGGCTGGCTTGTAATTCTGACCCTGGATTATCGCTGCATAACAGAGCAGTGCAAATGAAATTAATGGTTTTAGCATAGTTATTAAGTTTATGGTGTGTGTTCCGGGGTACGAGGTGTAAAATACTCAATACTTACCCCATACCCCAAACCCCGAACCTCATACCGGATTATTCTTCTTCCTGTATTTTAAGCAGTTCATTTTTCGACATTCTGTTCTCAAGGATCCTGATATAATCAAGTGCCTGTTTTGTATTATAATCCTCATAAGCTTTCTGAGCCCAATCAATGGCGCTATCAAGATCGCCATTTATCTCATTGATTATAGCCATGTTATAACAAGCTCTTCCTGCAACTTTCATATCCGGATTAGAGGTCTCTTCCTCCCAGAGTTTTCCTGCCTCATCCCATTTCCCGGTCTGAGCCTTTCTTTTGGCAATCTCGAAATTGTTTGTTCCCTTGACAAAATAATCCCTTGTAACCCTCAGTCTGTAAGGCAGTATCCTCATTGCATATCTGTTGCCGGCATTACGGCTCACCTCCTTAATGGCATCAATACGTCCTGTAAGGGCTTCCACTGCGGCAACCGGATTGCTGCCTTTCGATTTGAAGACCAGCGACTCTGTAAAGCTTATCTCATCAATGACACCTGAGCCGGCCGGTGCATAAATCCTCCATCCGGTTTTGATAAATGTCTCCATTGTTACCTCAAGCCCTATGACAGGAAGATTCCCCAGAGGAGTCTCTATAGTGCCGGATGGTGTGGCAAAATCAACCCTGGTATCAGTGTCAAATCGTTCCAGGGCGAAAAGAGCATCGGTTCCTGTAACATTACACAAACTATCAACAAGTTTCCCTTTAAGAGGAGGAGGCAATGCTCCGATCGCTGAAGCCCTGAAGCTAATATCATTCAGCAGCTTAATCTCATTGAATCTCTCATTAGCCTGTAATTCCTCAGATAATCCTGCAATGCTCTCCCATGCGCCATCCCTGTCAAGATCAGCTCCTTCAAGAGACAATGCTCTATCCAGAGCTTCGACAAGAGTGGTTTCATCAGTAGGCATGCTCCGGTTGATTATACCTACTTTTTTTATTCCGGATGGCAAAGTCACCGGAGCCGGCTGCATGACGTTGATATACAATTCGTTGGTCTTACAGGATAAGAAGAGAATTGTTGATAGGATAACTATTGCAATCTGCCTCATATTTCTTACTTTTATCTTTTTACTACTGCCTACTGCCTACTGCCTACTGCCTACTGCCTACTGCCTACTGCCTACTGCCTACTGCCTACTGCCTACTGCCTACTGCCTTCTGTCTTCTGTCTTCTGTCTTCTGTCTTCTGTATTTTACATCCCCCTAACCCCCTTCAAAGGGGGAATTCTAACTTCTGTCTTCTTCCTCATGATATCTTAACCACTTTTATTTTCCTTATAGCCGCTGTTGTTCTCCATGAAGCTATTCCGAAGGGTTTTGACAATTCAACTTCAGGTCTTACCGAAAGGAAATTGTTGCCGATTGCAAAATCAACAACGATCTCATCATCAATCCATGCCTGAATGGTCTCTCCGGTAACCCTGAGCCGTATTCTGTACCATCGCTCCTTTTCAAATTGCCGCAGTGTAGAGGTTTCGTTCTCTGAAGCGTCCATCCCGTTAATACTGCTTAATCCCACAACTGTGCCTCCCCATCCTCCCACAATGAGAGTGCAGGGATCTTTGCCAACCGGGAAAGTCATCCCGCAGAAAAAATCATTGCCATCTACCCTCTTTGCTTCGAGAGTGACTTCGTAGTCGACTGAAGGAAACTCCTTTTTCCAGGTTATACCGGTGCAGCCATCACCCATGCCAAGCACTACCTGGTCATTTGAAATAAAAACCGGTCCCTGCGGTCCGAAATTTGTTATCTCCCAACCCGTAAGTGATTTACCATCAAAAATATAGCTGCTATCCCCAGGCTCTGATGCTTCAGCATGATCAGCCTTTTGTCCTTTTTGATTATGGAAACAGCCAATGAGAAAAGAGAAAAATAAAATTATTACAAGTAATTTTCCGGTCTTCATTCTTCAGCCATTTTATGCAGGTACTCACACCCTGAATTCACAGGGATTTATTTAATTTTTTTTTTATAAATATATAAAATCCGGCGGATTGATTGACAAATATCCAAATTCAGTTATGCTGATTCAAATAATTCCTGTAATTTTGGAATAAAGATTCAGAGTTATGCAGCATACATGGCTTCTTGAATACAAGATAAAAATCAACCGCTCCGGACTCTGCTGATATCCTCCCGGAAATCTCAATATTCAATTTTTCGCCTGAAGAATAGTATTGATGCTGTTTTAATATCATAGTTATATCACATTAATATCATAATAGTATATATGGAAAAGCTAATATTAACCGGTAATAATCTCACCATTAAGGATGTTGTCAATGTTGCCCGTCACGGACAGAAAGTGGAGCTTCACCCGGAAGCCAGAAACAGAATAAATGTATGCCGTGCTATGCTTGAAAGAAAGATTGCCGGACATGAAATAATGTATGGTGTGAACACCGGGATCGGTGAGTTTTCAGAGATAGTTCTGAATGATGATCAGATAAAAGATTTCCAGAAATACCTGGTCTATAATCATGCAGCAGGTATCGGCGATCCGGCATCTATCGAAACAGTAAGGGGCGCAATGCTGGGAAGGATAAATGTCCATGCACACGGAAATTCCGGAAACCGTCTGGAGATCACTGAGACACTCGTTGAGATGCTGAATAAAGGTGTTACTCCTTTTGTCTGCCAGAAAGGTTCTGTAGGGGCATCAGGCGATCTGGCTCCTATGTCACAGATTGCCTTGCTTCTTTTGGGCGAGGGAAAAGCTTACTATAAAGGGGAGCTCCTTGATGGAGCAGAAGCGATGAAAAAAGCGGGCATTTCGGTTCCGGGGCTTCAGGCCCGTGATGGCCTGGCTACTATCAACGGATCGAACATGCTTACAGCAATGAGTGCAATTTGGCTGGTTGATGCCAATAACTGGCTTAAACAGGCTGAAATAGCTGCTTCAATGTCGCTTGAAGCCCTGAAGGCAAACATGAAGCCTTACACTCCCCTTCTCCATGAAGTGAGGGGATTTAAGGGTGCAGTAAGAAGTGCAAATGCAGTCAATAAATGCATCTCCGGGGGCGACCTGAAAGAAGGCAGGGTTAAATCGAAGGTGCAGGATGCATACTCGATGAGATCAACACCTCAGGTGATAGGATCTGCTCATGATATGCTTGCTTACGCAAAATCGCAGGTTGAGATAGAACTTAACGGAGTTGGTGACAACCCGATATTCTTCCCGGATAAAAATATGCAAATCTCCGGTGCCAATTTCCAGGGATCACCTGTGTGCGTCCCGATGGATATGGCTGGAGCATGTATAACCATGGTCAGTGTTATGTCAGAAAGAAGGATGAACCGGCTTAACAACCAGGCTTTGAGTGTTGGTCTGCCGGATTTTCTGACAAAAGGTGCCGGGATGTTCTCCGGAATGATGCTCAGTCAATACACGGCTGATACCCTGATTGTAGAACAAAGGATCCTGTCGGTGCCTGCTTCGATACAGTCGATCCCTGCTGCCGCCGATCAGGAGGATTTTGTCTCGATGGGGATGAACACATCAATAAAGAATAACCAGATACTCGATTGTGCATACGGAATTCTGGGAATTGAATTCATGGCCGCAGCACAGGCGCTTGATTTCAGGAAAGAGGAATATAAATTCGGTGCAGGAGTCCAGACTGCCAAAGATGTCATCAGAAAGCATGTTGAGTTCCTGGATATTGACAGGCCACTCTACCCCGATCATACTGCTATGAAGGAACTCGTAAAATCGTGTGAAATCCTGAATGAAGTTGAGAAGGTCATCGGCTCGCTCGAATAAAAATTATCCTATCTTCACATAAAACAATATGATAATATGAAAACTAAATTATTTCTTCCGGTATTGTTGTTTTTTGCATTAAATACTAATGCCCAAATGGCTTATACTCCGACCCCTGAAAACCTTAAAGCCCGTGAATGGTTTCAGGATTCAAAATTCGGGATGTTCATCCACTGGGGAGTCTACAGCGTCCTTGGCGATGGAGAATGGGTTATGAACAACCAGCGGATCGACAAGCAGACCTACCAGAAACTGCCTGCATTCTTCAATCCCATAAACTACGATCCCAAAGAATGGGTTGTCCTTGCAAAGGCTGCAGGCATGAAGTATATCACAATCACCAGCAAGCACCATGATGGTTTTGCAATGTGGGATTCGAAACTTACCGACTGGGACATTGTTGACCGTACTCCATACGGGAAGGATGTCCTGAAGATGCTTTCAGAAGAGTGTAAAAAAGAAGGTATTAAGCTCTTTTTCTACCATTCACACCTTGACTGGTTCCAGGAAAACTATTTTCCCAGGGGTAATACCGGACAAACATCAGGACGCCAGGAAGGAGGTGACTGGTACAAATATCTTGATTACATGGATGGACAACTCACGGAGCTCCTGACAAATTACGGTGAGATCGGAGGTATATGGTTTGACGGACACTGGGATAAAAAGGATTCCGACTGGAGGCTTGAAAAAACTTACAGCCTTATACACAACCTTCAGCCTGCATCCCTGATCGGTAATAATCACCATCTTGCTCCTTTTGCCGGTGAGGACTTCCAGATGTTCGAGAAAGATCTTCCCGGTCATCAGACCACCGGGTTCAATACTGAACAGAAGATCGGAGAACTTCCGTTTGAAACTTGCGAAACGATGAATAACTCATGGGGATTCAACCTTCAGGACAAGAACTACAAATCAACTAAAAACCTGATCCAGTATCTTATAAAGGCTGCCGGATATAATTCAAACTTCCTTCTGAATGTGGGTCCGATGCCCAACGGCAAAATCCAGCCTGAATTTGTCAAAACCCTTAAAGAGGTCGGTACATGGATGGAAAAATACGGAGAAACAATCTATGGGACCCGCGGTGGCCCTGTCAGCCCCAGAACCTGGGGTGTCACAACTCAGAAGGCTAATAAGGTATATGTCCATATTTTAAGCCCGGAGGACGACAACCTGCTCATTCCTGATTTTGGCAAGAAGGTAAAAAGCATCACCCTTTTCAAATCAGATACTAAAATAAAATTCAAGCAGGATACATTCGGGATTACAATCTCGGTTCCGGATGAATTACTGGATGATACCGACACCATTTTAGTGATTGAAATTTAAAAATATTGAAATATGATAATACAGAATCGCAGGAGCTTCATTGAAAAGTCAGCCAAAGGTGTGGTTGCAACAGGTCTGATAACAGTTACATCATGTTCAGGAAGTGAAAAGGATGCACTGGGCAGCTCTTTCGTCCATCATGTGTTTTTCTGGCTGAAAGAACCTGTTACAACAGAGACACGGGATAGATTTGAGAAAGCGCTTAAAAAGCTTGTGACAGTCGAGACCATTGTCGATTATCATCTTGGAGTACCCGCCCCGACAGACCGCGGTGTTATTGATACTACATACTCATATTCACTGCTGACCACTTTCAGGAACAAGGCAGACCAGGATATATACCAAACCCACCCTACCCACCTTAAGTTCATCGAAGATTGTGAGGAACTCTGGGAACGGGTGGTTGTTTATGACACTGTAAGCATTTAATCATCAGGTACTCGGTCCTGGGTTCTCGGTACTGGGTGGCAACTACCCAGCAACCAGCACCTGGCACCTATTTTAAATATATCTCCAGAACCGGAATCTCGACTGGTGGTTTCAGTACCGGCAGTTGCAGATTAATGTTATCTTTTGTCTCATTGCTTCCTGCACTGAACCTTACTTCAGAAGCGTCATGAAGGAACTGAACATATTTTACCTTATCAGCCATTGCCGTAAGTGTAAGTGAGCCCATCGGATAGGCCAGAAGATGCACGTAAAGCCTCTTAGTATCCGGATTATATGTTATAAGTGTATTTGCAGGAGCTGTAAAACCGGCAGGAGCCTCGGTGCAATTGTATACCGATCTGTTATTATATTTCATCCACTCACCCATTGCTTTTAATCTCTCCTGTGCCCTGTTGTCGAATGTGCCTCTTGCCGTCGGTCCAACATTCAGTAACAGGTTTCCTCCCTTGCTCACCGATTCAGTAAGCAGTTCAAGAAGCTGAGCAGGGCTCTTCCAGGAGGTTTCGTCGCGGTAGTAGCCCCATGATCCCGAAAATGTCTGGCAGGTCTCCCATGGGACTTTCTTACCATTTACCTCAGGCCATTTTGTAACTTTATATTGTTCCGGAGTAGTGAAATCCCAGCCTCCCTCGACATCCCTGAGGTCGAGCCGGTCATCAACAATTATCCCGGGCTGAAGCGAACGGGCAAGTTTCAGCAGATTTTCAGAATCCCAGTCAGCATGGCCTTTGCCATTCTTTCCGGGAAATGAAAAATCGAACCAGATAATACTTATTTCACCATAATTGGTAAGCAGCTCCCTGACCTGGTTTTTCATATACTCCCTGTATTTATTCATATCCTTCCCCTTATTGAGCCTGGTGTAAGCAGTGTCATATTCCTGACGTTGAGGATGATTCCTGTCAATTGTATAGTCAGGATGGTGCCAGTCAATCAGCGAATAATAAAATCCAACCTTAAGGCCCTCTGCCCTGAATGCATCGACATATTCCCGTATTATATCCTTTCCGAAGGGTGTATTTGTCGATTTGTAATCAGTGAATTTTGAATCCCACAGACAAAAGCCCTCATGATGCTTGGCTGTCAGCACTACATATTTCATCCCTGCTTCCTTTGCCATCCTGGCCCATTCTTTCGGATTGTACAGATCGGGATTAAAGTTCTCAAAGTACTTCTGATACTGGGCATCTGTCAGACGCTCCCTGTTTTTGACCCATTCATGACGGGCCGGCAAGGCATATAGTCCCCAGTGTATAAACATACCGAACCGGGCATCGGTCCACCATTTCATTCTTTGCGTTTTCTGAGCCTCAGTCTCTTTCGGAAGTTGTGCAGGGGCCAACTGTGAAATTATTAACAGAAGGGCCATAACGATAGTTATTGGAAAGGTTTTGGTTTTCATGGTGCTTGGTTATTGGTGATTGGTTATTGGTGATTGGTGATTGGTGATTTTCGATAACTTTATGTAAAAATATTAAAAATCGCAAACAGTTTGAATGAACTTTTTCATTCTTTTATAATGTGATCCTTCCCAGTAAATCTTTCCGCAGCCCCTGCACTTTTTAAAATCAGAATAGAAATCCCTTGTTTTCGGCATTAACTGATCAATAATCTCTTCCCTGGGAACATCATGCACCATTCCGTTGCATTCGAGACACCTTGTAAACAGTCTGAGGTCATTTTTAAGATCAAACCTTCTAAGTACCTCTTTCAACTGCTCTTCTGATCCTCTTGATCTGATCCAGTAACCATGGGTTACCAATCTTGACTTGAGAAGATCTCTGTCGCGGGTTAAAATTGATCTTTGCTCCTTAACTGAGATACTGATAATCTCCCTGTCATTGAGATCTCTTTCGAAAAGTGTATCAAAGCCGAATAATCGCATGTATTTCGACAGCCGGCCAAGATGAACATCAAGTATGAACTTCGGTTCCCTGAGAGGTTTTGGACGTAAACGCTGGACATTTGAAACATCGAGACTTTCAAAAACCGGATAAACCGATACCATGTCCCCATTTCTTAGCCTGTAAGAAAAATCGACAGAATTGCCGTTCACCAGAATCATATCAACTTCAGGATGAGGAACGCCAAGTTCCTCAATTGCATTCTTTACTGTTGGATTCCCTTTAAATGAAAATAAAAAGGAGGTCTTTCTGTTGACAGAAAGCAGAAAATCATTCAGCTCTTCATAAAACCTGAACCATGCCTGCTTTTCATTCATGACACTTACAATCTTTCCCTGATTATCTCTGTCAGATCGTCCAGACTTAATTTTGCTGGGTTGTTCTTTAATTCTGTTACCAGGCAAATCTTTTCGATATCCTTTTCTTCAATCCCATACCTGTTCAAACCTGGTAACTGCATTTGGAAAGTAAGGTAACGGAGAAAATCAACAAATCCATCAATATAATATTCGTCCGACTTTCCCTCATTATCAAGGAAAAGCCTTCCCAGACTAGCATATTTTTTTAAAGCTTCAGGATTATTGTTGCTTTTTCGAAGACTTCTTATGGTAACTGCATTTGCCTCAGCCATAAGAGTACCACAAATAACTCCGTGCGGAACACTGAACATTCCCCCTATTGATGAAGCAAATCCGTGAACAACACCCAGTCCGGCATTTGCGAGACAAATCCCGGATGTCAGTGCTGCAAACGACATCCCGCTCCTTGCCTTAATGTCATTACCCTGATGAAAGCTTTGTAAAAGTGATGATTTTATCTCCCGAAGCCCTTCCCAGGCAAGGGCCTCAGTATATTTGCTTCCTTTGTCGGAAAGATAAGATTCAGTCAGCTGTGTGAAACAATCCATACCGCTGGCTGCAGTTATATCCTTTGGGCAACTGATGGTCAGCTCCGGATCAACAATTGCAATATCAGGTACCAGATTATCATGCCGCAATGACTTTTTAAAACCATTCACACCTGTACGGGAGATCACTGCATTTTTTGTCGCTTCGCTTCCCGTGCCGGAAGTAGTCGGCAATGCTATAAAAGGAAGCTTTGTTCCGGGATGTTCCCTGGTTCCGACACCTTCAAGAAATTCCATTACCGGTTCCTGCTTGTACATCATCGCAGATATAGCTTTCCCTGCATCCAGAACACTTCCTCCGCCTATTGAAACCACTGCATCAACTGATTCATCCATATATTTACTTACTGCTGAATCGATAATTTCGTCAGAAGGTTCCCCGGAAAAGGGAAAATGATGGTATCGGATCTCCAGCTTCCTTAAAGATTCAAGCAATTCAGAGGAAAAAGATGTCCCCATAAATGATTTCTGATCTGTAACAAGGATAATTGCAGATCCGTACCTGTTAATCAGTCCGGGCAGAAGTTTTATTTTGCCTGGCCCGAAATTAATCAGGGGCAGTCTTGAAAACTGGAAAGGAGTTACCATTCTGATCTCAGCTCAGGTTCCAGAATATTGTACCTGACACCGTATCGTGTCTCAGCCATCATATCCTTTACGGTATCACGCCATTTGATGTAGTGATCAAATGTTTTATGGATTGATACTGCCTCCTCCGATTCAAATGCTTCATAAAGCATAAAACGGCATGGATTATCTGCCTGCTGCAGGATATCAAACCTGAGATTCCCGGGCTCATTAACAGATCCCTCGTGATTTAGTACCGAAGCTTCAATAAAATCATTTATGGCTTCAGGTTTTACATTTACATGAACGCATGTTACTATCATGTCAAAATTTTTCAGTAAAGTTAAAGCATCAGGCGTTAATTTCATATCTTAGTGGTACAGCTTTATTCCTGAAAAACTTGCCAATAAATTAATTTATATGTAAATTTGGTTAGCTTTTTATGAATTAGCAAAAAATCTCTATAACAACCTACTGTATATCAATAACTTAACTTATTATAATACGAAAAATAATTTCACTCAATCCTTCTTTAAATTAACCAATAAAAAGTGCCGTATGAAAAAATCAAATGTCATTCTGAATCTTATCCTGGTTTGCACTATTTTTTCGCAACCATGTGCTTCACAACTTGATGTTGTTTTAGGATTAACACGATCAAGTATTACAGGCGGAGATAGCTGGAAAGGTCTGTATGGAATACAGGCCGGAGCAATAATGCCTATTTATAATTTCAGCGATCCGTTGAGTTTAAGAGTAGAGGCAAATATTTCAACTCAGGGAGCAAACTGGGAAGAAGAGAGTTATGATATGGAGGGCAAAGTCAATCTCTTATATTTAAATATCCCGGTTGTGGTAAGATATCTGCACGAAAGCGGTTTTTTTGCTGAAGCCGGACTTCAGCCTGGTATTTTATTGAGCGCAAAGGAGAAATACGAAGATGAAAACGATGATATTAAGGATTATATGAAAATATTTGATATGGGTATCCCACTCGGAATTGGATATCAGATTAATGAAAAATTTAGTGTAGGGTTAAGGGTAATACCCGGAATCACCAAGATTTTTGAAGATGCAGATTCAGATGATAACGATCGCAATCTGGTCTTTGCACTGAGGGGGACTTATAAACTTAATTTAAAGAAATAAGTTCTTCAATCATAATAGCTAATTTCAGGAAATCTAAAACAGATTAATATGATTATCCGGAATATAATAAGATTCTGGCTGGTTTTGCTTTTGGTAATTCCGGCTAATCAGATAACATCTCAGGCTTTGAGTGAAAATAACAATCTGTTTGATTCCGGTTGGCGTTTTCACTTTGGAGGAGCTCAGGGAGCTGAAAACCCTGCATTTGATGATTCACAATGGAGAAAAATTGACCTTCCCCACGACTGGAGCATTGAAGATCTGCCAGGTACAGATTCACCATTCAGCATCAATGCAATAAGCCAGGTAAATGGAGGCTTTACGACCGGAGGAACAGGCTGGTACAGGAAAACATTTGCATTACCGGCAGAGAAGAATGACAAACACTTCAGAATACTTTTTGAAGGTGTCTATATGAATGCTGAAGTCTGGCTGAATGGCCAGAAACTGGGGAATCATCCATATGGATATTCAAGTTTCTGGTTCGATATTTCCGGCCAGCTGAAGTTCGGAGAAGATAATGTCTTGTGCGTCAAGGTTAAAAATGAGGGAGAGAACAGCCGCTGGTACACAGGATCCGGCATTTACCGGCATGTCTGGCTTCAGGTTGTTTCAGCTGTTCATATTGATAACTGGGGCACATATATCACTACACCCATAGTAACAAATAACGAGGCGCTGGTAAATATTAAAACTACCCTGAACAATAAAAGTAAAGAGAGCAGCGCCATTAAACTTGTCACAAAAATATTTGACAAAAGTTCCCGGCAGGTGGCAGAAATTGAAACATCCGCAACAATTGAACTAGGCAAAAGCAGTCTGTTAAATCAGGAATTAAAGGTGATCAATCCTCTGCTCTGGTCGAACGAATCACCAAACCTTTATAATGCTGTATCTGAAATATATGAAAATGAGACACTTGTTGATCGTACTGAAACCATCTTCGGGATAAGAACGATCTCTTTTGACGCTTTAAAAGGGTTTTTATTAAATGGGAAGCCTTTGAAACTCAAGGGAGGCTGTGTTCATCATGATAATGGGCCATTGGGTTCAAGAGCCTACGACAGGGCTGAAGAGCGAAGGGTGGAATTGCTTAAAGCCAGTGGTTTCAATGCAATAAGATGCTCACACAATCCTCCTTCTCCGGCATTTCTCGAGGCATGCGACAGGCTGGGAATGCTGGTTATAGATGAAGCTTTTGATATGTGGAGCGATCAGAAGAATCCCGGCGATTACCATCTGTATTTTATTGACTGGTGGAAGAAGGATATTGAGAACATGGTCCTTCGCGACAGGAATCATCCTTCGGTGATTATGTGGAGTATTGGCAATGAGATACCTGGCAGGCATAAGCCTGAAGTTGTTGAAACTGCAAAAAAGCTTGGTGACTTTATTCGTAATCTCGATCCAACCCGTCCTGTCACTTCTGCCGTGAATGATCTTAAGCCGGATAAGGATCCATATTTTGCCACTCTCGATGTCGCCGGATATAATTATGCATCTGGAGGAGATCATAACCAGCAAAGCCTTTATGTCCAGGATCATAATCGCCTTCCGGAACGTATTATGTATGGCTCGGAGTCTTATCCCCTTGAAGCATTCGGCAGCTGGATGGATGTGACAGACAATCCGTTTGTAATTGGTGATTTTGTCTGGACTGCTTTTGACTATATCGGGGAAGCCAGCATCGGATGGAGAGGTTACTGGCAAAAACAGGATTTTTTCCCCTGGAACCTTGCTTTTTGCGGAGATATCGATATCTGCGGATGGAAACGTCCTCAATCCTATTACCGTGATGTTCTCTGGAAAGAAAATCAGCTTTCGGTCTGGGTCACTCCTCCTGAACCTTCTTTTGAACTTAATCCCGAAAGACAATCCTGGTCAAAATGGCACTGGTTTGATGCAGCAGATGACTGGAACTGGAATAATTATGCAGGTAAACCCATGGAAGTTAATGTTTATTCGTCATGTGAACAGGCTGAGCTATTCCTTAACGGCAAATCATTGGGGAAAAAACCAACTAATCGTTCAACAAAGTTTATGGCTGTATGGCAGGTCCCCTATCAGCCGGGAATTCTGAAAGCTGCAGGTTATAAAGGGAAAAAACAGGTCAGCATCTCGGAATTGAAAACCGCAGGAGAACCTTCACAGCTCAAAATAACGGCTGACAGGCCGGAAATAAGAGCAGATGGACAGGATCTGAGTTACATTACAGTCGAATTTACTGATGCAAACGGAATTCGAAATCCTAAAGCAGAAAACCTGATTTCATTTTCTATTGATGGACCGGGTACAATTCTGGCAACAGGAAACGCCAACCCGGCAAGCCTGGAGAGTTATCAGCTTCCCCAACGTAAGGCATGGCATGGCAGATGCCTTGTAATTGTTAAATCAGAAACAAAAGGAGGAAAAATTACACTTAAGGCATCTTCACCCGGAATGGTTCCGGTCAGCATTGAAATAGAAAGTAACTAATCTAAGTTGCTGGTTACTTGTTGCTTGTTGAACTTGCGGCTTGCGGCGTGCGGTGTGCGGCGTGCGGTGTGTGGTTACAAATTAACCAGCATCCGTAACCGGTAACCTGTTTAACCAGCAACCAAAAACCAGCAACCAGCAACGTGAGTTAATTAGTTCTACTCCGCTATCCTGATCTCTTTCTTCTCTTTAAAGAAGAAAATGAAGCAAATTAAAACCGCAACAGCAATATAAGCAGGCACAAACCAGATACTCCTCCATTGATATACCTGGTTCGCAGAATAGTAAGTTGTTACAAAACCCGAGAACCAGGTGCCGATAAACATACCCAGACCATAGGTGACGAAAGTGAACAGACCCTGGGCCGCATTCTTAATCCTTTCGTTCGATTTCTTTTCGGTATACATATACCCGGTAACAAAAAAGAAATCATAACAGACACCATGAAGAATAATTCCGGCATAAAGCATCCACAGATTAGCTCCCATATTTCCGAAGGCAAAGCAGAGGTATCGTAATATCCATGCACTCATTCCGATCAGAAGCATTTTCTTCACGCCTATCCTGTTAAAAAGAAATGGTATTGCGAGAATGAACAGGGCCTCGGATATCTGGCCCATAACCATTTTGCCGGCTGCATTTTCCATTCCCGACTGGTTCAGGTAGAGGTTGGCAAAACCAAAATAGAATGAAAGCGGGATGCAGACAAAGATTGCAGCAATAAAAAATATAAGGTATGGCTTGTCCCTGAATAAAATAAATGCATCAATCCCCATAACTGATTTTGCTGAAGAGGGAGCTTTTGCCTGAGGGGGAGTATCGGGCAGGAAAAAGCTGAACAATCCCAATCCGAAAGAAACCAAAGCAGCCATGTAAAATGTGGTCGGGGTTTGTTCAATGCCAAGGAATGCTATCATAAACCCTGAGATTACCCACCCCACTGTACCAAAAACCCTTATAACAGGAAATTGTTTTCCCGGATCGCTCATCTGCCTGAATGCTACACTGTTCGAAAGGGCGATGGTGGGCATGTAAGCTAATGAATAAAGAAGTATCACCCAGTAAAAAGGTCCGTTCATTGTAACTCTGGAAGCCAAAAACAATAGTACTCCACCGATAATATGAAGAACACCCATAACCCTCTGTGCTGCAAAAAAGCGGTCTGCCACCATACCAACGAAAAATGGAGAAATCATGGTTGCAATTGCCAGAGCGCTGTAAGCTGCTCCGATTTGTATCCCTGTTGAACCAAGAAATTTGGTCATGAATGTTCCCATGGTTACATACCACGAACCCCATACAAAATATTGCAGGAACATCATTAATGACAGGATTACACTGGTTTTCAGTTTCATAATAATAACAATTATCAGTTTTCAGAATCGAATTCTACTAACAGGCTTCCTGATACATAATTAGCCTAATATTTTGAAATTTACAAATAGCAGGTACAAATTTTTTGAAATCGACACTTTTAGTATTAATTAACTATTGCCCTGAATAAGACGATGAACTTTTGTTTAATTTTATACCCTGATTGACAGAATTTAAACCAGATAACTTATGAAAAAGATCAGCAAATCAAACAACAGTATTTCAAGAAGGAAATTCCTGGGAAACACTGCAGCTGTCGCTGCATTCTCTGTAGTTCCCCTTTCTTATGGCTTTAAAAATCCTTCTTACCCGGTAACGGCACAGTCCGATAAACCAAATTCAAATTTTGGCGGAGTACAGATAGGTGCAATAACCTACAGTTGGCGTAGTATGCCAGGAGGCGTAGAGAACATAATTAAATATTGCAAAGAGTGCGGCATCAGCTCCATTGAGCTGATGAGCGGAGACCTTGAAGATTATCTTGGCGCTCCAAAAAATCCAATGGCAGGCATGGCTGGACCTCGTCCGGCGGCTGCTCCGGCGGCTGGTGCTCCACCTGCTGGTGCTCCACCTGCTGGTGCTCCTGCTGCTGGTGCTCCTGCTGCAGCACGCCCCCAGCGTCAGCCTTTAACTCCTGAACAGGAAGCTGCAAGAGCCAAATACACTGAGGATCTCAAAGCATGGCGTCTTGCTTTGCCAATGTCAAAAGTTGAAGGAGCCAAAAAAACTTTCGACAAGGCTGGTATCAAAATTCACATCGTGAAATTCTCTCCGGGACGCTGGTCAGATGAGGAGATTGATTATGCCTTCAAAGCAGCTAAAGCAATGGGTGCCAAAGGAGTTACGGATGAGATCGGAGAAGACGCCGTCAAAAAACTTGGTCCCATGGCAGCGAAACATGGTATGTACGCTATATTCCACAACCACATGCAGTTTGCAACCGAAGGATTCAGCTACGATCCTTTCCTGGCAGTTTCCCCTGCAGTAATGATGAACTTCGATGCTGGTCACTTTTTCGGATCGACAGGGATACACCCAAATACCATTATCGAAAAATATCACGACAGGATTTTCAGTGTGCATATCAAGGATAAGACCGGTCCGAAGACTGATCCGGCTAACACTAACCAGGTCTGGGGTCAGGGAGAAGTTCCCCTTTCCGAAGTTCTTCTTCTCATCAAAAAGAATAAATGGCCGATCCATTGCGATATTGAGCTGGAATACGACGTCAAACCATGGTCAAATGCCGTGAAAGAGACCAGGACCTGTGTGCAGTACGCAAGGAATCTTCTTATCTGATAAGAATTACAGCAAATTGATATTTCTAAAACCCGGGTAAGTTTTTACTCGGGTTTTATTATTATGGAAGGATCAAAAGGAAATCTTCCGGATTCTTTACCATATACAGAAAGCCCTCCATTTGTCATACCCGATTCGTCAACCTGTAGCCTTACAACCACTTTGCCAGTTGCCACTGCCTTCCTTATCGCAGCTTTATCAAGTTGTGCCTTCACAAGGTAACCATATGAACCAGCCTCATCAAGCAGCCACCGTTTACTGCGGTCAGAACTACCCCAGGCCCACCCTGGTTCCTGGTTCATCCACGACAGCAATCCGCGGTGATCAGCAGGGTCATCAGGCAGCAGACTTTCTCCTATTTTCTGGCCGTTAGCAGTGATTACAACCTTTGAACTGAATAAATTTTCATCGGTCTGAGGATAGCTGTTTTTCCCATACCCCGGGATAGTCCCCTTATTTGAGACTACTGTCATCCCAATACCTTCAGCAACGCCTTCCTCAAGATATTTTTCCTGGGGATAGCGGGCAGCCAGTTCAGCAATAAACTCAACAGATACAAGCTTGTTTGTATCAAGACCTGAAGGCATTGCAAACTCATATTCAAAAAACCCGGTACCCATTCCCCATGCTTTCCTTCCATTCTGGGGAGCCAGATGCTTTATGCTCCAGGAAGCGTCAGTAAATGACGAGGGTGAGTGAGAAATAGTATATGCATCTCCTGCATTCTTTCCATTAACCCGGAATGGGAAAAAATTCCTTTGCAGAATATTTCCTTCTCCGTCTTTCAGGGCTACAGAAAAAATCATCAGTGAGGTCATATCCGGAAGCTGAATCGATAGGGGTTCAAGGGGAACAAAACTGAATGGTTCAGCCTTTGCCTCTGTTTCTCCTTTCTTCCATTCAAATCTTTCACCAGCCTGGTTCCATCCGGATATGTCGTAATCAATTTTCAGGGTACCCGGAATTTTGTTTGTAAATGCACTTACACCGATGGGAATTCTGATTGTTTCACCTCCTTTATATATGCTGAAGAAATCGTTCCCTGGAACGACATAAATGTCACGATGAAGATCACTCATTGTCATTCCCTGGCATAATTCTTCAAAACCAAATTCCTTTTTGGTACGGTCAAAGCGGTAATAACCGTTCCATTCATTAATGACATCATGGAATTCCGTGAAAAGAAATCCGGCAATTTTAGGGTGCCTGCGGAATTCATTCATCATTATATGATATTCCCATGTGAGGTCAATGTCGCCTGTGCTGCCACTGTAACCCCATACTGCACCGCACTCGGAGTTAAGCATAGGTTCGTTCCCCTGGACATTACCACCGATGTAGTTGTATGATGAACCCGGGAAGGTCTTGCTGACTACTTCATCCATTAAACCTGCCCATTGCCTTGCCGGATTATATGAGTGCCAGGTATTCAGGTCAGTAACAACATGATCCAGATTGCATGGCGAATTATCTTCCACAAGCCTGGTCGGATCGATAGCTTTTACCTTATGATACCACGATCGCACCCATTCCTGGGTCTCAGGAGTATAAGCGCGTCGTCCTGTAACAGAATCCCTGCTGAAAAGCCCCCAGGTCTCGTTAAACAGTACCCATGAGAATACTGCAGGATGGTTATAATCCCTCTCTATTTCACGTTCAGCAATATACTCCCAGTTTGCTTTTGCCTCAGGGGTCGGTTCACCCCAGAAATTGGGCACATCTTCCATTATAAGTAATCCGAGCTTGTCGGCCCAGTAAAGCTTCCTTGGAATTTCAGCTTTTATATGGATCCTCAGTCCGTTCAATCCCAAAACTTTAGCCCGTATAATCTCCTCCTTCATGAACTGATCGGAAGGGAATGTATAAAATCCTTCCGGATGGTAGCTCTGATCGAGGGTCAGTTTCAGATAAAGCGGTTCATTGTTAAGAGCTACATAGGTGAAGTCTTTGCCTGGTATCGCGACTGATGAAAACTTGCGCATGCCAAAATAGGTGTTCACCTCGTCTATTATTTCTGAAGAAACAAGTGATGCCGTTACCTCATACAGATAAGGATCATCGAGAGTCCACAACTTCATATCTGAAACCTGTACCAGGAAACTGGTTTTTATTTCACCCTCTCCTATCGGTGCCTCAAACATGATATTATTATCCTTCCCAGTCAGTTTTAACTTCATTTCTTTTTTTGCCGGCGCCGATAAACGGACTTCAACCTTGACCTGGCTCTTATCGATGTCAGGATTGAAGCGGATCCCGGAGATATAAATTTCGCTTCGGGGCTCTATATAGACTGTCTGCCATATTCCTTTTGCATTGCCGTAGTACTGTTTTCCTGAGGGGCGGTTATCGAGCTCTTCGTCCTCAACCATTACGACAATCCTGTTGATCCCTTTTTTAAGCATGGGTGAAATGTTGAATTCAAATGGCACATATCCTCCCTTATGCTCACCTGCATACTGATTGTTAACCCACACTTTTGTCCGAAAATCGCTTGCCCCGAAAATGAGGTACATGTTCTTCCCTTTCCAATCCCTCCCGCTTCCAATCGTGAACTCCCGTGAATACCATCCGGCATTAACTTTTGGAAGCTTTACCTCGCTCATCGGACTTGCCCATGAAAAAGGGACAAGAATTTTTGAAGCAAACTTTTCCGGATTCTCCTGCCAGTTTTCTTTTTCACCTGCCATTAACGAGTCAGGTGCAAATTGCCAGTAACCATTAAGGTTCTGCCATGGGCTCCGCTCAAAATCGGGACGAGGATGCTCAGCGAGAGGGATGTTGGCAACTGGTTGTTCTACACTGCATGAATAAGCAAGTAAAAGAAGAGGCAGAAACAAAAATATCTTTTTCATATAAGATTTAATTTTTCAAATTATTTGTGTCTGAAATTTACTCAGGAGTAACTACGCCATATCCCATTGCTCCCTAAGTAATTTCAGGGCAGCAGGAATAACTACTTTTTTATCCCCTTTTGTGCCGCATTCAAAACTCACATAATGCTGATAATTAATCATTTTAAGAGCCTTAAAGCCCGTGATATAGTTGTCTCCTTCATCCTCCCCCGGAGTATTCCTTGTTTTACGGCTGGCAATATGGACATGATTCAGATATTTCTGACCCGACAGGAATGCTCCCATATCATCGGTCTCTTCCCAGGTCATATGCCAGAAATCGCCCATGCATGTGACCCCCGGGCTGTTAACGTCGCGGCAAATTGCTGCAGCGTCGGCTACCATGCGAAGGAACCAGGCTTCTTTTCTGTTTAAAGGCTCAAGGATTACTGTGGTGTTATTTTTAACTGCAAATTCGCCGAGTTCCTTCAGCTGGTCGATCAGGATAGCTCTTGCTTCCACAAATGGCAGAGACGGCTGCTGGCCGTTAAATCCGGGTACAAGAATCATCCCGTAGGAACCCAGAGCACCGGCAGCAGTTAGTATCTCCTTCGACGAATCGATACATTTCTTCCTTTCACTTTCCTCAGTTGAGATCAGCCAACCTTTAAAACCGGCACATATTGCTGAAATTTTCACTTTACGGTTTTCAAGGGCTTTCTGAAATTCCGTTACCCTGCCGGGAAGTTTACCGCCCCCTACTTCGAGGCCGAAAACACCGTTAGATTCAAGAAAGTCGAGTTTCTCAGAAAGTGACTCACCGGGGGTCACACCTTCCTGCAATCCAAGATTAAGTGATACAGTTTTGCTGATCTTTTTCTTGGGTTCTGCAGCTGATAATGAAGAAAATGGTGCAACGGAACCGAGTGCTGCAAAAGCCCCTCCGATAGTTACCTGTCTTATAAAGCTGCGACGGGTGTTAATGTTATTATTTTTCATATTCAAGGAATTAGTTTTATTAGTATAATCTTTAACCGAAATTAATATTAAGAACCGCGTGTTGCTAATTTAATGATTTTTATTGTATTCCCTGAAGAGACTTTTTTCACTTAAAAGGCAAAATTAAATGCATATTATTAATAACCAGCTTATTAAAAACAGGTTTAAATTCGTTAGTAAATTTATCATATCTTAGCTTGCTTTGATTGTAATAATTTGGAATAAATAAGGAACCACTTATGAAACTGAAGACTGCTATTATTCTTTTGATGTCAATTATGATATCCGGGGCATCATGCCTGAATAACGCCGGAAATAATAAACCCAAACCGGTTTCGGAAATGTCCGACGATTCACTCCTGACACTTGTACAGTATAATACCTTTCAGTATTTCTGGGACGGCGCTGAACCGGTCTCAGGAATGGCCCGAGAGCGATTTCATGTTGACGGGGTTTATCCCGAAAATGACATGAATGTGATAACTTCGGGAGGATCAGGATTCGGGATGATGGCGATCATTACGGGTATTGAGAGAGGATTTATTTCAAGGGAAGAAGGACTTGGGAGGTTCCGGAAGATGGTCACTTTCCTTCAGAATGCTGACCGGTTTCATGGCGCCTGGCCTCACTGGCTGTATGGAGAATCCGGTAGGGTAAAGCCATTCTCTCCTAAAGATAACGGGGCTGATCTTGTAGAAACGGCATATCTTGTACAGGGACTTCTTACTGTAAGACAATATTTTAAGGATGGAAACGAAGCCGAAAGGAAACTTGCAGAAGATATCGACAGGCTCTGGAAAGAGGTTGAGTGGAACTGGTTCACCAAAGGAGGAGAGAATGTGATCTACTGGCACTGGTCTCCAGATTACGGTTGGGAAATGAACTTTCCTGTTGAAGGATATAATGAATGCCTGATAATGTATGTACTGGCTGCCTCCTCACCTACATATCCCGTACCTGCTGAGGCATATCACAAAGGGTGGGCAAGAGACGGCGGGATTAAAGCTGACAGGGAGAAATACGGATATTTGCTGGAACTCAAACATAACGGGGCTGAAGAGTATGGAGGGCCGCTTTTCTGGTCACAATATTCATATCTTGGACTGGATCCACGGAAACTCAGGGACAAGTATGCAGATTACTGGCAGCATAATAAGAATCATACATTGATTAATTGGCAATGGTGCGTCATTAATCCTAAGAAATTTGCCGGTTATAGTGAAAACTGCTGGGGCCTTACAGCAAGTTATTCGGTTAACGGTTATGCAGCACATGCTCCAGGAGATGCAAATGATCTTGGTGTAATATCACCCACAGCGGCAATATCATCAATCCCTTATACTCCTGAGCAATCAATCAATGCAATCAGGTATTTTTATTTTCATTACGGGGAAAAAGTGTGGGGGATTTATGGTTTCTATGATGCATTCAGCGAACAAAACAACTGGTACCCTCAGAGATACCTGGCTATTGATCAGGGACCTGCGGTGGTTATGATAGAGAATTACCGGAGCGGATTACTGTGGAAGCTCTTCATGGATTGTCCGGAGGTCACGGAGGGGTTGAAAAAACTGGGATTCAATTCATTTTAAAAAAATTCCGGTTGCCAGACTGCGCAACCATTTTTACATGAGGGGAATGTATGAACCGAACTGACTTATTGCTTATAATCATTTTTAACTTATTTTTAATAGACTTAGCTCAGGGAATGTGTCCCGTCAATCCTGATTTTCCAGGAGTATATGCCTCCCAGAGTGATACAATCCCTGATAATCAATCCTTTTTCAACGGAAGAGTCTGGCGAAATTATTATTCAATGGTAGAGGAAGATCAATTCCTTTTTTCAAAAAAGTTTTTGCCGGGAGAAGTCATAATGAGAGGTAAAACATACTCTGATGTCATGATCCTGTACGATATCTTTAAAGATGAAATTCTGACCCCTTACAAACCTGTTGGAATTCTTCAGCTGAATAAGGAGATGGTTGACAGCTTCTCAATTATCTTCCGGAATGAAAGTTATCGTTTTATTAAAATGCACGACAGCACCAATTCGGAACTGAATGGATATCTTAATGTTCTTTATCGTGGAAAAACTACTCTCTATATAAAGTATTCTAAAAAGATTGAAAAACTTGAGGCTAAGGGAGAAAATAATAAGTTCTATCAGCTGACACGGATCTACCTCTCAAAAGATAGCTTATTTTATCCTCTGACAGGTAAAAATGACCTTATTAAGATATATGACGAAGATAAAAAGGCAGTCAGGGATTTTATCAAAAAGAATCAATTAAGGATTTCGAAGAATGATCCGGAAAGTTTTATACCTGTTCTGCGTTTTACGGATTCGTTGAACCGATAGATTATCCATAATGAAATTGAAGATCCTGATACTGTTTTTGATTCTGACTCTCTTTTACCCTGTATATGGTCAGGAGAAAAAATGGTCACCTACAGATTATAAAGATCTTTCATTTAAAGAGTTTGTTGCATCAGCCCAGTCTCATCTGAAAATTAAATTCTTTTATAAAGAGGAATGGGTGAAGGAGCTTAAGCTTGGCCTCTATCCCGAAAAATACAGCTTGTCAGATTTGCTCACTGAATTATTGAGGGGAACCTCTCTTTATTTTTATTTTGATAAACGCGGAAATGTTATACTTACCAAAGACTTTGCGATAAAAGTTTCTTATAATTCTGATGATGAGGAGTCCAGATTTATTCCGCCTTCAGATTATTCAACGCCTGACGACAACCAGCAAAAAGCCGGAAATACATTTTTAGAAATAGGGAATCCGGCAGAGAGATATAAGCAAGGAAAAGTAATAATATCAGGATACATAACCGACAGTGATACAAAGGAGCCCCTTGCAGGTACTACAATCTTCAGCCAGAAATATATGGCCGGATCTGTTTCAAATGATTTCGGATTTTATACACTTGAACTGCCAAGGGGGATTAATACACTTCAGTTTTCCTTCCTGGGAATGAAAGAGAAATTAATCAATCTTAACCTTTTTGGAAATGGAGAACTTAATCTGGAGATGAAAAGCACTCTTATCCCTATAAAAGAAACGGTTATTTCAGCTCAGAAAGGCATGATACTTCAGCGATTTGAGGTTGGTGTTGAAAAGATAAACCTTACTTCCTTCAGATTATCGCCTACTTCGCTTGGGGAATCCGATATTGTAAAAAGTGTTCTGCTAATTCCCGGTGTAAAATCTGTCGGCGAGGGGTCGGCTGGTTTTAATGTAAGGGGAGGATCGGCAGACCAGAATCTTATTTTGCTGTACGGCGCTCCGGTTTACAATGCATCTCATTTTTTCGGTTTTTTCTCAGCAGTAAATTCTGAAATAATTAAAGATGCCACACTCTATAAAGGAGGTATTCCTGCACGCTATGGCGGCAGGATTTCTTCAGTCCTTGATATCGGTACTATTGATGGAAATGCTGAAGAATTCCACGGCACTGCCGGGATCAGTCCTATCACAACACAGCTGATGCTTGAAGGTCCTCTTATCAAAGATACTCTGAGCTATATCTTTACGGCAAGGACTACCTATTCCGACTGGATCTTCACCCTGATGAAAGATCAAACCCTCAGGGAAAGCAAGGCTTCATTTTATGATCTTAACCTTAAGATCACTTATGATATAAATAAGTTTAACAAGCTGGAATTTGCATCCTATTTCAGCCACGACACTTTCCGGTTTGGTTCCGATTCGCTGTACAGATACAACAATAGTATCTTTTCAGTAAAATGGCGGCATATTTTTAACAGCAGGTTCTTTTCATCATTCGCTTTGAATAACAGTTTTTACAAATATGATGTTTCAAGTTATGAGCCTAAACCTGAGTCGTTTATTCTTACCCACAGCATAAACAGTACAGATTTTAAGGCTGATTTTAACTGGTTCCCCGGGAGAAATGAAATCAATTTCGGACTTGATCTGAGAAGGTACAGCGTTCTCCCAGGGAGCTATATCCCCGCAGGCGATTCATCATTGGTAACACCTGATTATATCGACAGGGAAAAAGCTTATGAGGGCTCCCTGTATTTTGAAGACAAATTCAAGGTAACAGACTATCTGTCAGTTAATACCGGAGTCCGATTATCCTCTTATTTTGCTGTCGGGCCGGGAACTGTATATGTTTATCGTCCGGGATTTTCTAAAAGCGGTTCATCAATAACTGATACTCTGAATTTCGGACAGGGAGAAGTATCCAAGATCTATGGTGGACCTGAATTTAGAATTTCATTTAACTTCAGGACATCCGGGTCGAACTCGTTAAAGGTCAATTACAACAGGACAAGGCAATACCTGCATCTCTTGTCAAATACAACGTCAATTTCGCCAACAGATACGTGGAAACTATGTGATTACAATGTGAAACCGCAGATCGGGGATCAGGTCGGATTAGGTTTTTACCAGATATTCTCAAACAAAAGTATTGAAGCTTCAGCAGAAGTATATTACAAAAAGATAAAGAATATGGCCGATTTTAAAGGAGGGACTAAGTTATTAATGAATGAAAATATTGAGCAGGATCTGGTGAATGTAGAGGGAAAAGCATATGGGCTGGAGCTGTTGCTGAAAAAGACCCAGGGGAAGCTCCTCTTCTCATTAGGCTATACCTTTTCAAGAACTTTTGTCAGGAGTCTGAGCTCGCTTAAAGAAGAGGTAATTAATGACGGCAATTGGTTCCCCTCAAATTTTGATAAGCCCAGCGATCTGGTAATTACGCTGAATTACCTTTTCTCACGCCGTTTCAGCTTTTCATCGAACTATACCTGGAGCACAGGCCGTCCGGTTACATATCCTGTTGCAACCTATAATATGTACGATGATCTTCTGGTTCATTATTCTGACCGGAATAAATACAGAATTCCCGAATATTCTCGTCTGGACCTTTCATTCAATATAGCCGGAAGTCTCAGGTTGCATAAACTGGCAAATCCCAACTGGACCTTTTCGGTCTATAACCTGTTTGGAAGAAATAATGTCTATTCAGTTTATTTCCAGAGGGAAGGCGATGAAATAAAGGGATACCAGCTTTCAGTGTTTGCAAGTGCGGTTCCCTCAGTGACTTTTAGTTTTGACTTTTGAAAAATGACAAGGATTATCAAAATATTGCTGTTTGTTTTTCTGACAGGATGCATCACAGAGTTTGTTCCTGTAACAGAGGAGAAAAAGGAACTTCTTGTTGTTGAAGGCTTGATAACTGATCAGCCCGGGATAAATACTGTTAAGTTATCAAAATCGATGCCTTTTGGTAAAAAAAGTGAGGCAAAGCCACTCAGTGGCTGTTTTGTCAGTATATCTGATAATAAAGGAAATCGGTATTGGCTGAATGAAAATTCACCAGGCACCTACATTACTGACTCAGCTTCATTCAGAGGACGGAAAGGAGTAATTTATACTTTACGCATTACTGCAGGAGATGGCATTAATTCTCTTAACTATGAATCGTACCCTGTTGAAATGATAGCTGTTCCTCCAATCGATAGTATCTACTATGAAAAACTTGTCGTAAAGGAAGATTATCTGAATTATGGTGGGATTGATGAGTGTCAGATATATCTCGATACGCATGATCCTCAAAACCTGAACAAATATTACCGGTGGGATTTTGACGAAACATGGGTACTCAGGCTCCTATGGCCTGTTGAAAAAATAAAATGCTGGGTATCTGACACATCAACGACAATCAATATTAAAAGTACAGCTGCATTTGATGAATCGCGGATAATCCGGCACCCTGTTACTTATATTTCAAACGCTACCGACAGGCTGTTAAGGGAATACAGTATTTCAATCAATCAGTACTCCCTGAGCGAGGATGAATATATATTCTGGGAAAAAATACAGACTCTCACGGATCAGGCAGGTGGTCTTTATGACATCATTCCTGCATCAGTTCCCAGCAATATTTTCTGTGTTGAAAATCCCGGAGAAGATGTACTTGGATATTTCAGTGTCTCTGCAAAATCCTCGAAAAGGATTTTCATACAGGATGATTTTGGAGGCATTATCGACCAGTACCCTGATTGTCCCATTGATACTGTATATGGAGAAGTTGAAATCTGGGGACTTGATGTAAGTGTATGGGTGCTTTCAGATAATCCTCCGGGCTCCTGGGGCTTCGGAAGTCCGAGAGTGAGAATACTGACAGATAAAAGAGGCTGTGCCGATTGCACAACAAGGGGCACAATAAACAAACCATCCTACTGGACCGGTGATTGAATAAGAAAGTAATGAGCAAAATAGTGATCAGGAAATTAATCAAACCGGCTGTTTTTATTATCCTTCAGATTCTTACAGGGAGCAATTTGTTTTGTCAGGTTCAGGAGAATATGATTGATTACCTGACCGGAAAATTTGAGAAATATGTTTTAGCTGTACCATGGGAAGAGATTTACCTGCACACCGACAGAGAGGAATATATTGCAGGCGAATACATCTGGACAAATTGTTACCTTATTGAAAGACAAAACTTAAAACCATCAGAAAGAAGCAAAATTGTATATATCGAATTATTGAACTCCGAAAACAGGCCTGTTGTTCAAAAGCGGTTCCTTATAAACAATGGTTCAGGTCCTGGGCAACTTCAACTGCCTGATACCTTAAGCACCGGTAATTATTCTTTAAGAGCTTATACAAACTGGATGAAAAATTTCCTTCCCCATAACTGTTTTGTTAAGGACATTAAAGTATACAATGCATTAAGAAGCAATAAATATGTGCAGAAGACCAGTTCAGACGTATCAGTGGAAAAAGAGACCAAAATGTCTGATAAAACAGGTGTCAGTATTGACTTAATATCCAGGGACCCTGAAAAAGGCGACCTGGAAATTGTAGCAAATAGCGATGATAATTACGCCCTGCTGAACGACAATCTGTTTTACCTGTTCATTCAGACTCACGGGAAAATAGATCTTGCCAGTTCAGAAAGATTTGTGGATAATAAGGCCAGCATTATTATTCCCGGAAATACCCTGGCTCCCGGAATCAATCAGATAACTGTATTTGACTCAAAAGGGCTGCCGGTTTGTGTAAATTATAACTATACCCCTTCACGAGAACCAGAATCAGCAGCAGTATCAATATCTTCAGCAGAAAGTTACAGTACAAGGGAAAGAATAATTCTTGACTTTAATTTAGAAAAAGTATCACCAGGAACTCATAATGCAGCCAGTTTAAGTGTATCTGTGATCGCCCGGTCAGGCAACAGTTCAGGGATCAGTCTTAATGATCACCTTCTTTTTGGAACAGAATTCGGCCTTTTAAAATCAGGTTTTTCCGGAATAAATGATTTATCATCTGAGCAAATTGACAGTTTACTTCAGAATATCAGAAGCATCTGGATAAACTGGAACATGGTATTATCAGAACAGATTCCGGATTTTAAATATCAGCCAGAAACAGGAGAACATTTTCTTTCAGGAAATTTACGAAATGATGATAAGACAATAAGTCCTGAATCAGAAACAGTTTTATTAATCATGCCTGGAAGGGAGCCGGAATTTCAATATGCGAAAACAGACCAGAATGGTGATTTCAACTTCAGGTTAAATATTGACCAGGACATTAAAGATCTGATAATCATGCCTGATGATATAAGAAAAAAGAAAAAAATCCTGCTTGAATCACCGTTTTCTGATAAGTATATAAATAGAGCCCTTCCGGTTAAATCAGACAGGGAAACTTTTCCGGATATTATCGAGGAATGGAATGTGAATTATCAGACAAGGAAAATATATGGGATTGCTGAAGCAGGAAACGAATTAGAATCAAATATTGCTCACTTAAGACCTGTCAGATTTTATGGCAACCCTGATATTGAGCTGATACTGGCCGATTATGTGAGCCTTCCGAGAATGGAAGAGGTTTTTTTCGAACTGCTGCCAGGGGTTTCGCTGAAAAAAAGAGACTCTGTCTTTGAAATCCTGATAACTAACCGGATCAATGAAAACACTTATCAACTATCACCTGATCTGTTTTTAGACGGAGTAAAAATTACAGATGCAGCAATAATTGCCAGCCTCGATCCCCAGGACGTCGAAAAGATTGATATCATCAAGGATAAATATGCAATAGGAACTTACTTTTTCCCGGGGATAGTGAATGTTGTCACAAAATCGGCAGATTTCAGATCAATACCTTTGCCGGATCATATGATCAGGCTTCCCTACAGTGTTATAGATCCCGTATTGTCATTTGCCATGCCTGATTATTCTTCAGATGACAGAAGAATGAGTTCCATTCCTGATTTCAGGAATACATTATACTGGAATCCGTTCCTTAAGCCTGATAAAGAAGGTAAGGTACTTGTTGAGTTCTGGACATCAGATGTTGTTTGGGAATATGAAATCAATGTGCAGGGAATTGACCAAGAGGGGGAAATAATTTCTGTCAGGAAATTTTTCTCAGTGGAATAGTGCGGGAAATATATGAATTTGAATATATATTTACTGCTTAAAGAAGTCAGCTATAAAACTTCCCAGTTTGCCCGTGCAATTAACGATAAATGGGCTGCAGAGATATGGGTCGGAGGTACCTTCAGCAACACACCTTATGAGGAAAAGGTTCTGAAGACTAATATTTAAAGATATATTTTTGGATGGGCACATTATTATTTATCACCACGCTGGAAATTTAATTTCATTTAACTTAAAGACATAACCATATGAATTTCAAAACTATTCTCGATCTGGCCGGATTATTCCTTATCCCGTTTTTTGTTGTACTGATACCGACTTTAATCGGTCATCGTTTTGGTATTTACCGGAGAAAGGATCAGGACGAATTGCAGCATGCTCCGGTCGGCACTATTGTTGGCTCTGCATTTGCCCTTCTGGCTTTCATGCTGGCTTTTACATTTCAGATTGCCACCAACCGATATGATGCACGAAAGGAACTGTTGCTGGAGGAGGTTACAAACATCCGGACGACTTACCTGCGGGCAGGATTATTAAAGGAACCTATGCGCTCTGATGCCAAAAAACTGCTGATTGAATATATTGATATCCGTGCTGAACTTGCCAGGGATACATCAACACTCAGTTCAGCATTAATCGGCTCTCAGCAGATACTGAACAAGCTATGGGAATACGCTGAAGAACTTGCAGATGAGGACCGGAGTTCGGAAGTTTATGCACTCTTCACACAATCAGTAAATGATCTTTTTGATAATTTTAATCAGCGTATTACTATGACGCTTGAATACCGGATACCTCCGCTGGTTATATGGATTCTTATGATAATCGCATTTTTTGCAATGTTTACAATAGGTTATCAGTTTGGGATTTCGGGAAAAGGAAGTTTCAGGATTAACGTTTTCCTTGCTATCATTTTCGGAGTTGTTATGTTTTTAATATCATCCCTCGACCGTCCCGAGAAAGGATTGGCAAGACTCAATCAAAAACCTGTTTTGTCATTAGAGAAACAAATGCATGAAATGCAGCTTAACGAATCACAAAAGATTCAGGCCGGTAAATCTATTGATAAAATCCCTAATTTAGGAGATTGAAAAAATGTGTATCATTTTACTCTTTCAAAAAGGTATTACCAAACATTGTATTATACTGAATTATGAGTACAGAGAATTTTAACGGCTACGGGAATAAGGAAACCTGGACTCTGGCTATCTGGATAAAGACTGATGAAAGTCTGATGAATTATTGGAAATATAAAGCCAAAACCCTCACTGAGGATGAGCTTACCAAAGAGCTTCAGACCTATTTTGAGGATAGAAATCCACTAACAAAAGACTTTAACTTCTATGGTGATCTGCTGAACAATTCCCTGAAACTAATAAACTGGAGTGAAGTGGCCAGGAACCTGAAGTTAGAAGAATAACAAATCCGCGTTTTATGAAGAAGTTGAGATTGGCTGATACACTCTTCAACAACTTCATGGCCAACCTGTCATTTATTAAGCATTAAGTCCCTACAGCATTGTACGTTGCAGGAGTCTTAATTTCCCTTTTCCAATGGATCCCTTCAATTAAATGATACCTGTCGTACCTGTATTTGCTTATCAGCATTCCTTCATTTACAGCCAGGAAAACGGAACTTGAATCAGAATTTATTTCATATTCGTCCTGACCAAAGAACTTGGCATAGTATTTCCCTGTTTCATCAGGTTTCCCGGGTTTATCCGGAATATATTTAAACGCGAGTTCCTCCAGAGGGCTTTCAAAGTAGACTACTCTGCCTGATTCAATCCTCTTGTGGATTATGCTTAAATTAATCCTTTTCAGGATCCTTTTAATTGATTTTATCATCGCATAAAGTATTTAAGAATTATTTGCCACAATAATAAACCTGGTACTTATACTCAAACGAAATTCAGGATTCTGTTATTGTCTTAAACCGGCACATAGCTTTTTTATTAATGTGAAGTTCTGCCTGAAAGCGATTGTAATCCCATTCCACAACGCTGACGCTTGTCGTACTTTATAGGGAAAATACATATTGTTACAGGTAAATTATTTACTGTTTTACATATATTTTTTGTCGTAATTCAATATGCTTTTCCAGTCCCTTGCATATTTTAATGTTGCGTGATATTACTGTATAGTCAGTTCTTTTTGTTTTAGTTGGTTCTTTTGCATAATTTTGATATATGTTTAGTCAGCAAACCAAAACCGCAAAATTATGAAAAACAAAGTGTTACTGTTATTGCTCATTATGCCTCTCTTGCTCTTTGGGTCGCTTCCTGCAAAAGCACAGATCAAAACGACTTATCTTGGCAACTGGAGTTTTAGTGCTCCTACAGCACCGGAGGGCTACACCTATGGAACCATTGAAATCAAAAAAGACTCTGTGACCACTTTCTTTACCGGATTGAATTATAAAGTCCCTTCAATATGGGTTAAGGTTAAAAATGATTCCATCACTTACAAATCCCTGGTTGATGACGCAGAAGTATTGTTTTCGCTGAAGATTGAGAATCAGACAAGCATAAAGGGTGATGCTGTATGGGCTGACGGACAGACTCAAATGATTTTGAAAAAGAAAACAGATTGACAGACTATTCCCTAGCTTATGAAATTAATCCCTTATAAACAAAGTCATCTTGTTTATGCTCTGATTGTTCTGCAATTATATGTGATAACTTCCTGTAATACTAAACAATACGATTCAAATCACAAGGACGGGAAAATTGGTTTTCTTGGATTTTATCTTGATATGGACTATTCAAAAGTAAAAAGGACAATAGATTCATTGCTTGACATCAGTGAACTACATTATTTTGAAACTGCAGATATACTTGGGAATAAACAAAAAAACTTATACTCTGATTTTTCAGAAATAAGCCCTTCCCTATATGCAAAAATTAATCTTAAAGGGACTAGTATTATTGATGAAAGGTTAACCAGTATTCAACTGACTCTATGCAGCAGGTCAAATACAGAAGAAGAAAGGTTTTCATATAATTGTGACCTGAATGAGATTAAAAAATTATTTGAATTATATAGAGAAAAATATGGAAATCCCACCTTAATTGGCGAGGGAGAAAAATATGACTGGTTGTCAAAAAGAATATCAAATTTATATTTCACCGGACCAAAAGGAAGATGGGTAATGGATAAGATCTATTTTTGGGAGAAGGGAAACTACATAATATATTTTGATTTTGGGTATCCTGAAAGATTGACCAGCTCAGATAATCCAATTACAGAATCTGATGCTTCCGGATTGCATGATTCGACAAGTGCTCCTATAATTTACTATGACTTTACACAAGATTATATAGATGAACTCCTTGAGAAGCAGGCAGAATGAAGTAAGAACTATCCGTCAGGCGAACAAAAAAAAAGTCGTTCATTAAGTGTTAAATCTGGTAAACGACTGTTTTTCAATTGTAGCGAGACGGGGGAATAGCCTGCCCCGATGAAATCGGGGATCCCCGGACCTCATGATTATAAATCTTGATTTTACTGAGGTCAAGATCAATCCCTATATTATTCTGTGTTTAATAAAAATATAAACTACCAGACTTTTATAGTTATTTTATCTCCTTTTATATTTACAAACGGACCCGGCAGGTTATTCTGTTCAGTACGTTTATTCCCTGAATAATCCCTTTCAATGGTCAGCGGAGTCCCATCCGGATTATCAAATCTCGCCTTAGGTATTCTTGTCCTTCCAAGAATACCGGTGTTGATGATCTTTACTTCCTGAGTGTAATATAGCTGATTAACAGCAAAATGCAAAAAAACACTTTCCGCATTCTCCTCAAGGTTTAGTCGCGGATTAAATCCGTCATCAGTCAATGCATTGATATCTTTCACCGATGGTTTGGCTCCGAAGTAATATAGATTATCTTTTATGGAAACCGGAAGCTTCGCATTTTCATAGATCTCAAGTCCTGGTTTCGTTCCTGCATCTTTCGGCTCCTTTGCCCCGTTGCCGATAAAAATATTGTTATAATACCGATCATCGCCCGATAGGATTGTGGTAAGTGCGGCAACGTCGGTTGAATGAGGCAGGAAATATGGTGTGAAACGGTTAGGTTCGGGCCACATCTGGACAATACCTGCAATAAGATTGTGCAGATATGCTCCGCCTTCCGACTGCGTTCTGATGGCATAGGGCGATAATAAGATATTGTTATCCACTACAAACGGGCCATGGTTTACCTCCAGAAAGATGTCTTCAAGGTCGTTCCGGTACATTAGATTACCTGAGACCCTCGTACCCTGGGTCATCCAGTCAAGCCAGATTCCTCTTCCGCAGTTATGGATACGATTCCTTCCTATATAGGTATCAACAGCTGCATGGAATTTTATGCCGCCTATCTCGGCCCCAGAGAATTGTCTTTTTGTCCAGATATTGTAAATATGGTTATTTTCTATAGTGCTGAATGCAGCACCCATACTGCCGCACATGCCTGTCTGCTCGCAGTTGAAAATTGTGTTGTTCCTTACAATATGCGAACCAATAGTCTCCTTATTCCAGCCGTTGCGAAGCACCCTGAAAAGAACCTCAATATAATGGATGTTCCCATCCCTGTTGACATTTTCAGCGTCGGCGCTCCATACATTATGTCCTGTCCCCCGCTCTTTGCCAAGGGTAATTCCTGAACATTTGGAGTCGTGAATAATGTTGTTCTCGATAATCCAGCCTTTGTTCCAGTGAGTAGCGATCATTCCAACCTGTTCGGCAGTAGGAGCGCCCCACTGTGTGGCAGCCTGACTGATGTTGAATCCGCTGATTGTTAAATAATTAATTCCGGGTTTATCGGGGTAAAAAACAGTTCTCCGGGTACTTATTTCGACAAGCTCTATGTTTGGATTGAATTTATGGAAATTGACCCAGATAATCGTACTATTGTTATTGTTTTCACAGTACCATGTATATGTTGAACCGGCTGAATCACCAGCATTTTTATTTGCAACCGGATTCAATACTTTGTCAAGGGTCTCCTTTTCGTAAAGCGACTTACCATTCAGGAAAACCTCTCCTGTATGATGGACCCTGCCCTGCCGGTTGAACCAGTCACCAAAAACCGAATCCTGGTACGGGTTATAATCACCAAAGAATGTATTGGGAATAACAACTTTCCATACTCCATCTTTCTCTTTTTTCCATCCTGTAATTATCTCTGAACCCTTGATCTCTACTTTTTCACCAGGCGCTGCCCTGTAAACGATCCTTTTCGAATCACTTTCCCCACCTCTTAGCGGGTTAACCCATTCCCGGTAGATACCTGAATGAACTGTAATTGTATCACCAGGAAAAGCAAGCCTTGCAGCAGCAGAAATTGTCTTCAGGGGTGTCGAAGAAGAACCACCATTTGAATCGCTTCCCTTTTTTGAAACATGTATTTCTCCACCGGTTACCGGATTAGTATTAAATACAACCAGTATCAATAAATAAAACTGTAGCCTCCTCACTTTCATGATATCAATTTTTAAGTTAATGAATCTAACGTAGTTCTTTGCGGCGGGTTTGGTATCCTAAAATAGCTTTTCACATAAGAAACTTTTCAGAATGAAAATTAAACAAAAATCTTTTGCAAAACCATAACCTGAAAGCCGGGACCCTTATTTGAGTAAACGGATGGAGAAATGATTAAAATCGTTCAAGAGATTGGATCTGGCCCTATAACTATTAGGACTGCATATTTTTAAATACAGTATGTGCAGAAATACCTTGAAATTATTCATCATTAATTTTTCTATCGGTATTTTAGGGGATGAATTTTCTAACCAATTATTTAAGGTTTTTCTAAGATAAGAAACTGGGTGATTGTTCTGAAAAGTAAATCCTTATGAATTCAATTATCTTCTTTTTCTTAACAAAGCTATTGCTTGCTATATTTCCTAATTATCACAATTCGGTTGATTATAAGACTGTAGTTATCCTTAAACCTGCCGGTAATGTTCTTATGACTGATATTATTCAGAAAGCTGTTGATCAGTGTGCGGCGAAAGGAGGCGGAACTGTCAGGCTAACAACAGGCACGTATAAATCAGGAACAATAGAACTTAAAAGCAACGTAACACTTAAACTTGATAAAGACGTACTTTTAAACGGCAGCGATAAATACTCTGATTACAAAAATGATGCTTTCTTTCATGGCAAAGACCTTTCGGGAGTAACAATTGAAGGAGACGGTATTATTAACGGTGTTGACTGTTATAATCCGAAAGGTGAGGAAGGGTTCAGAGGGCCTCACTGCATAAGACTTATTAACTGCGGTGATATTAAGCTTGAAGGAATTACAATAATAAATTCGGCAAACTGGGCTATTAACTGCAGGTATTGTTCTCATGGAATTGTAACAAATGTTACAATTCGTGGCGGACACGACGGACTGCATACAAGGTTTTGCGATAATTTTAAAGTTACAGGATGCGATTTCAGAACAGGTGATGATGCATTTGCCGGAAATGACAACCGCGATTTTGACATATCAAACTGCCTGGTAAATACATCCTGCAACGGGTTCCGGTTAGGGTGCATGAACCTCTCTGTTAAACACTGCACATTATGGGGGCCCGGAGAATCGGTGCATAAAATCCAGAAAAGAAACAATATGCTTTCTGCATTTGTCCATTTTTCTCCTGAGGACGAACACCCGAAGCTTGCAAGCGGAAACTGGACGATTGAAGATATCACTGTGAAGGATGTAGATAATTTCTTCATGTATAATTACGAAAATGGGCTCTGGCAAACAGGTCAGCCATTCACATTAGTAACTTTTGATGCCATAAGAGCAAACGGAATCCTGAATGCATTTTATATTCAGGGGGATTCAGCTCATAATTTTAATATGAATCTTAAAAATTCATCATTCTCTTACCGCACAAGAGAAGTTAAAAAGAACGATGTTTTTGAAGGTGCAAAGTTGAAGTCAGGTGAGTTTTTTTATGCAAACTCATTCAATAGTATTTCTTTGGAAAATGTTACATTCGAAAAGGGTGATTCTTCAGCACTGCTAAAAGCTGAAAATGGAAAGGAAATAAGTCTTTACAATGTTGGATTTATCTGGTTATCTGTTGACAAACCATTTATTTTTAACAGGATAACTGATATTAAGAAGAAAATTTTTTACAATAATAAGTTTAATCATTTATATTGACCCAGAAACCTTATAAAATGAAAAAATCAATTCTGTTTCTGCTTTTCTTCTTCGCAATCACAAATCTTATTACTAATGCACAGAGTAATAAACCGGTAGTAAAACTTAAAAGAGCCGACAGTTTCTTCGGCATCCACTTCGATCTTCATGCAAGTGAGGATATTATTGATGCAGGAAAAACGCTTACTGCAGCGATGATAGATACTTTTCTACTGAAAGTCCGTCCCGATTTTATTCAGATCGATTGTAAAGGGCATCCCGGCATTTCAAGTTATCCGACCAAAGTCGGTTTTCATGTAAAAGGATTTGAAAAAGATCCGCTTAAACTCTTCCGCGAGAGAACTGAAGCTAATAATGTTGGATTATATATGCACTTCTCGGGTGTGTGGGACGGAAAGGTTGTGAGCGAACATCCCGACTGGGCAATAGTTATGGCGAATGGTGAACGAAGCAAACAAAAGACTTCTTTCTTCAGCCCTTACCTCGATACTTATATGATACCACAGCTTAAAGAGCTCAGCGATTATAAAGTTGACGGTGCATGGATAGACGGAGAATGCTGGGCCGTTGAACCTGATTATGGCGATGCGTCTCTGGCACGATTCACAAAAGAGACCGGTATTACCGATATTCCGCGGAAGCAATCAGATGAGTATTATCCTGAATTCATGGAATATAACCGCAGATTATTCCGCGAACATCTTAATAAGTATGTAAATGAAATTCATAAGTATAACCCTGCATTTCAGATTACAAGTAACTGGTCGTACTCTTCTATGATGCCTGAAAAGGTAACTATTGGCGTCGATTATTTATCGGGCGATGTCACTCCTCAGAACGGTGTTTACCGGTCTGCATTCGAGGCGCGTTGCCTTGCTCCGCAGGGAAAACCATGGGACCTGATGGCCTGGGGTTTCTCGTGGGATGGAGGTAAAATGCCTATGAGCGTTAAATCAGCTGTACAGCTTGAACAGGAAGCTGCTCAGATAATGGCTATGGGAGGCGGAGTCCAGTTTTATTTTCAGCAGAACAATGACCTATCTATTAAACCATGGCTTGCCACAATGCTTTCGGAGATAAGTGTTTTTGTACGCGAAAGACAACCGTATTGTCAAAAGGCAATGCCGGTACCCCAGATTGCTTTACTCTATCCTGCAGTAGCTTACCAGAGAAGTGCGCCAAGACCTTATTCAAATCCGCTCGGTAAACTTGAAGGAGCATTAAACCTTGTGCTTGACGGTCAGCATTCGGTTGAGATTCTTATGGAACACCATCTTACAGGGAAAATGGATAAGTATCCGCTCATTATTATTCCGGAGTGCGATTTTCTGGAACCAACTTTTATTGAGGAACTGAAAAAATATGTTTCGTCAGGCGGACATCTTCTTATAATGGGAACAGAAACTGCCAGACTGTTTAAAAATGAATTAGGCATTAAATCCTTAAAAACATTAAATGAGGATGAGGCATTCTATGCTTCAGGAAACAAGATTGGAGCCATTCGGTCATCAATTGATTCTGTAGAAGTTAACCCGGGTGTAAAAGTACTTTCGACATTTTATAAGGGAAGTGATTTCAGGTTAAAGGGAAACATGATAGCTTCAACAGAAAACAGTATCGGAAAAGGGAAAGTAGCAGGAGTATATTTCAACGCCGGATCTGATTATCTTGAATATAAATCGCCGGTGCTCCGCGATTATATCAGCGATATTATAAATGACCTTTATCCCAACCAGCTTGTTAAAGTTACTGGATCGCATCTGGTTCATGTAACAGTAAATAAGCTTAATAACAAAATGTATGTAAACCTTGTAAATATTGCAGGTGAACATACAAATCAGAAGGCAATCGGATACGATGAAATTCCGACCTTAAAAGATCTTACAGTCAGCATCAGAACAGATAAGAAACCTGTTAAGATAATCCTTCAGCCGGAGGGACGTGAACTAATTGTGGATTTTCAGAACGGGGTTTCCAGTGTTATAATTCCTGAACTTAAGATCCATTCAATACTGGAAGTGATCCAATAATCCTGAAAATTCCAAAGGATGATAATTGACAAAGAAATACTGGAACAAAATGAAGGCAGATTGCATCAGGGTATTTGACATACTCCAGTACCATTGTATTAATATTTTTTTCAGATGAAGAAGGTCTTATTTTTCAATTTGCTTTGTTTGTTAAGTTTTAATCTTAGCATTGTTTTTGCCCAGGATACAAATAAAATGACCAGGGAAATTGATAAGCTTACTCCATCAAAAGCCATCTATTTCGATTGGATTAATCGAAACTGGTATGGCTCGAACGAGAATAAAATTGAAGCCAACCTGAAATTTTTTAAGTGGTTGCACGACGAATATGGAATGCAACTCGATATTTACCTGATGGATGCCGCTGATATTGATCAGGGACCAAATTGCGCGTCCGACATTGGTTTGCCGGCTTATGGTTCGCTCGAAACTCCATGGTTTCAGAAGCGGTTTCCGCACGGTTTCGGCCCGCTTGCTGAATTGGCCAAATCGTTTAATTGTCGGTTGGGCATTTGGATGGGGCCCGATGGTTATGGCAAAACTCCCGAAGAAACCCTTAAAAGGAAAGAGATGCTCGTCAAATTCTGCAAGGAATACAATTTCGCCTTGTTTAAATTCGATGCCTGCTGTTCCGATTTAAGTCCCGACAACCAGCAATATTTCATCGAAACCATGAAAGAATGTCGCCAGTATTCGCCTGATTTGATTGTGCTTAACCACCGTATCACTTTAAACGAGGAAGCCCGTAAACAGACAACCACCTTTCTTTGGGAAGGCCGTGAAACCTATGTAGATGTGAATATTTCGAACGATACGCCTGCTCCTCATCACAGGGCCTCAAATTTATCACGAGGCCTACCTCCCGATTTAAACAGGCTGACAGAAGATCACGGTGTTTGCTTCTCTTCAGCACTCGATGCCTGGGACGATGACCTGATTTTACAAGCGTTCAACCGCAATCTCATTTTGTCGCCCGAAATTTATGGAAATCCTTTTTTATTGAACGATGAAAACCTGCCACGACTTGCCCGAATCTACAACATCCATAGGCTTTACAACGATATTCTGGTCAATGGAATACAGCTTCCGGATGAAAAATATGGAAAATATGCCGTTTCGCGAGGTGATGATAAAACCCGCCTGATTACTTTGCGAAATCTATCCTGGCAGCCACTTTATGTAACTGTTAAACTTGACGAATCGGTGGGTTTGAAAAGCAATGGAAATGTGGAGGTTTTGCAATATCATCCGGTCGAAAAATTCCTGGGTACATTCAAATCTGGTGCAGAAGTAGTTGTTACCGTTTTGCCCTTCAGGACAAGTTTAATCAAGATTTCAACCCTGCCAAATCCTGAATTCTTATTGAAAGGTTCAGCTTATCAGGTAGTAAAAAACATTCCGGGGCAAGCGGTTCTGGTTAATCTGTTGGGTTCTCCGGGAGAGAAAATCAACCTTTCACTTTCCGACATGCAACGGAAATACAAAAAAGCCATTTTGAACGGGAAGGACATTTCATCTGTCCTGAACGGAAAATCGACCGGTTTTACCTTTCCGGGAAAAAAGAAAGATATCGCTTACCTGAAGAAAATCGGCAATCTGCAATTGAGCTCTTTGCCCGAAAATCCTGAAAAGTACATGGAAACCTGCAATTTTGCAGTCGATAATAATGCCCTGGAAGTACGTGAATTATTTAGTTCAGGTGAAACCCGATTTGCTCCCGTTCAGGCTTGCCGTGATTTCTTTTTTAAGGATACCTTGTTTTCAGGAATCGGGGTTTGGGATAAATATGCCTTTGATGGAGACATGAAAACTGGATTTAAAGTCAGGCTTTTTGAATATACAAAACTTCGCCGGAACAATGGTTCTTTCCGCCTCGATCTGGGCGAATCCAAATTGCTGGATAAGCTTGTTTTTAAAGGAATCCCTGAAAATTACAATCCTGAAACAGCTGAAGTTTCAAGCGATCTGTCAACATGGAATCCGGTGAAATTTCAGGTAATTAATGATGAAATGAGCATTGATTTAAATAAAAACAAGCCATTCAGATACCTGCGATTAGGTAAATCACCTTCTGAAGTTGCCGAAATTGAAGGTTTTTCAAATCAAAAAGCGGTTATTCGTGATCAATGGAAAGCCTCTAACCTGTTTGGCATGGTGAAGGCCAATACTGCAAAACTTTGCTGGAAATATGAAGGAAAGCTCACCGGAATTGGCAAAGCGGCAAACCTGACGGTTACCGTTCCTGCCAATTGCTCCGAAGGAAGTGTTTTTGCCTTTATGCTGGTTGATGGAAAAATTGTCGCTGCCAACGACCGTGCTCCATCGTTTCCATACAACAATTGGGAACATTATGGTATTGCTGATAAAAACCTGACCTTTTACATTCCCCTTGATGAAAAACTGGAAGGAAAAACGGTTCAGGTTATTCTTTTAACAACCGATGGAAAACTTCAGGAAATGAAACCTGAAGTCTGGTTATGCAATCCGAACATCTACGAAAAAGCAGAACTAAAACTAGAATAACTTCTAAATGCTCGCATGAAACGGCTATCGCTATTTTTTGGAATCTTCATCTTGACCAATTGCTTACTTTCCGGACTATTTGCGCAGGAAAGTGCAACCAATTCGTTTTCAGTGCTGAATTTTGGAGCAGTTGGTGGAAGGCGGTGCACTTGAATTTAAGATACCGGATAAAAGTTGAAAAGGGATCTCTATGGATTAAAAAAGCTTAATTAAAAAATACTTCAACAACTGCAAGGATGGCAGAAATTACAAAATGAATCATTTTGCTATACACAAGTATCCTGAACTTATTTATTAATAAATCTTACAAAATAGGGTTAATCAAAAATTAACGGAAATGAAATACTTATCAAGAAGGAATTTTATAGGTAACATAGGTGCTGCAGGAGCTGCAGCAGTTGTTGTTCCAGGATTAATAGCTTCAGTTTCAGAAACTCCGCAATCTAAAGATGGTTTTAAACCGCTCGGAAGAAAGGTAAAGGTTGGAATTATCGGTTGCGGAAGTGTTATGAATGGCAATTACGCTCCTCATCTCGGGAAATGTCAATATGCCGAGATTGTTAGTTGCTGCGACATTAAACCGGACAGGGCCGAAAAAGCAGCTAAAAAATTCAATATTCCGAATTGGCATCCTCATATCGATAAGATGCTGGCTGGAGCCGAATTCGATTTGCTTGTAAACTGCACTGATATGCAGGAACATGGCAGGCTTAATAAGATTGCTATTTTAGCCGGAAAATATGTCTGGAGTGAGAAGCCAATGGCGACAACCTATAAAGAAGGTCGTGAATTGTTTGACCTATCAATAAAAATGGGAAAACATATCTGGGGTGCTCCTGCAATGGTTAACAGTCCGCAGTTCGCATATATGGCCCGGCAGCTTAATGCCGGCAAACTTGGCAGGGTAGCCGCAGCTCATGCTCATTACGGACACCAGGGGCCTGAGTGGTCTGCATTTTTTTATGAGGAAGATGGTGGCAGTATGCCTGATTTAGGGGTTTACAACATGGTTTCGCTTACCGGGTTGCTCGGACCAGCCAAATCGGTTATTGCCATGCTCAATGTTATTACTCCTACGCGTAATGTTGAAGATAAAGGATTTATTCAGGTCAAAGCTGAAGACAATGCCCATATACTTCTCGAGCATCAGAACGGAGTGCTTTCACATGTCCAGTGCGGATTTAATTATTTTAATCCGGCCGGGCATTCAGGCCTGGGAGAGAACCGGCCTACTATTTCAATAGTCGGATCGGATGGTGCTATGAACCTGATTGGTTACGACTGGCATCCACTTGGAGTAGAACTCGCAACAACAGAGCACCCTGAGTTAGAAACTTCGGTAACTGATTCAGGCACATTTGTCTGGCAGGAAGGTGCATCGGTAATTTGCGAACATCTTTCTACGGGTAAAGAGTTGCTGATTACATCTGAACATGCATTGCACGTATTGGAAATCATCGAAGGTGCCCGTAAATCACAGGCTACAGGCCAGCGTATTTCCTTACAATCTGCCTTTAAATGGCCAGTTGTTGTGTAAAAGGTTCAAACTGACAGTTTTTTTTCAGATCACAGCCTATAGTGCATTGTGATTGCAATAGCGAAAATACCATCGCTGAAAGCATCAATAATATATAGGTTTAAAATATAGTGATATAGATAAAGGGTGGAGCCTCGAAATAGCAATTCCGTGGAGCAGCCTGAATCTGCTTGCAAGCGGACGCTCAATACCGCCAGCCAATGGAGATTCCTGGGAAAAGAATCTTATCCGTTCAAAAATCCAGTTCAACCGGACTGAAGATATTATGGTAATTAATGTATACTATTTGGTTAGCTATATCCATGTATCTGAACACAATAGTCATTTTATATAGTTCAATGGCAAATTGTTATACGTGCGGACAAGTGCACCTATATTCCGTTCATCTGCTTTGAGGCTGTCGATTGATTTTGAAAGGTAATAATTCACAGGCTTCATCATTGAACCTGATACAGGTTTGGTGAAGCCGTATAAGCCAATATCTTCCTTTATTGCGGCAGGAATAACCTTTGCAGCATCCTGTTTGTTCCAGTTTGCAAGACAGGTTACCAACAGTGTTTGGGGACCAAGCATGCTTCGAACGGATTCTGTAGTTATTATATCACCAGCTTCATTCAATACCCAGTCAACCTCCTTTAACATATCTGATCCGGCAATATCTTTACTTGTAAGCTGACAGGAAGTTAACCAGATTATGCAACCTGGTTTTGTCTTCTTAACTGTCTCTTTAATTCTTTTCCAACATCTGTCAATCGCTTTCTGGCGAAACTGAAGTTCAGTTTCAGGAGTAATTTTGTCTTTCCCCGGGAATGGCTGATTCATCAATTCATTAAACATTAACTGTTCACACTCAAGCCATCTTAAAGGGGGGTATGGTTCCATTGTGGTCCCGGGATTCCACAGCCAGTCGATGAATACTCCATCCATATCGGTTTTCCTTATTGCATCTTCAATTGAGGCACACAGGTAGTCAAGATATGTTGACGTATATGGGATATGAGGACTTGAAGGAATTCCATAGCTCAGATCGGGATGTTCCATACCCCATTTGGTATTTGACCCTGCACAAAAATATCCAAACACCTTAATGTTTTTCTTATGTGCCAGCTTAACCTGCTCGGTCAGAAAATCATATTTTAAACCGGGCTGTTCTGGGACTATTCCATTTTTATACCAGTCATAGCCGTTACATGAAACAGCAAATGACTGGATCACATTACACCCCAGATCGGCATACCAGTTAACATGTTCAGCCGGATCAGCATCGGCCCACAATCCTGGTTTTGCAAAACCGTTTGGCCCTCCCTCACCCCAGTTAAAGTCAATATTGTAAGCTCTAATTGGTTCATCATATGATTTCTTAGAAGTGTTTATGCATCTGCTGAAAATGATCAGAAAAGTTATCATTACGAAATACTGAAGCTTTCTCATAGAACCAGCTTATATTAGTTTTTAATTATAGAGTTACAGATTCGCTTGTTTTTAATAAAAGGTGTTTCTCATACTATATTATTCAATTTACAGTTGGAAGAGTACTTTTTAACAGTTGCTAAATTAATGGAAAATCCAGCAGTTTATAATCTGATGAAGGAACAGGCTTTCTCAATGAAATCCTTTGCAATTACCTGGCTTAAAGCATTATGATAATCACCCTTTTCCGGGTGCCACTGAACTGCATTCAGATAACCTTTCCCATCGGGGTTTAACCACTCAAATGCTTCAATGATTCCATCATCTGCAAATGCTGTTGCACGGAAACAGGGTGCAAGTCTCCTCACTGCCTGATGGTGAACAGAAACTATATCAAAGGAAGTTTTTCTGATAATCCGGTATAAGTTGGATGTTATATCAATATTAACTTTGTGACTGATAAGCTGATCAGAATCGGAAGAATGAACTACTGTATTTCCGTGATCAACAGGCAAATCGATTATTAAATCCCCTCCCTGGCTGACATTAAGTACCTGTTCACCGCGGCAGATTGCCAGTAAGGGCATTTTCAACGCAAGCGCTTTTTCAATAAGTGCCAGTTCAAGGATATCGCGGTCAGGATCTGTCTTACAACGATTCTCTTCCTCTCCCTTACCATAATGTGCGGGGTGTATGTCAGCTCCTCCGGTCAGCACAAGTCCCGAACAATTTTCCAGTTCTTCCAGTGCATCCGGAATATCCATCCTGTAAAAGTTAATATACTCAAATGAGCGATCGATGCTTTTAAGCCATTTAATATACCTCTGATATTTTTCCTCAGCTGAAGCCCTTGAAAACCCGATTTTTACCATAATATTAGTATTTTTTATAATATGACTATCGGGAATCTAATATAAAGGCCCGTTGATTTTCAAGTGATGTTGAAACTATTATATTTGATTCCCGATAGTTAATATTTAAATTAATTAAGGATAAATAATTTTCCCTTTAATATATTCCTTTATAGTGCCAGGCACCCAGTTCTGCGCTATTTTAATATCCTGATCTGTTTTTTCTATCAGTTCAGGAATGTTTACAAATCCTATTCTGGTTAACAACGAAGGTTTATATTGTGAATCATATATTGTCGCGTATTTCACCCAAAAAGACCTTGCATTTGTGAGATGCTGAATGGCATCATCCTGATCCTGTTTAAGTCCGTAAAAATTATATAATGCCAGACTGCTTGCCCCTCTTATTTTTTCAGCATAATAATTACCTATTGCAGCAAATGCTTCAATATCGCCAAGTGTAAGATCAATTTCATCAGATGAGCCAATTTTGCGAGCAGGTAAGGATTTTAAACTTATAAGAGCCATTCTTGCATACCTGCTTAAAGTATCAGCAGCTGCCAGCGGCGATATTAAACTGTCGGAAAGGTTAAGTTTGTAGTTTTGTGCCCAGCGGATTACGTTACTTATATGACTTCCTGGTGCAGGTTCAACTTCCATAAAATCCTTAACAGTGTAGAATCCTTTAAAACCGGCGTCACTTATGCAGGCTTCGGGAAACCATTTGAGGTCAATGTCACCCCACGAGAACCGGGTAATCCAGGGGAATACCATAGATGCTGAAGACCATCCATCCATAAGGATCTGAGAAGGGACATCTTTAAAACGTGTTTCGATGGTTTTCAGAAATAAGCTATCCTTAAGATCCGGATCATAGCTCAATCTTCCCCACAGCATAAAGGAGTACCATTGCTTTTGTATGATTAGAGGCCTTGGGGAAATATTGTCTTTCCCAAGGAAATCTCTTCCCCATGTATAACCATCGGGACCCATATAGAAACCGGCTATCTTTTCAGGTTCCGGAATTGATAGAATGAACTGCCTGGCAAAGGTGGGGTTTCCCCAGCGAAAGCTATAAATATCATCATTACGAATAGTGAGCCATGTCTTCAGCTTTGGAGAAAAAAGGTTCATATAAGATCTAATATAAGGTGGATCAGTAACTGCATACATATGTGCAATTGCATATTTATAGCTTAAATCCAGAGTGCCGGGGTAACCTTTAAACGCATCCAGAATATTTGAAAGGTTGGTCTGGTGAAACCGGTGAATTAATCTGACTTTTCGTCCCGGCTGTTTGAGCAAAGCATCATTTATCCCTTTCCCGTATGTTTTCCAAAGCCATTCTTCATTGGAATATTTGCTTTTATTACCTTCCATATTCTCCCCGGCAGTGATACCAATACCGGCTAAATAAGGGTAAGTTAACACCATCTCCCTGACAGCTGATCTGAAATAAGCAATAGTAGTGTCATTATTCTGCCTGTCATCAATACCATATTTCCCCTGGACGCCATAAGTAAAAATATTCCAGGTAAACCAGTAAACTTCAATGCCCCGGTTATGGGCATACTCCATTACTCTCTTCCAGAATTCAATTTTTTCATCAATAGTTATTTTTTTAACTACTTCGTAATTATTAAGCATCTCCGGAGTAAGAAATCCCTTCCCTGACAGACTGAAATTATCACCTAGTTTTGTTTTTGTCCGCCACACATCGTCAAGAGCTATCTTTGGGAATTCCGGAATTTTTACCAGCGACGGAAATGGATTTTCACTCCAGAAGGATATTACATTATACCTGTTACGAGCCATTTCGTCGAACTGTTGCTGCCAGAAATCCATTTCCCAAACAACAGGGATATTTTGTTGGGCTGCATCGCCCATATCTGAATAACTTGGAGTTCTGAGGTCAAGAGGGATATTGAATTTAATACCGCGTCGCTCGAGGTAAGGCTTGCTGTCTGAATCAGAAATTAAATCTATCGTTCCCAGTCGGATTGCCTCAGCAATATCTAAACCGCCATACATTGCCCCTGTTTTATCGCCCGACAATACATAAATAACTTTCTGACTGCCTGCAGCTTTAACCCGTATTGAATAGTACTGCCAGCCAAATTGTTGCGGCATATTTAAATTTTCGCTCTGTGAAGTTTTGACCGATAAGGCAGAATCGGAAAAGATTTTTACTGTCAGATTATCTTTTGATTTGGCATTTAAAGATTTAACAAAGGTTACAATAAAACCTTTGCTCTCAGCAGCCCTCTTTATTTCCTCGCCGGCAAATGATACTTGCTTATCGGCAGAACTGATCTGGATAGTAATTTTATTTTGTTGTGAAAAGCCACACCTGACTGTTACTATCAGAACGAAAATTATCTGAATTAGTAATTTGCTTGATTTCATATGCATTTTGTACTTAAGTTTCAATTCAATAAATCAAACTATTGTTTGCTTTATTTCAAATTGTAATGGATAAAAACCACATCATCACCGGGAATCTCAAAATATAGAGTCTCTTCATCTTTAATCATCCCTTTTCCCCATATATCATATAGTTCATAGGAAACATTTTTCTTTAAGCCCAACTGTTCTTTTTCGAAGTTCACAATATCCAGATATTCATTTCGGTTAAAAATTCCAATCCAGCCCTCGTTGTCCAAATTCCGGTGTGGTGTTCTCCATATATCGATATTTGTGCTATAATTGAGTATCCTGGTTTCAAGTTTCCCTGTAATACCATTTTGATTGCACTTCAGCATATTTTCATTGGTAATGAGTTCAAATACGATTTTGGGCGATGTTGGTAATGCACCTCCCATAAAAATTGGCGATGCGGCTAACGCCCTTTGCGTCATAAATGTCTTTTTTTGAGCATAACTAAAATTATCCTGACGCTCATATCCTCGTTTGCTGAAAGCACGGTCGTTACTCAGGGGATTTGAAACTTTTAGATGACCAAAAGGAATCATATCAAAATCCAGCCAAAATCCTTGTCCGGCATAAGGTTCCATTTTTTCCCAGCGTTCAAAACCAATTTTGAGATCTTCACTTAAATCCCAGATATCACGGGTAATCCGTATCATGTCAGCTCTTTTGTAAGTCTCCACATATTCAGGATTAATATCATCTCCCGGAGAAATGCTCAAAACAATTTTTCTTCCGCATCGTTCAATGGCATTGGCAACCGCGTTTATCTCTTTGGGTTTATGCACTATGTCATCGTATTTTATAAAATCGACTCCCCAGCTCGCAACTAATTCAACAACACTGTTATAGTATTCCTGTGCCCCGGGTTTATCCATGTCAACTCCATAGTTTAAACTGCTCCAGTTGCATGTATCATTTGTATCAGCAATATCACGGGCAAAATATTTGGTGGCTTTTACTGGCAGGTTTTTTTTCACTGCTTCGCGGGGAATACCTCGCATCAGATGCAAACCAAACTTAATACCGTGTTTATGGGCACGGTCGATAATATCTTTAAAGTCATTTGGAAACAATGTTTTTGATGGCAAGTATCGACCGTATTCATCTATATTGAGATGTGCCTTGTCTCCTTTTGAAGGCCACTTTTCCCCCTGCTTTAAATCATAGTGTCTGTACCATCCTGCGTCAATCACAAAGTATTCGTAACTAAAAGGTTTTAACTTTTCGATAAATACATCCAGGTTTTCACTCAGGATTTTGGCATCCGCATTACTTCCATAACAATTATAGCTGTTCCAGCCAAGTAAAGGAGCATCTGTTTTACTGGAAGGTTGAGCACTTGTCTGGCTATTTAATATCACAGAAAAAAGCACAAAAATAATCAGGCTTAAAATCCATCTTGGCTGGTTGTTCATTTTATTATTTTATTTAGTTGTGAATTAGTAATATAATTCGAGGTCTGTGCATTTTTTTATATTCAGAATTATTATTTCTTACTTATTTTCACAAATGCTACGCCATGCCACGGAACATCAACCTCGAAATCATTTTCAAACGATCCCAGACTCTTTTGCCTCCAGACATCTCTAACATTTGCTTTTCCTGTCATCCCTATTTCATTCAGGCTGATTTTTATTTTCTTTGGCAACCTCTGTGGATCCCATTCAAAATAATCAGCAGGAACAGGAGGATTACCTGACACATAAAAAAGGCCAACAGCTTTGGATCCATCTTCCAGATCCTTTACCATAATTAATTCATTATCTGAATATTTCAGAATCCTTGCCTGACGGCCAAGAACATCCTGATTAATGTCAATTACTTCATTATTGCATAATACGTTAAGGGTAAATTTATCAAGCTTCGACATATCTCCGCTAAAGATCAGGGGGGAAGCCATTAAAGACCACATAGACATGTAAGTATATTGTTCATCAGGGGTAGGCTGGTTTTTTCACCTTCGCCCATTGAATTTGCACTTCCGACCCATCCTATGAGGATATAATCAGGATCATTCCATGCACCCGGGCGGGCATATTCACTATGTCTTGCATTGCTAATTCCAATATTGAAAAAACCCGGCATTGTACTTGAGGACTCCAATCCCAGGTCACCAGTTGTGCGCCAGGAATTGCCAACCTCACCTGCCCATTTCCACGATTCCCCCATACCGTACTGACAGAGATTAAAAACGATATCACGATCAACCTTTTGAAGATGCGACCACATGATTTTATATGGGGCTTTGAAATCCTCAATAGTCCTGCCTTTTACCACGCTTCCGTACGAGCACCAGTCATACTTGAGGAAATCATATCCCCAGGCAGCAAAAGTTTCAGCATCCTGCTTTTCGTGTCCCAGGCTGCCGGCAAATCCTGCACATGTTTTAGGTCCGGGCGAAATATACAACCCTGCTTTCAGACCCTTATCATGAATATATGAAGTCAGTCCTTTCATATCGGGAAATCTTTTATTTGCCAGGATTATCCCGTTTTTATCACGTAAGGGTCCTCCGAGATCAGGTTCATCCGATTGTTCTTTTCTCATCCAGCAGTCATCAATATTTACATACTGATATCCGTTATCAGCCATTCCGGAAGATATCATGACATCTGCAGCAAGACGCATTAAGGAATCACTTACACGGTTATAATGAATATACCAGCTGTTCCAACCCATCGGAGGGGTAAGCGCCAGAGTAGTCCCAACAACAATGGTGAATGGACGCCTGGACTCACCTTTGTTATTTTTTGCAACTAATTCGACATTATATCTGCCGGGTTTTGAAATACTTCCGGTTATGATCCCCGTTTCTCTATTCAGTTTCAGTGATCCGGGAAGTCCTTTAACATCAAATGACATAGGTCTTTCACCTGTTGCGGGAATACGATAGAGAAAAGGAGAACCGGGGCGCATTCCACAGATCTTTGGTCCGTTAATACGTGGTTCTGCAGGCGCTGCAGGTGTAAGGACCTCACCCTCAGCAATTATTTTTGAAGGTACCGTTGTGGGGACTATTCCCGAATATTCGATTTTAGTGTCGATCCAGTTTGCATAATCTCTTGAATTACCATCGTTCCCATCAGATACCAGTAACCCGATCTTCGAAATATCTCTTATATCCAGATCTGCAACTTTAGCACTGTCCCCCTTCCTCATCAGGCCGCTTTCCCAAAGGATCTTTTTGTCACCAAGAATATAAAAGATTACTGAACCGCTCTCATTTGAGCAATCATCAACACCAACTTTTGAGTGGAATGATTTTCCAGTCCCGTTAACACTGATCAGATAAGAACTTGTGGCTATTGTCCCCACACCACGCGAATAAGCCTGATTCCCGACTGATAAAGGAGTCTCCTTAAACGATTTGTTTATCTGAGGGATTCCCCAGCCGGCTTTCATACCTGATAGATCCATTTCATCGAGAAAGATATTCTTTTTTGATCCTGTGCATGAAGAGAGAAGAAAAAGCAGAGAGCAGATAATTAAAAAGTTGGAGACTGTTTTCATTTTTTTATGATTAAAATAAGATCTATTAAAATGCAATTTCTGAAACCAAATAATAGCCTTCTGAATCCCTCAGTTGCTCCTTTAATCCAACCTCCACCGGTTTACCTGATCTGGCATCAAACAACTGAAAGGAAAGTGAATAAACACCTTTAAGCTTTTCTTTGAATTCTGTTGAATAGGTCTCAGTATAAGGTTTTTCAGGAAGCCAGTTTTTGTTTCCGGAGTCCTGAATGTTAAAATAAACAGGGTTGTCTGGCTTATTTACGCTGGTTAATTTGCCTTTTAACTGATATACTGAATATGCCGGGGCAATGCCTTTGTTCAGCCACTCTATTTCGAATGACAATTCCCTGTTTTTATACCGGGTTGTATTTATTGATTTCGGGAAATACCAGTAACCGCATAAATTCAGTATTTCTTTTGTAAACTCAGGGTTGTCGGTTAGCCATTCACCCAAATAACCGTGAAACCCGACATAAGTCGGGCGTAGTATTTTTACAGCATTGCGAAATACAACAGCCCCGCTAACACCGTATTCAGGTATTATGTCTTTCCCGTTTTTCCCCAGCCAGTATCCATTATTTTTTACTTTTCCATAATGTTCCAATTCAAAAACGGTCGGCATGATTTTGTAAACCTCTGCAAAAAACTCCGGGTGTCTTACTGTCCAGGTGGCAAGATCGTTTTTCATATAACCCTGAACCATAGGGCTGTCGTCGCGCAACGAGAACCCGTTTTTCAGGGCATAATTCAGCAATTCCTGTTTCTCATTTTCCGATTTTGTTGAAGCAAGCAAATCATCGGTTACGATTAATTGTGTGTTTTTGTAATGTTTTAAATAAAGGTTTATGTGTGTTTTAACCTCATTCAGGGTAGGCGGAATCCGGGTTGAACTCCATGTATGACCTTCGCCCCAATCACCAATGCTGCCAACATCAATATAACGCACCCAGGGTTTTCCATCGTATTTTTCTGCAAATGCCCTGTGAAAATTATCCAATTTTTCAAGGAAAACCGGATCGTCCCAATCAGGAGTCCACGATGCACTGCCAAATTCAGGGCGCTCAATGCCTTTGGCCCCTGCTTTAACAACCCAAAAAGGTGTTGCATAACGGATTCCATCTATCTCAACCGGAACACTTCCAGGAGCAGCACCCGTTTCCTTACACGAAATGCGGAAAGAAATACCATAGCCCAGGGGAACATATTTCTCAACAATGTTATCGATATATGACCAGTCGAATTTGCCTTCTTCAGGTTCAAGATAGGCCCATGCAAGCCTGAGATAGAGGTGGTCCATTCCGGGGAAAGCCTTCAGTTCTGATTCGTCTTTCAGTCCGTATTTGCCAATGCCATTGTCGAGCATATGATGATACCATCCTTTATCGGGGTTTGCCAGAGGACGGATAGTATCCCATTTGGCAGAGAGATCAGTTGCGTTTTCAACTATCTCAAAAAGCTCTCCTGAATATAGTCCATTGAGTGTTACGGTAAAGCCTTTCGTTTTAAGATCACTACCTGTTAATGTGGCAACTACTTTCCCATCAACTGATTTTACCTGATAAGTTTTTATCGGATCGAGCCAATTCACTGTAACTATACGTTTTGTCTCCACGGAACCATGACGAAAAACACCAATTATTCCACCATCTTTTGCTTCCGTATTGATACGCTGAAATCCATCCCACATTCCCTCCATCGGCTCTCCGAATCCGGGCAGATCCTGACGGAAACTCATGATGTTGTATTTTGCTTCCATAAGCTGAAGCCAGTCAGCATATTCACGATATCTCTTCTGGTCGTCGCCTGAAAGTTTTCTTGGATCACCAAGCATTATGGGAAGAGCCCCTGCTATTGATTTTATATGTGTTTCCCATTCCTGGTCCTGCATTTGGGGATTACCTATTACAAGTGCCGTTGCCGGCATCGCTGGTGAACGCCACCATGCCATATTCCGGATCCTGATATCGGTTTTTTCACCTGCGGCTCCTTCAAAATTTGATAGCCAGTCGCCTTCCGCATGTTTCACCAGGGCATAGTCTATTGCCTGAGTTCCACCAAGAGTTTCAAAAGTACAATCAATAAACAGCTCCGGTTTAGCTGCATGCAGCTCATCAAACAACTTCCAGAGACGTTCATAATTTGTAAAGAGCGATTCATTATGATCTTTGTGACCCGGGTGATTCGTCGAATAGCAGCCCGACTGGGTATGATCATAAGTATAGGCACTTGTTACTACTGCAAAATCGAGCTTGTAATATTCAATCCCATATTCGACAGCCATTTTCAATAAAATCTCTTTAATATAATCATACCACCCTGTCCCAAAACATGCAGTATATTTCTCCTTGTCACCTGGTGCATGCAAAGATGTATGAGCACCAGCTATATCAGTAACAAACCATTCAGGATGTGCTTTGTATACCTTGCTCGATGGTGCTGCGCTTCCGATGCTGACCCATAACCCGGGCTTCATTCCAAGCGATTTAATATAATCAAGAACAGGTTTCAGTCCGTTTGGAAATTTCTTGTAGTCTATTCCCCAATCACCGTAACTGTCCTGCCATCCGTCGTCAATTATAAACTCTTTCATTCCGGCATCTGCAGCAGCTTTTGCCAGTTCCATTACAAGCTTTTCGTTAATATTTTTATAGAAGGGTTCCCAGGTGTTATACACAAAAGTCGGCTTCTCTTTAAGTTCTGAGAGCCTTATTCCCATGTACTTGCGCACAAAATCGGGTACAGCAATATTAAGTATCTCATCAGGTGTCTTTTGGTTATTATAAACCATGGTAAAGACCTGAGGTGTTTCAAACGACTCACCTTTTTCAATCCATTTACGGAATGGGAACAGAGAGTTCTTATGAGTCAGTCCGATACAGATATCCTGCGACTCCCAGAATACTGATGTGTGCTTTAAGACGCCAGTTGCCTCATTTCCGAGCACAATACCCTGTTCAGTATTCATATCGTGCACTATAATCAGTGCATCCTGTTTTCCGCCATCATAATTGCCTATGAATCTTCTCCTTCCGTAGTCGTGGTAAATCCAGCTGAAGGTAACCGGGTAATAACCAGGCACTTCAAACTTTTCTGTATCAACCGACTCAAGCTTAACCAGATCAGTTGTTAAATTTTTAACAGTAAGGCTTTTACGTACTGCAGGTGAATTGGGATAGAGTAAATATTTTATTGTCAGTTCAACTTTTTTATCCTGACTAAGAAGTGTTACTGACGCTCCGTTTCCCCCTGTTGAATCTTCTATCAACATTATATCTTTCAGCTTCCAGTTTCCTTTCCCTGAATACACGACATCGTTTACTTCAAACTGAAAGTCGGTATTGGTCTTCAGAAAATAGTCAAAATCGCCATTTACAGGCTTATAGGAAGTGGTTATAAAGTCTCCTTCCGGTGAAGGGAGCTTTATAGTCCGTTGGACTATCCCGTTATCGAGCACCAGTTCGGTCTTTGTCCATTTTGCAAAGGGATTCATGCTCCAACCGGGTAACATTTTCAGAGCGAAAACAAAAAAGACTACTAAAAAATATTTCATGATTTGTATTATTTATTATGACTATCGGCAATCATTAATAAGAAATTGTAAACCGCTTGAAAATCAATTTATTTACCCCAGCCCCAAGGGGAGTAAATTGATTTTCTTCGCTCCCCTCTGGGGTCGGGGTAAACGAAGAAAATCAATAGACCTTTATGCATGATTACCGATAGTCATTTTATTTATAATTCCGTAATCTGTCTGATAAAAATCAAAGTTATTTAATAATTAAGAGAAATGTGATGTTTTTTCGTCCACTGGGTGGCTGAAAAATATCCGGAAGAAATTCATCTTAATCGAAGGAGCATCCGGGAAGGAGGCGAGTTTAATCAATATATTTTTCATAAACCAGCCTGGCAGCAAACAGATCAAAAAGTGCACTGCCCACAGTCTTGAATAATCTGGTTGGATTTTCAGCAGGAACAATTTTCCCTGCTATCAGGCTGCCTATCGGAAAAATATTTCTGTCAGCTATCCAGTTGCTCCTGACAGGAGTTATCAAATCACCGCTCTCGTCTTTACTGTCCATGGTATCCACAAAAATCTGATCAACCTGCCTGAATAGCTGCTCCGGAAACTCCCTGCAGTCGGGTTTATAGGAACCAATTCCCACAAATGTCTTTCCGGTAAATAATTCTTTCGAATTCTTAAAAACCGGATCCTTAGAATTTGTTGCAGAAATTATAACCTGTGAATTCAGAGCAACATGATCAGAATCATTTGTAAGATGTACCCTGATGTTGGGATACCTCAAATTCATTTCAACTGCAAACTTTTTGAGATTACCGGGGTTCTGGTCGAAAGCCCAGATCTCGTCTATCTCACGCACCGAACAGGCAAAAAGGACCTGGTAAATTCCCTGGACCCCGGTGCCAATTATACCCAAAGAATGGCTATTCTGAGGCGACAGATGCCTTATACCCGCTGCGCTAACTGCTGCTGTTCGCATTGCGGTAATCATTCCCCCATCCAATATTGCCAGAGACTCTCCTGTTTTTGTATCATTCAATACAACTGTCCCATAAATTGAAGGACGTCCTTTTTCTCTGTTGCCCGGACAAAACGAAACCATTTTGGTGGACCAGTATTCATCAGTTATACATGGCATAAGAAGGAATGTAGCATCACCATAATCAAGATGCATCCTCTTTGGCATAACAAACTTGCCGGATGTAATCATCTGCAATGCCTTTTCCATAGCGTCGACCCACTCTGACTGAGAGGCAATATCTGCTATGGTCTTGCTGTCAAAAAATTCCATAAGAACCTAATTTTTTTATACCTTATTGACTTCCTTATAACATTTCTTGCATGTATCTGTCTATGTTATATTTATTGCAAAAGAGAAGTATTAAAATTTAAAGGTTTTTCGTTTTTAGCTCCTTATGAAGTTTCAATGCAGCCGGGGTCATCGATAATCCTCCAAGACCAGTGCAGCACAATGAGGATGGCATGCTTTCCCCGACAGATCTCATTGCATCAATTACCTCATCCAGAGGAATGACCGGATCAAAACCGGCAATGCTCATATTTGCAGCATTAAGCGCATTGGTAGCTCCCAGAATATTTTTCCCGAGACATGGGACCTCAACACGGTCAGCAACAGGATCACAGATCATACCGAGAACATTCTGCAATGCCATAGAAGACGCGTTTATTGCCTGTCTGGCCGTCCCCCCCATAAGCTGTACAAGTCCGGCTGCAGCCATGGCTGATGCGGCACCACACTCAACCTGGCATCCTCCTTCCTCCGCAGCAAAAGTATATTTGTGAGCAATAAATACGCCTATCAGTCCTGCTGCCAGGAATGCTTTTACAATGGAGCCAGGATCATCAGAAAAATCTTCTGCAACGCTGAAAATAGCTCCACCGAGCACTCCGGTCGACCCTGCAGTAGGTGCTGCCACAATGATTCCCATCGAACTTTTTGCTTCCATTAAAGCTGTCACATAGGCAATTATCTTATTCTGTATGGTGGCGATTATTTTTCTATTCTTTTCAGCTTCGAGGATCAGGTGAGACTGATGCCCGAGAATTCTGTCCTTGTAGGTCGTCCCTTTCAATCCTTCCTGAATAGAGTTTTTAATCTTTGAAACAATATCATGCATGAGAGAGAGAGCCTTTTCAGGATCTATACCTGCACGGGCACATTCATACAGGATAGCAAGATCGGCAAGATCAAGACCTTTTTGTCCGGATAATTTGAGCAACTCATCTATTGTAGTAAAAGGTAATTTTTCATTTGTCCCGGCAAGAATTGGCATTACAGGATCGATTCCCCGTATCCAGGTAACATTCTCAGAGTCATTTATAAGATCTTTGACTTTCATGAGTAACGGGTCTCTCGATTTTATATTGATCAGAAAACTATTTTGACCTTTTTGGGAAAGACTGATCTCTGAATGATCGGAAGAATTCTTCAGAATTTGAAAAAGCTTCTGAATTTTTTCAGGAGGCTGGGATTCACAACAAATCAAGGTTTCAAAATAGTCACCTCTGATTAAAACCTCAAATCCGTTAATATTCTGTATTTCGATCATCCCTCCACCTGTTGAAACAGCTATGAAGTGAAATAGTTCCTGCTTATTGTTTTCGACCTGGATTTTGTATGTATTAGGGTGAGAAGCTTCGAATTCTGTGATCTGAAATCTTATTTTCAATTTGCGTTCTTCAGACAGCTCTTTATATTTTACAATGGATGGATCAAGAATACTAACTCCAAGCAGGCCGCAAATAAGACCCATGGCGCTACCCTGTCCTTCATATGTTGTTGCCAGTGACCCTTTACTGTCAAATTCAACCAGCACCTTCCCATTTTCAGGAGGACAAACCTGTCTGATAATCATTCCGATGCGATGGGAAGCTGCAGTATGAGAACTGGAAGGACCCCTCATTACCGGACCTATAACATCATTGAAAATACTTGGCATCATCGGCTTTGGATTCTTATTAAGATAAACCGGCATTCATCTCCCCCCTGGAACCAGATTTGCTTTCCAGTATTTCTCCATGGTTTCCCTGAGATGATAAGAAGTGTTCTCTCTTTCGTATATCCCATGAGAGCGCATTGGATAGGACATCATGCTGAACATTTTATTGTTTCTTATAAGTTCGTTAACCAGCATTTCAAAACTCTGATAATGAACATTATCATCAGCGGTTCCATGAATGATCATCAGGTTCCCTTTCAGGTTTTTTGCAAAGGTTATCGGGGAGCCGTTAATGTAACCATCCTTATTATCATCCAAAAGTCCCATATACCGTTCCTGATAAATATTATCATAGAGCCTCTGGTCAGAAACAAATGAAACAGCAATACCTGTTCTATATATCTCAGGATAACGGAAGAGACAATTCAAGGTCATCTGGCCTCCGCCACTCCAACCCCATATACCGAGCCTTTGGGAATCGATAAAGCTGAACATTGAACAAATCTTCTGAGCTGCTTTCGACTGATCGGCAGAGGCAAGGATCCCTATCTGACGATAAATACATTTCCTGAACTCTGAACCCCGTGGAACTTTTGTACCCCTGTTATCAACACTTATAACAATATATCCCTGCTGTGCCATGTACTGGTGCCAGAGATCTCCTCCTGCCCAGGTATCCTGCACTGTTGAACCTGCTGGTTCACCATATACATAGAATATGATAGGGTATTTCTTTGAGGGATCAAAACCTAGAGGTTTAATCATCCATGCATCCAAAACAACATCTCCGATATCAACTTTAAAGAATTCTTTCGGGTTCAGCCCCAGCTTGTCGTACATCTGTTTTGATACTGCATTGTCTTCTAAAAGCCTTATTTCATTGTGATCAGGTAAACTTATTAGAGAAATTCTGTCGGGGGTAACAGCGTTGTTAAATGTGTGAATTGCCCATCGGGCATCATCTGAAATCTGATAAGAATTATGACCGGCTTTATCAGAAGGAGTAATAATTTCAGCAATCCCTTTCCCGTCTAAACGGCTCCTGTAAAGATAACGCTGTGTATAGTTCCTGGGTGAAGCAATATAATAAACATATCCACCTTTGCCATCAATGCAATTAATGCTTACCACATCAGTATTGGCTTCCGTAATTGGGCTCATTGACTTTCCATCTCTTGAAACCAGGTAAAGACGTAACCATCCATCCTTCTCACTTGTCCAGGTAAAGTACTTTTCATTATTGAGCCATTTAATATTATCTTGAATATCAAGGAAGGTCTTTTCCTTATCTGTTAGAATATTGGTAAGCATCATCGTGCTGGCGTTACCAATCCAAACCCGGTTGGTGTTCTGAAGCCGGTTAAGCTGCTGGATCATGACCTCATCGGAGTTAGGAATAAAATCCATTCTTGCAAGATAATTGTTCTGAGGATCCCCGGGTATATCAAACCACCTTGCAGGACCTCCTTCAGACGATACTACTCCAATTTTCACTGCCGAATTTGAAGTCCCTACTTTAGGATATGGAAATGGAATTATTACAGGATAAATTGAATCAACATTGTTTATCAGATAGAATGTCCCAATTTCTTTGGTATCTGATTGCCAGAAAGCTATTCTTTTGCCATCGGGACTCCACCTGAATCCATCCCTGCAATCGAGTTCCTCTTCATAAACCCAGTCAAATGTACCATTGACAATATTACCACCTCCGTCTGCGGTAAGAGTAATAATCTTTCCTGATTCAATATTTTCAACATAAATATTCTGTTTACTTACATATGCCACCCTTGAACCATCTGGCGAGAACTTTGCAAACATCAGCGTAGAGGGTTCAAACGATATGCCTAATTGCCTCAGTTTTCCTGAATTAATATCAAGCACCCAATAATCTCCTCTTGTATTATATCTCCAGACTCGGCGGGTGTTGGTAAACAAAAGAAGCCTCGTGTTATCATCCGACCATACATAATCTGAAACAGATACAGGTCTGGTCTTTCCTTCAGGAATAAAAGATTTTGCGGAACATACTATTTTCATGACACCTGTTTTTGCATCATAAATTACTATATCCCTGCCTCCGACCTCTTTATTAGATTCAAATGTCAGATAACCCTTACTATCCTTGCTCCACCTGATTGGCCCATAACCTTTATCAATGTAAATATTGCTCTTAAAAATATCCTCAAGCATTAGAACAGGTTTGTCTGTCTGTGCAATTACCTGAGATGATACCCAATTGAATAGAAGCATAATTAAGCAGAAGGCAAACACTCTTATTTTCATTAAGTAGATATTATTGTTTGAATAACAAATCTAATAACATTTATCTGTTTGCCTAATGAATTCTTATGGTTCAGTCTTTACCAAGCCTGTAGATTTTCCCTGGTCCAGTATCAAATTCCACAGAACCATCAGAATGTTTTGTGACTTTTACTTTCTTCCCGTTATTTGTTACAAAACTGAGGTTGCCGGCATGTAACCTGCAGGATTGTCCGGCTTTTGACAGAATTTCAATTGAGGTCACTGTTTTGGCTTTCCAGCTGAACTTAAGCTCGAAAGCTCCTCTTGCACATACTCCGTTGAAAGAGCCATCACTCCAGTCGTCAGGAAGAGCTGGTAAAAGATCTACTACTCCTTCGTGAGATTGTATTAACATCTCTGTTATTCCGGCAGTTACTCCAAAGCTGCCGTCGACCTGCAAGGGAGTATAACATTTGGCAAAAAGTTGAGGGTAACACTGGTCGTTGATATACCCCTGGAATATTTTATAGGCCCTGTTCCCATCATATAAGCGGGCCCAGAGACTCATTTTCCATGCCCTTGAAAACCCGGTACCTGCATCGCCACGTTGTTCAAGCACTTTTTTAACGGGATCAATTAACTCTGGTGTTCTTTTTGCTGATATAACATTTCCCGGATAGAGACCATAAAGGTGAGAAAAATGACGGTGTTTATCCTCCATCTGATCCAGATCATCGGACCATTCCTGAAGTGCGCCGCTCGCACCAATTTGAGGTGGAACAAGGCGTGCTCTTGCTTTCGTAACCAAAGCTGCAAAATCCTTATCCAATCCAAGTACATTAGCTGCTTCGACATAATAGCCAAAGAGATCAGTCAGTATCTGCATATCAATTGATGAACCGGCGCACATAGTTGTAAAATAGTACATAGCGGTCACTTCATCGAAAAAGTATTTATACCCAGGTCCTTTTGGAGGATTTTCAGGTGAAGTGGAAGGATTGGTAATTAACCATTTACCATTAGGGTGCTCAACTAAAAAATCCATAAAGAATTCAACTGAACCTTTGATTATTGGATAAACATCTTTCAGATAATCATTGTCCAGGGTAAAGAGATAGTGTTCCCACAGATGTGTTGTTAACCATGCTCCTCCGACCGTAAATGTACCCCAGGTTGGCCCGTCCATAGGTGCTGCAACTCTCCAGATATCAGTGTTCTGATGAAACACCCAGCCCCTTGCCCCATAGTGTTCTTTTGCAACCTGACCCCCCTGATCAGTAAGTTCTTTAACCATTTTAATCAGTGGTTCAGTCAATTCCGACAGGTTAGCTGTTTCTGCCGGCCAATAGTTCATTTCCGTATTAATATTTGTTGTGTATTTTGAATCCCACGATGGATTCATATCCTTGTTCCATATTCCCTGAAGGTTTGCAGGTTGTGTCCCTGGTCGGGACGATGAAATCAGGAGATACCTTCCAAATTGATAACAAAGTGAAGCTAATTGGGGATCAGATGCGACAGCAAAGCTTTTCAGCCTTTCGTCAGTCGGAAGAAACGAGTTCACTGTTGAAGGAAGAGCAATAGTTACTCTGTCGAACAGAGATTTATAATCCTTCACTGCAGCTTCCTTTATACGGTTATATGGCTTGCCCTCTATGCCTTTCAGATATTTCTCAACTCTTTCCTGGCAATCGGCACTTACATCCTTATAATTAATGAAGTTGGTTGCAGCAACAAAATAAAGTGTCACGGCATCTGCATTTTCGATAATAAGGTCACTATCGTCCACTTTCACAGTACCGCCTTCAGCTACAGCTTTCAATCTGGCCTCATATCTGACTTTCCCCTCTATACCCATATAGTCGCCCGATTTACCTGATAGTTTCAAACCATCATTCCCAACTCCATCCATTCTGAAATAATCAGTTGCATAGTTCGACATTGCACTATTTCTTTCACCACGCAGCTCGGCAGTAAAAGAAACACTTCCGGGTTTATCAGCTGTAAGTCTTATTGCTATTGTCTGTTCCGGTGCTGAGGAGAAGACTTCTCTCAGGTAGGTAACCCCATTTACTGTGTACTGAACAGATGTTATTCCTGTTTTAAGATCGAGCCAGCGCTTATAGCTGTTAACATCCTTCTCATTTTTAAATGAAAGAATCAGATTTGCAAGAGCCTGATATTTCTGTTGTTCAACCGGATAACCCATCAGATATCTTCCAAAAAGCTTATGTGCCTTAATTGGATTTCCCAGAAAGATTTCCTTCTGAATTTCCGGTAATACCTTGTAACCACCTTTAACTACAGTTGAATATGGACCTCCCGACCAATATGTCTCTTCATTAAGTTGGATTCTTTCTTCTCCGTATTTTCCAAATACCATTGCTCCAAGGCGACCATTTCCTACAGGAAGGGCTTCCTCCCACGCGGAAGCCTGAGATCTGTACCATAGTGTTGTAGAAGGATCAAAACTCTTGTTATCTATTGAATTTGAAATATTTGTATCCTGACATCTGGAAGAATTAAATGAAGAGAAAAGAAGGAGTAAAAAGGCAAATGAGTTTTTTTTCATGCAGGCATGATTTTAAAGATTAGAATCGTTAAGTTATAAATAAATTGATTTCACCGGTCTTCTTTCATTTATACCCTTGTATTATTGCTAAAGTTGGACGATCTTTTTTGTATAGGCGGGCATTCCTCACCCTCTGTATGAACAAAAAATGCCTGCACGGCTTAATGTGTAAGCATTTGATTGTCTTTGTAGCGAGACGGGGGAATTGATCCCCGGACCTCATGATTATGAACTTTCAATTTACTGATATTCAGATTGATACTGATTTTCTTTTGTTTTCATTATTAGGATTTTAAGTTTACTGGTTTTCTTCAATTTTACTTGTTTTTCTGTGTTTTACTGTAATCCTAGCACTAATCCTAGCGCACGTTTCTAGAAGAGAGCATTGTTTAAATCAAATAACTCCTCATTATTCATACCACCAATATAATGGTTTATAGTAACCGCAATTGTTGAATGTCCCATAGTCTCTCCAATTTTAACAACCGATTTATTAGCTCTATTCAATGTTGATGCATAACATTCTCTGGCTTTATTAAGCCTCAAAGGTGAATGGAGATTCAGTTTTATTGTAATTGCTTTAAGGTGTACATTGAGTTCCCCTCTCATCTTGTTTGATTTGTTATCAATGGTTTCTTCCGAATAACCTTCTTGAAGTAATCCCAAGACAAACGGGCTATTCTTATCACCTAGTTTTTCCAGAAGTTCGTTTACACCTGGGGTTCTGGGAACAATAATCTGTTTTACATTCTTTTTTCGAGTCGTTTCCGTTTTCTTTCTGTAAAATCTTATTTCATTGTTGTTCATATTGCTCCACCTCATTCTTAACAAATCGGCAAAATTGCTACCATTACATCTGTATAACAACAGCCAAATGTCACGAGCATACTCTTGTTCCGGAGAATCAAATTCTTTCATATCAACAACTGATTTTATTTCATCATTCTCCATGACCAACTTGTTTGGTATGAAATTTTTAATCCTGTAACCTACCTCTGAAAATGGGTATTCATAATCTCTCGGAATAACCTTTTTTACCTTGGTATAGTAATTTAAAATCCGCTTTAAATCAGTGATATTTGAGGCTATTGTAGCTGGAGAATTGCCATTACTTAATTTGTATTTTTCAAACTTCCTTAAGTAATCAGGCGTAACATCATAAACCGTTGCTCCTTTCATAAAGGTTTCAAAGATGTTCATAGATGATCGATACCTCCCTTTGATGAGTGTTTGATGTTCTCATTTGTAGTATAGTAATCTTTGAATAGATCCTTCAGTAGAAGAGTCTTTGGAATATCTTTTTCTTCCTTCATAAAATAGTTCTCTGAATCTAGCTTTATTGAATGGCTTTAGTTTATTGTAAATTCGCTCACATTTGGTTCTATATCCCTCGCACTTCTCTCGGAATGCAATACTTTCCTCGTCCCCTGCCCTCTTGACAAAAACATGATCATACTGTTTCTCATGTGAGTTTGGCGATATTCAGGTAGATCATATCATTTCCTATATTTACTCGCACAACCAGATTATACAATCCATTTTGTAATTTTCTTCGTCGATCAAGCTGTATGGTGCACTTCGCCATTAATTATTTTAGTCTTATAACTTTGGCAAGAGCAGGTAGTCCCATATTCATCTGTCCACCACTAATAACCCATTTATCAATCTGTTCTCTAACGAACACGGTTCTGTGTGCCAACTTTACATATGGTATTGTTTTATTACAAACCTTTTATAAATAATTGACTTTGACAAATGTACATACTCTGCCAGATTCTCCATGTCTAAAAATTTCTTTTCTTCCATACTAATTATCTTTTTCGTTTATTCTTTTATACCTATTAGGGTAATAAAAATATAAACAAAAAAAACCGTAAAACAAAATCTGAAATCAAAAAAATGGGGCCAAAGGTAAAAATATTTTAATTCTGAAGGACAGAATTGATGCGAATTTGAGAATTTTGTTACAGATAAGACTCGACTACCCTCTTCGGATTGAAAAAGGTCATCCTGGACCAATTTGATGGGGTTTTTAAGAAGGATCTCTGTTCTATAATAGTTACCCTTCAAATTGGATATTCCTTCCCAAGATGCAACCATAATTGCTCTTTTGGATTAAACCTCCCCAGATTTCAGGATAGGTTCACAGGAAGTAAGATATTTTATATGATAGATAAAAGAATCAAACATAGTGCCGTTCGGGACCCCGAACCCGCCAGTTGGAGTGCAGGCGGACAAAAGTTGCAACTGGTTTCATGACATCTTTATCTAAAACTATAATCTGAATTGATGTCATATTTTATAACAGATGTACGGAAATACCTTCAACGACCCTTAAAATTGGGTTTTATTTTGTCAGTCATTTTTTAACTCAGTTTATTTTATTATTACAAATAGTACTCTCACAAATTCTTACAGGACATTCTCTTATACAACTTCCACAGCCAATACATAGATTTTCATCTATTTTGATAATCGTTTCCATTTATGTAATCTTATTAATAGATTATAATAATTAAAATTACACTCACACAGGAAGAATGACAATACTCACTAAACAGTATATTTCTTCTTTCTCTTTTTTGTATAAATCCCTGGTTGCAACTCTGCCAAAAAACTCATATTCTTCAAAAT
>CAVPCP010000011.1:0-217148 GCA_963702415.1 uncultured Bacteroidales bacterium | reverse complement strand
GATTCTTCGCGGAATGTAATACCTTCAATAAGGTAGTCATAACCTATCTTACCGGCAACTTCAGATATTATAACGGCATTGAACGGATCCCATTCGCAAATCAGTTTACCCTTTTCAATTTCCTGTCCGGGTTTGATATAAAGTTTTGAACCGTAAGGAATTGTATGTGTTGTAAGTGCAATACCTGTTTTCTTGTCAATGATCCTGAGTTCGGCAAGACGTCCGATAACTATATCGATCTTCCCTTTTTCAGCATCTTTCTTTGGAACAGTTCTTATCTCCTCAATCTCAGCAATACCACCGTAACGTGCAACAAGGCTCGATTCAGTAGTAATGTTCGAAGCAGTACCTCCAACGTGGAATGTACGGAGGGTAAGCTGTGTTCCGGGTTCACCGATACTCTGTGCAGCAATTACACCAACCGCTTCACCTTTCTGAACCATAAGGCCGGTTGCAAGGTTACGACCGTAACATTTTGCACAGACACCTTTTTTCGATTCGCAGGTAAGAACCGAACGGATCTCAACCTGCTCGATCGGTGAATCTTCAATTTTCCTTGCCAGATCTTCGGTAAGTTCCTGTCCCGCTTCAACAATAAGTTCACCGGTAAGCGGATGGATAAACATTATGAACGGCTGTACGGCCAAGGACCCTTTCGTAAAGTGATTCAACAACCTCCTCATTTTTCTTGATGGCTGTTGCAACAAGACCTCTCAGTGTTCCGCAGTCTTCTTCATTTATAATAACATCCTGTGAAACGTCAACAAGACGACGGGTAAGATAACCTGCATCAGCTGTTTTAAGCGCAGTATCGGCAAGACCTTTACGTGCACCGTGTGTTGAAATAAAGTACTCGAGAACCGAAAGACCTTCTTTAAAGTTCGAAAGGATCGGGTTTTCAATGATCTCCGAACCAGTTGAACCTGACTTCTGAGGTTTTGCCATAAGACCCCTCATACCCGAAAGCTGACGGATCTGCTCTTTCGAACCCCTTGCACCTGAGTCGAGCATCATATAAACAGAGTTGAATCCCTGCTTGTCGTTCGAAAGCTGTTTCATAAGGTTTGGGTAAGCCTTGCATTTACATGTGTCCAGATATCGATAATCTGGTTGTATCGTTCATTATTTGTAATGAATCCCATGCTGTAGTTGCTCATTACCTCTTCAACCTGCTCATATCCTTCAGTAACAAATTTTGTTTTTTCTTCAGGTATTATAACATCGTCGAGGTTGAATGAAAAACCACCCTTGAAAGCTGAATAGAATCCAAGGTTCTTGATCGCATCAAGGAAATCTGCTGTTTTAGCTGTACCTGCCAGTTTAAGAACGCGGCCGATAATATCCCTGAGTGATTTTTTGGTGAGTATCTCATTAATAAATCCAACCTCCTGCAGGAACAACCTGGTTAAACATAACCCTTCCCGACGGTTGTCTCAACAAGATGATTTACATAGTGCTCCATCGACCACGTCATTTACCTTGACCTTAATAATTGCATGAAGATCACTCTGCCTTCATTATAAGCTATATTAACCTCTTCGGGTGAATAGAATATAAGTCCTTCGCCTCTTACTTTTTCAGTTTCAGTGCTTTTTCTCCCTTTGGTAATATAATACAGACCAAGAACCATGTCCTGTGAAGGAACAGTTATCGGAGCACCGTTTGCAGGGTTGAGGATATTATGAGATGCCAGCATAAGTATCTGTGCTTCAAGTACTGCTCCATTTCCCAGCGGAAGATGAACAGCCATCTGGTCACCGTCGAAGTCAGCGTTGAAAGCTGTACAAACGAGAGGGTGAAGCTGAATAGCTTTTCCTTCTATAAGTTTTGGCTGGAAAGCCTGAATACCCAGACGGTGAAGTGTAGGAGCACGGTTAAGCATAACCGGATGTCCTTTGAGTACATTTTCAAGGATATCCCAGACAACAGGATCCTTGCGGTCAACGATTTTCTTTGCCGATTTGACTGTCTTTACAATACCTCTTTCAATAAGTTTCCTGATTATGAATGGCTTGTAAAGTTCTGCAGCCATATCTTTTGGAAGACCGCATTCGTGCAGGCCAAGTTCAGGACCGACAACGATAACAGAACGGGCTGAATAGTCCACCCTTTTACCAAGAAGGTTCTGACGGAATCGGCCCTGTTTTCCTTTAAGGCTGTCGCTAAGCGATTTAAGCGGACGGTTGGCATCTGTCTTAACTGCATTTGCTTTTCTTGAATTATCGAAAAGAGAATCGACGGCTTCCTGAAGCATACGTTTCTCATTACGGAGAATAACTTCAGGAGCTTTGATCTCTATAAGTCTTTTTAGACGGTTATTCCTGATAATAACCCTTCTGTAAAGGTCATTAAGGTCGCTTGTTGCAAACCTTCCTCCATCGAGAGGAACAAGTGGCCTGAGTTCGGGCGGTATAACAGGAACAACCTTTATTACCATCCACTCAGGTTTGTTCACATGCTTTGATTCCCTGAATGCTTCAACAACCTGAAGGCGCTTAAGCGCCTCATTTTTACGCTGCTGTGAAGTTTCGGTATTTGCCCTGTGACGAAGTGAATATGAAAGTTCATCGAGCTGAATACGGCTGAGAAGCTTATGAAGAGCCTCTGCGCCCATATCGGCAACAAACTTATCGGGATGACTGTCTTCGAGGTACTGGTTTTCCTTCGGAAGCGATTCGGTTATCTCGAGATATTCCTCTTCAGTCAGAAAATCAAGGTATTTAACCCCGTCGGCAGCTTTAATACCAGGATTTATTACGACATACCTTTCATAATAGATTATCGAATCAAGTTTCTTTGTCGGAAGGCCGAGAAGATACCCTATTTTATTGGGAAATGAACGGAAATACCAGATATGAGCAACCGGAACTACAAGTGAAATATGGCCCATCCTTTCACGGCGAACCTTTTTTTCAGTAACCTCTACACCGCAACGGTCGCAAACGATCCCTTTGTAACGGATCCTTTTGTATTTGCCGCAATGACACTCATAATCCTTAACCGGCCCGAAAATCCTTTCACAGAACAAACCATCGCGCTCAGGCTTATAAGTACGGTAGTTTATTGTTTCAGGCTTGAGCACTTCACCGCTGGAGCGGTCGAGGATCTCTTCAGGAGAGGCCAGACCAATTGAGATCTTTGAGTAACTTGTTTTTGCTTTGTTATCTCTTCTGAATGACATATGCTGTATTTTATTTATTCAAAATATAAATTGTAATACTGAGTAATTCCGTTAATCAAGAATTACACTTAGTCCCAGTCCTCTTAATTCGTGCAGAAGAACATTCAATGATTCCGGAATACCTGGCAATGGCATCGGTTCGCCTTTCACAATTGCTTCATATGCTTTTGCCCTTCCCACGACGTCATCAGATTTAATGGTAAGTATCTCCTGGAGTGTATGAGCGGCACCGAATGCTTCGAGTGCCCATACTTCCATTTCACCAAATCGCTGACCTCCGAACTGTGCCTTACCGCCAAGTGGCTGCTGTGTGATAAGCGAGTATGGTCCGATGGAACTCGCATGCATCTTATCATCAACCATATGGCCAAGTTTAAGCATATAAATAATACCAACCGTTGCAGGCTGATCGAATCTTTCGCCGGTACCTCCGTCATAAAGGTAGGTTTTACCATATCTTGGAAACTTCGCCTTTTCGGTATATTCGGTTATCTGGCTAATTGTTGCTCCGTCGAAGATCGGTGTTGAGAACTTAACACCCAGCTTCTGACCTGCCCATCCAAGAACTGTTTCATAGATCTGCCCGAGGTTCATCCTTGAAGGAACACCAAGCGGATTGAGAACGATATCAACAGGCGTGCCATCCTCAAGGAAAGGCATATCTTCCTGGCGCACAATTCTTGCAACAATACCTTTGTTACCATGGCGGCCTGCCATCTTGTCACCAACTTTTACCTTACGTTTTTTGGCAATATAGACTTTGGCCAGGCGAACAATACCTGCAGGAAGCTCATCACCTATGGTAATATTGTATTTCTTACGCTTGAAGACGCCATCGATCTCTTTATACTTAATTACATAATTATGAAGCAGCTGCTTTATGCTGTCGTTCTTCTTCTTGTCGGTGGTCCACTTACTGGGATTTATATTGAGAAAATCTATCTCCTGAAGCTGTTTCAGGGTGAATTTGCTTCCTTTAGGGATAACATCAACATTCAGATAGTCTTTCACTCCCTGTGAAGTCTTTCCATTTACGAGTATAAATAGCTTATCGACCAGTCTTGATTTTAGTTCATCAGCGCTTTTGCTGAAATCATTTTCGATTTTGTCGAGCAGAGGTTTCTCAACAGCTTTTGCTTTCCTGTCCTTTATTGCCCTGGTAAACAGTTTCTTATCAATTACCACACCTTCAAGTGAAGGTCCTGCCTTCAGAGAAGCATCCTTAACATCACCGGCTTTGTCGCCAAAGATCGCACGAAGCAGTTTTTCTTCAGGTGAAGGGTCCGATTCTCCTTTGGGAGTAATTTTTCCTATCAGGATATCGCCCGGTATAATATGAGCTCCGACCCTTATAAGGCCGTTTTCGTCAAGGTGTTTCGTAGCTTCTTCGCTGACGTTTGGAATATCAGAAGTCAATTCTTCAAGTCCGCGCTTTGTATCACGTACCTCAAGAAGGTATTCATCAATATGCACTGAGGTGAACATATCCTCCTCAACAACTTTTTCGGATATAACTATCGCATCCTCAAAATTGTATCCTTTCCATGGCATGAATGCCACTTTGAGGTTTCTGCCAAGGGCGAGCTCTCCGTTTTTGGTCCCGTAGCCCTCAGTTAAAACCTGTCCTTTCGATACTTTTTCACCCTTCTTAACAACTGGAACGAGGTTGATACATGTATTCTGGTTCGTTTTCCTGTATTTTGGAAGGACATACCGTCTTATATCATCATCGAAGCTGACAAATTTCTCTTCATCGGTTCGGGTATAGCGGACAACAATTTCATTTGAATCAACATATTCCACCACACCATCTCCCTCAGCTGCATAAAGAATCCTGCTGTCTCTTATCACCTGTCCTTCAAGACCGGTGCCGACTATTGGTGCCTCCGGATTAATCAGCGGAACAGCCTGACGCATCATGTTCGATCCCATAAGAGCCCTGTTGGCATCGTCGTGTTCAAGGAAAGGTATCAGTGATGCAGCAATAGAAGCGATCTGGTTCGGGGCAACATCCATAAGATCAACTTTTGTTACTTCCTCGAACGGGTAATCAGCCTCATATCTGCATTTTGCCCTTGGGTTCTCAAAATTCCCGTCTTTTAGTAGAGGGGCATTTGCCTGGGCTATCATTTTCTCTTCTTCCTCCTCAGCACTCAGCCATACAATTCCTTCTTCACTGAAATCGACCTTTGCATTGTTAACTTTAAGGTATGGTGTTTCAATAAATCCCAGGTCGTTTATTTTGGCATAAACGCAAAGTGATGAAATAAGACCGATGTTTGGTCCTTCAGGTGTTTCAATCGGGCAAAGCCGTCCATAATGGGTATAGTGGACGTCCCTGACCTCAAATCCTGCTCTTTCGCGAGAAAGACCTCCGGGTCCGAGGGCTGACATACGGCGCTTGTGCGTCATTTCGGCCAGGGGGTTGGTCTGATCCATAAACTGCGAGAGCTGGTTCGTCCCGAAAAATGAATTGATAACAGAAGAGAGTGTTTTTGAATTAATCAGATCAACAGGTGTAAACACCTCGTTATCCCTTACATTCATTCTTTCCCGGATGGTGCGTGCCATACGTGCCAGGCCGACGCCAAACTGAGCATATAACTGTTCTCCTACTGTACGTACTCTCCTGTTGCTTAGATGGTCAATATCGTCGATATCTGTTTTGGAATTTATAAGCTCAATCAGATAACCGATAATTTTTATAATATCTTCCTTTGTAAGGACCTTAACGTTCATCTCGGTATTCAGGCCGAGCTTTTTGTTTATCCTGTAACGGCCCACTTCACCAAGGTCATATCTCTTATCTGAAAAGAAAAGTTTGTCGATAACATCCCTGGCTGTTGCCTCATCGGGCGGCTCAGCATTGCGAAGCTGCCTATAGATATATATAACTGCCTCTTTTTCAGAGTTACACGGATCTTTTTGTAGTGTATTGTATATTATGGCAAAATCCGAAAGGGAGGAGTCCTCCCTGTGAAGGAGGATTGCTTTTGCACCTGAATCAACGATCAAATCAACATGTTCTGATTCGATTACTGTTTCCCTGTCGAGAATTACCTCATTTCTTTCTATAGAGACAACTTCACCGGTATCCTCATCAACAAAGTCCTCAACCCATGTTTTCAGAACCCTTGCGGCAAGTTTACGGCCAACAAGCTTTTTAATGTTTGTTTTTGATACCTTATGTTCTTCGGCAAGGTTGAAAATTTCGAGGATTTCCTTGTCGCTCTCAAAACCGATAGCCCTTAGCAGTGTTGTTACCGGAAGCTTTTTCTTGCGGTCGATATATGCATACATCACGTTATTGATGTCGGTTGCAAATTCGATCCAGGAACCTTTGAAGGGTATAATCCTGGCTGAATAGAGTTTGGTGCCGTTTGCATGGATACTCTGCCCGAAGAATACACCGGGAGACCTGTGCAGCTGAGATACAACAACACGTTCGGCCCCATTGATTACGAAAGTGCCTCTTTCGGTCATATAAGGCACTGTTCCGAGATATACATCCTGTATGACAGTATCAAAATCCTCATGCTCAGGATCGGTGCAATAGAGTTTGAGCTTTGCTTTAAGAGGAACGCTGAATGTCAGTCCCCGTTCAATGCATTCTTCTATTGTATAGCGTGGAGGGTCGATATAATAATCGAGAAACTCCAGAACAAAATTATTTCTTGTGTCGGTAATTGGAAAATTTTCTGTAAAGACCTTAAAGAGTCCCTCTTTTTTCCTGTTTTCGGGAGTGGTCCCAAGCTGGAAAAATTCTCCGAACGATTTCAACTGAACTTCCAGAAAATCGGGGTAATCAAGCTGATTTTTCCTGGAAGCAAAACTAATTCTTTCAGTATTTTTTGAGGACATTTATAAAAGATTAAGTGAACTTATAATATAAAGAACGAAAAGGCTTAGTCCCGGATTCCCGGGACTAAACCTACAACCCAGATAACAGGTATAACTTATTTAAGTTCAACTTCAGCTCCTGCTTCTACTAATTGACCTTTAATAGCTTCTGCTTCTTCTTTTGATATACCTTCCTTCACAGGGCCGGGAGCGGCGTCAACGACTGCCTTAGCTTCTTTCAGCCCAAGTCCGGTGATATCCTTAACCAGTTTAACTATCTGTAATTTCTGACCGCCAGCTGCTTTGAGGATAACATCAAATGTTGTTTTCTCTTCAACTTTTGGGGCATCGCTACCGGCTGCCGGACCTGCAACAGCTACTGCAGTTGCTGCGGGTTCAATACCATGTTCTTCTTTGAGTATTTTTGCCAGTTCGTTAACCTCTTTAACAGTCAGGTTTACAAGTTCTTCTGCAAATTTCTTAAGATCTGCCATTTTTATAGAATTTTAATTTGATTATAGTTTAATTATTCTTCTTTTTTTGATAGTGTTTCAAGAACACCATGTAATTTATTTCCGCCTGATTGTAAAGCTGATATAACATTCCGGGCTGGTGACTGAAGCAGGAGAATAATATCTCCGATCAGTTCCTGTTTAGTTTTGACGGAGACAAGAGTGTCAAGTAATAATTCTCCGACATAAACTGATTCCTGAACGTATGCACCTTTGAAAACAGGCTTATCATGTCGCTTCCTGAACTCTTTAATGAGTTTGGCAGGACCGTTTCCGGTTTGGGCAAACATAATGGACGTGGTACCTTCAAGAACCGGATATAGTTCTTCAAAGTTCCCTTCAGACATCTGTAGTGCTCTTTTAAGGAGCGTATTTTTTACAACGATGAGTTTAATGTTGTTTTCAAAACACTTTCTTCTCAGATCACTTGTGTCAGCGGCATTCAGCTGAGCTGTATCAGTCAGATAAAAGTGGCTGTACTCTTTCAATTTCTCAGCAAGGCTGTTTATGATAGCATTTTTTTCTTCCCGTCTCATAATTTTTTCGAGTTTAGCTTAACAAATTATTCATCAAGACCTTTAGGATCAATCTTGATACCCGGGCTCATAGTGCTTGAAAGGAACAGGCTACGTATGTAGGTTCCTTTTGCTGCTGCCGGTTTCAGTTTGTTTACCACATGGATAAACTCCCTTGCGTTCTCGACGATCTTTTGTGCCTCGAAAGAGACTTTTCCGATTGAGGTATGAATGATTCCGCTTTTATCAACTTTGAAATCAATCTTACCCTGCTTCACTTCTTTAACAGCCTTACCAATATCCATGGTAACAGTTCCACTTTTGGGGTTCGGCATCAGTCCGCGCGGACCGAGGATTCGACCTAACTGACCGACTTTACCCATCACGGATGGCATGGTTATAATAACGTCGACGTCTGTCCAACCAGCTTTGATCTTATCAACATAATCATCAAGACCAACATAATCAGCTCCTGCGTTTTTGGCTTCAGCCTCCTTGTCGGGAGTGCATAAAACAAGAACGCGTGTCAGTTTTCCCGTTCCGTGAGGAAGGGAAACCACACCACGGACCATCTGATTGGATTTCCTTGGATCGATACCTAACCTTACATCCAGGTCGATAGAAGCATCAAATTTTGTCGTGGTAATTTCTTTTACCAGCGACGATGCTTCTGTCAACGTATAAAGCTTTTCTTTTTCGAGTTTCCCGAAAGAAAGCTTCTGGTTTTTGGTAAGTTTAGTCATTTCTTCTACTAATTAATTATTTACCGGGATCTCCTTTTACGGTTATTCCCATACTTCTTGCGGTACCAGCTACCATCTTCATGGCTGACTCGAGTGTAAAACAGTTCAAGTCTTCCATTTTTTCGCCAGCAATTGATTTGACCTGGTCCCAGGTAACGGTTGCTACTTTTTCCCTGTTAGGTTCCTTGGAACCCTTTTTGGATTTAGCAACCTCGAGGAGCTGAACAGCAACAGGCGGTGTTTTTGTAACAAAATCAAATGATTTGTCAGTATATACTGTGATAACAACCGGTATTACTTTTCCAGCTTTGTCCTGAGTCCTCGCATTAAATTGCTTGCAGAAATCCATGATATTCACACCTTTGGAACCTAAAGCAGGTCCTACCGGTGGAGACGGATTAGCTGCGCCGCCACGAATCTGTAACTTGATAATTCCAGCAACTTCTTTTGCCATAATTTAAAATTTGCGTGTTTATTGCGAGAGCTTGACAGTTATTCAGGAAGCATTATGAATGTATAACCGTCAATATCTTCTGTTAATTTTCTTTTTCTACCTGCATAAAACTAAGCTCAAGAGGTGTTTTTCTGCCAAAAATCTTTACCATCACCTTGAGCTTTTTCTTTTCATCATTTACCTCTTCAATAATTCCCGTAAAACTATTGAACGGACCATCGATAACTTTTACCGATTCGCCAACGAAGAATGGTACATTTAGTTCTTCATCACTGGCATTAAGTTCGTCAACCTTGCCGAGGATCCTGTTTATTTCCGATTTTCTAAGTGGAACAGGTTCTCCATCCTGGGAACCAAGAAATCCTATCACGTTGGGAATATTTCTCAGCAGGTGTGGAATCTCTCCGGCAAGAACAGCCTCAACAAGAACATAACCCGGGAAGAATGTTCTCTCTTTACTGATTTTCTTTCCTGACCGTATCTGGTATACTTTCTCAGTTGGGATAAGAACCTGGGAGACAAATTCTTCGAGTTTCAGGCGGGCTACTTCATTATCTATATATTCCTTAACCTTTTTCTCTTTCCCTCCAATAGCACGAAGTACATACCACTTCTTTATATTCTCGCTCATCGGAACAGATCTCCTGTTTAATATAACAAACTGTAAATGAATTCCATAATCCTGCTGAAAGTCATATCCATTGCAGCAACTAAAAGTGCAATAATCAATGTAGCGACAAGGACAAGAACGCCGCTGTTCTGCAATTCATTCCATGCAGGCCATGTGACCTTGTGTACAAGCTCAGTATATGATTCCCTGAAATATCCTTTTATATCCATAGTTTTACAAATATTTGCACGGGAGGAGAGACTCGAACTCCCGACACCTGGTTTTGGAGACCAGTGCTCTACCAACTGAGCTACACCCGTGTGTCATTTTGCAGAATCCCGAATAACCGTGATTCTGCAAATGATATCCAAAACGCTTATTCAAGAATCTGTGTCACTGCTCCGGCACCGACTGTTCTGCCGCCTTCGCGGATAGCAAAACGGAGTCCTACATTAATAGCAACCGGGTATATCAGATCGATGGTAATTGTAACGTTGTCGCCGGGCATTACCATTTCTCTTCCTTCCGGGAGTGTTATCTCGCCTGTAATATCAAGGGTTCTGATATAGAACTGCGGGCGATATTTATTATGGAATGGTGTATGACGGCCACCCTCTTCTTTCTTCAGAACATAGATCTCTGACGTGAACTTTGTGTGAGGAGTTATTGAACCGGGTTTCGCAAGAACCATTCCTCTCTTGATTTCTTTCTTGTCAACGCCTCTCAGAAGCAGCCCAACATTATCTCCGGCTTCGCCTCTGTCGAGAATTTTCCTGAACATTTCAACACCTGTGCAAACTGTCTTGCGTTTCTCTGCACCAAGACCGATCATTTCAAGTTCATCGCCTGTAAGAACAACACCGGTTTCGATACGGCCTGTTGCAACTGTTCCTCGTCCTGTGATTGAGAAAACGTCTTCAACCGGCATAAGGAAAGGCTTCTGATTTTCGCGAACAGGGATAGGAATGAAAGCATCAACAGCATCCATCAGTTCCATAACCTTATCTTCCCATTTGGCTTCTCCATGCATTGCTCCAAGGGCTGATCCACGGATTACCGGGGCATTATCGCCATCAAATTTATAGAAATTAAGAAGATCACGAACTTCCATCTCAACAAGGTCAAGGAGTTCCTCATCATCAACCATATCAACTTTATTCATAAAAACAAGTACCTGCGGAACGTTAACCTGACGTGCAAGCAGGATATGTTCACGTGTCTGAGGCATTGGACCGTCGGTTGCAGCAACAACCAGGATAGCTCCGTCCATCTGGGCTGCTCCAGTAACCATGTTCTTAATGTAGTCAGCATGACCAGGGCAGTCAACGTGGGCATAGTGACGGGTTGCTGTCTGATACTCAACGTGGGCAGTATTGATTGTAATACCTCTCTCCTTTTCTTCAGGAGCGTTATCAATTGAGTCGAAATCCCTAATATCAGAAAGGCCTTTCTTGTGAAGGACCATTGTGATCGCTGCTGTCAGGGTGGTCTTACCATGATCAATATGACCAATAGTACCAATATTCACATGCGGTTTTGACCTGTCAAATTTTTCTTTTGCCATAACTCGAAGCTTATTAAATTTTAGTTATCTGAATTTTATTTAAAAATCAATATTTCCTGTTGAGCCGGAGGGGGGAATTGAACCCCCGACCCCTTCCTTACCAAGGAAGTGCTCTACCCCTGAGCTACTCTGGCCTCAAAAGTGAGCGGGAGACGGTACTCGAAACCGCGACCCTTAGCTTGGAAGGCTAATGCTCTACCAACTGAGCTACTCCCGCTTAATATCATCCATAGAGTTCCGTATCGTCATCTCTGATCTGATCTTTGATCATGGAAGGGAAACGGCCGACCCTGTTTAAGTGGGGAGAGCAGGATTCGAACCTACGAAGGCATTCGCCAGCAGATTTACAGTCTGCCCCAGTTGGCCACTTTGGTATCTCCCCCTTGAAACTGAGTCAATCTCCTAAGACACACATTTACAACGCTTTCAAGAGCCGATGAAGGGATTCGAACCCCCGACCTGCAGATTACAAATCAGCTGCTCTGACCAACTGAGCTACATCGGCAATTTAAAGAACGCTCCGAAAGGGCATAATATACCCCCAAAATTCGGTCTGCAAATGTATGAATTTAAATTTCATATTTCAAAAAAATTGAAATTATTTTTGAACAGAGCATTACTAGTCTCCTCTTTTCTTCTGGTTATACCTGGTAATCTGTTTCTTAAGAGCACTTATTGCCTGGTCCGTAGCCTCTTCAAATGTCTTGCTCTGCTTTCTGGCGAAGAGTGGTGCTCCTCTTAAATCAAGCTTGATTTCGCTTATTTTATTCCTACGCTCCTGATCCTTATCCAGCCTCAGGTACACTTCAGCATTAACAATTCCTTCACCTAACTGAGTAAGTTTGTCCAGTTTCTGGTGCACAAAATCAATTAGTTTTTTATCGGCATCAAACCGCACTGAGTGAATCTGAATGTTCATAGTAGTACCTCCTGATTAATTAATTAATATTTAAGCTCTTGGGTGAGCCTGTTTATATATTTTCCTAAGCTTTTCAAATGAATTATGCGTATATATCTGTGTGGCAGACAGATTGGCATGCCCAAGGAATTCCTTTATTGAGTTAAGATCAGCTCCGTTATTCAGCATATGCGTGGCAAATGTATGCCTGAGTATATGCGGACTCTTTTTTTCAATAGTGGTCACGATTGACAGATATTTCCTTACTGTGTTATAAACATATTTATCGTACAACTTGTTCCCTTTGTTTGAAAGGAAAAACCATTCGGATCCTGAATCAGGGAAAGCCTCATTCCTGACCGCAATATATTTTTCGAGCTTTAGGGTAAATGATTTCAGAAGTGGGATTATGCGCTGTTTGTTCCTTTTTCCGGTAACCTTCAGGGATGCGCCACTGATATCGACATCAATGTTACGAAGCCCTGTCAGTTCAGCCCTCCTTATCCCGGTCATGTATAGCATCTCTATAATGGTCATGTTCCTGATTCCCTGAAAATCGCTTCCAAATTCATACTCGTCGAGCAACTTATCGAGCGACGCCTCTTCAACGAAGACAGGAAGCCTTTTTTTTGTTTTTGGAAGAATTACTTTTTCAAGCGGATCCTTGCTGACAATTCCCTCTTTTCTGAGGTACCGGTAGAAAACCCTTAATGAAGAAATTTTACGGTGTACGCTTACCGGGGAATAACCTTCCTCAATTAGAGATACAATCCACGACCTGATATCATGCGAAACAACATTTTCAGGTTTGTCGGACAAATCATTCAGCTTTAAATGATTATAAAACTGGCCCAGATCGTTTAAATAAGATCTTACAGTTAGCGGTGAGTACCTTTTTTCGGCTTGCAGATACTGTAAAAACGATTCCTTATGATCCATAAAGGAACCTCTTTATATGTTATTGATTAAAAAAAGATACCTGAAGGAGGATTATTCCTCGCTTTCCTGCATCTTCTGAACATACATAGCCTTCTTGATTTCTTCCCTGCGGCGTACTGAAGGCTTTATGAAAGCCTGACGTGAACGTAATTCACGGATTACTCCAGTCTTTTCAAATTTCCTTTTGAACTTCTTCAGAGCTCGTTCAATATTCTCGCCTTCTTTTAATGGTACAATGATCATAATTAAATATTCAGTTTTTAAACGAGGCGCAAAGTTAGAAATAGAAAAAAACTTTTCAAAATTTTTAAGGTAATAATTTTATCATTAAAATTTAATTTAAAGTGATTAAACATTTTATATATGCTGAATTTTATCATAATCGGATTTATTAAAGTTACTGCTTTTTATATTGGTTTCAAAATAATCAGGTGTTAAATATTGGTTAAAATGTTTTACTCCCGGGGAATTATTCTCCAAATTCCAGATACGGTCTTAATTTTTTTGCTGTCTCAGGAGAAATAAGGTTGTTGCTGACCATCTCCCGGATACCTGGAATTCTGCCATTAAGCTCACGGTACTTAAGTATTGCCGATACTTCACTCCTCTGAAAATAAGGATGCCGTATAAGCTGCCTGTAATCCCACTCATTGATCCTGATTTTTCTGATTGTAAGGGAATCTGCCATTACCCGGGCTGAAATCAGATCAAATGTTTCTTCCGGCAGTCCGTAAACTTCTTTCAGCTGATCAACAGACACATATCCCCCGATGAGGTTCCTGTACCTGATAATACGCGATGATAAAACCGGACCGATCCCCGGCAAGGCTTCCAGCGAGGCAGAATCGCAAATGTTAAGATTCAGTATCGGGTACTTCCGGACCTGATTTTTTGATACTCGCTGCTTTGCCACCAGTGCAGGAGTATCCTGGATCACCAAAGCGCTGTCAGTATCAGAATTCAGCAATTCAAGCGGAATAATCTTAAGAGAATTATTGCCGGAAGGATAAATATACCTTAATCCAAAAATTACCACGATTATATTGAGAAGAACAAATGTTGACCTCCTCTCCCTCCTGGAATAACCAAACCAGTTTCTGAGTGATTCTTTAAATGAATTCATGCAGAATAAAAAAAGCAGTGAGACTGAATGCAATATAAGAAATTTCAGAAGGAATCTGAAATAGAGCAGTTATTATTTCATGAAAAAAATTAGAAATCAGAATGGATAGCCTATACCAAACACGAAAGTGAAGTCGTTCTTGAAATTATATTCCCTGCTCATAAAAATCCATTTCGATGCATCAGTAATTGAGGGATCCCGAAGTTTCATCCCCAGGTCAAGACGCCCCGTTACAAAACTTAAATCGAATCTTAAGCCAGATCCTGTTCCAACAGCAAACTCTTTATAAAAGGAATTAAATTTGAACTGTGCACCCGGACGGGCTTCATCTTCATAAAAAGTCCAGATATTACCACCGTCAAAGAATACCGCCCCTTCGAGGATCCAGAATAATTTAAACCGGTATTCGATATTCGCCTCTATTTTAATATCAGCTGTCTGATTGAGGAATTCATCTCCTTCAGGGACATAGGAGCCAGGGCCAAGGGTTCTGACCTGCCATGCTCTGATTCCGTTTGCTCCACCTCCGAAATATTGCTTTTCAAAAGGCATAGCTTTTGAATTCCCGTACGGGAATCCCACTCCGACGAACCCTCTGTAGACAACAGAGCTTACCTCGTTCAGGATAACATTATATCTGAGATCCACATCGGCCCGGATAAACTGGGCAAAAGGCTGGCCGAACACATAATAACTTCCCAGTTTCTGTTTTGATCCTGCAAGTTTGGATATTCCATAGAGCAGATTGCCTGCAGCATCGGCATTCACCCGGAGGAAAATATAATCCCTGGATTTCTGAATTTTCTGATTGTTAAAAATAAATGAATAGTTACCTCCCAGAATCAGTACATCACGGTAGCTGTAAGCAAGGTAAGATGAGTTTTTTATATCCTCTGCAAAAGCAGAATCAATTGAAATCAGGTCAACTATATTAAGCTGAACCGGATTTACGATATGTGTTTTGTAATTACGGCCGGCCCAGTTATAACCAAAAGTTGCACTCGCCATTCTCCTTTCATACGATGGCATGTTCTGGTAGTTAAAAGCCGCCATTATTGTCGTAGTCGGATTGTAGTTCTTTACGAAAGTTTCTGTTTTAAAATATGGTAAAAGAAATTGTGGAAGACGCAAGCTTGTTTCCAATCCGTACTCCTGACTGCCTCTTATCTCTTTATTATTCTGATTAACGGCTTCAAATGCTGTTTTAAGCTTCATGTTAAACTGTTCTGCTCCGTGGAAAAGATTCTTGTGCTGATAGACAAAATTGAGGGCACCGCCAAAATTTCCGGCAGAAGTCGTACCTTCAAGCTCGACGTTGAATGATTGCTGACTTAACAGCGTAAGCTGAATATGACAATCAAGAAGCATCTCCGGATTCTGACTCTCCGGGGGAGCTTCAACCTCACTGAAAAAAACATTTACAAGACGATAAGCCTTTAATGCCATAAGGTGACTCTGTGTCTGCTCAGTATTTGTGAGATCATAATTAGCTCCTGGCTTAATGTAAAGAGCCCGAAGGATAAGATCATATTTCAGAATTGGTTTCTCCTGGGTAGTAACAAAATAATAGCCACCATAAAATATTGTATCAAGGCTGCTAGAATAAGCATCTCCCCCTTCAAGAACATCCCTGGGCACAAAATCGGGATATATATATACATTATTTACCTTATAAATGCTGTGAGCGGTATACTTTATCCTGTTATAATTATCCATTTTCATCAGTTCCCTGACCTCATAATAAATATTGACCTGCCTGCTGCCCAGAGTGCTGTCAACCCTGAATGATATATAATCGGCTGAAAATCCATAGAATCCGTGGTTTCTTACATACCGTTCAAACCTAGTTCTTTCGGCCTGCAGGATATCGACATCATAGGGTTTTCCCCTTTGAATCAGGCAGCTGACCGAATCAAAGTAAAAAAGCGATTTAATGGTAGTATCAGCAATTTCATAATAGAGGTTTCTGATAGTATATGGAGTTTTCAGATCAATATTATAGAAAACATCCGATTTCCTTTTTTCTGTTCGTACTGAATCCGTTACCCGGCTGTCGAAATATCCTTTGGAACCAATGTAGTCTTCTATCTGATTCCTGCTTTTTTCAGTAGCATATTTATCATATATCACAGGCTCCTCCCCTATTCTCCGCAACCATCCATGTGGCCATTTCTCCTTATTAATATTTGCAAGGTTGTACAGCCCGAGATGAAACCTGGCACCAAAAATCCTTTTGTTTGGCTTTTGCTTTATATATGGAACCAGATCAGATTTGTTTAACCCTTCTCTGCCGAGCTCAATGTAATTATTATCAAGAAGCGTTTGATCCTGAGGAACATATTTGGTTGGATTGCAAGAAGATATCAGGAGAACGAGAGGCAGAAGGATAATTAATATCCTGATAAGGTATTCTTTTTTATTTGAAAAGTATTTTTCCAAAATTTGCATGTCAATAGGCAGAAGCAAATATATCAATAATAAAAAATAACTTTAGACCGACAGCTTCATTATTAATCCGGTTCATAGTCAAGGGACTGTTCAGAACATCAAATACCACTTTAATGATCAGTAAAAACAAGGCAAAATTTATTCATTCGCTTCAGAAGAAGAGCGTGAGGGATGAAGACCCGTTTGTACGTTATTGAGGGTGACAAACTGGTAAAAGAGTTCCTTCAGTCAGGGACCAGATTAAGGCTACTTGCCGCAAAACCTGAATTCATTGATTCACTCCTCCCAGAAGAGAAAACGATCATTAATGATATCGAATCTGTTGGTTTTGATGACCTTAAGCGGATCAGCAGTCTTAAAACACCGCATAATGCAGTCGCCGTTGTTCCATTCCCCGAGTATGGGACGGACTTTGATGTAATACTTGAAAACCTGTGTGTTGCCCTCGATTTTGTGCAGGATCCCGGTAACCTTGGAACAATAATAAGGGCTGCGGCATGGTTTGGCATTAAGGATATTGTTTGTTCTCAAAACTGTGTTGAGGTTTATAATCCGAAAGTCATACAGGCAAGTATGGGGGCTATCCTGAATATCAGGATCCATTATGCTGAACTTGGCTCCTATTCTCTCTTGCATTGAATAGGAACCTGCCTGTTTACGGGGCGCTTCTGGAAGGGGAATCCATTTATTCCCTGGAACTTGGAGACAGAGGGGTCATACTTCTTGGAAACGAGTCAAAGGGCATTTCCGGAGATCTTATTCCCTTTATTACCAAAAAGGTCATGATTCCCCGATTCAGCAGTTCAGAATCAGGACCTGACTCATTAAATGTAAGCATGGCAGCAGCAGTTATCTTTTCAGAATTTGCCAGAAGAAGAATCTGAATAACATTCTCTTGACTCCTGTCCTGATTTATTTTTTGATTTTTGCTGCAACAGCCTCTGCAGCTTTCATTCCGTCGACAGCTGATGATACAATCCCGCCGGAATAACCTGATCCTTCTCCGCAGGGATAGAGTCCTGATAATGATATATGTTCAAGAGTTTCAGGATTCCTCGGTAACCTTAAAGGTGATGATGTTCTTGATTCAACACCCAAAAGAACAGCTTCATTGGTAAGAAACCCATTCATTACTGAACCAAACATCCGGAATCCTTCCCTTAACCTTTTCGAAATTGATGAAGGAATCCATTCATGCAACGGTGATGATATAATGCCCGGGAAATATGAAACTTTTGGCAAATCGACTGATGCGATGCCATCGACAAAATCATTAAGACGCTGTGCAGGAGCTGTCTGGCTTTTACCGCCATGCTCCCAGGCCATTCTTTCAAAATCTTTCTGATATTCCAGTCCGGCTGATTCTTCAAATCTGCTGTATTTAGTCAGATCATCAGGCCTTATCTCAACAACAATTCCAGAATTGGCATAGGGTGAATTTCTTTTAGAGGGAGACATCCCGTTTACCACCACCTCCTCCTGAGATGTGGCTGAAGGGACAATAAATCCGCCTGGACACATACAAAATGAATATACACCTCGTCCGTCTGCCTGTTTTGCGAGGCTGTATGATGCGGGAGGCAGATAATCTCCCCGTGCAGTGCCATGGTACTGGATCCTGTCGATCAGGTCCTGTGGATGCTCCACTCTTACACCCATGGCGAATGATTTCATTTCAATCTGAATTTTATGCCTGTGGCAAATGTCATAAATATCCCTTGCTGAATGGCCCGTCGAAAGAATTACAAACTTCGAATAATACTTCTCATTTGCTGAAATCACAACTCCCCTGACCGAACCCTCTTCGATAATGAAATCCGTAACTCTCTTTTCGAGAAGGAATATGCCACCCGCTTCAATTATCGATTTTCTGATATTTGAAATGATTCCCGGCAGTTTATCCGTTCCAAGATGTGGATGGGCTTCATACAGAATATTATCGTTTGCCCCGTGGAGGCAAAGGAGCTCAAGTACACGCGTATTGTCTCCTCTTTTTTTTGACCTTGTATAGAGTTTCCCGTCCGAAAAAGTCCCGGCTCCCCCCTCACCAAAGCAGTAATTGCTATCGGGATTGATTATCTGCTCACGACTTATCAGGGCAATATCTCTTTTCCGGGCCGATACATCCTTGCCCCGTTCAATGATAACCGGACGGAATCCGAGTTCTATCAGCCTGAGTGAGGCAAAAAGACCTGCCGGGCCTGCTCCAACTATTATGACTTCAGGAGAGCTTGTAACATCCTGCCTCTTAAAGGGGGCGATGGAAGGGACAGGGATATCTTTTTCCGAAAAGACTTCAACTGCAAGATTAATGAGTATTTTCTTTTTTCTGGCATCAACTGATCTCCTTAATATTCTTAGAACAGATATTTCCGAAGGGTTTATCCCTGAAAGAGATCCTGCTATTTTCCGGATTGCCGGTTCGTCGGCAGCTTTTTCAGGAGGAAGTGCAATTTGAACCAGTTTTGGCATTTCTATTCAAAATGAAATGAAATAATCCAGATCTGGGATTTCATTTTTTCGATTGAATTGGCATATTTCGGATTGCGGGGATCAGCAACATGATCAATTATGTCCCTCAACCCATTCGACATCTTAAGTTCAACAGAGAGCTTGAAGTACGGAAGGTAAAAATCGAGACCGGCCCCAGCCTCATAATAAAGATCTGATTTTTTGAGTCTTATATATTCACGTTTTTCATCATCATATACCTTTTGACCAGCCAGGTCGTACCGGTAATTTAATCCGCCAATAACATAAGGCCGCACATTGTTCAACCTGTCGCCTTTATATTTCAGCAATAAAGGAAATTCCAGGAATGCTGATTCAACCCTGACGCCATCTTTAACTTCTTCAATGGGTGTGCTTGGATTAGAATTATAATCATAATACCTTACAGTTCTCTGGCCGAAAGAAATCCCCGGAAGGAAGCGCAAATCAAAATATTTTCCAGGTCTTAGATTTGTAACGACCTGAATATTAATCCCGGGATTTAGAATACTTACCTCAGGATAATATCCATCAATATCAAGATATTCCTGTGAAGGTGTAATATTAAAATCCATCAGATTCATCCCAAGGCTGAAACCAAAATGCAAAGGTTTATCATCATACCAGGAATCGTTCTTTGGTTTCTGTTTCTGGCTAAAAGCATTTATGTGGAACCCCAGGAACAGACCAGCTAAAACAATATATAAAAGTCTTTTTCTCAAAAAATCCAGTGTAATAATTTGATTATGTTAATTATAGGTTGCCTGGTGCTGGCTGCTTGTTGCTTGTTGCTTGTTAACCAGCAACAAGTAACAAGTAATCAGTAACCAGTAACTTGATTTCTAAAATAATAAACTTCGATAAAATCCAAATATTGTATTCACTTTTTAACACCCGTATAAATAGTAGCAATTCCCCCGGTTATTCTATCCTGTTTTATCTCAGAAAGTCCGGCTTTGTTCATCATCTCAATGAATTCTTCGTTATCGGCAAAATCCATAACTGACTCATTAAGATACCTGTAAGCCTTATTGTGTTTGGAGAAAAGAGAGCCTAAAAAGGGTAGAAGATTTCCGAAATAAAAGTTATAAACATGTTTGAACAGGAACCCTCCCGGCTTTGAAAATTCAAGAATTACTACCTCTCCACCTTTCCTTATAACTCTTCTCATTTCTGAAAGGCCTTTTACAGGATCTGAAAAATTCCTTACACCAAAAGCTGCCATGGCCACATCGAAGGTATTATCTTCAAAACATATGTTTTCTGAATCACCTTTAATGAACTCAATGATATTCTCCAGATCCATGGCTTTAATTTTCTGTCGTCCAAGTTCCAGCATCTTTTCAGAAATATCAATGCCGGTAATTTTTGAAGGAACTGTACTTACAGCTTCGATAGCAAGATCACCGGTTCCGGTGGCCACATCAATAATTTTCGGATTGCTGTATTTACCTGAGATTTTACCCACTGCCTTTTTTCTCCACTTCCGGTCAATACCTAAAGAGAGAAAATGATTCAGAAAATCGTATCTCCATGCAATCGAATCAAACATCGGTCCGATGTCACCCTTGTCTTTTCCGATCGATGCCTTTGGGTTATCCATATTTGAATAATAAAGAGCAAAGATATATTATTTAGGAATATACCTCTCGTCGAAGTCGATCCAGGGCAGGTGGAGAAGATGGAACAAACAGTAATAAAATACATATTGTGATACAATAAGATTTATATCCAATACAATAATTATTTTCCCTATAACAATATGGAATTTGCACATATTGAATGCATAAGTTTTAAAATGAAAGGTATATCTGTAGAGTATCTCCCCGACGAAGGGGTCGGGGGATGAGGTGAATTTATCCTGAAAAAGTATTCTGGTTTTGAGTCGATTCTTTTATTTATTCATATTTTTACATGGGTAAAAAAATTACTTCCAACGTGAAAAATATAATTATGATAACCGGAGCCACTTCCGGTTTTGGCCGTGCCATAGCAGTGAAATTTGCAAATAACGGATACAATATTATAATAACCGGCCGGAGGAAAGATCGCCTGGATGAGCTTGAGAAAGAATTGTCAAATCCTGGTGTAAAAGTGCTTTCGCTCAATTTCGATGTCAGAAATAAATCTGAGGTGGACTCAGTAATTAATAATCTGCCCGGGGAATGGAAGAAAATTGATATCCTGGTAAATAATGCAGGATTGGCTGCCGGGCTTTCACATATCGACGACGGTGATACTGATGACTGGGATCAGATGATTGATACAAATGTAAAAGGCCTTCTTTATGTAACGAGAGCAGTTGTCCCGTTAATGGTCACCAGAAATACCGGTCATATATTCAATATTTCCTCAATAGCAGGCAAGGATGTTTATGAAAACGGGAACGTCTATTGCGCAACAAAATCGGCAGTTGATGCACTTTCGAAAGCAATGAGGATAGACCTTTTAAAGCACAGTATCAGGATTACCAATATTGCACCCGGCATGGCTGAAACAGAATTCTCGATTGTAAGGTTCAAAGGCGATAAGGAAAAAGCTGATGCAGTTTATAATGGTGTCAAAGCGCTCACCGCTGAAGATATAGCAGATATAGTCTATTTCTGTGCCGCTCTTCCTCCGCATGTATGCATAAATGACCTCTCAGTTACTCCGACACAGCAGGCAGCAGTAGGGAAGATGTATAAAAAGGTGTAACGGCGTAAGGGCGTAAGGGCGTAAAGGCGTAAAGGTGTAACGGCTCAGCAGGAGGGTGTATCAAAATTATTATTTGGGATACACCCTCCTACTGCTCATTATTCATAAATCCCTGATCCTCAAGCACTTTTAGAAGCATTTTCGAAAAATAAACATTATCTTCCTTCTTATACCTGACATCAGTAAATACCTGAGCAAGTGAAGTCTTACTATTCTCCCTGATAAACTGCTTAGAATCTTCCCTCCCCTCCTTTTCAGAATAGAATCTCCTGATATCAGTATCTGAATAATCTGAATAAACCTCCTTATGAATTACAGCTTCAGGGGGGAGTCTGTCGGGCTGTCCGGGGTTCTCTGCGGGCCATCCTAAAGTGATTGTTGTAATTGGCACAACTCCTGAGGGAAGCTTGAGGACTTCAATAATTTTATTAGCCATGTAAGTGGTTGTTCCCAGATAACATATCCCAAGCCCCCTTGCCTCTGCAGCAACACAAAATGTCTGCGCTGCAAGAAGGGCATCAATAGCTGCAGTCATGAATGAAAGAAAATTATCATATCCCGGCTGAGCATTGTTCAGGAGGCACCATTTATTGAACCTGTTGAAATCAGCACAGAAAGTCAGCAGCACCGGAGCTTCGGTAACCATTTTCTGATTGAAATGCAAAGGGGATAGCTCCCTTTTCCTGACTTCATCTCTGGTCACTATAATACTGTACACCTGCATATTACCTGTAGTCGAAGTGCGGCAGGCTGCTTTAAGAAGATCCTCCAGAAGATCATCGCCAACGACCTCTGATGAATATTTTCTTATTGTCCTCCTGTTGAGAAGAAGCTCGTTTAAATCATTCATATGATCATGTTGTAGAATATATACAAAGGAAACAAATTCTTCCAAAACCAGTGGAATTGATGAAAAGGAATTTCTTATATTAGCATACTTTATTGGCATGCGGTATGCGGCATGCGGTATGCGGCATGCGGTATGCAGGATGCGGTATGCAGGATGCGGTATGAGGTGTGCGGTATGAGGTATGAGGTATGAGGTATGAGGTATAGAGAAGGCTGTACATTATTGTGTAAAATCACCAGTAACAAGCAACAAGCAACAAGTAACCAGCAACAAGCAACTCTAAATTATTATTACTATAATCTACAAGTATATGAGCAGACCGGTTACACTATTCACAGGCCAATGGGCGGATTTACCATTCGAAACTGTATGTAAAAAAGCCAAATCGTTCGGTTATGATGGCCTTGAGCTTGCATGCTGGGGCGATCACTTTGAGGTAAGCAAAGCTACAGAGGCTTACTGTAAGGCAAAAAGGAAACTTCTTGACAAGTATGAACTAAAAGTATTCTCTATTTCAAATCATCTTGTCGGACAGGCCGTTGCCGATCGTATTGATGAACGGCACAAGGCTATAGTTCCTGAATATGTATGGGGTGACGGAGATCATGAAGGAGTCAGAAAACGGGCTGCGGCAGAAATGATTAAGACAGGCGAAGCCGCCAAAAACTTGGGTGTTTCTATTGTTAACGGATTCACAGGAAGTCCCATCTGGCATCTGGTTTATTCTTTTCCTCCCAACCTGCCAAAAATGATTGATAATGGTTTTAAAGAGTTTGCCGAACGGTGGACCCCGATCCTCAATGCTTATAAGAAGCTCGGAATAAGGTTTGCTCTTGAGGTTCATCCTACTGAAATAGCGTTTGATATTGCGTCGGCCAGACGGCACATTAGCAGCAATAAAAAATCATCCCTCTTTCGGATTCAATTACGATCCGTCCCATTTTGGATACCAGGGTGTTGATTATATTGAATTTATTTATACTTTCAGTGAGAGGATTTTCCATGTTCATATGAAAGATGCCGGCTGGTCGGATGTTCCTGTTGAAGCAGGTGTTTTCGGAGGACACACTGAGTTCGGAACTAAAGGTCGGTACTGGGACTTCAGGAGCCTGGGCCGTGGAAACATTAATTTTGAAGGTATTATCAGGGCGCTTAACCGCATCGGATACAAAGGTCCTTTATCAGTAGAATGGGAAGACAGCGGAATGGACCGTGAGCATGGCGCCAGGGAAGCATGCAGCTATGTTAAAGCGGTTGATTTTGCCCCATCGGATATTGCGTTTGATTCGGCATTTGAGAAATGATATCCGGTAATCAGGCTTCGTTATTTTAATAACTCCTAAAACTAAACCAACATTTAATGGAAACAGTGAAAAAAACCCAATTATTCAATGCAAGCTGTGTTGCATTGGTAGTTACAGCTCTTGCTTTTGCCACAAGGGGATCTTTTGTTGAAGCATGGGCAGCAGAATTTGATCTTACCCATACACAGGTGGGATGGATAGTAGGTACTGCCTTCTGGGGTTTTACACTGGCGATGGTCTTTGGCGGACCTTTGGTTGACATTATTGGTTTAGGGCGCATCATTTCAATAGCTTTCGTCTGTCATGTTGTTGGAATTGTTCTCACTATTGTTGCAGGCGGATTCTGGACTTTATTTATTTCGACATTGTTTATCGGGATTGCCAATGGCAGTGTTGAGGCTGCATGTAATCCATTAATAACAAGCATGTATACTGATGAAAAAACAAGGCGCCTCAACCGTTTCCATGCCTGGTTCCCCACTGGAATAGTTATCGGCGGACTCGTTGTTTACCTTTTTAATAATATTGGCCTTTCAGACTGGAGGTATGCAATGGTCATAATGCTTCTTCCAACATTAATCTATGGATTTATGTTCCTTAACAAGAAATTCCCGCAGACAGAACGTGTTGTTGCCGGATTCTCCTATAAGGATATGTTAAAAGCATGTATCAGCCCACTTTTCCTATTTATGGCATTCTGCATGATTCTTACAGCAGCAACTGAGCTTGGTACAAATCAATGGATTGCTGCTTTGCTGTCGAATGTATCCGATAACCCTATTCTCCTTCTTGTATGGATTTCTGGAATAATGGCGGTTGCCCGTCAGTTTGGTGGAACACTTGTTCATAATGTTAAATCGACAATAATCTTATTGACCTCTTCAATACTTGCTTTTATTGGTTTGATCCTAATGGGATATGTGAACGGAGCAATTCTGGTTTTTGTATCAGCTGGAATCTTCGCTCTTGGAATAGCATTCTTCTGGCCTACAATGCTTGGATTTGTCTCAGAAAATATCCCTCAAAGCGGAGCCCTCGGACTGGCAATAATGGGGGGAATAGGATTCCTTGGGGGCGCGATAGCACAACCAGTTCTTGGAGCCATTTTTGATGCCCAGACTGCTTGCTGCAGTTCCGGCAGGTCAGGTTCTTGAAGTTTTAAAATCAGCCGCTGAAGGAACACAGGAAGCTGCAGCATGGGCTGCTGCGCAGCTTAGCGGAGGTGCCCGTACATTAAGATTCGTGGCTATCGTACCGGCATTCCTTATTGTATGTTTTACATTCCTGTACCTGAGAAAAACAAAAAGTGTATAACAATATAAAAGCTACTTTTTATGAAAAAAATTAAAATGGGAATGATTGGAGGCGGCATAGGTGCATTCATTGGAGATGCACACCGCAGAGCTTCCCGTATCTGTAATGATTTCGAGCTTGTCGGTGGTGTTTTTGACATCAGCTATGAAAAAAGCAGGGAATTTGCAGCCGGTGAAGGTATTGACCTCAGTCGCTGTTATGAAAGCGTGGAGGCGCTTATCACGGCAGAACTTAAATTGCCTGCCGGTGAGCGTATGGAGGTTGTTTCCATTGTGACACCCAATGCCCTCCATTATCCTTTTGCAAAGAGCCTGCTTGAAAACGGATTCCATCTTGTGTGTGAGAAACCCATGACCATGACAGTTGAGGAGGCCCTTGACCTGGAAAATCTGGTTGCAAAAACGAAACTCACCTTCGCACTGACACATACCTATACAGGTTATCCAATGGTAAGGCAGATGAGGGACCTGATTTTAAAAGGTGCTCTTGGAACCATACAACGCATTGATGCTCAATACTACCAGGGATGGATTAATTCAATCATTCACGGGACGGAAAGCAGGATAACCGGAGTCTGGAGGCTTGATCCCAAACATGCTGGCGTAAGCAGCTGCATGGGTGATATCGGAGTTCATGCATTTAACCTGATTGAATATACTACAGGTTTGGAAATAAAGGAAATCCTGGCCGATTTAAGTCCGGTCAAAGATGATGTGAAGCTTGACCTCGACGGCACAGTCCTGCTCAGGTTCGGGAAACATCTGAAAGGAGTCATAAGGGCAAGCCAGGTATGCGGAGGTGAAGAGAATTGCATTACAATTGCTGTTTATGGTTCAAAGGCCAGCCTGAAATGGGCGCAGGAGAATCCAAATTATCTCTATATGCTAAGCGATACCGAACCAACAAGGATATTCAAGCCCGCCCACGGCTACAATGAAAAACTTGCTGAAAGCAGCCATACAATGCCTTCAGGCCATCCCGAAGGTATTTATGAGGCTCTGGCAAATATTTATAAAGGAACTGCAAAATCGATCCGCGGGAAAGCATTCACGGCGGGTGAGTTTCCGACTGTTCATGACGGTGTAAGGGGAATGAAGTTTATTCATTCGGTGGTCGAATCAAATAAGAAAGGGAATGTATGGGTTAAAGTGTAAAGGCGAAAGGCGAAAGGCGAAAGGAATATGGGATTAAGCAAAATCTGCGTAAATCATTGATATTTGAGGGAAATATTATACAATCAATCTCACCCAGATCACCCGGATAAGTGCAGATTATTTATTTTTTCCTTCTAAGGAGAAAGTATCCTGCTACAACCAGTACAACCGCCGCAATCACTATATAAATTAACGGTATTCCCGATTTATTCCCTGATTCGGCAAGAATAATCACCATTTTTCCCATTTATACGGATTAAATTATCAAAGATAATCAGAATCGTTTTGTATATGCATGGCAATAAGGGATTTTGCCGTTTTTGAAATAATAATCCTGATGGTAACCTTCTGCCCCATAAAATTCTGATCCCTTCGTAACAGCCGTGACTACTTTTACACCTTTGCCTTTAAGGATGCCTATATTTTTTTCAGCGACTTTTTTCTGATCTTCATTAAGGTAGAAAATCTCCGACCGGTACTGGTCACCCAGATCTGGTCCCTGGCCTCCCACCTGAGTGGGGTCATGAATTTCCATGAAGAGCTTAAGGAGCTTTTCATATGATGTTTTATCAGGATCATAGATTACCTTGACCGCTTCTGCATGTCCAGTATTTCCTGTACATACCTCCTTATATGAAGGGTTTTTAACATGTCCGCCAATGTATCCGGATGCCACAGAAATTACTCCTGCCGATTTCTGCAAAAAATACTCAACACCCCAGAAACAGCCTCCGGCAAAGATGGCGGTCCCGTATCGCCCCGGATCCAGCTGAGCAGGTATAAAATCGAGCGATACTGAATTCACGCAGTGCCTTGTGTTTTTATCAGTAAGCCGTTCGCCATTAAAGACGTGGCCAAGATGAGCCCCGCAATTTGTGCATTCGATTTCGGTCCTGAACCCGTCAGGATCGGGGAACCTGCTTACTGCGCCATTGATTTCATCATCAAAGCTTGGCCATCCGCAGTCGGATTTAAATTTGAATGATGAATAATAAAGCGCAGCCCCGCACTTTTTACATATATAAGTGCCTTTTTCAGAATGATCAGTATATTTCCCTGTAAAAGGAACCTCAGTACCCTTGTTATTTATTACCAGAGACTCCTGCCTCGAAAGGTCATTATATGGTAGTTTCTCCTGAGAAAAAGAATTCGTATTCATGGTAAAAATCGTTATTAATATAATTAGTATAGCCTTCATAGCATAAAATGATTAGTGTTAATCATACAACAAAATTGCAAAAAATATGTTTAGTATATACTGAATCCGAGTGACATATATTATAAATTTTTTTCACTGAAAAATAATATTTTGGCACAGTGATTGTTTATTAAATGATTGTTTTACTTTTGTGTTTTATTAAAACTACGGTTTTATGAAAAAGGTTGCTGTAATCCTGGTTATCACATTTATCACCGCTTTGTTTGTAAGTGCATGCAATGAAAAATCATGTCCGGCTTACACAAATGCTGAAACCTCACAAACAGAAAATAACGGCTGATATCTCCAGGATTCGTCTGATTTTTTGTTTTATAAGTTAGCAAATTAAGATGAGAAGGCTGCTTATAATATTGATGTTGATTGGTTATTGTATTAATCCAGTCATTGCGCAGGGTGAACTTAACGAGCAGCAAAAGATTTTTTTCAGAAATGAAAGATCATTTGCTTTTCTCCTTAATTCAGACGGCTATGGATTGAGTTACCGGGAAGCCAGGAGAATTGATTTCCTGAATAAGCGTATTTTCGAAATTGAAGCAGGGAATCTGAAACACCCCCGCGAATACAGAACCTCGAATCCTTATTTTCAGACCCCGGGTACCTTTAAATACGGAAAAATCAACGGGGCTATCTATCTGAGAGGGAGTTTTGGTCGTCAGCACGAATTATTTACGAAAGCCGACCTTGGAGGAGTGGCAGTAAGGTACTTCTATTCAGGAGGACCAACTCTTGCCTTTTATAAACCAGTTTACTACAAGATCCTTTATCCCATATCAGTATATGAATATCAGATAAAGGAAGAAAAACTGGATGTTAATAAGCATCCGGCATACGATATATACAGCAAAGCACCATGGGTAAAAGGGCTCGGTGAGACCCGGATTCTCCCGGGATTATTTGTAAAAACGGGGGTCAACTTTGAGTATAGCAAAGAGGAAAAAGTTATCCACGCCATTGAAGCAGGTTTTACATTCAGCGGATATCTTAAGGAGATCCCAATTATGGCAACAACCGATAATCAGGCCCTGTTTTTTTCACTGTTCGTAAGTTACAGGTTTGGGGTAGTTATCGATCCTCTCAATCCTGAAACAAACAAGTTCTCCTATATTTTCAAAAGGAAAAAAGCTGCTCCAAGCTATTAATCACCTCTTTTTTCTGAAAAAAACAGTATCTTTGTCCGTTCAAAATATTAACCAATATAATGATATAGTTATGTCAAGGATTAAAGTAGGAATTAATGGCTTTGGCAGGATTGGCCGACTGGCCTTCAGGGCTGCCTTGAAGAGGAACGATATTGAAATAGTCGGAATAAACGACCTCCTCGAAGTGAATTATATAGCTTACATGCTTCAGTACGATACCATGCATGGTAGGTTCGACGGAAAAGTTGAAGTAAAGGACGGGAAACTTGTTGTAAACGGACAGAGTATCCGGATTACAGCCGAAAAAGATCCCGCAAACCTGAAATGGAATGAAGTTGGCGCTGAATATGTGATCGAATGCACAGGTTTTTTCCTTACAAAGGAAACCGCAGGAGGCCATATAAAAGCTGGTGCAAAACGCGTTGTAATGTCAGCTCCCTCGAAAGATGATACCCCAATGTTCGTAATGGGTGTTAACCAGGATAAATACAAGGCCGACATGCAGTTCGTATCAAATGCATCATGCACAACCAACTGTCTTGCACCCGTTACCAAGGTTCTCAATGATAATTTCGGTATTATTGAAGGTCTCATGACAACTGTTCACTCTACAACAGCAACTCAGAAAACAGTCGACGGTCCTTCAAATAAAGACTGGAGAGGCGGACGTGCTGCTTCGGGAAACATTATTCCTTCCTCAACAGGTGCTGCAAAAGCCGTTACCAAGGTTATTCCTGAACTTAAAGGCAAACTTACCGGCATGGCCTTCAGGGTTCCAACTCTCAATGTTTCAGTCGTTGACCTGACCTGCCGTTTGGAAAAAGCTGCAACCTACGAGGATATTAAGAAAGCTATGAAAACTGCTTCTGAAGGTCCGCTTAAAGGGATTCTCGGATATACTGAAGATGCTGTTGTTTCAAGTGATTTTAACGGCGATTCGCGCACATCGATCTTTGATGCCGGAGCAGGTATTGCACTTAACGACAACTTCGTGAAAGTGGTTGCATGGTACGACAATGAATGGGGCTACTCCTGCAAACTTCTCGACCTTGTAGCCTATATGGATACAGTAAAGTAAAACAGCTCGTAATACCAAATAATAAAAAAGGGGACTCTTAAAAGGTCCCTTTTTTATTATTCGTATCTTAATGCTTCAATAGGATCTACATTGGCAGCTTTGACAGCCGGGGCATAGCCTGAAACGACCCCTACCACGAAACATACAAAGATCCCGGTCCCGACCCACAACCACGGAACAACAAAATTTGAGCGAAGCATTGAAGATACTCCGTTGCCTATGAGGATGCCGAGAATGATTCCGAAAATGCCGCCAAACTGACCGATCAGTATCGACTCGAATAAAAACTGATATTTTATTGTTTTTGGTTTGGCGCCAATAGCTTTCCTTACTCCGATCTCCCGGGTTCTTTCAGTAACTGAAACGAGCATGATATTCATCAGCCCTACTGCAGCTCCAAAAAGCGTGACAATACCGATCAGGGTTGCAGCAAGAGTTACATAACGGATGTTCTTCAAAAGCATATTCAGGATAGTATCGCTCTTTACCACATTAAAATCAGATTCATCCTTGGGGTCAAGATTACGGACAACCCTGAAAACTCCTTCAGCCTCCCCGATCATTACATCAAGATTTACCGGATTTATTGGCATTACCGCAATACTGAAATTCATATTCGGCCGCGAAAAGTATTGCCGGGCAGTCGAAACGGGCATAAAACATATTTTATCGTCTGATATCTGACTTGCTCCCTTGCTTTTCAGGACTCCTGCAACCTTAAGCTTAAGTCCGGCAACGGTTATGTCCTTGCCAACAGGATCAACTCCGGCAGGAAATAAATCGGTAGCTATCACAGATCCGATAAGTACATACCGGCTGTTCATCTGTATCTCATCAGCTGTGAAATTCCTTCCATTTTCAACTTCATAGCCTGATACAGCAAGATAATTCTCATCAACTCCCATCAGGGATATATTGGGATTTGTTTCTTCCTTGTCATATTTCACAGTCGTTAGTTGTGATGCATTGAATGAAACAGTAACATATGCGGGTTCAGTAAACCTTTCCTTAAATTCAATTGCCTGCCGGTAGGAGATCCTTGAATAGTTCCTGTGCCTTGTCCTGGAATTGCCTACCTGGATATTCATTCCCCTTGATGTGATTGTAAAGGAATTAGCTCCCATCATTGTAAATTGGGAAGTAAGTGAGGATTTGATGGCATCGATCGCCGTCAGAATTCCTACCAGGGCCATTATCCCGAAAGCAATTATGCTCATGGTAAGAATCGCCCTAACCCTGTTCGATTGAATCGCTTTTATCGCTATCCTGAGATTTTCCCTGAAAATGGCAATTCTTTTAACAAAATTCATTTGTTTCTTTTTAAGAATGTTTATTAAAAAATAAAAGTACGCTATTTTTTATCAAACATAACGAACTCATAGCAAATTTAAGGTCTGAAGTGTCAGGGGGAGGTGGTATTTCATTAAAATAATTAAAAAATATTAAAAATAATTAACAATTTAGTTGCATAACTAATTTTTTCGTTGTATATTTGATGGTATAAATGCGATGCATCACGTTTCAACGAAAAAGAGATTAAAAAAAGACAGTATATGAGAGAATTAACCCGCGCTGAAGAACAGGTAATGCAGGTGCTCTGGAAAAGGAAAAAGGGATTTGTAAAGGATATCCTCGAACACTTTGACGAACCCAAACCAGCATATAATACAGTGAGCACCATTGTGAGGATTTTGCAGGATAAAGGATTCGTTGATCATAAAGCTTACGGAAGGACTCATGAATACTATCCGGTTGTTTCAAAAAGCGATTACTCTAAAATGCACCTCAGCACTTTTGTAAAAGATTATTTCTCAAATTCATTTGAGAAGATGGTAAGCTTTTTCGCCAGGGAAAATAGCATCTCGGTTAAAGAGATGAGTGAGATTATGAAGATAATGGAAAATGAGATGAGTAAGCAAAAAGTATTAAAATGAATACACTGTTTATTTATATGATAAAGATGGCCATTTACCTGGCAGGATTCTTTATTGTATACAGGTTGCTACTGAGCAGGGATACCCTTTACAACAGAAACAGGGTGTATATTCTGTGTTCACTGATAGCTTCATTAATTCTTCCGCTGATTACAATTCAGACAATCAGGCAATTGAACCTTCCGGTATTTGGCAGAGTATTATCTGAAATCTTCATATCGGGTACAACCAGCAATAATTCATCAGAGGTTCCTGATATTTCATCACTATCTGTATTTAAGTGGCTATTTATAATTTACATATCTGGGCTGGTCTTCTTCGGTATAAAACTGATCCTTGATTTTCTGGAACTGATTCACCTGATTACCAGCCAAAAAACCTGGGGTAGTAATATTATCAGGTTCCATGGTTTAAACACAGCGGGATTTTCAGCTTTCGGACACATCTTCGTAAACAACAGGTTGACACCGGAAGAGACAAAAGAAATAATAAAGCATGAACAGAATCATCTCAGCCATAACCATTCATTTGATATTGTATTACTGGAAATAATAAAAGTATTACAGTGGTTTAATCCGGTCATACATCTGTTCAGCAGGTCATTACGCGCAGTACATGAATTTCAGGCTGATGAAGGGTGCTTAAATATGGGCACATCTGTTTACAGCTACCAGAAACTTCTCATGAACCAGGTTTTTAAATCTAAAATATTTACAATTACAAATAGCTTTTCAAATCCATCACTTATTAAAAAACGAATGATCATGATGACAAAAAAACGTTCCAAAGCTCTGGCAAACATCAAATTATTGATGGTCTTGCCGGTTATTGCAGCCTTAATGCTTTTTATTTCAAGCTGCACGCAGAGTAATAAAACTGATGCTGGCATAGAGATAGCACCCCCTCCGCCACCTCCACCACCTCCTGTTGGGGAAGTAAGTTCAGATGCTCCCTTTGTAGAAGTTGATGAACTGCCGGTCTTTAAAGGCGGAGACGCAGGTCTTTTACAATATATTGCAGAAAATACCGTGTATCCCGAGAACGCAAAGACAAAGGGAATTCAGGGCAAAGTGATTGTAAGGTTCGCTGTTGAAGCTGACGGAAGTATTGATAAGATATCCATTTTGAAAGGAGTTGATCCGGAACTCGATGCGGAAGCCATCAGAGTTGTCCAAACCCTTCCTAAATTTGAAAAACCTGGGATTAAGGACGGAAAAGCCGTAGCAGTCTGGTTCATGATCCCGATAAATTATACTTTAAAATAGTTACTGATAATTCTGAACTGATTTCATAAAGCTGATCCCGGGAAACGGGATCAGTTTTTTTTATCTCCTGTCTTATTCAATGTTGTGTGCAGCGGATGAATAGCTAATCATAAAATTCTGGCTGAATCTGCTTGAAACTCTGCGTAAATCTGCGAGAAACAATTTTTCTCCCGATGAGTTTCGCAGGTTAAATATCGCAGAGTCTTCCACCTATGAGATACGATAGGAACTTCAAAACAAATAACTATAAAAAACAGAAAGAGCGATTTTGTAGTTGCTGGGGAAAATGGCCTCTCCCCAACCCCTCCCCCAAGAGGGAGGGGCTAAGTCATTGTATTCTAAACTATTCCCCCTTCTCTCCAGGGAGAAGGGGGTTAGGGGGATGAGGCCGACAGACCTGGGAGAGGGGGTCCCGATAACTATGGGGATAAGGGGAGAGGTCGAAATTCAACAGGGAAAAACGAAAGAGTTATATAGTAGTTACTCTGAATTCAATAAATTTGCTGCGGTTAATAAGAATACGATGAAACTTGAGGAGCGGATAGAATCATTTTCTGAACTTGGAAAAATCCTGAGGGATTCAATTGAAGGAATTGCATCAGGATTCTCATCAGAACTTGAGGATCTCATAAATAATCAGCAATACAATAATCCCTGGTTCACTCCCGATAATGTCAGAATGGCAATAAAAGCCATAGCTGATGAACTGACCTGTGAGAATCTTGAAAAATGGACAAGCAGCTATCCAGAGCTGAATTCCAGGAGAGACAGTATAAATGTCGGTATTGTTATGGCCGGAAATATTCCGCTTGCCGGCTTTCATGATTTTCTGTCGGTGCTGATGGCGGATCATAGTGTGACAGCAAAAACAAGTTCAAAGGATCAGCAGCTTATTGTTTTTATCAGCAAGGTTTTATGTAAAATAAATCCGGAATTCAGTAACAGGATAACATTCTCCGAGGGACTACTGAAAGGTTTTGATGCTGTAATAGCAACCGGAAGCAATAATACCTCAAGATATTTTGAATATTATTTCGGTAAGTATCCACATATCATAAGGAAAAACAGGAACAGTGCAGCATTATTATCAGGAGAGGAAACAGAAAAAGAATTATCGGACCTTGGGACAGATATCTTTTCATATTTCGGACTGGGATGCAGGAGTGTATCAAAAATCTTTTTACCGGAAGGATATGATATTGTAAAAATGACCAGCTGCTGGTCACGATATTCCATATTGACAAATCACAATAAATATGGAAATAACTATGATTACAACAAGGCAATATTCATTGTAAACAAGGATAAATTTATTGACACCGGTTACCTGCTCCTTAAAGAAAGTAAAGAGGTATCATCTCCTGTAGCTGTATTGAATTACGAATTTTATGAATCAATTAATTCTGTCCGCCGGTATATAAAAGAAACAGGTAAAAGCATTCAGTGCATTGTCAGCAGGAATGACATTCCTTTCGGAATGGCTCAGTCGCCTCAATTGTGGGATTATGCTGACGGAATAGATACATTAGATTTTCTTCTAAAAAAAAATTGAGCCGGAATATTGTAAAATAAAAAATATTATATTGCACCCGTCGAATAAATAGTGATATGGTTTATAAGTTCGTTGTATTATCAGATGAAGATGAGTCGTTTGTGCGGGAATTTGAGTTCCTTGACACGCAGACATTAATGGATTTTCATAACATTATTCAGGATGAGCTGGAATATGATAAATCCCAGATGGCATCTTTTTTCCTGGCAACTGACAATTGGGAAAAGGAGGAGGAGTTTACTCTTTTTGATATGGGTACGGGATCATCAACTATGGAAACAGCGGTTCTTGAGGAAATTATTTTCAGAAAAAACCAGAAATTGCTTTACGTGTTCGACTTCTTCAACGACAGGGGCCTTTTTGTTGAGTATACCGGAGAAACAAAAGAAATTGAAGATCGTGAGTACCCTATATGCATCAATTCGAAAGGTATTCCGCCAAAACAGGTGGTTTTCGGAACCAGCTCTCACAAATTGTACAACAACATTGTTGTTTCCGATGACGAAGATGACGAAGAAGAACCTGAAGTTGATGATCTTTTCCTGGAAGGAGATGATGAGGAACCCCTGCCTGACTTTGATAATACCGAAACCCTGACCGAAGAAGATGAATGATCTTCAGGGATCAGCCTTCAATGAAAAATTTCCTGATAGTTATACTTGGCCCGACAGGAGTCGGGAAGAGTGACATTGCTGTCGAAATTGCAAACCATTTCAATTCTGAAATAATATCTGCCGATTCACGTCAGTTTTATATGGAGATGAAGATAGGAACTGCAGTTCCTTCTGAAGTACATCTGAGAAGGGTCAGGCATCATTTTATCAGGTTCCTTTCAGTAAAGGAATACTTCAGCGCCAGTTTATTTGAAAGGGCAGTCCTGAAACTTCTTCCGGCATTATTCAAAGAAAATAATATTTCGGTTATGACAGGAGGTTCCGGGATGTATATCGATGCTGTCTGTAAAGGGATAGACGATATTCCTGATATTGATCCTGCCGCCAGGGAAAAATATAACCTCTTATATAAAACAGAAGGAATTGAAAGCCTCAGAGCCGCCCTCAGATTAATCGATCCTGAATATTATTCAACAGTTGATCTAAGGAATCATAAAAGGATTATAAGGGCACTGGAGATATTTGAATCCACAGGACACCGCTACTCTGAATTTCTCACAAATAAAAGGACTGAAAGAGATTTTTCTATAATTAAGGTAGGCCTTAAAAGAAACCGTGAAGATCTTTATGGAAGGATCAACAACAGAGTTGATGAAATGGTCAGTAACGGTCTTGAGGATGAGGCCATGAAGCTTCTTGATCTTAAATATCTGAATCCTTTAAAGTGTGTAGGCTACCGTGAATTTTTTGAATGCTTTGAAGGTAAAATTACAAGAGAAAAAGCCATTGAACTGATCAAAAGGAACAGCCGCCGGTATGCGAAGCGACAGATGACATGGTGGAGCCGTGACGGAGAAATTGTCTGGTTCCACCCGGATAATGTCAGGGATATTATTGATTACATTGAAGATAAAACTGCATGATGCTGTTCTGCAGTTTTGCAGTTATGCTGTTCTGCAGTTATGCAGTTTTGCAGTTTTGCAGTTATGAGATCCCCTCCCGGACAGGTTACTAAACAAACGTATCAATCAAATTTCTTAAGTTTTCTAATAGTCTCTTCAGGATCAGATGAACTAAAGATCGCGTTACCTGCTACTAATACATCCACCCCTGCTTCGACCAGCGCAGCTGCATTGGTTGTATCGATCCCCCCATCCACTTCAATCAGGACATTATAACCACCTACGTCAATCATTTTTCGAAGGGCTTTTATCTTTTTATAACTTTCATTAATGAATGACTGTCCTCCAAAACCCGGATTTACAGTCATTATAAGCACCATATCAATAAATGGAAGCGTATTTTCAAGGAGAGAAACCGGGGTATGCGGATTAATTGCCACACCTGCTTTCATCCCCAGATTCCTAATTTCAGTCACTGTCCTGTGAAGATGAAAGCAGGCTTCATACTGAACAGTAAGAATACTTGCGCCGGCATCATGGAAACGCGCCAGGTATCTGTCGGGATCAACTATCATTAAATGAACATCCAGAGGCTTTTCAGAAATTTTCCTGATCTGTTCCACAACCGGTAATCCAAAGGAGATATTTGGAACAAAGACGCCATCCATTATATCACAATGTATCCAGTCGGCGGGACTTTTGTTTACCATTATAACATCCTTCCCGAGATTCATAAAATCAGCAGCTAATAGCGATGGAGAGACAAGATGATTCATGTCAGAAGATTTTAGGTAAATATAGAAACAAATATTTAACCCAGATAAGTTTTGAGTATTTTACACCGAGTGGTGAACTGTATTCTTTTTATAGCTTTCTCTTTTATCTGACGGACGCGTTCGCGCGTAAGCTTGAGCTCCTCCCCTATCTCTTCAAGGGTAAAAGGATGCTTCATTCCCAGACCAAAGTATAGCTTCAGGACTTTTGATTCACGCGGAGAAAGGGAGCTCAGAGCACGTTCAATTTCCCATGCAAGCGACTCGTTGATAAGGTTCTTATCAGGGCTGGGTGTATCGGGATTCTGCATAACATCGTACATGGTATTTTCTTCTTCCATGCTTATCGGTGCATCCATGCTTATAGTCCTGCCATTTGTTTTTAACGATTCCTTCACATCTTCAGGGATCATCTCAAGCATATCGGCAATCTCCTGCGATGAGGGTTCCCTCTCAAATTCCTGCTCAAGCCTGGCAAATGCCTTGTTAATCCTGTTAATCGACCCGATCTTGTTTACCGGCAGACGTACAATCCTTGCCTGCTCGGCCAGTGCCTGCAGGATTGACTGCCTGATCCACCATACGGCATAGGAAATAAACTTGAATCCCCGTGTTTCATCGAAACGTTGCGCGGCCTTCATAAGACCGAGATTTCCCTCATTGATCAGATCAGGAAGCCCCATTCCCTGGTTCTGGTATTGTTTTGCAACCGAGACGACAAAACGAAGGTTTGCCTTTACCAGCTTTCCCAGGGCATCCGGATCGTTCGCTTTGATTTTTCGTGCCAGGAGTACTTCCTCTTCGGGTGAAATGAGTTCCACCCGCCCTATCTCCTGAAGATACTTGTCGAGAGAAGGGGTGTCACGATTAGTAACCTGTTTTGTTATCTTTAGCTGACGCATTACAGGTTCTTGCAGTTTAGGACCGAAAAAGAAGGCTTAGAATACAATTTTAATAAAAAAATGTATTGAAAATCATTTATATGTTAAAATTATTTTGTCAAATCGGAGTTTTATCTTAAATTGCGGATGATATTTGCTGCTTTTAAATATCAATTTATTTTTTGAACCCATTTTTTTCCCAAAGCTTTTTTCATAATTAACACAAATTATATTATTTATTTTATTAATATTGCTCCGGTTTTCCCACCGGCTCAGCTTCATTTCTTAGTCTGGTTATCCAATAACAAATTATAATCTCTTTACCTTCATTTATTTATTATGTACGACATTCTTGAGTTAAGCAATAAGCTCCTTCCCGAGTTGCGGGATATAGCCAGAGACCTTAAAATCAAAAGAACAGAATCTCTGAAAAAGCAGGATCTGATCTATAAAATTCTCGATCAGCAGGCAATTGAAACTACTGAGAAGAGAAAAAGCAATAATGCAGAAACCAACCCTGCAAATCCCTTAAATGAAATGGAAAATCAGCAGTACGATCCGGGTCAGAGGAGAGGTAAAAGGCCAAGAACTCTAAAACCCATTATTAACCGCCCAGTTGAATCTGTTATTTCTGTTTCGCCTGATGATCTGAAAAAGCCTGAAACAGCTCTCCCTGACAATAGAGAACCAATTGTCAGGCCCGAAAGAACTGATGAAAGAACCGACCTTTTCAAATCACAGGAAACAGTTAAAGAAGAGATAAGGGCTCCCAGGTGGAAGCGCGAACCCAATTATTCCGACAGAAAAGAAAGGGCTCACAGATACAATGAAAAACCCTTCCCCGACAGGGAGGCAAAGAGACCTGAAAATGTAGTTGAAACAACACTGCCTTTAAACGGTGATGAACCATTATTTGAAGAGAGGAAGACGGTTACGGAAATTGCTGCGGGAGAAATTATTATCGACCAGCAGGTTAAGGAAATAGTGACTGATATTCAGCCAGTCAGAGAAGAAAGGAAAGAAAAAGCCTATGAATTTGAAGGAATAATATATAATACAGGAGTGCTTGAAATAATGCCCGACGGGTATGGTTTTCTCAGATCACCCGACTATAATTATCTGAACTCCCCTGATGATATTTATGTATCACAATCACAAATAAAATTATTCGGACTGAAAACCGGAGATACGATCAAAGGTTCAATCCGTCCTCCAAAAGAGGGTGAAAAGTACTTTCCCCTTATTAAGGTAGATGAAATAAACGGAAGAAGTCCCGATTTCATACGCGACAGGGTGCCATTTGATTTTCTGACACCTCTCTTTCCCAATGAAAAATTCACATTATGCACTCCGGGAGAAGGATCACTCTCCGTAAGGGTTATCGATATGTTCTCTCCTATCGGCAAGGGACAGCGCGGACTGATTGTTGCTCAGCCAAAAACAGGTAAAACAATATTGCTTCAGGAGATTGCCAATGCCATTGCAAAACATCACCCTGATGTCTATCTGATGATCCTGCTTATCGACGAAAGGCCTGAGGAAGTGACTGATATGGCCAGAAACGTTAAAGCAGAAGTAATAGCTTCAACCTTTGATGAACCTGCCGAACGGCATTGCAGGATTGCCAATATTGTACTTGAAAAGGCAAAACGGCTTGTTGAATGCGGACATGATGTTGTAATCCTGCTTGATTCGATCACCAGGCTTGCAAGGGCATTCAATACCACTGCTCCTGCTTCGGGAAAAGTATTATCGGGGGGTGTTGATTCTAATGCACTTCACAAGCCAAAGCGATTCTTCGGAGCTGCACGTAACATTGAAAACGGAGGTTCGCTCACAATAATCGCCACAGCACTAACCGAAACCGGTTCCAAGATGGATGATGTCATCTTTGAAGAATTCAAGGGAACCGGCAATATGGAACTTCAGCTCGACCGCAAGCTTTCGAACAGGAGAATATTCCCGTCAATAGATATTCCTGCTTCAAGCACACGCCGCGAAGATCTCCTCCTTAATAAGAACATCCTTCAGAAGATATGGGTACTCAGAAACTATCTTACCGATATGAATGGCGTTGAAGCAATGGAATTCCTTCGCGACAGGCTTATGCAGGCTAAGTCGAATGAAGAGTTCCTGATTTCTATGAATGGCGGATAACAGACTGTAAATTTTTGTAAATTTGCACTTTCGTCTGAAAAAATCTTTAACCAATTATATATTCTTTTCAAAATGAGAACAAAAAAATTTATAACATGCGATGGCAATCAGGCTGCATCACATGTGGCATATATGTTTAGCGAAGTTGCCTGCATATATCCTATCACACCATCGTCAACAATGGCTGAATATATCGATGAATGGGCTGCCGACGGATTGAAAAACATTTTCGGGGAAACAGTCAGGGTCGTTGAGATGCAGTCGGAAGGAGGGGCTGCCGGAGCATTGCACGGTGCACTCCAGACAGGAGCGCTTGCAACAACCTATACAGCATCACAGGGTCTGCTCCTGATGATTCCAAACATGTACAAGATCGCGGGTGAGCTACTTCCGGGAGTTTTTCATGTAAGCGCAAGAACTCTTGCAGCACATGCACTTTCAATATTTGGTGACCACAGCGACATTTACTCTTGCAGGCAGACCGGATTTGCGTTTCTGGCCAGCGGCAGTGTCCAGGAAATTATGGACCTTGCCGGTGTAGCACATCTTACTGCAATAAAATCGAGAATTCCTTTCGTTCATTTCTTTGACGGATTCCGTTCTTCCCATGAGGTCCAGAAAGTCGAGCTGACTGAAATGGATGATATGAAAAAACTCATCGACTGGGATGCTCTGAAAAGTTTCCGCAATAATGCTCTTAATCCTGAACATCCAGTCATGAGGGGAACTGCACAGAACCCTGATATTTTCTTCCAGGCAAAAGAAGCAATTAACACCTTCTATGAACCGGTCCCGGATATTGTGAATTCCTATATGGCTGAAATCACTAAGCTTACCGGAAGAGAGTATAAACCATTTACTTTTTACGGAGATCCTGATGCTGAGCACATTATAATAGCAATGGGTTCAGTAACTGATACAACAAAGGAAGTTATTGATTACCTGATAGCCAAAGGTGAAAAGGTCGGTCTGATAACTGTCCATCTTTACCGTCCCTTTTCATCCAAATATTTCTTTAATGTTTACCCGAAATCAATTAAGAAGATAACTGTTCTCGACAGGACAAAAGAACCGGGATCACCGGGAGAACCTCTTTATCTTGATGTTAAGGATATGTTCTACGACAGGGCTGAAAGACCTCTGATTATAGGGGGTCGCTATGGATTGAGTTCAAAGGATACAACCCCAAGCCAGATCCTTTCCGTTTTCGAAAACATGAAACTGAAGGAACCAAAGAACCTTTTCACTGTAGGTATCGTAGATGACGTAACATTCACCTCCCTGCCTGTACTTCCTGATATAAATGTTGCCCTTCCCGGAACATACTCGGCTAAATTTTATGGTCTTGGTTCTGATGGTACTGTGGGAGCAAACAAAAATTCGATCAAGATTATTGGTGAAACAACCGATAAATACTGCCAGGCATATTTTGCATATGATTCAAAAAAATCAGGAGGAATCACCATTTCGCATCTCCGTTTTGGGGATAAGCCGATCCGTTCACCATATTATGTAAATACACCCGACTTTGTTGCCTGTCATGTACCATCATACCTCGACAAGTATGATATGCTTAAAGGGCTGAAGAAGAATGGAACATTTTTGCTTAACTCAATCTGGGATGCTGAAGAGACAAAAGAACGTCTTCCGGATCATATGAAGAAGTATCTTGCAGAAAACAATATCAACTTCTATATTATCAATGCAACATCAATAGCTGAAGAGCTGGGGCTGGGTACAAGGACCAATACAATCATGCAGGCTGCCTTCTTTAAGGTTGCCAACGTGATCCCTTACGAAAAAGCCGAATCAGAAATGAAGAAATTCATTTACAAGAGCTATGGCAGAAAAGGTGAAGAAGTGGTCAATATGAACTATACCGCAGTGGATAAAGGTAGCAATGTCACAAAGGTTGAGATCCCTGCAGAATGGGCAAAAATTGAGGTTAAGAAACAAAAAGACAACCGTGACATTCCTGAATTCATCCGTGAAGTCATGGAACCAATAAATGCATTGAAAGGTGATGATCTTCCCGTTAGTGCATTCATTGGCAGGGAAGATGGTACGTTTCCATCCGGGACCAGCGCTTACGAAAAACGCGGTATAGCAGTAAATGTTCCTGAATGGCAGTCTGAATAACTGCATTCAGTGTAATCAATGCTCATATGTTTGTCCTCATGCTGCAATACGCCCGTTCCTGCTGACAGAGGAGGAACTGGCAAAAGCACCTGAAGGAACAAAAACTATTCAGGGAATACCCGGAGCACTAAAAGCTTACAAGTTCAGAATCCAGGTAAGTGTTCTGGACTGTACAGGCTGCAGCAATTGTGCTGATGTTTGTCCTTCCAAGAACAAGGCACTGATAATGAAACCTCTTGAAACCCAGCTGGTCGAAGTTGACCGATGGACATACATGCATGAAAAAGTTGGTTACAAGGACTTTGTTGTTGACAAGTTCGTAAATGTAAAAAACAGCCAGTTCTCACAGCCTCTATTCGAGTTTTCTGGGGCATGTGCAGGCTGCGGAGAAACACCATATCTCAAATCAATTACACAGCTTGTTTGGCGACCGGATGATCGCATCAAACGCAACCGGGTGTTCATCAATCTATAGTGGCTCAGCACCTTCAATGCCATATACGCACAATAAAATGGGCCGCGGCCCGGCATGGGCAAACTCACTTTTTGAGGACAATGCAGAATATGGTTACGGACTTATGCTGGGTGCCAATAAGCTCAGGGAACGCATAGAATTAAGAATGAAGGATGCTATTGCCGGTGGATCGGTCGGTGCCGGAACCAAAGCTGCTTTTGAAGGATGGCTTCAGGATAAAGATAATGCAGAAGCGTCAAGAGTTGCTTCAGCAAACGTAATCGAAGCATGTGGCAAGGAGAAATCCGATGTTACGGAAGAGATCCTGAGTCTCAGACAATACCTTATCAAGAAATCACACTGGATAATCGGCGGTGATGGCTGGGCTTATGATATTGGTTACGGAGGGCTTGATCATGTACTTGCTTCAGGCGAAGATGTGAATGTAATTGTTCTCGATACTGAGGTATATTCAAATACCGGAGGACAGGCATCCAAATCGACTCCTGCGGGTGCCGTTGCCAAATTTGCCGCATCGGGCAAGAAGATCCGCAAGAAGGATCTTGGACAAATGGCCATGAGCTATGGCTACGTCTATGTAGCCCAGGTTTCAATGGGAGCGAGCAATGCACAGTACCTTAAAGCCATTAAGGAAGCAGAAGCATATCCTGGTCCTTCGCTCATTATAGCCTACTCACCATGTATTAATCATGGCCTCAGGGATGGTATGGGAAAGACACAGGCCCAGATGAAATTCGCTGTTGAATCGGGTTACTGGCATCTTTACAGGTACAATCCGCTTCTTGAAAAAGAAGGCAAGAATCCTTTCACTCTCGATTCAAAGGAACCTGACTGGAGTAAATTCCAGGATTTCCTTAATTCGGAAGTTCGTTATACTTCACTTGTCAAATCTTTCCCCGATCAGGCAGACATACTTTTCAAAGCTGCCGAGGAGAACGCAAAGTGGAGATATAAGTCTTATCAGAGACTGGCTGCAATGGTTTATGAGCAGGCAGTTGAAGCCAAATAATCAGATTAAACAAATAGTTAAAAGAGCCATCTGAAAAGGTGGCTTTTTTTTGTACTTTTGCCCCCATAACATGACTACATGGGGAGAATATTAGGCATTGACTTTGGAACCAAAAGAATTGGACTGGCAGTCACTGATCCGCTGCAAATATTCGCTTCACCCCTGAAAACAGTGAAGAACCATGAGTTTGAGGACTTTCTTAAAGAATTTTGTAAAACTGAATTAATTGAAGAATTTGTTATAGGTTATCCGGTAACAATGAACAACCAGGCAAGTGCAACTGTTAAATACCTGAATCCGTTCATTAGGAATATTGAGAAAATGTATCCCGGTATACCGATTCACCTTGTAGATGAAAGATTTACTTCAGGAATGGCTTTACAAACAATGATCGATGGAGGGATAAGAAAAAAAGAGAGGCAGGATAAGGCGATGATCGATAAGATAAGTGCTTCAATTATCCTTCAGTCGTTCCTTGATAAAAGGCAGATAAAAGACAAAAGATAAAAGACAAAAGTAAAAAGATAAAAGTATAAAGACAAAAGTATTGTATATCAATGGTTTATCCTATAGTTGTATATGGCCATCCGGTATTAAGAAAAGTATCGGAGGATATTGAAAAGGATTATCCGGACCTTGACCAGGTTATTGCCGATCTTTTTGAAACACTGCACAGGGCAGAAGGACTTGGTCTGGCTGCACCCCAGATCGGTAAGTCAATCCGCATATTCGTAATTGATGGTACTCCTCTGGCAGATGATGAACCCGAACTGGCTGATTTCAGAAAAGTATTCATAAATGCCCATATAACTGAAAAATCAGGTGACTTTCACCTTATGAACGAGGGCTGCCTCAGTATACCGAACCTGAGAGAAGAAGTTAATCGCGAGTCTCATATCAGTTTAACATACTATGATGAGAACTGGCAATTTCATGATGAGAAATATGAAGGCTTCAAGGCACGTATAATACAACATGAATATGATCATCTCGATGGGATTTTATTTACTGATAAAGTCAGCCCGCTCAGAAAAAGGTTGCTGAAAGGCAAACTTGCTGCAATTTCAAAGGGTAAGTTTGAAGCTGATTATAAAACAATGCTTCCTGAACGAAAGATTAAATAAAGAGACATCCCCCTAACCCCCCGCCATGGCGGGGCAGGCTCTTCAAAGGGGGAATTCCATACTTCTGTCTTCGGTCTTAAAAAAACTTTAAGTACTCCAGACTTTAGCTCACTCCAAACTTTCTTCATATCTTTATACATTATAGTCTCATAGCTGCGGACTGTGCTGAATAGGGAAATACCATTCCTCCGGATAGGTCTTCCTGTCTGTATGGGTATTATTTCAGGCCTTTATCTCAAACCTGATTTAATCTTCCTTGCTGCCTCCCTTGTATTTATATTAACAGGATTTGGCATCAGCCTTCTTTTCAATAAGAGACAGCTAAATATATTGTATGGTTTCCCTCTGACATTTTCTCTATATCTCAGCGGTTTGATGCTTTATATCAATGAGAAGAATAGTCTGTCGGATCTGGAGCCCGGGCCGGAAACCTATTTATGCTCATTGGCAGAGTTTCCTGAAGAAAAAGATAAAAGTTTCAGGATAATTGTCAGGCTTCACGCCCTTACTTCTGATACCGGGAATATTCCGCTTAAAGGGTCATTACTGATCTATATCAGGAAAGATGCCATGATAAACTCCCTTCTTCCCGGAGACTTCATGAAAATCAGGTGTTCAGCTAACCCTGTTGCCAACAGGGGAAATCCTTATGAGTTTGATTATAAGTTTTATATGGAGAACCATGGCATAAAGTATTTCAGTTATGCCACTGTGGAAGATATCACCGGACTTGTTCACCACGATCACAGAAAGCTGAAATACAGGGCATTAATTATAAGGGAAAAGATCATTAACATGTACGAAGAGCGGGGAATCACCGGTGACAGGCTTGCCCTTGTGGCAGCAATCACTTTAGGGCAGAAGAGCATGCTCGACCCGGAACAAAAACAGATCTTTATCAAAGCCGGAGTCATGCATATTATGGCAGTTTCGGGATTACATGCAGTAATTCTGAGCATTTTTATTTTCAACCTCCTCTTTTTCATGAAAAGAAAATTCAATACCCTCAGAATTATAATAGCTGTTTTATTGTTATGGTCTTTTGCTTTTGTGACAGGGCTGACTCCTTCTGTAATAAGGGCAACAATTATGTTCTCTTTTCTTCAGGCAGGGAAACTCATCAGGAGGGATGTGAACAGCCTGAATTCGGTTTTAGCCTCAGCGTTTATTCTTTTAATTATACATCCTTCGTTGCTGTTTGATGCAGGATTTCTTCTTTCCTATTCTTCAGTTGTATTTATTATCTGCTTTTACCGGGATTTTTACTTAATGCTCAGGTATAAAACCTGGATAGCTGATAAGATATGGCAGTCAGCGGCTGTGACAATCCTGGCCCAGGCCGGTACCCTTCCACTTACCGTTGCGCTCTTCAACAGGTTTCCTACCTGGTTCATCCTGACAAATATAATCATTGTGCCGCTGTCATCATTTCTAATAATTGTCGGCTGCCTTGTACCTTTGACATACCCTTTAAAATTCATATCTCAACCCCTTGCCTCATTGCTGGGCTATCTTACCGGAATTACTGAAATGCTGACTCAAAAAGCTTCTGCCCTTCCGTTTTCGACTATTGAGAATATAGGGATGGGAACAATTGAAACGGGACTCCTCTTTTCTTTCATATTTCTTTTTGTCATGTCAGTTCTGAACAGGAAATCCTTTGCCTTGCGATATCCTCTTATTGCATTATTGCTATTCGTATCAGCTGGCACAGTTAGAAGTATTGCCGGCCGGACCTCCTCTGAGCTTATTGTGTATAACGGGATAGGAACTTCTCCGGTCGGGATCCGGGCAGGAAAGATCATGAATCTTTATTCGGACTCCGATACAATTCCGCCTGAAGTGGCAAAACATTGTTTTACAAAAGGTTTAAAGATAAACCTTTTGAGATCTGATTCTCATGGTCATCTGCTAAAAATCTCCGGTAAGAGTATAATAATATGCAATAAGCTGACAAAAAATGTTTTACAGGAAATCAAACCGGATATGGTCATCCTAAAAGGAAAGTACCCGGCAATTCAGAAGGAGATTGGGTATAACGGTCTGGTCGAAGGAATAATATTAGGATCAGATGTCGTCTTAAATAATAGGATTAATTTAGAACTCAGCAGACTTAATCCCGACACGATTCATGTTGTAAGGAGTTCAGGGGCTTTCAGGAGAAAATTATGATTTCCCGTAAACTCCACAATTTAGGATTGTATTACTTGATAACCAGCAGATTATGGGCTAAAGCCCTTTCTCATTTACTTTGCTTAGCCACAGCCTTAAGGCTGGGGTTAATTGATAACCAAGATATTATGGACTTAAGTCCTGACAAGCATCAATAAATAAACCCTAAAAAACTTGAGTATTATTATATTTATGTCTTATTTTGTTTTGTATTGTATTTATCAGGATTCTATGAGAATAATAATTGCCGGGGCAGGTGAAGTAGGTACGCATCTCGCAAAAATGCTTTCGAATGAAAATCATGAAATCATCCTTATCGATACTGAAGAAGACAGACTTAAGCCTGTTGATTCCTCTCTTGATGTTCTTACCTATGTCGGATCTGCCACATCAATAAATATACTACAGGAAGTTCTTCAGAAGAAAACTGACCTGTTTATTGCTGTTACCCATGGAGAAGACACCAATATAACCGCTTCAATACTTGCAAAGAGGCTGGGTGCAATGAAAACTATTGCACGAATTGATAACCTCGATTATCTTGAGCATTCAACCCTCGAGTTCTTCAAATCGCTTGGAATTGATTCCCTTATCTACCCTGAGCTTATAGCTGCCAGGGAAGTGCTGAGTCTTCTTCATGAAACCGGGACAACTGAATTCATGGAATTTTGCGGAGGTAAGCTTGCCATGTATGTTCAGAAGCTTGATGAAAATGCTCCCATACTTAACAAGAGCCTTCAGGAAATATCCCTTACCAATAGTACTGATAAATACAGGGCAGTTGCCATAAAGCGTAATGAAAATACCATCATACCAAGGGGAAATGAAATTTTCCATCTTGGGGATCTGGTGTTTGTCATTTCAACAAATGAAGGTATCGATGAAATGATGAAGACATCGGGGAAGGAGAATTTTGAAGCCAAAAGTATTATGATCCTTGGAGGAAGCAGGATAGGGAAACATGTGGCCCTTTATATGCAAAAAACCTGCGAAGTGAAACTGATAGATTCAGATCAGGCAAGATGTGAAGCCCTTTCCGAGATACTCGAAGACACCCTGATCATTAATGGTGATTGCCGGAATGTCGACCTGCTTGAGCAGGAAGGAATATCAAAAATGGATGCATTTGTTGCTGTTACAGGTAATTCAGAAACAAACATTCTTTCCTGTCTTCTGGCGAAAAAACTGGGAGTAAAAAGAACTATTGCAGAGGTAGAGAATATGGAGTATATAAACCTGGCTGAAAACACAGGAATTGACACAATAATAAATAAAAAGATCTCGGCTGCCAGCAGGATATTCCGTCATACCACAAACCCGAATGTCACGCAGGTAAAATACATGACAGGTACTGAAGCTGAGGTTATCGAATTCAACGTGACTGAAGAATCCAGAATAACAAAAGGTACTTTAAGGAGTCTCGACTTTCCGAAAGATGCCATTGTGGGCGGAGGTACCAGGGATGGAGTGCCATTCATTGCAACAGGGGACACAATTATAAAAACGAATGATAAAGTTGTTGTTTTTACCCTGCCATCGGCATACGAAAGGGTATCGAAATTCTTCAACTGATCAGTTATGATCAACTTAAGGGTTATTGCCAGGGTATTCAGCCAGATTCTGATTGTGGAAGGAATTTTTATGCTGATTTCAGGGGCTGTTTCCTGGGTATATAAAGAACATGAGGCATATTCATTCCTTTATTCGGCACTAATCACTTTAATCACCGGGATTCTTGTGTTTACACCTCTCCGTAATACAGAAAAGCTGTATGGCACCAGGGAGGGTTATATTATTAACATTTGCATCTGGCTTCTATTCAGCGCTTTTGGTTCCCTGCCCTTTTTATTCACGTCATCGACCCATAACCTTACTGATGCTTTCTTTGAATCGATATCAGGTTTTACAACAACAGGCGCAACGATTTTTACCGATGTTGAGTCACTTTCTCATGGTATACTTTTCTGGAGAAGTCTCACCCAGTGGCTCGGAGGAATTTCAATAATCACACTTGCATCTTATGTACTTCCGGTTGATAAAAACCTGAATATCCAGCTTGCGACTAACGAATTTTCAGGGCAGATGACTGATAAGATTCATCCGAAAGTGATTGAGACAGCAAAAAGACTGATTTCGATATATATTGTTCTGACTATTCTTGAAGCGCTGTTGCTGGTTTTAGGTAAAATGCCATTTTTTGATGCCGTCTGTCATTCATTATCAACGCTTTCAACAGGAGGTTTCTCAACTCATAATAACGGATTGGCTGCATTTTCTTCTCCATACATAAAAGCCATAATTACTATTTTTATGTTCTTCGCCGGAACTAATCCTGCACTTTTTTACTTTGGACTGAAAGGCAATTACAAAAAGATTTCCGGTAATAATGAATTTGTATTTTACGGGAAACTTGTACTTGGCTTTTCTCTTATAGTATCTTTTTTGCTTTTTATTATAAAGGGAACAGCGTCCCGGCTGCTTTGTCAGATGGATTCTTCCATACAATTTCAATCATCACCACAACAGGATTTTATACTACAAATTTCACTCAGTGGGGAAACCTGCTAATACTAATAATATTTATTCTGATGTTCACCGGAGGTATGGCAGGTTCTGCAAGCGGGGGAATCAAGGTTATAAGATTATTGATTATTATCAGGAATAACAAAACTGAAGTGAAAAAGCTGATACATCCGAATGCATATCTGCCTGTACGGATAGATGAGAAAAAAGTACAATCGAATATTGTATATAACCTTCTGATATTTATTGTTTTATATTTCATCTCCATTTGCGCTGGCGCTCTGATTATTTCATTTCTCGATTATGATATTATTACTGCGTTCAGCACCTCAGCTTCAATGATCGGGAATATTGGTCCAGGATTAGGTACATTCGGTCCTTTTACCTCTTACGCTGATTTAGCTCCGGCAGGAAAATGGATACTGATCGCATTAATGCTGCTTGGACGGCTGGAATTGATGACTCTGATGGTTCTTTTCTCTCGCAGCTTCTATAAAAAATAGACCGGAGCGATTAAACAGGCAGTTTCCTGATATCAAAATTCAAGAATTCCCAGTCCCTGGCGAATTATTTTTATCTCATCCGAAGTACAGTCAACGATTGTCGAAGCCTCATTTTTGCCAAAGCCTCCGTCAATGATAATTTCTGCAAAATCACGGTACTTTTCAAAGATCAGCTCAGGATCGGTAGTATATTCGATCACTTCATCAGGATCGTGGATGGATGTAGTTATAACTGGTCTGCCGAGTTCTTTTACAAGTTCAAGTATTATATCACTATCCGGGATTCTTATCCCAACTGTTTTTTTTCTGTTCTTGAATAATTTGGGGATCTGGTTATTAGCCTGAACAATGAATGTAAATGGTCCTGGAAGGTTCCGTTTCAGAAGCTTAAAGACCGTATTGTCCCTGATTATTGTATATTCCGACAGCTGGCTCATATCGTGAAAGATAAGTGACATATCAGGATTTTCAGGATTCAAGCCTTTTAACCGGGCAATTTTTTCGATCGACTTTTTAGCCTTAATGTCGCATCCGATGGCATAAACCGTATCTGTCGGATAGATTATAATGCCTCCCTGTTCCAACACATCAACCACCTTTCTTATACGGTCATGGTTAGGATTTTCGGGATAAATTCTGAGAAGCATTGTAAGGTATTATTTCTGTAAATATAAACAGAAGTGTTTAAATTGCAATATCTTAGCCCTTCACCACCTCTAAATGCGGGGTTGATTTCAGGAATTATAAAACACCCTTTAGGGAGCAGGGTACAAAAAAAAGGGTAAGCTACTTATATCGCACCGCTACAACTGCCTACCCTTGCTACCTTCCGATCCTGGGGGAGTTCAGCAGGAGCTGGTCGTATAAGACTTACCCTGTGCAAAATTACAAAATTTTGAATGGTATGCAAAATTATTATTCCGGATAAAGGAAACTGAGCTTTATCATTTTTACATTATATTTGTTTTTTAACCGGACTAACCTTTATTAATCACTAATTTTCTTGCATTATGGAACAAAAAGTATCAGTATGGAAAGCGAACTTAACCAGCGGCCTTATAATTGGTCTGGTAGGAATAGTATATACTCTTGTTATGTGGTTTCTAGATCTTACCCTTAATCAGGCTCAGGGGTATGTTTATTTAGTTATTCTGATTTTTCTCCTGTATTACTTTATAAAATCATACCGCGATAATTATCTGGGTGGTTATATAACCTACGGACAGGCAGTTGGAGCAGGAGTAATAATATGTCTTTTTTCTGCTATTATAGGTGCCATCTTTACATATATCCTTTATACAGTTATTGATCCGGGACTTTATGCAAAACAACTGGTATATGACCGAAGAAATGTTAGCCAAGAGAGGGATGCCGCAGGAAGCTATGGATGCAGCGATTAGTATGTCAAAAAAGATGCAGAAACCCATAATTACAACTTTGAGCGGTATTTTTGTCGGTGTATTTTTTGGTACAATCATCTCCCTTATAGTGGCCATTTTTGTTAAGAAAGAAGGGAATCCTTTAATTGATACACCTGAAGTTAAATAAGACTGAACTTTCTCCTATGGATCTTTCCGTTGTTATCCCTGTTTATAATGAAGAAGAATCAATTAATGAACTGGCCGAACGGATAGAGAAGATCTGCACTGGAAATAAGCTGGAATATGAAATAATTTTTATTGATGATGGAAGTTCTGACTCATCGTGGAAAATTATTACTTCTCTTGCAGAGAAAAACAAATCGATCAAAGGATTAAGATTCAGAAGAAACTATGGCAAAGCAGCCGCCCTTCATTCCGGATTCATAGAAGCCATTGGTGATGTCGTTATAACAATGGATTCAGATCTTCAGGACAGTCCGGAAGAGATACCTGAAATGGTAAGGATGATTAACGGAGATGGTTATGATATTGTCTCAGGATGGAAAAAGAAAAGGTATGATCCATTAATCAAGCGAATTACCAGCAGGATCTATAACGGAACGGCAAGACTTTCATCAGGAATCAAATTACATGATTTCAATTGCGGCCTTAAAGCATACCGGAATGAAGTGGTAAAAGGCATTGAAATTTACGGCGACATGCACAGATATATTCCGATGCTGGCTAAAAAAGGCCGGGTTCAAAAAAATCGGAGAGAAAATCGTTGAACATAGTCCCCGGAAATACGGGTATTCCAAATATGGACTTGACAGGTTCATGAAAGGGTATCTCGATCTCCTTACAATTGGTTTTATTACCCGGTTCGGGAAGAACCCGATGCATCTTTTTGGATCTCTGGGAACACTTATGTTCTTCATTGGGTTCGTTATGGCAGGCTACCTTGGAATAAGGAAACTGTTATTTATCAACAGTAATTTAAGAGCTCCGCTTATTACTGACAGTCCATACTTCTATATCGCACTTACAGTAATGATTATGGGATCCGTATCTGTTTCTTACAGGGTTTCTGGGTGAGCTTATTAACCGGAATTCCTCTGAAAGGAATAATTATCTTATTAAAGAGAAGGTAAATATAATCTAAAAGCATAAAGGAAAAATTATGTAACCGTGTATTACAATGCTTTTATCAGTTGCTTTAAAAGACATCTGTAAAAGACCTCTGTTACAGAATCGGTCATCTTGTTCCATGTGAACCTATCTTTTTCCTTCCTCACACATTTAGTAAAAGCAATGTTCCTTTTATTGTCAAAAAAGTCAATAATTGAATCTGCAATAATTTTGGGATCAGGCTTAACTACATAACCACATTTTTCATGCAGAACGATTTCCTTTAATCCCCCGACATCTGTAACAAGCATTGGTTTGTCAAAATAATAAGCAATCTGTGTAACTCCGCTCTGCGTGGCTGATTTATAAGGTTGAACAACAAGGTCAGCCCCGCTGAAAAAAAGTTTGACTTCAGCGTCGTTAATAAAACGATCATAAAAAATGATATCCTCTCCCAGACCCGCCTCTTTTACCAGTTCTTTATAAGGAGTCTCCTTATCATAGAATTCACCTGCAACAATAAGCTTAAGTTTCTTTCCGCGTAACCGCGAATCAGAAAAAGCTTTGATAAGAATATCCAGTCCCTTGTAATCTCTTATAAACCCAAAGAACAGAAGGTATAAACTGTCCTGATCAAGTTTCAATGCTGACAGTGCTTCTTTCCTGCTTATCTTTTTACCGTAATTGTCAAATACCGGGTGTGGAGTAACACAGACCGGTATGTCTTTCCTGAAATCTTCAACATCTTTTTGTACAGAATCAGACAGAACAACTGCTCCATCGATGCTTTTCATGAAGAATCTGGTCAGGAACCTGTCTCCGGGCCTCTTTTCATGAGGAATTACGTTGTCGATAACCGATATTACAACAGTATATTTATTTGAGCGTACTATCCTTGCCACTGTTCCAAGACAGGGAGCCATAAAAGGCAGCCAGTATCTGACTAAAAGGATGTCGGTCTTTTCTTTTTTGATTTTCAACCCTGTTCTGATCCAGTTTAGCGGGTTTATTGAATTAAGCTGGCGAACTATTTTAATTCCTTCAGGAGCAGGACCAGTTGTATACTGGGTCTTACCGGGAAAGAGAAAACCGGGGTATTGCAATGTGAAAGTACGTATATCAACTTCCTTGCATTCAGTCGAAAACTGCTGTGCAAGCCTTTCATTAAATGCGGCTAACCCTCCTCTGTAAGGATATGCAGGTCCAAGGAAAGTGATTCTCATCAGAAAAAAATAAACGGTAAAAATATAAAATTGGTTTTATTTACTCTGGTCTGCGGTATTATTTTTTGCCGGAACGGCCGTTAAATTTGTTTATGCTTTTTATCAGCCTTCAAATTTAAGATAATCTTCCATGTATACAAACGCTGGAGGAAGTTTCCCTTCTTTTAAAATGGTTGCCCGTTCTATCATTGGGCTTCCGGCATTTGTAAAAAGATCGTGCAGCACATTTCTCATCAGCTGTTTTCCGAAATCGAGTGAAGCATCACGGGGAAGTTCCCCGGGCAGGTTGTCAATCGACATCACTGTTATATTTGTCGGACGTTCAAAAGCAGGTTCTTCTGTTTCAAGAATTGGATTATAGCCGTAGAAAGGATCAGATATTGTTGTAGCTCTTATGGTTGATGGTACCGGGCCATTTATATCACAACTTATATCGGCAATGACAGAAATTCTGAAATCGTTTCTTTTCATATCCTCCCTTGTGAAAAAAACAGGTGAACGCGGATCCCAGTAATGTCCGGTAATGAGAATATCGGTTACCCCTGCAAAAGGGGAAAAAGCTGATTCGTACTGATCAGGATATTTATAAAAATGACTCAGGCTGAACTGGTGATTTTTTTTATGCCTGGTATAATGTTCCGGACCTATCTGGCAAACAACAGGCACATCGAATTCAAGCTTCAGGAAGTCATCAGGCTTAACCTGGACAATATTGCATATGTTAAGAGTTTCCATGGCACCATTTGCCACCCGTCCGGTGCCTGTAACAAGGATCTTTAGTCCTGGTTTTAGTTCGATGAGGCGGAGTCCCGCCCACATTTCGTCGAGATCGCGGCATTGATATGCAGGTTTCAGCTTAAAACGGTTAGTTTTTATTCCCCTTGCTCTTAGCCCATTATATGCTCCTACAATACCGGCCCATCGGCCAAATGCTACCACCCTTTCACCCCTCTCAGTTGTTAAGTACTCATAATCGATCAGGCTGATGTTATTATCAGCCATATCCCTGAACATTTCGCGGTTGCCGGCTTGTTTTTTAGCAACATGTGCAAAGAACATATAGGTTTTACCGGGTATCAGTGTTCTCCTGTCGACCTCCTTCACACCCATCAGGATGTTGCAATCGTGAAGGTCCTCCTTCAGGGGAATATCGAGGTACTCATATTCCTCGTTGGAATAGCATCTGTAATCACTTGGCTGGACAAAGAATTCAACAAAAGGGTAAAGTTCTTCAAGAGCAGTTATTTGCGGAGGTGTCAGAGGAACTCTTCTGTCAGGGGGATTTTTTGTTTCACGGAGGATTCCAACTTTTACTGTCTTTTCCATAGATAAAGAAATTGAGTATTCCATCAAAAGTACACAATATGCAAGATTTTTAGCTGATGCGGATCATGTGAGGCATAAAATTTGTAATTTTGTATCATACTCCGGGGCTGATTTGGTTTTGACAGCATGAGGGGTGGTATGTAAGCATGCAGTGTGTGGTGGCGCGTCACTTAAACAGTGTCACAAAACAATAACTGGCGAATCTAATTACGCTCTCGCTGCTTAAGCGAATAAAGTAGCTTAAGCTTCATCCTGGCACATGTGCCGGGACGGGACGCTTCCCGGGCGGTCATGCCCTGATCCAACCCGGCACGGAGGCGCACGCAATCCGGGGCTAGCCTGATGAGAGTCTCGATCTGAAGGCGAAACAAACAGAGACTAAGGACATTTTAGGTTGTTCTGCAGCTGAGGTGTCACGAAAATCAAGCAGGACTAAGCATGTAGAAAGCGTATGGTCTCCATGTTTGGACGCGGGTTCGACTCCCGCCAGCTCCACAAAGGACTCTAACCCAATCAGTTAGGGTCTTTTTTTTATCGCCTCTACAGCGCAGGAATACTGAGCGTTTCCGCTACTCAATGTAACGCAAGCGTGCATATACTGAGCAAACGCAAAATTGCACCTGCGCAACATGCTCACGATTTCAATACTTACACAGCAGTGGCAATAATGTTGCAACCGCCCCCCGAAAAGCCTGAAAATGTGGTAAAATAAAATTCGCTTTTTCTGTATACCATATGTTTCATACTACCCCTATTGGTATACGAATTGGTGAATTGAAACTCTTCAAAACCCCATCGAATCTTGTTTTCCGAATTTGTTAAATTTTAATACTTTTTATCATGGAAAACAACATCAAAATCACCTTCTGGTTAAACAGAACCAAGAAGAACTCGAAGAACCTCTCTCCTATTTATCTCAGGGTAGACACAGAACTATGAACATTTTTTTAAATCCACTGGAATTTATATCCACGCCAGGTGAATGGGATAAAAAAGCCATGCGGATTAGAGGACTACACTCCGAAGTAAATGTAACTAATAACCAACCTGGATGCATTGAAGGTGAAAGTCCTGCAAATAATTAACCAATTAAATTTGCAGTGGAAAACCATTTAACATCCACACCATCCAGAAGACACTTGAAGGAAATGAAACCAACCAAATCACGCTGATGCGGATTTATGAAGAACAACTCGCAGAGATGAATAAACTCAAGGGGAAGGACTTCGCTCCTGCCACTATCATTAAATATAAAAACACTCACCTCAGGCTCAAACAATACATTAAATATAAGATATCACCGAAGCGATTTGTACCTGTATGAACTTAATTACCAGTTCATGAGCAGATTTGAAGCATTCCTGAAAGCATAAGTTCAATAATGCAACCTACCTGCTACAAACATTATCAGCGCTTTACCCGTGTCATTCACCAAGCCATGCACAAGGGCTATCTGGATAAATATCCATTTGAAAACTATAAGATAAAATTGCAGAAAAAGAAGATTCAGTACCTGACTCAGGAAGAAATTGACCGTATCGACCAGACCAACTTTAAAGTTGAAAGATTGAATATCATACGGGATATTTTTGTGTTCTGCATATACACAGGACTTGCTTATGCTGAAGTCGAATCCCTAACACCTGAAAACATTACCAAAGGAATGGACGGTGAATTGTGGCTAAACATCCATCGAAAAAAGACCAAGAAAGATTACCAAGTCCCACTCCTACCAAGAGCACTGGAAATACTTGAAAAATATAAGAACCATCCATCATGTCTAAAAAAAGGTAAATGTCTTGCCTGTCCCTTCCAATGTCAAATTCAACGCCTATCTCAAGGAGATTGGTGATATCGCTGGCATTCCGAAAAATAAACCACTGGTAACACATCTGGCAAGGAAAACATTTGCACCGACCATTGCACTGAGCAATGGGATGAACATCGGAGTGCTATCAAAAATCTTGGGGCATAATTCAATCAAGGTGACTCTTGGATTCATATGGAACAATAATTGATGAACTGATGCTCAGAAACGTCAAAGAACTTAAAGAAAAACTATCATCTAAGAAGCAGCAGGGAAATGAAACCGACCATAATAGTTTATCAAGTGCGGAGAAAGAATTAATAAAAATGGCAAAGAATGCAAGTAAAAATTAATTAAAGCAACTCCCTTGGTGATGAAAAAATAAACTATTGAAATTTATTTGACTTTGCATTTTAGCTGGTGTAACTTACATCATATTTCTGACTTATAGTTGAATATTTTATTCCAGAAGAAAAAGTATATCTTCAGCAAGTGGAAATTAAAAGTGATTATGCATTCGTAAGAGGAAATTACACATGGCTTGCTAAAGCCAAACAAAGTGGTCAGGAATTCAAGGATAATGGCAAATTTATTGACATTTTCAAACGTCAACCGAATGGTGATTGGAAATGCACTCACTCTATATGGTATAGTGATAATCCAAAGCAACCTTAATAATGAAATTTTTATATTGTTTACATATACAGACAACTAACTGATTATTTACCTCATCATTATTTATCAGATGTTGCTCTAATATGTGGTGAATTAAATATCACAAAACCAAGTATTTGGTAATTGAATTAATTCTGTATTACGAAATATTTCCTTCTAAAGTAAAAAGCCACATTAACTAAACCTATCATTACTGGAAATTCAACTAAAGGACTTGAACAGAATTAGTTGTGTATGCAAGTATAATATTGTTGTTTTTTGCATATCTTAGGTCATATTTATGATATAATTTTACAGACTTAAAAAGATTAAGGAAGTTACGAAATAAAAACTGGCACTAATAAAGTGCATATAATATTGTGGGTGTGTTAGTTGTGTAACAGAACGTCTCAAATCATGTTTTGTCACTTAGGATACAGACGCAGCCCGAAGTCCTCAACATTTCTTACATGCAAGTGTTATAAGCAATCAAAATAAATAAGCATATGACTGATAAACTCACATACGAAGAACAAGAACAGAAAATCAGAGAACTTGAAAAACGAACTGAGTTTTTTCAATTTATCGCAGATAATTCTGTTGATTGGGAACTCTTCAGAAATCCAGAAGGGAAAATTTTATATTGTAATAAAGCCTTTGAACAAATCACTGGATATTCAGTAGATGAACTACTAAATAGTAAAATTTCAGAAAAAGATTTGGCTCATCCTGACGATTGGAATATGGTTGTGGAACAAATGCAAAAAACTACTAAAACTGCTGAACCCGAAACTGATATTGAATTTAGAATTATTACAAAAAATAAGCAGATTAAAACAATTAATTTGTGTTCCCAACCTGTTTTTCAGGATAATTTGTTATTAGGTTTTAGAACAAGCATTAGAGATGTAACTGATAATAAAATAAATCAGGCATTAAAAGAAAGCGAAGAACTTTTTCGAGACATTGTATCAAATAACCCTGACCATATTCTTATTCAGGATAAAGACCTTAAATACACATTTGTTGTAAATCCACAACTTGGATTTACATCGTCGGATATGATTGGAAAAACAGATTACGACTTAGTAAATAAGGAAGACGCTGAAAAACTTACTATTATCAAACAAAATGTATTGACTACAGGTAAACCTTTATTTACTGAAACGTCATTTATGTCAAAAAGTGGTGAATTAGAATATTTCCGTGGTACATATAAACCAAAATTTGACTATTCAGGTAAGATTAATGGTTTAATTGGATATTTCAGAAACGTTACTGAATTAAAGCGAGCAGAATCTGAACATAGACAAAGTGAAGAAAAATTTAAATTGATTTTTGAAAAAAGTTTAGCGCCAATAGTGATTGCAGATGATAACGGCAATTATTTAGCAGTAAATAATGCAGCATCGAAACTATTTGAATATCCTGTTGACGAAATGTTGCACCTGAATGTTGGCGATTTAATAACAACCAGCAACCCTAATTCAGCTTCACAATATGAAGAATATATTATAAAAGGTGAAGAAATAGGAGAATTTGATTTTATTTCAAAAAATGGCACGCATAAAATAGTTAAATATAATGCAGTAAGGATTAAACCTGATTTTAATTTGAGCATTATGATGGATATCTCTGAAGAAAAAAGAATTTCAGAAGAGTTAAAAAAGGCGAAATTAAGCGCTGAAGATGCAATGAATTCAAAACAACAATTTTTATCAAACATGAGTCACGAGATTCGTACACCAATGAATTCTATTGTTGGTTTTACAAAAATATTATTAAAAACAAATGTGAATGATATACAAAAAGAATATTTGCATGCTATTAAAACAAGTGGTGAAGTATTAATTGTGCTAATTAACGACATTCTTGACCTTGCAAAAGTTGATGCAGGGAAAATGGTATTTGAGAAAAGAATTTTCAAATTAGATGAATCAATATCTACCATAATTCATTTATTTGAACATAAAACTCAAGAAAAAAAAATTGAACTTATTAAAGAATACAACAAGAAAATTCCCCTTAGACTAAAGGGAGATTCTTCACGATTACATCAAATTATTTTGAATCTATTAAGCAATGCTGTAAAATTTACATCTATAGGAAGTGTTACAGTATGTGTTGATTTATTGGACGAAGATGATGAAAAAGTAACAATTGAATTTTCAATTAAAGATACAGGCATTGGAATACCAGAAAATAAAATTGATAAAATATTCGATAATTTTGAACAAGTGTCACCTATCACATCACGTGTTTTTGGTGGAACTGGATTGGGTCTTGCTATTTCTAAAAGATTGGTAGAATTGCAAGGAGGCAGTATTAGCGTAAAAAGTGTTTTAGGTAAAGGTTCTGACTTTACTTTCATTTTGGATTTCGAAAAAACAAGTGACCCTTATGAAATCGAATCTGAAAATATAGAATTTGTTAAAGAAATAAAAAACTTAAACGTATTAGTAGTTGAAGATGTAATGCTTAATCAATTATTGATAAAAACAATATTAAGTGATTTTGGATTCAAATATGATGTTGCTGATAATGGAATAATTGCAATAGATAAATTACAAGCGAATACTTATGATATTATTTTAATGGACTTAATGATGCCCGAATTGAATGGTTTTGAAGCAACAGAATATATTCGTAATACAATGGATTCTAAAATCCCAATAATAGCGTTGACAGCTGATGTAACTACAGCTGACATTGAAAAATGCAAGGCTTATGGTATGAATGATTACATCTCAAAACCAATTGATGAAAAATTATTGCTTAATAAAATTGTTTCTTTAATAAAATAGTATTTAATAAATGGATAATAAAAAAATGTTTTAATTATTCATCTAATTACTATTTGGTTTCTATAGTATGATGCGGTGAAAATACATACGCTAACATATTGATATTGAAATATATGATATTTTTTTCAGCCTCACAATTCTGCTTTTGATGATGCTCTTGTGGGGGTTGGTATATTTCAAGGTGGTTACTGAGGGGCTACTTTTATTTACCATATTTTCGGCTTTTCGGGGGCAGTCGCAAAAATGATGGTTGCCGAGTAAGTACTGAATATTAGCGTGTTGCGCAGGGGCAGTTTTGCGTTTGCACATTATATGCACGCTTGCGTTGCACTGAGTAGCGGAAACGCATGGATTAATATGATCCTCAATTTATAACCCAGATTAAATGAAAGAGGGTGCCTCAAAAGGGCACCCTCATTTAATAAGTATATTTTATTCAGTCAATTATCTTATGAATTTTTAAACGCCTTCTTCCCTGCAAATTTGGAAGCACTACCCAGAGCATGTTCAATTCTCATTAGTTGGTTGAATTTTTCGACACGTTCACCCCTGCATCCGCTTCCTGTTTTCAGGTGACCTGCATTGACAGCAACGGTTAAGATCTGAAATAAAACTATCAACAGTTTCACCACTACGGTGCGAAACGAAACAGTTATAGGAATTTTTGTATGCCAGTTCAATAGTTTCCAGAGTCTCTGTAACCGTACCAATCTGATTCAGTTTAATCAGAACAGCATTGGCTACACCCTTCTGAATACCTTCAGTCAGAATTGCTTTATTGGTGCAGAATAAATCATCACCAACAATTTCAATTTTCTTGCCAAGTGTTTTGGTCATGTTATGCCAGCCAGTCCAGTCATTTTCTGCCAATCCATCTTCAATTAATACAATCGGGTATTGGTTTACCCAATTTTCCCATAGTTTTACCATTTCATCACTGGTCAGGAATTTTCCTGTGCTTTTAAATAATTTGTATTTCCCGTCTTCCCACAATTCGCTGGCAGCAGGGTCGAGACATATACTAACTTCTTCACCTGCTTTATATCCAGCCTTTCCGATTGCTTCAAGAATTACTTCAACGGCTTCATCATTCGATTTCAGGTCTGGAGCAAAACCACCTTCATCACCAACTCCGGTGCTATATCCTTTTGCTTTAAGTACGGATTTTAACGTGTGAAATACTTCTACACCCATGCGGATAGCCTCGGTAAATGTTGGAGCACCATGCGGGGCAATCATGAATTCCTGAAAATCAACATTATTATCAGCATGTTTACCACCATTGATGATATTCATACATGGAACAGGAAGCAAATGTGCATTGCTTCCACCTAAGTACTGATAAAGCGGAATATCAGAACTTATGGCTTCTGCACGGGCATATGCCATTGAAACACCAAGAATTGCATTTGCACCAAGTTTTGATTTGTTAGGTGTTCCGTCCAGATCTATCATTGTATAGTCGAGTTCACGCTGGCTGACGAAACATTTTCCTACAATCTCTTTTGCAATGATTTTGTTGACGTTTTCAACGGCTTTTAGCACACCTCTCCCAAGATATCGTTTCTTGTCACCGTCACGTAATTCGCATGCTTCACGCTCACCAGTCGAAGCACCGCTTGGTACTGCTGCTCTGGCTTCAGTCCCGTCTTCAAGTGTTAAATTGACTTCCACCGTTGGATTTCCACGGGAGTCAAGTATTTCCAATGCATTTACATTAATAATTTCCATTGTAATAATTTTAAGTGATTAGCAATTTATTTTGTTTGTTATTTCAATCAGTTTATTAATATCAGAATCATATTCATCAGCATATTTCTTTGGGAATGTTCCGTAACCTTTTATTTTTCGTGATAGAGTGTCAGTTAATATTTCCCATATTTTAGTTCGTTTCGCATCGATAACCCTCTGCAGGCTCAATTTTTCCTTTGATGTACCATATTTCTCTGCCAGTTCGCAGATATACTTTTTGCCTCATGAATTGAAGAAATATTGGTTGCAATTGTTTCGTCATCAATATCGTTTATCAACACGTTACAGCATGAATTACTTTGCTTTAGCAACATGTCTTCAAGTTCCAGCAAAGATTTCTCAACAACTATTAAACTTGATGAAAGTGACCGTGTATGATTTTCCGATAAGTGTATCTTTTTACTCATTAATCTGCAATCTAAAATTGCTGTATATAAAGTTATTAAAATTCTATCTATTACTTCCTTCCTTTTAAAATATCGGGCAACTGGTCATCAAAAACTCGTTTTTCAAGCAGATGTTCGGGAAGGAAAAACTTGTTTGCAATCAGTGTCGGAACAACTGCGCTTGCGATAACAACGCCAACAATGATTGAATACTGTTCAGTGCTTATAATGTTATTTGTAAGACCATACAATAATATGCGGGCAATACTGGTTCGCTGCCAGACCACATAGCTAAAACGCTTAAACCAAAATCTTCTGAGCCTACTCTGGATTTAACCAAAATTAATATCAAAGGCTGAAAATTTATGATGAGGTAAATCAATTTATAAAAAAAGCCCTGGCTTCAGGCCAGGGCTTTTCCTATATTCCAGATAGATTATTTGTTAACAATAATTTCCGCACCCAGAGCCTGTGCGCCAGTTCCCGCAAGGAAACCTTTTGCAAACACAGTATAGATTTTACCTGCCTGCAGTGTGACTGGAGGCAAGACCAGAGCTACAGTAGAAGTTCCTGCTACACGAACGTCAAGATTATAAGTTCCAGCGTCAAGCGGAGTAAAAACGGTAGATTCTTTAAATGCAATATCAGAAAATACTACAGCTCCACTGCTTGCAACTGCCACATCAACCGCCGGGGCATCGGGTGAAAGATGTATAAAACGAACATGGGCTTTCCCTGCTGCCGGCATTGTCAGATCATCGACAAGTACTAAAGCTGTAATTTCCGATACCTGATCTACTGCAAATACTGAGTAGTATTTATCTACTTCCAGATCAAGGTCTCCATTGATTACGGTGGTGGAGGTTCCGGCAACATTTACTTTGATGTTTCGGGTGCCTGTTTCTGCATCCAGATAGCCAGTATTATTGGGGTATGTAAGCGGCTGCGTGTTTACCTTAACATCATCAATCAAGAGGTCAACTCCAGGAGCATCAGGAGATGCATGTGTAACCAGAACATTGGCATAGGTAATTTTCTCATCATCTTCACAAGAAGATAGAGTAAAGATCGAAACAGCTAAAATTGCTGATGCAAAAATTGAAATTGCTTTTTTCATAAATTTTTTCTTTATTAATTATTAATTATTTACTTGTTAATAGACATTAAACACAAATTCATAAAAATTGTTCAACTTTAGTCTTACAAAACAATTCACGATCACCTGAAACGTACAAAAAAGGTAATTTGTCCTTCCTCAGCTTCCGCAAAAGCAAAAGAGCAAAATGCTTTTCCTTTTTACTACATTTGTCCGGCAACATCAGATTATATTATTTTTAACCAAAATACACTGAAAAGTGAAAATACTTCTGACAGGCTCAACCGGATATATAGCACAAAGATTATTGCCTGTCTTATTAGGCAAAGGCCATGAGGTAATTTGTTGTGTCCGCGACAAGGCCAGGTTTGATTCAGAGAAGTACAGGTCACCATCTTTATCAGTAATTGAAGTTGATTTCTTAAAACCTGATACACTTAAAAATATCCCTGCTGACATTGATGCAGCCTATTACCTTATTCACTCAATGTCAACTTCAACAGGTGATTTTGAAAAAATGGAGGAGATCTCTGCCATCAATTTTAAAAATTGTATTCAACAAACCAAAGCCCGTCAGGTTATTTATCTTAGCGGGATAGTAAATGAGGAAGTATTATCAAAGCACCTTACCAGTCGAAGAAATGTAGAAAGAATACTCGGTTCAGGGTCTTACTCATTAACAACACTCAGGGCCGGAATCATTATTGGTTCCGGAAGTGCTTCCTTCGAAATAATCCGCGACCTGGTAGAGAAATTGCCTGTAATGATTGCTCCCCGATGGCTTAATACAAAGTCGCAGCCTATTGCAATACGTAATGTTATTGAATTCCTTTCAGGGGTGCTTCTCAACGAAAAAACATTTAATAAAAGTTATGATATCGGTGGTCCTGACATTATGACCTATAAGCAGATGCTGTTAAGATTTGCAAAGGTAAGGGGGCTTAAGCGATGGATAGGAATTGTTCCGGTTATGACACCAAAACTTATCATCTTACTGGCTATACTTTATTACCTCAACTTCCTATTCCCTTGCACAAAACCTTGTCGACAGTATGAAAGTGGAGGTAATCTGCAAGGATAACAATCTGAAAGAATTACTTGGAATTACTCCCGTCAGTTATGAGGATGCAATAAGAGAAGCTTTTAAAAAGATTGAGCTGAATCAGGTTCCTTCGAGCTGGAAAGATGCTTTACATCCAATACTCTTAATGATGGAATATCAAGATATGCAGAAGTCCCGGTACATGGATGCTTTTTTGATTACAGGAAACTTCATGTCGCTGACAGTGAAAAGGTCCTTAATAAAATATGGTCAATAGGAGGCAGTAACGGTTGGTATTATGGCGACTGGCTCTGGGGAATTCGTGGTTTTATTGATAAACTATTCGGGGGTGTCGGGTTAAGAAGGGGCAGAAAAAACCAGACTGAAATTTCACCTGGCGAAGCCCTCGATTTCTGGCGGGTTCTGATTGCCGACAAGAGAGAAAAAAGATTGCTTCTGTTTGCTGAAATGAAACTTCCCGGTGAGGCCTGGCTGGAATTCAGAATTGACAATCAGAATGTATTTCATCAGACTGCAACTTTCAGACCATTAGGATTATGGGGCAGGTTATACTGGTATAGCGTTCTGCCTTTTCATGGATTTATTTTCAGGGGAATGATAAGAAATATTGCCAGGTAACGGACAAAACAATCAAAACAGCATTCCGGCTAAACAGTCTTATAGGAATATGAATAAACAGAGTACAATAAAGGAATATATCGAGGTACATTCTTAATACCGGCCGGCTTGCTGTTCTGGCAACAGAGGGTAATGGGCAGCCAAATAAGCGATAGCATAACAGTTTTGCAAAAGAACCGGCAAAGATCCCTAATTCATTATTGAAGAACTTTAATATTAAAGAAGCTGAACAAAACGCACGTAAGGTATGGACAGTTTCTCCCATTGATAGTAAATCTGACCTGATTATTTTATATTTCCATGGTGGTGCATATATGAGTAATCTCAGCACAGAACACTGGAGTCTGATTGAGAAATTAATGAGTAAGACCAGTGCGACAATAGTTGTTCCTGACTATCCATTGACACCTGAAGCCAGCTGCAAAGAGACATATGATTTTATTGAAGGATTATTTACAAGATTGATAGCTGAGTATCCTGCCAAACGTATTGTTTTCATGGGGGATTCTGCAGGTGGTGGATTAGCATTAGGATTTACACAACAATTGAGAGATGAAAATAAAAAGCAGCCTGATCAGATAATTATTTTTTTCTCCCTGGTTAGATGTCACTATGTGTAATCCCATATTAGAGAGATTAGACAAAGAGGACAATTTATTAAGTATTGCCGGTCTTAAAAATGCCGGACAGAAATATGCTGCAAACTTAGATTTGAAAGATTTTCGGTGTAAGCCCTGTTTATGGAGACTTAACCGGTATGTGCAGGATATCACTTTTCACAGGTACAAGAGACATATTAAATGCAGATGTCTTCAAAAATTTAAACAGTTAATGAAAGAACACAACATATACTTTAATTATTTTGAGTATCCGGATATGTTCCATGATTGGGTAATAATTACGAGTTTAAAGGAATCACTTGATGTAATTAACAAAGTTGATAAACTTCTAAAGGCTTTGTAGTTTTATTAATGACCCCGGCGTCCAAATAAAAAACACGCCAGATGAAGATGTTGCGGTAATAAGATTTGGTGGGAAGGAGAAATGAAATTATTGTGACAGTTCACTGGAAAGAAAAATAAGTGACAAGAGAACTATGACATATCAGGATAGACTAATTATCAGGAAACTCATTCATCTTTTTACAGGTCTGATTATATGGATACTTAGCTATGTTGTAGAAAAAAATGTTTTGCTGTACTTGATTTTAGCCGGTACAATTTTCTCTTTTTTGACTTTCAATTATAAAAAATTTCATCTCTTGCATAAAACTACAGATGCGAGTCTGGGTACGTTTTATTATCCCATTGGCATATTATCATCCTATTTGATTTTGTATAATCTGCCCTTGTATTATTTTCAGTCCTCTTTAATGGTGCTCTCCATTTCAGATACATTGGCAAATTTTGCAGGTCATATACAAAAGGGTAATATTTGGATTCGGACGTTCCATGACAGAAAAAGTATTTACGGAATTATAGCTTACACCCTTTCTGCCTGTTTGATTCTCTATCTTTTTTTGCCCGATTTATTGAGTTTAAATATCCTGTATATCCTTTTTGCCCTTATTATGGGCAGTTATTCTTGAAACAGCATCAATGCGAGGTTCTGATAATTTCAGTATTCCGGCCGGGCTCGCCTTGTTTTTCTTACTGACTTATCATTATGAGGTTGATTACCTTTATTTGTCCGCAATTCTATTTACTTTGGCTCCAGGGTGCTTTTTGTTATTTAAATTCAATATTCTTACCCGCCGGGGAAGCTTTGTTGCCTTTTTACTGGGTTTTTATTTTGCAGGCATCGGAGGTTGGCCCTGGCTGATGCCCGTTTTGCTCTTCTTTCTGAGCTCCGCAGCTTTTACAAAATTACAGCATGCAATAAAAGGCGTTGGAAATAAACCCACAGCCCGCAATGCCTGGCAGGTTATCGCTAATATATTATGGGCAGTAACCAGCTCTGTCTTATTTTTATTTACACGGAATGAAATATTTATACTATTCTTTATTGCTTTCGTGGCTGCCGTGACTGCTGATACCTGGGCCAGTGAAATTGGTCCTTTGCTTAATAAAAGATGCTTTTCTTTGGCGAAAATGAGCATGGTACCAGCTGGTACCAATGGCGGTATTTCTTTTTTTGGCAGTTTGGCCGCATTGACCGGTGCAACTATTATCTCTTCCTTATCATACTATCTCTTTTTTAGCTCCTGGCATTGGGATATTATAGCAATTCTTAGCCTCTCGGCTTTTATTGCCTGCTTTGCGGATTCCCTGCTTGGAACTTTTATTGAAGACAAAATGCTTAAGATGAATTATTTTAAGAAACGAAAGACATTAGAATCTATTACGCCTAATGACCTGGTAAATATGATTGGTTCTGTTACGGCTTTTGTTTTTTATTTTTTACTGGCATGGATTTTTTAATAAACCTTATACAGGTTTATCTGTTACAAAAATGCATATATCACAAAACCAACTATCAGTAAAAAGGAAAATGCCACATGGATAAGCACTGTGAGTTTAGCTCCATGTTTTATTAAGTCAGGGTTGTTATGATTTTTAAATATGATACCTGCAGCTTTGGGAAAAATAAGAATGTATGGGATGAGTGCAAAAAGGAAAAGCCATGAATTACCCGGGAAAAAGATGAACAACAAAATTACATTTGCTATTATTCCTGATTGTACAAGAATATAAAGAACTGATGTAAACCTTGTGCCCATACGTGATGCTACTCCGTGTTTACCTCCTGCACGATCTGCGTCGAGATCGATCATCTGGCCTGCCAGTAATATGGATGAAGTGCTTAGCCCTGTAGCAGGCATCAATAACCAAACCAAAGGATGCAATCCCAGGTTTTGACTCACTATGGCTATCAGTATAGCCATGGGACCAAAAGCAAACCAGACGGATATTTCACCCCAACCCCTGTAAGCCAGCTTAAAAGGTGGTGCAGTATAGTATTTGCTGAAAAAGGCTGATAGCAAATATAGTCCCCACAGATATGGCCAGAGCTTCTTATCTATAAGTGGCATTAATGATATTGTTCCTACAAGTGCCATAATCAATCCGATGCGGGCCAGAAGATACATCTTACCCATAAGTTCAGGATTATCAAGTAATACACCTGAACCTCCGCTTGATTCATTGCGGTGCACATTCACCTTATCTGTTCCCTGGATGGTATCATAAATGTCGTTATACACATTGGTAGCTACATGCAAACCAATACCGATAATTAACACAATTACAAAATTGAGCACCTCAAGCCGGCCGTTCAAATGGACAGCCAGCAAGGTTCCCAATACTATGGGAGCTATAATTGAGGTCAGAAAATATGCTCTGATCATTTTTGCAATTCCGGGTTGATTTTTCATTAGCTTTTTTTTCCTCGTCGTTTAATTGTAAATTTAGCATAAAATCGGACAATATTAATAAGATTTCTGCCTTCTTCCGTGACCCTTAATATCGTATAAAGATGACAAAATGGACATAGAATTATTATCACGATTGCAATTTGCATTTACCATCGCATTTCATTGCATTCAGAGGAAAAGTTATTTTAGATGAAATGAGTTACTGAAATAAACTGTGTAAATGAAAAACTATCTGATTATCGGGGCATCTTCCGGGATTGGAAAAAAACTGGCAGAAATGCTGGCAGATTCCGGCAATAAAGTTTATGGCACTTTTTGTACTAAACCAATTCAAAATAATGAGCCAGGGCCTGAGTATCATTTCTGCAATGTATTGGACGCGAACTTGAATTTTAATTTTTTGCCAGACATTCTGGATGGATTGGTTTATTGTCCGGGAAACATTACTCTCAAACCATTTGGCAGGATCAGACCCGAAGAGTTCGTTCAGGATTATAACCTTCAGTTGGTTGGAGCGGTCAAAGTTATTCAGGCTGTTCTTCCAAAACTAAAATCCTCAGAAGCTGCATCTATAGTATTATTCTCCACTGTTGCCGTTAAATCCGGATTTAACTTTCATACTATGGTATCTGCGTCGAAAGGTGCAATTGAAGGCTTATCTGTATCTTTAGCAGCAGAGCTTGCTCCAAAAATTAGGGTCAATTGCATTGCTCCCTCTCTTACTGATACCCCGCTGGCTGAATCATTATTAAACAATGAGGCAAAGCGGGAAGCAAATGCTCAGCGCCATCCTTTAAAAAGAATTGGCAATGTAAATGATATAGCAGAAATGGCCGGATTTCTGATTTCTGATAAATCAGGTTGGATTACCGGACAGATATTCCATGTAGATGGGGGGATATCAACGCTAAAAATATGATATATGGCATTTTATCAGTTATATAAAACACAAATAGTAAACGGGTCCATGGAAGAAGTATGGGATTTTATATCGTCTCCGAAAAACTTAAAAGAGATTACTCCTGATTACATGGGTTTTGAAATCACTTCCAAAAACCTTTCAGAAAGAATGTACCCGGGGATGATTATTAGTTACACCGTAAAACATGTATTGGGGATAAGAATGATTTGGGTGACAGAAATTACCCATGTTGAAGAAATGAGGTATTTCGTCGATGAGCAGCGAATAGGACCATATTCGATGTGGAATCATCAGCACTTTATTGAACCCGCCGGTCAGGGTGTTCTCATGACAGACATTGTATCCTATAAACCACCCTTTGGGTTTTTAGGAGCTTTTGCCAACACCATCTTCATAAGTAAGCAATTGGATACTATTTTCAATTACCGTGAAAAAATACTTGAGAGACTATTCCCGGGGTCTGATGTTTTAAAAAAAAGCTCACTGAATTAATCAGTGAGCTTTAATGGTCACTAAATCGGCAGCTTTTACCGCAGTTACTAATGTTGTATGATCCGCAGATCCTATTGCAATATCAACAGCATACTTTCCCTGGCTGAAAGCGCTCAACAGGGAAACAAAAGAGTGCCCATAAAAGAATGCCATGCTTAATTTTAGTCGAAATAAAACATCTGTTTGTCAAAAACTTATTTCTAAGTCTTATTACGCAAAAAAAAATCTTTTAACAGTATAGTCAACTGATATATAATATTTTATACTCACCAGGCCTATCCAAGTGTTAAATTTCATTAAATTCCTTTATAAATTTCATACTGAATTTGACAAACGACCAATTTTTTATGATTAATGGCTTGTAATTATTGATAAACATTATGTTTTATTTGCATAATCAAATTTTATTATCACCGTAAAAAAGGAACGAGATTTGCTTAAGCTTGCCAGGGATACTCTTTATTATTAAATTTATAACCGGATTCAACAGATCCGGTTGATGGAAAGACAAGGTATACCATATAAAAGTGAAATAATTAATTATCAGCCCATTGAAGCAGAAATGGGAGATAAAAATGTATCAATGGATGAGAATCAGAATAATCCTGTTTTTGATAATCTTCTGGCTGAAGGAGGTGAAAATTTTTTCCATTATGTCAACTGGCTGGGACTGGCAAAGGATCCTAATCTTATGGTTCTCTCCTCAATTCACCATTATTATTACGACTTTAATGATCTTAAGGGTGTCAGGACTTTAATAAACCTCAAAAGACTTAACAGGATAAATCATATAGACACTTTTCTGAATAATGTCTTCCGCGTTCTTCCTGTCAAAGCAAACTTTGTCGGATGTTTTAAAGACAACAAAATCAGAGGCGGAATGGCAGTTCCCTTTTATCAGTCTTTCAGACACTTTAACAAGCTGATAAATATTTTCGACTCCAGGACTGACAGATTTTTGACGAGGAAAGATGTAATCAAACTTCTTGAATCTCATAAATTCAGGATTGTTGATATGACTGAGATAAGCAACATGACTTATTTCTGCGCGGAAAATCATAAGGATAAAACTCAGGAATAAAGTACCCCGTTTTGTTTTTCTACTTTCGGTTTTAATTCACCACCAAATATATCCTCTGGCTAAATTCATTTCTGAAAAAGAAGAATTTCAGACTTTTGGGATTTTTTCAATACTTACAGATACTACTGAACCTGCTTTTTTATCTATATTATAAAGTCATTTGTCAAAATCAGGGAAACCTTTCACATTGACAAATCAGCATAATCCATAAATTACAATAAATTGATTATCAATATTTTAATTTCACAGTCTTGAGTAATTTATGGAAAAACATAAGAATTTAATATAAATTAGATTCAGGATTTGACATAAGCGCTTAATCTTTCCTTAAACAGCAATACCTGTAGGATATGTGTCCGGTATTTAAGGACGAGCATAGTGAAATCACTTCGTATTTAGCCATTAAATGGGCTTCTCCTACTTGACAGCTATACCCTTTATAGATACTTTTACCTCGTTAACAAAACAAAATAAAATGGAAAACATTTCGGTTTTGGAAAGAGGTGTAATTAATAACAAACTGACCAGCGAGAATTTCAATGCAAAGCTGTTGCTTCATGAACGATCATTTACAAATCCCGTAATGGAGAATATAATCGCGGAAGGAGGTGATGATTTATTTAAGTACCTTACATGGACCGGACTTGCAAAAGAACCAAATCTGATGGTTCTCTCTTCAATGCATCACTATTATTATGACCATAAGGATATGGCAGGGATAAAAACTCTGATAAACCTTAAGAAACTTAATCAGGTCAAACATCTTGAAAGCTTCCTGCACACACTTTTCAGGATATTACCATCCAAAGCATATTTTGTAGGTTGTTTTAAAAACAACAAGCAACACCGAAAGGGCGCATCGTTTTACAATTCCGGCAAATTCTTCACCGGGATTGTGAATATTTTTAATTTAAAATCTGAACGAGCCCTTTCAAAGAAAGGAGTAAATCAACTAATGGAAGAGTATGGTTTTAAAGTTATTGATATTACAGATTTAAATGGTATGACCTTTTTCTGGGCTCAGAATCTTAGAAAAACGTGTGAATAAACAGTTATTAACTATTTGCCTTCAATCCGGTGAAAAATAAAAATAAATATGTCATTTTTTGGTGAGATATTTGTAAAAATAAATACCCGGTTTTTTAGTTTATAAATAATGGATATTTTCAATCCTTTTATCCGGCTTAAAGTAATTCCATTTCTCGAGAAGTGGAACCTTATGAATATAATTCTGGGGTTAATTGATATTCTCGCAATAGCAGTTGCATTCCAGATCGCATTCATGCTTAATTACTATGGTGAAGGGACCTTCTTTTTTTCGAAAGAAGAGACCTGACCCTTATATTTCTGGCCATCCTGCCAATATGGCTGATAACACTATATATTATTCAGGTAACAGAGATCCCCAGGACGAAAAGATACCGGACCCTGTTATTTGAGTATATTCAATCGGCTGTAGCCATCACTGTTGTACTTCTTATAATATATTTTGTTTTCAAGCTGGCCTATCTTTCCAGATTGTTTCTTATTGAATTTGCTTTTCTTGGATTCCTGTTCTTGTTTTTTTCAAGAACCCTTGAATATAAAGTCCTTAAAATATACAGGGCAAAAGGATTTAATCATGTTAATATCATCCTTTTTGCAGATGATTCATCCATCTCCTTTCGTTGAGGAACTGCGTCGGAATATTGACTGGGGTTACAGAATTACCTTCATTTTCTCAAGCTCGGAACGGTTTATTGAAAAGTATGGAAGAATCTATAAAATTCTGCCGGAGAAATCCAAAGATGGTACTTAATGACCTTATGGAAGTTGATACCATTGATGAGGTAATCTATCTGAAAAAGGATATTAGCCCGTCTGAAGTCCGGAAGACGATCAGGTCGTGTGAAGAATTGGGTGTTGTTTTCAGGTTAAGGTACCAGAATATTCAGCTTAACCTCACAAATGCATTTACTTCGGTTATTGGCAACGAGAAATTTCTGACATTTATTAATGTGCCCTATAAACCTTTCGCTCTGGCCACCAAAAAAATTATGGATATTAATTTCTCTCTGTTGTTATTAGTTATATTGTCTCCCCTGATGCTATTCATTGCATTATTTATAAAACTGACCTCTAAAGGTCCGGTGATATACCGGCAGGCAAGAGTAGGATTGCGCGGGCGGCAGTTCGATTTATACAAATTCAGGACAATGGTTGTGGGAGCTGATAAGATCCGGGATGAACTTGAATCAAAAAATGAAATGGACGGACCGGTATTCAAGATCAAGGATGATCCGCGAATAACTCCAATAGGCAGGTTCCTCCGAAGGACAGGATTTGACGAATTGCCTCAGCTTATAAACGTTTTAAAGGGGGAAATGTCGCTAATCGGACCAAGGCCACCATTAAAAAGTGAGACAGAGCAATACAAAAGATGGCAGTTGCGACGTTTATCTGTAAAACCCGGATTATCGTGCTTCTGGCAGATAATACCTGACCGTAATAATGTTAAATTTGAAAAATGGATGGAAATGGATCTGGCATATATCGACAGTTGGTCACTTCGATTAGATTTCATAATTTTGCTCAAAACAATAAAAACTGTTTTCCAGAGAACAGGAATTTGATAATCTTATTTAACACATTTATGAAAAAAGTTACATCCTCTTACCCCAATCTGTGGTTTGCGCTATTGTTTATGTTATTCATAAGTTCTTGCGTACCAGTAGAAAAACTGAGCTATTTCAATGATATAGATGAACTTGAGAAGCCTGTAGTCAATCCAAAGACTCAAAAACCCATTCTGCCATTCGACAGAATATACATAAGAATTATAAGTATAGATCCACAAACAAGGCAGATATTTGATTTCCCCACTGAAGCAAATTACACTGATGCCGTCGACAACATTATCGGGTATCTCGTTGATGAAGCAGGCGATATTGATTTCCCGTTTGTCGGAAAAATAAATTTAAGATCACTTACGCTAACTGATGCAGCAACAAAAATCCAGAATGCGCTGAATGAATATGTAGCCAATACTACAATATTAGTAAAATATATTGATAGCCAGGTGTCCCTGTTAGGGGAGGTTCAGCAGCAGGGTGCCTACACATTCACACAGGATAAACTGAATATTTATGAAGCACTGGCTCTCGGCGGCGGTATCACCCGTTACGGAAACAGGAAGAATGTCATACTTATCAGGCAGGAGGGCGATAAAATAATGCATCATAAGCTTAATCTTTCTGATTCGAAAATTGCCAGTAAGGATTTCTATTATATTTTACCCAATGACGTTATTGTCGTCGAACCTTTAAAATCAATTTCAACAAGTTATCAGAACATTACATATACAACAATATTAACTTCGATAACAACGTTGGTTGCAGTGTTGCTCTTATTTGGTGTAAGCTATCAATAAACCTAAAAACAATGTTAAAGACAATAGAACCGGAATCATCGATTGCTCCTCTGAAATACTTCCTGCTAAAGGTTGCCTCGCTAAAGTACTTATATATGGCATTGATGGGTCTGTGCATTGCCATTGCTTTCCTTTTTAATTTATTTTCTCATAAAGTTTATGAGGCATCGGCTTCATTGAGCCCGGTCGAAAATAAAACATCCTCTATCCTGAGTTCAAATGAGTTTTTCAGCGGCATGCAGGCTCTTGAATCAGTAAACAAATTAGAAAACGACATTACTAATCTCAGCTCATTTGCTCTTGTTTACTCAACTGTCAACAGCATGAATCTTGAGGTCTCCTATTTCAGTGAATACAAAAAAATATTTAAGCAGTCAGATGAACTTTTCAGTACATCTCCTTTTACAGTCAGCATAGATAAGTCGCATATCCAACCCATTGATGTAAAAATCTATATTTCAATTCTTGATGAATCTTCCTTCAGGCTTACGGTTTCTCAAAATAAGGTTTCATTATATAATTATGTTGATAATCTTATTGTAAGTGAAGACAATACTGTGGAGGTAGATACTATTTGTAAATTTAATGAAACAATAAGTAACAGAACATTGAGGTTATCTGTATCCTTAAATAAAGAATTTCTAAATCAGAATCCGAAGATTAAATACAAGTATTATTTTAAACTCAATCATCTTGACTACCTGGCAAAAGACTTCCTTAAAAAGCTGGAAATCGAAAAAGCATCACCCCTGGCATCAATTATAAATATCAGATTTTCAGAAAGTAATCTTAATAAGACAATTACTTTTCTTAACCGCTATCTTAGTTCATTCCTTGAGGAGAATCTTGCCAAAAAGAATAATATGGCATCGAAAACAGTAAGTTTCATTGACTCGCAGATATCGGATATTTCCGATTCATTGGTAATATCAGAATCTGAACTGAGAAACTACAAGTCGGTAAACCAGGTGGTGGACCTGAGTTTCCAGGGTCAAAGAATATATGAGCAGATGAATGAGATTGAAAATGAACGTGCCACTCTACAGGTTCAGGAAAGATATTACACTTATGTAATTAATTACATGAAGGCGAACCAGGATATGGCGGGGCTTCAACCTCCCTCTGCCATGAATGTAAGTGATCCGATAATTAATCAGCTTATTACAAACCTGTATGATCTGGTTTCTCAAAGATCAACACTTCTTGCCGGAAGCAATCCCCAGAAAAACATTTTTGTCGAGCAAATTAACACTAAGATAAATATTCTGAAGCAGTCTATCCTTGAAAATTTCACAAACAATCTTAACACGCTTACTCTTTCACTGAATGAGCTTGACTACCGTCAGAATAAGCTCTCAAGAGAGGCTTCAAGCCTTCCGAGGACAGAAATGAATATGGTCAGCATGCAAAGGAAGTTCGACCTGAATGATGAAATATATACGTTCCTTCTCCAGAAAAGATCGGAAGCCCAGATCTCACTGGCTTCCACCCGTCCTGATTATGAAATAGTTGAACCTGCAAGGAATATTACTTCCAGGATCACATCACCAAAGAAAGCTATCAATTACCTTATGGCCTTATTCTTCGGATTACTCTTACCGACACTTTATCTCATGTTAAGAGATTTCTTTGATGACAAGATCAGAAGCATAAATGATGCAGAGTATATGCTTCACCGTTCTGTTATGAGTGTAATATACAGCAATAACCTCAAGAGTGAAGCAGTGGTTGCAGAATTTCCCAAATCGGCAATTTCAGAGTCATTCAGGAATCTCAGGAGCAGTCTTTTCCTGAAATCGGACCATGAAAAATCGAAAGTTATTCTTGTTACATCTTCACAGCCTCAGGATGGAAAAAGTTTCGTTTCGCTGAACCTTGCTTCATCCATTGCTTCGGTTGGCTATAAAACTGTGCTTATAGATTGTGACTTACGACGTCCTACACTGCATATAAAACTTAAGGAAGACAATACAAAGGGCCTGTCAAATTTCATGACTAAAAAAGCCTCAGTAGAGGAATATAATCAGGAATACTGCAATTACAAATCTCGATTTTATTTCAGCAGGCCCGGTAATTCCTAATCCGTCAGAACTTATGGAATCGGGAGTTCTCGATAATCTTATCAACTATCTGAAAAATAAATATGATTATATCATTATTGATACAACTCCTGTCGGTATTGTTGCTGATGCAATCCTCATGATGAAATATGCGTCAAAGGTGCTGATGGTAATAAGGAACAACTATACACGGAAAGACATCTTCTCCAATGTAATTAATAATCTAAAGACCAACAAGCTCAGCAATTATGAAATTGTCTATAATGACCTTAATCTCCATAAGAGTTCATATCGTCATTACAGCAACTATTACATCAGGAATTAAGCAATAATTTGTTTCATTTTCAGTTAATTATCTATTCTAATATTTATTCATACCATTATGAGTATTGATGCAGCTATTGTCAGGGAAAAAGTCAAGGAATATATTCAACAGGCAACTTTTGTTGAAAAAGACAAGATTAAGGATGATTCCCTTATATTTAAAGAAGGATATTTTGATTCAATGGGTTTTGTTGTTCTCATAACCTACCTCGAAGAAAACTTCGGAATAAAAACTTCTGATTCGGATCTGGTTGAAGAGAATTTTGAATCAATTAATGCGATCACGGATTTCATAATTCGTAAAAACGGTAACTGATAATGTGCGGAATCGCAGGGATCATAGATTACAGGGGCCGGACGGATATCAGGCCCGTAATCGAAAAGATGCTCTGTGCCCTCAATTACCGAGGCCCGGATGAAAGCGGTATTTACATTTCTCCTAATGCCACTCTCGGACATGCCAGGTTAAGCATCATAGATCTTTCAACAGGACAACAACCCATGTCCGATCCTTCAGGTAGATTCTGGATCGTTTTTAACGGAGAAATATTCAACTATCCTGAACTGAAAGAGATCCTTCTAAAAAAAGGATGCACCTTTCAAACACAATCCGATACTGAAGTACTCATTCAGACTGTACGCAACTTATGGTAAAAGCTGCCTGTCAATGCTTAACGGGCAGTTCGCTTTTGCCATATGGGATAAGCTAAAAGAAGAGATTTTTATTGCCCGCGACAGAATTGGAATACGTCCGGTGTTTTATAATATTTCTGAAAAAGCATTTTCATTCGCTTCAGAGATAAAATCACTTTTTGCTCAGAAAAATATAAAGCCGGAATTATCAAACAAAAATCTGTCGCAGATTTATACCTTCTGGACAGCAATAACTCCCGGGACTGCATTTAAGGATATTTATGAATTATCACCGGGACACTGCCTTATCTATAACAGGGAAGGATTAAAAATAGAGAAATACTGGGAACTTCAGTATAATGACTCCTTAAAATCGATGACGCTACAGCAAGCACTGGAACAGTTTCATGAGCTGTTTTATGATGCTGTTAAAATCAGATTAAGAGCCGATGTCGAAGTCGCTGCTTATTTAAGCGGAGGAATAGACTCAAGTTCTACTGTAGCTTATATAAAGAATATTGAGCCGGGAATACTGAATACTTTTTCGATAGGCTTTGACGACAGTGATTTTGATGAAACATCTTACCAGAATGAAGCTGTACGTTATCTGAATACAAAGCATAAGTCTATTATATGCACTCCGGAAGATATTTCAAAAAGTTTCCCCAGTGTGATCTGGCATGCAGAGACTCCGGTAACACGAACGGCGCCTGCTCCGATGTATCTGCTTTCCAGGCTTGTAAGGGATTCCAATATCAAGGTGGTCATTACAGGAGAGGGAGCAGACGAAATGCTGGCAGGCTATGATATTTTCAAGGAAGCTAGGGTCAGAAGATTCTGGGCAAAACAACCTGATTCCAGGATTCGTCCGTTGTTGCTGAAAAAACTTAATCCGTTCCTGCCCCAGATGAAAGATGCCAACCCAGTAATTCTTAAAATGTTTTACGGATATAAGCTTGACGATGTTGAAAATCCATTCTACTCTCACCTGCTGAGATGGAATAACTCCAACCATATTAAAAAACACTTTTCTGATCAGATTAAATCAGAGTTGGCAGGATATTCTCCTTTGGATAACCTCGAAGAAAAGCTCCCTGAAGGATTTGACAGATGGGATTATCTTCAGAAGGCTCAATGGCTTGAGACTTCTGTTTTCATGAGCGGTTATCTTCTCTCCTCTCAGGGCGACCGCATGGCAATGGCCAATTCGGTTGAAGGGCGTTATCCGTTTCTTGATTACCGTGTTATTGAGTTCTGCAACAAATTGCCCGACAATTTTAAACTGAATGGCCTTAATGAGAAATTCCTGCTCAAGAAACTTATGCAGAACAAGATTCCGGATTCGATAGTAAAACGCTCTAAACAACCATACAGGGCTCCTATTAAAAATGCCTTCACCAAGAATAATAATTCACCAGAATACGTAAAAGAAATGCTCTCTCCGGAGTATTTCAGAAAAGCAGGGATTTTTGACTTTGATTCTGTCTCGAATCTGCTTCAGAAAATAGAGAAGAGCGGGAATTCATCAGAAGTTGATGATATGGTGCTTGTATCAGTCATATCCACACATTTGATTTATAATCAATTCATTGAAAATCTTCAGGAAAACCTCCGGAACAGGACATTACACAACCTGAAAATAATAGATGAGAAATAAAAATCCATTCTATGAAAAATAAAAAACCTTTCTCAAAAGAGATAATCTTGCTTGAAAATGCAGAAAATGCTGTAAATGAAATAGTCAGTAAGCTCCAGCTGGATGTATTGTACAAATTCAAACGAACAGGAGCGGTTGTTGGAATAAGCGGAGGCATTGACTCTTCGGTCTGTATGGCACTTTCTGTGCGGGCTTTTGGAGCCGACAAAGTACTGGGAATTATAATGCCCGAAAAAGACTCAAGCCCCGACAGTGAAGAACTGGCGCTTGAACTGGCACGGAAATTTGGCATAAAAACAATAAAGGAAGAAATAACTGAGGCTCTCGATGGGTTCAAATGCTACGAAAGACGCGATGAGGCTGTAAAAAGGGTCTTTCCTGAATATGATCCCAAAACGTACAAAATGAAGATCGGTATAAGGCAGAGCGGCCTTTACAGTAATCTCCCTCCCCTCTTTACACTGAGCATAATTGATGAAAAAGGAATTCAGCATGATAAAATGCTCCATGCAAAGGAATATCTCCAGATCGTTGCGGCTTCAAACTTTAAGCAGAGATCGAGGATGTCAATCCTGTATTATAATGCCGAAGCTCTCCATTATGCGGTTATCGGGACACCAAACAAGCACGAACAGGAACAGGGATTCTTTGTAAAGCATGGAGACGGAGCTGGCGACGTGATGCCTATTGGCAACCTTTATAAGACACAGGTTTATCAACTGGCGGAGTATCTTGGAGTTCCTGGAAGCATCATCGAAAGAACGCCAACAACAGACACCTATTCAGCAACACAGACCCAGGAAGAGTTCTTTTACCAGCTTCCTTTTAAACTTATGGATATATTCTGGTATGGATTCGAGAATGGCTACACGCCACAGGAAGTTGCCTCAGTGATGGGAGAAACATCTGAAAGAGTTGACGCACTGTTCAGGAACTTTGAGCGGAAACGCAATACTACAGAGTACTTAAGGATGCCGCCTGTCAGGGATTATTTCGGAATATAATTAAGATTTAAATAAATGAATGCATTTGATTACTTTTTTGAGAAGACTTCTGATCTTGAAAAGCTTTTTCTGGTCGGGAAAGAAAACCTTTCATTCAAGGAGCTATACAGCGCATCATCCCAGCTTTCATCAAGGCTCAGAAAAGAATTCGGAAGAAATAAAAACATTCTGCTCCTTTCGGTAAATAACAGGTTCTTTCTTACTGCATATTTTGCCATATTAAAATCGGGTAATGTATGCATACCTCTCGATCCGAACATTGAAAAGGAGAATCTGGAATTCATTACCAATCTGACAAATCCGGTTATGATATTCATGACCAGGGAAATTGAAAAGAAGGTAACGGTTGGTGACGTAAAATGTATCTTCCCCGATACAATCTCAAGCGAGGAATTCAGAAATGCCCATTTTGAAAAAGAAGGAGAATTTGATGTCAATACCTGTGCTGAGATAATATTCACTTCCGGATCGACAGGTATCCCGAAAGGTGTTATGATCTCTCATAAAAACCTGATAGCCAACACCGAATCCATTGTAACTTACCTTAAGTTGAACTCTGATGACAGGATGCTTGTTGTGCTCCCATTCTATTATTGCTACGGATTATCTCTTTTACATACACATTTAAGGGTTGGGGGATCAATAGTTCTGAATAACTCATTCATTTTTCTGGGCAGCATAATTAACAATCTTCATGATTATAAATGCACAGGATTTGCAGGAGTACCAAGTCATTTCCAGATATTACTCAGGAAATCAGACAACTTTAAAACCACAAAATTCCCTGATCTTAAATACGTTACTCAGGCCGGAGGGAAACTGGCTCCAATTTTCATTGATGAATTCCGGAAAAGTCATCCTGAAATAACATTTATAGTTATGTACGGGCAGACTGAGGCTACAGCCAGATTGTCTTACCTTCCGCCGGAACTCTATGAGACCAGGAAAGGATCGATGGGCAAGGGGATCCCTGGTGTGGAATTAAGAGTAGTAAACGAGAAAGGAGAAAAAATCAAACCGGGAGAGATTGGTGAAGTTATTGCCAGTGGAGATAATATAATGCTTGGATATTTCGGGGATGAGGAGGGAACGAAAAATACAATCAGAAATGGTTGGTTATACACCGGCGATCTTGGAACAGTGGATAAGGATGACTATATTTTCCTTACAGCCAGGAAAAAAGAGATAATTAAGGTAGGAGGCAAAAGAATCAGTCCTAAAGAAATCGAAGCTGTCATTCTTGAACTTCCTGAAGTAGTGGATTGTACGATTGAAGGAATCGAAGATCAGCTCCTTGGAGAAGCTCTTAAGGCTACTGTTGTAATCCGGTCAGAAAATGGTAAAGACCAAATGCTTGATAAAATCAGGCAACATTGTGCCAGGCACCTCGCGCTTTATAAGGTACCACAGGTATTTGAACTAAAGGAACAGCTGGTTATCAGTGCAACAGGCAAGAAAATAAAAGGGAAACTCTGAAATGGTAATTGATCATATTAGTATCGCCGTAAAGGACATCATGGAGGGGATAGCCTACTGGGAAAGGGTTTTTGGCTACAAGCAAATGACAGGAATCGTAATTAATTCCCTTCAGAAAGTTAAAGTGGTCTTTTTAAAGAAGAAAAATAGCCTTACTATAAAGTTGATCGAGCCACTGGAAGATAACAATTCACTGATTAATTTCGTAAACCGGGGCGGTGGCTTTCATCACATCTGTTTCAGGTGCGATAACATCGACGATGGGATGAAGGATCTCAAGAATAAAGGATTGATAACCCTTGTTCCTCCTCAACCCGGTGAAGCGTTCAACAATAAGAACATTGCATTCCTTTTGGCAAAGTACGGGATCAATATAGAACTCATTGATACTGACGAAAAGGCAGAAGTACGTTCTGAATAGAATTCCGGGCAGAAATAAGAATTATCTAATACCTGATAATCTTTATTGTAAAAACGCTATTCCCCTTTAAATATAATTTTAGTATATATGAACCTGGAGCTAAGTCCGGATTGATTTGAGTCAGGCTATTTCCAGGGATGTTATCCTGTCTATATACAATCTTATTGGTAAGCGTCATAATAAACATTTCAAACTGATATTCAGCAGGGGATTTGATCCTCAGACTCAGTTGTTTATTAAATGGATTGGGAAATACAACAATATCAATACTGTTAGTAAATGATGCTGAGAGGGTATGATCAGATACAACTCCCGTAAATGTATATTCTGCAACATCTCCGATAGAATAGTTATCCACAGTAACATCCCTGATCCGGTAATCCCTGTCTGGCGTAATAGTAAATTTTATTGAAGTACCCTCTGGTAAAATAATTATACCAGAAGGTGTTATGGATCCACCATAGTCAGCAGCTGCCGAAATAGTAAAAGTTTTTATAAAGCGTGCCGAAATCGAATGATCTCCGGCTATATTTTTAAAAATATATTCAGACACCTTCCCAACTGAGATATCATCTACCAGCACATCATCAATCTGATATCCGTTTTGAGGAGAAATTATAAATACCTGATCCATCCCATGGGTTAAAATGACTTCACCGGAAGGAGTAATTGAACCGCCTGAACTGCATTCCGCTGTAACATGATAGGTATTAATTGAAAATTCTGCAGTTATAGTATGATTTGCTGTCAGATTATTAAAAGTGAACTCAGAAATACTGCCAATGGAAATACCATCTACTTTAACATCAGAGATATGGTAGCCGATATCAGGCACCAATTTAAATACCAGGGTTGATCCATAATTACCCGTATTGGCACCTTCAGGAATTATTGAACCTCCTGCAGTGGAATTTCCGGTAACCGTATAAGTATTAATTGAAAATTCCGCTGAAATTGTATGATCTGCTGTAATATTGCTAAAGGTGAATTCAGAAATTCTACCTATTGAAGTACCATCTACTTTAACATCAGAGATATGGTAACCAATATCAGGCTTTATTGTAAATGTCTGATCTGATCCATAATTAACATTAACTGTACCTTCGGGGTTAATGCTTCCACCCGGGCCAGCTTCAGATAAAACCGGAATAGTTATTGGCTGAAAAGTTGCAGTGATAGTATGATTACCTGAAATATCACTGAATTCAAAAGAAGAGATCGCTCCTTCAGAGGCACCATCTACTCTGACATCAGCTATCCTGTACCCTGGACTCGGCCTGATAATGAATGAAATGCCTGCGCCGGCGCTAACGGCAATTGATCCCGAAGGAGTTATTGTACCTCCGGTCGCGGCGGTTGAAGTTACTGTATAACCTTTACCACTTAGCTGAGCGATTTCATTATCAGAAAGGGCACGGTTATACATTCTCACATCACAAATCTGACCGTCGAAATATTTATCCGTTTCAGTTGCCTGTCCCAGCACAAATTCAGGCGTTGAATAATTTGTAATTGCCGTCCCTGCAGAAATTGTCCTGTCAATGGTTCCGTTAATAAATAATCTCAAATTGCTTCCATTCCCGGTGATTGTGATGTGTGTCCAGGTGTCTGCCGAGATTCTTGCCGATGATGTAACTACCCTGGAACTTCCGTCATAGACCCTTGCTGAAATCCGGCCATCGCTGTTCATATACAGGTTCCTGTCGTTTTTCCCCGAGAATGGGTATTCCGACATTGCTGAAATATCCATTTCCCTGATCTGGTCGGGTCTGATTTTCAATGCAATTGTAAAAGAACCATTATTATTTCCTTTAAGGGTCATATAATCATCATTTCCATCAAAAATATAGGCCCCTGGTTCATCCTGATAAGGTCCCGATGTAGTAATACTGACTCCTGTCAGAATATTTGATTTATCTACACCGCCCTCTACTATTTCGATGAATTTATGTTCTCCTGATGGAATACGGTCAGGGTCAGTGTACCATGTCCATCTTCCATTGTTCTCATAAATTTTTCTTATCCCCAGGTATAAATCCTGATCATTAAAATCGCCCATCGTATATTTAATACCGGAGGGGACATTTATATCCTTGAAAACTCCATTATCACATCCGAGCATCCAGACATCTTTTCTGTATTTAACCGCCAGCTCTCTTGCTGCTTGATTTATTGCCTGATGATGGGCGTGGCCATATTCTCCCCAGTTATTATGGGTAATGACTCTTTTCATCCCGGGATCAGCAAAAAATTGTTCAAGCTTGGCCTTTACCTTATTAATCTCCTTAGCTGGCATCTGGACCCTGTTAAGGTGTGACCGGTATTCGATATGATCCGCGGAAAGATAGGAGTAGGAAGGATCATTTGCCCAGTAATACTCAGTATATTCACGATCTGTGATAGGATCCCATGGGGTATACCAGTTTGACTCATAATCGATATCATATCCATTGTTATCAAGAAATGCCTGCTGCTGATGAATGATAGTATTGTAGCGTGGAGCGGTTGGCATAGCTCCACCAATGAATTTCTCCGTAATTGACCAAAAAGGCAACATCCAGATCAAATCATCATCAAGGTGAGAATATATTAGTATAGTACCGCTTTTAGGGATTTGGAAAATTAACTCTTGTTCCCTGGGCTTCAGCGGAGGAAGTTCCTGACATCCACAGGAATAAAACTAAAATGAATATTTTTAATCAGAATTCTCATTCAGTGATTCTATTCCACCCCTGTAAAATTATGATTATATACTTCTAATGTCAAATGCAGTGCATCTTTTCTGGTCCGCAACTTCAATCTATAATAAACACTATAATATCACTGATATATTGATTGAATGTCACTGAATTTCCTACATTCATAACAGTATTCTGAGCGTTTATCAAAAGTATCAATCAGATATTAACAACCTGGAAAAGGTTAGACTTATATTGAAATCCTGTGAAGTCCGAAAACATGGGATAAGGCTTCAAGATAAGGCGGAGTATCTTATTTAATTCCGAAATGATTCCCTGACAATCAGTCCTTTTGAAGAGCTGTGAGGTTTTTTGTTTTAAGCAGCCCTGGGTTCTGCCGTGACAGCATCCTCTGGACTGCCTGTTTTAGATATTATTTGAGCAGGATTTCCTGCAATAACTGAATTTTCAGGAAAATGTCCCCTGACTACACTTCCAGCTCCAACAATGCAATTATCTTCGATTGTTGTATTTGAAAGAATGATGCAGTTAATTCCTATAAACACATTGTTGCCGATTATTATTCTGCCAAAGATCCCCCCACCTTCAACATCATCTTCAAAGCACCATGTAGCCCCATCGTGGGTTATAAATTCCGTATTTGCAGCTATTGCAACATGATCGCCTATTTCGATCAGATAAGGCTCAGTGGAAAACTTCATTGTCCTGATCCTGCACCTATCCCCTATTTTCATTCCGAGCTTGCGGAGATAATTTATCCTTTGCCTGTCGCTGCTTTTCAGCAATAACAGTTTTATAAAGCTATTCCAGATTCCAGTTATGAAATTCATCTTTCTTAAAATATTGGCAGCTAAAAAGCCATCTGATCAAATATCCAATCAATAACCTGCAGTTGTAATATCAAATTTACAGGATAAACAAATGTAAAATAAAAAACCTGATAATCCATTAAGGACTATCAGGTTAAAAATAATATCCGATCAGGTCAGTTTTTTATCAGAAGAGTCTCAATAAGAGTCTTGGTTTCCTGGATATGGTTTTTTGAAGAAGCACCGAAAAGAACAGATTCAATTTTCGGGAATCTGCCCAGGTATTCAATAGCCTCCTTAGGACGAAATGCACCAGCAGCCAAAACCTGCATTGCAATGGGGCGGAATTGCTTTTCTGACAAGTATCTCTCATAGATCTCTTTGCCTCCCGACATTCTGAAACCCAGTTTATTAACTGAGCTGCATATGATTGGATTCTCAATACCTACTGAGTTAAGGGCATCAAGCAATGCCGGCATATTCATTGTTATATAGCCGGGCTCGGCATTATATTTTTTCCTTATGTATGAATCAAACGCTTTGAAGACTTCATACATTTTAAGTCCAAGTATCATATCAACCACAACATTTTGGATAAATATGACAGGCGTGTTAATACCTTTGAACATTTTAAGTTCTGCATCCACTAGCAATTCCATTAATCCGATGAAGTCTTTTCTCAGATAGGCTACCCCCCCTTTTGTAAATGTACTGAAGATGTTACCCGGAACGTACTGTTTTATGGTTCCGACAATACCAAGATCTGTAACTGCATTCGCATATTTATGTGCATAAGGCATACAGGGGAAAATATTGAAATTCCCGTATTTTCCCGGGTTATTACGCATGTGGTCACATATGGCTGCAATCCTGTCATGAGTGGTGCACATGAATGTATTTATCCCTGTCTCCATTGCCTGATCCAACACCTTTATAATTGCAGAATCATCCTTAAACCGGATAGCCTGTTCGCGCGATTTTTCATCTGATAAATGGCTTACGGCAAAAAACTGGTTATCACCAAATAATACTTTGTCCATAATAATCTTTTTAATTTTTTGAATCAGCAATAATCAAGTCAATAATTCTTGTCAGTATTCAAGGCCTGAGCGAAGGAATTGATTTCACTTTGTTTCTTTTTTATAATACAGTCGATGAAATTATCGATTTGTGCACTGTACTCTTCACCGCGCAGATAAAAGTCTACAGGAATGGCAAATTCTGTAATGTATTTTATGGTCCATCCCTTGCCCAGTCTTCTCTTTCGGATTAGCCTCTTTGAGATATATTTTAATTTCAGTGGCATCACAGATTATTTTGCCCTTTTTACCGATCAGTGTAAGGGATGTTGACATCTTACGATATGTTTCATCACTCCAGTTCACTGAGAGCACACCTGTAAGCCCACTTTCGAGTGTCAGCATTGAGTATACAGCATCTTCAACATTTTTCGAATAAATCATTTTGCGTAGTGTCCCTTTTGCATTGACCGGTCGCCCTGCGATCTCCTGGATAAGATTAATTACATGCGACGCATAGTCAAACAAGCACCCCCCCCCTTCTTCGGGATCTGAGCGCCAGGTACCTCCTTTTTCCTTTGTAACAACCGGACCATAGGCTTCACCTGTAAAATGAACCAGTTCACCAAGGATATTGGCTTTTAAGAGTCTTTTCAATTCAATAAAAGTGCCAATAAAATGATTATGGTAGCCAACCTGGTTAACAAGCCATTTCTGGTCAGCCAGGCTCACCAGCTCTTCTCCCTCATTTGTTCTAAGACTAAAAGGTTTTTCACAAAATGTATGAATCCCTTTTTCAAGAGCATATTTCACTATTGGATAGTGAAACCGGGTTGGTGTCGCAACTATAACAAAATCAAGCTTTTCGTTGTCAATCATCCTGATGTAATCCGTATAAACATTGACACTTGTGAATTTTTTAAAAGCATCCAGTATCAATGAAGAAGTATCGCATACTGCTACCAGTTCTGCATTAGGATGGGGACCAACAATGGCTGCGTGGGAGAGTCCCATTTTGCCAAGACCAATTATTCCTCCTCTAAGTTTCATTTGAATTAATATAGTTTTTGTAAGTATTATAAGTATCGAGGGCTATCTTGTCCCAATTGAAGCGTTCTGATAAGAATTTATTGAAATTATGTTCTTTTCTTCCAGTAAGCTTCTTCATCATTTTTTCCCTCAGGTCATTTTCATCACCAACCTTAAAATAATCATCCCTATCGAGTCCGATCTGGAGATTAGCAGGGATATCGCTGGCAAGAACATCTATATTGTAACTCATAGCTTCCAGAAGAGCAATGGGCAATCCTTCCTCAAAGGAAGACATTATGAACAAGCCTGCCCAGGAATAGACCTGCTTAAGCTTTTCACCCTTAATAAAGCCGGTTAGTATTATTCCATTTTCCTTTGCCAGCGACTTCAGTTTCCCGGAATATTCTGTCGGGTAATCAGTATCACCTGCTATAACTAATTTATAACTGCTTATATCAGCATTTACAAAAGCCCTGATGAGATAATCAAATCCCTTTTCTTCAAGGAACCTCCCAATTGCAATAACATATTTTCCCTTTTGAAGTCCAAGGGATTCAATATATTCCGAATTAACAGCCAGCACCGGAAGGTTAACTCCATTTGGAATTACCTTGTGATTCCTGATATTGTATTTAGCCAGCATTTCGGACCTTATTATTTCGGAAATGAAAATTACATAATCTGAATGTAGTCATGCTGATCTTTTCTGATGAATTCAGGAATCTTTTGCCAAAATGACTCCATTTCTTTTGGGTGTAGCTGACATTATGGTATGTAAAGAAAATCTTTGCATTCTTAAATTTAAGAAGCGGAATAAAGAATCCGGGACCAGTATTATGATAATGAACGATATCATAAGGTTGAAAAATGGCATGAATAGTTGCAAGAAAGGAATGCAAAAGTGTTTCAAAGTTCTTACTTCGCGGAACCGCAATGTCAACGAATCTTATATTTTTATACTTATGATTCCTGTTCGCCTCATTCAGATAGGGTGTTCTCCTGTAAACAGTTATCTGGTTCCCCTCAATTGAACTCAGACGTGAATATAGTTCCATACAGTGAGTTTCTATTCCTCCCTGTATTTCAGGAAAACCCCTGGTCCCTATTACGCCAATTTTCATCCTTACTCAGTGATCTTATTTATTCTCCAGTCGGGAAAATAAACTTACATAACTGTCAACCAGTTTTGCCTTTGAAAAATCTTTCTCAATTATAGCCCGGCTTTTTCTTCCAAAATCATTCCTTTTTTCAACTGATTCACAGAGATAACCAAGCTTCTGAACCATCAGTCCTGTATTCATGCATGGAACAAGATACCCATTATGGCTATTTCTGATGAGATACTTGTTATCTCCAACCTCAGTTGCTACAATTGGTAATCCTGCAACCATTGCCTCCATGATGGCATTGGACACACCCTCAAAAAGCGAAGTGCTCAGAAAAATATCGCTCTCCCTAAGAATGTCAGGAATATTCGGAGGATTTATTAAAATTTCTATTTCGTTGGCTATATCCATCTCATCAGCAAGTGACCTAATCTCATTCTCAAGAGGGCCATATCCTATTATGAGATATTTGAATTCCCTTGTTTTGAATTTTTCTTTGAGAAGCCTGAAGGAATGCAGCGCAGTAGGATAATCCTTCTGTTTGACAAACCTTCCTACTGTAATAATTTTAATTCCATCACCGATGGTTTTTTCTGATCTTACAGGACGACTCTCAAATTCAATTGCATTCTGGATTACAAATATCTTGTCGTGATTGAATCCTCTCTTCCTGAACTTTTCCTTTCCCGAATAATTATTAAATACGGTTATATCGTTGATATGATTGTGTATGAATCTTTCGAGTACAAACTTGTAATATGGCAGCTTTTCGTTCCTTATGCCTCCTATCGTTTTTACCTTTCCGTTAAATAATTTGCTGATTCCTGCCACAAAGTTTGCAAGGGTCAGATAGGAAACAATGAATTCAACATTTTCTTCCTTAAGAATTTTACTGACTCTGATCAGCTTCTTAAACAAACCTCCTCTGAGCGGATAATACTTTATTGAATTATCTTCAATGAATTTAAGATTTTCAGGATCTGCTTTTCCCTGGTACCAGTTTATGAGGCATACATCAACGTCTTTTCCCGGCAATGATTTTGCCAGGATCAATGCCTGCTTTTCCGCACCACCCTTCAATAACGTTTTACATAAAATTGCTACCCGCAGCATTCCAAATTGTCAATTATTACTCTTCCCAATCACCAATTGCTAATCACCAATTACTTCCCCTTATTTTTACCAGTATTTCTAACCCAGTCAATATAACTTTCAATTCCGTCGTCAATCCTTATCAAAGGATTGTATCCAAGCATTTCCTTTGCCTTGCTTATATCCGCAAAGGTCCGAATCACATCTCCGCCCTGCAATGGCAAATATTTGATTTTCGCTTTTTTCCCGGTTTTTTCCTCCAGCAAAGAGACCAGTCCGCTGAGTGAGATTGCACTTGATTCCCCAAGGTTAAATATATCAAATCCCTTTAACTTTTTCATGGCCTTTTCAATTCCCTGAATTATATCGCTGATATGTGTATAATCGCGGGAGGTAGGTCCCATCGCCATAAAGTGTAATCTCCTCACCATTCATAAGTGCTCTGGTGAATTTATTGATTGCCAGATCAGGTCTTTGTCTCGGACCATACACTGTAAAAAACCGGAGGCAGAAAATATCCATACCGTAAAGATGATGGTAAGTATGGCACAACAATTCGCCGGCTTTTTTTGATGCCGCATAAGGAGATACAGGGTAATCAACATTGTCTGACTCTGAGAAAGGGATCTTTCTGTTATTGCCATAAACCGAAGATGACGATGCGAAAAGCATTCTGGAAATATTTTTCTTCCTCATTGCCTCAAGCAGGTTAAGGGTACCCTTAACATTCACATCATAATAAGAAGCGGGATCGCTTATTGAGGGTCTTACCCCGGCCCTTGGCAGCCAGATGGATCACCAGATCAGGATCAAACCCGGAAAAACATCTATCGAGAAAATCCGGATCCAGGATATCCCCTTCCATGAACCTGAATAACCATTTCGTGAGAGCTCCTGAAATATTTGTCTCTTTTATTTCCCTGCTGTAAAAATGATTAAAATTATCTATACCCATGACTCTGAAATCCACTTTTCAGCAAATCATCCGCAAGGTTTGAGCCTATAAAGCCCGCAGCACCGGTAATTAGAATTTTTCTATACATTTATAATTTAACATAATTTTAATAATGCAAAGGCATCTGGCATTCAAAGATTTTAATCCTAATCACTTTCCATTATTAGGGATTCTGTCAAGAACATCAAACAAAAGCTTTCCGTTAATCTCAGGGAAAAGAATTTACGGCATTTCTCCAAGCCGTTCAAACCTTTATTCCTTGCATTTACAGGATCATCATAATCCTTTCAAGGGATGCGCTTATCTGATCCGGGCAACCCGGATCAATCAGGTAGACATCTTCATTGTCAAGATAATATTCCACATCACTTACCTTAGTGCATATAACCGGATTACCAGTTGCAAGATATTCACCCAGCTTAAATGGAAATCCTGCATTTGCAAAACCCGATTCTTTCCGGCACATGCACAGGACATCAGAATTCCTTGCAGAATGAATAGAAATCATTGTCTTCCATAAAACCTTTAAATTCAGATGTTCTGTTCATTTCTGTACTGCTCTCTGTAATTCTCCTGCTGAGCACTTTTTCCTGTCAGTATCAGCCGGTGCATCTATCATACGATTTATTGAAAGGCCAGGAATCCTTTAATGATATCCCTTACACCATCCTTGTCAGCAAACGTACCGGCATAAACTACCGCAATGGTGAATTAAAGGATTTCTTTTTCTCATTGAAGTTTATCTTTGCGGTTATGGGGATCAGGGTAACATTGGAAGCCATCATCCTGAGATATTTATCTCTCAGATATGTCGATATCACTATTATTTCATCAGCCCACCTGCAATTTAGAAAATCCATTCGTTTTATCGTCCAGAATTTGAACCTGGAAATCAGCTTGATATTATCGGTAAAAAAGCTATAATCCTCCTCTATGGCCAAAACAAGCTTAAATCCCAGAATCCTGGACCATAAGATGAGCAGGAAATTCTCAATACTGATTCCTCCTGCATTGTAAATAATATTTAAAAACCCTCTTTTCTTGCTTTTCATTATCGCCCTTAACCCTCTTAAGTAATATAATACTATCAGGTGAATCTGTGAGAAGGACATTTTTATTCCGTGTCCTACATTTATATATTGAATTGAATTATGCAATCCACGCACTGCCGGCTGAGGGATATTGCCCCTGAAAGCTATTACGCTAATCATAATTCCTCTTAATAACAGATAGTCAAGCAAATGCTGAATCCTTTTAGTTCCCGCCATCCCAACCGGATACTCCCTCGTAAAAACAACCAGATTCATTTTTTTTGCTTCATCCATTGCCAAACTCATTGTCAGAAGAATCTTCTTCTATTACTGTATGCGTCAATTATTGTAAATCCACTGTCAAAATTGTACGTATGGGCTCCTTTGAGACTCTTGTTCCAGTCGGGCCTTACTTTAATTATGTTCTTTTCCATGTAATCAGTTTCTGTCAAAATAACTATCTGATTTATGTCAAATGAATTCCCATAACTTCCGGAACAATCCTGTGATGGCCGGCAGATCTTTCCATCCTGAATGAATATCTTTCCTGCAGGCCGGGCAGTTCTTACATCCGTAATTACCGGGTTCATGGGATGGCTGGTCCAGGTATCCGACAAAAAATCATCAGAATAAAACAGATATAACTCCGGACTTACTGCCAGTTCGCTGTCTATCTTGTCAATAACCGTGAAAAGCCACCATTTTCCACTATGATTGAAAAGTGTAGTATCAACTGCATTTATATTCTTCATAATGCTTTTCAGAAACTCCCATTTTCCCGGGAATTCTGTGCATCTGTACAAATCTATCGACCGGTTGCCTCCAGTTTCAGGGATCATATAAAATACATTATCCATTTCAAAAATGAAAGGATATGACATGTGATAAGGTTTTTCAATGATTTTATCAGATCTCAGAAGGTGCCCTCCGTCATCAAGTTCCAGAACTGAAATATGTCCTTTATTCTTGCTGTAAATAAACTCTTCAACAAATACAAAGAATTTTCCATCCCTGCTTATCACAAAAGGATCAGCCCAGAATCTGTCTTTTAAGGGCTTAAGTTCTGTAAAGTCTCTATATGAATTCCTGGAGAAATCATTTGCCGCTCCGGTCTTATACAGCAATATCCAGGTGAATGGATCAGTATAAACCAGCTTTTTAACTACCTGGCGTAAAAAAATCAAGCCGGCATCCATTAAATTGAACAGGGAAGGCAAAAATGACGGAACAGGTCGTTGTTTAATCATGTTTCTGCTACTCTCCTCATACTTTTTCTCAAGCTTAAAAAGGTAATCAGATCCATTAATGCAGATCCCCGTAATTATCCTTGGAACAAACAATGAGGCTCTGCTGAAAAGTTTATCCCTGTTCAGGCCAATTGAATATGAACAGGTCGATTCTGTAACCCTGCTTATCACTTTTCCTTTAACTCCCTTACCCTTCCACATCACCAGTTCAGAAACTGTAACCGGGTTTTTTTCAATAACCTCATAATAACCTGTAGTATCGGCTCTTTCTGTATCAGAACCGTTCATGGAATATGACCATAACCCATATTCCGGAATATCTGATAAATCAGCCTTTACCGGACCATATCCAACCTTAACTATAATATCAAGATTATATTTTCTTAATTCACTTGCAATGTCAGGTTCAGACCCTGAAAAATCACTTTGCAGCGTTGATCTTAAACGGAAATGAGGGCTGTTTTTTACCAATTCTCCAATATCTCTTTTTACAGCGTAATTCTGTTTCCTCAGAAAAACATAATGGTCTATATTCTGATGCATTCTAAAAATAAAGCTGCTTTGTCCGGTAGTCCTTTTATCAGCAGACGAATTGTCCTCCGGCGTAATCACCAATGCTATCCGGGAATATTCTGAGTTCCGGATTTCCCTTACAAGTTCGTATTCCCATGCTGGAACAGAGTAATTATCAACAAGAAGTCCTATTTCAAGTTTTCTATTCAAGATCAGTATTATGTGACATTTCAGTTTATGCGCAGACCAGAAAACAATTCGTAATAATGTTCCACCAATTCTTTTTCTGAAAACTCGCTGCCGATTTTAAGCCGGCTGTTATTTCCAAACTCTTTTCTTACCATTTCAAAATTTATCAGATATTCGAGTTTTTCGACTATCAGACCGACATCCTTGCAAGGCACAATATATCCGTTGTATCCATCCTCAATCAGGTATCTGTTGTCTCCTACATCAGTGGCTATTGCAGGCAGACCAGAACTCATTGCTTCCATGACTGAGTTCGAAAGCCCTTCGAAGAGGGAGGTGCTCAGGTATATATCACATGATTTAAGAATATCACTGATACTGGGAGGATTAATCAGGATATCAACTTCCTTTTTCAGGTCAAGCAGGCTTATCAATGATCTTATCCTGCCCTCCAGTGGTCCGTAACCGACAATACGGTATTTTAGTTTCTTTCCCCGGTTCTTCTCAACCACCTGCTTAAAGGAATACAAAGCAGTCTCGAAATCTTTTGGTTCAACAAATCGTGAAACTGATACGATCACTATTTCCTTCGCGGGATTCTCATTAACAGAAACAGGGTATGGCCTGATTGTATTATGAATCACGAAGATCTTCCCCGGATTGAAACCTCTCTTTTCAAATTTGCTCTTTGCCGAGTAATTATTAAATACAGTTGCATCATTAAGGTAATTATGGGCCAGCTTTTCAAAAAAGAACTTGTAGAAAGGTAATTTCTCCGTCCTTACTCCCCCGATTGATACAATGTCCTTCAGAAATAATTTGCTTACTCCGGAAATAAAATTTGCAAGGGTAAGATATGACAATATAACTGCTATTTTTTCAAGCTTAAGAATCTTGGTGAATTTAATATACTTACTTAATGAGTTACCCTCCAGCCCAATATAACGGATGGAGTTTTCCCTGATAAAGGTTAAATTCCTGGCATCGATAATATCACCGCACCAGTTTATCACGAGAACATCTTCCCCCTTTTCAGCTAATAATTTTGCAAGGGTTAACGCTTGTTTCTCTGCTCCCCCTATAGCCAGTGTTTTGCAAAAAATTAAAATGGGCTTCATTGACAATCTAATAAAGCGACAAAGTTCAGGTTAAAATAGTGAAAGAAAATAAGTAGATGACAAGCCTGATCTCAATTTTATTTCTTCTCCATTCTTTTGCGCAAGTATGTCAGCACTATCTCTCGCTGAGACTCACATTCAACATGATTCCGGATCCGGCTTATTTTTTCCCAGGAATATAATAGCTTTGTAAATAATCCATTAAACAATTTATCAATATTGCGTACTATTTTTCCGAACCCGGCAAAAACTGACATAAAGTACTGCCCGTTCTCGTCACAGAATTTCTCAAATTCAGCTTCTACAAAGCCAGGCTCGGAAATTTGTCCCGATCGCTCATGGAACAATTCCAGGATCGACTCACTGACTTTTGAATCAGGCAGTTCAACGCCATTTCCTTTTTTTTGGACCGGGATATATTCAAGAGACAACTTGTCACTTAAAACCACTTTTACCAACAATCCCGTATTCCAGAATTCATTGTCATTTCTGTCAAAAAGGAAATTCCCCTGTCCATAAATGATAACACTCCCCTTATATTTCTCGAAAGCACCAATGCAATGACTATGCTGACAAATTACAAGATCAGCTCCTTTTTCAGCCATTTTTCTGCACACCTTCCGGAGATCTGGTGAAGGATACCGGTAGTGTTCCTTTCCACCGTGATGAAGCACAACAACAAAATCACATTTTGATTTCAGATCTGAAATGTGATCGGGAGTTTCAAGCGGGTCGAAGGGATTGGCCCCTCCCCTGTTTGTTCCCGCAATTGAAAATTCATTTTCTGCACAGGCATATATCCCTACTTTCAATCCCTTCTTCTCTATGATCAGAGGTTTTGCAGCATTTTCGAGGTTATTTCCTGCCCCGACATACCTGATTTCATTTTGTGCCAGTTGCTCCAGAGTCTGATACAGACCCTGTTCATCATGGTCCATAATATGGTTATTCGCTAGTACTGCTATCGTAATATCAAGCAACTTAATTCCCTTAATGTTTAAAACCGGTGCTATAATGTTTGGCCCATCTTTTCTGATAGGCTTCCAGATATCTGACAGGGGAACCTCAAGATTAAAAATCCGGAAATCAGCAGCACGAAGTACAGCAAGAAGCTTGTCATCCACAATGGAATTAATGCTTCCGTCAGAAAAAACTGAATAGTTTGATAGTGTCGGAGACAGGTCGCCTCCGATAAGCAATGTGACCTGGTCAATATTTTCTCTTTGGTTGATCAATTAAAAATGTATTTATTTGTGAAAGCTGATATTAATTTAACTTAATAAAATGATAGAAATTAAAAGCCGCACCAAACCAGAGCAATTAAGTGAAATCTTGAAAGATCCTGAAAGGAAATCAATTTACAGGATGTTTTATGAATTAGTCTATCTGTCATTTGTTTACAAAGAATTACCCGTTCATTATTTTACCCGGTATTTATTCAAAAAGGAAGCAATAAATATAAGGAACTATTTGCCCAATAAATTAATTAAAGATATTTCACCGTATTTTAATAATCAAAGAGTTAAGGAGGTAGTAGACAATAAACTGTATTTCAACTTATTCTACAGCCAGTTTAATATCAGCCTCCCAAAAATCCTTATGTATAATCACCAGAATATGTTCGTCGCCGGAAACAGAAACGTCGAAGTAAATAATGTTCGTGATTTCAGAGTTCTGCTGGAAGATTTATTCAAACAGAACACTTCATATGATTCGATTTTCATTAAAAAGACTTATTCGGGCGCCAGCGGGAGAGATATTTATAAGTTGTTTTTACATCAATTCAGGAAAGATCCTGAACTTATTGACAGAATATATTCTGACGTAATAAAATCCGAGTTTTTATTTCAGGAAACAGTCAGGCAGCACCGGGACCTGGATAAACTAAATCCATCATCTTTAAACACTATCCGATTTGACACATTCATAGATAAGGATCGGAATATAGAGATTATTTCAGGATTTATAAAAATGAGCACCAATAACAGTCATGTCGATAACAGCGTAGCAGGAGGATGTGGTGTTGGCATCGACCTTGAAACAGGGAGATTAAAGAAAACCGGATATTCGAAGATAAAGGTAAGTGGTGTTAAATTATTAACGGAACATCCTGTAACCAAAACTAAATTTGAAAATTTGAAAATTCCCTATTTGTCACAGGCTGAAGAATTAGTACTTAAGGCCGCCAGGCTTATGCCCGGACTGCGTCTGGTTGGCTGGGATGTAGCCATCGGAGAATCGGGGCCTGTTCTTATTGAAGGAAATTCGGATTATGGCATTAACAGCAATGATTTAATGTACGGAGGATATATGGCCAATAAAGCCTTTAGAAAGGTGCTTCTGGAGTATAATTATCTATGATTGAACTCAATATAATCATAGATAGAGCTTGAAAACTCCTCCTCCAGATTTGATTTCCCATCATATCTGATCCATTTGCCATCGTGAAACTCATGCCAGAAGTCAGATCTCTGGAGGGCTGAGGTACCTATATCTATCATTTGGAACTCGATCAGATAATATTCCTTTCCGTCAAATCCTATGTCCATGCCGTCAATAGGGAAATCTATCTCCGCTGTAATCCTCCGTGCAAAGTTTAACAGTCCTTCATGTTCCTTTTCAGGAACATCCTGAAACATTCCGCTTCCGCTTGCCCTGAAGTCGTTATCACGGTTTTTCCGGTACATCATATAGAATTTTCTTCCGAATATCAGGACCCTATAATCGCCTTCTAAACCCTCAATAAACGGCTGAACGACCAGCGGAGTGCTTACAGGTGCTGTATTTAAACTCCAGTAGTACTTTTCTTTAGACTTATCTAAAAATTTAATTATTTTCTTAACCAAATTTTTGAAATATTTGATTAAAAGATCCAAAGGGCCTTGTCCTATAAGTATTTTACCTGCCTTCTTAACTAATTTATCATAATCAGTTTTATTTCTTGCCAGATAAACACCGGCACTTGCAGAGCTTGATACTGATTTTATAACAACCGGAAATACGGAACTGTAATTTCTTGCATCTACCCAGGAACCGTAGCACAAGCTTTTCACATTTTTCAGGGATTTGTCCCTGAATCCCATTCGCAGGAACTCCATTGAAGCTTTATCGTGATGAGCTTTCAGATACTCAAACCTGGGCAATGGTTTAGCGCCCTGCTTTTCAAGAAAATAAATCAGATTCTCGATGTACCGTTTATAGAAAGAGCCAGGAGTTTCCGAAGACTGGTAAAGTATAAAGTAGCCTTTGTAATTTTCATTAAGATCAAGCTCGCTGAATTTGCACACCTTTACATTGAAATTCCTGGAAATGAAAAAATCTCTTATTTTTCCGATATCCATCGAAGTGTAATTCTTCAAATCAGCCTTGGATACCAGGAATTCTGATTGTTCATCGGTAAGTATAATTAAATTTTTCATCGAGGTTTTTAATTGCTAAAACATTACAGAAAGGGAATCAGACTTTATAATTCCCATCATCAAGCAGATTGACTATTCTGGTCACCGAATTCTTGTACTCAAGCAGTTTTCTGGCCTGCTTATAGCCTCTTGATGCTATTTGCAATAATTCATTATCATTTTGAAGCATCCATGATATTTTTTGGGCAATTGAATCGGGGTTTTCGCATTCTGCCATTATAATGTCAATCCCATCGGTAAAATATTTATCCATATCCCCAAAATTAGTCGCCAGTACAGGTTTCTTTGTTGCAAAATACTCTCCCAATTTCGTTGGAAAACCAGCCTTGGTTTGAACCGTGGAGGGACGAGTTATCGCAAGTATTTTACATTCAGTTAAATGTTGTTTAACAAACGAAGACTTGACCAGTCCGGTAAAAAAAACATTTTCAGATATCCCTAATTTTTCGCATTCAACTTTTAAAGAAGGAATCAGGCTATCACCAAAAGTGGCATCACCAATTACAAGCAAACTAACGAAAACTTTCCTATTCTTTAAAATGTTAATTGCCTTGAACAGATCGGATAAACCATCTTTAATATAGGGTGCTCCGCTATATCCCAGGGTATACCTCACCTCACCGTTCCCTGATTCCCAGAAATTAAAATCAGTAAGATTGGGCTGAACAATAATATTGTTTTTATTATAGCCCATCTTGATATACACATCTTTCAAATATATACTGAACACAATGAGCTTTTGCGATAACATGTTCAGATACTTAAAGTTAAGAAAATATCCTGCCCTTTTTATCAAACCAATAACTGAACTCCCAAATTCCGATTTGTCTATATATTCGGAAACAAATTTTATAACTTCAACTCCTAATAATTTTGATAATTGTATGGATTGGAATATTGTAAAAGCAATCGCTGTTATAAAGAAGCAGTCTGACTTTTTTTCTTTTACCGGTCAAAGAAACCATGAATACTACCAAGCGGAATAAACTGATCAGCTGATCACATATTTTAAGGAACTTATTTACCGGACGCTGTTTAAAACCCAGATAAGTATAAAAGATTCCTTCCTCTGTTATATTTTCCCTTGACCCTTTGTAGATGAAGTCACCAAATGCATGCCCCTTTAACAGAAGAACCCTGATATTATAATCATTCAGCTTCAATCCTCTGCAGAAAAGATTAAGATAGGTTGCTCCTGCTCCCCCTTCCGGAAAATTCATGCTTGTAATTAGAATGTACTCGGTTTGTCTTTTCTCCTGCTCCACAGATAATCTATTTGTTTCTCTTTTTCAATCTTCAACAACAATTTAATAAAATCTCATCTGATCACTTTTCTACTCAATTCAATATCCTGCAAATCTGAATCTTATTTTCTTCCAGTACTCAAACCATTTTTGATGACCGAATTTCATTTCGACTTCATGTCTCTTCATTCCGGCAGGTGGTATTCTGAATGAAAGACCTTCTACAATTGTCTGTTTGCAGGGATTACAAACTCCGCATGGCTCATTATTAACCGGAGTGTGACAAAACCAGGTTTTTTTCATGGCTTCCGTGAATCCCAGCCTTTTATATTCATCAACCATTCCTACTTTTGTAATATTTATTACCGGAAAATGGAATTCACCGAAAAGCTTAATCAGATCCCTGCTTGATTTTTCATTATCCAGTATCCAGTAATCAATACCCCCTTCTCTGATCTGTTTAATATTCCCGTTATGCAGTAAGCAATAAGTGGCTCCATAATCAATCTCAACCTCATCATTATTATCTTTCTCAATACAAAGTTCCAGACCTTTATTTGTTTTAGCAAATTCCGAAAGCCAAATATACTGTGGTCCAATATAGGAAATTTTGCGCAGTCTCTGAAATGCTTCAACGATATCACCGTCCTCCTGCAAATCTGATACTGAGAACTTAATCAAAGGAAGAATTATACACTTTGTCTCAGGATGCTTCTTAATATCATCGGTTATTGATTTTATGGCTTCCAGTTCGTAATTCTCAGATCGTCTGAATTTATCGGAAAGATAGAATGGCTGAATGGTTACTTCTTCCTTTGACAATTGTATCATACGATACGTTGAGTCAAAGCCGCCGGTCCACAATATTCTGATAAGAGGTTTGTCAACATTGTTTTCTGTTGGGTGCTTCCCTTCCATTTTACAATCTGTATTTATCATAATGCTTCCTGTTAGGATTTTTAACTAATTTAATCGTGAATTGAGTCCATCAGATCGGTTATCAGCTCTTGTATCCCAAGTCTTCCCTGATTGAATCGAGCTTAAGCAACAGCTGTTTGGTCTCTTCCACACTCATTCTGTGGGTATTATGTGAGTTATATTCTTCCGCCTGGGCAATTTCCGCCTTCCCTTCACTAAAATATCTGTTATAATTCAGGTCGCGGGTATCTGCCGGAATACGGTAATAATTACCCAGGTCCTCTGCCTTTGCCATTTCCTCGCGGTTTACAAGTGTCTCATAAAGTTTTTCGCCATGACGGGTTCCGATTATCCTGATTTGATTATTAGCATTGTATAGTTCAAGCAAAGCTTTTGCCAGCACCTCAATCGTTGAAGCGGGCGACTTCTGAACAAAAATATCACCCGGTCTTCCATTCTCATAAGCGAATAGTACAAGATCCACCGCTCCGTCAAGAGTCATCATATACCTCGTCATATTAGGATCAGTAAGGGTTAGCGGACCGCCCTTCTTGATCTGGTCAATAAAAAGGGGAATTACAGAACCTCTTGAAGCCATTACATTGCCGTAACGTGTACCGCAAAAAACCATCCCGGATGAATTCAGATTACGCGATTTTGCAATCATTACTTTCTCACTCAGGGCTTTTGACATTCCCATTGCATTAATTGGGTACACAGCTTTATCAGTGCTGAGTACTATTACCCTGCTGACCTTATTTTCGAGGGCAGCATTCAATACATTCTCACATCCCAGAACATTGGTTCTGACAGCTTCTGTTGGAAAGAATTCGCAGGAAGGCACCTGTTTCAGTGCAGCAGCCTGAAAGACATAGTCAACTCCTTTCATTGCACTGTTGATACTGTCAAAACTCCTGACATCGCCGATATAATATTTAATTTTATCGCTCCTGTAAAACTGCCGCATGTCATCCTGTTTCTTCTCATCGCGGCTGAAGATCCGAATCTCCTTAATATTAGTATTTAGAAATCTGCGAAGGACTGCATTCCCGAAAGAACCTGTACCTCCGGTTATTAATAGGATTTTGTTAGCGAACATTTTTACCAGTTTTAATAAGGTTGTTTATCAATTTTTGAAACTCTCCCCGAACTTTTATGGCATCAAACTTTTCTATGGCAAGATGGACAGCATTATTGCTAATCTTTTTTCTATATTCTTCATTATTAATCAAAAACTTTATAGCGTCTGATCAGTTCACCTTTATCGTGGTTTGTAACACACATTCCGCATTCATTTCTTGTAAAAAATTGAGAAACAGCAGTTTCTTCAGGCGAATATACCAGAATTGGTGTTCCAGAGATCATATATTCCGATGCTTTTGTAGGCATCGAAAACTTTAAGATAGTCAATCCCTTCTTTATCGAAATCATTTGCCAGAACAAGTATGTCTGCCTCCGAAAATATTTCTGGTATTTTATCCAGTTTAGCGAATGGATTGATTATTACAGATTCATATTTTCCAAGCTGAGATAAAATTCCCGGTTCTTTTGTTGGTGTTTGAATATGGAGTTTAACATTCAATCCGTCATTGTTCATCGAGTTCAATGCAGATGCCACTTCAAGCAATGATTCAGTAATTCCAATCCCAATTCTGCCAGAGTATAGAATTTTAACATACTCCTCATGGAGTTTAAAATGCTTTTTTGATTAGAGGAAGCCATGCTAACTGTTTCAATCGGATTATGAAAAGCCACAAAATTCTTATTATATCTTTTCATGTATTCATCCGACATAGCATCACTTATGCTTAAGTGAAGATCTATTCTTGTCAAGTAGATTCTTTAAACTCACGATCAATCTTGTTTCCCAAAATCCTTTTAAAAGGACCTTTATTACTTATTGTTGAAGGCCAGTCATCCATCACATGAATAACGCTCGGCAGTTTTAGAGAATTAATCAATTCATCTGCAAACATTATTTCTTCCCGTGTTGAAACCTGAAAATACAAAACTTCTGGTTGAAATGTTATCAACCAACTTTGAAACCTATCGGAGATTGCGATTTTAGATACAAAATGGAAAACACCGATCCATCTTAAAAATGGATAGAAGAAATTATTGACCAGCTTATATCTCAATCCTTTTTGTGTATGGTTTATCTGTACTTCTTTAACTGTGTCAAAGCTCTTAAGTCCTGATTGAAATTTCCGCTGAATTAAATTAAAAGGGAAAAGCCACTTATGTTCCTCCTGTCCCAGCTGATAGTAAGAATCACAAACCTCGGTTGTGACATTGAATAAACCATGACCTAAAAAAGCGACGGCAATTTTATTCTTTGGCCACCCTTTGAATAGATTTGTCAGGGTAATACCACCTCCTGAAAAATCATTAAAAGGCTGACCAAAAATTAATACTCTTTTAAAAATATCACCTGCCATTTTCAAGCAATATTTTATTGTATATTTCAACCAGCCTTTCAGCTATCGCATGTGGATTATGCCTTAGGACGGATCGCTCACGGGCATTTTTACCCAGCAACCTTGCATAATCATAATTATTTACCAACTCACTGATCGCCCCTGCCAGTGAGAATGGTTCCCCTTCCTGAACCAGTATTCCTTCGATCTTGTCTTTTATCAGCGTGGCTATTCCTCCAACGTTTGTTGCGATAATCGGCATACCTATGATCATTGCTTCGCATACGCTGTTAGAACTATTCTCAACATGCGAGGGGTGAATATAAAAATTAGAACTGCACAAAAGGCTAATAATCCTGTTTGCATCTAATTTACCCAGGAAATTAATATTTAACAATTTGTATACTTTCCTGTACTTCTTCCTTATAATTGATACTATCTTCTCATCCTCTGAAACTCCACATATGTAAAGTTCAAAAGAAAAAGATGAATGTTTTCTTAGAACCAATAATGTTTCAATCAATAATTCAATTCCTTTGTAGCTTGTCCCTTTAAGGATGGAAACACATTTTACGGTTCCATCGAGATGTTGATCCCATTTAGCTCTAAAAAATTCCGTCCTTATAAATTCTTCACAATGAAAGTATTTTGATTCGGGTGAAAGGAGTGAAACAATCCGCCTGTCGAAATCAGTACGACCAATAAAATACTTGCAGTTCCTGATAATTTCCCTTTCTCTGACAGCCCTTTTTTTAACTGTATAATACTCATTGAACTCTCCATATCTCCTCAGGAAGTCTTTCAATCTGGCAAACCTGAACTGCTCCCATTTGGTAATACCTGAAAACCATTTCTTCTGAACAATTGTAAGGAATCCCTGAATATATAATAGAACCGGGATATTTTTATGCTGGACAAAAAGACCAAAGGAATTCTCTGATCCGAAGACCTGTATGACATCCGGCTTAAAATCTTCAATCGTCTGAGATATATATTGTTTAATATCGTTATTTTCAGGTTTCTGAATCAGGTTTTCAAAGGTTCTTATGAAAGCATTCTTTTTTACTCCACTTGGCAACCCATAAAGTATAAAACCCTTATTTTCACTCTTTACGAGTTTTGTGGTATTTGCAGGCAAAGCCAAAGCAATTGACATTGACTCCCTCTTTGTCAATTCATCTATTGTCGCATTAATCCATGACAATCCTGTTCCGGAACCTTTTAAAACAGCCGGGAAAAGGTCTGGATGACTCTTTGACAGAAACAGAATTTTCATTGAATATTAATCTGATTACATATCAGGTGCTGCAGATTAGCATGTGCCATACCAGCTTATTCATAAAGCCCGGGAGAAATTGATTTTCGGTCTTGCCTGATGTTTTGCATAATTTCTTCGTCTGAAAGATTCCTAATCTCTCCGGAATACCCTATCCCTATTGATAACCATACCATAATGTAATTTAGTGAAAAAATGGCTGGAGTTCCCGGGTAGGAATAAATTAAAAATAAGAGAATCCATATACCGGCAGCTTTTGACAGAAGATTTTTTGAGTGAAAAATTCCTTTAAATAAAGCCGGGACTGAAATAAGCAGGAATAAGCACAAGCTTATTAATCCCCCGTTCAGGACTATCTGCAGGAAACCTGTCTCAATAACACCCCTGTAGATGGAAATTCTGCCTTCACCGTCCTGAACGCCGGGACAAAAGTACTGTCCATTCATACCCCTGCCTATTATCCAATCCTTTAGCTCAAAAGCCCTGAAAAAATATGTCTCAACTTCAGTTCTGGTATCATCCCCGATCCTTTCAGTTATCAGACTGAATGTATCCTTTCTGTTATTCTCGTAAATCCTTATTGCTCCATATACCAGCATTATAACCACGAATCCAGACAAAACTATATTGAGGACCTTTGTTTTATTCACAGTCTGGTAGATAAGATATGAGAAAAACAATATATTAAATGACATAAAGATCATTCCTCTGCGGGCTCTTATCACTGCAAGCAAAAAAGTCAGGGCCATCACAAATAATGAAAACAGGTTCCGTGATTTGGAATGATATATATATGTCAACATTAGGAAGCCGATTGAAAAGCTCAGATGCTGTGAAAAATTTTCGAATATCCCCTGGCTAAGATAATAGTTGCTTGGAAAAAGCAATTCCTTATAAAATAACAGTGAAAACATCAAAAAAAGGAACCCCAGGATGATGATCACGCCAAATAGCTTCCTGAAAAGAGAGTAACTTAACGGGAATAGTATAACCAAGGGAACTAAATAATGTAATCCCCCCCGCATAGGATTAAAAAGCATTTGCTTTATCGAATCATAGTCAAATTTGATGCCTCTAAAGACCACGGTTATTAACCATAGAATATATATGATAAAAAGAATTTTCAGATAACTATTTTCAATTTTAAATTTCATTAGTAAAGCTGCTGAAGGGAAAAGTAATCCCAATCCAAATACCTGAAATAAATTAATAATAATGAAACTTACCTGATTGGTGGAAGAGACAGCATAACTTGCGATATAAATCATAAACCCTAACCAGAAAAGGTTCAGCGTAAGATTATTCATTTTTATATTCCCGCCCTCTAATTGGACTCCGGTATCTTCTAACTTAGGATCGTTTCTAATCTCTATCATAATGGACAAACAAAAATTTCAATTTTAATTCAAGTTTAAGTTTCAATTCATCCAGGAAAATAAATTCAGATATATAATTTACAGAACTTTACTATAGGTTTTTAAGGTCTCATCGACTGTTTTTGTCCATGAATAATTCATCAACCGGTTTTGTCCTGCCCGGGTAAGCTCGTCTGCATATACATTATCATAGATGACCTTTTCAACTGCAGCCAGTATTGATTCTTTATCATAAGGATCAAAATAAGCACCAGCACTGCCTGCAATTTCCGGAAAACAGCTCGTGTTGCTTAAGCATACCGGACAATTATTCGCAAAAGACTCCAGAATAGGCATCCCAAATCCTTCGTAAAGGGAAGGAAATACAAACACTAATGCATTGGAATATAAATCATTGAGTTTATCATCTCCTATTGTTAATGCAACTGTCTGATTTGAAATACCCAACTCTGTTAAAAATATCATTTCTTCGGAATCAAAATGATCTCCCACACATATAAGTTTCAATTCTTTTTCTCTTTTCAACAGTTGACTTATAGCCTGTACGAAAGTTTTAAAATTCTTATACTCTCCCCGTCTTCCGACAAAGAGAATATATCGTCCACGATTTTGTGTGTTTTTTTTGGATATGATGCCATTATAACCATGATAAATAACATCTATTTTATCCGGATTTACTTTTAAAATATCTATTAAATCCTTTTTTGTATTTTCACTTATTGCAATTAAATGACTTGCATGACTAATCACATTAATCATCTGTGATATAGTGAAATCGGGCATTTCAGAAACATTCCTGTGTTTAAAAATAATTAAATCATGTACGGTTATAATGTATGGTTTTTTTAATAATTTTAAGAAATAACTATTATAAAATGTTGGATGAAACAGATCGAATTTGTCAGATGAGATGCAATATTTGGAATACCATTCATTTATAGAATAGATTTTCTTTTTAATAAAGTGTTTTCCCCTAAAGTCTTTATCAGGAAGTATATTATTCTTCTTGATTAAATCAAAATTTCCATTCAGATAATAATTATCTGAAAATAATAGTGCTAAATTAAATTGGTGTTGAGATGGGAGATTCTTAATCAGTTCACAAAAATACCTGGTTACACCACCGTACTTTTGAATAGAAAATATTTGATGATCATATAATATCTTCACAGAAAAAGGTATGAAAATGGATTCCTAAAAAAGATTTAATGTGATTTTAATTCTTTAAATCAGAAAATCTTCTGTAAAAACTTAACTAAACTAAAATTTCCTTGCAGATTCCAATAATTCAAAGTGCTTTCCCAGGGTAACAGACTTCTCGAATTCAGGTAATAACCGGCCTCTGATCTTGTGTTCCAGACAGAATCTGATCCCCTCAGCAAGATCATAAGCATCCTTATATCGTGCAATATAACCGTTACTCCTGTGCTCTATCATTTCAGGTATACCCCCGGTATTAAAACCTACAACCGGTGTTCCGCAGGAAAGACTTTCCAGAATCGTTGTTGGCAGGTTATCTGCCAGTGATGGTGTAACAAAAACATCTGCAGCGTTATAAACCATGGCAACAGAATATTCATCTTTAAGATAACCAGTTGACTTTGTTTTGAAAGGTATACGATCTGTAACCTGTTTGCTAACTCCCTTTCCGAATATTAAAACAGTAATTTTATCGTTTGACAATTCTTTTTTCAAAATACTTAGTGCCTCCTGGATATAATCCCAGCCTTTATAAGGGCTGTCAATCGATACAGCTCCGAAAGCTATCACATGGTCCACCTCATCTAAATTAAATATCCGCCTGGCAAAAAATTTGTCGAGAGGCTTAAATATTGTATTATCAATAATATTCGGAATATGAAAAACAGGTTTTGACCTAAGCAATGATGACTCTTTTGCACAAGCGTATAACCACTTACTGGGGGAAACAAAGAAAAAATTTTTATACTCCGAATACAATCTATTCTTTCGATCGAATCCTCTGGCAGACATGTCACATTTTTTATTACCTTCAAATACCTGGCATTCATTGCACTTGGATTTATATTTTTCACACAAAAAACTATAATGACACCCACCGGTAAAAGACCACATATCATGCATAACAACAATTACAGGTTTCCCCATTTTTGCCAGTTTACTATAACCTGACAAATTCAGGAATTCACCCTGTACCCAATGGAGATAGATTATATCAGCTTCACGGATGTGCCTGAGTTTCGAAACATCAATTCTTAAAATTGTATAAGAGAATAATCCAAATTCTTTTCTGTTTTTTCTTGATGTAAATAGATTTATTTTATCATTTATAATAGAAATCAGTTTCGAGATTTTATTGGGATAAAAAATTCTTTCAGTATCATTTTCATCCGGATATAATGTTAAAATATAAGAATCAATATTCGACTCAAGAAAAGCATTGTGAAGTCTTAAAGCTGATCCTCCTGCTGACTTGGATGATTTTTGGATATGGACAACCTTTAACATTGATTAATCTGTCTTCATTTTGATCCATTCAGGTGGGAAAATACCCTCGCATTTCTCGTTAATTATCCACTTTTCAGGCATTATTACCATTTTGGTTACATTCCTGTTAAGCCATGCAGCCCACCAGCTGAAAGTACTGTTAGCAATAATATTGTGCTTGCAAAGACTCATCAGGTACATATCGATATAGCTTTCCTTCCCTTTATTATGATCCACATAAACACTATTCACCAGTTTCAGATTCTCCTTTGCCCACGCAATGTCATCAGAAAATACAAAATAACAAGGATTCTTAACCTTTTCTTCTAAATATTTGGCAGCATTATTAAAATAGGATGTCCCCTGGATGACTCCGAGAATATTATTCCAGCGTTCATTCAGATAGTCTCCTCTGCGGATATGAATGCTTACTGAATCGGAATGGTTTATTTTCTCAATTAGAGTACTGTTCCTAATGTCAACTGGTACTTTAAAATCGAACTCTTCCAGAATTGTCTCTCTGATATCTCTGAAATATTCTTCTACCTGCCATATACCTATTAAAAATCTGTCTTTCAGCTTGAATACTTCAGGATCATATTCAAACTCTTTCTTCTCCAGATATTTGTCTGATCTGCTTCGATAATTGGGGATTACCCTTTTAAGAATAAACCCTGCAAATCGATTTTTGTAAAAGGAAGTTCCATGGTTTAGAAATGCATTAAGGAGTTTATGCGGAATTCGCAATTTTATTTTAAACGCGTTGCAGAGATTAAAACCATGATGATGAAAGCTGTACAAATAATTTGAGAACGAAATCCTTGATTTTATTCCTCTGCGATTAAGTGCCACGCATAAAGCGTATTGAAACATTTGGTTACCTAATCCTCCATAAATTGCCACTTTGTTCATAAATACAATTTATGAATACCAGATCTTTGCTTTTGATTTTTTTATGAAAATCTGAACATATTGGATCGGGGCAAGTAAATATCCGTATACATTAGTGACAATTGATCCAATTAATACTGCTTCAACACCAAAACTAAATTTCTTTATCAGGACTATAACTATTAAAAGATACATAATTGATGCGAAAATTGCCGTATAAAACTGGATTTTTAAAGCCCCTATCCCGTTTAAAACAAAAACAAAAATGCTGGCAAACATCCCTGTCGAGAAGAATATATAGCATAACAATGAAATGCTAAATCTGATCTCAACAACATCCTTCCCTAACCACAAGTCATAGACCTGGTTGGCAAATAGCAGCATTATTGCACCCCCCAGGATGAATGGGATCAGAAACAACAGGTATTTCTTCACCACTTTTTTTATCCAATCATTATCTCCTGAATTATAGGCATCAGTAGTTCCGCTCCACAAGGGGGAAATTGCTATCATAAAAACCATTTGAAGAACAGAAAAATATTTGTAGGCAATATTGTAAGAAGTAACCTGTGTTGTGTCGAAGTAATGCGCAATGATAAATGATGCAGTCTGATACTGAATAACATTTGCTATCTGAACTACAAAAAACTTAACTCCCAGGTTCATTATATCCCGTGCATATTCCCTTTTGGCCAGTTTTAATGTTGGTGCAAATTCCCTGTATTTAGTCTTGAAAAGGATAAAATTTGCAACTACAAGAACCAGTACTGGTGCGATACTGTAGGCAAGTCCCAAATAGATCAGGGAACCCCTGGTAACCTTTGTCAGAAGGAAGATCAGAACCAGTGCAATAAGCTGCCCAAGCATATCAAGGAAAGAGGCTTTTGCAGGTTTCTGATCAGCTACCAGAATTGTATTGATTATCCTGAAAACAAATTGAAAACTAAAGTAAGATAATACTATTACAGCCAGCATGCTTACCTGGTTTTCCTGTTCCGGAGGAATATTCAACAGAGTGCTCCAGTTAATAAAACTATTGGCAATCAGTAATATAACCCATACAATTATGAAAACAAAACCTAAATAAAAATAGGTCGTACTCACATAAATCCTGGCAAGTTGAAAATCCCCTTTAGCCTTTGCTTCTGCAAATCTATTCCGTAAACCCTGCGTAAATCCGATATCAAAGAATGCCATCCAGGCCACCATTGAGCTTAAAGTAAGCCATATACCATACTGCGAAGGATTAACATAATTAAGAGCTAAAGGAACTACAAGCAGGCTTATGGCAATACTAATGCCTTTAATGAGGAAGGAAGCCATTATATTCTTCTTAGCTTCTATACTGCGCTTTTCCCCTTTCAGGAAAAAGTCTTTAATCATACCGTTAAAATGTGTTATATAATTAGCCATTCAGATAATCTGTCAACAAAAAATCAACTAGTGTTAAGTTAAATTTATTAAGTCCCTATTATAATCACTTCGGATTTCGGATTTTCGGATTATTTTAATTTCTTAATCCGAAATTAAAAAATCCGCATCCCACAATGTATATATATTACAGCTTCGCCACGTCGGTCACGTCAGGAAGACCCACTTGATTTTAAATTCAGCGTCATTTAGTACATGTTTGAAACGACACTATCGCTGGTATATTGCAATTCACTGATAATTTTACCTGGTCAAAATAAAGCAAAAGAAATGAGTCGTTCCGAAAATTTGATTAACAATAAAATAATATTAATCAACAACAGTTTGAAAAGATTTTCTGAGGATGGAATACCACCAGATGCTGGAAAAATCTATTATTAATTTATTGGCCATTGAGTAATGACATGTTGATTTCGGTTATTAGTCAAAATAGTCGTATTATTTATGGAATTTTCTATTTAAAGAGACCTGTTTCATTCATTAAACCGTATTTTTAAGAACCTTATTATTTGGAGTTAAAAGATAATTGAAATAAAATCATGAGAACACTATTATCAGGATGGTTTTTATTCTTGATTTGTTCCTTTTTATCTGTTGGCCAGGATTTATTTGCTCAGACTATTGTTCGTTATTCACTTAGCTGTCTGGGGTCAACTGTTTCAGATGAGGGATTTATTTTTCGCCAAACGATCGGCCAGTCCTCCAGTACTTTTGTATTTAGTAAAGAAGGATTGGTCCTCAGGCAGGGATTCCAACAGCCGATAACCTCTTACAATTCTTTAAAAGCAATGCCGCAGATTGATTTCACTCTCTCTCCAAATCCGGCCGATGAAATGGTGCTGCTTCAGTTTCAGGAAGAGATTTCCAAATGCACCATATCTATGAGAGATATAAATGGAATTTTATTATCTGAACTCAAAGTTGAGTCCTTGCACGACAAAAGACTGGACTTAAAAAATTATTTACCTGGCATATATATTATAACGGTTATTTCTAATAAAGGTATAGGTTCAAAAAGGCTGATCATTACACATTAAAGTCACTTCCAAATCACTATTTCAGATGAAGAAAATTAGAGGAATAGTTTTTTTTACTTTTTGTTATATTGCCCTTGCCGCACAGGAAAATAAAGTCGGGGTTTCATTTTCGCAGAATTATTCCAAATTCAGATTTATCGACTCTGAAGGTAAAAAGGATGACCTGAATTTTATAATAAAATATGGTTATGGCCTTTCATTCCAAAAAGCATTTGAGAAGCAATTATTCCTTGAAGGACAGGTATTTTACAATAATAACGGGGCAACTTCAACTATTGACCAGGATCAGCTGGTTTGGTCTCTTCATTACATCAATGCTGATATAAATCTTGGGTATAAATACATTCTTGGCAAACTTAATCCTTTGTTTGGTGCCGGATTTTATTACGGAAGGCTGATAAAAGCGGATCAGTATATTGGTTCAGCACACTATGATCTGATGGATTTAAATTATATTAACAAAAATGATTTTGGAATTAATATGTTTGGAGGGGTAGAATACAAATATTCAGATACTGGCTCTGTTTTTTTTAGAATAAATGAATCAATAGGCCTGTTGCAGCTTGAAAAATCAGAGTCAAGCCAGAAATTGTTTAATCGGACTTTTTCAATTCAACTTGGACTTTTATTTCCCGTTTTATAAAAACTTACCATGAAAAATATTGTAACCTTATTGTTTATATTCTTAGGTCTGTCCATTTTTACGGTAAATGGACAGGTTGCTGATGGTATTACCTACCAGGCGGTAGCTTTTGATGAGAATGGCAAAGAGATTGCCGGACACGACATTAATGGTAATATCATTTATAACAAACGTATTGATGTTAAATTCTCTATCGTTGGTGGTACTCAGAATGGTGAGGTTTTATATAAGGAAATTCATACCACTTCCACTGATCAGTTTGGACTATTTTCACTAATTATAGGTCATGGTGATGTCTCTGAAGATGGAAAATATCAAAAACTGATTGATATAAACTGGGGAGCTGATAAATTATTCCTTAAAGTTGAGATTGACATAAAACGTTCCGGTAATTTCAAAGTTATGGGAATCCAGCAGATGATGTCAGTACCTTTTGCTTTTCATGCACTAACAACCACAAAAACAACTGTAAACTATTCTGACATATTGAACAAACCATTATTTTCTGAATTAGCAACAAGTGGCGATTACAAGGATTTGAACAATAGACCGGTTCTTTTTAATGGCGATTATAATAGTTTAATCAATAAACCGGTTCTATTTAATGGCGATTATAATGGTTTAATCAATAAACCGGTTCTTTTTAATGGCGATTATAATTCTCTCGTCAATAAGCCTTTGATAAAGATAGAAACAACAGATGAATTTTTTGCTGTTACTGGTCAGACAACCTTTACTTTAAGGCATACTCCTTCAGAGACAAGTAATCTGAAAATGAATATTAATGGAGTCAGAATAAGTAATTCAGCTTTTCGTTATTCGGGAGTTACATTAACTTATATACCTGCTAATAATGGTTCGTATGCTTTAATGGCAGGTGACAGAATTCAGTTCGACTATTCTTATTAATCAGACCTTTACAATAAATGCGATTATTGTTCTTCATACTATTTAGTGCAGTGATTTCTTATCCTCTTTCAGCACAGGGGGTAACAAAGAGCGGGCAGAATACAGCTACAGGTATAAATTTTGTAAATAAAAATGGTAAAATTGTAAATAGTCCCGCTTTAACCAGATATGGACAGGAACTTTTTACTATCTCCATCTCTACTGCGGCCGTTACTTCAATAACAAATACTTCTGCACGGAGCGGAGGGGTTATTTCACCTGGTGGCGGTGGAGTAGTCATCTCAAGAGGAGTTTGCTGGGCAACGACAGCAAATCCAACAACATCAAACAGAAGAACTACTGATGGTTCAGGCAGTGGCAGTTTTACGAGCAATATAACTGGTTTGGTTCCGGGAACCACCTATTATGTCAGAGCTTATGCTACTTACAGCGTCGGTACATCCTACGGAAATCAGTTGACATTTACCACCTCAAAACAACTTTATGAGACTTTATCATCGGCTGTTTATTTTGAATCACCAAAAGAAGTAAAAGATATAACTTTTGGGAATGTTAGTTTTACGAAAATTACTGGTGGCCCGGTTAATTGTGGAAATTCAGATACGTTTTTGGCAAAAACCATAGAAGATGCTTATTCAATAGTGGATTCTGATCCGATTGTTAATTGTAATCTGGGTAACCCTCAACTGCACAGATTTGTCGAAGACGGTATAAACTGCGAAGTATTTGACATGTCAGGTGAATATATTTACTATGGTCATTCAAGGGCATTCTATAGAATTAATAAAAATACATTTGGAAATAAAGTTAAATTTTTAATTTCCGGAATATGGGAAGGAGCATTAGGGTATAACGTATCTGTTTGTACCATTATGGGAATAAATGAAATGCCTGATCGAGGGTTATTAATACAAGTAGACAATAACGCTCCTCACTGTAATTTTTATAAAGTACCCTTTAATGCCCGGGTCTCCGGTACTTATACCTATACACAATCAGAGGCGCATTTAGTGATGGAAATACCATACAGGAATTCAGTTCTGAATAAAGCCTGGGGTCTAAGTATTAGGGACAATATTGTATTCGCCACTATATATAATGCAATTGGGCAGGCCTATTTAAGTACAGATAGCGGTAATTCGTTCAGATGTGTTTTTTCAATGGCTGAAACTTCAATAAATAATACAGTCCCTGCGGATCAAATGGTTTTTGTTGACACAAAGCCTGATGGGAAAGGTGGATTTGGTGCAATAGGAGGGCATCCGATGAGAAACACCCTTACTAATCCTCAGGATTATGACTTATGGGGAGTAACATCAAATAGCAGTTTACATTCACATGGCGGTTGTATTGATAAGTATGCTGATAGATTATTTATTGTCACAGGAGATGGGTACCCTGCTGTTGGCATTTATTATTCTGATGATTGGGGATATAACTGGACATTTATAAAAACCGGTGTTTTTCTTCCGTCATCAGACTCCCGGACTCAGTTTGTTACTGTAATTCCAATGGAAGATTGCATATTGTTCGGGTGTGATGGCAGTGGAGACGGGTACTGGAGACTGTTTAGAGATGGCAGAAACCTGCTTTCAACAATAGAGTGCTGCTATCAGTTCACAGGTAAAAATACGCAACTTGTTACTATTAATGGAGGGCATTGCTTTACCCGGGATGGAACAATGCTGGGATTAATTAATCCACATGAAACAAATAACTATACAACAACAAAGGGAGGCATAGTGGCAACAAAAAATGGTCATAATTTCAAAAAACTATACGAAGATTCCTATTCGAAATTCACTATTGAATCGGCAGAATTTGGACGGAGAGGATTAATATCTGTAAATGATAATAATAAGGTACTCGTTAAAGCGAAAAACGGAGGATTGATAATATTAGACCTGACACTGCCGGCACCCCCAAATTAGGTCGCAGATTTAATTGTATTATTTTCTGAATCAGAGATCATCCTTATTTTTTATATTGGGCAGGTTTGAGAAAATAGGGATAACCAATATCAGAAGGGTAATGAAAGACAGAAAAAAAAGAAGAATTCTTATTGCTTTAGTTATTGTCCCTTTTATAACAGCTGGGCTCCTGATCTTTATTTTCGTTTGCCAGGATAGTATAGTCAATTATCTTTCTTCAACAAACAAAATAAAAGCCGATATTCTGCTCTATGAAGGGTGGCTGCCTGAGACTGCGGTTGAAGTGGCAATAAATGAATTTAAAACAAATGATTACCATCTGATTATTACAACCGGACTTAAATCAGATGATCTTGATTTTTGCATGGTTCCAATGAACGGATACCTTATTTTTTACCCTGCATCCGACCTGTTCAAAGATGAACAAATCAGAACCCATTTAATTGAAATACTTGCTCATAGCAAAATGGGAGGCAAATACAGCTCACATTTTAACTTTTATGTAAACGACTCCCTTACAGCTGAGTTTATTGCTGATGAGAAGGAAAGAAAATACTCAATAAACTGGACCGGAGCACTGAAAGATATTGATTCCGTAATGGTACATTTTGATGATGATTATCTGGATGAAGGAGGTGATAAAAATCTATATGTCAAGGAGATCATTATAGATAACAACATAATTATCCCATACAAGTTCAATTCCGTTTATGATGTCGGAAGGCTGGGTGGCACTAACAGAATCATTAATGACTATGATACACAAGGAGAACTCTCAAGGAATACCATTATACGTAACGGCATAAATTCTTCTTCAGTTGTTGCTGTCACTGGCGGCAGAGCTAATATTAACAGAACAATAAAAAGCGCTTTGGCTTTCCGAGATTGGCTTATAACGTATGATGATAAATTTGATGAAATAAATATTATTTCTATGGGGATCCATTCCCGGAGAACTATGGTGACCTATAAAAGCATTCTTGGCAAAAAAGTAAAAATAGGGATAATTTCACTCCCGGAATCAGAAAAGCCTGGTATCCGGAAATTGAAATATCTTGATATTTTAACCGAAGTATTAAACCTTGTGTACTACCGGGTTATCCTCTTTCCCTATAGTATTTTCCGATAGAAAAATTTGAAGTTAATAATATCCCGATATTTTCCCATATCGCGAATACCCGATCCTAACTTGTTTCATTATAAGTTTTTAGAGAGGCACATCCTCCGGGATCAAAATTAACTACCAACCTCAGGGTTAATAAAAAAATCAAAAAAAAAATTCAGTTTGTAACAAATTCCAGATTTTATCGTTTATTTTGTGGCGTTGATCAATATTTTTTTCTTGTTAGTCAAATAAGTAAATTACGAAGAAACATCTATGAGGAAGGCTTTAATGGTGTTTTTATTCTCAGTAAGTATTATTGCCTCAGCTACAGATTATTATGTCAGCTCCTCAGGCAGTGATTCAGCAAATGGCCTTTCTTCATCAACACCATGGCAGACAATCTCAAAAGTCAATTCAGTTTTTTCCAGCTTAAGCCCGGGAGACAGGATTCTGTTCAAAAGAGGAGATATCTTCTATGGTTCTCTTAAGTTATCCCGATCAGGTTCATCCGGAAGCCCGATAACGATTGGAGCTTTTGGGACCGGTAATAAGCCGGTTATCACCGGATTTACAACAATTACGGGCTGGACCAGTTATGGTGGGGGAATTTACTACAAAGCCCTCTCATGTGAATCATCCCCCAATATGGTTACAGTGAACGGAACGAATACCCCCATAGGCAGATGGCCGAATACAGGTTTTCTGTCAATAGACTCCCATGTTTCCAATACTTCAATTACCGACGCCGGACTGCCCTCTTCTCCTGAATGGACAGGAGCTGAGGTGGTAATAAGAAAAAATTCCTATATATGGGACAGAAATATAATTACCAATCATTCAGGCGGCACTCTTACTTATACAAGCGGATCATACTATAATGCCAATGATGGATTTGGCTATTTCATTCAGAATAATATAAAAACTCTTGATCAAACAGGTGAGTGGTATTATAACGGATCAAATTTCTATATGTACTTCGGAACTGCTGATCCAAACAGCTTTGTTGTTAAGGTAAGTTCTATAGATCAGTTAGCTTACCTTTTAGAAAGAAACTACATTACCTTTGACAATATATCTTTTGAAGGTGCAAATACTTATGGTTTGCAAATAAATAATTCTGATTTTGTAACAGTCCAGAACTGCAATATTAGTTTTACCGGAAACACTGCTATTTACGGGCCATGGAATGGCACATCCCTTTCATCCAGGATCCATAACAATAGTATCTCAAATAGCAATAATGTTGCTATCAAGTTAATGGGTGACCATACCGATGCATCAGTGACAAATAATACAATTTCAAAAACAGGTCTGATAATTGGCATGGGACGAAGTGGCGACGAAACTTATCTTGGAATTAGCATTAATGGGAATAACAGTCTTGCTCAGTATAATTTAATAGAAAATACGGGGTATATGGGAATTCAGTTCGGTGGAAATAATACTGTTATTTCAAATAATCTTATTGACAATTTTAATCTGGTCAAAAATGACGGTGGTGGAATATATACACATGTGGGCACAAGTGGTGCAATGACTGGACAAAAGATAACATATAATATAGTTTTAAACGGGAAGGGATTTGATGAAGGATGTCGTGTGAAGGAAGCTTTCGCACACGGAATCTATCTGGATGAGCGGGTAGAAAATGTAACGGTGTCAAATAATACTGTAGGTCACTGCACTGTTTCAGGAATTTATCTTCATAATTCTCATGAATTAGTAGTTAACAACAACATACTTTTTGATAATGGCAGTAATGATGCTGACATCGGAGGACAGATCTTATTAATTCATGATTCCTTAAGCCCCGATGATCCCATAAGAAATGTTTCAATGAACAACAATGTATTTTTCGCTAAATCAACCTCACAAAAAGTTCTCGTTTTTTCTACCAGAGATTCCGATATTGCCAGTTTTGGGACCGCAGATAATAATTATTACGCCAAACCCATTGACAACAGCTATATCGCAAAGACATGGGATCAAGGGTGGAACAGCATTTCAACAAATCGTTCTCTTTCAAACTGGCAATCATTTACAGGACAGGATAAAAACTCCAGCATATCCCCTATTTCAATTACTGATGTTAACAAGATCAGGTTTGAATACAATGCCTCCTCCACAAATAAAGTTGTCTCACTCGATGGCAGTTATATCGATGTTAAAGGCACCAGGTATTCAGGTTCCATTACATTACTGCCATACACTTCGGCTGTCCTTATGGTGGACCCTAATCCTTCAGCTCCGCCGGCAAGTCCGGTTTATGTGAGCTCGGCAATCGAGGCCGGCGCTCCTTCAGTTATTGAAATGACCTATAGCCTTGCACTAGTTGGTATTGTTCCTTCCATTTCAGCTTTTTCCGTTCAGGTCAATTCTGTTGCCAGAAGTGTAAACTCTGTTGCTGTCTCCGGGACCAAGGTTTTATTAACCCTGTCAAGTCCTGTGGCGTATGGTAATACTATCACTGTAGCGTATACAAAACCCTCAGCATATCCTCTTCAGACCTCTGCGGGAGGACAGGCTGCATCTTTAAGCTCACGAACGGTTACAAATAATGTGGCTGCACCTCCTGCCTCTGCCGTACCTGTTTATGTAAGCTCGGCAATAGAAAATGCAGCTCCCTCAATAATCGAGATGACCTACAGCCTTGCACTGGCCAGTATTGTCCCTGCTATTTTAGCTTTTTCCGCTCAGGTCAATTCTGCTGCAAGAAGCGTTAACTCTGTTGCTGTCTCCGGGACCAAAGTTTTGTTAACCCTGTCAAGTCCGGTGGCTTATGGTAATACGGTCACTGTAGCATATACAAAACCCTCAGCATATCCTCTTCAGACCTCTGCGGGAGGACAGGCTGCAACTTTAACCCCACGAACGGTTACAAATAATGTGGCTGCTCCTTCTGCACCTGCCGTACCTGTTTATGTAAGCTCGGCAATAGAAAATGCAGCTCCCTCAATAATCGAGTTGACATACAACCTCTCACTGGCCAACATAGTCCCGGCTGCTTCAGCATTTTCAGTCCAGGTGAACTCTGCAGCAAGAAGTATAAGTTCTGTTTCGATTTCGGGGACCAAAGTCTTACTGACTCTTTCAAGTCCTGTTGCTTATGGCAATATTGTCACTGTAGCATATACAAAACCCTCCGCCAATCCTATTCAGACCTCTGCGGGAGGACAAGCCGCTTCATTAACTTCAAAAACGGTAACAAACAGAATAGCTGCACCTCCTGTAGTAGTAACTCCTCCTGTGGTTGTGACTCCTCCGGTTGTGCCAAATACGCCTCCTGTTCCGGTAGTAAGCTACATCACTACTACATATTCGGGATTTGTAAGCGGATTGAATGCAAGCGACAGCTATGACAAGGAAAAAGACAAACTTACATTTACATGGAAGGTACCTGGCGACATCCCTGTATCCTCATCAAGCGGACCTATTATAGAATATCTGGCTCCCGTTGTAGTTGCAAACCAGACATTTGAATTTACAGTTACAGTCAGCGACGGAAAAACCAGTCAGTCCAAAACGGTTCCTGTTCAGATCCTGCCATATCAGCCGGAACTGGAAACAGCAGAAGTGATCTCTGTTGAAGCAAGTAACTTTAAATCACCATACATGCCTGAAAACATACTCGATGGCAATAAAGGTACCATGTGGTCAGCCAGCGGAATTGAGGAGTGGTTAATCCTGGAATTAAAGACGCCTTTTAATATTCAGCATCTGAAACTTGCTTTTCAGCCAGGGCAAAAGAGAGAATCATATTTTGAAATTTACGGCTCAAATGATAAAAAGAAATGGGAGATGATCCTTTCTGATTCAAAATCATGTTCTTTCTCAGGCGATCTTCAGGTATTTGACTTTCCTGTTTCAAAGACAGAAAAGGGATTCAAATATATTAAGTTTGCAGGCCTGGGGAATTCAACAGACACATGGAACTATATCTCGGTATTCAGTATTTTCGGGTATGAGCATAAAAACCCATCTGATTATGAAGACCAGATTGTAAAGATCTATCCAAATCCGGCCAGTGAATTAGTCAATATCTTAATAGATGAACCGACATTTTTCCCGGATTTTATTAAGATCCTAAGCCTGGCAGGAAAAATCATTTATGATAATATAATAGATCCGGACATCAGGCAGCTTCAAATCCCGATTGACTTTAAAGAGGGGATCTATGTGATACAGATGGGAGCCAGCAACATTACCATGTTTACTCAGAAACTAATTGTGATCCGCTGAACCATTCCTTCTCCCCACCCTTCTAAAACAGATCAGGGTCAATTGATTATAAAATTAATTCTCCTGTTATTCTTCCTGTCCGATTCCTGGTAATTTGGAGCTACAGGTCTTGTTCCACCGTATCCTTTTGCCGTCAGTTTTTGCCGGCTTATACCGTTAATAACCAGATAGTCAACCATTGCTTCAGCTCGTTTCTGTGTCAGGTTTTGATTTGAAGCTGCCTGTCCTGTATTGTCAGTATGGCATTCAATCACAAGTTTCAGATCCGGGTATTTTGTCAGGAATCCAAGAACCAGGTCAAGTACCTGAGTACCCTCAGAGGTCAGACTAAAGGCATTTTTTCTGAAGAAAGCATCCGCAGAAACTCCGAAAACCCTTTTAAGATTATTGAGTTCCATTGCTGCAGGATCTTCGATATTTAAAGCTATAATTCTGGCACTCTGGAATCCCAGACCGGTTATTTCATTAAATGAGGGATATGCTGCCATAAGGCTCAATTCCTCATTAATTGTGTAGCTGTAATGTTTCTCAGCTATTATGAACTCCTCTTTTATCCTGTACTTCGTCGGAACATTTTTAAAAATGTTATCGTCAGGTTTCAGCTTTATTTTTGAATTTAATATTTCAACCCTGTAAACCACATCCTGATTAATGTATTTTTCAGCTGAAAACATATTGTCTGTAATTGCATAATCATATTCAAGAATGTCAATAACCGGGACAGGTTTCAATTCCCTCTTATCAAATTCTGCTTTTTCAAGCTTATTGCTGAAAATCTTCACAGGTTTAACTGCACATGCTTCATGGGTTACGCCGGTCCTGTTATTTCTGACAATCAGACCGAGTTTTACCTCATAATCTCCTGGCTCAAAGTAAGAATGATTCAGGATTTCTCCTTCTGACCTGGCTCCGTCTCCAAAGTGCCAGGTATAATCGAGTATCTCAGATCCGGGGAAATTTGAAGATAATCCGTCAAATTTTAATGACTCTCCTGCAATAGCTGAAGCCTGCGAAACGATTATGGGCTGTTCTATATCTTTAAGTTCAAGATTATATGACAATTTGGAGAAGATTGCATGTCCTGTCTTTTTATCTACCACATTCAGTTTTACAGTGTATTTTCCAGGACCTTTAAAACAGTGCTCTATATTCTGACCTACAGTTGAACTGCCATCCCCGAATTCCCAGACAAGCTGCACGTATCGTGAATCTATTGCAATTTTACCTTCATCACCGAACTTGAAACAATATTGATTTACCTTTTGTTTTTCACAATAAAAAAGCTGTCGGATATTTGTCCTGAACTGATAGATATCGACAGAATTGCTTCTATTGGATGAAAAATAACCCTTGTTCATCACAGAATCAGCCACAAGTCCAAAATCATCAAACTTAGAATTAATTGGGGAGTCAAGATGTACAGGGGCAAGCCATTTATTTTTTGATTGTTTTGAATAAAATATATCCTTACCTCCCAGCCCAGGATGCCCGTCGGACGAGAAGAAAAGGCCACCTTCCCTGTTAACGGAGGGATATGATTCGTTACCGGAAGTATTAATTTCAGGGCCCATATTCACAGGATCATCCCAATAATCTTTTTTCCAGTTACAGTAATAAATATCTGTACCTCCCATTCCAGAAGGGTTATCAGAAGCAAAAAATAATCTTTTACCGTCAGGAGAGATATAAGGAGTGGTTATATTAAAATATTCATTATTGAATCGAATATCCAGTATTTTTATCCAGGTGTAGTTTTCAAGTACAGCAGTAAAAATACCAAGCTTATTTCTTGGTGAATTTTCCTCGAGATCTCCATCCACTTTAAGGTTTCTCGAAAAATATACTGTATCATGATTTTTATTGAAAGATGCAGGGCCGTCATTAAATTTGCTCCTCAGCTCTTTTGAAAAGAGCCTCACCTTCCCCGAAAGAGTATCTACAAAGAATATCTTCAAAAGTCCTTTGTCTTCGGGAGTTGAGTAGTTCTTTATAAGATCACTTTTCCTGTTTGAACAGAACACTAAACCATTTTTATAATATACAGGGGAAAACTCATCACTTTTTTTTGAACTGAACTTTGCGATATTAACAGAATAGGTTTCCGACTGACCTGTTGCGGTAAGAGGGAGCAATAATACAGCCAGAATTCCTGAAATTTGTCTTATGTTCATGATGTAAAGTTAGAAATTCAAAGGACTTATTGCTTCTACTTTGTACCGGAATTCATATCTGAGCATTACTTCGTGAGAACCTGAGCTGTATGTCTGCAGACTTGCAAAATCAAATTCGTATGTGTAGCCAAATTTTATCTGATCGTTCAGCTGAAACTGGAACATCGCCGAAACTGAACGGTTGTTCCTGTAGGTAGCACCCAGCCAGAAGCGCTCCATCACCTTAAAATGCGCATTTATATCATATAATATTTTATCCCCGGGAGAAAGGACGAGGAGAACTGATGGCAAAAATTTTAAATTTGATGATATATCAAAAAGGTAACCTGTATTTAGCAAATAATAATAATCGCTCATCTTGTTATTAAGTACATATTTATTCTTTTCAAAGTCAAATTTGTATCCGATGAGCTTCGGAATTGAAAATCCCGCAAAGTATTTCTGACTGGCGTAATAAGTACCGAAACTAAAAGTGGGAACAACAAACGATTTTGAATCAATAAGGAGATACTCATCACCAGGATCAAGAACAATAAGGTCCGACCAGGCAGTATTTGTTATAACCAATCCGGCACCCAGCCCAAAGGAGAGGGTTCCGTTATCCAACCCAATTTTATAAGCATAGCTGGCGTTAATTTTAGTGTCTCTGGTAACTCCTATTCTGTCATTTGTTACATTAATTCCCAATCCCATCTTATCATCGGCAAATGGAGCATCGACAAAAAAAGACATGGTTTCGGGAGATCCTTTTACTCCTACCCACTGCTTCCGGTAAAATGCTGCAAAGTTCAATAATCCTCTGGTACCTGCATAAGCAGGATTTATAGTCAGCGGATTAAGTACATACTGGCTTGGTGTAGGGTGTCAGCTGGCCGAAAACGCCGGCAGGCATTACAATGAAGAAAAAGTACTTTAATTAACCTTTTCATATTATCTCTTTATTACAATATAACCTTTGATCGGTGCTATTTTTTCTGGTTTAAGGAAATAGAAGTATGTATCATCCGGAAGCGGATTTCCACTATCATCAATTCCATCCCAGTCATTTGCATAATCATCATTTTTAAAAACCATTGCTCCCCATCGGTTAAATACATTTAGTATTGCAAGTACCGAGTGATTCTAATCCGCTTATCTCGAAATAGTCATTGTTGCCATCAAGATTTGGAGTAATTAACGTTGGAATTATAAGATCATTAATTCTGATCATAACTGTATCTGATGATAAATCACACACCCCGTTCGCAACGCTACCACAAGAAAATTATTTTCACCGAGCGAAAGTTCAGTGACTATTGTATTGTTATTGTTTTTGTCCGCTAACGTCCCGTTTCCCGTAAGAACAACCCATTCACCTGTTTCATTGCTTTTTAATTCCGAAGCCACCAGTTCTGCCTCAAACTGGAAATTAAGTATCTGATCCTCTCCGGCATCTGCAAATGGCTTTTCCCTGACTTCAACAGTTACCTGATCTGAGTTTCGGCAACCGTATTGATCAGTCAGTGTAACAGTAAAGACCGTAGTAACAAGCGGTGTGGCCAAAGGGCTCTGGGCTGCTGGATTATCAACCAGATTGCCCGGACTCCATAAGAATGTTCCTGAACCTGTCGCCTGCAACCTGGCGCTGTTTCCTCTGCAGATTACAACATCCGTTCCGGCATTTATTGAAGGAGGAGCATGGAAACCAACACGAATTATATCGACTGAAGAGCAGGTATTACTTACTTCTGTCCAGGCAAAATCGTAATCTCCCCATTGAGTAACCGTAACGGTTGCATTATACTGATTTGGATTCGGACTGAATGTTGCATTGCCCGGACCGCTAAGCTTTGTCCATGTTCCGGTACCTGATCCCGGAATTGCATTCAGTACAAAATTCCTGTCGCATTCATTTCCTCCATTTCCTGCATTTGCTGAATTCTGCTCGAAAAAGCCGACGGTGACTGTCGCACGTTCCGGTACAGGGTCCATTTACTTCCGTCCATCTGAACACATATGTTCCGTATGCACTAACAGTTGCTCTTGCGTCAGGAGCATGGTTGTTTGGACTAAAGCTCACTGTTCCTGGCCCGCTGACTCTTGTCCATGTTCCTGTTCCGGCGCTTGGTACTGCACTCAGATAGAATTCAAGTCCGCAATTATTTCCTCCCTTACCGGCATTGGCCAGTGGCTGTTCGTAAAAATTTACTGTAACATTCGAACTGGCCAGAACATGGTCCGTTTGTTACGGTCCAGGTAAATATCTTTGTTCCGTAATCGGAGACGGTTACTGTTGCAGTTGGACTCTGCGCATCAGGTGAGAATGTTGCAGTACCTGTTCCGCTTGTCATCGTCCAGGTGCCATTAACCTCACTTGAGCCGGAAACAGCTTTGAGTGTAAATGCAGTTCCGCATTGATTGCCTCCGGTACCTGCGTTTGCATCCGGCGGCTGATAAAAATTGACTACAATGTCGTCACTCGATTTACATACTCCTTTTGTCTCAGTCCATCTGAAGGTATAAGTAGCCATATGCTGATACTGAAACTGTTGCAGTAGGAGTACTGGCATTGGGAGAAAAAGTCGCACTTCCTGGTCCCGAGACCCGGGTCCATACTCCCGGTGCCAAAAACAGGCACAGCATTCAGGACAAAATTCCGGTCACACTCATTCCCTCCTGAACCTGCATCTGCTTCGGGGCACGGCAAGAGTTGTTGCATTTAGCCTTACAGGAGATGGCTGAAGTTTACTTTTGCTATCAGCGGATACAATATAGATAGTATGTATCTGACCGGGATTAATAACATTCAATACAACCTGCAATACTTTCCCTGACATCGCCCTTCTTTACTGAAACGTATAGCTGTTGCTGTAATAGTACCGCTCGGACCAAGAATTGCCCTGGCTCTTACCATGAGAAGAAGTTAAAATACTTGTTGTTATTATAGTTATATACAATAATGTAAACTGTGCCAATACGGTCTGTGCCATAATTCAATGTAATTGATAAAGCTCCGGTAGTTACCACTGAAGGAGTCCCTTTAACCCATACCGGCTGGGCATAAGAATTATAAACAGGTAATAATACCAGTGAAATTATGGCAATGATTTTAACAGCTCTGATCATATCAAACTCATCATGTCTTATTACCATATAACTCTTAATAGTTTTACTAATTCTCAGGTTTCAGTATAAAGAAGTAAGTGTCATCGGGAAGTGGATCTCCATTCTCATCCACACCATCCCAGCTATTGTCATATTCCATGTTTTCATATACCCGGGCTCCCCAACGGTTAAAAACCGTGAGCGATGTTTTGCCAAATGACTCTATCCCCTTGATGACAAAAAAGTCATTGTTCCCATCAAGGTTTGGAGTTATTAATGTTGGAATAATCAAATTATTAACTTCAATATTAACCGTATCAGAAGACACCGGACAGACACCGTTCGACACCGCCCATATAAATCTGTTGAGCTCAAGCGAAAGATCGCTTACAGATGAAGTCGGACTATTTTTATCTGATATATCACCATCGCCTTCAAGAATAGTCCATTCACCAGTCTGGTTTGTCGAGAGCGGAGCGGCCTGGAAACTTGTTTCGAAAGTGAATTCAAGTATCTGATCAGGACCGGCATTGGCAACAGGTTGTACCCTTACTTCCACATTTACCTGGTCGCTGTTTTTGCATCCCCACTGATCTGTTAAAGTGACTGTATATGTTGTTGTTATCTCAGGTGATGCAAGCGGATTATAGATATTAGGATTATTTAGGGAGCCAGCAGGTGACCACAGGAAAGTTCCTGTTCCTGTAGCAATCAGCTGAGAGCTTCTTCCCTTGCATAAAAGCAAATCGGTTCCGGCATTAACCGGAGGCTTATCATGGAAAACTACCCTTATTATATCTGAAGAAGAGCATAAACTATTCACCTCAGTCCATGCAAAATCATAAGATCCGAATTGAGTGACAGTTACAACTGCATTGGGTTGATTCGCATTGGGACTGAAAGTAGCATTACCCGGACCACCTATCTTTGTCCATGTTCCAGTTCCCGGACCCTGAGTAGCATTGAAAGTAAAATTAAGATCGCATTCGTCTCCCCCTATCCCTCCATCGGCCCTGGGCTGTTCTATAAAAGTAACTGATATAGTTGCACTGCTCGAACAGGTGCCATTCACCTCTGTCCAACTGAAATCATAAGTTCCATAAGCACTAACGGTAACTTTTGCTGTAGCCACATTAACATTTGGACTGAATGTCGCAATTCCCGGACCGTTGTCCATTGTCCATGTCCCAATTCCTAGGCTTGGTACTGCATTCAGATTAAAATCAAGGCCGCAGTTATTTCCGCCTGCCCCTGCATTTGCAGCTGGTTGCTGGTAGAAATTGACCGTAATGGTATCACTGCCCGAACAGATGCCATTAACCTCTGTCCATACGAACAACTTTGGTCCGTACTCAGAAACTGTGACTATTGCTGAGGCAGAATTTGCTCCCGGATTAAAAGTTGCAGTTCCTGTTCCGGTGATCATTGTCCATGTTCCGATTCCTACACTGGGAAGAGCGTTCAGGGTAAAATTCAGATCGCACTCATTGCCTCCTGTACCGGCATTTGCCAGCGGTTGCTGGTAAAAATTAACAGTGACCACAGAACTGCTTGAACAGGGGCCATTAGTTTCAGTCCACCTGAAAGTGTAGGTTCCGTATTGTGATACAGTAACTGTTGCTGCCGGGAAATTAGGACCTGGCGTAAATATTGCAGTACCGGGCCCGGTAACTATGCTCCATATTCCTGTCCCCACACTTGGAACCGCATTAAATATAAAATTCAGATCACATTCTGTCCCTCCTGTTCCGGCATTTGAAACCGGTATTGCATATACATAAGCCCTTGTAGTGGCTGTATCCTGACATCCTGAAGCATTTGCGACAGTAAGAGTATAAACACCTGCCTGGGCTGAATCAGCTGCAGCTGATACTACCGGGTTTTGCTGATTAGAAACAAAACTATTGGGTCCGCTCCATGAATATGTTGCCATTGATGCCGGACCACCTGTAAGATTTAGCGGTGATCCCACACAGACAGGTCCGTTATTTGCTGCTGTGGCAACAGGCGACTGGTTCACAATAACATTTGTGGTCGCGATACCTGCACAGCCGTTGCTGTTAGTCTACTGTCAAAGTATAAATTCCTGACATTGATGTCGTGGAGGTCAGGGAAACAGTCGGGTTCTGAAGATTAGATGTAAAACCATTTGGTCCGCTCCACGAATAACTTGTCATTAATGCCGGACCACCTGTAAGAATAAGAGGATTACCTGAACAGAGAGGTCCGTTATTTGTCGCAGTGGCTACAGGTAAAGGATTAACAACTACGGTGGTGGTAGCTGTATCGCGGCATCCGCTGGCATTGACTGCTGTAAGCAAATATTTTCCTGCCATTGCAGGTGTCGCTGCAAGGGAAACCGTCGGATTCTGCAAATTTGAAGTATAGCTGTTTGGCCCTGTCCAGGTATAGGTGCTCATCCCCGAAGGACCTCCGGCAAGTTGCAGAGGGTGAGCCTGTGCAAACCGGGCCGCTGTTTAATGCTGTTGCAACAGGGGAAGCATTTACGGTAACAGTAGTGCTTGCTGCTATGCTTATACAACCGCTGCTATTAATAACTGTAAGATTATAAACACCCGCCATTGCTACTGTTGCGCTTGTCGAAACAACCGGACTCATAGTTGCATTGCTGTAACCATTTGGACCACTCCAGGCATATGCAAGCATTCCGGCAGGACCTCCGGTTAGCGAAAGTGCAGATCCGACACAAACAGGGCCATTATTTGATGCTGTCGCAACAGGCAAAGGATTTACCGTAACAGAAACCTGAGCATTAACAGTGGTAAATCCATCAAAAACAGCCACCCTGTATGTTGTTGTAACTAACGGATTAACCGTGGGATTTGAAAGAGTTGAAGTGAAACCTGCAGGTACTGAAGTCCAGGCATATGTATATGCTCCTGATCCGCCGCTTGCCACCGCATTCAGCTGTACAGTAGGCCCCTGCACACACTATTGAAGGTATGGCTGTCGGATTTGAACTTAATGGATTGCCGGCAATTGTAATCGTAACTGCATCAGAGTTGAAACAGGTTGTTGAAGTTGATGTGGCAGTGAGCGTAAATACGGTCGTGGAGGTCAGTATAACAGTTGTCGGATCAACTGCCGTAGGATTTATAAGTTGTGAAGCAGGGGTCCAGCTATAAGTAAATGGCCCTGTTCCGGTAACTGTTAGCATTAAGCGTCGTACTTGTTCCATTTGGGATTGTGGCATCGGTTCCGGCATTTACTGCAGGCAAAGCGTTTACAGTAACAATGAATACTGTTGCGCTGGCAGCCACACAGCCATTTGCATTAGTATAGCTTACTCTTACGTTCCTTGCACCTGTTGCTGTCCAGGTAATTGTAGCTGTAAAATCTAAAGGTCCTCCCCCGGATGTTATGGTTCCTCCGGATACCGTCCAGACATAATTGCTCATCCCGGCCTGTGTCGTGTAAACATTCCCTGGTTCATTTAGACATGCCGTGGCCGGACCCGTCAATGTGGGCACCGGGAGAGGATTGACTGTAACATTTAACACCGTCGGACTTGCAGCTGTACATCCGCTGGGATTCACATAATTTACACTTACCGACCTTGTCCCAACGGTTGTCCAGGTAATTGTAACCGTACTAAAACCATCTCCTCCTGCCGTTATGGTCCCTCCTGATACTGTCCAGTTATAAAAACTCATTCCGGCCTCTGTGGTGTAAACATTCCCCGGTGCATTTACACATGCCGCAGCCGGACCAATTATTGCTGGTACCGGCAGAGGGTTGACTGTTACATCGAATATTGTTGGCAGTGTCGCAGTACAGCCATCTGCATTTCTATAATTGACGCTCACGGTTTGTGGTCCTTCGACGGTCCAGGTAACAGTAACTGTTCTATTTATTGATCCTCCCCCTGCTGTTATAGTTCCTCCTGCCGATACTGCCCAGGTATAATTACTAAAACCATTTTGCGTGGTATATACATTACCAGATGAATTGACACAGACAGATGCCGAACCTGTTATTATTGGCGCCGGCTGTGGATTGACCTCAATCTTACCTGTTGCTGTACCACCTCCGGTACAAATTCCCAGTGATAGAACAGTAACAGTATATGTAAAAGATCCTGAGACTGTCGGTGTTCCGCTTATTCTGAACTGGCCGGGTATAAATGCTCCGGTAACGCCAGTTGGAAGGCTGGTTGCTGAGGCTCCGAAAACATCCGGAGCAAGAGTATATATTATATCAACTATCGGTGAATTATTGCATACCTTTTGATCGTCTGATCCGTTTGCCGGAGGTGTTATGCAGACCTGAGCCTTAATATGATTTGTTGAAAACAAAAAGACGGTAAGTAAGAATAAAATCTTAATATATCTCATCAGATACTACTTTTATAAGGGTCGATTTAGCTGAATTACCGGTTGATTAATCTAATTTACACTTTTTCGCTGATATTTTAAAATATCCAATATCAAAAATCGTACAGAAACAAGATGTTTCCCGTTTAGATTTATTCTTAACTAAAATTCAACAAGACTTAAAATCAGGAAACAGTCTCTTTCTGCGCCAGGCATTGCAAAATAACATCCAGTGCTAAATTAACTAATAATCAGCTCCGAAGGAATTTAATTTGACCAATTGCAGAAAATCATCCGCGAACAGATGTCTGATGACGTATACCGGATTCAGTTTTTATATTTTGCAACCCTCTCATCATTTATTGTTCCCTGCCAGTTCAAGCCGAACCCAAAATCATATTTATTGCCGTTCACTGTCGATATAGCAGTTCATATCGCGCGGGACATCTTCAAATTGTTCTTCAACAGTTTTCATATCGGCAGGCATCTGGAAAGGGAGGAGACCTGATGGTTCGGCTCCTCCTGTTATAATATCCATCAGAGCCTGATCCTGAACTCCGAAATGAATAATAATTGCCGAGGAACTTTTTTCAATTTCAGAGAAAATCATCGGATTTGAAACATCGATTGAAACTACAACCGGTTTCTTACCCATTTTCGCCCTGGTTTCATTTACCATTTTCATATCGAATGAATTGTTTGCACCACGGCTCTTGCCTTTATATGTCCGGTTTGTAAAACTCTCCAGTGGGCTCCCTCCTGCAATGCTCGGATCGCGTGCAAAATCAGCCTTGTAACTGTTATATTGCAGACTTATTGGGACATAACCATTTCCACCTATTTTAATGTCTCCCTGATCATAACCCGATCCGCCCGCAGGGCTTGAAATACTGACGAGTGCAAAATCTGCCTTATCCGGTGTTTCGACGACCTCGAAATATTTGGAAACAATTGCAAGATTTACAGGATCACTCCATCTTTCAGGGGTCTCCTGACCAAACCAGTTACGTGCCGCGGGAGTATATCTTTTTGGAATATATACCTTAAGCTGTTTTTTCAGGGGAAGGGTATTCGGGCTGTTCTTCAGCATCACTACAGAACGGATCTGTGCATCATAACCCGCTTTCATATATTCCGGATTCCCTACAGTGCTCTTCGTCTTTTCAATATCAAGGTAAGGATTCTCAAACAATCCGACTCTGAAAATATTCCGTAAAAGCCGTACAGCCGATTCTTCAAATCTCTTTCTCATGAATTCTTCACCATTTTCTTTTACACCCATTGCATAAGCTTCGAGGACAGGTCCTTTATCATTATTCCCTCCAAACTGGTCGACCCCAGCCATTATGACTTTATAGTGTCTTTCTGCAATGGAAAGAGTTTCGGCTCCCCAGCTTTTGCCTTCAAACTTATCCACGCCTGTTACATCTCCGGTTACGCCCCAGTCGGTACAGACAACTCCTTCATATTTGTATTCTCCTCTGAGCAGATCATTGATAATATATTTACTGTAGCTGTTGCCTACATTTTCCACCGTATTTACTATCCTGATTGTATGAAATTGTATAATATGGCATTACAGCCGATGCCATCTTTGTAGGGCCCTGAAGCTTAAATGCTCCCTCTGTGAAAGGAATAAGGTGATCTTTCAGGTTATTACCCGGGTAAACAGCATAAGCGCCGAATCCGTAATGACCATCCCTGCCTCCCTCTTCCGGTCCGCCTCCGGGCCAGTGTTTAACCATCGCGTTGACGCTGTGATATCCCCATCCATCTGAAATATGGTCAGCTCCCTCCGAGGTCTGAAAACCATCAACATAGGCACGTGCCATATCTGCTCCGAGGTCAGGATCCTCACCCATGGTCCCGTCAAAACGGCTCCACCGGGGTTCAGTGGCCAGGTCAATCTGCGGCGACAGGGCGGTTGTAATACCCAGTGCCCTGTATTCAGCTGACGCCACTTCGCCAAACTTTCTCATAAGTCCGGGGTCAAATGAAGCTGCTATACCCAGCGTCCCGGGCCACATTGATATCTTACCTCCTGCCCCGGCATTATACTCTGCATAAGAATCACTCCCATGTCGGGGATCAGAACTTGTATTTACAGGTAAACCCAATCCAATACCTTCAACAAATGCCTGAACATTGTTATTCCAGAGAGCTGCTGTTTCAGGACTCTCAACTGATGTAACAAGAACATGACGCAGGTTGTCATCGGTCAGGAATTTAACCTGCTGATCAGACAGGTCACTGGGTTTTGCACCGCTTTCAGCAAATGGTTTGCCTCCGTATGTTCCTCCACGCATAAATCCTCCCCCTCCTGAAGGTATTGACTGATGACTGCTGTAAAGCATTAATCCGGCTATCTGCTCAACCGATAATTTTGATGCCAGGTCACGTGCCCGATCCTCAACCGGTAACCGCCAGTCTTCGTAGGCATCAAGTTTGCCATCTTTATTTAAGTCCTTGAAAGCTAACCGTTTTACTGTTAATATTTTCACACCTGACGCAGGAGAATAACCTAAAGTCTGACCATCCTGATTTTTGACCAGCATAAATTCGCCTTTGTTTTCTTCACTCCATTTTTGACTGCACCCTGTAGTAGAAAACATAATTATCGCTGTAAGTAACGGCAAAAAAATAATCCTGCATAAAGTCTTCATATTTCAAGTTTTAACGTGGTTTCAATTCATTGATTTTTTTTGCTTGCCATTCTGTCATTCTATCCCCGTACGGCGTGTTATCAGAATTACTCCATTCGATCCTCTTGTTCCGTAGACTGATGCGTCAGGACCCTTAATACTTCAATCGATTTTACAGTTTCAGGGGCAATGTCATCAATAGTATTAACAATTACACCATCCACAACAAAGAGAGGATCATTGCTCACATTCAATGAATTGGCACCCCTTATTCTGATACTCTTTCCTGAAACGTCCACACCTGCGACCCTTCCCCTGATCATATCGTAAATGTCCTGATAAACAGGTCCAGATGAATTACTGAAAACAACAACACCCGATTTTACCTGAGGATTTATATCAGGTTCTATAGGAGTTACTTCAGCTCCGGCAGGTTTATTTGTCAGGATAAAATTTATTTCAGTTCTACCGTTAATCATCTCTTCCGATGCACCACTTAAAAGAGTAAATGCCATTATTTCAATGGCATCCGGCTTAACCTTTATCTTGTATAACCCGTTCTGATCGGTTACAACATCTGTTTTCACCTTGTCAATAAATATAGATGCCCCGGCAACAGGTTTATTGCCGGCATCAGTAACCTTACCTGAAATGGTGATCTTTTTCCCCTTCTGTGCCGAAACATTTCCCTGGCAAAAAAAAATTATTACCAGGGTGATCAGAAGCAACGGCATCAACATCTTTATAGTTATTGCTCATCCCAGAATATTCCTCATGTAGTCGATAGATTTCTTAACCTCTTTTGCTGCATCGGAACCTTCAGGAATCCTGTATTCCAGCTCAAGGTCGACACGGATCGGCCATTTTTCCTTTTTCAGCAGCAATAAAACATCAGCAACAGGTGTTTCTCCTTCTCCAAAAGGCTTATTTGTATTCGGAGTTGCATGTTTCGGACCGGTCTTATCCTTAATATGGATGCTCCTCATCCTGTCGTGATATTTAATTATCACATCGTTCGGATGCAACCCTGTGGCCCCGAAATAATGCCCTGCATCGAGGTTGAGCATATTTGCCGGTGAATAAGAAAGGTACTTATCAAAGGAGAAGCCGGGATCGGCAACCTGTCCGTGAGTATGAAACATTGCAAGGCTATTGTGCTTTTCAGCAAATTTACCCAGCCTCATGCAGTTGGGTTCTGACAGTTCATCGGTAATACCGATCGATCCCAGTACTTTTGCTGCCTTGTAAGCATAATCTATTTCTTCATCCGACCAGGCAGAGGGAGCAAACTTGGCAATATAAACCTCAATACCTGCCTTATTGAATTTCTTGCGCATTTCTTCATACCTGTCCATCGGAAGGGATAACCTCCATTTACGCTGTTCCTCTTTCATACTATCAGCCGCCTTTTTCATCTCTGCCCTTTCATTTTCAGTCAACTCCACTCCGCGTGCTGGTCTCGCAACCTGGGGAATGCCAAGATCTTCCTCGGCGACGTTCCTAAGCTCAATTGAATTTACGCCGGCATACAGGAGATATTCAATACAATCATCCACCTTATGAGGCATGCTTCCATAGCTGTAAGTTGTTACCCCAAGCTGAACCCCTCCCACCTTTGAATTGGGTTTCTTGTTCTGCATGCCGGATGCAAAAGTTAAATTAAAAGGGATCGCACTCACTGCAGTTACTGCAGCTGCAGTACCTAAAAATCTGCGTCTTGAAATTTTTAAGTTTTTCATATTCTCTTGTTTTGTGTGAGATTAGCTCCATGAATTAAAATTATAATTTATTAAAATTAATCATTTAATGATGACAGCGGATTACTTTAACTCTTTTTAACCAAAACTAACCCATTAAATCTTATTTCTATTTACAAAATCTCTATCTTTAAATACCTTATTAAACAATCATACAAACTGAATCAAATAACCTTCAACTATGAGCAGTAACAGAAGGACTTTCTTAAAGAGGTCCGCAATGGGAACTATCGGGGCTTTTGCGCTGCCCGGATGTTGTTCCCTCTTATTTGCTTGGTACTAAATCCCCTGCTAACAGGATCAACATTGGTGTTATCGGTATCGGACGGCAGACAGTAAATCCGAACATTCCCCAGTTCCTGAAATCGGAAAATGCCCAGATAATTGCAGTATGCGATGTTGATTCGTGGAGGCTGGCTAACGGTCAGAAACAGGTAAATGACTATTATTCGCAGCAAAAGGGATTTAACTACAAAGGATGTGATGCATACAGTGATTTCCGTGAGATTTTGCTGCGTAAGGATATCGACGCCGTTATGATTGCAACCCCCGATCACTGGCATGTTCCTATGGCTATCGAGGCTGCCAGGGCCGGCAAGCATGTTTCGCTCGAAAAACCAATTTCAACATGCATTGAACATGGCCGCCAGCTTGTTAAGGCAATTAATGAAATATTCCATTATTACCCGGAACGACAGTGAGTTCAGGACACTGCCGAAATTTGCGCGGGCTGTTGAGCTTGTCAGGAATAACCGTATCGGAAAATTACAGCGGATCTACGTTGCAGTTCCTTCCGACGGGCCTCCTCTGCCTGTTCAGCCAACCATGCCGGTCCCTCCCGAGCTAAATTATGACTTCTGGCTCGGACCAGCCTGGGAAGCCCCCTACACTGAAAAAAGAGTTCATGACATTAAAGTAAATAATAAACGTCCGGGTTGGATGAGGGTCGACTCATACTGCAACGGAATGATCTCAAACTGGGGCGCACATCTGATGGGGATTGTCCAGTGGGGCAACAATACGGAATACTCAGGACCGGTAAGCATTGAGGGAACCGGAGAATTCGATAAGGGATTATGGAATACCCTGAATAAATTCGATATTAAATACCGTTACTCAAACGGAGTTGAGGTCTTCTTTAAAATAGAACGTCCTTATGTTCGCTTTGAAGGTACCGAAGGCTGGATCGAAGTTGAGTACAGCGACAAACTGACGGCCAGTTCCCAGTCGATTCTTGATTCCGTGATCGGACCGGGTGAAATTGCATTTAAGGATATTCTTTCAGATAAAGAAGATTTCCTTCACGCAATTAAAAACAACAGGCAAACTATAGAACCACTGGAAACTGCTCACAGAACTATTTCCATGTGCCAGCTTGGCCTTATTGCAATAAAAACAGGATCGCCATTCACCTGGAATCCTGAGGCTGAAGAAATTGCCGACAATAATGCAGCCTCTGCACTTTTGAATATCCCCATAAGGGAAAAATATTTTAAATTTTGACTAACCAACCAGCACCAATCACCAATCACCAATCACCAATCACCATGAAATTCAACAGACGCAACTTTATTAAAACAACCGGAGCAGGTCTCCTCGCAGCAGGAATGCCTGCGGTAACCTCCGGTTCAACACCAGTATACTCTCCTGCAACCACTGACCAGTTCAGCCTTGCTGTGGCAGGTTATACTTTCGCAAAGATAAATCTCGACCAGTCCCTGGCAATGATGAAGAGAGTCGGAATGAAATACATTGGCCTGAAAGATTTTCACCTGCCGCTTACCAGCACTAAAGAGGTCATCGATGAGACACTGGCAAAAATGAAATCATTTGGCGTTGAGCCATATGGTGTCGGTCCAATTTATATGAAATCGGAAGCCGCAGTTGACCAGGCTTTTTCATATGCCAGACTAGTAGGTGTAAACCTGGTCATTGGCGTGCCGGATATTCAGCTTCTTCCTTATGTTGAGAAGAAAGTAAAGGAGTATAATTTCAGGCTTGCCATTCATAATCATGGACCTGATTTGCCAATTTATCCAAGCGCGGAAGATATCTGGAAAGAAATTAAGAACCTTGATGCAAGGATAGGTTTCTGCCTCGATATTGCACATACAGTAAGGCTGGGACTTGATCCTATCGAGACATATATCAAATATAAGGAGAGGATGTATGATTTCCATATATGGGATGTAGACAAGCCTGAAAAAGCAGGATGGTGCGTTGAAGCCGGACGGGGGATCATTGATTTCCCGAAATTCTTCAAAACACTGCGGGAACATAAATATGCTGGCACATGCAGTCTTGAATACGGGAAAGATATGTCCGATCCTTTGCCGGGTGTTGCTGAATCGATCGGTTATTTCAGGGGCGTCCTGGCAGGACTTAAATAATCAGATGACCGAAGAACGGAAAACCAGTTTCCGGTGGGTTATCCTTAGCCTGCTGTTCATTGCAACGACCATCCTTTATATTGACAGGTCTGCTCTGGGGATCCTGGCACCTCATCTGCAAAATGAAATAGGATGGAACGAAGAACAATATGGACTTATTAATAGTTCGTTTATGGTTGCTTATGCTAGTCTGTTTTCTGCTTATGGGCAGGATCATCGACAGCATCGGAACCAAAAGAGGGTATCTGATTTCAATTCTGATCTGGAGTGTTGCCACTCTTAGCCATACGCTTGCAAGGTCGTGGATCGGTTTTGCTTTTGCAAGGTTTACCCTGGCAATAGGTCAGTCGGGAAATTTTCCCTCAGCAATCAAAGTAGTTGCAGAATGGTTCCCAAGGAAAGAGAGAGCCCTGGCAATCGGAATTTTTAACGGGGGTTCAAATATGGGCACAATTCTTTCCCCATCTGGTTATCCCTGCGCTCGTCCTGTCGACCGGCAGCTGGAAGGCCGGCTTTTTATGGACATTCCCACTGTCAATGATATGGATAGTCCTTTGGTTAAAGTACTTCAGGCAACCCCGCGATCATCCGAAAGTATCAGTTTCAGAACTTCAACATATAACAAGTGATAACGAAACCGAAACTGGCACTGAAAAAGTAAAGTGGAGCGATATTCTTCCCCACAGAAGCACATGGGCCATCGGAGCAGGTAAATTCATTGCCGATCCCATTTGGTGGTTCTACCTTTTCTGGGGAGCCAAGTTTCTGAACGTGAAATATGGCGTTGATCTGAAAGATATCGGTCTCCCGTTTTTTACCATTTATCTGGTTTCGTGGGGTATAGGAATTTTTCTTGGATGGTTGTCATCGAAGTTTCTTAAAATGGGTATGGGCATTAATAAGGGAAGAAAGCTGGGTTTGTTTGCCTGCAGCCTGTTTGCCATACCTGTTGTCCTTGTTCCCCATACTGACAATTTGTGGATTTCAGTCGGATTGATAGCCCTTGCAGCCGGAGGACATTGTGGCTGGTCGGCAAATATTTTCAGTCTGATGTCGGATATTTTTCCAAAAAAAGCTACCGGAACAGTTGCCGGATTTGGAGGATTTTCAGGAGCTGTCGGAGGAGCACTGGTGGCGTATGCGGTAGGAAGAATTTTGCAGAATATCGGAACCGATGGTTATACTCATTCCTTTTGCAGTGGCCGGAACAGGTTACCTGGTCGCCCTGCTGATAATCCATTTGCTTGTTCCCAGAATCGAACCAATTAATATTAAGTGAGTATATGTTACTATAATTATTGCTTATAATGATTATATAATATTGATTTTTAACATGTTAATAATTGATTACTTTGATTTTTATTAATTATTACCCCCTTTCCCGTTTCCCCCAAGGGGGAAAAGCTAAGCTTTACTCCTTCCCCTGTGGGGGAAGGTTGGGAAGGGGGTTGTTTACTTAATCAAACAAGAACTTGGTGTAAGAAACAATCGATATTTAATTGATATATGAAATTGAACAGCAGGGAAAGAATACTGACAGCTCTCAACCACCAGGAACCCGACAAGGTGCCTTTCGATCTGGCCGGCAGCACCTGGACAGGTATTACCAATGGAGCATATCAGAATTTGCGGTTATTCCTCGGTAAGGAAAAAGAGGAACCAAACTGGTCGGATGTCATACAGCAAATCGTTATTCCCTCAGATGAAATACTTGAAATACTTGAGGTTGATACACGCGGGTTATTCCCTCTCACAAGTCACAACTGGAACGTCTACGATAGTAACTTACCGATTCAGGTGATCACTGGGAATACAATGATGAATGGGGTTTTACACATCATTTTCCGAAAGAGGGCGGGCACTGGTTCTCACTTGTAAAACATCCCATGGAAAATGTTTCGCCCGATATCGGTGAAATAAAATCATATAACTGGCCTGATCCTTCAGAAAAAGAAAGGATCGGTGGTTTAAGGGAGAAAGCGGTGAAGTTCAGGGAGCAGGGCAAGCTGGTAATGATCAAGGGCCTTTGCGCCGGGATTTTTGAAATGCAGCAGCGGTTCCGTGGAATGAGCAATGCGCTGGTCGATCCATTTCTGTACCCTGAATTTTCGGATTGCCTGATCGGTAAACTTGCTGATCTGAAAATTGAATTCTGGAAGATGGCTTTAGAAGAACTCGGCGATGTTGTGGATGTCATTGCCGAAGCTGATGATTACGGAACCCAGGAATCGCAGCTGATCGATCCCGATCACTTCAGGCAATATTATAAACCGCACATTTACAGAATAATATCAGAAATGAAGAAATTTGCTCCGACAGCAAAAATAATGTTCCATTCCTGCGGGAATGTTCGTCCCGTTATACCCGACTTTATTGAAATGGGCATAGATATTCTTAATCCTGTGCATATTAACGCTGCCGGGATGGAACCATTTCAGTTGAAAAAGGATTTTGGAAAAGATGTTGTATTCTGGGGTGGTGGTGTTGATACCCAGAAGATACTTGCCACCGGAACAGAAAAAGATGTTGAAGATGATGTAAGAAAGAATATTGACGCCCTTGCACCTGGCGGAGGATTTGTTTTTGCTGCGGTCCATAATATCCAGTCAGAGGTTCCTCCTCAGAATATAATGGCAATGGTGAGGCATTAAAGAGATTTGGCTGAAGTTGACCATATCCAAATTAATTATTGTATTACGACAATTATTTTACCTAATACAGCATACTTTATTTACCTGTTACGATAATAATTATTGATAGAAATATATCGTCCCAGGCATCAGTAAAGAATTTCCATCGAATACGCTGAATCTGTGGCAAGTAAAATTAACAACTTGATTATTAATTTTTTAACCACGGAGTTGCACTGAGTTAACACGGAGTTGCACTGAGTTAATACGGAGTCGCACTGAGTTAACCACGGAGTCGCACTGAGTTAATACGGAGTTGCACTGTTTACTTTCGTGATGAATTTACTCCGTGAAACTCCGTGTTAACTCCGAGTAACTCCGTGGTTTATAAATTCTTTTGGTTTGTTTTATTACCACCTGTTTTAACATCCTGACTTAAAATCATTTATTCCGCATAAAGGGTAGTTATTTCTAAATGAATGGGCAGGTCGATGTGTACAAGAAGTGGAATGAGTTCAGAGTATAAAAGAAATCAGTGGACTTTGACTGCCCACTGATTTCTTTGTTAAAATTAATTGATTTTAATCAATGCCTTCCGATAGAATTGTTAATTCGTCGGATAACCCGGGTTCTGCGGGAAATCAGCATCAATATTCAGATCGATTTGTGATTGCGGAATTGGGAACAGCACATGATAATCCTGAATATTTAAGCCAGGGTTTTTAGGATTATTGTTTAATGCCCTTACTCTTTCGACAAGTTTTCCCATACGGCGTAAGGTAATAAATCTGTTCTCTTCACCGTAAAGTTCTCTTGCCCGCTCATCCAGAATATAATCCAGATCAACATCCGCAACATCAACAGGTGTGGCATTCGATCTGACCCTGATCAGATTAATATCAGCTGCAGCCAGGTCAGGTTGCCCTAATCCGATGTAAGCCTCAGCGCGTAAAAGAAGCGTTTCAGCCAGACGTATTGCATAGCGATCCTTGTGATCGCTTCCTCCTCCTGATCTTGCCGGATCAGTAAAATAATGACATGGATCAGCAAACTTCATCCAGTAAGGATATATGTACTGACAGGAATCCCTCATAGCATCTCTGGTACCGGCAGCATATTGCGCAGCATAATCAACCAGATAGATTAATTCTCTTCTTGTCATAGGCTGATCCTGGAGAGTCGTAATAGAAGTCCCTTTTAATATTATACTTTGCATTACGGACATCATTGTTCCAGTCACTTTTCCATATATCATAAGCTGTATAATTTGTAGGATGAATCCATGCATACAGGTCTTCCCAGTGTATCTGAATAGCCTGTATAGGCTCCGTTGACAAATTGACCCCTGAAAGCTTTCTTCCCGTCCGGAGTATTTCCGATCCTGAAATAGGCAGGTCCGAATGCTCTGTTACCTTCTACTGCTCCTCCTCCGGCTGTTGGCGGGGGTTCAATCTGGATTACCCAGATAGATTCAGTATTTGTCCCCAGGGTCTGATTTCCGTACGCGAAAAGATCATAAAATGGATCTCCTTCCCCGAAAACCACATTCTGCCTGTCACCAAAACGTTCTGTCATAAGCGCATAATTGTAACCATCTATGACTTCGGATGCTGCATCGGCAGCTAACTGGAATTTGGCCTGGTTAAGGTAGCATTCGCTAAGCATGTGCCATGCTGCCCCCTGCGTTATCCTGCCGGGAGCCTCTTCAGAACCCGGGGCTGGAAGATTGGTTGTTCCGTATAACAGATCAGCCTCCATCTGGGCATAGACCTGTGCTTTTGGTGTCCTGACAAAATCAGTTTTAGCAGACTTGATCACTTCAGTTACAAGAGGGACATCGCCATAGAACGAAACCAGCAAACGATAGGCAAAAGCCCTGAAGAACATCGCTTCCGCCATGTAGGCATTCTTCTGGACTTCACTCGTCCAGATTGTCGGATCCGCATTGCTGATACCCTCAATCAGAACATTCGACCTCTGAATAAGCTCGTAAAGCCAGGTCCAGATGCTCCCGTAATTGGTATTTGACGAAGTAACATTATTTACATAATTGCATAAAAACAGGTTACTGTTGGGATCTTCACCATGAAAAGCAATGTCGGTTCCAAGCCCTCTCATAATGGTTACTACGGGCTGGTTGGTCCCATAAAACCACCTCTGGCGTGTTGAGAAATGCAGGCCCGTGATTCCCTGCTTTATCCCGGGAAGGGTGTTATAAGCATTCTCAGGTGCAAGGAAGTCAAGTGGTTCCTCATCAAGAACATCTTCACTGCATGCCGGCAGAATTAAAAGGAGAACTGCAAGATACAGCAAACACTTTCTGCAAATCAGATATAAATATTCTTTCATTTTATTATAATTTTTAGGTTCCATAATTATCATCTTTAAATTTTTGTTTGCCTAACTAGAATGTAACCCTGAAACCTGCGGTTATATTTCTCATCAGAGGAGAATTTTGATTATCACTTCTCCAGGATTCCGGATCCCAGCCTGACCATTTTGTCCAGACATATGGATTCTTGCTTGAAACAAAGACCTGACAAGAATTCAGCTTCAATGTACTTAGTAATTGAGTACTGAAGCTGTATGCAAGCGAAACATCCTGCAGTCTCACGAAGCTCCTGCTCTCATATATTCCGCTCGCCGTGCTGGTGTGTTGTACACCCCGGTTGAATTATTTACACCATTGTCGGGTGTCCAGTAAGGACGGACATAAGAGGCATTTATTCTGAGCACATTATCTGAACGGAAATCCACATTAACTACCGATGCATTGTCCTCAAGCAAATACTTCTCCCCTCCCTGCACTGCATTGAGAAAGAAGGAGAAAGTGAAGTTTTTATACGTAAAAATATTATTCAGGCTCCACCTGTAAGAAGGGGTGCGATATCCGATAATCTTTCTGTCGTTATTTGGTTCAATTACGCCATCACCATTCTGATCGACATATTTATACTGACCCGGGTACCAGGCGGCATATGTCTGACCTGCATAGAGCTCTGCTTCAGTCCAGAGACCTCCTATCATTTCATAATCATATATGGCGCTGATAGGTTCTCCGACAAACCATGAATTACCGATATCCTTGTCATTCTCATCGCCATAGAGTTTTGATATCTTATCCCTGTTCAGCGAGAAGACAAAATTTGTTTCCCATCCGAGTTTGCCTGTAAGGTTTACTGAGTTCAATTCCAGTTCAATACCTTTATTGTCGATAGCTCCGATATTGGTCCATACGCTTGGATATCCTGTGGTCGGAGGAAGTGCTCTCTGGACAAGAACATCGGTTGTCTGGGCTTTATACAGATCCAGTGAACCGTTGATTCTCCTGTTCAGAAATCCGAAATCGAGTCCAACATTAAATGAAGCTGTTGTTTCCCATCCCAGGTCGGCATTGCCAAGACTGCTCGGATAAACTCCAATTGCATGTTGTGGGGCCATATACATAGTAGTCGGCTGTCATCCTCGAAAAGCTTGAGTAACGGCCGATTCCCTGGTTCCCGTTCTCACCGTAGGAGGTTCTGAGTTTCAGATAAAGATCTTCGGCACAGCCCATGAAGGATTCGTCCGTAAGCACCCATCCCAGTGAAACAGAGGGGAAATTCGCAAATTTATTATTAGCCCGAAATCCTGAGAAACCATCTCTCCTGAATGTTGCAGTTAACAGGTAACGGTTCTTGAATGAATAGTTGATACGAGCCATGTATGAAATACTGTTCTCCTCCCATGCAGTCGATCCCACTGTAACAGTAGTACCCAGGCTGACATTATTATAACCCAGAACCGGATTGTCAAATCCCGAGCATTAATAGTCGAGCTTTCTGCACTGCGGCCCTCCTGGCTGTAAAGTAAAGTAGCATTCACCTGGTGATTTCCGAATGTCCTTAAATACGTAATAATGTTATTATAGATCCAGTTTCTCTGCTCTGAAGGATTCTTTATAAGCCTGACCTTTGTTTCCGGAACCCTCCGGAACGGTGACAGGATAGAACCTGTTATATGTCCTGGTGTTATAATTATTGGAATAGTTAAATTCATAGGTCAATCCTTTTACCCATGGAATCGTAACCTTGGCATTTCCTGAAAGTAACAGGTCGTTCCTGGTATCTGCATAATCAACGTAAAGATTATTAAGAGGATAGGGCATATAAGCTTCTCCTGTGAGATACATGTCATAATTTGGCAATCCAATCTTATTGTTTGCCAGAGGACTGCATGCTCTTGCATTACCAAGACTTGCCTCCAGACCTGAATAATCACGGAATGAATACGATGTAATCAAACCTACTGTAAGCCAGTCTGTTACCTTGCTTTCAACATTGGCATGAAGGGTGATCCTGCTGAATTCATCATTTAGCTGAATGCCTTCCTCATTTGTATATGAGCCTGATACATAGTAATTCACCCTGTCGCTCTTCCCCGACATGCTGAGGTTATAGTTCTGTATAGGAGCTACCTGCAATACTTCATCCACCCAGTCTATTTCATTCCCCTCCAGGTAGTTATCCCTCTCTTCCTGGGTTCTCAACCTTGAGGCTACCAGTTCACGGTTGGTTATATCAGGTCTGACAGGTTTCCCATCAGCACTTGTCGGTTTGGTTCTGTACCAGGTGTAAAGATCCTGCTGATAATAATAATCGGTAAGTCTTATAGCATACTCCTCAGCATTCATAACCCTCATTGGATTATTGGTCATGTCCTGGTATCCATAATACATATTAAATGATATGAGAGGTTTTTCAGAGGTCCCTTTTCTGGTGGTGATCAGCATTACCCCGTTTGCAGACCTCGATCCGTAAACAGCCGCTGCACTTGCATCCTTAAGGATATCCACCGACTGAATATCACTGATATTGATATTATTTATAGATCCGTTATAGATAATGCCATCAAGAACAATTAGAGGAGCATCGCTTGCAGACAACGAAGTCTGGCCTCTTATTGAAAGGCTGGGATCGCTTCCTGCAAGACCTGCACCAGTTACATTTACTCCTGCCGTGGTTCCCGACATGGCCTGGGTAAGGTTAAGGTTTGCGATAGTTGCTTTATCATCAAGGTTAACTCTTACAACGGACCCGGTAAGGTCACTTTTCTTCTGAGTTCCATAACCAGTAACAATAACCTCTTCGAGTTCTGTTGTTGCTGAGGCAAGTGCCACATTTATGGTTGTCCTTCCTGCAACCGGCTGTTCTAATGTGTTGTAGCCAATAAAAGAAAAAATAAGAACGGCATTAGGATCAGGAACCGCCAGTGAATATTTTCCATCAGGACCTGTCAGTGCTCCCTGAACAGTACCTTTGATTATGACATTTACTCCCGGCATAGGAGTACCTGTTGATGCGTCAGTTACTGTACCTGTTACAGTTATCTGCTGAAGGTCAAATCCCGAAATGGTATTTGATGCTCCCAGCAGTATAACAAGCATTAGTACTTTGACATCAACAAACAGTTTTTTAAGGCACCTCAAAACAGGTACCCTGTAATGTTGATTTTGTTTCATAATGTAAGTTAGTTTGTTAGGTAAAAAGAAAATTAAAATAGGATTAATCAGGCACAAAGCGCTGTATTATGCCTTTACTGCCAGGAAAAAGATTACATGATTTGCATAGGCACTTGGATTTGGGTTAGTTTACAATTAAGGTTAGTAGTAAGGGTAAATTTACTAATTTAATTTAAATTAACCACTCCCGCTCATTATAATATTTTGATGTTATTGACGTTTATCACTAACAAGGGCGTTATACAATTTTAAACCTGTCAATTTATGGGAAAATCGGAATATACTGGTATCAGATTTGTTTTGCTGTTTGCTTTTATTACAATATTCCCTTTGATCGCAGAAAGCCAGACAACAATGCCGGAGACACTGCTTAAGGGATCACTTAAGGAGCAGATGGATTATGTACAGGATAAAACCAGGATCTATGAAGAATACCGGGCTGTCAGAGAAGATATGTTCCAAAAAATAAAAAACAACTCCCTTGATTCACTCAAAGCGGCAAAAACAGAAATAAACAGCCTGAAATTTACAGCGAGGGCAGCGGAATCTTACCATTGATTCGTTGAATACTTCAATTGAAACAGTAAAGACGGATCTTGAAAAGATGACAAAGACAAAAACAGTATAAACCTGTTAGGTATCGAGATCAACAAAATTGCCTACAATGCATTTATGTGGATACTTATAGCAGCGCTTTCAGGTCTTCTCGCTATCGGATTTCATGGCATATAAAAGAAACCATACCGTCACAGCCCATACAAAAAAAGAGATTGAAGAACTCAAAAAAGAATTTGAAGCATATCGGAAAGCATCAAGGGAAGCCAGAGAGAAAATGTCAATGGCTCATTTCAATGAGCTCAAGAAACTTCGGGGAGCATAAGGGGTATGGGGTATGGGGTATGAGGTATGGGGTATGGGGTATGGGGCAGAGTGGCTTTTACCTGTTGCCTGTTGCCCGTGGCCTGTTGCCCTCAGCCTGTCGCCTGACGCTTTAATTTAAAATCAGTTAAGCTTAATTTCAATTCTACTTCCGTTTGCCACCAGTGTACTTTTCAGAATTTTCCCGTTCGAAAAAACATCGACTTTAATCTTTTCTCCTGAGCGTGAGACGATGATATCTATCTTTCCCCCACCAAAAGCCACAATATTTTTCAGAGCCATCTCATTCCATGAGGCTGGAAGCTGAGGTGCTATTGTGAAAGAGTTCAACCCTGTAGGACGAAAACCAAAAATTCCTTCGGTAACCACCCGGCAATACAAAGCACTTTCAGCGGATAAATGCCGCTGATTTCCCTCTGGCCATGCTTCAACAGCGTAAGGCACATGGTCACCAAGAAGACGTTTGTATGAATAATCGGTGAAGTACTTAAGTCCCCTGTCGATAGCTCCGGCAGCAAACACCCCGCGTAAACCATACAGGGTCGACCTGTCCCAGAATGTTTTTGTTCCGGCCTGAGTTAATAATCCCTGATCGGTCCAGAGTTGTGGTGAAAACAGTGCGTCTGAAGTTCCGCCAGCCCTGTCAAAAATACCCGACAGTAAGCGGGATACATATCCAGGAACGCAGAACATCATTTCCGGCATAATACCTGTAAGTTTCAAATCCGTCCATTGTGGCGCCGAAATATTTTTCTATATTCTTTTTCAGATTTTTGGCCATGGTTGTATATCCTGAAATAAGACGGGTTGGTTTACCAAGCTCCTTCCCAAGATACGAAGCGGAAATTAAAGCATCGTAGAACAATGAAGATGTACAAAGGTTGGCTTTCCCTGCAGGGAACCTTCCCTCCAGTTCATCACTGTCCGACTCAACCACACCATCGGTATTGATTTTTCTTTTACAGTATTCAATGCACCATTCAATCAGCGGCCAGATCTCCTCCGCTGCCTTCCGGTCGCCCAGCGCTAAAGCAAATCTCGATGCTCCGTATGCTATCATGGCCTGGTCGCCCCTGTCCCCTGCCCCGTTCCAGAAATCAGTACCTTCCGCAATTATTGAACTCGGGATAGGTTTATATTCAGGATTCATATATTTTGCGAACCATCTCCATGAAACCATTCCTGCTTCAATTGCGGTCGGATATCCTGTGTAAGCAAAGAATGGATTTGCATATTCAGCCTGATCATTCGCCCATATCGCAGCGTAATAACTTGCCCCGCCCGGACTGTGAACAAGGCCTCCTTTTGTTTCATAAATGCTCTCCATTGCACGGATTTTGGCAAAATCAAACATCCTGTTAAGGACCGGATCAGGCGAAACAAAGGTCAGGCTGCTAAACATCAGATCGACAAATTCTTTCCTGCCGGAGAGCTCTTTTTCAATATCAGCAACCAGCTGTTTTTCAGATATTTTACGCCCTGTGAACAGAACGGCAAACGTGATTCTTTCATTCGGTTTAACTGTGAATACTCCTGATCCAAAAGATTTTGCGGAAATTTCATAGACCCCGTAAACACTCTTTTCAGGGTGACTCCTGCTGTTTTTCTCAAAGTCTTCAATGTCAACATTAATATTCCGGTCCGAAGAATTTATCAGAGTATATTTCTCAATTGCAAGCGGTTTATCAGTCGATGGGAAAAGCTCTCTTTTGATTTGTATATTATTATTCGCTGTACTCTCTGTAATCAGGATTCCGCGAAGCACAAAACGGTTAACCTGTTCATTTACAACCCTATTATTGATCTTAATTACAGGTGAAGCATCCGGACCGAAGGTATAAATGATATTTGCATGAGTATCATTTGGAATAGTACGGAGCATGGGGAAAACGAGCTGCCTCGAAAGTACAGGTTTACCTTTTTCATCAACACCATAAGTTGCTATCAGTGAGATAAACCTGCCGCTCATCTCGATATTATCAGAATGAACTTCTCCCTTATTGACTCTCCATGATATACTGCCATCTGACTCGAGGTTCCACCGGTTTTGGGCTACCAAGTCCGAAACCTGGATCAACAGGATAAACAGGATAAGTAGTTTCGTTTTCATGAATAAAACATTTAACTGAACTTAAAAGAATTTAACCGCAAAGGTTACAAAGATATACGCTAAGAACGCTAAGTCAAAATTTTGCGGACTTTGCGATTACTTCGAGTTCTTTATATAATATGACTCTTTCGTTTTTTCCTGGTGAACTTCGACCTCTCCCCCTATCCTGATAATTATCGGGACCTCCTTTCCCGGGTTTGTCGGCCTCATCCCCCTAACCCCCTTCTCCCAGGAGAGAAGGGGGAATGGTTTAGAATACAATAACTTAGCCCCTCCCACTTTGGGGGAGGGGTTGGGGAGAGGTCATTTTTGCCAGGAACTACCAATCGCTGCTTTCTTTTTTTATAGTTATTTGATTTGATGTTCTTATTATCTTCATAGGTGTATGCCTCTGCGGTTAATGAATTTTTTAACCAGCAACCAGCAACTAGCAACTAGAACCCAGCAACAAATTTTCCGTAACCTGATATCCCTAAACAGTATAATAACTCTCCCACCCTTTACGCGGAGGCCTGTCAGTCAGCATTGAATTTGCAAACTTATCGTTGACAATCTCCTTTGTATCGCGGTTGAAGATAAGCTTCCTGTTGCGGCGGATTGCAATAATACCCAGCGAGAATATCTGTGCCAGGGGAGCAAATGTCTGGAACGGGGAACGTGTCTTCTCCTCTCCCATGCAAGCTTTCAGGAAGTTTACATAGTGATCTGAAGGGCTTTCAGGAACCTTGGGCAATTTAGGAGCCATCTCCTTCGCCCTGGCTTCAGGAATTATAAAGAGAGGCGCCGAGTGTGTGCCGCCCTTGAATGTAAGTTCATTGCTGTAGATAACCTTACCGGCACCCTGTCTCCTGGGCTTGGCTCCCTGCTGGGGTGTTTTGCCCTGTGCCGCCCCACCCTGCGGTGGTACTCCACCCGGAGGCGGAATGCTGGCATCCACAGTAGCACTAACAGTATCGTAACCCTCCGGAAGAGGTGGGAGGTTCTCCACTCCATCATACCATGTTATATCACATGCGGGCATTTCCCCACGGCTCGGGAAACGGAATTTTATTGTTGATTCGAGGGGAAAGAAAAAGTCATTAAGATTACGTACGTGAACAGGTTCAATTTCGTATGGCAGTCCAAGCTCAAGGAATTCATGGATTGTATCGAGGATATGGGCTCCCCAGTCGCCGAGGGCACCAAGACCGAAGTCATACCAGCCCCTCCAGTTCCCGGGGTGATACTTTTCATTGAAGTCGTGGTATGCAGCTGTTGTAAGCCATGTATCCCAATCCTTGTCAGTCATTCCCTGCGGCAATGGCTGGGCCTCCGGGAACCTGGTTATATTAGGGTCATATGGATGCCATCGGCGGCCGCCGTTCATAAATGCGGTCACAGCTGTGACATCTTTAATGATGCCAGCTTCTTTCCAGGCTTTGAACTGGAAATAGTTCTCACCCGAATGTCCCTGGTTGCCAACCTGGGTAACAAGCTTTGGATTTTTCTCAGCCATTTTTGCCATTAACTCTGCTTCAAGGAATGAGCGTGTCATTGGCTTTTCGACAAAAACGCTTTTCCCCAGCTGCATCGCTGCCATACAAACAGGGAAGTGGGCAAAATCAGGGATAGCTACCTGTACTGCATCAATGTCGCCGGCCATCTTATCGAACATCACCCGGAAATCCCTGAACTGTTTGGCTTTAGGAACTAATTTAATAGTTTCCTGGCACCCCTTCGAATCCAGGTCCACATCGCACACTGCAACAATATTTGCCAGGCCTGAGTTGATAAATTGCTTTGCATCACCAGCCCCCTGATTGGCAATTCCGATCAGAGCCAGGTTTACCTTTCTGGCCGGACCTCTTGCTTCACTTACCGGTCCCCTTTTCGGACTATCTGTATTTGCTGAGGCGCTTCTTCCAAGCATTGCTCCTGTAGTAGCCATTCCTGCAGTTTTCAGAAAACTAAGTCTTGATACTTTTTCTGCCATGATTTTAAATATTTAATTAAATTTTTTAAGTTGACTGGTATTATTAATTAACATAAGTTGCCGGGTTGCCGGGTTTATAAAAGTCAGTATCTGGCAGCGAAATTTTGTGCCATATTATTAATCTCCTCATCATCCATATTAAAGCCGGAAGTAATTATTGTTCTGTATCTGAAAGTGACGGATTTGCCTGCCGGTATTGAAAAATTAACAACCTCTTTACCTTTTGTGAAGTCACTTCCTCCAAGCGGATTTGCTGAAAATAATCCATAACCCCTCGCATGCCAGTAAGTCGGGTATGAAGGATTTTTAGGATGGTCACATATTATAACTGAAATTTTTTCATTCCCGATGATACCGTACAGGTTCATCCATTTTGCGCGTGTGCCCCAGACTGCCTCCCCTGTTATGCCCTCGCTGCTTCTGTAATTTCCCGTTACGCCCTTGTTTTCCAATGCTTTTTCCGTTCCGGGCTTCCCGGCGGGACCAAGCAGCAGGGTATTTTCTTCAGAAGGAATTTCAAGTTGACGTGCAACACGAATTGCAAACATCCCCTCCTTTGTATCTTTCATGGAGATTGTCTGACTGCCGGCTGTCAGTGTTGTTATTCTGTCGATATAATAACTGAGCCCGTTTACAATGAAATGAAATTCGGTCTTTTCTTCGAGAAGCTCTTTTCCTGATGGGTCCTGCCAGCTTGCCTTTACAGCCATGATCCCTTCACCTTTTCCCCCGCTGACCTTCCCGACAGCCAGATGTTTGATAACTCCGCCGTTTTCACTTTTCTTACCGGTTGAGCCATTGCCCCAGAAATCGAATCCGTTCACATTACCATAATTAAACCATATGCCTACCTGGTGTATGTGATCATTCCGTTCCCCTTCCCTTGGTTCCAGTGGAAATCCACGGGTAATTTCAGTACCTGCAAGAGTTCTGACCGGATAAAGGACCGGTTTGTAAACGTTTTCGGGCCAGCAATAAGATGTAATTATTTTGCCTCCGATGAGAACATCAGCTTTTTGATCTGATTCCCTTAGATTGAATTCGACTGTTTGATTTTTATCAGCCCTGAGATCCTGTCCTGAAATATTTATTAATGGTGAAGTCAGAAGCAGAGCCCAAAAGAAAATCAGTATTGCGGAGAGTCTCATAATTTAAATCAATTAATAATCAATTCAGGTTGCTGTAAGCTCAGGTTAAAATATGTACCCATTTTACCGGCTGCTTCCTGTTCAGCTTCCCTGATGACGCTTTCAAGGAGAACCGGTAGTCCATTCAGCTTCTTGCTTTCCGATGCTGCTGACATAAAGGCAAATACCTCGATTGTTTCTCCGGCAGAGACCGGCGGCACTCCTGTCTGAAAGAATTTTACAATTTCAACCAGCAGGGGGTTATAGCCGTTATATCTGCCAACGGTCATAACTCCTTTCTCTCCAAATGCAGTCCCTCCGTATTCAGATTTACCCTTGCGGATTCCTCTGAAGGATCCTATCCTGTTGTCGGACCAGAGGCCTGTAACCAGGTCGTAATCATCCGTAAAGGTCCCCGTGACGCTTTTGCATCCGGTACCCATCACGGTAAAAAGGGTCTCAACGCCGTGAACACCATACCAGAACAGGTCGGGGTGTGTTGTTTCGATGGTTGCAGGACTATAGGTATCTGCTCCAAGCACCTTTCCGATTGCACCTTTGGCAATCTCATCTGTTCCGGCACCATATCGTAACGAGGATGAGGAAAAAACAGGTACCTTAAAGTACTCTGCTGCTTTAAAGATTGCTATTGCGTCGGCCATAGAAGCTGCTATGGGTTTATCAATAAACATCCTTTTTCCTGATTTCATAACCTGTAAAGCCTGTTCAAGATGCAGTCTTCCATCATTTGTCTCCAGAAGAATGACATCTGTCTTTGAAAGCAGCTCATCAATTGAACCCGTTATCGCGACACCAAGTTTCTTTACTTCTTCAGTATATCCAGGTATCCTGTCGGTGCTCGACTTAATGCTGCTGCTTCCTTTCGGATATGCGGCTGTAACTCTGTAACCACCGAATTCCGGACCTGCCGATGGATCATTCAGGGCTTTTGTAAATGCAGTGGCATGTGAGGTATCGAGCCCGATAATCCCGACTCTGTTTTTTACAGAATCCTGATATTTCTCAAACGCTGAAGTTTTGCCGGCTATTCCAAATGCCAGGCTGCCGGCTGCAGCAGTCTTGATGAAACTGCGGCGCTTGATCTGATTTCTTATCACCATAAGTATTTTTATCTGATTCTATAAATCCATTAACCACGGAGTGACACGGAGTTTTCACGGAGTTGCACGGAGTCAAAAACAGTGAAACTCCGCTTAAACTCTGTGCGACTCCGTAGTAATAAAATTATTCTGATATCGTATTATACAACCTCAGGAACGATATAAGGTTTTCTGTCTTTTCTTGTCAGCATTGCGTCTGCCTCTGTGTCTTTCACAAATTTCTCCTTGCTTCCGTCAAAAGTAAGCTGTCGGCCAAGGCGATAGGATATATTTGCAAGAATCGGAAGTGCTGATGAATAATGACCCTCTTTAATCTGGCAGTTAAGCGTTTCATCTTTCCCGGAACGGATTGCATCAATGAAATTAGCAAAATGCTCGGTTCCTCCCGGAGCAGCCAGGAAGGTAGGATCAGCTGCTGCTTTTTGCTCACCGGTTCCAGAACCGGCAAATGATTCCTTCTCCCTCTTACGGAATGCTTTCCATGTGTCGCCGTCAAGCTCGAGATAACCTTCGGTGCCGTAAAAAATATTTCCTATACGGATCCCAAGGCTCGATTCATCATTTGTATAGCGTCCTCTTGTTTCAAACTCCAGCACTTTCCCGTCTTTATATTTAAACAGGGAGGTTTGTGTATTCGGGGTCTCCTGTGCACATTCAGCAGGATCAATTCCAAATACTCCGCCCATTGAATAAACAGTAACCGGATGTTCGCTTTTATTCAGTCCCCATCGTGCGATATCAAACTGATGAGGTCCCTGATTACCGGTATCACCGTTACCTGTATCCCAGAACCAGTGCCAGTTGTAATGGACCCTTTTTTCATTATAGGGACGGTTGGGAGCAGGTCCGAGCCACATATCATAATGAAGTGATGCAGGGGGAGTTCCGTCAGGTGCAATGCCAAAAGAATCGCGCGGTTTATAGCAGAGACCTTTGGCCATGAAGACATCGCCAATACCACCACTGTGGAGGAACTTTATTGCATCGATAACATTGCTTATGGAACGGTTCTGGCATCCTGTCTGAACTCTGACTTTATATTTAGCAGCAGCCTCGATCATTCTTCTTCCTTCTGATAAATAATGACATGCTGGTTTTTCAGCATATACATGCTTTCCTGCCTGGCAGGCCCATATGGCGCTTAACGCATGCCAGTGGTTGGGTAATCCGAATGAGACGGCATCTATTTCTTTATCGGCAAATACCTTGCGCATATCCCATTCAGTAATCGGACTTTCACCTGATTTATCCTGAACCAGTTTTATGGTCTGAGGGAAGAACTGTTCATCCACATCGCATACAGTCTTAATCCTGATGTTTCTGTTATCCTTAAGTGCACACCAGCTGGTTATATGATCCCTGCCCCTGCTTCGGAGCCCTACTACTGCAAGATTAATGCGGTCGTTGGAGCCCACTATCCGGGCATAACTTTTTGGACTGAAGCCAAAGCCTCCTATCGCTATCCCTGCAGCGCCTGCAGTTGTTGTCTTAATAAAGTCTCTTCTTTTTGTCATAATAGAATATTTTTTGTTTATCCAGTTATCTTTTACCCCCATCCCAACCTTCCCCCAGGGGGAAGGAGTAATTCCTGGCTTTTCCCCCTTGGGGGAAACAGGAAAGGGGGTTAATCAAAAGACAATAATGCTTAAAAAAACCTAACTATCTGTATTCTTAATCATCTTATTGAACAGTCCCATCTGTTCTTTCATCGCTGCAATCCTGTCAGCTGGTTCAGTACGTGCTTCAAGAAGTATCCATCCTTTGTATTTAATATCTGTAAAAAGGTTAAACAGCTCCTGGTATGGATAGCTGCCAACATTAAGTTCACGGATATGCACCGTATCTCCGAACCACTTCTTTACCATATTGAAGTTACCTTCAAGGCCTGGTGGAAGGAGATCCTGATCGTTGCAATTCCAGCACATTTTAACATTTGATTCTGTAACCTGTTCAAAAATGGCTTTCATATTCGGCAATTCCTGAGTAAGGTTTCCATGGACCTCAACCCTGACGAGCTGGCCATAGTCTCCTGCAAACCTGCCAACTTCATTGAGTGAAGCTCCTATCTGGGCAATTGTCTTTTCCTTTGGCACATCAGCAGGAAGATCGTTTGGTTTAACCTTAATTCCTGATGCTCCGATATCATTACATAACTTTATGTATTCTTTGGTTTGTTCAATATTGGTCCTGAGCTTAGCAGGATCAGGACTATGATATTCGAAATTTGCCCCATAGCCGATACACTCTACAGGAGTGTCAGCAAATCGTTTCTTTACCTCTGCGCGCTGAGCGGCAGAAAGGTTTGTTTCAACCTTATGGGCGTGCTGTGTCCTTAACTCCACACCAAGCAAACCGGTTTTTTCACAATTTGCAATAAGGGTTGGAAGATCCCAGTCAAATCCCCACATATAGGTTACCAGTCCGAGCCTCATTTTACTCTTAGCCACTAAAGGCATGGCTGATAAATTGTTTAAAGCAGTCAGACCTATTCCGGCTGCAACGCTCTTTTGTAAAAAACTTCGGCGGGTAATGTTTTTCATATAATTTAAAGATTACACTCTTTTACTATCCTGCTATTTAATTAATTCATGTTGCTGGTTGCTTGCTTTGCCCGCTGAATATGCATTTTCAGATAATCGAAAAATCATAATGCTCGCTCTCAAACACCTGGCAACAGTTCCTGTTTCCAGCAACTTAACTAACTCAATTGCTTTCATCCATGCTTTTGCCATCAGCTGTGCACCGGCGAGGGTTGGATGTACGCCATCACCTGTCCAGTATGATCCGGGAGCCCTTTTCTGAGCTTCATCAAAAACGTTCTGAAAGGGAATGAAAGTCGCCCTGAATTGTTTGGCTATCTCCATGGCAGCCTTCTGGTAGTCATAGAATTCAGGATACCATTTATCATCCACAGCTTTGACCCCCTTAACGGCAAAGGGCTCACATATAATGAGCTTTACGTTTGGAAGAGCGCTCTATTGTTCTTTCAAGCAGTGCTATATAGTCATTCCTGTATATTTCTGCAGTTCCGTTATAAGTGCCGTTAAGTTTATGCCAGATATCATTTACACCGATAAGTATGCTAAGAACATCGGGCTTTAGCTCGAGGCAATCCTTGTCCCATCGTTCGGCAAGCTGATATACCTTATTCCCTGAAATGCCCTTGTTATATATCTTAAGATTGAGGGCTTCAAATTTATTAAGAAGAGCAGCTCCGGATAGCATGGGATAACCGGATCCGAGGTTTCTGGCAGTATTGAATGCAGTATCTTCCCTGTTCCTTCCTGAATCGGTAATTGAATCACCCTGGAACAACACCACCTGATCCTTTAATATTTTTATCGGCTTTATTTTTCCGGCAGGCATAGACGCTGAAAGGATCTCCGGAAAACTTATTGCAGCGGCTGCGCCTACAGCTGCTTTTTTGATAAAGCTCCTGCGCGAGTTGAAATTTGTGTCCATGATTATTTTTGGTTTATGTTCAGTCTGTTCCCTAGATGCGTCCGGACAGAAAGCATACAATATACCATCTTTTGTTGTAAAAAGAGCATCCTTTGAGTTGAATTTATATTTTTCATTAAACCGGCCCGGTTCAAAAGCTTTGGTAGCCAAATTCCGAAGGGTGCTGTTCCATCCCATAGGCGGGGTTGGAGCCCACTGATGAAAAGCAATTTTGCATCCTGACCTGAATCAGAAGATTTTATTGTCTGGCAGGATACTTATAATAGAATTGCCAGAAAGCTTTTTAGAAGTGTTTTCATATTCAGGTTATTGATTTACAATAGAACTTAAAAAATGAGTCAGATTAACTAGCTCGGATTTATTAAAGTTTTTACCTGGTTTATTCTGTTTGTAGTAACGGTCTATTTCTTCTTTCTTCTCAGGTGCAATTACGTACAGGTTTTTACGATTCAGACTTTTCATACCAACAGTTTTGTTATTCATAAATCTGAAATAATATAATAGTACTTCCGTATAGATATCATTCTGGAAATAAACTCCATTTTTCGCAGATACTTCTCTCCTTTCAATAAAGAAAGTGTGCATTACATAAAGAGATAGTTTTCCACGATAAATTTCCTCTCCGAATATTTCAGTTGAATCTGGAACCAGATCACGTTTAACTTTTAATCGTCTAAAGTAAATTGAAGTATCGCCCTGATTATTAAGAAAATGAAATTGAAGGATTGCTGATTTATCTAACTTAACGATTATATTCGATTCCGGCTCACGCCACAGAACCTCATCAAGCAATCCGCTGTATTTTATATATCTGTTCCTGGCTATTTCACCATTTGACAAAGAAAGATCTGCCAATAGCCATTCTTTATTGTACCATGTAGTGTTATCAATCGGGCTGGTAAAAATAAAAAGTTCTCCTGGAACAGCAGGATCTGAAGCAATACTGTTTTTGAAACTGCAACATCCCCCGACCTGACTGGATGCAGTCTGAAAAGTGATCAGAAACAGAAACGCATAAGCAGCAATATTGCAGCTCTTCATAATTCTAATTCGGTTTGGATTGTATTGTAAGAATTTCAGATCCGTGCACTGTAATTCCGGAAGAGGTAATCCCCTGAATATCAATCCGGAATTTTCCTTCAATATCTGAAGCATAAAACTCGAACTGTTTCTTTTCTCTGTTATTAAGGATAATATCTGGTTCCCACAATAGTAACTGCCTCACGTCAGGGTAGTGTTTTTTTATATTTTCCGGGGCAAAAGGCACAGGTCTGGTATAAGGCTGGCTAAATAAGGCATTCATTTTAAATGCTGTATTTCTGAATTGAATATTACTTATATTTAAGTCGGGAGTGAAAATTGCCAGGATGCCTGAAAAACTGATATTTCCATAAAACCTTATTTCAGGCAATAACTCAATCCGCTTTATCTGATCTGAACCCATTGTAATTACCTGGTTAATATCGTCTACAGGCACTCCGTCAAGAAATATTGCGGGCCCTGATTCTGTATTTGTTGAATACTGAAGGCTTGGAAATTCTGCAATGTAATTATCGTGCGCTTTCCTGATTCTTAATGCCGGAATAATCTCTTTTGTAATTTCTGCAAAATCATTAAGTCTGACATAATCTGTCGGGTAAACTGAGATGAAATTACTATAATAAAGGCGGGGGATTGTAACTGCCGGGAGAAATTCTTTTTCTGTTTCAATTGTTGCCTGGTCATTATATATCTTTCGAACCTGAGCAAGCTTCCCATTGAGGATAAGAGTAGCTTTAATTCCCGGCACATTAAATGAATGGGAAGGGATAAAATTGTTATTTAAAGTGTATTTATTATCCGGAATAAGTGTGGCTTTTACACTTTCTTTAAGCCTTATAATTAACTCCTTGCCGTCGTAAAACCTGTTAAGAAGAATCCTGAATGATCCTGATGAGTCAACTTTTGTGAATTGCATATTTACCACACTGTCAGGTGTGGAAAACAGAAGTGTATAATTACCGCTGGTCTTACTGCTAATTCCAACTAAAGAATCACTGGAAGAAATATTTTCTGCTTCTGGGAAAATTCTCCCCTGAAGCACTGGTCCGTTAAGTTCAGAAGAGTATTTACAGGCAGCCACATTAGGACTGGTCTTTTCTGATGAGGACCTGTTATCGCTGAAATATTCAGAAATGTCAATGCCGGATGAAACACCGGGGATAACCTCACTTATTGACACAGAAAGATGTGTAATAGCGTTCCCGGGCAAATTCTTGCCCTGAATGGTAAAGGAGATCTTTTCCCTGGGACTGAATATCTTATTATTTAAAGTAATGGTAAGATTTTCATTTTTGCCGGATGATGAAGAATCAGTTCCTGATGAGCTTTCAGAATAAATTAACCCTTTTATTTCTGAAATCCGGTCAATATTTTCATCAAATCTGTTGGCGATTACAATCTCTTTAGTGAAATATGATTCTTCGGTATCATTTCTCATACAATTTGTATAACAGACAATCTGGTACATTCCTGAGTTAAGTGTGTCGGATAGATAGATGTTGCCAAAAGCCTGGCGGTTATTGATCTCAAGCCTTAATTCCGCAACATGGGAATTCTTATAATCACGCAAAACCAGGTAAGCATACTTGCTCATCTGACCTGGATTTCCATCCAGATAAAGAGTATAGAATATATTGTCTCCTGCTGTATAAATATTTCTGTCGGTATGAAGAAAGACTTTTTCAGGTTTCAGTGTGTCATAGTTGTTTTGAGCAGTTAATGAACAAAAGCTCCTGAGTAAAATAAAAATGCAGAACAATCTCGTCTCCATTTACTTAACTTTAATTAATCCAGAACGGGGGAGTAGAATTTATCCAATGGCCTACCGGTTCAGAGGGAAGAATATATGGAACTTCTTTTAAAGATGGCTTTCCGTTAGTAAGGGTCCTGAAATCTAAAGTAAAAGCCAAAGAGCTTACTGACGATGCCTCGAAAAATCCAAATGCCTTAATATCCGGATTTGAAATGCATCTAATATTTCCATTTATCTGAACCGCTATCGGATCAAATAATTTTCCGTCTGATTTAAGCTGCTCATCCATACTCTTGTAGTACAAATAAGAATCGTTGTTAAGTCCGTACAGGTTTAAATGCAATATCCGTTTATGAATATCGAAAATTTTATATTCCGTTGTTACCTGTGAACCAAGCCCGTAGTTTAAGGCATAACAGGTAGGGTCGTCAGTAATAAAACAAATCTCATGTCTTAAAACTGAGGCTGAACCGACAGCATAATCTATTTTGGCAAGGTTTATATCAGAATTGGCCTCATAAGTCTGCCAGCAATGAAAATAATAACACATCTGGAAAACAGGACATATTGAATAGAAATACTGATTTACAATACTTGATGTAAACCGGAACCGGGGAATTGAATCGGTCTGATTTTCAATGTCTGCCAGTATTTTTGCGCCATGGCTGAGAATAGGCTTGCCATTCTGTTGACTTAAAGTCTCTTTATAATCATACTCGGTATAAGTGTTGTCAGGTGAATATGCAATGTGCAGAAGTTGGGGATCTGATTCATACTGATAACCGTCAGGAGATTTGATACGAAGTGTGTATATATGACCGGGTATTCCTGTAAATTGAAATGGATCGGAAATATAATCACCGCTATCCGATTCCTGGAATAAATAATTATTCCCATGATTATCACTAACAATCACTTCAGCGGAAGTCAAAGGAATAACTTTTGAGGTAGAGTCGAATGATTCTGCATATGAGAGACTTATATAATATGGAGCATTCTCATTTGTTATAAGAGCATTAACAACCAGCACCTTTTTAGCAGCCTCAACTTCGGGGAAATATGGCTCATAACAGGAAATCATCAGGGAGGACAGTAATATGTATAGCAAGATAACCGGTTTCATTAAAAGGTAAAATTGTATGTTAATGTAGGGAAGGGTCTGCCAATAATATATAATTTATAAATATCATATTCTCTCAGCTGATTTGATACCATATGGTCTTCCTTTTTATAAAAAACCGAATAAGCATTTTTCCTTCCATAAATGTTTATTACCGATAAGGTCCAGCTCCCTTTCCATCTTTTTCTTAATAGAAGTGACTCATCAAAGGTCAGTGAAAGATCCAGCCGGTGATAGTCAGGTAACCTGTACTTGTTCCGGTCGGAGTATGATAGCAGATGGTAAGTACTGTATTCAAATTTATATTCGGGAAGCGTAACCGGTCGTCCTGTACTGTAAGTGAATGTAGTACCAAAGCGCCACCGTCTTGACATATGATAATTTGAATAGATTACGACATTGTTTGGCCGGTCAAAATTGGAAGGGAAAGGTTGATTACTGTTAATTTTATCCTCCTCATAAATACCGGTAGATTTAAGCCATGCCCGTGAGAATGTGTAACTTGCCCAACCTGTCAGTTTGCCTGAGTTTTTCCTGATATAGAATTCAATACCTGAATTATACCCGCTGACATTTATCAGATCTGTTTCAAGATATGGATTGAGAATAATTTTTGCACCGTTTTTATAATCGATGCCGTTGGTTAATGTTTTATAATAAATTTCTACCGAAGCTTCGATTTTATTGTCTGAAAAATTACGAAAATAACCAACTGCAAAGTGATCGCATTTAAGAGGTTTAAGATCAGGGGAACTAAGTTTCCATACATCCGCAGGCGTCATCACAGCTGTATTTGAAATTAGATTTATATACTGATGTATGCGGTTAAAGCTGAGTTTTAATGAACTCTTGTCTGATAATGAATAGCGGACAGAGATCCTGGGTTCCAATCCTCCATACGTACAGATTAGTTCATTATTAGTATAAAGAGTAGAGTCGGTAATCGTTTCGGGAGATTTTGAAGCATTGGATTGGTACTCATAAACTCTGTTAGGCCCCAGGTATGTATATATTGAGTATCGCAATCCAAAATCCAAAGTAATTTTCTGTGACAGAGTGAAATTATCAGTAAAATAAATCGCGGACTCTAAAGCTTTTTCCTCCTGTATCATTAAGGGATCAACTATAGTTTCGCTTTTTAGGGGTGACAATTGGCCCGGTTTTATCTTATACAATGCACTATTTAGACCAAAATCAATTGAATGATTATTATACTTCAACAGTGTGAAATTCCACTTGATATTATTATAGTTAACTGATGAATTAATTTTATATGATTCCCATGGTCTTGTTGTATCCGACTCTGTTACATTGAATTTATAATTGCTGGCCCCGGCAAGCAGATTGAAATAGAAGGTATTACTTAATGTATGCTTCCACCTGACTGATCCCATTAGATTGCTGTATTTGAAATCGGTAGTCGTTGTAAAGCCATACTTATCAGTGCTTGAATATCCAAAAAAATTGATCTTGTTTTTTGAATTCAGAGTATAGGAGAGAAATATATTTGCATCATAAAAACTCGCAGAACTGTTCATTAAATCGAATTCAGGTATCCTTCGGAGAAGCCAGTTTGAATGAGAAGCCCGGGCACTTAACAACAGTGTAAGTTTCTTATTGATGAGAGGAGTTTCAAGATAGATCCTGCTGTCAATTAATCCGATTCCTCCCTTTACTGTTGTTTTATCCAGGTTATTGACTCCCATCTGAATGTCCATTACCGATGAAGCACGTTCGCCGTATTTTGCAGGGATACCCGCTTTATACAATGTAAAATCTGAGATACCATCTGAATTTACTACAGAGGTAAGTCCCAGCAGATGAGACGAGTTGAACAATGGTACATCTTCAATAATTATGAGGTTCTGATCGGCACTCCCGCCGCGCACATTAAACCCCGTGCCTAACTCTCCTATAGTCTGAATTCCTGGCATAAGTGAAAGGCTTTTTATTATATCCGGCCGACCCATGCCAATTGGAAGTTCCCTGATGGCTCTTGAATCGAGTTTGATGATACTCATCTGAGTTCCATGAACGTTTGATTCAGCACGTTCCGAAGATATTATTACTTCATTGAGTCTAATAGATTTTTCATTCAACTCAAGGTTTAAAGTTCCATTGCCAACCAGTTTTATTTTCTTACTTTTGTCATCATAACCAATATATGAAATCGTTATAATATATTCACCTACAGGTGCCTGAAGATTATAGTCGCCTGATTTGTCCGCAATTGCTCCTATCTTTAGCTTTTCGATCATTACTGATGCTCCGGGAAGTGGTTTTCCTGTCATTTCATCAATAATTTTTCCCTTAATGGTAGCTTTTGAGTATTTTCCATACTCGTTCTGATTTCCTATAATAACTGCACCTGTCACATCGCCAGCTGCCTGAATTATGGCCTGAGGTCTATCCGGGACAAAAATGTACAATACCGAATCTATTCTGGACACAGAAAGTCCTGCTATAACTGCAATCTTTTCAAGAATCACATCAGGGTCCGGATCGAGAATCGACGAATGGAAGTATCTGTTTTCAAACCACTCAGGCTTGTAAAAAATATGAATTGAATATTTATCCTCCAGTTGTTTGGTTAACTGTTCAATTGACAGGTAGGCATCCTGTTTTACAGTCTGGGACATTACTGACTCACTTAAAGAAAGAAATAATAATACAGCAATAAATAATCTTATTGTCAGTCTTTTAACCATCGGTGGTAAAGGTAATGATTGGGAATCTGTGCATCTGATAAAAGGCAAATGCAACACAAATCGTTTATAAGATTACAAAATGATTTTCATTCATGGTAAATATATGTTAATTACTAAATAGAAAAACACAATTTTAGTTTTTTTAAAGTATCAGGCTTCTTAATAAATACTTTAATATTAGTTTTACTTAGCATAAATTAGACTTTATATGATACATGTTGAAAAACCAACAGACGAGAAGCTCCTGGAGCTTAAAGTAGTTTCATGGCCTGTATGGGAAAAAGAAATTTCTGAATTTCCATGGGAATATGATGAACCTGAAACCTGTTTTATTTTGGAAGGTGAGGTGGTTGTTACTCACGATGCCGGTGCACCTGTTAGTTTTGGAAAAGGAGACCTGGTTGTATTCTCTGCTGGACTCAAATGCAGATGGAAAATAAACAAAGCCGTCAGGAAACACTACAAATTCGGATAGAAATGAATCGCAGAAAATTTTCAAGAAACATGTTGTTTTCAGGTCTTGCTTTCCCAGCTTTAAACCTGGAAGAATCATCAGGATCAGAAAAATCAGAATTAATCACAGAAGTTGTGAAGAAGCTACCTTTCAGGGAATTTGATGTTGTTGTCGCCGGAGGAGGGACCGCAGGTGTTGTTGCTGCAATTGCGGCAGCCAGGCAGGGCGCAAAAACTGCACTTATTGAATCGAAGGGATATATCGGGGGTACAGTTGTTGAAGGAGGCACTGCTCTTCACAGTTTCTTTAACCTTTGGACAGCTTTTCCGGGTGTAGAGAAAAGACAGGTAGTAAAAGGTATTGCCCAGGAAATAATTGACCGGCTTCTTCTTGTCGGAGGAACGACCGGACATGGGATTGTTACGGGAAGGACGGATTATGATTCGGTGTGTACAGCTATTGATACAGAACTATATAAGCTGGTTGTCCACGAAATGGTTTCAGAAGCAGGCGCAGTCGTTTTCACAAATACTCTTGTAGCCGGAGCCACGAAAAAAGGCAACAGCATTGAGGGTGTCATTACCCAAAGCAGGATGGGAAGAGAGTTTTTCAAAGGGAAGTGTTTTGTTGACAGTACAGCTTACGGCGATCTATCAGCCTATGCCGGTGCTGAATATATCGAACTGAACGATCATCCGGTCTGCAATAGTATGGGACTGGGTAATGTGAACATCGAGAAGCTTTACGCTTATCTGGTGAAAAACAATGCTTTGGGAGATCTGGCTTACGGGATCAGGGATGGACAGGAAGGCCAGATAATAAGGATGGGAAGCGAAAGCGGATATACGATCAGAGGCAAGCTGCCTCAGGAATTCGTTGACGGGGTGGTAAAACTCGGCTCTGGTCTTATAACAACCACAGTACACGACAATTATCTGATGTTTATTAAAGTTAATTACAAGCTGCCAGTGAGTCCGACAAACAGGGATGAGGTTGCAAAAGCCGAGCTGATAATCAGACAGAACCAGTTCAAAACTCTGGAGTTGTTCAGAAAATATCTGCCGGGTTGCGAAAATGCATTTATCGCAAGAACCAGCCCATCATTAAACATTCGACGGGGAAGGACCATTACCTGCGATTATGACATTTCACTCCCGGATGTCATCGAAGGCAGGCACTTTGATGATGATATAATGGCATATGGTTTTCACGACTCTGCTCCGAGATACCAGATCAAAAACGGTGGTACTTATGGCGTTCCGTATAAAGCCCTGCGGGTTAAAGGAATAGATAACCTGCTGGCCTCTGGTATGCTTATCACATCAGATTTTCAGGCCCACATGTCAACAAGAAATACTGTGTGCTGCATGGGACAGGGTCAGGCAGCCGGAACAGCAGCCGCATTATGCGCTGCAAAAAAATGCTCCACAAGGGATTTGCCCTATGATATTCTCAGGAGTGCCTTGTTAAAAAACAATGTATATCATTGTAAACAGTTAAGTATATCACCCTTTCCAATCAGATGTTAAACATCAATAGGAAGGGGAGATATTGAACCACTTTATTGCATTCTTGCTATAAATCTTATCTGCTACCTCTTTCGGAAGCTTCAATCCCGTAAATTTGCCCCTGAACTTATCAGAGGTCATCTCATCATCAGAGGTAAAGTACTTCCAGTCATCAAACCAGGTCTTATGTATTGACTTCTTGAATCTTTCCGGATCAGAACTTCCGCTGTAACCTTCATCAGTGCCGTAAAGAAGCCTGTCCTGGTATTTTATGCAAAAATCCCTGATTCTCTTCCTGTCCTGCGCCGATTGATACTGCAGATGACATATCCTTGCCGACATGTCAACTGCCAAATTCGGATATTTATCGAGCCTTTTTGCAAGAGAATCAACGTTCCATTCCAGACTTCCCAGATGACATCCGATGAATTTCAGGTCAGGATGTTTTGCCAGCAGATTATCCCTTGCATCGATCTGGTCTTCATAGGAAGGGTATTCAGGGTGAAGAAACATATGGTATTCAGGGTGCTCAGCAAAATAGTTGCTGTCGCTGCTGACCGTCATCTCGTCAAGCGGGAGCCAGCAGTTTCTCGGTTCGCCAAGATGACCGGTAACCGGGATTCCCTTGCTTTTAATGAATTCAATAACAGGATTCAGACCGGGATCATCAACCATGATGAATTTACCCGTCCTGTCGCGCACAGTCATCCCGATATTCTTCCATATTTTTACTGTAATGGCTCCTTCTGAAAGATCCTTTTCCAGCCCCGCAATTATCCTTTTGCTCCATTGAGGTGTTCCCCACCCTGCTGTATCAAATAAAAAGGTTGGCCCGTAGAAAACTTTACCGGGATACTTTTTTGCAGACGAAACAGCATAAATCAATTGTTTTCTGATATTGGCAGAATCAGAATGATCGACATTCAGAGTAATCAGGCAGAAATTATCTGATGCTGCCTGTTCTTCAAAAACTCCGTCGTCGCTGCCTATATGGATGTGCGAGTCGATTTTAAGCACGGATGACAAAATCTTTTTCACTATAGTACCGGCTACTGCATCCAAAGAGGATAAAAGGCAACATGATTGAAAATAATGTCTTCAGTTTTATAGACATTGTAAACCTAATTTTCCGGCATTACAACATATTCTGCCTGCATTCAGGAATTCATTGCTTTTCTGGCAGCTTGTGAACTGGTCAAAGTTGTATTCCTCAACTTCCACAATACCGTATTTCATTCCCGATTGTGCAGCAGCAGCCCATATAGCAGGGAAATCCATCATTCCGCTTGCTCCAACCTCAGCTTTGTCCTTTATGTGCCATAATTCGAACCGGCCAGGGTATTTGTTAAAATAATCCACAGGATTGGCACCACCGACAACTGTCCAGTAAAGATCCATTTCGAACATCACTTTTGAGGGGTCCGTATTTACCAGCATGAAATCGTAAATTGTCTGTCCTTCAAGCTGGGTTGAGAATTCATTGTCATGATTATGATACCCGAAACGAATCCCGGCAACATTACATTTTTCGCCTATCAGATTAAAATAGTCACAATACCTCTTCAGAGTATCAAGGCTGCGATATGCTTCACCTCCCATGAATGGCTGTACAATAAATTTCACACCAACAGCAGCATGTGCAGCAATACATTCATCCCACCATGTCATGACCTTTTCCCAATTGGCCGAATCAGGAAGGGCCTGACCTGTATGAGAACTGATAACCGGAAGTCCGTTGGCTTCACAGAGAGCTTTGAAATCAGCCGGCTCCATGTTGTAGAATTTACCGTTGCCATAACCGGCCGGCTCAACAAAAGTGTATCCCATTTTGCCAACTTTGGCAATAGCGCCCGGTACATCCCTCATTATTGAGTCGCGGATCGAATACAACTGCAGCCCGATATTCTTTTTTGCCGGTTTACATGAATAAAAAGTCGAAAAGATAAGGCCTGAAACAGCTATTAGCAGGATGATTGAAACAATAGTTCTTTTTTTCATTTTAAATGGTATTATAGGTTAATGATAATTTTAGGTATGTGGTTTGAGGTATGGGGTATGAGGCATGATAAAATTCAACATGTGTAAAAATAGATATTATTTTGTGAAACTACTGCAGGGATTTTAATACGGACATGATTGCATCCGGACCTTTAACAGCATTAGCAGGCAATTTACCCTTCTTTTCCAAATACCAACAGTGCTTCATGATTTTCAATTGTTACCTTTGATTCATCAATTTTTCCGGTTTTATCCTTCACAGCATCGATATTTAATCCGAGATGATCTGCCATAAAACCGTACATGGCCAATCGCTTTGAAATACCATAATCATGGCCTTCGTTTGCAAGATGAACATTCTCAACATTCTCCTTCCTCCCATATAACTCATAAACCTTCTGCAAATAAGGATATTCAATTTCAGGAACGTGCTGGGTCCAGTCGCCCCCGTCAGAAATGACAAGCATAGGGCGTGGAGAGGCCATTGCGGCAATCTCAGCATTATTGGTACCCGGACAGAACACGAATGGATCGGCAGACCGCTTTCACACGGGCATCCTCCGAAGAAATATGATGAAACCATTACAACCGGCACACTGACTGCAATACGGTCATCGAGAGCTGTCAGCAGGAAAGTCTGGGTTCCTCCTCCCGATTCACCAGTAATACCTATGCGCTTCGGATCAACATATGGCAATGATATCAGAAAATCGACAACCCTGATTGAGTTCAGTGTCTGCATAGTAAGAGCCAGTCCTGTCCGGTGCACCTCACTGCTTACCTGAAGCCGCGATTCACCCCATGCGAACATTTCATAGCTGAATACGACTGCTCCCATTCTTGCAAGCATGGCGCAACGGTACTGGTGATCCGGCCTGTACCGGCCATATTTATTGAGATCAGAGTTCGCCGCATGGCCATGAGTACATAATACAGCAGGGAAAGGTCCCTTGCCTTTTGCCGGACGATAAAGAGAGCCACACAGGAATACTCCGGGAATAGTCTCAATTGCTACATTCTCGACAGTATAACCATCCATTTTCCTTTTGGGTGTGTAGATCGGATTAAGCGGAGTCTTCTTTGGTAAGGGTGAGAGCCCCATCTGTTCAAGGAAGCATTTTCTCAGTTCTGCCTTGCGTGATTCCCAGGCCGGAAGGTCTTTATAAAGGGAGATAAGCTGTTCGAGATGTTTCTTCCCTTCATCAACCGGTCTGACATGGTATGCATATTTGCTTATCTGGTATTGCTTTTCCCCTGTTTTTGTGAAGATCATATCAAGGGGAAAAAGGATATTTGTGAGGGTTTCCTCAGTATCAATCCTGTATCTCCATGAAGGATAGAGGACATACACTTCTCTTACAAGGCTTTCACTGAATTGTATCTTTATATCATGCCGTTTTTCGATTTCCTGCAGGACTTCCTTAAGTGACTTTTTGTAAACTTCCTGAGGCACCTGGGCAAAGGCAATCGGGAATCGCAGTGAAAACAATCAACAGAGCAATAAGATTTTTTCTCATCGGAGTAATGTTAAAAATATCGCTGAATTTAGGAAGATTTTTCCTACTTTTATTCGATACATTGATAATTTAATAACCTCACTATGAAAAAGCTGATAATTTCATTATCTTCCTTGTTTCTAATAGTTTTCACCGCTTTCGGTCAAAAGATCACCCACAGGTAATCCGGCTGATTTCAAAGTTAAAACATGCCTGCATTCAGTCAGCTATACAGGTATCTGGCGCGGACAGGCAACACTTACAGTAGACGAATTCCTTCTTAAAGCCAAAGAGCTTGGATTCGACGGAGTTATGCTCGGAGCAAAACGTCCTCATGTGTCACTTCTTGATTACGATGATGCTGCCACGGCAGAAACTGAGAGCAAGAATAAAGGAACTCGGACTGGAACTTGTTTGCCTGGCTGGATATACTGATTTCACCGCCGGTATTGACAGACCCGGTGTGCCTCAGGTTGAGATCCAGGCAATATATGTAGGAGAACTTGCACGCCTGGCAAGGGATCTGGGTACCAATATGGTAAGGATCTATACAGGATATGAGCGTGACTGATATACCTTATGATAAACAGTATGCCATGGTGGTTGAGGGATTACAGCAGGCAGGAAAACTCGCTGCGAAATATGGTGTTACACTGGCAATTCAGAATCACCACGACATCGCCTTGCATCATGATGCCATGAAATGGCTGCTGGATGAGGTTAACCTCCCGAATGTAAAAGCCGCATTCGATTGCTGGTCGCCAACACTTGAAGGATTATCATCGGAAGAGATAAAAAAGGCTGTCCACACAATGAAACCTTATATTGTTCACACTACAACTGCCGACTATGCTGAGCTTCCAAGATTCAGATACAATGCGAACCAGACCAATTATATCGCTCTTGAATCGCAGATGAGGGCAGTTCCGATGGGAAAAGGATTTCTCGATTATAAAACTTTCATAAATACTCTTAAAGAGATTGGTTACCAGGGTTATATAGCATACGAGATGTGCGAAGTGCTTGAAGGAGGCGGATCGGTTGAAAACCTCGACAAAGCAGCGAAGGCATTTCTTGAATATGTGAAACAGTTTAAATAATAATTACGATTTAGTTATTGGGTGTGGGGTATGTCGCTGAACAAAAAGTAAATAAAATAAGAAAAAAAGGACTTTATATTTGATTTATTAAAAAATTATATACTTTTGTCGTTCAAATTGTAACATAAAATTGAATAAACCTTTAATACATATTATTGCCCTCCTCCTTATTATTGCCTCTGGCAAATGATCCGGGAATAATATGTAGTACTATAAACATACAGAAGCTTTCCGGATGATCCGGAAAGCTTTTTTTTTACAAAGGATGATGTGATGAAGAATCAGCTTAGAAGTTCCAGGACCACGACAGGAAGGAATATGGCTGGCGCCAGAAGCCTGTGGCGGGCTAACGGGATGCAGGAAAATCAGTTCGGTAAGCCCGTGATAGCAATTGTCAATTCATTTTCACAATTTGTTCCCGGACATGTTCATCTTCATAACATCGGCCAGGTTATAAAAAAGGAGATTGAAAAGCTGGGTTTTTTTGCAGCTGAGTTCAATACAATTGCAATTGACGATGGCATTGCAATGGGTCACGAAGGAATGCTCTATTCCCTTCCCTCAAGGGAAATTATAGCCGACAGCGTTGAATATGTTTGTAACGCTCATCTTGCTGATGCAATGATATGTATAAGCAACTGCGACAAGATAACCCCAGGGATGCTGATGGCTTCGATGAGGCTTAACATCCCTTCTGTATTTGTTTCAGGTGGTCCGATGGAAGCAGGCAGATTCCGCGGGAAAAATATCGACCTGATTGATGCTATGGTATCAGCAGCCAGCGATTCTATAAGTGATAACGACCTAAAAGAAATGGAAATGTCGGCATGCCCGACCTGCGGATCGTGTTCCGGAATGTTTACAGCCAATTCGATGAATTGCCTTGTTGAAGCACTGGGGCTTGCATTGCCGGGAAACGGAACCATCCTGGCCACCCATTCCAACAGGCTTAAACTGTTCGAAAAGGCCGCGTCGCTGATAGTTGAACTTGCAAACAGGTATTATTATGATGGTGATGCAGGTGTTCTTCCACGATCCGTTGCCACCCGCCAGGCATTTATTAATGCTATGTCGCTTGATATCGCAATGGGAGGATCAACAAATACGGTCCTGCATCTGCTGGCGATCGCACATGAAGCAGACGTCGACTTTACAATGAAGGATATTGATACTTTATCGCGAAAGATCCCTAATATCTGCAAGGTCTCCCCAAGTTCAGAATATCATATCCAGGATGTTAACAGAGCTGGCGGAATCCTTTCAATAATGGGTGAACTCGAAAGAAATAATCTGATCGACAGTTCAGTAAGCAGAATTGATTATAAAACTCTCCACGAAGCTATTGCCGACTGGGATGTAATGAGAAGTACATCCACAACTGAAGCTTTGAATTTCTGGTTAAGCGCTCCAGGCCTGCAAAAAAATCTTGAAATGGGGTCTCAGAGTAACTATCATGAAAAACCGGATACCGACAGAAAAAACGGATGTATAAGAAGCGTGGAGAATGCTTATAATAAGGATGGAGGTCTTGCAGTCCTTTATGGCAATATTGCAAAAAAAGGTTGTATTGTGAAAACTGCCGGAATAGATACTTCACTTTTGAAATTCAGGGGCCCGGCACTCATTTTTGAGTCGCAGGAAGAGGCTGTTGAAGCTATTCTTACAGGCGCTATAAAAGAAGGTGACGCCGTTGTAATCAGATATGAAGGACCCAAAGGCGGACCGGGAATGCAGGAAATGCTGTATCCCACCTCCTACCTTAAGTCGAAACATCTGGATAAGAAATGCGCGCTTATTACGGATGGCCGTTTTTCAGGAGGTACATCTGGATTGTCAATAGGTCATTTGTCACCTGAAGCTGCTGCAGGAGGTGAAATTGCACTTCTCAGAACAGGCGACCATATTGAAATTGATGTCGCAAACCGCAGTATAAATGCACTTTTGACTGATAATGAATTTGCTGAAAGACTCAATGAAGAAAAATCAAAAGGGAAAGATGCATTTAGTCCTGTAAACAGGAACAGGGTGATTCCTAAATCGCTGAAAGTATATGCAGCAATGGTGAGTTCAGCTGATAAGGGAGCGGTAAGGATGATATGAGGTGCTGGGTGCGTGAGGGAAATCTGAAAGGTAGGGATGAAAATTATAAAGTAAAAAGATAATCCGATTTATGAAGGAAGAGAAAGACACAAAAAAAGCTACCGGACAGACAAACGGATTTGAGACGATCACGGGTGCTGAAGCGCTTCTCAGATGCCTGGTCGAAGAGGGTGTGGATACCATATTCGGTTATCCCGGAGGAGCAATCATGCCAGTCTATGACAGACTACTTGATTATGAAGGCAAGCTGAATCACATTCTTACCAGGCATGAGCAGGGAGCCGCACATGCTGCCCAGGCCTATGCAATGGTTACCGGTAAAACAGGCGTTTGTTTTGCCACATCCGGACCAGGAGCAACAAACCTGATTACCGGAATTGCCAATGCCTATCTCGATTCGGTACCTGTTGTCTTTATAACTGCACAGGTTGTTTCAAACCTGATCGGAACCGATGCTTTTCAGGAAACTGATATCCTTGGTGTTTCAATGCCGGTGGTAAAATGGAATGCACAGGTAAAAAAGTCAGAGGATATCCCTGAAACAATAGCCAAAGCTTTTTACATTGCCGCAACGGGGCGCCCCGGACCTGTACTCATCGATATAACAAAAGATGCCCAGTTCGAGAAACTTAGTTTTAAATACAGGAAATGCAATTATATAAGGAGTTATAATCCCAATATACCCCTGCATACAAAGGCAATAGAATCAGCCGCCATAATGATTAACCATGCTGAGAAACCTTTGATCCTTGCAGGTCACGGAGTTCTTATCTCGGGCGCTGAAAATGAGCTTCTGAACTTTGCTGAGAAAACCGGAATTCCTGTTGCACTTACACTGCTGGGTCTCTCGGCTTTCCCTTCAGGACACCGGCTGTATGCAGGGTATCTCGGAATGCATGGCAACTATGCTCCTAATATCCTTACCAATGAGGCTGATCTGATCATTGCTATCGGAATGCGTTTCGATGACCGGGTAACCGGGAACCTCAAAAAATATGCTAAAAATGCGAGAATAATTCATATAGAGATCGATGAAGCGGAGATAAATAAGAATGTAATAGTAGATCTTGAAATAAATAATGATGCAAAAGAAGTACTTAATAATCTCCTCCCTCTTGTAAAAGAGAAAAGTTATCCATCATGGATCCGGGAATTCAGAATCCTCGATAAAACAGAATATGATAAAGTTATTAAAGAGGAAACACATCCGGAGAATGGAAAACTCAAAATGGGTGAAATAGTAAGACTTGTTTCTGAATTTACAGGGGGAGATGCCATAATCGTAACAGATGTTGGACAGAATCAGATGTCGGTTGCCCGTTACTACAGGTTTTTAAAACCTAACAGTCTTGTTACCTCAGGAGGAATGGGAACAATGGGATTTGGACTTCCTGCTTCGATTGGCGCTAAAATTGGCAGACCCGATAAACAGGTTGTTGCTTTTCTGGGTGATGGCGGTTTCCAGATGACAATCCAGGAACTTGGAACTATACTTCAGTACAAGCTCCCGGTTAAGATCATAATTCTGAATAACAGTTTCCTGGGAATGGTCCGTCAGTGGCAGGATATGTTCTTTGAAAAAAGATATGCTTCAACTGAAATGGTTAATCCCGACTTTGTGAAAATAGCCGCGGGATACAAAATAGCTGCGGAAAGCATATCGGAAAGAAAAGATCTTAAAGAATCTATTATGAAAATGCTTGATGCCGCGGGCCCTTACCTGCTGGAAATTAAGATCGACAAGGAGGCAAATGTTCTTCCAATGATAGAACCAGGCGCTTCTGTATCAGAAGTTACTTTGACATATAAAAAATAGAATACCCCCCCTGTCCCCCTGAAGGGGGACTTAATTAAAGCCCCCTTCAGGGGATTGGGGGCAAAAAGATAAGGAGTAAAAAAAATTTATGAATCAGGAATTTACAATTTCACTTTTCACTGAGGATCATATAGGTATCCTAAGCCAGATCACAATAATTCTGACACGCAGACAAATAAATATTGAGAGCATAACAGCTTCCGAATCTGCTGTTAAAGGTGTCCAGATGCTTACCCTTGTAGTGAAGACCACTGCTGAAATGGTACATAAGGTAGCCCGCCAGATGCAAAAGCTGGTTGATGTTCTGAAGGTATTTGTACATACTTCGGATGAAATAATATACCAGGAGATAGCACTATATAAAGTAAAAACACAGGGATTAATGTCGGGGAATATGATCGATCAGATAGTTCGTATCCACCATGCACGGATTCTTGAGATCTCACCCGAATATACGGTAATTGAAAAAACCGGGCACAAATCCGAAATAAACGAATTGCTACATCATCTTGAACCTTGCGGGGTTCTGCAGTTTGTTCGTTCAGGAAGGGTTGCAATTACCAAGCAGGTCAAGGAGCTTAATGCATATCTTCAGGAAATGGATGAGGCAAACCAGGCCAGACCAGAAAATATTGAAGTATTTAATTAACCCACCAACCCTCTTAATGGGACTATAAAATTTACTTTGAAACTCCCTTCAGGGGGGATGGGGGCTAAAAAGGCTGATTACAAACAAAATATTTAAACAATAACAAATATAAAACATTAAACAATGGCAAAAATTGATTTTGGCGGAGTTATTGAAGATGTTGTTACAAGAGAAGAGTTTACTTTGGCAAAGGCACGCGAAGTGCTTAAAAACGAGACTGTTGCAGTAATCGGATATGGAGTGCAGGGACCGGCCCAGGCCCTTAATATGAAAGATAATGGCATCAATGTCATTATCGGTCAGGCACCTGAGTTTAAAGCTGACTGGGATAAAGCAGTTGCAGACGGCTTTGTTCCCGGAAAAACCCTTTTTACAGTTGAAGAAGCTGCCACAAAGGGCACTATTATCCAATATCTTGTATCGGATGCTGCACAGAGAATTCTCTGGCCTAAGACTGAAACCCTGCCTTAAAAAGGGTGATGCACTCTATTTTTCGCATGGTTTCTCAATTACCTATAAGGAGCATACAGGTGTTATACCACCTCCGTTTGTGGATGTTATCCTGTGTGCACCGAAAGGCTCCGGCACAAGTGTCAGGAGAAATTTTCTGGCCGGAGCCGGAATTAATTCCAGTTTTTCGGTATTCCAGGATTTCACAGGCAGAGCAACTGACCGTATCATTGCGCTTGGTATCGCAATAGGTTCCGGATATCTTTTCCCGACGACCTTCGAAAAAGAGGTTTTTCAGATCTAACGGGCGAAAGGGGTGTACTTATGGGCGCGCTTGCCGGTATAATGGATGCCCAGTATAAGGTACTCCGTGAAAACGGACACACACCTTCTGAAGCTTTTAATGAGACTGTTGAAGAGCTTACACAGAGCCTTATCCGCCTGGTCGACGAAAAAGGAATGGACTGGATGTATTCCAATTGCAGCGCGACTGCCCAGCGCGGAGCTCTGGACTGGCGTCCCAAATTCAAGGCAGCTGTACTCCCTGTATTTGAAGAGCTTTATAGTAAGGTTAAATCAGGCGAAGAGTGTGTCAGAGTGCTGAAGTCAACCGGTTCTTCAAATTACAAGGAACTTCTGGATGCTGAATTAAAAGAACTTGGTAACTCTGAATTATGGAGAACAGGGGCTGCGGTAAGAAAACTCAGACCAACGAAATAAAAGACAAAAGACAAAAGTAAAAAGATAAAAGTAAGAATCTTATTCCCCCTTTGAAGAGCCTGCCCCGCCATGGGAGGGGCAAGGGGGGATGTAAAATACAAATTTAAACACCATAAAAACCCAACAATGGAAGACAAGGTCATAATTTTCGATACCACCCTCAGGGATGGAGAACAGGTACCGGGCTGCCAGCTCAACACAGTTGAAAAAATTGAGGTGGCTCAGGCTCTTGAAGCTCTTGGCGTCGATGTTATTGAAGCCGGATTCCCGATCTCCAGTCCGGGGGATTTCAAATCAGTGGTCGAAATTTCCAAAGCAATCTCAAATCCTGTTATATGCGCTCTGACAAGAGCAGTAAAGAAAGATATTGAGGTAGCTGCTGAAGCTCTCCAGTATGCTAAGAAGAAAAGGATCCATACCGGAATCGGGACATCTCCTTTTCATATCAAATATAAAATCAGAACCACTCCTGAGGAGATTTTAAAAAGGGCTGTCGATGCCGTGAAATATGCCCGTAAATTTGTGGAAGATGTTGAATTCTATGCCGAAGATGCAGGGAGAAGTGAAAACGAATACCTGGCTAAAGTCATAGAAGCCGTAATAAAAGCAGGAGCAACCGTGGTAAATATCCCTGACACAACCGGCTATTGCCTTCCCGAGGAGTATGGGGAAAAAATAAGGTATCTGAAAGAGAATGTTTCAAATATTGACAAAGCAATTATCTCGACACATTGCCACAATGATCTGGGAATGGCGACTGCCAACACAATAATGGGTGTCATAAACGGGGCAAGACAGGTGGAAGTGACTATGAACGGAATTGGTGAACGTGCAGGAAATACATCTCTTGAGGAAGTGGCGATGATACTTAAAAGCCATCACACGCTTAATCTGAAAACTGACATCAATTCAAAACTTATTTTCAGCACCAGCAGGCTCGTATCTAACCTGATGAGCATGCCGGTACAGGCAAACAAGGCGATTGTGGGAAGAAATGCCTTTGCACACTCCTCCGGAATCCATCAGGATGGCGTGCTCAAAAACCGGGAGAACTATGAAATAATCGATCCTCATGAAGTGGGGATAAAGGAATCTTCTATAATACTGACCGCACGAAGCGGAAGAGCCGCCCTGAATCATCGCCTTGAAACCCTTGGTTATAATTTTAGCAAGGAAGAACTTGATGATATCTACCACCGTTTTCTTTTTCTTGCAGATAAGAAAAAGGAGATCAATGATGAAGATTTAAGAATACTTTCGGGTGAGGTCTTTTCAGGCGAAAAGGCAATGAAGCTTGAACTTCTCCAGGTCACATGCGGGAAATCAGCTATACCTGTCGCAACTGTCGGAGTAAGGATCAACGGCGAGGTACATTCATCAACAGCATCAGGTAACGGACCTATTGACGCGGCATTTACAGCTGTAAAACACCTTATCAGTCAAGACTATTCACCTCGAAGAATTTCTTATTCAGGCAATTACAAAGGAAGCGACGATATCGGGAAAGTACATATCCAGATTGAGCACCAGGGGAAAATCTATTATGGATTTTCAGCAAATGTTGACATAATTACTGCCTCGGTGGAGGCATTTATTGATGCAATTTCTAAAATAAAGTAGCCCCCTGCCCCCCTAAAGGGGGTAAAATCACAAGCGATAATTGGCCCCCCCTGGGGATCGGGGGGTGGAAAAACAAATTGAAAACTACATTAATTAACGCAAAAATCGTTAATGGAACCAAAAACACTTTTTGACAAGATCTGGGATTCACATGTGGTAAAATCGATCGAAGGCGGACCTGATGTCCTCTACATCGATCAGCACTATATTCATGAAGTTACAAGTCCCCAGGCATTTAATGGATTGCGAAATAGGGGCATACCTGTATTCAGACCTGAAAAAACTCTTGCAACAGCTGATCATAATATTCCTACAATGAACCAGGACAAACCTATCAGAGAGGAGCTGTCAAGAAACCAGGTTGAGAAACTTGCAGAAAACTGCAAATATCATGGGATAGAATATTTTGGTCTCAATCATCCAAAAAACGGGATAGTCCATGTTATAGGCCCCGAAATGGGATATACCAGGCCCGGCATGACGATAGTATGCGGCGACAGCCATACCTCCACTCATGGTGCCTTCGGTGCAATAGCATTTGGAATAGGTACAAGCGAGGTGGAGATGGTACTTGCAACCCAGTGTATTCTTCAGCCAAAGCCCAAAAAGATGCGGATCACCATTAATGGAAAGCTGCATAAAGGGGTGACTTCAAAAGATGTAATAATGTATGTCATATCGCAGATCTCGGCCAGCGGGGCCACCGGATATTTTGTTGAATATGCCGGTCCGGTTATCAAAGCCCTCAGCATGGAAGGGAGAATGACAATCTGCAATATGAGTATTGAAATGGGCGCGCGTGGCGGACTGATAGCCCCCGATGAAACGACTTACAAATATCTGAGAGCTCTTCCCGCCCTGCAGAACATCGACTGGAACACCCTGATGTTGAACTGGAAAGAGATGAACAGTGATAAAAATGCTGAATTTGACCGCGACCTTGAGTTTAACGGTGAAAATATCAGGCCGATGATCACTTTCGGTACAAATCCGGGAATGGGAACAGCAATCGATGGTAAAATCCCTGCCACCGATGATATAAGCAGCGAGGTTTCGGATTCATTCATTAAATCGCTCAACTATATGGGATTTGTACCGGGAATGAAACTGCTGGGACAACCAATTGATTATGTGTTCCTTGGAAGTTGCACAAACGGAAGGATCGAAGATTTCAGATTATTTGCGCAACTGGTAAAAGGGAGAAAAAAATCTCCAAATGTCACAGCCCTGTTAGTCCCCGGATCAAAAGCTGTTGAGAAACAGGTAATTGATGAGGGATTGGACAAAATTCTGAAAAAGGCCGGTTTTGAACTGAGACAACCCGGTTGTTCATCATGCCTTGCTATGAACGAAGATAAGATACCGGCTGGGAAATATGCGGTTTCAACATCCAACAGGAACTTTGAAGGACGTCAGGGACCTGGTGCCAGAACCCTGCTTGCCAGTCCCTTAACTGCAGCTGCAGCTGCCATTACTGGAAAGATAAGCGATCCGCGGCAGTTTATTGATTAGATCATCAAAACAAAATATACCGGAAATGGCAAAAGAAAAATTCAATATACTGGAATCTACCTGTGTCCCTTTACCTTTAGAGAACGTGGATACTGACCAGATAATCCCGGCAAGATTCCTCAGCGCGACAACCAGGGAAGGTTTTGGAGAAAATCTCTTCAGAGACTGGAGATTTGATAAATCAGGCAACAGGAATATGGAATTCGTCCTGAATAATAATATTTACAACGGGAAGATCCTGGTCGCCGGGAAGAACTTTGGAAGCGGATCAAGCCGCGAGCATGCAGTATGGGCAATATATGACTATGGATTCAGGGCAGTGGTATCAAGCTTTTTTGCCGATATTTTTAAAAATAATTCCCTTAACAATGGATTGCTTCCGGTCGTTGTCCCTGAAAGATTTCTTAAGAATCTCTTTGACCTTATTATAAGAAAACCGGAATCACTGGTAAGAATTGATCTTGAAAAACAATTGCTTATGGTACTTCCAACAGGAGAATCACAGGCATTTGAAATTAATCCCTACAAGAAAGAGTGCATGCTGAAGGGACTCGATGATATTGACTACCTGCTTGGCATAAAAGACCTTATAGCTTCATTTGAAACAAAAAAACCAGTAAGATGAGAATTGAAATAATGGATACAACCCTCAGGGATGGGGAACAAATGCAGGGTATTTCTTATTCTCCGGTCGAAAAACTGCACATAGCAGCGTTTTTATTAAAAGAAGTGAAAGTCGACCGCATCGAAGTTGCCTCGGCGAGGGTTTCCAGCGGGGAAATTGAAGCTCTTAAAATGATCACCAGGTGGGCCCGTCGTAATAATTTCCAGAAAAAAGTCGAAGTTCTTGGATTTATAGACGGGGATATTTCAATCAAACTGGATCCATGACGCGGGAGGAAAAGTTATCAATCTGCTCTGCAAAGGATCATTAAGGCATCTCGAAAAGCAACTGCGCAAAACACCTGAACAGCATGTAAATGATATAAAAGGTATAATTCACAGAGCAGCAGAACTTGATATGAAAGTCAATATATATCTTGAAGACTGGTCGAACGGAATGATCAGTTCTGAGGATTATGTATTCTTTATGATTGACAATCTTAAAGACCAGGGAATCTTAAGATTCATGCTGCCCGATACTCTGGGCATCTTAAACCCTGATCAGACATATTCCTTCTGCAAAAAAATAACTGACAAATATCCGTCTCTCCATTTTGATTTTCATCCTCATAACGATTATGATCTGGCCGTGGCAAATATCTATTCAGCTGTAAGGGCAGGGGTAAAAGGAGTACACACCACGGTAAACGGATTGGGTGAAAGAGCCGGCAATGCACCGCTTTCGAGTGTCATAGGGGTTCTGCACGACCAGCTTAAGGCTGAAACAGGTGTTGATGAATTTGAAATAACAAAAGCCAGCAAGATCGTAGAAACATTCAGCGGCATAAGGATCCCCGTGAACAAACCTGTAGTAGGTGAGAACGTGTTCACCCAGACTTCCGGAGTGCATGCTGATGGAGATTCCAAGGATAACCTTTATTATAATAACCTCCTTCCTGAAAGATTCGGAAGAAAAAGGAAATATGCACTTGGAAAGCAATCAGGAAAAGCCACCATCAAAAAAAACCTTGAAGAATTCGGACTCGATCTGAATCCTGAATCCCTGGCAAAGGTCACTCAGCGGGTTATTGAGCTGGGCGACAAAAAAGAAAATGTAACAACCGAGGATCTGCCATTTATTATTTCTGATGTGCTTGGAAATGACAGGGCCGATTACAAAATCTTCATAAAGAACTATTCGCTTTCACTTTCTTTCGGATTGAAGCCTTTTGCAAGTGTTCAGATCGAGATAGACGGGAAAATTTACCAGGAGACCTCATCAGGCGACGGACAATATGATGCATTTATGAAAGCTCTAAGGGTGATTTATGACAGGCTCGGAAAGGAGCTTCCAACCCTTACAGATTATGAGGTATCGATACCCCCCGGAGGAAAAACTGATGCCCTTGTTGAAACATTAATTACATGGAATTTTAAAAACAGGGAGTTCAGAACAAAAGGGCTTGATGCTGATCAGACAGAATCGGCTATAAAAGCAACAGAAAAAATGCTGAATATTGTTGAGAACAATGAAATAAAGATCAGCGATAAATTAATGGCCAGCAACTCAAATATATAAAATATTATAAACATATCCCATGAATAGATCGTATAATATAGCAGTTATTGCCGGCGATGGTACAGGACCGGAAGTTGTAAGAGAAGGACAGAAAGTACTCAGCGCAGCCGCTGCAAAATTCGGGTTCAAGATCAATTATGAAGAATTCGATTTCGGAGGAAACCGTTATCTCAGAACCGGAGAAGTTCTGCCTGATTCAGCTACGGAACAACTGAAAAAGTTCGATTCAATCTTCCTTGGAGCTATCGGACATCCTGATGTTAAGCCCGGAATCCTCGAAAAAGGAATCCTTCTGAGGCTTCGGTTTGAGCTGGATCAGTATATTAATCTTCGCCCCATAAAGCTTTATCCCGGAGTTGCTACACCTCTTAAGGATAAAGGTCCTGAACATATAGATTATGTTGTTGTCAGGGAAAATTCAGGCGATGTATATACAGGCAGCGGCGGAGTTACTATGAAGGGTACTCCTCATGAAGTGGCAATTCAGAATATGGTATATAATCGTTTTCAGGTTGACCGTTGTTTAAGGTATGCCTTTGAATTTACAAGGAAGAGGAACAGGAAGAAGACGCTCGCACTCTGTGGCAAAACGAATGTCCTGACGTATGTGTTTGACTTGTGGGAAAGGGCGTTTCATGAAATGGGACAGGCTGAATATCCCGATATTAAGAGGGAATATTATCATGTCGACGCAACATGCATGTGGATGGTTAAGAATCCGGAATGGTTTGATGTGATTGTCACCACTAATATGTTCGGGGATATCATTACTGATCTCGGGGCCATTACTCAGGGAGGAATGGGGATCGCAGCCGGAGGGAATATCAATCCCGGGGGTGTTTCGATGTTTGAGCCTATTGGCGGATCGGCCCCGAAATATACCGGTATGAATGTAATCAATCCGCTGGCGGCAATTGCCTGCGGAGCCATGATGCTTGAACATCTTGGAGAGGTGGAGGCAGCAGTTGCTGTTGAGAAGGCGATTATGGATGTGACGGCAAACAAGTTGAAAGATCTTGGAGCCGGCAGGATGGGATATTCAACCACTGAGGTCGGCGATCTTGTAGCAGAAAGGGTTTGACCGGAAGTTATTCCGCCCCTTCCGGGGCTTGTCATGCCGCATAGCTATCCAGGAAGGGCTTCGCCCATCCATAAACTATCTAAGGCCTCCGGCCTCTTTGCAGAACATCCTTATTCCGGGTTGGCCCGTAGGGACAAGATAGTTTATGGCGGGGCATCGCCCCGCGTAACAGCCGCCACAACTGTTCCCCAGCCCCTTTAGGGGTGAGATAATCTCTAACCGGGCATCGCCCGGTTAGAGATACTTCTCATCATATTCTATTCCATTCTCATCGAGCAGTCTCTTGTATTCATCGATGAATTTGACCTTGGCATGATGCTGTTTCTGATCTCTGATATACCTTTTAACAGTCTCCACCTGTGACCAGCCGACTGAGAAAGCTCCATAACCTTCCTGCCAGTAGAAATTCCGGTAATGGGCTCCTTTAGTTTTAATCCATTTCGATGAGCTCTTCTTGATTTCTTCTGAAATTTCTGCAAGAGTCATAGTCCTTGGCAAAGTGCACAGAATATGAATATGATCGGAGGTGCCTCCGATCTGAAAAGGAATGGATTTAGAGTTTTTTAAAATCCCTCCCAGGTAAGAATACAATTCATCTTCGATTTCCTCTCTGATGAATTTCACATTGTTCTTCGTATGAAAAATAATGTGAGAATAGAATTTTGAAAATGATTGAGACATAATTATTCCGTTTTCAGTAAAATTAAGAACTACCGGGGCCAGAATTTTCATTTTTTGAAAAATATATTGCGCCCCTTATGGGGCTTGAATAGAATTAGTGCTTCATTTGGGACGGGCTTCGCCCATCCCGACAATATTCCTGGCGTACGGCCTGATCGAATGCATTGTTTGTTTCGAACCCGAAAGAATTCCTGGCGTACGGCCTGACCGAATGCATTGTTTGTTTCCTACCCGAAAGAATTCCTGGCATACTGCCTGTTGAAATCACTGGTCAGTTAAGGAGCTCCGTAGGAGCGGAATAGTATCCAGCCGGGCATGGTCCGGCGCTAGCGACAGACCCAGCCCCGTATGGGCGGAATAAGTTTTTTGCAGAAAACTATGATAAATATTAAAAGATTATTACCTTTGCGTTGAAATTTATAAGAAATGTATCTGAATCAATTACATCATCATCATTTTCATTCCTGCTCACAGGCGAACTGAAATTGATATGTTGTGATTAAAAATATCAAAAACCCGTCTGAGCAGATCTGACGGGTTTTTTGTTCCCGCAAGGTTTGCTCAGCCAAAACAAAAAAGAAATGAGTAAGCTGAAAATTGCAATCCAGAAAAAAGGCCGGTTAAGTGAAAATTCACGCAGATTACTGGAAGAGTGCGGAATAAAATTTTCCAACGGAGCTGATGTCCTGAAAACCAGTGCAATAAATTTTCCTGTTGAGATCTTGTTCCTCCGGGATGATGACATTCCCCAGTATGTCGAACAACAGGTGGCCGACATAGGAATAATCGGAGAAAACATGGTGCTTGAAAAAAATAAGGATGTAATTATCCTTGAACAACTGGGCTTTGCTCATTGCCGGTTAAGCCTTGCAATACCAAAAGAAGAATCGTTCACCGGTCCTGAATACTTCATAAATAAGAAGATCGCAACGAGCTATCCGAGGCTTCTCAGTGACTATTTGAAACAGAACAATATAAGAGCTGAAATTGAAGAGATCAGCGGAAGTGTTGAGATAGCTCCCGGCATCGGACTGGCTGATGCAGTATGTGATATTGTCAGCTCGGGCAGTACACTGATGACAAATGGTTTATGTGAGGTGACCACCATTCTTAAAAGCCAGGCAGTAATAATCTCGAATAAAAATCTCGATAAGGAGAAACAGTCAATTCTGGATAAGCTCCTTTTCAGGATCAGAGCTGTAAAAAACGCCAAGGAAAATAAATACATCCTTCTTAATGCACCCATGGAAGCACTTGACCAGATCTGCCGGATACTGCCGGGCATGAAGAGCCCCACTGTTCTTCCTTTGTTGAAAAAGGCTGGTGCAGCATTCATTCAGTGGTTAAGGAGGATGAGTTCTGGGAAAGGATAAACCAGCTGAAGATTGCGGGAGCTGAAGGAATTCTGGTAATACCTATAGAAAAAATGATATTATAATGATATCTTTTTGATATCACTTTGATATCATTTTGATATCACTTTGATCTCATTTTGATATCATACTGATATCATTCTGAAACTATAACACTTTTATAATGAAAATCATCCGTTATCCTGCCAAAGAGACCTGGGAAACTTTATGCGTCAGACCCAGGTTTGACAGGTCAGGTCTTGAAAATGTAGTCTCTTCCGTTCTGAAAAAAGTAAGAAATGTAGGTGACAGGGCTCTTTTGGAACTTTCGGAGAAATTCGATGGGGTAGTCATGAAAGATCTCAGGATTACCCCTTCCGAGATCAAAGATTCAGCTGAAACTGTTCCTGTAAATCTCCGGAATGCTGTTTCAGTCGCAATGGCAAACATTGAAAAATTCCACAGGGCCCAGCTGATCAGGGAAGAACCCGTGGAAACAACAAAAGGCATAAAATGCTGGAGGAAAAGTGTTCCGATAAGCAAAGCAGGAATATACGTACCTGGAGGTACCGCCCCTCTTTTCTCAACGGTTCTGATGCTGGCCGTGCCGGCAAAAATTGCAGGATGCAGTGAGATTATCCTGTGTACTCCTCCTGATAAAAACGGTAAAATAAATCCCTTAATACTCTATGCAGCATATTCTGCTGGTGTTACGGATATATTTAAAATTGGAGGAGCACAGGCTATTGCAGCAATGGCTTACGGCACAGAAAGTGTACCAAAAGTTGATAAGATTTTCGGACCCGGAAACCAGTTTGTTACGAAAGCCAAGGAGATGGTACAGTTCGACGGCATCGCGATCGATATGCCGGCCGGACCGAGTGAAGTGCTGGTAATAGCAGACAGGGAAGCCGATCCGGCCTTTATAGCTTCGGATCTGTTGTCCCAGGCTGAACACGGAACCGACAGCCAGGTTATCCTGGTGACTGATACAGAGGAAATATTAAACAGCGTTCAGGAAGAGACTTACAGGCAGTTAACAATGTTACCAAGGAGGGAAATTGCAGTCAAAGCTTTGGAAAACAGCTTCTTAATATTGATGAACTCTATTTCAGAATGCATGGAATTCAGTAATCTGTTTGCACCCGAGCATCTGATAATATCCACTTCAGATAATTTATCCCTCGCAGAAAATGTCATAAATGCAGGATCAGTGTTCCTGGGGAAATACAGCTGCGAAAGTGCGGGCGACTATGCTTCAGGAACAAACCATACTCTTCCGACATTTGGATATGCCAGGAGCTATAGCGGAGTTTCGACAGAGAGTTTCATGAAAAAGATAACTTTCCAGGAGATTTCAGCTGAAGGTCTAAAGAATCTGGGACCTGTAATAGAACAGCTTGCAGAAGCTGAGCTTTTACAGGGCCATAAAAATGCCGTAACAATCCGTTTAAAATCTCTTAAAAATGACTGATATAAATAACCTGGTCAGAGAAAATGTAAGGATCCTTACACCTTATTCCTGTGCCAGGGATGAATTCAGCGGGAAAGAAGGGATCTTCATGGATGCCAATGAAAATCCCTATGGCAGCCTTAACAGGTATCCCGATCCTTACCAGAGGGAGCTCAAATCCGCAATCAGCAGGATAAAAGGAATACCAGAAGAGAATATCTTCCTGGGTAACGGAAGCGATGAGATTATCGATCTTTGTTTCAGAATTTTCTGTAATCCCGGAATTGACAAGGCCCTTACATTTGCTCCGACATACGGGATGTATGAGGTTTCGGCTGCCATAAATGATGTTGAACTTATTAATGTTCCGCTCTCAGAAGATTTTCAGATTCAACCCGGGAGCCTTGTACCTTTTTTAAAAGATCCCTGCCTGAAGCTTATTTTTATATGTTCCCCGAACAACCCGACCGGTAATCTGATGAATGCATCAGCAATTGGAACAATTATTTCATCCTTTACCGGTATCGTGGTAATTGATGAAGCCTACATAGATTTCTCAGAAAAACCATCATTCAGAACGCAGATCAGCCGGTACAGGAATCTCATCGTGATGCAGACTTTCAGCAAAGCAATGGGACTGGCAGCAGCCAGGGTCGGAATGGCATTTATGGATGCCTCTGCTGTCGGATATTTCAACAAGATGAAACCTCCTTATAATATCAGTTCCATAAATCAGAAAGCAGCATTAAGAAGCCTTGCAAATATTGATCTGTTTAAAAAGAGGATCAGAAAGATAATAACTGAAAGAGAAAGACTTGCAAAAAGTCTTAAAAAAATGAGTATCATTGAAAAGATCTTTCCATCTGACTCTAATTTTCTCCTTGTAAAGACAAAAGACGCTGACTTTATTTATACATGAACTTATTAATAATAAAATCATTGTAAGGAACAGGAATAAGATTGTGCCGGGCTGTATCCGGATAACAGTAGGAACTCCGGCTGAAAATAACAAACTTATCAGAACCCTTCGAACAATTAAACTATGAAGAAGGTACTTTTTATCGACAGGGATGGAACAATCCTTATAGAACCAGCTGATGAACAGGTTGACAGTTTTGAAGATCTTCAGTTTCTTCCCGGTGTTATCACAGCTCTCTCAAAAATAGCTAAAGAGACCGATTATGAACTGGTTATGGTAACCAACCAGGACGGTCTGGGTACTGAATTATATCCTGAAGAAACATTCTGGCCGGTTCATAATAAAATGCTGCAGATTCTTAAGGGAGAAGGAATTGAGTTCGCGGAGATCTTTATCGACAGATCATTTGCAGAAGATAATGCTCCCACAAGAAAACCCGGAACTGCAATGCTTACAAAATACCTCGCACAGGGTATAGATCTGGATTCCTCTTATGTGATCGGCGACAGGATTTCTGATTTACAGTTAGCTTCAAATATAGGGTGCAAGGGTATACTCTTAAAAAATGAACCACATGCTGATGCAGTTCTTAGTTCCACCGACTGGAACGATATTTACAATTATCTGAAATCAATACCCAGAAGAGCGCTTATAAATCGTAAAACCAGTGAGACATCAGTTTTTCTTGAACTGAATCTCGACGGTTCAGGGAAAAGCACAATTGATACAGGAATAGGATTTTTTGATCATATGCTTGAACAGATTGGGAAACATGGGGATATCGACATAAAAATAAAGGCTGAAGGTGATCTTAAAGTCGATCCGCATCATACCATCGAGGATGTGGCAATAGCTCTTGGGGAAGGTGTGCTGAAAGCATCGGGAGCAAAAAGGGAATTGAAAGATATGGATTCCTGTTACCAATGGATGACTCCCTTGCTCAGGCAGCTATTGATTTCGGAGGTCGTCCATGGCTCGTCTGGGATGTCAGTTTTATCCATGATATGGTCGGAGAAATCCCTTCAGAGATGTTCTTTCACTTTTTTAAATCGTTCAGCGATAATGCCAGGTGCAATCTGAATATTAAAGCCGGAGGGGAGAATGATCACCATAAAATTGAAGCAATTTTCAAATCTTTTGCCAAAGCCATGAAGATGGCACTAAAAAAAACAGATAACTTCAATCTTCCGTCTACAAAAGGTTCATTATGATAGCAATCGTAAATTACAATTCAGGCAATATCAAGTCGGTTCAGAATGCAGTCAGGCGGCTTGGTTATGAAAGCAAAGTCACTGACAGTGAGGAAGATATTCTTACTGCCGAAAAAGTTATTATCCCGGGGGTTGGCCAGGCGGGCAGCGCAATGAAATATCTCAGGGAGAAAAAGCTTGATAATGTGATAATTTCCCTTAAGCAGCCTGTTCTGGGTATTTGCCTGGGATTGCAGCTTATGTGCAGCCTTTCGTATGAAGGATGCGTAAAATGCCTCGGTATTTTTGATGCAGTCGTAAAGAAATTCCCGCCTTTTGATAAAGTGCCGCATATGGGCTGGAACAGTTTCTCAGCCTTAAAAGGTAATCTTTTCAAAGGAGTCAGGGCTGATGAGGATGTCTACTATGTTCACAGCTATTATGCTGAAATAACTGATTATACCCTGGCAATATGTGATTATGTCCTTCCATTCAGCGCTGCGATGCATAAAGACAACTTCTATGCTGTCCAGTTTCATCCGGAAAAGTCAGCAGACACAGGTATCAAAATTCTGAAGAATTTCCTTGAGCTGTGAGGATCATTATTGCACTCGATATTATAGGAGGTAAGTGTGTCAGGCTTACAAAAGGGGATTTCTCCACTAAAAAGATCTATAATGAAAATCCGCTTGATGTAGCGCGCCAGATTGAGGATAATGGAATTAAGTATATCCATATAGTTGATCTTGACGGAGCACTTAAAAAACGCGTAGTCAATTACAAAATTCTGGAAAAAATTGCTGCCGGTACTTCGCTGAAAATTGATTTTGGCGGTGGTATCCGGTCCGATGATGATCTTTATATTGTTTTCAGCAGCGGCGCCAGACAGGTCACCTGCGGAAGCATTGCTGTAACCAGCCAGGCTCTGGTCCTTGAATGGCTCTCAAAATGGGGCCGTGAGAAAATTATGCTTGGTGCCGATTCAGTTAATCGTAAAATTGCAACTGAAGGATGGGCTGAAAGCTCGGATTCGGATATAGTAAAATTCATTACTGATTACAGATCGAAGGGTATTAAATATGCAGTATGCACTGATATTGACAAAGATGGAATGCTCAAGGGACCATCGGTCGATCTGTATAAAGAAATACTTAAGATCCCGGGTCTTAACTTAATCGCCAGCGGAGGGATCACTTCAATTAAGGATATTGAAGAATTATCTCTGATTGGCTGTGAAGGAGCCATAATCGGTAAAGCATTATATGAAGGGATCCTGGATTTAAAAGAAATCAGCCGGCTATGTTAAAAAAAAGAATCATCCCCTGCCTGGATATAAAAGAAGGCAGGACGGTCAAAGGAGTCAATTTTATTGATATCCGCGATGCCGGGGATCCGGTTGATCTTGCAAAAAAGTATGTTGAACAGCGTGCTGATGAGCTTGTATTTCTGGATATTACGGCAACAATAGAAAAGCGAAAAACTTTTGCTGATCTTGTTGAAAGGATTGCTGCAGAAATCAATATCCCGTTTACTGTCGGGGGAGGTATCGACACCATCGATGATGTGGCTCTTCTTTTAAGGGCAGGAGCTGATAAGGTCAGCATTAATTCATCTGCATTCAGGAATCCGGCACTTATCTCGCAGGTGGCAAAACAGTTTGGAAGTCAGTGCGTTGTTATTGCAATTGATACATATTTTGTCAGCAATGAATGGGTCGTTTATATCGACGGCGGCCGGACTCAGACCAAGGTAACGCGCAACCGACTGGGCCCTTAAAGCAGAAAAATATGGCGCAGGTGAAATCCTGCTTACCTCGATGAATGCTGACGGTACAAAATCGGGATTTTCAATTGAGATCACCAGGGAAATAAGCAAAAGCCTGAATATCCCTGTAATTGCATCCGGAGGTGCAGGAACGATTGAACATTTCAGGGAGGTATTCACAAAAACTACCTGCAGTGCCGCACTGGCAGCAAGCATTTTTCATTATGGTGAAATATCAATACCTGAACTTAAGGAGTATCTTGCCGATAAAGGAATTATACAGTAAGGATTTGATTAATTGAAGTACCCTGATAAGTACCTAATGTTACCCTATAGATTGTCTTACTCGTAATCCGTGGTACAGCATTAAATAGCCGTCCTAGGTTATACAGGAAACTACTACACAATAACAGGGCTTTAGCCCTTAATTTAGTTGAAGAATACAAAATATAATAAGTATGTATATTGATTTTAGCAAAGGTAATGGCCTTGTTCCTGCTGTAATTCAGGATAACAATACTCTTCAGGTTCTGATGGTGGGATACATGAATGAAGAAGCATTTAAAAAGACTCAGGATGAAGGGAAGGTCACATTTTTCAGCCGGAGCAAAAACAGGCTCTGGACCAAGGGAGAGACCTCCGGTAACTTTTTGATTGTTAAAGAAATAACAATCGACTGCGATAATGACGCATTGCTTATAAAGGTCAATCCTGCAGGACCTGTTTGTCATACAGGCAAAAAATCGTGTTTTGGTGAAGAAGCATCAAAAGGCTTTATTTACGAACTGGAACAAATTGTAAATCAAAGAATTGAAGATAATATTCAGGATTCGTATACCAACGAAATCTTCAGGAAGGGGATAAATAAAGTCGCTCAGAAAGTCGGGGAAGAAGCGGTTGAACTTGTTATTGAAGCTAAGGATGATAATCCGGATTTATTCAAAAACGAAGCAGCGGATCTGCTTTACCATCTGCTGATTCTTCTTAAAAGCAAAAAAGATTTCCATTTTCGGAAATTGAAGAAGTTCTTAAATCCAGGCATAAAAGTAAATAGGATTTCACCGCTCAGTGTCTCTCAGTGACTTCTCCATGGTCTCTTGTACAAGAAGGATATTAGAGCTTACACAGAGGGCACAGAGAACACACAGAGTTCCACAGAGATTCTGATTAAAATTTCCATAAACCTCAATATTTTTTGATTTTTATTTGTGATTTTTAATATTTCGCATTACTTTTGTAAGCCAATAAACCGAAACAATGAATATTCTATACAACTATTTCTTTTCTTTTTTCTACTTCTTTTTTTATTTCAAAAAGAAATAAGGGGATTTTTGTATACAGATAAGAAATTATATAAAAAGCAAGGGTCCCCGAAAAGGGGCCCTTCTTTTTTTAAATAAGATGTATAATGAAAATTGCAGTACAGGGAGAAAAAGGGATGCTTTCATGAAGTAGCAGCAAGACAGTTTTTCTGTTATGATAATATTGAAATTGTACCATGCTCAACATTTGATATGACCCTTAACTCTGTCAGGGAGGGTAAAGCCGATCTGGCAATGATGGCTATTGAAAACGCCCGGTCAGGAAGCATTCTTTACAATTATACCCTTATCAGGGAGTCAGGATTGAAAATGCTTGGTGAGCATAACCTAAGGATAGTTCAGAACCTTATGGCTCTGCCCGGTCAGACTATTAACGACATACGGCAAATCCGTTCGCATCCGATCGCCCTTGCCCAATGCATGACATTTCTGAACCAGTACCCTGGCATTACCCTTGTGGAATCTGATGATACGGCAGGAAGTGCAAAGCTGATTTCTGAACAAAAGCTTAAAGAAAATTGCAGCCATAGCCTCTGCAGATGCAGCTGAAATTTACGGACTGGAAATCCTTGCTGCCGGAATCGAAACTTATAAAAAAAACTATACCAGGTTCCTGGTGATAGGGAGTAGCAACAAAGGGAACAAAGAAGGCAATAAAATATCAATATGTTTTGCAACCGGACATAAGCCTGGTATCCTGGCTGCAGTTCTGGTAAAGCTTGCTGAGATGAATATCAACCTTTCCAAGATCCAATCGGTTCCCCGACTGAATGGGGAGTGGGAATATATGTTTTATCTTGACCTCGAACTGCCTGCCAGTTCTGACATCGGACTGATTAGAATCTGTTCTTGAAAAGTATACAAGTAATTTAGAGGTTCTTGGTGTTTACAATAAAGGAGATATGCTGTATGAGAGTTAAACCTGCAGATCGAACCAACAGTGTCCAGGAATACTATTTTTCCCGGAAACTAAGGCAGATTGATCAGATGCGTGCATCAGGCGCTGATATAATAAATCTTGGAATAGGAAGTCCCGATCAGCCTCCATCGGATAATACTATCAGGCGATTGTCAACCGAAGCTTCAAAACAGGGCGTTCATGGGTATCAGAGTTATAATGGAATTCCTGCTTTGCGAAAAGCTTTTTCCGACTGGTATCTTAAATATTTTAAGGTAAGGCTTGATCCTGAAAATGAGATACTGCCTCTCATGGGAAGCAAGGAAGGCATAATGCATATAAGCATGGCATTTGTAAATCCTGGCGATGAGGTTCTTGATTCCAAATCCCGGGTATCCTACCTATTCTTCTGTCACAAACCTTGTAGGCGGTAAAATAAGGTATTATGATCTGGACGAAAAAAACGGATGGTTTCCGGATATTGAAAGTCTTGAAAAAGCTGATTTAAGCAAGGTTAAACTAATGTGGATTAACTATCCCCACATGCCAACCGGCACAAAAGGATCTGCTGACCTTTTTAAGAGAATGGTCGCATTCTCGCTTAATCATAATATCCTTTTATGCAACGACAATCCTTACAGTTTCATACTGAACAGGGATTACACCAGTCTTCTGGCCGCTGAAGGTGCCATGGAAACGGCTCTCGAGCTTAATTCACTGAGTAAATCGCATAATATGGCCGGATGGAGGATCGGGATGGTCGCAGGCAACAGCGAATATATCCAGAACATCCTGAAGGTAAAAAGCAATATGGATTCAGGAATGTTTCTGCCAATGCAAATGGCAGCTGTTGAAGCACTTAACAATCCCGAATCGTGGTATGACAAAGTTAATGAAACATATAAAGAACGCCGGAAGATTGCCGTTTCAATTATGGAGATCCTTAAATGCAAATTCAGCCATGACCAGGTTGGCTTGTTTATCTGGGGACGCCTGCCTGATGAAGTTGAAAGCTGTGAAACATTTGTCGAGGAGATCCTTGTAAAAGCAAATGTATTCCTGACCCCTGGTTTTATTTTTGGAAGCAATGGGGAAAGGTATATTCGAATATCTTTGTGCGCGAGTATTGAAAGGCTGAAGGAAGCAAGAGAAAGAATAGTAAAATTGAAAATATGAAAAATCCACATCCCCATACCCCCCGCCGAAGCGGGGCAGGCTCCTCAAGGGGGGAATAAAGAAATACCAGTACCAATCACTAATCACCAATCACAGATATGACAGTTGCAGCAGTAGGCATCGGATTAATAGGAGGTTCATTAATGATCGACCTTCGCAGGAGGGGATTCGCCGATAAAATAATAGGAGTTGACTCGAATCTTCAGCACAGAAATATCGCACAGCTCTGCGGACTTGTCGATGAGACCGATACTCTTGAAAATGCAGTGGACAGGAGCGATCTGATTATTCTGAGCACACCCGTGGATACAAATTGCAAGATGTTACCGGGAATACTTGACAGGATAGCAGGAACCTCAAAAGTGGTGACCGATATGGGATCCACAAAAGGAAGCATGGCAAAAATATCCGAAAAACATCCTGGCACGGGGACGGTACGTTGCTCTGCATCCAATGGCAGGAACCGAATTTTCAGGTCCTCTGGCTGCAATAGGCAGGCTGTTTGACTATAAAAATGCAATTATTTGCGATCGGGAGCTGAGCGATGAGGATGCCCTGAGCCTGATTGAAAAAATGCTCGATCTCTTAAATATGCGCAAGGTGTACATGAATTCAAGCGATCATGATGAGCATGTGGCATATGTATCGCATATATCGCATATAACCTCATTTTCACTTGCCCTGAGTGTTCTTGATAAGGAAAAGGAGGAACAAAATATCCTTACACTTGCGGGAGGAGGTTTTGAAAGTACAGTTCGTCTTGCCAAAAGCAACGGTGATACCTGGGCTCCCATTTTTCTTGAGAATTCTCAGTTTATAACTGAGGTTATAGACAATTATATCGAGAAAATGAACCTCTTCCGGAAAATGATTTCAGAAAAGGATATTGAGGGTCTTAAAGCTCTCATGGAAGAGGCTAATAAAATAAGGAAGATCTTAAATTAAAAATATATTTTATGGTACTGGAACTGAAAACACACATGGTAAAAGAATGGAGGGGCTATAAAGGAAGACCTTTCCTTATCTCCGGTCCGTGCAGCGCCGAAACTGAAGAGCAGGTAATGGCAACCGCAATCCAGCTGGCGCAGATAAAGGAGGTAAGTGTATTCCGCGCCGGGATCTGGAAACCGAGAACCCGCCCTAACAGCTTTGAAGGTGTTGGTATAGAGGGACTGAAATGGCTCAGGACAGTAAAGCAGGAAACCGGGCTGATGGTTGGAACCGAAGTTGCCAACGAAAAACATGTGTATGAAGCATTGAAATATGGTATTGATATGCTCTGGATTGGAGCAAGGACCTCTGTTAATCCTTTCACAGTGCAGGAGATTTCAGATGCCTTAAACGGGGTTGATGTAATGGTCTTTGTTAAAAATCCCATTAATCCTGATCTTGAACTCTGGATCGGGGCCTTAGAACGGATATCCAGGGCGGGAATTACAAAGCTGGGAGCTATTCACCGGGGATTTTCAACTTATGAAAAGACAATTTACAGGAATCAGCCAAACTGGCAGCTGCCAATCGAACTCAGGCGAAGGATTCCCGACCTGCCTATCATCTGCGATCCAAGTCATATCTCAGGTTCGCGGGAATTTCTTCATGAAATCTCACAGAAGGCTATGGATCTTAATTTTGACGGCCTTATGCTTGAATCCCATATTGATCCTGATAAGGCTCTCAGCGATGCTGCACAGCAACTTACACCAAATGACCTGAAGGAGCTGCTGAGCAGGCTTGTTCTGAGAAGCCCGGGAACCTCTGACCCCAAATTGCTCGACATATTGGGGGAGCTGAGGCAACAGATCGATGTATTTGATGATGCACTTATTGATATCCTCGAAAAACGGATGAAAGTTGCGGAAACCATAGGCCAGTATAAAAAGGAAAATAATATTACTATCTTGCAAACAACACGCTGGGATGAAATAATTAAAAAAGTCATGGTTAACGGCCAGCTGAAAGGTCTCAGCAGGGAGGTGATAGATACCATTTTTAAAGCTATTCATCAGGAGTCAATCAATCACCAGATGAAGATCATGAATAATGGCATCACTAACCATATAAAAGGGAAAATAATAAAATATATAACCCATGGAAAGATCGGTAGAACCCTCCTTTGTCAGCGGCCAGGTAAAGGCCCCCCCATCAAAAAGCATGACTCAGAGGGCAATTGCTGCCGCCATGCTGGCAGATGGAAAAAGCCAGATACATAATCCGTCATATTGCGATGATTCACTTGCAGCAATGAGCATTGCAGTAAGTCTGGGTGCCAGGGTTGATCCTGAGCCTGAAAAGATGACAATCACCGGTGCGGGAGAAGTGAAAGAGAGAAAGCTTAATTGCGGGGAATCTGGTCTGGCAATCCGTATGTTCTCACCTGTTGCAGCATTGTTCGATGAGGAAATAACCATGACCGGCGCAGGTTCACTGAAAAACAGACCGATGGGTATGATCGGGGATGCACTGAATCAGCTGGGTGCAAGATGCACAAGCACTGACGGATTTCTTCCCCTGACCATCAGGGGACCATTGAAAGGCGGGAAATGTGAAATTGACGGATCGGTAAGCTCTCAGCTGCTTACGGGATTGCTTATGTCGCTGCCCCTTGCGGATGATGATTCCGGAATAAAAGTCAATAACCTCAGGAGTAAACCTTATATCGATATGACTATTTCGATACTTAAGGATTTCGGCATCAGCATATCAAATGAAAATTATGAACATTTCAGTGTTAAGGGACAGCAGAAATATGTTCCGGGAAATTATACAGTTGAAAGCGACTGGAGCGGAGGTTCATTTCTTCTTGTAGCAGGAGCTATCAAGCGGTAATTTAAAAGTAACAGGTCTGCGCACCGGAAGCTATCAAAGTGATATGGCAATTCTGAAAGCACTTCAACAGGCAGGTGCAGATATGAAAATATCTGACGACTCTTATTGAGATTTCAAAATCAAAATTGACAGCTTTCGAGATTGATGCAACCGAATCGCCCGATCTCTTCCCTCCTCTTGTGGCCCTTGCATCTTATTGCAATGGAGTATCAAAGATCAAAGGCACTTCGCGGCTAAAATATAAAGAAAGTAACCGCGCTGAAACACTTTCTGAGGAGTTTGGTAAGATGAACATAAAGGTTGAACTTAAAGATGATTATTTATTTGTTACCGGAGGTACTGTTAATGGGGCAAGAGTAAATTCCTATGGTGACCACCGTATTGCAATGGCTGCTGCTGTGGCTGCACTTGGTGCAACAGGTACCGTTTTTATCAAGGATTCACATTGCGTTGGTAAATCATATCCAGGATTTTTTAATGATTTGCGAAATCTGGGTGCAGTTGTGCATGAATGAACTAAATGAATCTGAATATCAATATGCGGGCATTTAATCTGTTTTCATTAAGAATATTAAAAAAAACGTCATTTTTTGTTGGAAATTAAAATTTTTCACTATTTTTGATGCCATGAAAACAGGAAGATTATATATCTGGTCTTGGTGCAGCTCGAATAATTAAGCTGTGAATAAGGCCGTTATATAATCCTCAAAAGATATTTACCCGTAAAGGCATGCTGTTCACAGCATGCCTTTTTTATTTTAAAATTTTAATAACCACTTAATAATTAAAACTATGGAAAAGATAATAAAAATTCCACTTGATGAAAAGGAAATGCCGCGCCACTGGTATAATATTATGGCAGATATGCCAAATAAACCGTTGCCACCGCTTAATCCGGTAACCCGGCAACCAATAGGCCCTGAGGCTCTTGCTGCAGTTTTTCCAATGGAACTTAATAAAGCAGGAAGTATCAGCTGAAAGGTATATTGAAATACCTGACGAGGTTCTTGACCTCTACAGGACATTCCGTCCCTCACCCCTCTTCAGAGCTGTCAATCTTGAAAAAGCGCTTGGCACAAAAAGCAAAATCTACTACAAGTATGAAGGCGGTAATTATTCAGGCTCCCATAAAGCTAACACTGCAATAGCACAGGCTTATTACAACAAGCAGGAAGGAGTCAGGAGGATTACAACAGAAACCGGAGCCGGCCAGTGGGGAAGTGCCATGAGTTTTGCCTGTCAGCATTTCGGACTTGAGCTGCTGGTATTCATGGTGAGGGTCAGTTACAGTCAGAAACCCGGCCGGAAGCTTTTAATGAATGTCTATAATGCAAAGGTGATCCCTTCGCCAAGCACCATGACAGTATCAGGCAGGAAGGTTCTCGAACTTGATCCTGATTCTCCGGGCAGTCTGGGCATTGCGATTTCAGAAGCCATGGAAATAGCGGCTGAAGATCCATACACAAAATATTCCCTTGGAAGTGTCCTTAATCATGTGATTCTTCATCAGACGATAATCGGACAGGAAGCCTTGCTTCAAATGGCAAAAACTGATGATTATCCCGATGTTGTAATCGGATGTTTCGGTGGCGGATCCAATTTCTCCGGAATTGCATTCCCGTTTCTGAGAGAGAACCTGGTGAATGGCAGAAAGACCCGTTTGCTTACCATTGAGCCTTCGTCGTGCCCTAAACTTACAAAAGGGAAATTTATGTACGACTTCGGCGATTCTGCAGGGATGACCCCGCTCCTGCCTATGTATACTCTGGGACATAATTTTGTACCTGCCGGGATACATGCAGGAGGATTGCGTTACCATGGCGCAGGTGCTCTTGTGAGCCAGCTTAAAAAAGACGGATTTATCGAGGCGAAGGCTAAAATGCAGAGGGAATGCTTTGAAGGCGGAGTACTTTTCGCAAGGACTGAAGGCATCCTTCCTGCTCCCGAATCGACATATGCCATTGCCGGTGCACTTGATGAAGCAAGAAGGGCCGATCTGGAAGGAGTCTCAAAAACGATACTTTTTAATCTCAGCGGTCATGGTCATTTCGATATTTCTGCATACGAGAAGTATTTTGAGAGTAACCTTCCCGATCACGAAATGACAACCGAAGAGGTCGGAACAGCTCTCGCAAAACTCGATTTTCCGGATTAGATTTCTAAAAAGGGGCTGTTTAAAAAGTCTTTTTAACCGCAAAGAACACTAAGGAATACGCAAAGAACACAAAGGCAAATCATTGATGTTAAGTCCTCTGCGAACTCAGCGTTAAGACTTTGCGACCTTTGCGGTTAATGGATTTAGACTTCTTCAACAGCCCCTTAATAAATTATTAAAAATCTGAATAGTCTGTCGGATGCAACAGGTATGCATTCGCCTTTATAACTGTATTTGCATATACCTCCATTGACCTGAGAGCCTGCCAGTCGGGATGTTTCGAGAATGCAGCCCAATGTTCCTTTTGCGAATTCATGTCGGAATATGTGGTCATATACATGAGCCTGGGTTTCAGGCTTCCAAATAATACCTGTCCATAAAAAACAGCATTGGACCCGACTTTTTCAAAGATTGCCATCTCTCCACCCTCATTGAACATATGAATTTTTTTTGTAGCTTTTTCTTCTGTCCAGCTCCCATAACTCCTTAGTTCATAAATCCTTTCAGAAGGAGGTGTGGTATAGGTATAAGTTTTGTATTTTGGCATAAGTGCAGAAGGCTTTCATGAAAACGCTTTCATATCTCGTGAACGGAGCATCATTATATGGAGCATCAAGAAAGTCTTTCCCTGCCTTCTGGTATGCAGGATCGGACTCAAGCTTTACCAGGACCTGATTATACTGATCCATGTTTTCATAGGGAATAAAAACATAGATCATCTTTCCGAATGCCGTATCAGCCTCAACGGGTTTGAAGACACCAATCTTCGGTATTCCGGCTTTATGCATTGCAGGAATGAATGCATCTTTCAGGTATTTGTCAAAAATTGCATTCTTACCAGAATCTTTTAACCGGTAAATTTTTAGTTCATAATACATCTGTGATTCAGGCGGTGTCGCAAATGTGCACCAGCTGAAAGGAACACAGAAACAGAAATGCCATAAGGCAAAAACGATCTTGGGTGAATCTGATTTTTTCATAATTATTTTGTTTTGGTTTGGTTATTAATGTACTCACCTCAAAATTCCGCTTTATTTTTTACCTCTCCCTACCCTCTCCAGGGGAGAGGGGCTTAATTGCTAAATTATATTTGTTTTACTCCCCTTCTCCTGGGAGAGAGGGGGCAAGGGGGGTGAGCAATAGATCTTCAGGGAGGTTAATACATTTTTGAAAACTCTTTAAATATCTTCTTCGCTTTCTCATGTGTCAGCTCTGAACCTGATTGAACATAAAACCTGTGCCGGAGTGTAATTGACTCTCCCTTAGCCAGGTTATAATATCTTCTTTCCCTGCTTCGGATCGTAGGAATTCTGACCCAGGTTATTCAATGAAAAAAGCCCATATCCCCTTGCATGAGCATATGCAGGATATCCCGGATTTTCAGGATGGTCGAAGATACCGAAGGTTATTGTTTTGTTATCTTTTATCCCGGTCAGCAATACCCAGCTGTTTCTTGAGCCCCAGACGGCATCGCCCTTCAATCCCTGGCTGGATGTGTACATTCCTGTTACCCCGGTATTATCAGTGGCTTTTACCGTTGTAGGATTGCCCTTTTCGTCTGTGAATATCAGCGATTCGTTCGAAGGCATTTCAAAGGCACGATCAACCCTTATTGCTATCAGCCCCTCCTTGTTGTCTGTATATGGTGACCGGACCATTTTCAGCTGTCAGGGTTGCAATATGATCGACTGTCCTTGAAGATTTATCACCCGAAAAAACGTATCTTGTTTTCTCCACCAGTACTAGTATTTCCTTTGTTGTCCTTCCAGTCCGATACAACCTCCAGAATTCCCTTTTTACCGCTCTCTGCTTTTGTAATTTCCCGGACAACTATATGACCATAAGCATCTTTTTTATCTGCAGGTATGGCAGATGAATTGTTCCAGAAGTCAAGGCCGTTGACATTCCCATGGTTAAACCAGAGACCTAAATGGTGGGGATGATCGACCCTCTCCCCTTTTTTGGGTTCCAGAGGGAATCCCCTGGTAATTACTGATCCTCCCGGAGCATAAACCGGAAAAAGGAAAGGTTTCTCGAGGTTCAGCGGATACTGGTATGCTGTGAAGAATGAACCATTGACATACACATTTACTTTCTGCTGCTCATTGAGCTTTTCCAGGCTTACTCCCTTCTTACGGGGCGACTGTCCATTAATAACCATACCAGTTGCAAGGATCAGAATCTTCAGTGATATTAATACTGCTAACAATTTACGACTCAATTTGAATTTTTCTGTTAATTTCATAAACAAGATAAATTAATATTCAAATGCACTTTTACAAGTCGGGAAAGTGCAGGTAAAAGTAAATTAAATCGAAATCAATAAACAATTTATATCCTCCTTTTTTCTATTTTCATATCTTAAAAATTCTTAAAACCAATTGATGGTCAATGAAACGGATCCTGGTAGATATGGATGGTGTTCTTGTCGACATTTACACCAGATTTTTTGAATTGCATGAAAAGGCGACAGGGCAAAGGCTGACCGTTGATGATGTAGCCGGGCTTCTCGAAGCAGAAGCATTTCAAAATCAGCGTAAATGGGTAAGTGAACCGGGTTTTTTCAGAAATCTGCCTGTTATGCCAGGCAGCCGCTGAAGCACTGAGACGTCTTAATGACCATTATGGTATCATAATAGTTTCATTGGCAACAGAATTTCCTTATTGTCTTACAGACAAGCAGTTATGGCTGCATGATAATTTCCCTTTCATCAGCTGGAAACAAATTGTATTCTGCGGTGATAAAAACATCATTGAATCAGAAATAATGATTGATGACCATTTAAAAAACCTCGACCATTTCAAAGGGGAAACAATTATGTTCACTCAGCCTCCCAACATGCTTCTGAAACACTCCCGTCATACCAGGGTCAGTTCATGGGCTGAAATTGAAAAGCTCCTTTTACCCTGATAAAAAGGAAAAGAAGCCTTTAATTTACAGTTAATAAAATAACAGAAGAATCCGGTTTTATTTCAGCTGCACCTCTGCCAGAACAGGAAGGTGGTCGGAAGGATAAAACATATTAAATGAATCGGAAAGAACCCCATGCCTGAGCACAGTTACTTTCGGATTAATAAAAATAAAATCTATCGTCCTGGTTTTTGCTTTTACTGCAAAACCACCACTTGTCCCTTCAGGACCATAAGGTGGTGTAACAGATTTGTCACGGGCATCGGCCATGACTTTCAGGATATTCTGAACCGGAGCTGACTCCTTAACAAGATTAAAATCGCCTGTAAATATCAACGGAAGGTTTTCTTTGTTAATCTCAGGGATCCTTGCAAGAATGAGTTTCACTCCCTCTTCACGGGCTTTCATGCCTCTGTGATCAAGGTGAGTATCAAGAACATAAAAGCTCTTTTTGGTAATCTTATCCTTAAGCTTTATCCATGTACAGGTCCGGTTGCATGCAGCATCCCAGCCGAACCCTGGTTTGTCGGGTGTTTCGCTTAGCCAGAACATGCCATCATCAAGCTTTTCAAACCTTGATTTCTTATAAAAGACCGCCATATGTTCACCTGCCCGTTTACCGTCATCCCTTCCTATACCTACATGGTCAAATTCAGGCATCAGGACAATAAGGTCATCCATCTGTTCCGGCAATGCCTCCTGAACGTTAAATATATCAGCCTGATGGAATTTCAGAAGTCCGGCAACTTTTTCCTTCCTTAGCGGCCATGCATTTTCACCGTCAGAAGGTGTATTCATCCGGATATTATAGGTTATGATATTGAAAGGTGTCTCTTTTTTATTCTGTCCATTAACCTGATGGCTGAAATACAAACCATTATCAGCATCATGGTTAATCCTGGTAAATATTTCCTGTTTTCATTTATTCATAATTTCGTTACAAAAATTAAACCGCCAGGAATCTCCTGGCTATACAGGGTGCATACCCGGCGGTTTTAAAATGTATTATTCCGGTTTGAAATATCCTACCATCCCGGGTTTTGTCCCAGTTCCGGATTCATTCAGCCTGATTCTCAGGAATCGGATAGAGATAGAGTTTATCATCCCAGTTCCTTTTGATGTTATTCATCCAGGTCAGTTCACCAGAGGTATCCATTCTTGAGCCTTTGTGAATTATTCTTGCCGCTGATCTGTGCGGAAACATCAACATAGGTCACTCCGGAAATGCAGGTGAAGGTTTTGTTCCCTGGTAGAATACCACATCATTGATGCCATCTTCATTGAGATCCATAGGGGTTGGAAGCGCAGGAACATAGAATCCGTTCCACTCCATAAGTCATGAGTTCGCCTCTTTTCCATCTAAGGATATCGTGAAACCGGAATCCTTCAAGACAGAGTTCAATTCCTCTTTCTCTTCTTACCTCCAGGATAACAGGATCGGTTATTTCCGGAAATAAACCGACTGAAGATAAGGATCAACCACAGTTGGTTTGGTAGTCAGACCTGCTGTAATGCCTGCCTCTTGTCCGTAGAACACCTATTGTTATAGCCCATTCAGCATCTGTAAGTGTCCCCAAGCTCAGCTTTTGCTTCTGCATAGTTCAGAAGCACTTCAGCATAACGGAATATAGCGACGGAGTTTATGTTAAGGTCCCTGGTATCGTAATACATATCATCAAGAGTCCATTTGATGGGCTGATAACCGGTAAACGTATACGAGAACAGAGGAGGCGCCGGAATCAGTACTCCCCCGCTGATTCTTTTGTAATCTCCAAGTCTTATGGTCTGCTTTAGTCTTAGATCCCTGTTTTTTACCTCATCTTTAAACAGCATCGTTGTCATATGCCGGGTTATTGGTATAAGGAGTGCCATCAGTTCATGAGGTAAGTGTTTATGAAATGTCCGTATAAAACTTGCCTTGTCACCATATGTACCGCTTGTCCAGTACCAGTTGGCATCATTCAGTATCATTTAGCGTAAGATCACATGATTGCTGCCAGCATAACCTCCTGAGCAATAGGTGTCGCGTTGGTAAAAACAGTCCGGTATGATTTTCCAGTTGTCCCGCCTGTTGTATAAATGGAATAAACTCCTTTATCCATTACCTCCTTTGCAGCTGAGGCAGCTGTCATGTTAAGCCATGTATTTGCAGATCCTGCAGATTAAGTTCAGTATGATACTTCCTGTAGGTCCCTTCAAAGAGACAAATCCTTGACTTTAAGGGCATAGGCTACATACTTGGTGACAAGACTCCGTGGTTGCATCACTTGTCGATGTTATATTGGCACAGGCATAGTCGATGTCAGCCAGAACCGAGTCCATAACGAGAGTGCGCGGATCGCGGGGACCATAAAGAATTGTGGATCCGACACATCCAGTGGTTTGTTTATCCATGGAACATCTCCGAATCTTTTTACCTTCTCAAAATAGAATATGCCCTGAAGAATTTTGCAATCCCAGTATAATTTTTCCTTACATCTGCAGGAACTTTAGGATCGTTATTATTTGCAATGAATAGTTAATATTTCTCAGATCACCCCAGTCCCAGCCTGAACTAGTGTGGGAGCAAATGCACCTTTCTGTACGAATGTCGGAACTGTCTTTAACTGCGCATATAATCTGCCATGGCATCACGGGTTGTGCTGCGATTGCCATTTGGCAGAATAGTATAAAAGGAATTGGTATATAAGCTCAATCCCTGCTGGCTGCCAAAGACAGCCTCGCTTGTGAAGCCGTTGACTGAGGCATCTGTTCCAGATCGCAACCCGCAAGCAGCAAGCCTAAAAGGAGAAACAGTAAATATTGTTTTTTCATAATTAATATCTTTTTAACAGTATTAAAATGTTACATTTATAAGCCAAATGATATACTCTTACATCATCGGATAGTTATATCCGTCTCCTGCATTGCCCCTGGGATTGATTACCTGGTCAGATGGTCCGGTGTTTTCAACATCAATATGACCTTACCGACAAGCTTATACAGAGGTGAATATGTCCAGAGATTTTCACCTGAAATATAAACCCTGAGATCGCTTGCACCTTATTTTTGAAATCAGGTTTTTAGGAAGGTTATATCCAAGCTGGATATTCTTCATCCTGATGTAAGCAATATTCTGCAGGTATTTTGTCTGAACCACACCGAGTTCCCTTGCGTGATTGCTTGAAGCTGCCCGCGACATTGTTCTTGGGAAATAAGCATCTGTATTTTCAGGTGTCCACATATTTCCAAGATGGAATGATAGGAATATTATTATATGGTCTGTTGTACTGTCCCCAGAAAATTTCAGCTTCAGTACTGGGATACCATTCCTGTTTGCCCGACTCCCTGGAAGAACGTTGAGAAGAAAAAATTATGAGTAATCAGCCCCGAAAGTAATACTGAATAGTTATAATGAGGAGCATTGTTCCCGATTATTGTTCTGTCGCCGGGATCTGATACCCTGTTGGTTCCGATGTTGATAAAGCCATCGCCATTCAGGTCCTTCAGCTTAATATCGCCGCGGATACCAGAGTTTGTCGGAGATGCCCTCATTTGCAGGACTCTGCTTGGCATGGGTATCAACATCTGCCTGTATCAATAAAAAATCCTTCGGTTGTATATCCCCAGATTTCACCAATTACCTGTCCTTCATAATAATCAGAAAGCAGTTTATCAGGATTATTGTACCTGGTAATTTCAGACTGGTTATCTGCGAGGGTAAATCTGAAATTGTAATTAAGAGGTTTTGCACCGATATTGAATTTATCCCTCCATGATAATGAAAGTTCCCATCCTTTTGTTCTAAGGTCGGCATAGTTGCCTTTGGGTGGAGTGGCTCCGAAAACTTGCCGGAAGGGTTAAGACCTATTGTGTACATATCGGTCGTATTCCTGATATAATAATCGCCAACAAACCTTAACCGGTCGGATAAGCATCGCAAAATCAAGTCCGAAATCAGTAGTTGTTGATGTTTCCCATGTCATTCCATCAGGAAGTACACTTGGACGGCTTGTGTACTGAGGTCTTACACCGTTCAGAATCATTTCCTGACTGGGATATCGAGAACTGCTCCTGATAAACATATGAATTGATATTGCCATTTCCGAGCGAACCGTATGATGCCCTTAATTTCACATCTGAAATAAGCTTGGGGGATACGTTCCAGAAAGACTCCTTTGACAGACGCCAGCCACCTGATATTGATGGGAAAAATGCATATCTCTGATCTGGCCGGAAATTTTGAAGAACCATCATAACGGGCATTTACCTCAAGAAGGTACCTGTCTTTGAAGGAATAGTTAAGCCTTGAAAAACCACCAAGAATTTCCCATTTCTCATAACCACCGCCAGTTATTATTGCCTGCCCAAGTGCAAGGTTAATATCGTTTGCATCTTCATAAATAATGCCATTCCTCTGGATTGCAAGCCTGTTGTAGGTTGAATTGTTCATAGTTGTACTCCGACCATGAACTTTCAGATAATGAATATCATTAAATGTGTTCTCATATTCAGAATAGAGGTTTGTTGCAATATATTGTGTTGTCCGTCTGGTCGAATAGCCAGATCATTTGTGGTTGTGCCGACATATGCAATTATCCCGGGTTTATTGCTGTAGGGTACCTGTACACTCTTTCGTTTCACTGGTCATTATCTGTATTTCTGGAATGTAAAATCTCCCTTTACCCTGAATTTATTATTGAAGAAACTCGGAATGAATCCGGTGTATTTTTGAAGACACCTCTTTTTGGTGTCAATCCCATTTTTACCATACCAGAAATCACCCACTGTGTAAACAGATGACATTGTTAATGATACCATCAGGGTTGAAAAATGCAGAGCTGGGGTGCCCTTCATCAGCTATATTTCTCCAGATACCGCTTCCTTCACCTACGTTCATCGGGTTATGATATTTCATTTCAGAATAGTCGGTATTATTGTCAATCTCCAGCCATGGAAATAACCTGTATTGAACCCTTTGCCCGGAAGTTTACATATTGTAATCATCTGTATTATAACTGAAAAGTCCATTCTGAGTCATATACCTTCCTGATAACAAATAAGTTGTCTTTTCACCGCTTCCGGTAATTGTCATATTATTATCCGATTGCACCGGTGTGATCTTTATAAAGCTCGTTATACCAGTCAGTACTTGCATAATAAACATATTCACCGTTACGGGATCTATTTCAACCTCTTCATAAGGTTGTCCTGATTCAGCTTTTTCCCTGAAAGCATCCAGATAAGCCTGTGACAATTTCTGGGTTTTATTGATGTTCTGGGGGAATGAACCGTCGCCATTCAGAAATGCCTCGGTAAACATTTTTATATATGTATAGCCATCTGTAACAAAATCAGGCTTAGCAACCGGATCTTTAAAAGAATAGCTTGAATTAAATGTAATACGTTGTTTTGCCCTTCGTCAGGATTTTTTGTTGTGATCAGAACAACCCCAAATGCACCCCTTGCACCATAGATTGATGCCGAAGCCGCATCCTTCAGCATTGATACGCTGGCAATATCGTTGGGATTCAGCAGGCTGGGATCACCTTCCACACCGTCGATCAGTACCAGTGCGCTACCACCCTGACCGATTGAGGTTGTGCCCCTGATATTGTAACTTGGAGCCTGTATTGGTTTTCCATCAAGTAATCCTAATGTTCAGGTTAGGCATAACTCCCTGAAGTCCCTGGGTAACGTTGGGTATCTGACCTGTTTTCAAGGGTTTCGCTTGTTACCTGGTCGACAGCTGCAGTAAGGTTCAGCTTCTTTTGTGTACTGTACCCAACAACAACCACCTCTTCAAGACCCTGAACATCTTCCCGAAGTGTCACGTTTATTACTGTCTGGTTCAATACCTGAACTTCTTTTGGGGTATAGCCTACAAAAGAGAATACAAGGCTTGAATTTGGTCCGGGCACTTCGATGGTGTACTTACCTTCTAAATCGGTAAGTCCCCCTACAGTCGAACCCTTTAGTTGAACAGTTGAACCAGGAAGAGGAGCTCCCTTTTCATCGGTAACCGTTCCTGTAATCGTTATCCTCTGGGCATAAACTGACGCTGATGCCAGGAATAACAAAATCACTAGAAATTTTTTTCATAAATAGTAGGTTTAGTTTGTAAAAAAGGTTCCGGATCACATCTCCGGCAGATTCGAAATATAAGAATCCTTAATAAAATGTTACAATTATGTTACAAATATGTTACAATTATATTACTGAAGCGTTATATATAACTACACCTCTTTTCAGATAATAATTCAATCATTATTCAACTTCGCTGTCTGGGAATTTATCAGCAAAGCTATCCGGAATGGATTACAGAGCCATTAAGAAATACATACAATAATATTAAAATAAATGGGAAAATGGGTCCTGTCTATTTGTGGTCCGGCTGATATTAATGAATTTTGTGAGTGTAAACATCGACCTTCAATTTTTATATCTTTGGTTAAAATAACAGACTTATTATACTAAAATGGAAAACGGAAATAAACCTAAACGACTCTATTCACTTGATGCCCTTCGCGGTTTTGATATGTTCTGGATAATGGGAGGAGAAGCAATATTCGCAGGGCTTGCGACTCTTACCGGCTGGCCCGTACTTAAATGGTGGGCAGTGCAACTTGAACATGTTCAATGGCACGGGTTCCATTTTTATGATATGATTTTCCCTTTGTTCCTTTTTATTGCCGGAATTTCATTTCCATTCTCGCTAGCAAAACGAATGGCAACCAATGAAAAACGGATTTCAATCTATAAGCATGTGATCTTTCGCGGACTGATTCTTGTCCTTCTGGGAATAATATATAATAATGGTATCAGATTTGACCTGGGGGAACTGCGCTATGGAAGTGTTCTGGGGCGTATCGGTCTGGCATGGATGTTCGCAGCAATCATTTTTATGAATACCAAGACCTCCTGGAGGATCGTCTGGTGCTGCGCCCTGCTGATTGGATACTGGTTCCTGATGCTCCTGTTCCCTGCACATGACCTCGGATCGACAGATCCATTTTCACAAACCGGCAACCTGGCAAGCTATATCGACCGGATGATAATGCCCGGACGACTATACCGTGGAAATCATGATCCGGAGGGTCTTTTCAGCACTATACCAGCCATTTCCACTGCTCTCCTTGGTATGTTCACGGGAGAGTATGTGAAATCAAAATACCTGAATGACAAACAATTACTTAAGGTGGGAACTATGATTCTGGCTGCTGTAATCCTTATGGTAACCGGGAAAATCTGGGATCTGACCTTCCCGATAAATAAAAATCTCTGGAGTAGCTCATTTGTCTGCTTTGTCGGAGGTCTCAGTCTGCTTCTGTTTTCAGTTTTCTACCTTATAATTGATGTCTGGAATCTCCGGAAATGGGCCTTTTTCTTTGTTGTGATAGGATTGAATCCTATAACTATTTACCTGGCAAACAGGATCATAGATTTCGAAAATGCTTCTAAATTTGTTTTTGGAGGATTAATAGGACTCTTCCCCGCTACCTGGGAACCATTTCTCAGCGGTTTTGCATACACAACGATAGGATGGCTCTTCCTGTACTTCCTTTATAAGAAGAAGATATTTTTAAAGGTGTGATTATTAAAAAGCTGTTTTATGAGCATAAGAGAAAGTGCAAATGATTTGCTTTCGCTTGAAGGCAAGGTTGCGGTTATTTCCGGAGGTGGATCGGGAATAGGCCTTGGCGTTGCAGGAAAACTTGCAATATTTGGTGCAAAAGTTATTATCCTTGATAAAAACATTGAAAAAGGAAATGCTGCGGAAATGGAGCTGAAGGGAAACGGGCTGGATATACGATTTATCGAATGTGATGTAAGGATGCCTGACCAGTGCAAAAAAGCAGTTGAAAAAATCAGTGGAATATATGGAAGGATAGATATTCTTTTTAACAATGCCGGCGTAGCAATCCGCAAAAATGCTGTTGATCTGGAGCCCGATGAATGGGATCTTGCCCTTGATGTTTCGCTGAAAGGGCAGTACCTGCTGACCAAGTATGCAGTCCCTGTAATGAAAGCAAATGGCGGAGGATCAATTATCAATACAGGTTCAGGATGGTCGCTTAAAGGAGGGAAGGATGCGGTTTCATATTGTGCAATGAAGGGCGGAACCCTTAATATGACAAGGGCAATGGCACTTGATTTTGGAAAATACAATATCAGGGTTAATTGCATCTGCCCGGGCGATATAGACACACCTATGCTGCAAAGTGAGTGTGAACAGCTGGGTGGAGTTTATGATGACGAATACAAAAAGCAGTGCGCTTCAGGAAGACCGATTGAAAGACTTGGTACTGTTGATGATGTGGCAAATGCCGTACTTTTTCTTTCAGGAAGGATGTCGGAATGGATAACCGGCACCCATCTGGTTGTTGACGGAGGCGGCATTGCATGATCAATAAAATTTACATTCAAAATGTTAATGACCAAATCAATTATTAAAGTTCCGGTTAATTATCTGGGTTTTTAGTTTCTGATTTGTCATCGCTGTAACATGCCAGGATTCAAGGGAGAGAAATGATGTTAAACCCCTACCTGAGAAAACCCTGAATAAAGTTCCCTTTCCAAAAGCTGATCTGATGAAGATTGGAGTATTTTATTATCCTGAACAGTGGCCTGAAAACCAATGGGAAAGGGATTTTAACAATATTGCAAAGCTGGGATTTGAGTTTACTCATCTGGCTGAATTCTCATGGACGTATATTGAACCTGAAGAGGGTCGTTTCGATTTCAGATGGCTTGATAAAGCTGTTGACATGGCATATAAGGCAGGCCTGAAAATAATTATGTGCACCCCGACACTCTGTCCTCCGGCATGGATGGGTGATAGATATCCTGAGATCTACCTTGTCGGAAGTGACGGAAGACGCCGTGAACACGGAATAAGGGCAAATGCTTCACTGTCAAATCCGGTTTACAGGGATTTTACAGAAAAGATTGTAAAAGCATTTGCAGAGCATTATGGCAGAGATCAACGGATTTGGGGTTGGCAAGTTGATAATGAACCTCTTGCGGTAGCAGATTATAGTCCTTCAGCGCTTGAGGCATTCAGAATCTGGCTGAAGAAGAGGTACATTACAATTGATAAGCTTAACTCTGTCTGGGCAGGAAGTTTCTGGAGCACCCGTTATTCTGACTTCAATCAGATAAGGATCCCAAATGAGGCCATGAATAATGAAGATAAGCTTAGTCCGCATGCCATTCTTGATTTTCAGAGATTCACTGCTGATGTTACTGCAGATTTTTTAAATCTCCAGGCAGATATAATCCGTTCAAAATCACTTCCCGGCCAGTGGATTACAACAAACTATATAAATGCTATCACATCAGCTGATCCCCGGAAATCGGATCACCTGGATTTTCCAACCTTCACAATGTATCCTGTAAGCGGCAAAAATGAGCTTGGAGGAAACAACTTCAGGACCGGTATTCCATACAGGATTTATGAAGCATGTGATTATTTCCGTTCCATAAATGGTATTACAGGATTAATGGAGCTCCAGCCGGGCCAGGTAAACTGGGGCAGCATAAATCCTCAGCTTATTCCCGGGACTGTAAATATGTGGATCATGCAGGCATTCGGGGGAGGCTGTTCCTTACTTTGCACTTACAGATACAGGCATCCCTTAAGAGGTAGTGAAATGTACCATGAAGGTATCGTGGGAACTGATGGTACAACATTGACGCAGGGGGGAAAGGAGTTTGTCAGGTCAATCAGTGAGATTAAAATCCTTAGAGAATTATACAGTGGAAAATCTGTCATGCCTGATGAGCTTAATAAACGTAAAACCGGACTTCTCTGGAATCATGAAGTTATGTGGGATCTGGATATCCAGAAACAGACTGAACTTTGGGATACCTGGCGGAATCGTAACAATTACACTTCAGCTGTTAAATCGACCGGGGCACCAATGGATTTTGTATCAGAGACTGATAGTTTCTCAGAATATCCTTTTCTTATAGCTCCTTCCTACCAGTTAATTGACAGTGTGCTGGTAACGAAATGGTTCAGGTATGCGGAGCAGGGAGGGAATCTGATCCTGACCAGCAGGACAGGACAAAAAAACAAGGATGGACATTTTCCAGAGACCCGGCTTGCTTCCCGGATATACTCTCTTATAGGAGCTGAAATTGATTTCTCAGATATGCTTCCTGAAGAAAGCAAGGGAATAATAAAAGCCGGAAATGAAAGCTATTCCTGGAACATCTGGGCCGACATTCTTTCTCCTTACACCGGGACTGAAGTGCTCGCTGTATACGCCGATCAGTTTTATTCCGGCAAAGCTGCCGCTGTGACCCGCAGGGTCGGAAAAGGTACTGTGACATATATTGCGGCTGCCACTGCTGATGGTTCTTTTGAACGTAAAATTGTCAGAGACATTTATGAAAAGGCCGGAGTGAAAATTGAAGATCTGCCAAAAGGAGTTTATATGGAGTGGAGGGATGGATTCTTTGTGGCAGTAAACTATACTGATAATCCATTCTATATTCCTGTTAGTGAGAAATCAAGGATCATCCTTGGAACAAATCCGCTAAAATCAGCCAGTGCAATCATCTGGCAAACAGATTAATTCAAAAAAAATCAAAATGAGCAAAAACGTACAACTCTCTATCATTCTGATCTGTACTATATCATTTACCCTGAACGCGCAGACTGCTCCCCAAAAAGTCACAGATACAAATACTCCCCTTCATGCGCTTCAGCCGGATTACCCGGTTCCTTATGGTCCGGGAAAAGCAGAGGATATTAAAGCAATTCTGAACACGTATTTACACATATCTTGAATCCTCGACACCTGCCAGGGTAATTGACAGTAAAACAAAAGCTGAAATCACAGACATGACAAAGCTGACCCGGGATGCTGTTTTTGAACCTGGTGTTTTCAGGCTGATAAGCTATGAGTGGGGTGTAACTTATGGTGCCATGTTACTTGCAGGCGATGCAACCGGCGATGAGAGGTTCAGGGATTATACCCTGAAAAGAATAAATCTGATAACCGATGTTGCAAGATACTTTAAAACGGCCAGTCAGAACGATCCTGTATTAACCAGTCCCGTAAGATCGGTGCTTTATCCCGGAGCCCTTGATGATGCAGGATCGATGTGCGCTGCAATGATAAAAACTTATGCAACCGGAAAGAGTCAGGATTTACGTCCTTTCGTTGATAATTATATAGATTATATTTCGAAACGGCAGTTAAGGCTTGAAGACGGAACGCTAGCCCGTAACCGCCCTCTGCCCAATACATTATGGCTCGATGACCTGTATATGAGCGTCCCTGCGCTTGCTCAGACGGGAAAGCTTACCGGCGACAATAAATACTTTGAAGATGCCTGCCGGCAAATCATTCAGTTTTCGCAGCGGATGTTCAATAAAGAAAAAGGAGTCTATATGCATGGATGGGTAGAGGATATGGAACCCCATCCTGAGTTTTACTGGGCACGATGCAATGGCTGGGCATTGCTGGCCATGACTGAATTGCTCGATGTTCTGCCCTCCGGTTATCCGCTGAAGAAAGATATTCTCGATCAGTACCGGCGGCATGTTAAAGGCCTTGTTTCATACCAGTCAGGATCGGGATTCTGGCACCAGTTAATGGACCGTAATGATTCCTATCTTGAAACCTCAGCAACAGCCATATTCACTTATTGCATAGCCCATGGTGTTAATATGGGATGGATCGATGCACAGGCATTCGGACCCGCGGCAGTACTGGGGTGGAATGCAACACAGTCGAAAGTTAATGATCAGGGGCAGGTTGAAGGGACATGCGTCGGAACAGGAATGGCTTTTGATCCTGCATTTTATTATCACCGTCCGGTAAATGTTGCTGCAGCGCACGGCTACGGACCGGTTATCATGGCAGGAGCCGAAATGGTGAAGCTGATAAAAAATTACCAGATCGAGATAAACGATTCAGCGGTAATGTTTTATAAGTTGGGAAGCTAAAGTATATTAATCCTCTGTTGCCTCTTGGTCTCCGTGACCTCTGTGAAGTTTTTGTAATTCTTTTAGTTACACAGAGAGACACAGAGGATGCACTGAGTTACACAGAGAAAATCAGTGGATCAGTTCTCAGGTTTTATCCAGAGCCATAACAAAGCACCTATAACCGCCAGCGCCGCCGCAACATGCAATGCATTTTCCCAGCCGATCCAGACTCGCAATCACCGGTGTCAGAGCCGGAGAAATCAATCCACCGACATTGCTTCCCATATTCATTATACCACCTGCAGTACCGCTTTTGTTTCCGGCAATTCTCATCATCATTGCCCAGAATGGACCCTTCAACACAAAGAATCAGTGCAGTTGCAAAAGCAAGACTGATGGCAGCCATTACTGCACTTCCGGTATGAGCTCCGACTGATATCAGGATCCCTGATAACGCCATTCCGGTCAATGGGACTATCCTCCTGCCCCATACCTGACCTGATTTACCGGCAGCCAGACGATCTGAAATCCATCCTCCAAGCGGAATGGAAACGATAGAAAGTATCCATGGCAGACTGCTCATCCAGGCACCGCTTAACAATCCGAAATGCCGCTCCTGGACCAGATACAGGTAAAACCATGATACAAATATATATCCCACATAACCCTGGAGCGTATAACTAATTGTCAGCAGCCAGAAACTTAAGGAGTTGATTTTACCTCTTTTAGCTGAACTGTCATTTGATTTTGGATTGTCTTCAACCGGCATTGCCTGATTAATATGCTGAGGTTCTTTTACTTTTAACCAGATAAGGGCAATTATTAATGCAGGAATTGCAGAAGCAATTAATGCAGGACGCCAGCCGAATCTTACCATAATATTCGAAACCAGTGGAGGTGCAAGAGCTGACCCAAGCCCTATCGAAGCGAGGACAATCCCGTTGGCCCTTCCCTGGTATTTTGGCAAGACCCATTTTGAGACTCCCTGCGCCGATCCCGGGTAAGTTGGCGACGCTGTAATCCCTGTGAAAAACCGGAAAATAATGAACCCGATAAGTGCCGATGAAGCTGTCGATTGAAATGGACCCCGCCCGACAGAAGTCTGTAAAAAAGTAATTATTACCCACAGCCATGCAATCATTGATAAGATACGCCTTGCCCCAAAACGGTCAGAAAGAGCACCTGAAGGGATCTGAAAAAGGGCATAGCCCAGCAGAAATGCGCTGAATATGCGTCCCATCTCTATCTGCGACAACCCAAATTCCTCCATAAGCAGGGGCGCAGCAGTCGAAACATTGACACGGCATAATATAGCCTGCGGTTGCAGTCGCACACAACATTGCCACAATTGACCATGGCCTGCCGCCGGAAGATTTCATAATACCTTGTGCATTAAGATCTCGGAGGCTCCTTCAATGATGTAGTTTTTTAATTCACCGACTACACGGAATCCGAATTTCTCGTAAAGCTTCCGTGCCCTGTGATTAAATGATGACACACATATGAAAAGGTGCCTGGATCTGGTCCTGAAAAGATCCTCAGTAAAAGAAAGAAGCTTAGTTCCTATCCCCTGTCCCCGGAATTCGGGAAATACAGCAATTGATTTTATATAGGGAGAACCTGCAACACCCATCGGATCGAGAAGAATGACACCTGCCGGCTTTTCACCTTTACAGGCAATGTACAATTGAAATTCCGGATCGTGACAATTCTTTCTGCACTGCTCCGCAGTTATCCTGAGAGTGATCCATGGTTCTGATGTTGCAAAAAGATGAGCTGCAAGATCCTTTTCGTGATCAGCAGCCAAATGGATATCAATGTCTTTCATATAATTTTCGGGTCATATTTATAAATCTTTCAGTTTAACCGTAAAAGTTAAATCAGAATAAAAGGTAATACTTTTTTATTAGGTAAATTTACAATTAGAATCCCCAATTATTCAACATAAAAAATAGACTAAGAATATTTTAATTCTTTTCCTTCTGGTTGCACAGGCCATATCTGCCCAGGAAATTTCCTGGCCGGAAATCACACGGGAGAACAAACCATGGACCCGCTGGTGGTGGCCGGGAAGTATTGTAACTCGACCGACCTTACTGCCGCAATGGAAAAGTACCGTGATGCAGGTCTGGGAGGCATGGAGATAGCTGTTATTTACGGAGTCAAAGGACAGGAGGATAAATTTATCAAATATTTGTCGCCCGAATGGATGGATATGTTTACCCATGCCCTGAAAGAAGCAGAGCGCCTTAATATCGGAATCGAACTGGCCAATGCATCCGGATGGCCTTTCGGAGGTCCATGGGTCGATCCTGCAGACGCCTGCAAAAACATTAATTATAAAATTTACTCCCTTAAAACCGGAGAGTCGCTTGGTGAAAAAATCGAGTTTATTCAGCAGCCACTGGTCAGGCCTGTCGGAGAAAAACCTGATATTACAAAGCTGGTTGATCCGATTGGCAAAAATGACAATCTCCAGCTTTATGCTCTCGACCAGATCCGCTTTGAAAAGCCCTTGCCCCTTAAAACGCTCATGGCATATTCCGACAGCGGACAAATTGCAGATCTTTCAAAGAATGTTAACAGCTGAAGGTAAGCTTGACTGGATCAGCTCCACCGGGAAACTGGACATTATATGCCCTTTTTGAAGGATGGCACGGAAAGATGGCCGAGCGTGCCGGACCGGGCGGTGAGGGAGATGTGATTGATCATTTCTCCGGAAGAGCAATCGATAACTATCTGAAGCACTTTGATACGATCTTTAAGGATTATGACATTAAATCTCTTGCGCGGATATTTCAATGATTCATATGAGGTCGATGATGCCTCGGGACAAGCCAACTGGACAAAAGATCTCTTTTATGAGTTTAACCTGAGAAGAGGATATGAACTGAGATATAATCTTCCGGCGCTTTTCCAGAAAGATGATCCTGACAAAAACTCAAGGGTGCTTTCAGATTACAGGCAGACAATATCGGACCTGATACTTGATAAATTCACTTACATGTGGACCGATTGGGCTCATAAACAGGGCAAAACAACGCGCAATCAGGCTCATGGATCTCCGGGCAATATTCTCGATCTCTATGCAGCCACAGATATTCCGGAGACAGAGGGTAACGAAATCACCCGGTTCAAATTCGCATCGTCAGCAGCTAATGTCACCGGCAAAAAATACGCATCATGCGAAGCGGCGACATGGCTGGATGAACACTTTATTTCATCACTGTCGGATGTTAAAAAAGCTGTAGACCTGTTCTTCCTTGCAGGTATCAATCATGTCTTCTACCACGGAACCTGCTTCTCACCGCAGGATGAACCATGGCCAGGATTTCCTGTTCTATGCCGCGGTGGAGTTCACTCCGGCAAATCCTTTCTGGAGCGATTTCATGGGACTGAACAATTATGTTGCAAGGGTCCAGTCATTCCTCCAACAGGGTATGGCCGATAATGGCATTCTGCTGTATTTCCCGGTTTTCGACCGTTATGCAGATTACGGAAAGGGAATGCTTGAACATTTCGACGCAATAAGTCCGGCATTCAACGGGACACCTTTCAGGTCGGCAACCGAAATGATGATTGCCAGAGGATATGGTTTTGATTATATCTCTGACCTTCAGATTAAAAACACGGTCCCCCTGAAGGCTTGCTGCAGACGGAGGGGAATATTTACAGAACACTTATCGTGCCCGGATGCAAATTCATCCCTGTTGAAACTTTTACTCAGATACTCAGGCTGGCAAATAACGGAGCCAAAATAATTTTCTATGGGAATCTTCCCGAAAATATTTCCGGATGGGCTGACAAGGAGGAAAAAACCCTCTTTTTTGAAAACCTGAAAACAGGTATCAGCTTTAATTCGACAAATAACCCTGAAGTCCTGAAAGCCGTCTATGGAAAAGGCACGATCCTCAATGGAAATGATCTTGAACAGCTCCTGACGTTTGCCGGGATTCGGAGGGAAACCATGACCGATGACAAGCTTGCTTATGCACGGCGGCAAACCCCGAAGGGCACTGTTTATTTCATAGCCAACCATGGAGAAAAAGAGTTTGACGGATGGATCCCCTTACAGGCAGAAGCAGTATCAGCAGCCATTTTCAATCCGATGGATAACAAATACGGCATGGCCAAAACGAGACCGGCATCAAGAGGAGGACTGGAGGTATATGCCAGGCTGAAGCCTTTCGAATCATTGATCATTAATACATATGATGTCAGCCCCAAAGGCAAACCTTACCTGTTTTACGATCCTGTTTCGTCATCTGTCGATATAAAAGGTAACTGGAAGATCGATTTTACTGAGGGCGGACCGAACCCTACCCCGCTTCCAAAGAGAGTTCGAATCTGGCTTCATGGACCACAATGGGAGGATGACGAATTTAAAAGCTTCTCCGGAACAGCAAAGTATACTGTTTCATTCAGTATTCCTTCCGGCAAAGCTGATGCCTGGATTCTAAATCTCGGGAAAGTGTGTGAGAGTGCAAATGTCACACTGAACGGCAAAGAAATCGGTATTTTAATCGGCCCTGATTATCAGATTACTATCGATAAGAAACATCTTGAATCAAAAAACACCCTCGAGATTAAAGTCTCGAATCTGATGGCTAACAGGATTGCATATATGGACAAAAATAATATTCCGTGGAAGAAATTTTATAATGTTAATATGGCTGCCAGGTTAAAGCAGAACACAAAAAACGGAATATTCGATGCATCGGCATGGGAACCAGGGGAGTCGGGGCTTATAGGGCCGGTAACGCTTACTCCGGTGAAGAAAGCTAAATAGCAATGGGCAGTTGGCAATGGGCAGTTGGCAATGGGCAGTTGGCAATGGGCAATTGGCAATGGGCAATGGCAGGAAGGCAGTGGGCAATTGGCAATGGACAGAAGGCAGTGGCAGTTGGCAGTTGGCAAAGGTCAAAAAAACAGTGCAACTCCGTTTAACTCCGTGATACTCAGTGGTTAAAAAGATGAAGATTGCTTCTCCGCTCCGCGATCGCAATGACTGTAATACTTATTGAAACTTAAATACCTTAGAAAATGCAACCCAAACAAGATTAATCGTCGTGTATTTGTTAAGAATACCGCAATTGCAGCTGCCGGACTTACAATTGGATGCAATGCAGCATTATCATCAACTGTTCCGCCGGTTAAGAATAAACTGCCACGCTGGAAGGGCTTTAACCTTCTGGATCTCTTCTCCCCAACCCTCCCCGAAATCCCGGATCAAATAAAACAACCGAGGATGATCTGAAATGGATGGCCGGCTGGGGTTTCGATTTTATAAGGATCCCAATGGCATATCCGCGGTACCTTTCATTTGACCATACGAGGGACATATCAAAGGATGAAATGCTCAATTTTGATCCGAAAGTACTGGAAGAAGTTGACCAGCTAATTTTTTTGGCACATAAGTATAATCTTCATGTAAGCCTTAACCTTCACAGAGGTCCGGGTTATTGCATCAATGCCGGGTTTCATGAACCTTTCAACCTCTGGAAAGACAGGGAAGCACAGGAGGCATTCTATGCACACTGGGCAATGTGGGCAGAGCGGTATAAAAGTATTTCGCCTGAAAAGCTCAGCTTCGATCTCCTGAACGAACCAGCCTATATCGAGGATATGAATGACCAGTATGCAAAGAAGGGTCCTGTTCCCGGAGAGATATACCGGAAGGTTGCTGAAGGAGCATCAGAAGTGATCTGGAAAGCAAATAAAGAGCGTCTGATTGTAGCCGACGGTAACAGTGGTGGAAGCAATGTTATTCCTGAACTGGCCGATATGAATATCGCTCAAAGCTGCAGAGCCTAT